>DASPNW010000028.1:0-207447 GCA_035626335.1 Pseudolabrys sp.
GCGGCGCGCCATCCAAAACGGCGCGAAGGATTATTCGTCGCCGACCAGCTCGCGGCGGCGGCGCTCCAGCGCCGCGGCGTAGCGGCGCAGCACATAGGCCTCGGTCAATAGCCCGATGACGTGACGGTCGCGGTAGGAATCGACGACCGCGAGCGCTTCGGCCTCGGCGCGGTCGAAGGCCAGCACCGCCTCCTTCACCGCCATGCCGGGCAGCAGCAAATCCTCGCGATAGTGCAGCAGCTCCTTGACCGACTTTTCGGCGTCGGCCTCCGACGAATGGGCGTCCGCCATCAGGATGAGACCGACATAGCGCTCGGCCTCGTCGACGGCGACCACATAGGGCATGGCGCCGAGCGGAAACTGCTCGCGGAACGCGCCGACCGTGGTCGAGGCATGCACCGTCTGCACGTCCTCGCGCATCATGCTGCCGACGGTGAGATCGCGCATCCAGCCGATGTCGGCGGCGCTGCGGATGGTCTCGCCGCGCAGATGGAAGCGCCAGGTCGCGAACGAATAGCCGAAGCCTTCGCGGGTGACCTGCGCGGCGATGATCACCGCGATCAGCACCGCGGTGGTCAGCCACAGGTCGCCGGTGGTCTCGAGCGCGATGAAGATCATGGTCAGCGGGCCGCCGATGACGGACGCCGCCAGCGCGCTCATGCCGATGACCGCATAGGCGTTGGGATCGAAATAGGCGGTCGGCCAGGTCATGGTCAGCGCGATCGCCAACAGGTGGCCGCCGAGCGCGCCGATCAGAAGCGACGAGAAGAACAAGCCGCCGCGGAAGCCGGAGCCGAGCGAAGCGATCGAGGCGACGATCTTGAGCACGAACAAGAGCAGCACGGTGCGGAACGACAGATCGAGCATGCCGGCGACGCGCAACGCGCCGTGACCGGACGACATGATCTGCGGCGACAGCATTGCGAGCAATCCGACGAACAAGCCGCCGATCCCGGTGCGCAGCGACGGCCGCAGCCGCGACCGCGTGAACATCGCCTCGCAAATGGCGACGCCGCGCATCAGGACGATACCGACCATCGCCGCCAACAGACCGAGCGTGGCGGCAAGCACGAGGTCGTGCGCCGCAATCGTGGTCTTGTCCGGCGCCACGACGCCGAGGTGGGCCGGCGAAAACTCGTTCGCCACCAGAAAGCCGATCAGGGCGGCGATGCCGACCGGCGCCAGCGTGTTCGACGAATAGCTGCCGATGATCAATTCGAAGCCGTAGAATGCGCCGGCCAGCGGCGCGCCGAAGGCGCCGGCAATGCCGGCGGCGGCGCCGCAGCCGACCAGGACGCGCAGGTCGCCGCGGCGCAGGCGAAAGGCGACGCCGATGCGCGAGGCGATGCCGGCGGCGATCTGGGTGTAGCCGGCCTCCAGGCCGACCGAGGCGCCGACGCCGCTCGACCATATCGTCTGCAACGACACGATCATGCTGCCGATGAGCGACATGCGGCCGCCGTGCAGCGCATTGGCCTCGATCGGATCGACTTCGGTGCCGCGCCGCCGCGTAACATAAGCTGTAACGAGACCGAAGAGCAGACCGCCGACGCAGGGCGCCAGGAACGCGCGAAGCGGATCAAGCGAACCGCGGCCCGACAGCCGCTCGCCCGGATCGAGGCCGAAAAAAACCTGATGCATGAGCCCGACCGCTTCCCCCATGGCGGCAACCGCCAGGCCGGCGATCGCGCCGATAACCACCGCCAGCACGATAACGCTTGATTCCCGCGCGCGTACGATCGCGCGCAGACGGTGCGGGACTTCGAGCGGGCGGGAGAACAAACGCATCGGGCAACCAATCAGGTCGGCAACGTTGATGGCTTAAACGCCATGGCGGCACCCCGGCGCAAGCAATGGATTCAACGCGCCAAAATCGGCTCCGATTTCGGGCCATTTGCGATGCGTTTTGGAGGCCTGATTCGGACTAAAAATGCGACAAAAAAAGTGGGGATTTCTATACCCCCTGCCCTTTAAAAAACACTGCTAGATCAACATATTAAAGGTCCTGACTTTACCCTGTACGGAACCCTATTTTCGTGTCACACAAACTGCCTATTCCGACTCAATTTTCTGCTCGTCTGGAAGGTGCCGCCAATGGTTGAACCGGCCCGCAAAAACCCGTCCGACTATGGCGCCGAGTCGATCAAGGTCCTTAAAGGCCTCGACGCCGTGCGCAAGCGACCGGGCATGTACATTGGCGATACCGATGACGGCTCCGGCCTCCACCACATGGTCTATGAGGTGGTGGACAATGCCATCGACGAAGCCCTTGCGGGATTCGCCACCGAAGTCACCGTGACGCTCAATCCGGACGGCTCCTGTACGGTCCATGACAACGGCCGTGGCATTCCCACCGACATCCATAAAGGCGAAGGTGTGTCGGCGGCCGAGGTCATCATGACCCAGCTGCACGCCGGCGGAAAATTCGATCAGAACTCCTACAAGGTGTCCGGCGGTTTGCACGGCGTCGGCGTCTCGGTGGTGAACGCGCTCTCGAGCTGGCTCAAGCTCACCATCTGGCGCGACGGCAAGGAACACTTCATGGAGTTCCGCGATGGCGTCGCGGTCAAGCCCCTAAAATCGACCGGAGATGCCAAGGGCAGGCGCGGCACGGAAGTTACCTTCTTGCCATCGACGAAGACCTTCACGATGGTAGAGTTCGACTTCGCGACGCTCGAACATCGCCTGCGTGAGCTCGCATTCCTGAATTCCGGTGTTTTGATTGTTCTCGCCGACCAGCGGCATGCGGTCGAAAAGCGCGAGGAGATGAAATACGAAGGTGGCGTTGAGGCCTTCGTGAAATTCCTCGATCGCAACAAGAAGTCGTTGATCCCCGCGCCGGTGATGATCAAGTCCGAGCGCGAAGGCATTACGGTCGAATGTGCGTTGTGGTGGAACGACAGCTACCACGAAAGCGTGCTTTGTTTTACCAACAACATCCCGCAGCGCGACGGCGGCACCCATCTCGCCGGTTTCCGCGGTGCGCTTACGCGCCAGATCACGCAATACGCCGAGACCATCGGTACGGCTCACAAGGAGAAAGTCGCGCTCACCGGCGACGATTGCCGCGAGGGATTGACGGCCGTGCTGTCCTGCAAGGTGCCGGACCCCAAGTTCTCCTCGCAGACCAAGGACAAGCTCGTCTCTTCGGAAGTGCGGCCGGTGGTCGAAAACGTCGTCAACCAGGCTTTACAGGATTGGTTTGAAATACATCCTTCAGAAGCAAAAGTGATTGTTGGCAAGGTGGTGGAGGCCGCCGCCGCCCGCGAGGCGGCACGCAAGGCGCGCGAATTGACCCGCCGCAAGGGCGCGCTCGACGTCTCTTCGCTGCCGGGCAAGCTCGCCGACTGTCAGGAGCGCGACCCGGCCAAATCCGAACTGTTCATCGTCGAGGGTGACAGCGCCGGCGGTTCCGCCAAACAGGGCCGCAACCGCGAATTCCAGGCGGTGTTGCCCTTGCGCGGCAAGATCCTGAATGTGGAACGCGCGCGTCTGGACAAGATGCTGTCGAGCCAGGAGATCGGCACGCTGATCACCGCGCTCGGAACCGGCATTAGCGACGAGTTCAATCCGGAAAAGCTGCGCTATCACAAGATCATCATCATGACCGACGCCGACGTGGACGGCGCCCATATTCGCACGCTGCTGCTGACGTTCTTCTTCCGGCAGATGTCGGCGCTGATCGATCGCGGCAATCTCTTTATCGCGCAACCGCCGCTGTACAAGGTGGCGCGCGGCAAATCCGAGCAGTACCTGAAGGACGAGCGAGCGCTGGAAGATTATCTGATCTCGACCGGCATCGAGGACGCGGTGCTGCGGCTCGCGTCGGGCGAGGAGCGCGCCAGGGCCGACCTGCGCAAGCTCGTCGAAGAGGCGCGGCAGATCCGCAACATCCTGTCGGGCCTGCACAGCCGTTACAACCGCAAGGTCATCGAACAGGCGGCGATCGCCGGCGTGCTCAACCCCGCCGTCACCGAGGATGCGAAAAAGGGCGCTGCCGCGGCCGCCTATATTGGCAAGCGGCTCGACGCCCTGGAGGATGAAACCGAGCGCGGCTGGCAGGGCACCTTCGACGATGCGGGCTTTCATTTCGAGCGCACGGTGCGCGGCGTCAAGGAAGCCGCCGTCATCGACCAGGCTCTGCTCGGCTCAGCCGACGCGCGCAAGCTCGATGAACATGCGCCTTCGCTGCAGGCGGTTTTCCCGCGCCCAACGCCGCCCGCCATGCTCCGCCGCAAGGACGAAACCCTCGCTATTCATGGACCGGTCGGCTTGTTCGAAGCGGTGACCGGCGCCGGGCGCAAGGGCATTACTCTCCAGCGTTACAAGGGTCTGGGCGAGATGAATCCCGAGCAGCTCTGGGAAACAACGCTCGACACGAATGCGCGCTCGCTCTTGCAGGTCAAGGTGAAGGAAGGCGAGGACGCCGACAACATCTTCACGGAATTGATGGGCGAACTGGTCGAGCCGCGTCGCCTCTTCATCGAGCAGAATGCGTTGACCGCCAGCGTGGATATCTGACGCCGCGCCGGCCCTCGATTAAATCAGCCTAGCTGCAAATCTTCTCGACGCCGCGGACCCAACCGCCCCGGCCGTCCGGAACCGGGACTTCCTTCCAGTAGCAGCCTCCGTAGACGCCGTAATAACCGTAGCAGCCCCCGAGAGCGCAGCCGCGCGTCCAGGGCAGGTAGCCGATGTAGCTTATCGCCACATTGTAGGTGTTAGGCCCGATGAGATTGTCGCAATTGCCGCAATAAGGCACCTGCTCGACAACGCGAATGCCAGGCCCGTAACGTTCGCCGCGGCGGCAGCAATCGCTGCCGTACCAGACGTGCGAGCGCCAGCCGTAAGAGCGATTGTTATAACGATCAGCGGCGCTGGCGGAGCCGCCAAGCGAGGCGAACAAGCCTGCCGTCAGTATTGCCAACACGATCTTACGCATGACTGGCACCCTGCTGAAGTTCTGAAAACGAAGGCAATAATAGCCGGAAAAACCCGACAGGGTGCGGGAGAATCCCGGCATGGTTATCGCCGGTCGTTAGTCATGACGTCAGCCTGGCGCCCATGGTCAACCCGATAACCAGCGCGCCCAGGAACAGCACCAGAAATATGCCAAACAGCCATTGCGCGATTGTGGCAGACGCGGCTTCGACGTCGGTAAAGCCGAAAATGCCTGCGATCACCGCGATAATCAGGAAAATGACGGCCCATTTCAGCATCGGCAGGTCTCCTTGCGGTTTTCGCCCCGATAATGAGCGGAGCCGCGGCCTGGTTCCATTCCTATGACGGGGGCTTGGCTGACGAAGGCCTGGCCGCGCGAGAGCGCGGATCGCGCGGTAGCCAGCTGCCGCCGTCGACGCGCGACAGGAAATCACCGACCACCTGATTGAACAGCTCCGGCTCTTCAAGATTCACCGCGTGGCCGGTCTTTGGGAAGATCGCGAGCCCCGAGGCGGGGATTGCGTCTTTGAGAAACAATCCTGGCTCTATGCACCGCTCGTCCTCGTCACCGACCACGATGAGCGCAGGCGTCGGCAGTTTCCGGATCTCTGTCTCGAAATCATAGAGCGAGGGCCGTGCGCCCTGGAAGCCGCGAGACATGTGCGCCGAGCCTTGCGCGTCGTGTTCGGCAAGTTGTTTTGCAAATTCGGCAAACCCCCGCGGATCCTTGAGCGCGAAGGGAATGCGGCTCGGACCGCGACCATAGGTTTGCGCCACCGCGGCGGAGCCTTCGCGCTCGAATTGCGCGGCGAGTTCGCGCGAGCGCGTGTGAAATTCCTCCGTGTACCAACGCTCGCTGCCCGATCCCGCGCCGGCAAGCACCAGCGAACGTACCCGGACTGGATAATTCAGCGCGACCTGCAAGACCGTGTAGCCGCCCATCGACAAACCGATGAGATGCGCCTTTTCTATTTTGAGATGGTCGAGCAGCGCGGCAGCATCGCGCATGACATGCGTGTAACTGTAGACGGCGGGATCCGCCGGCACGTCGGAAGGTTTGTAGCCGCGGGCGGCATAGGCGATGCAGCGGTAGCGCTTGCCGAACTCGCGCAGCTGCAATTCCCAGCTGCGATGGTCGCCGGCGAACTCGTGCACGAACAGAATCGGCGTGCCCCGCCCCACTTCTTCATAATAGAGTTTCACTTTGTCTGGCGTGAGTGCGTAAGGCATCAGAACAGATCCAGATATTCCTTCTGCTCCCACGGCGTGACCTCAAGCTGGGGCTTGTCACCCGCTTCCTTCTGGAAGCGTTCCAGCTCGGCCGCCTTGATGTGCGTGTAGTAATCGATGAACCCCGCCCCGAAGCCGGCGCGCAAAACGTCGTCGGCACGCAGCGCCATCAGGGCCTCGCGCAGATCCTTCGGCAACAGCGCGGCGGCGGTCTCATACGGTGTGTCGGCGGAAGGTCCCGGATCAAGCCTGTGCGCAATGCCATCAAGGCCGGAATAAATCTGCGATGCCACATAAAGGTAAGGGTTGGCCGCAGGCTCGCCGACCCGATTTTCCAGACGGGTTGCGGGATCGCCGGCCTGACCGAGGACGCGGATCATCACGCCGCGATTGTCGCGCGCCCAGATGGCGCGGTCAGGCGCGAGCGAATAGGACCGGTAGCGCTTGTAACCGTTGATCGTCGGCGTCGTGAAGGCGGCCGCGGCGCGCGCATGCGCAAGCAGGCCGGCCAGATAATATTTGCCGACGGTCGAGAGCACGTCGGGGTGATCGAAGGCGAAGGCATTGCGTCCGGTTTTGGCTTCGACCAGCGACTGGTGGAGATGCCAGCCGCTCGACATTACATTCGGCAGCGCCGGCCGGCACATGAAGCTCGCCAGCAACCCATGACGGCGCGCGATCTGTTTTGCCGCGGCGCGAAACAGCACCATGGTGTCACCGCACTCCAGGCCTCGTTGCGGCCGGAAGGTGAACTCGCATTGGCTGGGACCGAGCTCGATTTCGACCGAGCGCAATGGCAGACCGAGTTGTTCGACGCCGCGGCGCAGTATTTCAACCGCCGGATCCAGCATGTCGAAGCGCGACTCGGTGAGATATTGATGGCCTTGCGTCAGCAGGCTGACGTCAGGCGCCTCCGGAGGCCAGGTGGCGTCGGCTGGCGCCAGCCGCGGGTTTTCCAGCTTGAACAGGTGGAATTCGACTTCCAGCCCGGCGCAAAAATCAAACCCGGCCTTGGCGAGGATCGCGAGCGCATCGCGGCAGCGTGCGCGAGCCGAATAAGGCACGGGTTGCCCATTGGGGAAGTAAATATCGCACAGCAGCCAGCCGGTCTTCGTCGCCCATGGCAGGACCCGGAATGTCGATGGGTCGGCCACCATGACGAAATCTCCGCCACCCTGCATCTCCGTCATTGCGAAGCCGCCGCCGGGCGTGAAAACCGGATAGACGGTACGGTGGGCGGTGTCTTTCGCGAGCAGCGTCGTCGTCATGGAGACGCCCGTCCGCATCGCATTCGGCGCCTCGGATGCGAGCAAAGTCTTGCCGCGCAGAACGCCGTGCTGATCGGCGAAAGAAAAGCGGACGACCTCGAGCTTTTCTTTCTTGATGATGCGTTCGACCTGCGCGGCGGTCTTCGCCTGAACGTCGCTCCACAGCCCGTGCCGTTCGACGAAGCCGGCGGATTTACGCGAACGCGCGGGCATCAGGCTCTAGTGCCCATTCGTCCAACTCGCGGCGCGGCGTTTGCTCGCCTCGCTCTTCTGCCAATAACCCTGCCAGTCGTCGGCCGGACCGATGCCGTCAACCGCTGCCGGCCCCGTAATGCTTGCGGCACGCGCGCGATCGAGGACCATGATCGGCTTCTCCCCCTTGCCCGCCTGCTCGATGGCCTGACGCAGAAGCTTGCGATAGGCGCTGATCGCCTTGTCGGACGTGCCGAGATGTTCGCTGGTGCGATCCTGGATCGCACCCATCGACTCGCAGGCCCACTGGTCGTGGACGTTGATGTCGGCGCCCATGCCGGTATAGGTCTCGTGCTGCTGCTCGTGCGGATCAAACCCGTAGTCGTTGCTCTTGTTCTTGTTCGGAATGTAATCGGGCAACTGATAGAGCGCGAGACGCTGACGACGCATCTCGTCCTTGTCGACGGGCGTGCCGAAGCTCGTGAAGATCGCGTACCAGTAGTGCTTTGTATCGTCGACCGGCACATGCCACTGCGTGATCGTCATCTCACGGCTCATCGGAATGACGAATGCGTTGGGGAACATCAGATTGGTGACGCGCACGTGAGTGCTCGCGTCGCTGATCTGCCGCAATGTGACTAGCCTGAAGCCGAATTCGGTCGGCTCGACCTCTATGCGCGGGCGAGTGAATTCGCGCATGATGCGCGACATCGGCATGTCGGAATCGCGCGACGTATCGCGAAATAATTTTCCGTACGCCTGACTCGGATCCTCATCCTCGAAGAAGCGGTGCAGAAACGACGTATGCACCGGGTCGATGCCGACTTCGAGCGACTGCAGCCAATTGCACTCGATCATGCCCTTGAACGCGAAGGTGTGGCTCTCCGGCGCAACAAAGCAATCGAAATGCGGAAACGCCGGCGGCTCCGCCGGCCCGAGGTAAGCAAACAGAATGCCGCTCTTTTCCACCACGGGATAAGATTTTTGCCTGACATTGGCGCAGAGATTGCTGTCGTCGGGCTCGGCCGGCGTCTCGAGACATTTGCCATGCACGTCGAACAGCCAGCCGTGAAAGGCGCAGCGCAAGCCGCCGTCTTCGAGCCGACCGTAGGCGAGATCGGTGCCGCGGTGCGGGCAGCGGCG
This sequence comes from Pseudolabrys sp., assembly GCA_035626335.1. Classification (GTDB taxonomy): domain Bacteria; phylum Pseudomonadota; class Alphaproteobacteria; order Rhizobiales; family Xanthobacteraceae; genus Pseudolabrys. The sequence continues at coordinate 8,775 of DASPNW010000028.1, forward strand.
GCCGAGAAGGCCATAATGGCCCTTCTCGTCCTTGAATATCACCAGGTCTTCGCCGAACAACCGCACCGGCTTCACCGGACGATTGCCGGAAAGCTCGTCGACCAGCGCCGCCGGCTGCCAATAGCGCCGCATCAGGTCGCCCGCCGGCGTACCGGCTCCGGTTCGGGTTATGAGATCGTTCTGCTCTGCACTCAGCATCGGTGCGCGTCCCCTCCGACGGAGGCAACATTACACGAAGTCCGTGACTGACCGAAAGGCACGCGCCGGTCCGCTAAACAAAGCGGCCGGCACAAAGGCCGGCCGCAAAACCGAATTATCGCAGTTCAGTTGGATCCGCGTGCGGCCCAACCCGTATCCATGCGACGGCGCCAGGCGGTCTGCCGCAGACCCAGCATGCGTTGCGCGGCGGTTTTGGCTTCGGCGCGGCTCGCAGCCGCGCAGGTGCGATACTCGAGATCGGAGACGCGCGACACCAGCGGCTGTTTGCGGAAAAGCCGGCTGAATGCGCTGGCGTTGCCATTGAGTTTCAGGTCGGCGAGCGCATTGGCCACGTTGGCGGAGTGGCCGAAGGCAATGACCCGCCCGGTCATCGTATGACGGACTTCGTAGACCCCGGGACCGATCGGCGCCTCGACGTGCTCGCCGCTGTGCGAATCGGGAAATCGCTTCCAACTGCTCCAAGTCTGAACCATAAAAAATTCCCTCAATATGAGTCTATTAAAGTGCGCACCAAGAACGCGACAACTAACCATTTGTTCCGCGCGGTCAACTGGTGCTGTTGATAAATAGGTAATCGTGGCCGCATTTTGAAGAAGCGGCAAAACAGGCATTTCCGCATAGCGGCAAGGTTACCGGCGAAAGTTAATGCCCTGGGAGCACGAGCACTTTCGGTTTTGCCGGGAGGGTCGTTTTGGACACCACCAGTGAGGGTATCTCGGCGACCTCCACGTCCCATTCCTGGCGCACACGCTGGAGAAAACGATCAAGCGTGTAAGCGCTGAAATAGTGCATTGGAATCATCAGAGGAGCCTTGAGCGCCTGCAGCACTTCGACCATCCCGTCGAGGTCGAGTGTGTATGATCCGTCCACCGGCACCAGCACCACATCGATGCGGCCGATCTCGTTGAGCTGCTGCTGAGTGAGCGTGTGATGCAGATGCCCGAGATGGGCAATGCACAGGGTGGCGACCTCGAACACGAAGATCGAATTGCCGTGCCGTTCGGTGCCGCCTTCAAACGTCCGGATATTGGTGGGCACGTTGCGCACGCGCACATCCTTGTATTGCAGATCGACGCGCGCGGGTTTTTCATCGTCCGCCCAACCGTGCAGCACGTACTTAATGCCGGGATCGGGCGACAGGGTGTAGTGCGTCGAGTGCGCGTGATTCATCGTCGCGATGTCGGGCAGCACGGCTGGCCTGACGTAGTCGTTGTAGTCGGTGGCGATGCGCACCAGCTGCGGGCTTTCGATCAGGAACGTCGAATGACCGACATAGCTGATGCGGGCCTGCTCGCGCTCAAGCGCGGCAAGACGCGCTGCGGCGGGCTGAACGAACGGGGGCCCGGCCGCGATAAGACCGGGACAACTTTGCGTCATTTCAGGCTTGGTTGGCGGTGCCGCGCCTTGTGCGGCGGCTACCGTTGCCGCGGCAACAGCGACGGCCGTCGCCGCGACGATTCTCAGGCAAGCATTGTACATGGCATGATCCGCACCGACGCAAATCTGACACGCTTTACCGCCGCTCGCCACCGCCTCACGCGTAAATGAAGAGCGGCGCCGGAAGGCGCCGTTGATTTCCCTTACGTGCGGCGATCGTTCAGAACTGTTCGAAATAGCGGCGGTCGCGCATTGACACGATGATGCCTCTCGGGGTCACCACCAGCCATCGGCCGTCCTGCCGTTTGATCTGTTCGACCGGGCCGAGGCCGGGCAACGGCGCACCCGGTACGACCTGGTAAACGTCGCCATGCCCTTGCACATAAATGAAGCCGTCACGAGCTTCGCGGATCGACCAGTCCGTTACGATCGGCAACCGGGGCGGCTGCAATTCGGCGGCGATGGCTGACGGGCGCGGTGCCGGCGAAGCGGCTTGCGGCGGCGCGACAGAGCCGGTGGCGTCGACGCCGTCGCGGCCAAGACGTTCGCTGATTTTTGCGATCTGGCTGTTGGCCGATTTGCTGGCGGCGTCGAGGCTCATCTTGATGTTGGCAATTTCCTTGGCAAGGTGAGTAACAGATTGCTGCGTCGCCTTGTTCTCTTCCATCGAGACGTCGGCCGCCTTTGGCCCCGAGAAGCCACCCGTTGTCGCCGCGCCGACGACCGCTCCAAAAGCGGCTGCGATTGCAATCGAAGCTGCAAGCAGCGCGTGGCGTTTGTGACGCGGACGCAAGACGAAGCGCAGGCGTTTCTTTATTTCAATCTGCGGGATGGCCATGACGTCTTTGGGGCCGGCGACAGCGCTCGGGGTTTCTTCTTCGGCGGATTGGGCGGGCGTTTCCGGCGTTGGTTCGACGTCACTCTCTATACTTCGCTCTGTATTTGCCGGCGAGATCGACGGCGATTCGGTGACTGGCAATTCGAACGTCGGCTTTGCGCGCTCGGACGCGCTCTCTGAATCGGCCATGGCTTTACGTCCCCGATCGGTTATTCATCAATCGGTAACCACCATCGGTTACCAATTGGTTACCAATCCCCGACGTCGAGCCGCTTAAGCTATTATATTGTGAGGCCGTTCTCGGCAGCGCGCGCCTTCAATGATACCGCCGGCCGGGCGCCGATGTGCTGAATGACTTCGGCCGCCGCAAGCGCGCCCAACCGGGCGGCCGCGCGATGATCCTTTCCGCGCGCAAGACCGACCAGAAAGCCGGCCGCGAATAAATCGCCGGCGCCGGTGACATCCGCCACCTGCTCGACCGGCTCCGCCGCCACCGTCTCCATTGCGTCTTTGCTGATGACGACGCAACCTTTTTCGCTGCGCGTGACAACCGCAAGCTTCGCCTCGCCGCGCAATGCCTGCGCCGCGCTGTCGAAGTCGGCGGTCTCATAGAGGCTGTGCAGCTCGCGTTCATTGGCAAATACGATATCGACTACGCCCTTGCGGATCAGGTCGAGAAATTCCGCGCGATAGCGGTCGACACAGAATGCATCTGACAATGTAAGCGCGACGCGGCGGCCCGATTTGTGTGCGATTCCCGCCGCCTTGATGAAGGCGTCCTTCGCCTGCGGCGGGTCCCACAGGTAACCTTCGAGATAGGTGACGGCCGCGCTTGCGATCTGGGTGTCGTCGATGTCGCTTGGTTGCAGATTCTGAGCGGCGCCCAGATACGTGTTCATGGTGCGCTCGCCGTCCGGCGTTACCATGATATAGCAACGCGCCGTCGAAGGGCCGTTGCTCGCCGGCTTGGTGTCGAATGCAACGTTGGCAGCGCGGATATCGTGCGCGAAGGTGCGGCCGAGTTCGTCATCCTTGACCTTGCCGACAAAGGCCGCGCGCGCACCGAAGCTGGCAACCCCGACAACGGTGTTGGCGGCCGATCCGCCCGAACTTTCCACCGCCGGCCCCATCGCCGCATAAATTCCCTGTGCGCGGGCCTCGTCGATCAACGCCATTGTGCCCTTGTGCATGCCCTGCGCCACCAGGAAATCGTCCTCGGCGCGCGCAATAACGTCGACGATGGCGTTGCCGATGCCGAGCACGTCGTAGCGAAGCGTGGTCATGCGTAACCCTCGTTGTTGGCGCGCGCACTATATCGGCGGGACGCGCGGCGGCAAGCGTGCGGCATATCGCGGATGACGGGCGCGTGCCCACAGGCTTACAGTGTTGCAAGGGAATCACCCATGGCGCTGGCGCGCGATATCACCACCGTTGGCGGCGGCACGCTGGTGTCGCGGCTATTGGCCTATCTGCGCGACGCCTGGATCGCGGCGCTGCTGGGCGCCGGTCCTTATTCGGAAGCTTTCTTCGCCGTGCTGCAGGTGGTGAATTTTTTTCGCCGCCTGTTGTCGGAGGGCGCACTCAACAGCGCGTTCGTGCCGATCTGGCTCAAGTTGCGCCGCGACGACGACGGAACGGCCAGTGCGGACCGTTTCACCCGACGCGTCCTGCTCACGATGTTCTGCATCGGCGGCATCATGGCCATGCTCATCATTTTCTTCGCGCCGGCGGTCATTGCCATCATTGCACCGGGTTTCGACCGCGAGCGCCGGTCGCTGGCGGCCTTTCTGCTGTTCATGGTCATTCCCTACATCGTTCTGGTCGGGCTGGTGGCTGTGATTGCTGCCGCGCTCAATGCCGAAAATCGTGTTGGCGCGGTCGCCGTCAGCACGGTGATGTTCAATCTGGTGATGGTCATCGTTCTAGCACTCGTCGTGCTGCCGAACGAAAACGTGGGGCAATTTTACACGACCGCGTGGCTTGCATTCTCCGTCAGTATCGCCGGGTTAATCCAGCTCGCCTTGACGGCAACCGTGTGGCTGTCGACCGGCAACCGATGGCGGCGTGCTCACACCTATGTGTCCGGCCAGGCGGAAGCGTTTTTCAAACGCGCGTTGCCTGGCCTGATCGCCACCGGCATCCCGCAACTCAAGCTGATCGCGGCAACCGCGATCGCCTCGATTTCTCCCGCGGCCGTATCGTGGCTTTACTACGCCAATCGGCTGTACGAATTGCCGCTGGGCGTCGTCTCGGTTGCGATCGCGGCAGTCATCGTGCCGCGCATCGCTACCAGCCTGCACGCCGACGATAAAGCGGCGGGGACCGAAGCGCAGTCGCGCGCCTACGAGGTCGCTCTCGGCCTGGCGCTGCCCGCCGCCACCGGTTTCGCGCTGCTGGCAGATCAGATCGCGAGCGGGCTGTTCGAGCATGGAGCGTTTGGGCCGCAGGACACTGTCGCGGTTGGCAGCGCGCTGATGGCCATCTGTGTCGGGCTGCCCGGGCATGTCCTTGAGAAAGTGTTTGGCGCCGTGTCTTTCGCGCACGAAGATACGCATACGCCGATGCTGACAGCACTCGCCGGCCTGATCACCGCGATTGCCGGCGGCATCATGCTTTTCCCGCGCTTTGGCCATGTCGGCGTTGCCGGCGCAATCGGCATCTCGGGCTGGGTCGGCGCCCTTATACTCTGGTTTATTTTGTACCGGCGCGGCTGGCTGCGTATCGACGTCCTTGCGAAACGACGGCTGCCACGCATTGCACTTGCTACTGTCACTATGGCTTGCGTAGTCGCCTATGCGGCCTATCTCGTCGGCTCCGCGGCGATCGCGTCGTCGCTTGGCCGCCTTGCGATCCTTGCCGCGCTGGTGACGCTCGGCGTCGCTGCTTATCTCGCTTCGCTGCAATTGCTCGGCGCGGTGAAGCTCAAGGACCTGGCTGCGGCCATGCATCACAAAGCTTAAAGGCCACAAAGCTTAAAGGTCTTGCGTCGCGCGCCTCCGCCGTGGCATGGCTCCGCGCAAATAAAAGAGGACGGGCAATGGCGTTCAAGGAGCGAGTGTTTTCCGGAGTGCAGCCGACCGGCAATCTGCACCTCGGCAACTATCTCGGCGCGATCACGAAATTTGTCGCGCTGCAGGATCGCTATGATTGCATCTATTGCGTCGTTGATCTGCACGCCATTACGGTGTGGCAGGACCCGAGCGAATTGCCGCGCGCCACGCGCGAGGTGACCGCTGCATTCCTTGCCTGCGGCATCGATCCGACGAAACACATCATCTTCAACCAGAGCCAGGTCGCCGAGCATGCCGAACTTGCTTGGGTGTTCAATTGCGTCGCGCGCATGGGCTGGCTCAATCGCATGACGCAGTTCAAGGAGAAGGCCGGCAAGGACAAAGAAAACGCTTCGGTCGGACTCTATGTCTACCCGAACCTGATGGCTGCCGACATTCTCGTTTATCGTGCAACCCACGTACCCGTGGGCGAAGATCAGAAACAGCATCTGGAACTGTCACGCGACATCGCGCAGAAATTCAACAACGACTTCGCGGCTTCTATCCATGCGCACGGTTATGGCGATGCGTTCTTTCCGCAGCCAGAACCGTTGATCCAGGGGCCAGCAACGCGGGTGATGTCGCTGCGAGACGGCTCGAAAAAAATGTCGAAGTCCGAAGCATCCGACTACTCGCGCATCAACCTTACCGACGACGCCGACGCCATCGCCCAGAAGATCCGCAAGGCAAAGACCGATCCCGAGCCGCTGCCGAACGAGGAAAAGGGATTGGCGCCACGCCCCGAAGCCGACAACCTGGTCGGCATTTACGCCGCCTTGCAAGGCGTCAGCAAAGCCGAGGTGCTTGGACAGTTCGGCGGCGGACAATTCTCGGCTTTCAAAGCCGCGCTTGTCGATGTCGCGGTCGCCAAACTCGGCCCGATCGGTTCCGAGATGAAGAAGCTGGTGCAGGATCCGGTTTACATCGATTCGGTATTGGCGGAGGGCTCACAGCGTGCACGCGTGATCGCCGCGGAAACCATGAAGGCGGTCAAGGATATCGTCGGTTTCGTGCATCGCTAGTTGCGACGCGGGATACCCGCCTTGTCGACGCGGCAGCCGCCGTGCCACCATTGCGTGCTTGTGTATCCATTACCGCGCATATGATTGGACGCCATGAGCAGCAAGCGCCGCAGCTACGAGGCCGGCCACAAGCGAAAATATCTGGTGGTCATCGACGACACCGAAGAGTGCGACCGGGCGGTCTATTGGGCGGCCAAGCGCGCCGGCCGCACCAAATCGCAGATGGTGATGCTGCGCGTCATCGAACCCGGCGATCGCAACCAGCAATGGCTTGGTGTTGCCGACATCATGAAGGCCGAGCAGCAGGAAGCGGCAAATACGGTGCTCGATAAATTCGCAGCGCGAGCGAAAAAGATCGCGCGCATCACGCCCGACAGGGTGATCCGCGAAGGCGACACCGCCGAAGAGATCATCAAGCTGATCGACGAGGATGCCGACATCGGCATCCTCGTGCTCGCCGCCGGCACCGGCAAGGAGGGCCCGGGCCCGTTGGTTACCAACCTGGCCAAGACCGCAGGGACCTTCCCTATTCCGGTGGCGCTCGTGCCGGGACATCTCAGCGACGATGACATCGACGCGAGTTCCTGATTCAGGCCCATTTTGCGCCGGTTGACCGCGACGAGCGCAATCGCCATTTATGCGCTATAGTTTCGCCACCACGGGCCTTGAACCCGTGAGCAAGGAGCGAATTGGATGTTCATTCAGACTGAAGCTACGCCCAACCCTGCCACGCTGAAGTTTTTGCCGGGGCGTCCGGTGCTCGAAGACGGAACGCTCGACATGCCATCGAAGGAAGCCGCCGCACGATCGCCGCTGGCGACGCGCCTGTTTGGCGTTTCGAATGTCGGTGGGGTCTTCTTTGGCTCGGATTTCATTTCAGTGACCAAGACCGGCGGCGACTGGCAACAGATGAAACCGGCGATCCTCGGTGCGATCATGGAGCACTATATGTCGGGTGCGCCGCTCCTGGCGGAGGATGCCCAGCCGGCTGAAGCGGCCACGGACGAGTTTTTCGAGGCGAAGGACGCGGAGACTGTGGCAACCATCAAGGACCTGATCGAAACACGCGTACGCCCTGCGGTGGCGGGCGATGGCGGCGACATCACCTTCCGCGGTTACAAGGAAGGCATCGTCTATCTCAATATGAAGGGCGCCTGCTCTGGCTGCCCATCCTCAACCGCGACGCTCAAGCACGGCATCCAGAACCTGCTGCGTCACTTCGTGCCCGAGGTCGTCGAAGTACGGCCGGTGTAGCCGGATATTTCGGTAAGTTTAGTCATGTCCGGCCCGGCGCCCGCGCATGCTCGTTTCCGGGCATGGTTTGTAAAACGTGGATAGCGGGACAAGTCCGGCCAGTACAATGGTAAGCTTGCCTGCATGCGTGTCCTGGCGATCGATACCGCTCTCGAGGCCTGTTCGGTCGGGCTGCTCGACACCGAACGAACGGACATGCATGTGTATGAATCGCTGCCGATGGAGCGCGGCCATGCCGAAGCGCTAATGCCGCTGGTGGCGCGCGTGCTCGACGGCGCCCGATTGAGCTTTACCTCCATTGATCGCATCGCGGTGACCAACGGACCCGGAAGCTTTACCGGATTGCGCGTCGGCATCGCAGCGGCCCGCGGCATCGCACTCGCCGCCGACAAGCCGGCGATTGGTCTAACGACGCTCGCGGCCTTCGCCGCGCCGTTCATCGCAGCCGATGATACGCTGCCAGTAGTCGTGGCAATCGACGCGCGGCATGACCACGTCTACCTCCAGGTATTTGGTCCCGGCGGTCGCACCATCGTCGCGCCGCGGGTTGCACCGTTGCGCGAGGCTCTGCGTGTCGCGACAACCGGCGCACCGCGCATTACCGGCACCGCGGCCAACAAATTGGCGGCGCTGTGGCCCTCGGGCGAGCGCGCGCCGACCGCCGTCGCGCAGCTTCCCGCGCCGCCGATCGACTGGGTCGCAAGACTCGGCGCCGCAGCCACCGATACTCACACGCCACCAAAGCCGCTCTATCTGCGCGCGCCGGATGCCCGCCCGCAAGACTCTGTGCAATTGGCCCGGCGATGATCGGATTTATCAGCAACCTTTTCGCGCGCGGCGAGCCCGTAGTGACCGAAGCAAGCGCGCGCGACGCGCCGGCAATCGCAATGCTGCATGGCGAATCTTTTCGGCGCGGCTGGAGCGAGCAAGAAGTTGAAACCCTGTTGCTCGACCGGCACGTCATCTCGCACCGCGCGATGACTGGTACAAAGCTTGCGGGCTTTATCATGTCGCGGCTGGTTGAGGACGAGGCTGAAATTCTTTCGGTCGCGGTGGCGCACCGCCAGCGCGGACTGGGCCTTGCCCGCAAGCTGCTCAATCTGCATTTACGCCGGCTGGCCGGCCTTGGTGCACGTGCGGTATTCCTGGAAGTCGATGAACACAACGACCCGGCCCTCCGGCTTTACCGCCGTGCCGGCTTTGACGATGTGTCGCGCCGCCCCAACTACTACCCTAGCCCTGACAGCAAGGACGCCGCCGCGCTGGTGCTGCGACGAGACCTGTCCTGATCGCTCGATGGACACATGGCAGACAGGATCAATATGATAGGAAGCTCTAAGCCGGGCCAGACAGACGACAGAGACGCGACGTGACCACCGCGGGCAAGAATATCGCAGAAAAAAAGAACATCGAGGCACTCTGTGCGGCCAAAGGCATGCGCATGACCGAACAGCGACGCGTCATCGCGCGCGTGCTGGCAGAATCGGACGATCATCCCGATGTCGAGGAACTTTTCCGGCGCTGCGCCAAGGTCGACGACCGTATCTCGATTTCGACCGTGTATCGGACAATGCGCCTGTTTGAAGACGCCGGGATCATCGAACGACACGATTTCCGTGACGGCCGGTCGCGCTACGAGACCAGCCCGGAGGCTCACCACGACCATCTGATCAACTTGCGCAACGGTGATGTGATCGAGTTTCAGTCGGAGGAAATCGAACGGTTGCAGGCCGAGGTAGCCCGGAAGCTCGGTTATAAACTCGTCGACCACCGGCTTGAACTCTACGCCGTCCCGCTCGACGACGAAAAGAAGCGCTAACCATGAACCCTGCAGATTAGATGCCGATGGCGCGTGCGCTTTTCATCGCGGCATTCTTCTTAACGATGACTCCGCTGTTGATTTCAATTCAATGGCTGCTCGAGAAACTCAATTTGCCCGGCTGGGGCTTTATCTCGTCGAACTATTACCGCGTGCTCTGTTTGCTTTTACGCATTCGCGTGCACGTCAGCGGCGCGCGGGCGAACAGCCGTGCCCTGTTGTTCGTGTCCAATCACGTCTCATGGGTCGACATCCTCGCGATCGGTTCAATCGCGCCGGTCGCCTTTGTCGCAAAGCGCGAGGTTGCAAGTTGGCCGTTGGTCGGCATCACAGCCAAAATGCAACGGACAGTATTCGTGGATCGTGCCCGCCGCCATCAGACGGGCGACAGCGTAACCGAAATCATCAAGCGCCTTGAAAGCGGGACCTCGGTGGTGCTGTTCGCCGAAGGTACGTCGAGCGACGGCAATCGCGTATTACCGTTCCGCTCTGCATTGCTTGGCGCGGTGGAAGAGGCCGCCGGCGGCGGCAATGGCAGCATCCTGATCCAGCCCATGTCGATCGGCTACACTGGCCAACACGGCATTCCGATGGGACGCCAACACCGCCCTCTGGTTGCCTGGTATGGCGATCTGGATTTCATCCCCCACATCAAGGCCTTCATCGAACAGGGAGCGGTTGATGCACTGGTCGCTTACGGGGAGCCCGTGGCCGCGGAGCGCGACACCGACCGCAAGGCGGTGACCAAGCGGCTGGAAGGCACGGTGCGGCGGCTCTTGGCGGCAAACCTGCGCGGGCGTCCATTGGCCGCGGAACCCGCGGACTAGCGCGAATTTATTTTTTGCCCCAGGCAAGTCTTAAAATCGTTGTAAAATCAAATATATGGTTTCAGCAGGACAAATCCCGGCACGACAGGCTAGATTGCACTGCTTCGCATCAAAATGGCATGAGCAAACCCAGCAAAGTCCACGTCAAATCCTTCGGCTGCCAGATGAACGTCTACGACTCCCATCGTATGGCGGACACTTTGGCACCCGCCGGGTTCACCGAGACTGCAAGACCCGAAGACGCGGATCTCGTCATCCTTAACACCTGCCACATCCGCGAAAAAGCTGCGGAGAAAGTCTATTCGGAAATCGGCCGCATCCGTGAGATGAAGGAGGCTGCGGCGCGCGACGGCCGACGCATGATCATCGCGGTTGCCGGCTGCGTCGCACAGGCGGAAGGCAGAGAGATTATCCGCCGCGCCGGCGCGGTCGATCTGGTCGTCGGCTCGCAAAACTATCATCGCCTGCCGGACATGATTGCCCGCGTGCAGAGTGGGGAGAAAGTTGTCGACACCGAATTTCCGGTCGAAGACAAGTTCGACCTGCTGGCAGGACCTACAGGAGACGTGATCGCCAAGCGCGGCATTTCCGCGTTCGTCACCGTGCAGGAAGGATGCGACAAGTTCTGCACGTTCTGCGTTGTCCCCTATACGCGCGGCGCTGAAATTTCGCGACCCGTTGCAAAGATAGTGGCTGAGGTCGAGCGGCTGACGGAAGCCGGTGTGCGTGAGGTGACGCTGATCGGCCAGAATGTGAATGCCTATCATGGGGCCGGACCTGACGGTTCCGCGTCGACGCTCGGAAAATTACTGCGACGTGTCGCGCAAATCCCCGGCATATTGCGATTGCGCTACACCACGAGCCATCCGCGCGACATGGACGGCGATCTCGTCGCGGCCCACGCCGAGCTGCCGGCGCTGATGCCCTATGTGCATTTGCCGGTGCAATCCGGCTCGGACCGCATTCTTGCGGCGATGAATCGGAAGCACACCCGCCGGGATTATCTTGACGTCATTGCGCGTCTGCGCGCCGCACGTACCGATCTTGCCTTCACCTCCGATTTCATCGTGGGCTTTCCCGGCGAAACGGAAACCGATTTCCGCGATACGCTTGCGCTCATCGACGAGGTCGGCTTCGCGGGTGCATATTCGTTCATGTATTCGGCACGACCCGGAACACCGGCGGCCGAAATGAGCGACCAGGTGCCGCGGGAAGAGAAGTCTGAGCGGCTGCAACGGCTGCAGGCCGTCATCACGCGCCAGCAGCGCGGCTTCAATGCCGGCTTCGCCGGTCGCACAATTGATGTGCTTCTGGAAAAGCCTGGCAGGCTGCCCGGCCAGCTCGTTGGCCGCTCCCCGTATTTGCAGGCGGTGCAGGTGATGGCGGCATCCAATTTGATCGGGTCGATCAAACGCGTGACCGTCACCGGGATCGGCAGCAACAGTCTTTTTGGCGCACTCGCCGATGAAGCGCGCTCGCCGGCGCTTGCCGCAGCAGGAGCTTGAAAAACCCTTGCGCACGACGGATTCCGTGATCCCGCCCGCCGCCGCCTCCGATGAGACGGCTACCACGCAGACCGTGCTCGCGTTCGAGGACAACAAACTTGCATCTGTTCTGTTTGGACAATACGGACAGAACCTCGCGCTCATTGAACGTCGTCTCGGTGTCGTGGCGGAGCAGCGCGGCAATCACGTCACCATCGAGGGCTCGCGCGGCGCCTGTGAGCAAGCGCGCCGCGTGCTCGAAGGCCTCTATGAGCAACTCAAGCGCGGGCACGATTTGAGCCAAGGCGACGTCGAAGGCGCCATTCGTCAGGCGATCGCGCAAGGTTCGCTGTTTGATTATGACCCCGCGGCGCCGCGTCCCGCTTTCGAGGAAATCAATCTTCGCAAGCGTCCGGTCCGCGCCCGGACCGCGGCGCAGGACGCCTATATTCGCGCGCTCAAGCGTCATGCGCTGGTGTTCGGAACCGGGCCGGCCGGCACCGGCAAGACTTGGCTTGCAGTCGCACAGGCCGTCCAGATGTTCGAGCGAAAAGAAGTTGACCGCATCATCCTGTCGCGTCCGGCGGTCGAGGCCGGCGAGCGTTTGGGGTTCCTCCCCGGCGACATGCGCGAGAAAGTCGACCCCTATCTGCGCCCGATTTACGACGCGCTTTACGACTTGATGGAAGCCCGCATTGTCGAGCGCGCTCTGCAGGCGGGCGAGATCGAAATCGCGCCGCTCGCTTTCATGCGCGGGCGCACCCTCTCGAACGCCGTTATCATTCTTGACGAGGCGCAGAATACGACCTCGATGCAGATGAAGATGTTTCTCACGCGGTTGGGCGAGAACAGCCGCATGATTGTCACGGGCGATCCGAGTCAGGTCGACCTGCCGCACGGTCAAACCTCCGGCCTGGCGGAGGCGGTCAAATTGCTTGCCCGGATCGAAGGCGTCGGTCATGTGGCATTCACGCATGAAGATGTTATTCGCCACGAGCTGGTCGCCAGGATCGTTGAAGCGTATGACCGCGGCGTACCCGCGCGCGAGGGCAAGGGATGAGGACGGAGCCGCAGCGGCGCACATCCCCGCCGCACATTGATATTCAGACGCAATCCGCGCTTTGGGACAAACAGCCCCTCGCCGCGCAAATCGTGCACGAGGCAATCGCGGCGGCGGCTTCCGCCCACTCAACAGTCGGCGGTGAAGTGAGTATTGTACTCACGGACGATTCGACGATTCGCGCGCTCAATCGCGAATGGCGTGGAATTGACAAGCCGACCAACGTGCTGTCGTTCCCGGCATCCGGTCAAATTACCGGCGAAGACGGGCGCCTGCTCGGTGATATCGTCATCGCCTACGAGACGCTCGAACGCGAATGCGACGACGAATCGCGCATCTTCCTTCACCACCTTGCCCATCTCGCGGTGCATGGTTTTCTCCACCTCATCGGGTACGATCATCAAACCGACAGCCAGGCCGAAGAGATGGAAGGGCTCGAGAGTAAAATCATGAAACGCTTGAACATGTCCGACCCTTACCTTTCGCGTGATCCTGGCGACGTCTGACCGCCATGCCTGACAGCGATCCATCCAGTTCGAATCCAGCGGGCGGTCCCTTAGAGCCGCGCAATCTGCCGGTGCCCGTCCCGCCCGCTCAGGAAAACGGCGAAAGCTGGTTTATGCGTGCGCTGCGTGTGCTGTTCGGCTGGAAGCCGACCACCATGCGCGCCGATCTCAAGGACGTACTCGACGCAATGCCCGGTGAGTCCGGCTTTTCGCCGGAAGAGAGCCGGATGCTCAAGAACATCCTCGGACTGCGCGAGCGTCGTGTCGGCGATGTCATGATACCGCGCGCGGACATTATCGCCGTGCAGCAGGACATCAAGCTGGGCGAGCTTGTCCGGGTATTTGAAGGAGCCGGGCACTCGCGGCTCGTCGCCTACAACGACACACTCGACGACCCGATTGGGATGGTGCATATCCGCGACCTGATTGCATTTATGACTGCGCGCGCGGCCGTCGACCCGGAGAAAAACGCGAAACGCAAGAAACCCCTGCCCGCCGGCCTCGACCTCAAGGCGGTCAATCTCGGCATGCCACTGTCGGCTACGAGAATTGTGCGTGAAATCCTGTTCGTACCACCGTCGATGCGGGTCATCGACCTGTTGGCGCGGATGCAAGCCACGCGCATTCATCTCTCGCTGGTTGTCGATGAGTATGGCGGCACCGATGGCCTTGTATCGATCGAGGACATTGTCGAGCAGATCGTCGGCGAGATCGCAGACGAACACGATGAAGATGAGACGCCCGCTGTGACGCAGCAAGCCGACGGCTCGTTTGTTGCCGATGCGCGCGCCACGATCGAGGATGTGGTCGGCACGGTCGGCAACGATTTCGCCGTCGGCGACGCGGCCGAGGAGGTCGATACGATCGGCGGCTATCTGGTAACGCGCGCCGGCCGTTTGCCGATACGCGGTGAAATTGTCCCCGGACCCGGACTTTTCGAATTTGAGGTGCTCGATGCGGACCCGCGCCGCGTCAAGCGCATACGAATCACGCGCTTGAAGGAGCGGCGCGACCGGCTGCGCGAGCTGCGCCGGCCCGGGCCGGCGGACGCTCTCATCGGAGCGCCCACGGCAACTTCGAGCAATGATGTCGCGCCAGCATCGAAAGATGACGGCTCAGCAGGCGCGCGCCGCTCGTGACGATCACCCGGCTCGCACACGTCGTCATCCTGACCTCCGGTTGGCGGCGCGCGGCCATTGCATTTGCCGCCGGGACTGCGTCGGCGCTGGCGATGGCTCCCGTCAACGCCTGGCCGATTTTGTTCGTCACGTTTCCGGTGCTGGTCTGGCTCGTCGATGGCTCGGCCGCCAACCGCTGGAGCGGCCCAGTGAACGCGGCGATGGCGGGCTGGTGCTTCGGCTTCGGCTACTTTCTCGCGGGTCTTTACTGGATCGGGTACGCCTTTCTGGTCGACGCGAAGACATTCGGTTGGCTGTTACCGATAGCGGTCGCCGGCTTGCCGGCCTATCTCGCGCTCTACACCGCGTTGGGCCTGGCGGCCGCGCGGCTGATTTGGGTGCGCGGACCCGAACGCATTTTGGCACTTGCCGCAACATTGACCATCGCCGAATGGCTGCGCGGTCATTTGCTCAGCGGATTTCCCTGGAATACCTTCGGCTACGCGTTCGCTGAACCGCTCGTGCTGGCGCAAGGTGTGTCGCTGGTCGGGGTCTGGACGCTGACGTTCTTCTGCGTCGCGATATTTTCGACGCCCGCCGTGATCGCCGATGACAAGGCGGATACGCGGTGGCCTTACCTGCCACTGTTCCTCGGGCTGGCAATACTTGCGGCAGTCGCCGGTTATGGGGCGTTACGGCTGTCGTCGAATCCGACAGCCTACGTCAGCGGCGTGAAGCTGCGCATCATGCAGCCCAACCTGCAGCAGGACGACAAGTTCAACTATTCTGCGAAAGCGCAGGTGATGGATCGCTACTTGCGCCTCTCGGACCGCGCCACCGGTCCGCAATCGCAGGGCCTTCGCGATATAACGCTTTTGATCTGGCCGGAAGCCGCATTTCCATTTTTTCTCACGCGAGAGCCTGATGCCATGGCTCAGATCGTGACGTTGCTAAAACCATCGACCGAATTGATCACCGGTGCGGTGCGTGCGCCGGACAACGCGCGTGCAGGCAGTGCGCAGGCTTATAATTCGATCTATGTGATAGACCCCGACGGCTCGATACGCGGCATCTACGACAAGGTGCATTTGGTCCCGTTCGGCGAATACCTGCCTTTCCAGCGCCTGCTTGAACGCATCGGTTTGATGCAACTCACCAAGGTTCTGGGCGGATTTCTGTCCGGCGACCGCCGGCGCGCAATGGACGTTGCCGGCGCGCCGAAAGTATTGCCGCTGATCTGTTACGAGGCGATCTTTCCGGGCGCCGCGGTGCCGCGCGGCGAGCGGCCGGGCTGGCTGGTCAACGTCACCAACGATGGCTGGTTTGGCATGAGTTCCGGGCCATATCAGCATTTCCAGCAGGCGCGCATGCTCGCTATTGCGGAAGGGTTACCGCTTGTCCGCGCGGCCAACACCGGCATCTCCGCCGTCATCGATCCGGTGGGCCGGATCATCAACAAGCTGCCCTTGGGCGTCGAAGGCGTGCTCGATGCCCAACTTCCCGCCGCAATCGAACCAACCATCTATTCGCGCTACGGCAATTATTTTTTGATCTTCGTGCTGGCCGCTGGCCTGGCGATTGTGATGCGGCGGCGTCTTCGCGCATAGATTGCGCAGCGTTGCAACACATTACACAAGTTGCTGAGTGTACAAATCAACCTGCGCGCGTTGCGCTCCCGAATTGATGGCGAATTGCCATCATACGAAATCTGACTGAAATCTATGACTTATTTACACTTATGTTCCCGATTACACGGGCTTCACGCATTGCCTTGATGCATCCACTTGTGACAACTACCCGTAAAAGTGGGGGCACGGGAGAAGTCTATGGCCAAGAAGGCGCCAAATCCGATCGACAGACACGTGGGTTCGCGTGTGCGCATGCGCCGGATGATGATGAGCATGAGTCAGGAAAAGCTCGGCGACGCCCTTGGTCTCACTTTCCAGCAAGTACAGAAATACGAGAAGGGAACCAACCGCATTGGCGCCAGCCGGTTGCAACAGATCGCGCAGATCCTCCAGGTGCCGGTGTCATTTTTCTTCGAAGGTGCGCCGCATGCACCGGGCCATTCCGGTGGCATGAACGAGGCGCCATCGCCCGCCTATGTTGCCGACTTTCTCGCCACATCGGACGGCCTCTCGCTGACCAAGGCTTTTATGCGCATCAAGAGCAGCAAGCTCCGCAGGCGCATCGTCGATTTGGTCGAACAAATCGCAGGGGTGGATTGATTTTAGGGGTTAAATCCCATCGTTAACGAAGCATCTGCCCACTACTGCCCGCATCTTGACCTCCCTCGCCGCCGCTGCAAGAACCACCCGGACAAAACACGCCGCGGCCACGCAGCCGCGCCACGCGAGGAGTTGCAGCGGTGGCTCACACCAATTTTTTATTCACCAGCGAGTCCGTCTCCGAAGGTCATCCCGACAAGGTCTGCGATCAGATCTCTGACGCGGTGCTGGACGCGTTTCTTGAGAATGACATCAAGCTCGGCATCGCCGACGATAGCCTCGTGAATACACGGCTAGGATGCGAGACGCTTGCCACCACCAACAAGATTGTCATCGCCGGCGAAGGCCGCGGTCAGGCTCCATTGTTCCGCAAGCACGGCGACAAGGTGGTTGTTGACCGCGAATTGATCACCAAGATCGCGCGCGACGTGGTGAGAGACATTGGCTATGACCAGGACGGTTTCTCTTATTACGGCGCCGACGTCGAAGTGCTGCTGCACGGCCAATCGCCCGACATCGCGATGGGCGTGAATGCCAAGAAGAAAAAAGGCGGCGAGGAAGAAGGCGCGGGCGACCAGGGCATGATGTTCGGCTTCGCTTGCACCGAAAGCGAAGTTTACGAAAAGAATTCGTTCATGCCGGCGCCGATCTATTTCGCGCACAAGATTCTCAAAGTGCTGTCCGAAAAGCGCCGCGGCGGCCAACTCTTCGATTTGCAGCCCGACGCGAAAAGCCAGGTTACCGTTCGCTACGTCGACGGCAAACCGGTCGGCTGCACCAAGGTCGTGGTCTCCACCCAGCACAATGCACAGAGCCGCAACGGCAAAAAATACACGCCCGGCCTGATCAAGGAGATGATCTCCGATGCGGTCGAGTCGGCATTGCCGAAAGGCTGGATGCCACAGAGGCCATCCGACTTTCTCGTCAATCCGACCGGCAATTTCGTGATTGGCGGACCGGACGGCGATTGCGGACTCACCGGCCGCAAGATCATCGTCGATACCTACGGCGGCTACGCGCCGCACGGTGGCGGCGCTTTCTCGGGCAAGGATCCAACCAAGGTCGATCGTTCCGCCGCATACGCGGCACGCTATCTCGCCAAGAATGTCGTGGCAGCCGGAATAGCGGAACGCTGCACCATCCAGGTCGCCTACGCGATCGGCGTGGCCGACCCGATGTCGGTGCTGGTCGACACGCATGGGACGGGCAAGGTCGAGGAGAAAAGGCTCGAGAAGGTTCTGCCCGAGCTGTTCCGCCTTACCCCGACGAATATCCGTCGTACGCTCAAGCTCAACCGGCCGATTTACAAGCGGACTGCGGCCTATGGCCATTTCGGACGCGCGCCGGACAAGGATGGCGGCTTCTCCTGGGAAAGAACGGACCTCGCTTCCGCGATCAGGAGCGCCGTGAAGTAAACCGCCGCGGAGATAAAATGGAGAATGGCCGGCCTTGTGCCGGCCATTTGCGTCTTTGATAGTCGGCCTATGGGACCGGATTCGACGCCTTCGCAGCGCGCATTTTTCGGCCGGCGCAAGGGCCACCCCCTCAAACCGCGGCAGGCGGCGTTGTTCGACACGGTATTGCCGCGCGTTGCGCTTAAGGTGGGGAACGCCAGACCTGCCGATCTGCGCACGCTCTTTGCAATTCCAGCCGACGATACGCGACTTGAGATCGGCTTTGGGGGCGCCGAGCATCTGATCGCTCAGGCGCTGGCCAATCCGCGCACCGGCTTCATCGGCACGGATGCTTTCGTCAACGCCATTGCCAAAGCGCTGGTCGCGATTGACGCGAATGCGCTGGCCAATATCCGCCTGCATTTCGGCGACGCAAGCGAATTGCTCGACTGGCTTCCGGATGCGGCGCTCTCGCGCATCGATCTGCTTTACCCGGATCCCTGGCCGAAGCGGCGGCACTGGAAACGGCGGTTAATCCAGGACGAAAACCTGAAGCGCCTCGCGCGCATTCTGAAAAAGGGAGGCGAATTGCGTTTCGCTACCGATATTGCGGACTACTCCGCCTACGCATTGGCACGCGTGCTGCGTTCGGAGGATTTCGTGTGGACCGCGGAACGCGCCGACGACTGGCGCAAGCCCTGGCCCGGGTTCACAGGCACGCGTTACGAAATGAAGGCCAAGCGCGAGGGACGCCAGCCGGCATATTTCATTTTCCGCCGCGCTTAATGATCGCCCGTACCCTGCCGGACTTGCCAGAAGCGAACGACACGCTGCGCGGTCGTAGCCGTCAACCGCTCGAAATTCTCGCGTGCGACGTCAAGTGTTTGGGGTGACGGCTTGCCTCCGGGTCGGGCATTGAGGATCGCCTTCACTGTGGGCCAGCCAAATCCGACCGCCCGCGCCAGGATCAGAACCGGGTCGGCACGCTCGCCGTTCATCAGCCTGTCCACGACTTCAACCGGGACCGCGCACAAGGTTGCGAGCGCCGCGATGGTTTCTTCATACTTTCCGGCTTTGGCAAACTCGGCGACGTTGTCTTCGCTAAGCTTGCGGTCCTTGTGCAGGGCGCGCACCGCCGCGAGAGCGGCGGCATAATTGCGGGGCGCCGCCTTTGCAGCGACTTCGTCGGTAACCTGCGCAAGGATGCGCCGGATCTCCGACTGGGTTTCGGGTTTGGCTTGCGCGAGCAGGCGCTTCTGCACCACTTCGCTGGCCTGAATCAAAAGCTGTCGAAACAGCCGCGGCGGGATGTCGGTCCGCATGCCGACCTTTTCAGCCAGCACGCTGTCCTTTTCGGAACGTTGCACGAGCGTGGTGAACGCATTGTCCGACAATGCCGCATCTTGATTGTTGGCAATCGAACGCGCGACTTCGCGGTCGCCGCGCTTGACCAAAATTTCGGACAGCGCCGCGCTGATACCGAGGCGCACTGATATCGCGAGCAGATGCTCCTGACCCTTGTTTTCAGCGATAGACAGGAGGTCAGGATCGGCGAGCCTTGCCTGTTTGAGCACCGGACCTGCGACGGCGATATCATCGTTTTTGGCCAGCGCGCGGACAACGCCGGCCGGCGCGTTGGCAACCGGTGCGATCCGTCGAGCGAGCTCGGCCAGCGCTTTGGCCTCGATCTCCTCAATCAGGCAGCCGATGACGTCGTCAAACAGCGCGACATGTTCTGCATTGAAGTTGGAGGCACCGTCGAGAAACAAGGTGGTGATCCGGCGCAACGTCTCGGCACGCTTCTCCGCCGAGCCGTGCTGGACGACATCTTCCAACTCGGGAAGCAGCGAAACCGGAACAGCACCCATACAGGACCTTCAAAACGCCCAAAAACCCGGATTTACGCAAATTTAAGGGCAGATTCTGAAGGAAGGGTTAGTCGTTAACGCGGCGTCACTCTTGCGTGCCCTCGCGAAATCGCTATATTTGACAGTGTTACTAGACACCCTCATTACCGAACGGTTTTGAGAGTGGGTCCCGCGGGGCCCGCTCTTTTTTGTTACCGGATGGGCAAAGGCGACACGTTGCAGACAAATACGGCCTCAAGCGCGCTAACCGAATCGCGGCTCATCGTCGAGCCGGGGCTGCCGGCGCGTGTCGCGACGATTGTCGAGCCAGTCATTGAGCAGCTTGGCTACCGCCTCGTGCGGATACGGATATCCAGCGCCGAAGGTTGCACCGTTCAAATCATGGCGGAGCGGCCTGACGGCAGCATGACGGTGGAAGACTGCGAGTCTGTCTCCCGTGCAATTTCGCCGGTCCTTGATATGGCGGATCCCATCAATCGAACTTATCGACTCGAAATTTCGTCACCCGGCATTGATCGGCCGCTGGTACGCAAATCGGACTTCGATCGCTATGCAGGCCATCTCGTCAAGATCGAGATGGAAATCCCCGTCGGCGGCCGCAAACGATTCCGCGGAACTCTCACGGGAACTGAAGGTGATGCCGCGCGCCTGCATCGTGACGATGCCGCGCAAGGCGAGGAAGCCGAGGTGCTGCTTCCGATTGAGGAAATGGGCGAAGCAAAGCTGGTGCTCACCGACGAACTGGTGTCACAAGCCTTGCGGCGCGAGAAGGCCGCCAAGCGCCAAGCGCGCGCGGCGCGCAAGGAAGAACGACGCGAAGAGAGACATTCACGGCACCGCCCGCAAAGGGTTGCCGCCAAAGGAGGAGAGTGAGCTATGGCTGTCAGCGCCAACAGGCTCGAGTTGTTGCAAATCGCCGACGCAGTTGCGCGTGAAAAGGCGATCGACCGAGGAATTGTGATTGCGGCGATGGAAGATGCGATCGCCAAGGCGGCACGCTCCCGTTATGGCGCGGAAACCGACGTGCATGCGGAAATCGAGCCAAAGACCGGCGATCTGCGCCTCACCCGCCATATGCTTGTGGTCGAGGCCGTCGAGAACCCGTCCAACCAGATCACGCTCGAAGAAGCGCGCAAGCGTCATCCGGCTGCGCAAGTCGGCGACACAATTGCGGACCCCCTGCCGCCGCTCGAATACGGCCGCATCGCCGCGCAATCGGCCAAGCAAGTGATCGTGCAGAAGGTACGCGAAGCCGAGCGCGACCGGCAATATGCCGAATACAAGGATCGCATCGGCGATATCGTCAACGGCATCGTCAAGCGCGTCGAGTACGGCAACGTCGTGGTCGATCTCGGCCGTGGCGAGGCGATCGTGCGGCGCGACGAACTGCTGCCGCGCGAAGTTTTCCGCAACGGTGACCGCATTCGCGCCTACATCTACGACGTGCGGCGCGAACCGCGCGGTCCGCAGATTTTCCTCTCGCGCACGCATCCGCAATTCACGTCCAAACTCTTCGCGCAGGAAGTGCCGGAAATTTACGATGGCATCGTGGAAGTGAAGGCCGTCGCCCGCGACCCCGGCTCACGGGCCAAGATTGCGGTGATCTCGCGCGATTCTTCGGTCGATCCCGTCGGCGCCTGCGTCGGCATGCGCGGCTCGCGCGTGCAGGCGGTCGTCAACGAATTGCAGGGCGAGAAGATCGATATCATTCCGTGGTCGCCCGACATCGCCACCTTTGTGGTGAACGCATTGGCTCCGGCGGAAGTTGCCAAGGTCGTGCTCGATGAAGACAAGGAGCGCATCGAGGTCGTGGTGCCGGATCAACAGTTGTCTCTCGCGATCGGACGACGCGGCCAGAATGTGCGGCTCGCCTCTCAGCTTACCGGCTGGGACATCGATATCTTGACGGAACAGGAAGAATCCGAACGCCGCCAGGCCGAGTTCGAGAATCGCACCAAGGTCTTTGTCGAGGCACTCAATCTCGACGAGGTGGTCGGTCAGTTGCTCGCTTCGGAAGGGTTCGGTTCGATCGAAGAGCTCGCGCTGGTGGACGAAAAGGAAATTGCCGGAATCGAAGGTTTCGATGCCGACACCGCACGCGAACTTCAGGAGCGTGCCAAAGAGTATCTTGCCCAGCAGGAGGCGGAGCTCGATGCCAAACGCGTCGAACTGGGCGTTGCAGACGAACTCAAGGATGTGCCCGGTATAACCACAAAGATACTGGTCGCGCTCGGCGAGAACGGCGTGAAAACCGTGGAAGACCTTGCCGGCTGCGCCACCGACGATCTCACCGGCTGGACCGAGCGCAAGGACGGCGAAAGCAAACATGAGCCGGGCTTCCTCGATGGATTGGGTGTTTCGCGCGAGGACGCTGAAGCTATGATCATGCAGGCACGGCTCAAGGCCGGTTGGGTGACGGAGGCGGAGCTTGCCCCGCCGCCAGCGCCTGCTGAGCCGGCGCCGGAAGAAGCGCCGCAGGCATAAGGAGATCGGAAACGGCAATGCTGGCAGTCGCGCAGGACAACGAACTCGACCACGGGGCGACCAGCGTCGCCGCGGGGGCTGTGCGTACCTGCGCGCTTACGCGCGAGCTCAAACCGGCGGCCGAAATGGTGCGTTTCGTGGTGGGCCCGGACGGAGAAGCGGTACCCGACGTCAAACGCAAGTTGCCCGGCCGTGGCATCTGGGTGACCGCGACCCGTGCCGCTATCGAAGACGCCATCAAGCGAAACATCTTCGCCCGCGGCTTTAAACGGGATGTGCGGGTTGCGCCCAAACTGGCCGCGCAGACAGAAGCGATGATTGAACGAGCCGCCCTCGACGCGCTGGCAATCGCCGGCAAGGCCGGGACGGTGGTCAGTGGTTTTTCCAGGGTGGAAGCGGCGGCTGGCCAGGATGACATTCTGGCGTTGATCCATGCGGCCGACGCCGGAGACGACGGCAAGCGCAAGTTGGCGGCCGCCCTGCACCGCAATACGACCGGAGAATCGCGAGAAATCGTGGTGATCGATACGTTTAGTGGTGCCCAATTGGATTTGGCATTGAACCGTCCAAATGTGGTACATGCAGCCCTGCTTGCCGGGCCTGGAAGCGAGACTTTTCTTGCGCGCGTCGCGCGTTTGACGCGCTTTCGGACCGGAACTTCGCCCGATGTAGTTAGCGCGCATGCGCCGACGGAAGGCGCATAAGGACACAGTACGGAATGAGCGAAACGAAGAACCCCGGCGAGAAAAAGCTCAGCGTCACAGGCAAGACGCTGACACTCAAGCCGCGCACCGAGACGGGCGTGGTGCGCCAGAGCTTCAGTCATGGCCGCAGCAAGCAGGTTGTGGTCGAGAAGGTCAAACGCCGCACGGTCGGCGGGCCGGGGGAAGCCAAGGCGGAGCCGGCACCTCCTGTCGAAGTAAAAAAGGCTCCTTCGGCGAAGAGGGCCGCGCCGGCCGCGAGCGCGGGCTTGAGTCAAGCGGACGCGGCGACAAAGCCGAAATCCGGCGTCGTGCTGCGCACTCTGACCGAAGAAGAGCGTAACGCGCGCGCGCATGCACTCGCCGACTCTCGCGTACGCGAGGCTGAAGAGCGCAAGATTGCCGAAGAGGAAGCTCGCCGTCGCGCCAGCCGCGAGGTCGTCGACCGCTCCGAGCGCGAGGCGGCGGAGGCACGCAAGCGCGACGAGGAAGAACGTCGCAAGCACGACGAGGAAACCAAACGTAAGGCCGGCGAGGTCGCCAAAAAGCGCTTCGGTGTGGAAGAGACTCCGCGCGGCGGGCCGGCAGCGCGTCTCGCGCTCGAAGCTGATGACGACGAAGGGCCCCGTTCGCCGCGGCGTCCGGGCGCCGCGCGTCCCACCGCCGCTCCGCGTCCCGCTCCGCGCGGTGGGGCTGAGAAACAGCGCGGCCGTCTTACGCTCGTGAATGCCTTGCGTGCCGACGAAGTACGCGAACGGTCGGTCGCGTCGTTCCGCCGGCGCACGCAACGGCTCAAAGGGATTGCCTCCAACGAGCCGAAAGAAAAACTTGTGCGCGAGGTAACGATTCCGGAAGCGATCAGCATCCAGGATCTCGCCAACCGCATGTCCGAGCGCGCTGTCGACGTCATCCGTCTGCTTATGAAGCAAGGCCAGATGGTCACGATCAACGACGTGATCGACGCCGATACCGCCCAGCTTATCGCCGAGGAAATGGGCCACAGCGTGCGTCGCGTCGCTGAAGCCGACGTGGAAGAGGGATTGTTCGACGTAGCGGACGAACCCGCGCGGCTGGAAGCGCGCGCCCCCGTCGTCACCGTTATGGGCCACGTCGACCACGGCAAGACGTCGCTGCTCGATGCAATCCGATCGAGCGACGTGGCGGCGGGTGAAGCCGGCGGCATCACCCAGCATATCGGTGCGTACCAGGTGACTGCGCCTTCAGGTGCCAAAATCACATTCATCGACACACCCGGTCATGCGGCCTTCACTGCCATGCGTGCGCGCGGCGCCAAAGTCACCGATATCGTGGTGCTTGTCGTCGCCGCCGACGATGGCGTGATGCCGCAAACGGTCGAGGCGATCCACCATGCAAAGGCGGCGAAGGTGCCGATCATCGTCGCCATCAACAAGATCGACAAGCCAGACGCCAAGCCAGACCGCGTGCGCACCGAACTTCTGCAACACGAGATCCAGGTCGAATCCATGGGCGGCGAGGTGGTGGACGTGGAAGTGTCCGCCACCAAGAAGACGAATATCGACAAGCTGCTCGAAATGATCGGTTTGCAGGCGGAAATCCTCGACCTCAAAGCCAATCCGCAACGCGCGGCGGAAGGGACCGTGATCGAGGCCAAGCTCGATCGTGGCCGCGGACCGGTGGCGACCGTGCTGATCCAGCGCGGCACTTTACGGGTCGGCGATCTCGTGGTGGCCGGCGCCGAATGGGGGCGCGTGCGCGCCCTGGTGTCCGACACCGGCGAACCCATCAACAGTGCCGGACCGTCAATGCCGGTCGAAGTGCTCGGCTTCTCGGGTACACCCGATGCCGGCGATCGTCTCGCCGTGGTCGAAAACGAAGCCCGTGCCCGTGAAGTTACCGACTACCGGGCCAGGCAGAAGCGCGAGAAGACGGCGGCGCGTGCCACCGGCATGCGCGGCTCGCTCGAACAAATGATGGCGCAGGCCAAGACGTCGGGTCGCAAGGAATTTCCGCTGGTGATCAAAGCCGACGTGCAGGGCTCGGTTGAAGCCATTATCGGCGCACTCGACAAACTTGCCACGGACGAGGTCGCCGCGCGGGTGCTGCATTCCGCCGTCGGTGGCATTTCGGAGTCGGACGTTACCCTGGCGGAAGCTTCGGGTGTTCCGATCATCGCCTTCAACGTGCGCGCCAACAAGGAAGCCCGCGAAGCGGCAGAGAGGGCCGGTATCGAAATTCGTTACTACAATATCATCTACGATCTGGTGGATGACGTTAAGAAAGCGATGTCGGGCCTTCTGCCGCCGACGCTGCGCGAGACCATGCTAGGCAATGCGCAGATCCTGGAGATCTTCAAGGTTTCCAAGGTCGGCAACATCGCGGGCTGCCGTGTTACCGACGGAACCGTGGAGCGCGGCGCCAACGTGCGGCTGATTCGTGACAATGTCGTTATTCACGAAGGGAAACTATCGCAACTCAAGCGCTTTAAGGATGACGTGCGCGAAGTTGGCGCCGGCATGGAATGCGGCATGGCCTTCGAAAACTACCAGGACATGCGGCAAGGCGATGTGATCGAATGCTACCGGGTGGAGCAGATTCAACGCTCGCTGTGAGTCCAAATCTCAGGCGTGCGACCGATATCCCTCCTCCCTTCTCCGCTGTCATGCCCGGCCTTGCGCCGGGTATCCACGACTTTCTTCGATGAAGGAAGCAAGACGTGGATGGCCGGGACAAACCCGGCCATGGCGAATTGAAAGTTTCAGGACGAAATGCCACGGCACAGACAAAGTCACCGCGATTCACCGCCGGGAGGTTCGCAGCGTCAGCTGCGCGTCGGCGAATTGGTGCGACATGCGATGGCCGAGATGCTCACGCGCGGCGATGTGCATGACCCCGTGATCGAGGGCCATCTCATTACCGTGCCAGAAGTTCGCATGAGCGCCGATTTGCGTATCGCCACTATCTACGTGATGCCGCTTGGCGGACGCGACGCCGAAGAAGTGGTCGCGGCCTTCGAACGACACAAGAAATTTCTGCGCGCTGAGATAGCCCACCGCATCAATCTGAAATTCGCGCCCGATATCCGTTTTCGCATCGACGATCGCTTCGCCGAAGCCGAACGCATCGAGAAGCTGCTGCGCTCGCCGGAAGTAAAACGCGACTTGGAACACGATGAGGACGGCCAGTGACCGAAGACGATCTGAAATATCTTGACCGGCCTCACGCCGAGGAGCTGCGCAAGGCGGCATCTCAAGGCGCGGCTGCGCAAGCAAGGCCTAAACAGAAAAAGCGCGACAAGCATGACGTGCATGGCTGGGTCGTACTCGACAAGCCGGTCGGTATGACATCGACGCATGCGGTGAGCGTGGTGAAACGTCTATTGGCCGCGCGGCGCGCCGGCCACGCCGGCACGCTCGACCCCCTTGCGTCGGGCGCACTGCCCATTGCGCTCGGTGAAGCCACCAAGACCGTTCCGTTCGTGATGGATGGTCGTAAGCTCTACCAGTTCACGGTTCGCTGGGGCGAAGAGCGCGATACTGACGACGCGGAGGGGCGCGTGGTCGCGCGCAGCGATCAGAGGCCGTCCGCCGATGCGATCCGGACACTGTTGCCGACATTTACCGGATCCATCCAGCAGGTGCCGCCGCGCTATTCCGCCATCAAGATCGAAGGCGAACGCGCCTACGATCTTGCGCGCGACGGCGAAACGGTGGAGCTGGCCGCCCGCCCGGTGGAGATCAGGCGGCTGGAGCTCGTCGGCAATCGCGACCCCGATCACGCGGTCCTCGAGGCCGAATGCGGCAAAGGCACCTATGTGCGTTCGCTCGCCCGCGATCTTGGCCGGACTTTGGGCTGTTTTGGCCATGTCAGCGCTCTACGGCGTGCCCGAGTCGGGCCATTTGGCGAAGAAACCATGATTTTGCTGGAACAATTGGAGGCTCTATGCCATAGAGCCGCGTCCGGCGAGGCAAGCCTCGCCGACGCACTCATGCCCGTCGAGACCGCGCTGGACGACATCCCGGCGCTGGCCGTCAGCCGGGCAGACGCGGCGAGGCTTCAGCGAGGCCAGGCCGTTTTGTTGCGCGGACGGGACGCACCCAATTTCCGCGGCACAATCTACGTTACGGCATCGGGCCAGTTGTTGGCTCTGGCCGAACTGGATAGTGGCGAAATCGTCCCCAAGCGCGTGTTCAACCTCGCCGGCCTGATGGGCAGAGCCGGGCGTAAGAAAGGATGACCGATGTCGGTGGCCGCCGGTCGCAAGGCCGAAGTAATCAAGACGTATGCGAAAAAGCCCGGAGATACAGGGTCGCCGGAAGTACAAGTGGCGATCTTGTCCGAGCGCATCAATAATCTCACCGAACATTTCAAGTCCCACGTCAAGGACAATCACTCCCGTCGTGGATTGCTAAAAATGGTGGGCCAGCGTCGCCAGTTGCTCGATTACCTGCGCCGCACTGATGAGGCGAGCTACAAGAACTTGATTGAGAAACTCGGCATCCGCCGATGATTTATTCCGCGCAGGGCACGACGCCCTACGCGTTTCGTGCAGTGGACGCGATGGACGCGTTCGCTCGATTGAGCCGGCGGCGATAGGCGCGGTCGGCAATTTGGCAAGAGCCGATAAGGATCGTCTCTTGCGACAAGGCAAGGTTCGAACGCCATGGCAGGATCGCCGGACGCTGTTGCCTACCGCACTGCGGTGACACACGACAGCTTCTCGCCGTCTTGCTCATGGCTTTCGGGGCTCGCCAGAAACCATGAGAGAAATATAAAATGTTTGATATCCATCGCGTTGAACTCGATTGGGGTGGGCGCAAGCTAACTCTCGAGACCGGGAGGATCGCGCGGCAGGCCGATGCGGCCGTGCTCGCTACATACGGCGAAACCACCGTCCTCGCGGCGGTCGTGGCGGCGAAGCAGCCAAAGGAAGGAATCGATTTTCTTCCGTTGACCGTCAACTATACGGAGAAATATTACGCGGCCGGTCGAATTCCCGGCGGCTATTTCAAGCGCGAGCGCGGCCCCACCGAAAAGGACACGCTCACCTCGCGTCTGATTGACCGTCCGATCCGGCCGCTCTTCGCCGACGGTTGGCGCTGCGATACGCAGGTGACCGTAACCGTGCTCTCGCACGACATGGAAAACGACCCCGACATCGTTGCCATGGTCGCCGCGTCTGCTGCGCTGACGTTGTCCGGCGTGCCGTTCATGGGCCCGATTGGCGGCGCCCGCGTCGGCTTCATCAACAACGAATACGTGCTCAATCCAGCCCTCGACGAAATGCCCGAGAGCCAACTCGATCTCGTCATCGCCGGCACGCAGGACGCCGTGATGATGGTTGAATCGGAGGCCAAGGAATTGTCCGAGGAGATCATGCTGGGCGCGGTGATGTTCGGACACCGGCACTTCCAGCCGGTGATCGAGGCGATCATCAAGCTTGCCGAGAAGGCCGCGAAAGAACCGCGCGAGCTCGTCGTCTCCGACGACAAAGCGCTGGAAAAGGAAATCCTCGGTCTCGCCGAGAAGGATTTGCGCGCGGCCTATTCGATCGTGCGCAAGCAGGATCGTCAGGACGCTGTCGCCGCCGTCAAGGAAAAGGTGATGGCGCATTTCTTCCCGGAAGGCGCCGAACCCAAGCACGACAAGCTCGCGGTTGCCGGCGTGTTCAAGGAGCTCGAAGCCAAGATCGTGCGCTGGAACATCCTCGACACCAGCAAGCGCATTGACGGCCGTGACCTGAAGACCGTGCGTCCGATCGTGGCGGAGGTCGGCGTACTGCCACGGACACACGGCTCGGCGCTGTTCACTCGCGGTGAAACGCAGGCTCTCGTGGTCGCGACGCTCGGCACATCGGAGGACGAGCAATTCATCGATGCGCTGCAGGGGACGTACAAAGAGACGTTCCTGCTGCACTACAACTTCCCACCTTATTCGGTGGGCGAAACCGGCCGCATGGGCGCACCCGGCCGGCGCGAGATCGGCCACGGCAAGCTTGCCTGGCGTGCGATCCACCCGATGCTGCCGTCGGCGGTGGAATTCCCTTACACGATCCGCCTCGTTTCCGAGATCACGGAATCGAATGGGTCGTCATCGATGGCCACCGTCTGCGGCTCATCCCTGGCGCTGATGGACGCGGGCGTGCCGCTCAAGCGGCCGACCGCCGGCATCGCCATGGGCCTGATTCTCGAAGACAAGCGCTTCGCGGTGCTCTCCGACATCCTCGGCGACGAGGACCATCTCGGCGACATGGACTTCAAGGTGGCCGGCACCGAACAGGGAGTTACATCCCTGCAAATGGACATCAAGATCGCCGGCATTACCGAAGAGATCATGAAGGTCGCACTCGCTCAGGCGAAGGACGGCCGCATGCACATTCTCGGCGAAATGAGCAAGGCGCTCACCGCTGCGCGCGCCGAACTTGGTGAGCACGCGCCGCGCATCGAGACGTTCAAAATACCGACCGACAAAATCCGCGAAGTGATCGGCACCGGCGGCAAGGTGATCCGCGAGATCGTCGAAAAGACCGGCGCCAAGATCAATATCGAGGACGACGGCTCGGTAAAGGTCGCGTCCGCCAATGGCGAGTCGATCAAGGCGGCGATCAACTGGATCAAGTCGATCGCATCCGATCCGGAAGTCGGCCATATCTACGAAGGCACTGTCGTTAAAGTGATGGATTTCGGCGCCTTCGTGAATTTCTTCGGCGCCAAGGACGGTCTGGTCCATATCAGCCAGCTCGCCCCGCGCCGGGTGAACAAGGTCACCGACGTCGTCAAGGAAGGCGACAAGGTGAAGGTGAAACTGCTGGGCGTGGACGAGCGCGGCAAGGTGCGTCTGTCCATGAAGGCGGTCGACCAGGCCACCGGCGAGGATATCGAAGGCAAGCAACGGGCCGAGGGCAGCGAGCAGCCGCGCGAGGCGGCCGGCGGCGCCGAGTAACGACCGGAACATAAGACGGCAAAAAGGGCGGCCCGGTGCCGCCCTTTTTATTTTGCCTTGAGGAAACCGATCACCAGACCATTGACGGCGTCGGGTGCTTCGCGCGTTGGAAAATGACCGACGCCGTCGAGCACGTGGCGTTGGTAACCGCCGGTGAAGTATTTCTCTTTTCCATCGGTTGTGTCCGGCAGGGTGACGCCGTCAGCGCCGCCCTGGATCATGAGGGTCGGCACCGAAATCGTCCGCGCGGATTTCGCCCGCCGGTCGAGATCGCGGTACCGCGGGTCCTTCTCTGCCTCGCCCCAGCGGACGGTATACGAGTGCACGGTGATGACGGGCCAATCCGGATTTTCAAAGGATTTGGCGGTCGTTTCAAACTCGGATTCCTTGAACCAGCCTTTTGGCGCCCAGGTTTGCCACTGAATGCGCGCAAACGCCTTGCGATCGCGGCGTACGGTGTCTGCTCCACGTTCCGTCGCCATGAACCACTGGTACCAGTATTTCCGCACCTGTTCCAACGAAGGCGTCGTGAGCTCGCCGGGCTGCCACCCGACCGAGAGAGCGCATATGCGCGTGACGCGTTCAGGCGCGGTCGCAGCCAGCGCATACGCGATGCGAGCGCCCCAGTCGTGACCGACGACGGCAAATGTCTTCAGCTTCAGCGCATCGGCAAGGTCGAGAACATCTTGCGCCATCGCGACCATTTCACCAGAGCGCATCGTATCCTCAGAAAGGAAAGTGGTCGGACCGAAACCCCGCAGGTAAGGCGTGATGGTACGAAATCGATTCTGCTGCAAAGCCGGCGCCACCTTGTCGAAAGTGCGCACGTCATCCGGCCAGCCGTGCAAAAGAAAAACCGGATAGCCGGCTTGCGGCCCTCCTGATTCGTAGGCTACTCGGAGCAACGGCGTATTCGCGAACTCAACCATCAGCCAACCTTCATTTTGCGGCCGGGTAGCCTTGATGCCGAACCTGTGGCTTCGAGCACAACAGTCGCCAACGCCTCGAAATCCTTGCGGCGGGGCGAGGTACGCCGCCAGGCCAAGCCGATCGTCCGATTCGGCTCTGGATCGGCAAACCGTAACAGCCTTACACGGTCGTCTCGCACTTCGACCTCCGCAGCGACTTCTGGCACCAGGGTGACACCATAACCGTTCGCCACCATTTGCATGACAGTTGCAAGCGAAGTAGCGCCAAGACCTGCAGGCACGTCCCGTCGAGCGGTGGCGCAGAAAGCCAAAGCCTGATCGCGAAGGCAATGTCCTTCCTCCAGCAGAATCAGGTGCCGCTGGTCAACATCAGCAACGCCGACGCGACCCCGCGGCTGCAATTTGTCGGCAGCAGGCACGGCTAGCAGGAACGGATCGTCGAAAAGCTTCAGCGTATCGACATCGGCCCCCTCCGCCGGAAGCGCCAGCATGACGCAGTCGAGTTCGCCGCGTGCAAGTTCGTCGAGCAGGATCCTTGTTTGGGTCTCGCGCACTTCGAGCCGCAGGCGCGGGTGCGTCGACTGCAGGCGCGGCAGCACGCGCGGCAGGACGTATGGCGCCAGAGTCGGGATGATGCCGAGCTTGAGCGGCCCGCTGAGTACATCGCGGTGGCGTGCAAAATCGACCAGGTCGCGGGTGGCGACAAGGATGCGCTCGGCACGCACGGCGACCTCAAGCCCGGTGTCGGTGAGCGTGATTTCACCCGGCCGCCGTTCCACCAGCTCGGCGCCGATCTCGCGCTCGAGCTCACGAACCTGCATCGACAATGCCGGCTGGGTCACGGCGCAATCCTCCGCCGCTCGCCCGAAATGCCGGTGACGGGCAAGTGACGTCAAATAACGCAACTGGCGCAAGGTGATCATATCGATAAGTTAGGCTTATCGCCTCGGCCAATCAATACGATTAGACCTGATCGTACGCCGGACCTAAAAAACCCGCATCTGCATCCAACAAAACAACCGGATTTCACCCGCACACACAACAACGCGAACAATCACGCCGAACGCGATCGGAGAGAAACATGGACGCCAAGACTGATGACAAGAGCGCGGGCAAGTGCCCGTTCATCCGCGGACACGCCAACCGGGACTGGTGGCCGGACACGCTGGATCTCCAGATGCTCCATCGGAACTCGAATTTGTCCGATCCGATGGGCGAGGGTTTCGACTACGCCAAGGCGTTCAAGAGCCTCGACCTGAAGGCCCTCATCAAGGACCTGCGCGCCCTGATGACAAATTCGCAGGAATGGTGGCCCGCGGACTTCGGCCACTACGGCGGGCTGATGATCCGTATGGCGTGGCACAGTGCGGGCACCTACCGCATCACTGATGGCCGCGGCGGCGCCGGCGCCGGACAGCAGCGCTTCGCGCCACTCAACTCCTGGCCTGACAATGCGAACCTCGACAAGGCGCGCCGGCTGCTGTGGCCGATCAAGCAGAAGTACGGCGAGAAAATCTCCTGGGCCGACCTGATGATTCTTGCCGGCAATGTCGCGCTCGAATCGATGGGCTTCAAGACGTTCGGTTTCGCCGGCGGACGCGCCGATGTCTGGGAGCCGGAAGAACTCTTTTGGGGTCCTGAAGGGACATGGCTGGGCGACGAGCGCTATAGCGGCGAACGCCAGCTTGCGGAGCCGCTCGGCGCCGTGCAGATGGGCCTGATCTATGTCAATCCGGAAGGGCCTAACGGCAATCCCGATCCGCTCGCGGCGGCCAAGGACATCCGCGAAACGTTCTTCCGCATGGCGATGAACGACGAGGAGACCGTGGCCCTGATTGCCGGCGGCCACTCCTTTGGCAAGACGCATGGCGCGGGCGATCCGTCGCTGATCGGCCCGGAGCCGGAGAGCGGCGCGCTTGAGGATCAGGGGCTCGGCTGGAAGAGCAAATACGCAACCGGCATCGGCGCCGACGCGATCACCGGCGGCCCGGAAGTGACCTGGACGCAGACGCCAACAAAGTGGAGCAACCTCTTTTTCAAGAACCTGTTCGAAAACGAATGGGAGCTGACCAAAAGTCCAGCCGGCGCGAAACAGTGGAAGGCGAAAGGCGCGGAAGCCACCATCCCGGATGCCTTCGACAATTCAAAGAAGCATGTGCCGACCATGCTGACGACGGATCTCTCGCTGCGATTTGATCCCGCCTACGAGAAAATCTCGCGGCACTTCTATGAGAACCCGGATGATTTTGCCGACGCGTTCGCCCGCGCCTGGTTCAAGCTCACGCACCGCGACATGGGCCCCCGCGCGCGCTATCTCGGCCGGCTCGTTCCGAAGGAGGTTCTGATCTGGCAGGACCCGATCCCGGCAGTCAATCACAAGCTGATCGGCGACAAGGATATCGCCGCGCTCAAGAGAAAGATTCTCGCCTCGGGCCTGACGGTATCGCAGCTTGTCTCGACTGCCTGGGCGTCGGCATCAACGTTCCGCGGTTCCGACAAGCGGGGCGGCGCAAACGGCGCGCGCATTCGTCTCAGCCCGCAGAAGGACTGGGAGGTCAACCAGCCCGGCAAGCTCAATTCGGTTCTGCAAAAGCTCGAGACGGTGCGGAAGAAATTCGGCAAGACGGTCTCGCTTGCCGACATGATCATCCTCGGCGGCTGCGCAGCGATCGAGAAGGCCGCCAAGGATGCCGGGCACAAGGTGAAGGTGCCCTTCATGCCGGGGCGCATGGACGCTTTACAAGAGCAAACCGACGTCGACTCCTTTGCGCCGCTCGAGCCACGTGCGGACGGCTTTCGCAACTACGTCAGCGGCAAGCGACAATTCATGGGACCCGAGGAGGCGCTGGTCGACCGCGCGCAATTGCTGCGGCTGACGGCCCCCGAGATGACCGTTCTCCTCGGCGGTCTGCGTGTGCTCGGTGCCAATGCCGACGGATCCAAGCACGGTGTCTTCACCAAGAAGCCCGGAAAGTTGACGAACGACTTCTTCGTCAACTTGCTCGACATGAGCACGCAGTGGCAGGCCGCCGGCGACAATGTGTACGAGGGCCGCGACCGCAAGACGAATACGCTCAAGTGGACGGGTACGCGCGTCGATCTGATCTTCGGTTCGCACTCGCAGCTCCGCGCGATCGCGGAGGTCTATGCGTGCAGGGACTCGAAGGAGAAGTTCGTGGAGGACTTCGTCAAAGCCTGGACCAAGGTGATGAACCTTGATCGTTTCGACCTCGCCTGATCTTTGCTCAACGAAGCGGCCGGGGAATCCCCGGCCGTTTTCATTTCGCACCCGGTGGAAACTTATTTCCCGTTGCCGGTGTCGTCCGTTGCGCCCGAGGCTTTCAACGCATCAGGCTGCGGCATCGCGATGATGTTGTATCCGGAGTCGACGAAGTGCACTTCGCCGGTCACGCCACTGGAAAGATCGGACAGGAGATAAACGCCGGCGCCGCCGAGTTCCTCCAGCGTCACCCCGCGGCCGAGCGGAGAATGTTTCTGCTGGAATGCAAACATATAGCGCGCATCGGTGATACCGGCGCCGGCGAGCGTGCGGATCGGACCCGCCGAAATCGCGTTGACGCGGATTTTTTGCGCTCCGAAATCGACTGCAAGGTAGCGTACCGAAGCTTCCAGCGCCGCCTTTGCAACGCCCATCACGTTGTAGTTCGGCATGGCCCGCAAGCCGCCGTTGTAGGTGAGGGTGATCATGGCGCCGCCATTGGGCATCAGCGCCGCCGCACGCCTGGCGGCCTCGGTGAACGCGTAGCAGGAAATCACCATCGTGCGGATGAAGTTCTCGCGCGTGGAATCGGCGTAGCGGCCCTTCAATTCATTCTTGTCGGAGAAGGCGACGGCATGCACGAGAAAATCCATCGTGCCCCATTGCTGCCTGATCGAACTGAACACCGCATCGACTGACGCAATGTCTTCGACGTCACAGGGCATCACGAAAGACGACCCGGCCTGCTCGGCGAGCGGCTTCACCCGCTTGGCGAGCGCATCGCCCTGATAGGTGAAAGCGAGCTGCGCGCCGTGCGACGCCAGCATCTGCGCGATGCCCCAGGCGATGGAATGATCGTTGGCAACCCCCATGATCAGGCCGCGCTTGCCCTGCATGAGCGTGCCACGCGGAGCAACGCGCTGATCAGCCATGGTGGTTGACCTGCGCGGAAGGGAATGAATGAAGGACGGCGAGACAGGCTTGTTCATGCGATGCATCCAATCGAATCGCGTTGCGCGCCGGGAGCCCATCTATGGCCGGCAGACGACAATCCGATGACAGGGCGGCGGACAAAACGGTCATGCATCCAGCCGCTTGAACACCACCGACGCGTTGGTACCGCCGAAACCGAAGGAATTTGACAAGACGCAGCCGAGCTTCAGGTTGTCCCGGCGCTCACGCACGATCGGCATGTCGGCAAAGGCGGGATCGAGGTTTTCAATATTGGCGCTTTCGCAGATGAAGCCGTTGCTCATCATCAACAACGAATAGATCGCTTCCTGCACGCCGGCCGCGCCCAGCGAATGGCCGGTGAGCGATTTTGTCGCCGAAATCGGCGGGGACTTGGCGCCGAACACCTCGCGGATCGCCTCAATTTCCTTCAGGTCGCCGATCGGCGTCGCGGTGGCATGCGGATTAATATAATCGACCGGCGGCTTTACGGTCTCCAGCGCCATTTTCATGCAGCGCACCGCGCCCTCGCCTGATGGCGCAACCATGTCGTGGCCGTCGGATGTGGCACCGTAGCCCGCCACCTCGGCATAAATTTTGGCGCCCCGCGCCTTGGCGTGTTCAAGTTCTTCCAACACAAGCACACCGGCACCACCAGCGATGACAAAGCCGTCACGGTGTTCGTCGTAAGCGCGCGAGGCCTTCTGCGGCGTTTCATTATATTTTGACGACATCGCACCCATGGCGTCGAACAAGTTCGACATGGTCCAGCTCAGCTCTTCCGAACCGCCGGCAAAAATCATGTCCTGCTTGCCCCACTGGATAAGCTCGGCGCCATTGCCGATGCAGTGATTGGAGGTCGCGCAGGCGGACGAGATTGAGTAATTCACGCCCTTGATCTTGAACCAGGTAGCGAGAGTCGCCGAAGCGGTGGACGACATTGCCTTCGGCACGGCAAACGGCCCGATGCGTTTGGGTGAACCTTTTTCGCGGGTGATATCGGCCGCTTCGACGATCGCGATCGTCGAGGGGCCGCCCGACCCCATGACAATGCCGGTGCGAGGGTTGGAAATGTCCTTTTCTTCAACACCGGAATCGCGGATCGCCTGTTCCATAGCGACGTGATTCCAGGCTGCGCCCTGGCCAAGAAACCGCATGGCGCGGCGATCGACCGATCCCGCCGGATCAAGGGTCGGCATGCCTTGCACCTGGCAGCGGAAGCCATGTTTGGCAAATTCGTCGGCATGCGTGATGCCGGACTTGGCCTCGCGCAGGCTCGCCAGCACTTCCTGCGTATTATTGCCGATGGATGAGACAATGCCCATTCCGGTGACGACGACCCGTCGCATAGTCGTATTACCTTTAAACTTCTGCCGCGGTTTGCTGCTGATTGAGCCAAAGATTGGCCGGCCGAGGAACTTCCGCAAGGCCCTCCGCTGGCCTCAAGCGCCGCCAGGCTGCAACGCCACGTCCTGCTTGAACAGGCCAACCTTGAGGTCGCTTGCACGATAGATCACGTTGCCATCCGCCGAAAGCCAACCGTCGGCGACCCCCAGCACCAGTTTCGAGCGCATGACCCGCTTTATATCGATGCCATAGATAACTTTTTTGACCGACGGCAAAACCTGGCCGGAAAATTTCAGCTCGCCCAGACCGAGCGCCCGGCCTTTGCCCGGCGCACCCAGCCAGCCAAGAAAGAAACCGACCAGTTGCCAGAGCGCGTCGAGGCCAAGGCATCCTGGCATCACCGGATCGCCTTTGAAGTGGCAGAGGAAAAACCAGAGATCCGGCTTTACGTCGAGTTCGGCCCGGATCATCCCCTTGCCGTGCTCGCCGCCTCCTTCGCTGATTTCCGCGATCCGATCGAACATCAGCATCGGCGGTAGCGGCAGCTGCGCGTTGCCGGCGCCGAAGAGTTCCCCGCGGCCGCAAGCGAGCAAATCTTCGTACTCGAAGCTGTGCCGCCGACTGTCCATAGGCGTCGCTTCCCCGTGCAGGGGGCTTGGCTGAATTCCCATGCCCGAGTTGGTATCATACCAAAGCTAGCGGGCAAAGATGGCGAGACAGCGGATGAACCCGCAGGTTGTGTCTAAAACCCGCGACAATAGGGCACTTCCGCCAATTGCGAAGCGGTTGCATCTGCGAAGTCGATTTCGTATATGATGCATACAAAGTTCTTCGCTGGCTTCTCCAGGGGCCGGCCGTTCAGGTGTAACAAAAATGATGCCAACGCGAACCTTCGGGCTACCGAAGATGAAGGCCGACACCGGACACTTTCCGGAACGTGCTGCGCTCACAGGTTGTCCTTGGCACGATGTCAAAGCCATGTTGCGCCAGGTCGGTTTGCGTCCCACCCGCCAACGGATGGCCTTGGGTTGGATCCTCTTCGGCAAAGGCGATCGTCACCTGACGGCGGAAATGCTGTACGAGGAGGCGACGCGCGCGAAGGTGCCGGTGTCGCTTGCCACCATTTACAACACGCTTCACCAGTTCACCGAAGTCGGCCTGCTGCGACAAGTCGCGGTCGATGGTTCCAAGGCCTATTTCGATACGAACGTGACGGCCCATCACCACTTTTTCGTCGAGGGCGAGGATGTGGTGTTTGATATTCCGGACGCTGAAGTCGCCGTCGGAAAGACTCCGACGCCGCCGGAAGGCTTTGAGATCGCGCGTGTTGATGTTGTTGTGCGGCTAAGGCGGAAGAAGTAGCCGCTCTCCGAGCCCGTTTTTTGACGCCCGGCCTCGCGCCGGGCGTTTCATTTCAGGACGAAATTACTCCACCTTCTCATTCGGATAGGCGCCCCACAGGCGTTCCTGGCGGATATAGCCGTCAAAGCCCTTACCGCTGAACTGGCACCAGTTGCCGTTGCAGGATTTAATTGCGCCGAGCACACCGGATTGCAGGCGGGCTGAAACCGCCGATTCAATATCCGCGCTTTGATAGAGGGGGACCAGCTCGTCTTTCGTCTTCGGCACCACCATGGCCGTGCGCTTGCCCGACAATAGTGAGTGATAGACCCAGCCTTCCGCACCCTCCCAATCGCGAATGCGGCGCCAGTTCTCAAATTCCGCGGTGATTTCCACGGGCATGCCCACATGGGTATAGACCCAACGGACGTCCTGATCCTTATTTGGCCCCGACCGCGCATTGACCCGGTCAGACTTGAGGCTCACGAAACGCGGGATTGGAAAGCCGCTTACGGAGCCAGTGGTAAGATCGCCGGCCGACCAGGCGGGCGCCGGCCACGCGGCCAGAATGCTGGCCGCCAGTGCAAGGCCACCGAGCGCGGTGCGGAAGCTTTGTGTTGTCACGGCCATCTGGTAGGAAAAAGCACGGATTTCGCCTCACGCGCAGTGTGGGCGAGCCCGGTTAATGTGGGCTAAATCCGCGCTTCCCGGCGGTACCACCGCCAGTTTCCGCGGTTGAGAACAGATGGCGAAAAGCAAGAAGCCGCTGGTGATCGTGACCCGCAAGCTGCCCGATTCCATCGAGCTGCGAATGCGGGAACTTTTTGACACCCGATTCAACGCGGACGACAAGCCAATGACTCAAAGTCAGCTTGCCGAGGCCGTGAAGACCGCTGACGTCCTGGTGCCGACCGTCACCGACCGGATTGATGCCTCGGTCCTCAGCAAGTCGGGCGAGCAACTCAAGCTCATCGCGAATTTCGGCAATGGTGTCGACAATATTGATGTCGCAACCGCGGTTCAGCGCGGCATTACCGTTACCAATACGCCCGGCGTGCTAACCGAGGACACCGCTGACATGACCATGGCATTGATCCTGGCTGTGCCGCGCCGGCTGGTGGAAGGCTCCCACGTGCTGACCGCGGAGAAGGACTGGATGGGCTGGTCTCCGACCTGGATGCTCGGCCACCGCATCTGGGGCAAGCGGCTCGGTATCATCGGCATGGGGCGCATCGGCCAGGCCGTCGCCCGCCGAGCGCGCGCATTCGGTCTGCAGATCCACTATCACAACCGGCGGCGGGTGGCGCCAAAGATCGAAGAGGAGCTTGACGCGACTTACTGGGAAAGCCTCGACCAGATGCTCGCGCGCATGGATATCGTGTCGGTCAATTGTCCGCACACCCCGGCAACATATCATTTGCTCTCGGCGCGACGGCTCAAGATGCTTCGGCCCGAGGCCTTCATCGTCAATACGTCACGCGGCGAGGTCATTGACGAGAACGCGCTTGCCCGCCTGATCGAATCCGGTGAAATCGCCGGGGCTGGGCTCGATGTGTTCGAACACGAGCCGGCGGTCAATCCAAAGCTGGTCAAGCTCGCGCGCGCCGGCAAGGTCGTTCTGCTGCCGCACACCGGGTCTGCGACCATTGAAGGCCGTATCGATATGGGCGAAAAAGTCATTATCAACATCAAGACGTTCATCGACGGCCATCGCCCGCCGGATCGGGTCCTGCCCTCGATGCTGTAATTAATGCCTGCGCGGACGCGAGCGGCATTATTTATGGACCGACAAATCCCTGATCGTCGGTGACTCGCCTGACAAGGGATTTTTGGGATCCCATGCATAGGTCAGCGTTTCGAACCGCATCGAGCGGGCATCGACCATGACAAAGCGGCCCACGAGACCTTGGCCGAATCCGACGATCTCGCGGATCACCTCC
Source organism: Pseudolabrys sp. (assembly GCA_035626335.1). Taxonomy (GTDB): domain Bacteria; phylum Pseudomonadota; class Alphaproteobacteria; order Rhizobiales; family Xanthobacteraceae; genus Pseudolabrys. The sequence continues at coordinate 48,673 of DASPNW010000028.1, forward strand.
AGCGCCATCATCGAGCCGAGAACGCCCGGCAGCGCGCCAAGGATGCCGGCTTCCGCGCAAGCCGGCACGGTCCCCGCCGGCGGCGGCTCGGGAAACAAGCACCGATAAGTCGGATTGCGCGTGCCGTCGGCCCTTGCCTCATGCGCGCGGATTGATGTGAGCGATCCGTCGAAGGTGCCGACCGCGGCGGTTACGAGAGGCTTTTTGGCAAAGTAGCAGGCATCGGAAACAAGATACCGCGTGGCGAAATTATCAGACCCGTCGGCCACGATATCGTAACGCTTGATCAGGTCGAGCGCATTGACCGCCGTCAGACGCACATGGTGTGGCTCGACACTCACATGCGGATTGAGATTTTTTATTGCATCGCCGGCGCTTTCAACTTTTGCCTTGCCAATATCGCTGGTGGCGAAAATCACCTGGCGTTGCAGATTCGATAACGACACGTCGTCGTCGTCGACGACACCAAGCGTGCCGACTCCGGCGGCCGCAAGGTAGAGCATCACCGGCGTCCCGAGTCCGCCGGCACCAATCACCAGAACGCGCGCGCGCTTGAGTTTGGCCTGGCCCGGTCCACCCACTTCGGGCAGCACGATGTGGCGGGCGTATCGTTCGAGTTCTTTGGCATCAAGCATCACGGTTAACCTACCGCATGACGGGAAAACGTGCGAACCCGGTTTTGCAAAACACCGCGCGCACGCAAAACGTTGCGCCACTCGGTAACCATCAGCGAAGAAGTCCCCAGCCCGCCTTGCACCCTCGCCTCCATCGGCTAAGGTGACCGCAAAAATAAGCTTGGACGGCGCGAATCGATGCGCTTGGGTGAACTCTCGGTGATGCTTGCGCTCCTGCTCGGCGCCGTTCCGGCGCTGGCCCAGGATTCGCCTGGCATCCTACCAAAGCCTGATCAGGCCGCCGAGGCAACAAAACCCCCGGCGGGGCGACGCCCTGCGCCAAAGATTGCAGCGCCAAAGATTGCGGCTCCGAAAATCGTCGCGCCAAAGACTGCGGCGCCTGCAACCGCGGCTGCAAAAACGGCCGCCTTGAAAACCGAATTGGCCGGAGCCGCGCCGTCTACGGATATGATGGCAATTATTTCTGATAGCGAACGTCTGAAAATCCAGTCGGCGCTCCTATGGTCGGGTGACTATACAGGCTCGATCAATAGTGAAGATCCCTTTATGTCCGCGATAAAAAATTTCCAGAAACGCGCGAGGACAAAAATCACGGGTGTGCTTTCGCCGACCGAGCGGGCCAGCCTGCTGGCGGCCGCCAAAAGCCACGAAGACGAGTTCGGCTGGACCATCGTCACGGATCCCTCGACGGGTGCGCGTCTTGGCCTGCCGATAAAACTGGTCCCCCAAGTGCGCGATGCCGCGCACGGGACGCGTTGGTCTGCGGCGCACGGCGAAGTGCAGGTCGAAACCTTTCGCTTCAAGGATACCGAACTCAAGCTTGCTGCGCTCTTTGAGCAACAAAAGAAAGAGCCGTCCACCCGTAAAATCGATTCCAGTGCGTTGCGCGACGACAGCTTCTTTATCACCGGCCTGCAAGGCCTGAAGATGTTCTCTGTGCGCGCGTATGCGCGTGACGGTGAAATCCGCGGTTTCACCCTGCTGTTTGATCAAATGATGGAAACTATTGTCGCGCCGGTGACCGCGGCCATGGTGAGCGCTTTCTCGCCGTTCCCCGAACGTAACTCGCTTTTCGCTACGACGATGAAATCGGTCGAATACGGGAACGGACTGATTGTGAGTTCCCGTGGCCACATCATTACCGAACGCAAGCTCGTGAGCGGATGCCAGGTGATCGTCGCCGACGGTCTTGGCGATGCCGAGCGTATTGCCGAAGACGGGAATTCAAGTTTGGCCCTGTTGCGAATTTACGGCCCGCGCAAGCTGGAACCGCTCGCACTGGGTCCTGCAGCGCCGAAAAAAGGCGATGTGACCCTGGTTGGCATCCCGGACCCGAAAGAGCAAAGCGGCGCCAAGAAGCTCACCGAGATCAAGGCACGGCTCGCGGACGGCGATGCGATCGAATTGCGTCAGCCGGGCCCAATGGCCGGCTTTTCCGGTGCCGCTGCCCTCGACGCGCAAGGGCAATTCCTCGGCATGATGGAAATGCAAAATGTCGTGCTTGCCAGCGCCGAGCCGGCGGTTCCGCCGCTGCGGCTTATCACTGCCCAGACCATCCGCGACTTTTTGGCGGCGCAAAGCGTTGTACCCGCAACGGAAGGCGACGCCGCGAAGGCGGCGGTTGTGAGAGTTATTTGCGTACGCAAATAGCTATTTGTTTTTCCATTTTGCCGGACGTTTCTCGATGAAGGCCTTCATGCCTTCCTTCTGATCTTCTGTTGCAAATAACGAATGGAAAATGCGCCGCTCAAAGGCCATGCCCTCCGAGAGCCCGCCTTCGAATGCGCGATTGACGGCTTCCTTGGCCGCCAGCACCGATGGCAGCGACATGTTGGCGATGGTTTCGGCTACCTTCATGGCCTCAGCCATCAAATCAGCAGATGGCACCACGCGCGCCACCAATCCGGATTCCTCGGCTTCCGCCGCATCCATCATCCGTCCGGTCAAGATCAGGTCCATGGCCTTGGCCTTGCCGACCGCGCGCGCCAGCCGCTGCGTACCGCCGATACCGGGAATGACGCCAAGCTTGATCTCGGGTTGGCCGAATTTAGCGGTCTCCGAGGCAATGACGATGTCGCATTGCATGGCAAGTTCACAGCCCCCACCGAGCGCAAAGCCGGCCACCGCGGCGACGATTGGCTTGCGCGCATGCGCCGCAGCATTCCAGTTTGAAACGAAATCGCCGAGATAGGCCTCGATAAATGGCTTGTCCGCCATTTCCTTGATGTCGGCTCCCGCGGCGAAAGCTTTGTCGCTGCCGGTGATCAGCATGCAGCCGATCTTGTCGTCGGCGTCGAATGCCTCGATCGCCCGGGTCAATTCGGCGATCAGCGCCTTGTTAAGCGCATTGAGCGCTTGCGGACGGTTGAGACGGATAATGCCAACCCGGCCCTGCGTTTCGACAATAATGTTCTGGTAGGTCATGACATGATCCTTGGCTTAATCGAGTCTTGCGCCGGAGCGGCGCACGACCTCGGCCCATTTCGCGGAATCGGCTTTGATTGTTGCCGCAAATTCTTCCGGCGTTCCACCGGCCGGCTCGTCGCCGATCTTGGCAAACTTCTCCTTGAAAGCTTCCGACGTGAGCGCCTTGTTGATCGCGGCATTGAGCTTGTCCACGATCGGCCGCGGCACGCCGGCCGGCGCAATTACGCCTGTCCAGGTCGGCGCCACGTATCCGGGCACCCCGGCTTCCGCAATGGTCGGCAATTCGGGAAATGCCGGCGAGCGGGCGGCACCGCTGACGCCAAGCGCGCGCACCTTCCCATCGCGCGCAAAGGGCGCGATTGATTGCAGGCTTTCAAACATGAGATCGACATGACCTGCGATCAAATCGGTGATCGCCGGCGCCCCGCCGCGGTACGGCACGTGCACAATTTCGGTTTCGGTCATGTATTTGAACAGTTCGCCCCCGACATGGCCGGGCGAACCGTTGCTGGAAGAGGCATTTGTGAGTTTGCCGGGATTTTTCTTCGCGTAGTCGATCAGCTCCTTTACTGAATTGATCGGCAGATGCGGCGAGACCGCAAGCAGCAAATGTCCGCGCGCGACCAGCGCAATCGGCTGGAAATCCCGTTCGATGTTGTAGGGGAGCTTCGCCACCATGTGCCGCGTGATGGCGAGCGCGCCAATTGGACCCATCCCGATGGTGTAGCCGTCCGGTGCCGATTTCGCGACCAGATCAAGACCTATGGTGAGTGCGCCGCCCGGACGATCATCGACGATCACCTGCTGGCCGAATTCTTTCGACAGTTCGGCGGCGAGAATGCGAGCGACGGTATCAGTGGCGCTTCCGGCGGCTTGCGGAACAATGAAACGGATCGGGTGATCGGGAAAATCCGCGGCTTGCGCGGCAGCGGCGACAATAGCGGCGAACGTCAGGGCGACCAGGCCAAACTTGCGCATAACAAAGATCCCTCGGCGTTGACGTCGCGTAGCGTGCCTATTTCTGGCATGACGGGCAATAGAAGGTCGAACGGCCAGCCTGCACAATGCGCTTGATTTTGCCTTTACAATTTGGGCAAGGCTCGCCCTCGCGATCATAGACCCGAAAATTGTGCTGGAAATCGCCAAGCGAACCGTCGGCGCGGCGATGATCGCGCAACGACGAGCCGCCGGCTTCGATTGCATCCATCAGGACCGCCTTGATGGCAGCGACCAGTTTCTCCGCGCGTTCGTTCGGTTTGCCGTGGCGGTCGGCAATGGTCGAGGCTTGCCGTTTGGGCGATAGTTGCGCGCGAAACAGCGCCTCGCAGACGTAGATATTGCCGAGACCGGCGACGACACGTTGATCGCTCAACGCCGCCTTGAGGGATGTCTTCTTGCCCACGCAGGCCTTTGCCAGCATCGCCGCATCGAATTCGTTGCCCAAAGGCTCCGGCCCGAGTCCGCGCAGCAGCGGTTCGCTCTCCAGTTTGACGCGCGGCACCAGCTTCATCGAACCGAAGCGGCGCGGATCGTTGAATGTCACCGTCGTGCCATTCGACATGTGAAAAATAATATGATCGTGCGTAATGCTTTTCGAACGCTCGTGATAATAACGGCCCGGCGCAGTGTCCTTGCCGACGCGGAAAGAACCGGACATACCGAGATGCATCAGCAGCACGTCGCCGGAGGAAAGATCCGCCAATAAATACTTCGCGCGGCGGCCCAGTCCCTCAACCGTCTTGCCCTGCAGTTTCTGGGCGAAACCTTTGGGCAACGGCCAGCGAAGATCGCCACGCCGCACTTCGACCTTCGTAAAGCGATGCCCTTCCATGGCAGGCGCCAGTCCGCGGCGCACGGTTTCGACTTCGGGCAACTCCGGCATTGATTAACCGCTCCCGCGTTGATGCATAGCGCCCTCAAGCCACCCGCGCTATGGTCCTGCCCGACAAGGACAATTGGCCATGCCCCGCGGCAGCGAACAGACCCATTTCGGCTACGAGACCGTGCCGCTCGAGGACAAGCAAGGTCGGGTAAACGACGTTTTTAACTCGGTCGCGCGGCGTTACGATCTGATGAATGATCTCATGTCCGGCGGTCTGCACCGGGCATGGAAAGATGCTTTGGTCACGGCGGTCAATCCGCCGAAAAATGCCCGCGACTTCAGGGTGCTCGATCTGGCTGGCGGAACCGGCGACGTCGCGTTCCGCATCGCGCAGGCCGGCGGAACCGGCACCCGCATCCTCGTGTGCGACATCAATCCCGATATGCTCGACGTCGGCCGCGGACGCGCGCGCGAACGCGGGTTCGATCAAGGCGTGACATTCGAACAAGGCAACGCCGAGATGCTTGCCTATCCCGATCGCAGCTTCGATTGCGTGACCATCGCCTTCGGCATCCGCAACGTGCCGCGCATTGGACAGGCGCTGGACGAAATTTATCGCGTCCTCAAGATTGGCGGACGGTTCCTGTGCCTTGAATTTTCTTCGGTCGACGTACCCGGTCTCGACGCCCTTTATGAACTCTATTCTTTCCAGGTCATTCCGCGTGTTGGAGAGGTCGTGACCGGCGACCGCGAGGCTTATCAGTATCTCATCGAATCAATCCGAAAGTTTCCAAAGCCGAAGGCTTTCGCAACGATGATCGAAGCCGCCGGTTTTCGTCGCGTGTCATTTTCACCGATGACCGGCGGCGTGGTGGCCCTGCACTCGGGCTGGCGATTGTGATCGCTGCCATTTCCCATCTGCTCCGCCTTTCCCGCGCCGGTTTTGTTTTCGCGCGCGAGGGCGTGTTTGCGCTGGTCGATACGCGGCCTTTGCCGCTGCCGGCCAAGACGGCCATTGCGATCGCCCGCCTGATCGAGCGGCCAAGCGCAAAAAGCGGCGAAAGCCGGCTGGCGGCCGCGCTGACCAAGCTGGGGCCGACATACGTGAAGCTCGGCCAATTCCTCGCCACCCGGCCGGACGTGGTCGGCGCCACGATCGCGCACGACCTGGAAAGTCTGCAGGACAAGATGGCGCCGTTCCCGCAAAGCGAGGCCGAGGCAACCATCGCCTCGGCTTTTGGCAAACCGCTTTCCTCGGTCTACGCAAGCTTCGGGCCGGCGGTCGCCGCGGCCTCGATCGCACAAGTCCATCGTGCCGAGATCGAGATCGATGGCGCGCGCAAGCCGGTTGCAGTGAAGATCCTGCGGCCCGGTATCGAGCGTCGCTTCGGATCCGACCTCAATGCTTTCTTCTTTGCGGCGCGCAAGGCGGAAGCATTTTCAGCCGAAGCGCGGCGGCTTCGGCTGATCGAGGTTGTATCGACGCTCGCACGCTCAGTCGCAATCGAGATGGACTTCCGCCTGGAGGCCGCCGCCGCTTCCGAGATGGCGGAAAATACGCGTAAGGATCCTGACTTTCGCGTGCCGACGGTCGATTGGGATCGTACCGCGCGTGAGGTCCTGACGCTGGAGTGGATCGACGGCATTCGCCTCACCGACCACGGCGCTTTGCAAGCCAAAGGCTTTGATCTGCCGGCGCTGGGCCACAGTGTGATCCAGAGCTTTCTGCGGCACGCTTTGCGCGATGGTTTCTTCCATGCCGACATGCATCCAGGCAATCTGTTCGTTGACAGTGACGGCAAGCTGGTGGCGGTCGACTTCGGCATCATGGGACGGCTGGGGCCGAAAGAGCGGCGCTTCCTCGCCGAAATCCTATTCGGCTTCATTACCCGCGACTATCAGCGAACGGCGCAAGTGCATTTCGACGCCGGATATGTGCCGCGCCACCATTCTGTCGAGAGCTTCGCCCAGGCCATTCGTGCCATCGGCGAGCCGATCCACAATCGCACCGCCGAAGATATTTCGATGGCGAAGCTATTGATGCTGCTGTTCGAGGTGACCGGCCTGTTTGATATGCGCACGCGGCCCGAATTGATTCTTCTGCAAAAGACTATGGTTGTCGTGGAAGGCGTTGCTCGTTCGCTTGATCCCAAGCTCGACATGTGGAGCACGGCCGACCCTGTCGTGCGTGAATGGATCGCGCGCAATCTTGGCCCTGCCGGCAGGCTGGAGGACGCAGTCGAAGGCGCCGGCGAAATAGGCCGTTTCCTCGGACAGGTGCCGAGCCTGCTCACGCGCGCAGGATCGCTGCTCGATCAACTTGACGACATGACCCGCGACGGCCTGGTGCTTTCTCCGGAGACCGTTGCCGCCATTGGCGCGGCGGAAGCACGGCGCAATCGCTGGACAGCCGCGGCGATCTGGGTGATTGCCGCGCTGCTCGCGTGGATCACGTGGTTGCTCGTATGAAGGGGTTCAGCCGCTGCGGCCCACGAATTCTTCCAGCTTGTCGATGCTCTGCGTCCAACCCGCTTCCATGCCAGCCAGCATTTGCATCGCTATCGGAACAAGCCCGACCGCGCGAGTCCGCAAGGTCAACGTGGTCTTGTTATCGCTCTCTGCAAAAGTGACTGTAGTCTCGCCCTCAAGCAGGTGCCTGCCGTCTTTGTCGAGTGCGATGTTGGTGAACACCAGGCGCTCCGGCACAATGACTTCGCGAAACTCCCCTTTCATCGGATAGTCGTTGCCGTCCGGCCCGCGCATGACAATGCGCAAGCTGCCGCCGACCCGCGCGTCGAGCTCGCAGACCGGATTGGTGAACCCGCGGGGGCCGAACCATTGCGCCATCATCTTCGGATCCGTCCATGCCTTCCACACTAACGCGCGAGGTGCATCGAACACACGTGTCAGGGTGACGGTTCCTTCTCCGTATGTCGCGGGTTGTGTGGCGGTTGTCATTGGGTCCGGCCTTCATAAGCGCGTTCGATCGCTGCGAGGTCGAGTTTTTTCATTTTCAGAAATGCATTCATGACGCGCTCGGATTTCGTGGCATCCGGGTCGGTCATCATCTTCGGTATCGCCGCCGGCACGACCTGCCATGACAATCCGTACTTGTCCTTGAGCCAGCCACAGGGACCTTCCTGACCGCCTTGCGTGAGTTTGCTCCAGAAATAGTCAACCTCCGCCTGCGTTTCGCAACGCACCTGCAATGAGATCGCCTCGTTGAACTTGAAGTGCGGATCGCCATTCAAAGCCGTGAACGTCTGTCTCTCGATTTCGAACTCGACGACCATCACGGAGCCCGGCGGCTTGTGGTGAACGTCGTACCCGGCCTTGGTGTAGCGGCTTATCTTGCCGATACGGGAATCCTTGAAAATCGAGCAATAGAACTTTGCTGCTTCTTCCGCTTGGGTGTCGAACCACAGACAGGGTGTGATCTTGTGCTTGGCGAGCGCCATGACGTCCTCCGTTGAACGCGATTGACCAGGCTTCACTTGGCTTTTGCGAGATAGGCTTCCAGCTGCTCCATGGTGCCGCTCCAGCCCATGTGCATACTGTCACGACCGGCATCGAATGTTTTCTTCTCGTCCTCGGTCGCGTTGTGCGGCGCCCAACGCACGGTGAACTTGGTTTTGCCGCCGGGTAATTCCTCGAAGGTAAACGTCGAGTGCATCTCGAGCGGCCATGGCATATGGCCCGGATGCCGTGTGGTGCCGCCTTTTTCGTCGGAAAACGAGTTGATGAAATCCAGGCGTTCGGGCGGAACAATCTCCCGGAAGACGAACTTGCCCCACATCGGTGTGCCGTCAGGCGCTTTCATGCCGTAGTGATATGTACCGCCTACGCGCAAATCCATCTTCGAAGCGATAACGGTGAAGCCCTTCGGGCCCCACCATTGTTTCATGCGTTCCGGCTCGGTGAAGCATTTCCATACCAGATCGCGCGGGGCGTCGAGTACGCGCGACATCGCAAATTCACCGGCCATCGTTTGCTTCCTTCCGTTGAGGAGCGGCTGTTCTCAGGGCTCGACAATGACCATCCAATTCACGCCGAACTTGTCGGTCGTCATGCCGAAGCGAGGGGAAAAGAATGTCTTGCCGAGCGGCATCATCACCGTTCCGCCGGAAGCCAGTGAGTTAAACAGCCGATCGGCATCGGCTTCGTCTTTCGCATTGAGCGAAAGCGCAAAGCCTTTGAACTCCGGATTTCCCGTATTGCGCCCATCTGAGGCCATGACCCTGGTCTCGCCGATCTTGAGCGAGGCATGCATCACCTTGTTCTCGTTGCCGGGCGAGCACATCGATTTGTCGGGGCTGTCTTTCCAGCGCATGAGCATGCCGACTTCGGCGCCCAGCGTCTTTTTGTAGAACTCAATGGCCTCCTCGCAGCGGCCATCGAAGAACAAATACGATTGCACTTGCATAAGTCCCTCTCCATCGGTTCCCATCGTTGACAAATACGTTGATATCAACGTAATATGAGCAATGTCAACCCGTCGCGAATTACCACTGTCCGCGACCCATCGTGTGCGTGACGCCTGCCTGTGTCTGCATGTCCAGCGCGCCGCGCGCGCATTGGCGCGGCGCTTCGACGAAGTGTTGCGCCCGCTTGATCTCACCCATGGCCAGTTTTCGTTGTTGATGTCGCTGAACCGGCCTGAGCCGCCGAGCATCGGCAGTGTCGCGGCCCTGCTCGCGATGGATCGCACGACTCTGACCGCTAACCTCAAACCCCTCGAACGCCGTGGGCTGGTAAAGGTTTCGATCGACAAGGAAGATCAACGTGGCCGGCGACTGACAATTACAGCGGCCGGCCGTGCGCTGCTGGCCAGGGCCTTTCCGCTGTGGCGGCAGACCCACGCGGCAGTTGAGCGGCTGGTGACCGGTTGCCGGCCAGACGATCTGCGCAGCGCGCTGCGTACGCTTGCCTAGCGACATCTAGACGTTCTTTGCCGACATCGCGACAACATAGTCGGCGAGCCGCGCCATGGTTTGAACCAGGCCCTTGTCGGCGCCGTATTCCCTGATGACGCGAGCGCGCTCCTCGGCCGATGGGAACGTGCCGTGCCATATCAGTCGCGTTTGACGGTGTCCGATATCTTCGAATGTTACCGTCTGGGTAAATTGCACAGGCTCTACATCGTCACCACCGTCATGTCGGTAGACGATGCGCTCTGGCGGGGCAATTTCATCGAAGGTGATACGGTTCTGATAGTCACGGCCGTCCGGCCCGTGCATCACGAAACGCCAAATGCCGCCTGGCCGGAAGTCGAAGGCGTGCGTCGTGGTGGTGAAGCCATTTGGCCCCCACCATTGCGCCAGATGTTTCGGGTTGGTCCATACCGAGAATACCAATGCGCGCGGCGCATCGAGCACGCGCGTGCCAATGATCGACCGCGGATCCTGCTCAAGATCAAGGTTGTTTCTTACGCTCACGCTTCTTCTCCTTCGCCTGCAGGGTTTTGAGATAGGCATCCAATCGATCGAGCCGCTCGTCCCAGAGCCGGCGATATTCTTCGAGCCAATGGTCGGCGTCCTGAAGCGCCCGCACGTCGATACGGCAAGGACGCATCTGCGCGTCGCGGGTGCGCGTGATGAGACCGGCCCGTTCCAGCACCTTCAGGTGCTTCGAAACCGCAGGCAGGCTCATGTCGAACGGTTCTGCAAGTTTCAGCACCGACGTTTCGCCAAGAGCGAGCCGGGCAAGGATTGCGCGCCGCGTCGGATCGGCAAGCGCGGCAAAGGTCATGCTGAGACGGTCAGTCGTCATGTATTAAACTACTCAGTTAAATAACTAATCAGTTAAATACACAAGAGATACGCACGCGTCAATGGCGAGCTTCGGAAGGTAATGATTGCATTGATTGCAATGACATCAGTATTAGGCTAAGCTACTTTATACAAAGGGAATTTTATGGCCTCCCTTACCGTCCGCCAGCTCGATGACCGTCTGAAGAAGCTGCTGCGTCTGCGCGCGGCGCGAAGCGGCCGCTCGGTTGAAGACGAGGTCCGCACGATCCTGCGCGAGGCCGCAGAAAACACCGGCAGGGAGGCGCTCGATCTCATCGAACCGCGCTCGCCCCCGGCAAAGCGTGGTGAGCCAACTGCTCGCCCCATCGTGCCGGCCGGCACGAAGCGGGTGCTTCTGATCATCGGCGGCGGAATCGCCGCCTATAAATCGCTCGACCTCATTCGCAGGCTCAAAGAGCGCGGCATTGCGGTGCGATGCATCCTGACGAAGGCCGCCGAGCAATTCGTGACGCCGCTATCGGCGAGCGCGCTGCTTGGCGAACGCGTCTTCACCGATCTGTTCGATCTCGCCGGCGAGTTTGACATTGGACATATTCGGCTCGCACGCCAAACCGACCTGATCGTGGTTGCGCCGGCGACCGCCGACCTGATGGCAAAACTGGCCGGCGGTCATGCCGACGATCTCGCGACAACGGTGCTATTGGCCACGACCGCAAAGATTCTTCTCGCGCCGGCGATGAACTCGCGGATGTGGGCGAACCAGGCAACGCAACGTAATCTGACACAGCTTGTCGCGGATGGCGCCGTGCTCATTGGCCCGAACGAGGGCGAAATGGCGGAGGCTTACGAGCGAGGGCTTGGCCGCATGGCCGAGCCGCTGGAAATTGCCGCCGCGGCCGAAAAACTGTTGTCGGCAGAACCCGAGCAACTCCTGCAAAACCGGCGCGTGCTGGTGACCTCCGGCCCAACCCATGAGCCGATCGATCCAGTGCGTTACATCGCCAACCGCTCGTCCGGAAAGCAGGGCCACGCGATCGCGGAGGCCGCCGCCGCAGCCGGGGCCGATGTGACGCTTGTGAGTGGCCCGGTTAACGTGCCCGATCCGCCCCGCGTGAAAACGGTAAGAGTCGAGACCGCGCGTGAAATGCTACAAGCCGTCGAACGTGCGCTGCCGGTCGATGTTGCGATCTTCGCCGCCGCCGTCGCCGACTGGCGCGTCGCCAATACGGGTGAGCAAAAACTAAAGAAGCAAGCGGGCAAAGCAACACCGGAGCTTTCGCTCGTGGAAAATCCCGACATTCTCGCCACGATTGCCAAACGAAAGACACAACGGCCACACCTTGTGATCGGCTTCGCCGCGGAAACTGAAAACATTGTCGCCAACGCCAAAGCCAAGCTCGCCGGCAAAGGCTGCGATTGGATTTTGGCAAACGATGTTTCGCCGAAATCAGGCGTCATGGGCGGCGATCGCAACACAATAACGCTTGTGCGCGCCTCGGGCATTGAAGCCTGGAAGCCGCAAAGCAAGGACGAAGTAGCGGTCACGCTGATCGAGCGCATTGCCGGAGCACTTGCGGGAAATAAGACGTGAGCGACACCGAAATCCGAATGATGCGACTACCGCACGGCAAAGATTTGCCGCTACCGTCCTATCAGAGCGCGCACGCCGCCGGGCTTGATGTCGTTGCAGCAGTGCCCGCCATCGAGCCACTCACGCTCGTGTCGGGCGCCCGCGCGCTCGTTCCAACCGGTGTCGCGATCGGTCTTCCGCGAGGCTATGAAGCGCAAGTGCGGCCGCGTTCAGGCCTCGCCGTGACACATGGACTGACCGTGCTCAACGCCCCGGGCACCATCGACGCCGACTACCGCGGCGAGATCCTGGTCCTGCTGATAAACTTGGGCGCCGAACCGGTGACAATCACGCGCGGCATGCGGATCGCTCAACTGGTCATCGCGCCAGTTGTAACCGCACACATATTGGAAGTCGCATCTCTCGACGAAACCGCACGCGGAAGCGGCGGTTTTGGCTCAACTGGCAATTGAGACGAAATGTCTTTCCGCCCGGGCTGGACGTATTTGGAGCCGTAGCCTATTACCGCTCACTTTGTTGCTACTATGAGTGGTGTGGCCAATGCCGTTTGTTTCCCGCAAGGGTGTGCTTGCTATCGCAGCCGTCATCGACGTTGCCATCAATGCCAATGCTCGTCCGGTATCGGCCAAGGCGTTGGCCGCCCGCCACCGGTTGCCACCGCGCCATCTCGAGCCGGTGCTGCAAGCGCTGGTGCGGGACGGCATTCTCAAAGGTATCCGCGGGCCGCATGGGGGCTACGCGCTGGCACGCGACCGCGGCCGCATCACGGCAGACGATATCCTGCGTGCCGCCGCCACCGCCGATGACACCGGAGACCTGCCGCTGCCTGGCTCCGCACTCGTCCATCACGTGGTTCGACCGGCGCTTGCCGAAACCGAGCGAACGGTCTCTGTCGCGCTGGGGCGCATCAATATCGACGACATGGTCAAGCGCGCGGCAACGCTGAAATAGCTGAAAACCTTGATCCTTGCAGGATCTGTTCACGGTCTGGACTCTTTCGGTGCGATTCACCTTGGGGGTAAAGTGGACCGATTCGCGGGGAACGGCGTGGCGGACGCCGCCCTTTGCACCCTTGGGGCAAGTTTGAATGCCGGAGACAATCCGGACGGCGTACGAGAGGCTGCGTTCTCGTCCGTGGCGGGACGGATTCCTCGCCGCCTTCGTCACCGTAAATCTCCTGATCGCGCCTGGCTCGGCGGCCCGCGCTGATACGCGTCTGGGCACGATCGCGGTCGATGCCACGCGTCGCGCTATTTCTGCGCTTCGCGGGCAAGAAATTACCTTGCTCACGCTTCTCCTCGCTCTGCTCGGTTTGGGCCTCTTTGCAAGTGTCGTGCTGTTTCGAGCGCGCCGGCTCGCCGATCGCGTCGAAACGGATGCGCGCGATGAAATTGGCGCGCTGCACGCCGAGGTGGACCTCCTCAAAGCGCTGTTGTTGTCGGAGCCGCAGATACTGGTGACCTGGACCGCGGGCACCGAGCAGCCGGAAATCCTCGGTGACATCTCCATCGTCACGTCCGCCGGTATTTCCGAGCGAGTGCTTGCATTCGGCACCTGGCTGGACGCGGTGGCTGCGCGGCGCATGGAACAAGCGGTGGATGTTTTGCGTCGCGATGGCCGCGGCTTCGTAATGACACTCACCACCCGCGTCGGACGTCCCATCGAGGCGGAAGGGCGCGCTATCGGGGGACGCGCAGTGCTGCGGTTGCGCGACGTCAGCGGCATCGAGCAGGAGCTTTTGGATCTTGCGGGACGCCACGACCAACTGCTGAGCGATGTGGACACCATGCGGGCGCTGCTGGATTCTCTGCCTGCCCCCGTGTGGGCGCGCGACAACACCGGCCAGCTCGTTTTTGTAAATTCGGCTTATGCCCACGCAGTCGAGGCTGAAACTCCAGCCGACGCCGTGGCGCGGCGGTTGGAACTGCTTGATCAATCCGCGCGCACGGATGTCGAGCGTGCTCGCACTGCAAAGGAATCATACGTCGGGCGGTTACCGGCCATCGCCGCGGGCGAACGCCGTATATTCGAGGTCATCGATGCGCCTGGCGGAGCCGGCAGTTCCGGCATCGCGATCGATCGTACAGACGTCGAGACCATGCGGGCGGAGCTTGCACGCATGGTCGAGGCGCACCGGCGAGTGCTCGATCAGCTCGCAACCGGCGTTGCGGTGTTCAATGTCGACCGCAAACTTACTTTCTACAACACTGCTTTCCGCTCGCAATTTGAACTCGACGCCGGATTTCTTGATCAGGCGCCGACAGATGCAGCCGTGCTCGATTCGCTACGCAGCAAACGCAAGCTGCCCGAGGAGCAGGATTTCCGGCAATGGAAGCAGCAGCTGTACGAAGCTTACCGCGCCGTCGAGCCGAAGGAGCATATGTGGCACCTGCCCGATGGACGCACGCTGCGCGTGGTCACGACGCCCAACCCCGAGGGCGGCGTCACCTATCTCTATGACGACGTCACCGAGCGCTTGGACATGTACCGCCGGTACGACGCGCTCATCAAGGTTCAGACCGAGACTCTCGACCATGTCGCAGAAGCCGTGGCGGTGTTCGGTAGTGATGGCCGCGTCCGGCTGCACAATCCGGCTTTCCAGCGTATGTGGAAACTGGCGCAGAACGCGCTCGACCAGCATCCGCATGTCGAAGCGGTGACCGCGTGGTGTCAGGCGTTACACGACGACAACACGGTTTGGCGGAATCTGCGCGAATCGGTGACCGCAATCGACAATCGTGAACCGATCAGTGCGCGTATCGAACGGCGGGATGGTGCGGTGCTTGACCTCGCCACGATGCCCCTGCCGGACGGCGCGACCTTGGTCACTTTCCAGGACAGAACTGATACCGTCAACGTTGAGCGCGCCTTGCGTGAACGCAACGAAGCACTTGAAGCTGCGGATTCGATCAAGATCGATTTCGTTCACCACGTGTCATACGAGCTTCGCTCGCCTCTCACCAACATTATCGGATTTGCGAATTTGCTCGGCGATCCGGCTTTTGGCTCGCTGACTCAAAAGCAAGGCGAATATCTCGGATACATTACCGCTTCGACAAATGCTCTGCTCGCGCTCATCAACAATATTCTCGACCTGGCGACCATCGACGCCGGCGCCATGACGTTGAATTTGGGCGATGTCGACATCCGCGCCAGCATGGAAGCCGCCGCAGAAGGCGTGCAGGACCGGCTGGCAAAAAACCGGATTACGCTCGACATTCGCGCTCCGGCTAACATCGGCAGTTTCACGGCCGACGAGCGGCGCCTGCGCCAGATCTTGTTCAACTTGCTCTCCAACGCTGTTGGTTTCTCGCCCGCGGGCCAAACAGTTACGCTGGTGGCCGAACGGCGTCCGAGCGCCGTGATTTTCAGTGTGACCGATCGCGGGCCGGGCATCTCGTCGGAGGCAAAAGACAAAGTGTTCGACTGGTTCGAAACCGATTCAAAGGGTTCGCAGCATCGCGGTCCCGGTCTCGGACTGTCGCTTGTGCGTTCCTTCGTCGAGCTGCACGGCGGAACGGTGACAATCGATTCCGCTCCCGGACAGGACACCACCGTTACCTGCGTGTTTCCGGTGGAGCACATCGTCAGGCAATCGGCGGCATAAAGGCGCGGGGCTGAGCCGCGCGAGGCGCGATTCTGGCGTGGCACTGCGCCATCCGTTTATAAGGTAGCAATCCTGCAGCGGATGATTCGATGTTTCCCACTGTTTCCGGCGATTACAGCTTTTCGGCCACAATCGCTGATGAGGCGGCCACATATTCGTTGATGACGGACGTCGCAGCCGTTATCGAACCGGGCGACGTCGTTACGTTGTCCGGCGATCTCGGAGCCGGCAAGACCGCATTTGCCCGGGCTCTTATCCGCTATCTTGCCGGCGACGATACCATTGAGGTGCCAAGCCCGACTTTCACTTTGACACAAACCTACACACTGCCGCGTTTTGCGGTCGTCCACATTGATCTTTACCGGCTGACGGGGTCGTCTGAGTTGACCGAGTTGGGCTTCGACGATGCGCCCGAGGACGCGGTGACCCTGGTGGAATGGCCGGATCGCGCAGCCGGTTATTTGCCACCCGATCGGCTCGATATCGCTTTGACGCTGGACCCGCAGAGTGGGCCAAACGCCCGCAACGTCCGCATCACCGGCTACGGTACTTTCGCGGCGCGCGCTGAACGCATTCTTACGATCCGTCGCTTTCTTGATCGTTCGGACTTCGGCCGGGCGGAGCGCCGGCGTATTCAAGGCGACGCCTCGACCCGCAGTTACGAGCGGCTCAATCGCGATGGCGCCACTTATATCTTGATGAATTCACCCAAGCGGCCGGACGGACCTCCGGTCCTCAGCGGCAAATCCTACAGTACAATCGCGCATCTGGCTGAAAGCGTCACGCCGTTTGTCGCCATGGCGCTTGCCTTGCGCGCGCGTGGCTTCTCGGCGCCGGCAATCTTTGCCGCCGACCGCGAAGCCGGCCTTTTGGTGATCGAGGATCTCGGCGATGAATTGATCGTGAAAGACGATCCACCGGCTCCAATTGAATCGCGCTACGAGATGGCAGCCGATTTTCTCGCCGATTTGCATCAGGAACCGGTGGTAGATGTGTTGCCGGTTGAGCCGGGGGTCAATTACCGCCTGCCACGCTACGACATCGATGCCTTTTTGATCGAGGCGGAGCTGCTGCTCGATTGGTATCTGCCCAAACTCGAAACCAGAATTTCCGCCCCCAAGCGCGACGCCTTTCGAGCGCTCTGGCGCGAAGCCTTGCTGGCGATTGCCAATGACACGCAGACCTGGGTGTTACGCGACTTTCATTCGCCCAACCTCCTGTGGCTGCCGGAACGAGAGGGCACTGCCCGCATCGGATTGCTCGACTTCCAGGACGCGGTGATGGGGCCGGCCGCCTATGACGTTGCCTCGCTGTTGCAAGACGCGCGTGTCGATGTGCCGGAATTGATGGAGATCGCGTTGCTGTCGCGCTACACGCGCGCGCGCCGATCGGTAAATGCAGCCTTTGACGCGCCCGCCTTCGCGCGCGCCTATGCAACTCTCGCGGCGCAGCGCGCAACCAAGATCCTCGGTATCTTCGCTCGGCTCGAGCGACGCGACCACAAGCCGCAATATTTACGTCATCTCCCGCGGGTATGGGCCTATCTTCAGCGCTCGCTGGCGCATCCCGCGCTCGCGTCGCTTGCGTCCTGGTACCGTGCCAACGTGCCGCCGCTGAAAGTTTGATGCATGGCCGCGCCCTCAACAAACATCCGCCCGCGCCGCGCCATGATTCTTGCCGCGGGGCTCGGCACCCGCATGCGGCCACTGACGAACACAATGCCGAAACCGCTGGTGAAAGTTGCCGGCAAGCCGCTCATCGACCACGCACTGGATCGACTCGTTGAGGCCGGCGTTGAACGCGCGGTCGTCAACGTGCACCATTTCGCCGATCAGATGCAGAAACATCTGGCGCACCGGAAGCGGCCGCAGATCGTCATTTCCGACGAGCGCGGGCTGCTCCTTGGCACTGGCGGCGGCGTCAGGAAAGCATTGCGCGAACTGGGCGATGCCCCTTTCTTTCACATCAATTCCGACACCATCTGGATCGACGGAGTAAAGCCCAATCTCGCGCGCCTCGCCGAGGCTTTCGACCCGCCCACAATGGACGCGCTTTTGCTACTTGCACCCACAGCCGACAGCATTGGCTATTCCGGACGTGGAGATTTCTCCATGACCGCCGAAGGTCATTTGCGCGTGCGCGCCGAGCAAGAGGTGGCGCCCTTTGTCTATGCGGGCGCCGCGATTCTGTCGCCGGCGCTTTTCAAGGGCGCGCCGGAAGGGGAACTTTCGCTGACGACACTGTTCGAAAAGGCATCGCAAACGCGCCGGCTGCACGGCCTTCGAATGGAAGGCATTTGGATGCATGTCGGCTCGCCGGAGGCGATCGCCCCGGCGGAGGCCGCGATCCGCAACAGCACTAATCCGCCCCACGCGTAAGCGTGTATGATTCATACACATGCCGGTGACGAAACCCCGCGTCTTCAACATCCCCGCCTCGGCGCGGTTCTTGCCGGTGCTCGTTGACGCCTTGCGCGAGGGAAAACTCGTGCCCGGCTTTCCTGCCTCAAACGATCCGCTCGAGCTTGCACGCGCCACGCTCTATCTGCCAACTCGGCGCGCCTGTCAGCTGGCTCGCAAAGCCTTCGTCACCGCATTTGACAGGCATGCGATATTTCCACGAATTGTCGCGCTCGGCGATCTCGACGAGGACGAGATCATTTTCGAAGCGACCGCGGAACTGGCGGAAGACGCACTGGTGCTCCCACCCGCGATCGGAAAACTCGACCGGCGGCTTTTGCTGACGCAGCTGATCGCAGACTGGGCCGCCAAGATCCGGCCTGAACAAGGCGCGCCGCTAGTCGCCAATACACCTGCCGCTGCCCTCGCACTCGCCGATGATCTTGCCCGGCTGATTGACGACGCCATCACCCGCGAGATGGACTGGCAACGGCTCGACAGTCTGGTGCCGGACCAGTTCGACAAATACTGGCAGCTCACCCTCGATTTCCTCAAGATCGCACGCAACTATTGGCCAGCACGTCTCAAGGAAGAGGGCGCGATTGATTCTGCCGAGCGTCGCGACCGTCTAATCGAGGCCGGGATGAAGCGCCTCGCTGGCAGCAATTCCCCCGTGATCGCCGCCGGCTCGACCGGTTCGATGCCAGCAACGGCAAAGTTGCTTGCAGCGATCGCGCAGCTTCCGCACGGCGCGGTCGTGTTGCCCGGGCTCGACACAATGCTGGACGAAGAATCATGGCGCATGATCGCGGCCGGCGCGGATGGGAAAAGCGCACCTGCCGTCGTGCACCCACAATTCGCCATGCAGGCCTTGCTTGCGCGAATCGGCATTACGCGGGACGCGGTGAAACAGCTCGCCGTCCCGGCCGCGCACGGACGTGAGTTGCTGGCATCGGAAGCGATGCGGCCCGCCGCAACCACCGAGCGCTGGCAAGCCCGCTTCAAGGCCATTGATTTCGCGGCCGCTGCCGACAGGGCAATGGACGACGTGAGCGTGGTCGAGACGGCCAACGCCGAAGAGGAAGCGCTGGCGATCGCAGTTTGCCTGCGCGAAACGATCGAGACCCCGCACAAGACGGCCGCGCTGGTGACGCCCGACCGCCCATTGGCTCGCCGCGTAGCTGCCGCGCTCGAACGCTGGCAAGTCGAGGTCGATGATTCCGGTGGTGATACGCTAGCCCACACGCCCGCTGGACACTTCGCACGCCTTGTAGCGGAAACGGCGCTGCGGGAGCTCGAGCCGGTGACGCTGCTGGCGCTGCTCAAACATTCTCTGTTCCGCCTACAGTCGGCGCCCGGCGAATATCGTTTGGCTATTTCTGCGCTGGAACGCGCAATTCTGCGCGGCCCTCGGCCGCGCGCCGGAACCGACGGCCTTCAGCATACGTTCAAAACATTCCGAAACAATCGGGACAACATGCATCGCAGCGATCCGCGGTGGTTGATCAGCGCCAGCGATCTCGATGCCGCCGACACGCTGATCGGCAAATTAGCCTCTGCTTTAGCCCCGCTTGAGAAAATGAGGGATCTCACGCAGCCGCTTGCAACGCTGGCAAAATGCCATCGCGATGTGATCGTCGCGTTGAGTGAAGATGCTGGAGGCAAAATCGCGGCCTTCTCCGGCCACGATGGTGCGATGCTTGCACGTGTTCTCGAAGGACTCATCGAAAGCCCCGGCACAGCCGGGCTTTTGATTGACAAACGCGACTATCCCGAACTCCTTCGCGCGATCGCTGACCATCGAGACTTCGAGGTGCGTCCGCCTATTAAACTCGATGCGCGGGTGAGCATTTTGGGTCAATTGGAAGCGCGCCTGCTGACTATAGACCGCATAGTCCTCGGTGGCCTCAATGAGGGCACCTGGCCACCCGATACCCGCAACGATCCGTGGCTGAGCCGTCCGATGCGCCTTGATCTCGGCCTCAATCTACCCGAGCTGCGCGTCGGTCTGTCGGCGCACGACTTCGCGCAAGCTTTGGGCGCTCCCGAGGTCGTCCTCACGCGTGCCGCCAAGCAGGCGGGCGCGCCAACGGTCGGCTCCCGTTTTCTCCAGCGGCTGGCCGCGGTCGCCGGGGAAAAATGCTGGAAACAAGCGCTGGCGCGCGGCGCAAAGTATACGAACTACGCGCGCGCGCTCGATCACCCCGCCAAGGTTTCGCCTGCGCCACGGCCACAGCCAGTGCCCCCGCCGGAGGCACGGCCAGCGCAATTGAGCGTTACCGACATCGAGAACTGGCTGCGCGATCCCTACACGATCTACGCCAAGCACGTACTGCGGCTGTTGCCACTCGAAGCCATCGATACGCCGCCGGGGGCCGCAGACCGTGGCACTTTCATTCATGAAGCGATCGGCGAATTCACAAAACTTTTCGCGGATGCGCTACCCCCGGATATCGCACACGAGCTGACGACGCTCGGCAAAAAGCATTTCGTCCAGCTGGAAGACTTTGAAGAGGCGCGCGCGTTCTGGTGGACCCGCTTCCAGCGCATCGCCGATTGGTTCGGCGGATGGGATCGCGACCGTCGAGCCGGTGCGGCCAAGATCTTCGCCGAACTGTCGGGAAAGCATTCGATCCCCCTCGGCGAAGCCCAATTTCTACTTACGGCGCGCGCCGACCGGATCGAGCGACGCTCCGACGGCAGCTACGCCATCCTCGACTACAAGACCGGACAGCCGCCGACCGAGCCGCAAGTGCGCAGCGGATTGGCACCGCAACTTACTCTGGAAGCGGCCATTCTGCGCAACGGCGGCTTCCCCGGCATCGCCGCCGGCTCAGTCTCCGAGATTGGCTACGTGCGGTTGAAGGGCGGCGATCCGCCCGGTGAGCCGAAGACCATCAAGTTCACCGAAGGCACGCCCGATAGTTGCGCCGACATCGCGCTGCAGAAGCTAACGGGCATTGCACATAGATTTCTTGTCGACGGCGAACCATACCGTTCGCTCGTCCACCCCATGTGGAAGAAGCACTACGGCGATTACGACCATCTCGCGCGCGTCAAGGAATGGGCGGCCTCCGGTGGCGAAAGCGAGGTCGACCCATGAGCCTCGCCCGTCAAATTCCGGATGCTGCAAAGGTCCACCAGATCGCAGCCGCAGATCCCGAGCGCTCGGTGTTCGTCTCCGCAAATGCCGGCTCGGGCAAGACACATGTGCTGGTGCAGCGGGTTATCAATTTGCTGCTGCGCGGCGAAGACCCGGCGAAGATCCTGTGCATCACCTTCACCAAGGCCGCCGCCGCCAACATGGCAACCCGCGTGTTCAATACCCTCGCCGAATGGACTGCTCTCGACGACGACGCACTCGACGAGAAGATAAAGCTCGCTACCGGCAAGGCGCCCGACACACCACGCCGCGCTATCGCGCGACGGCTGTTCGCAAATGCTTTGGAAACGCCGGGTGGACTGAAGGTGCAGACCATTCACGCGTTCTGCACGCGCCTGCTGCACCAGTTTCCATTCGAGGCCGACGTCGCAGCCCGCTTTGAGGTACTCGACGAGGCCGCAACCTCGCAATTGCTCAACGAACTCACACTGGAAGTGCTGCTCGAAGGCGCCACTAGACCTGACGGCGAGCTCGGCAAGGCCCTGGCCACGGCCATTACCGCCGCGGCCGATATCACATTCAAGGAGGTGATCGCGGAAACGATCGGCAAGCGCGACCTGATCACGGAGTGGATCGCGCGCGCCGGCGGGGTCCAACAGGCGATCGATGAATTGTCCGGGACATTTGGGCTTGCGCCTGGCGACAGTATGGCCGCGGTCGAAACAGAATATTTCTCCGGTTCGCTCATACCCCAGAGCGAGTGGCCGGCCTTGATCGACTTTCTTGCCACTAGCGACAGGCCGACAGACAGGGAACTTGGGGGCTTCTTGGCAGCCGCTCGCGCCGCTACCGGGCGCGATAGTATCGAGCAATATCAGCGGTTATTTTGCACCAAAACTCTCGAACGACGAAAGAATGTGCTCACGTCAAATTTCGCGAAAGCTAATCCAGGTTGGAATAGCCGACTCATTGCCGAACAAGATCGCGTTTGCCGTTTAATTGCACGGGAATTCGCGTTGCGCGCGCGCGATCGCAGTGCCGCGCTGATCACGGTTGCGGCCGCGGTAATCGGACGCTATCGCGCGGAAAAAGACCGCCGCGGCCTGCTCGACTATGAGGATCTGATCGACAAGGCCCTCACCCTGCTGCTCGATGCGTCCACCAAGAGCACTGCGGCGGCGTGGGTGCTCTACAAGCTCGATCTCGGCATCAACCACGTGCTCGTCGACGAGGCGCAGGACACCAGCGACAAGCAATGGGAGATCATCAAAATTCTCGTTGCCGAATTCCTGCCGGGCGGCGCCCGCGATAATGTACGCCGCACCTTGTTTGCGGTTGGCGACGAAAAGCAATCGATATTCTCGTTCCAGGGCGCTGTGCCGCACAAGTTTGCCAAAATGCGCGATCACTTCCACGCACTGCACGAGACGAGTGACGTGGCGTTCGCGGTCGAACGGCTTGATTTTTCGTTCCGCTCCGCGATCGGCGTCCTCAATGCTGTCGATCTGGTGTTCAAGCAGCCGGCCGCATTCCGCGGATTAACCGCCGATCCGACCTGGACAGTGCATCAGGCCTTGCCGGACGCGGTGCCTGGTGAAGTCGAAATCTGGGAATTGACCGGGCCGGACGAGAAAGATGCCGGGAAGGAAGGCTGGGACGCTCCATTCGACACCACCAGTGAGACCAGCCCTTCGGTCAAGCTTGCCACCAGGATAGCGCGCACCGTGAGAGGCTGGATCGCAAAAGGTACGAGGCCGCGCGAAGTCCTGATCCTGGTGCGGCAGCGTGGCCCGATGTTCGAGGCGGTGATCCGCGCGCTCAAGCAGGCACAGATCGAGGTCGCGGGTGCTGACCGGCTGGTATTGACCGAACACATCGCGATTATGGACTTGCTGGTGCTCGGTGATGCTTTGTTGCTGCCGGACGATGACCTCGCCCTGGCGACGATCTTGAAAAGTCCGCTGTTCGATTTTGACGACGAGAAGCTTTATAAACTTGCCTATCACCGTAAGGGACCTTTGCGGTCGATGCTGCGCGCGAAGGCCGGTGAAGATGTGGCATTTGGCGCAGCCTCATCTGCACTCGATGCGTTAGAGCGCGCCGCGCGCAACTTGTCGCCGTTTGCGTTTTATGCGCACGTGCTCGGGTCGCGCAAAGGCCGCGCGCAAATTCTGGCGCGGCTCGGAGTTGAAGCCTCCGACCCTCTCGATGAATTCCTCGATCTGGCTCTGTCTTATGAGCAACGCGAAACACCATCGCTCCAGGGATTCCTCAACTGGATCCGGGCGGCGCAAAGTGAAGTCAAACGCGATATGGAGATGGCGCGCGACGAGGTGCGCGTGATGACTGTGCACGGCGCCAAAGGACTCGAGTCCAAAAACGTCATCCTCATCGACCACACTACGACGCGTCCGGAGGGCGCGCATCCGCCGCGCCTGTTGACCGTGCCGATCACCAATGCGCCGCCGGACGCAACTGCTTTGATCTGGGGTGTTGCCAAGGACAAGGACGCCGGGCCGATGGCAAATGCGCGCGCGCAGGCAGTCGAAGCGGCACGCGACGAATATCGGCGCCTTTTGTATGTCGGGCTGACGCGCGCCGAGGAGCGATTGATTGTCTGCGGCGCCAAGGGCGTCAACAAAGCGCCCGAGGGGTGTTGGCACGATCTTGTGCTCACCGCGCTGCAACCACTGTCCGACGAAGACAGGGACACCGACGGAAAAATCTGGCGCTTCCACAAAGGTGCTCCGACCGAGCCAGATGAGGGCACCCCCACGCCAAAGCAGCAGGTCTCGTTGCCGCCATGGCTCACTGTGAACGCACCACCTTCGCCACCTGCGACAGTAATCCTGCGGCCGTCTGGCACTGACGATGATGAACCGCGTCATGTCGGTGACGGCAGTGGACGCGAGGCTGCACGTTTGCGAGGCACGCTGACCCATCGGCTGCTGCAATCGCTGCCCGATATTCCGGCGGCGCGCAGGGAAAAAGTGGCGGTCGAATTCCTCGCGCGGCGAGGCCATGAATTATCGGCCGACCAGCGCGCTGCCCTGCTTCGGGAGGTGCTTCTTCTGATCGAACATAAGGATTTCGCGCCGCTATTCGCGCCCGGAAGTCGCGCCGAAGTCTCGATTGGCGGTCGGGTCGCCGCGGCCGACGGAACGATGTCGCTTGTCTCCGGCCAGGTCGATCGTCTCGCGGTCACTCAGGACGCGATTTTGATTGCCGATTTCAAGACGAACCGGCCGGCGCCGCGTCGAATCGAAGCGGTGCCACGCGGCTACATCAGCCAGCTGGCGCTTTATCGCGCCGTGCTCAAGAAATTGTATCCAGACCGGAAGGTTCGCGCCGTGCTGCTCTGGACGGAAGTCCCTGATCTCATGGAGCTTTCTCCGGATATCCTCGATGAAGCGTTCTCGCGGGTCACCTCCCCGTGACAGCGCCTTGACGGTGCGGGATCGCGTTCATAGTTTCCTGCCCTCGCAGTTTTGGAGAGCGATTCTCTCCGTCCAATCACAAGAGGTATTGTCATGGCCGTCGGCAAAGTGTCGGACGCAAGCTTTGAATCGGATGTGCTGAAATCTGCCGAACCGGTCGTCGTGGACTTCTGGGCGGAATGGTGCGGACCCTGCCGCATGATCGCTCCGGCGCTGGAGGAAATTGCCGGCCAGCTCGGCAGCAAGGTCAAGATTGTCAAACTCAACGTCGACGAGAATCCGAATACCGCCGCCAAATACGGCATCATGTCGATACCAACGCTGATGCTGTTCAAGAACGGCGAGATCGCTTCGCGCCAGGTTGGCGCAGCGCCGAAGCAGAAATTGCACCAGTGGATCAGCGGCGCAGTCTAGCTGCGGACTAGCATTAACATGCACGGCCGGCCAAGCGCCGGCCGTTTTGCGTTGGCCCGGATTTTATTGCGGCAGCACACCGTTCTGGCGCAACGCTTCGCCGGCGAGATAAAGCGACCCGGTGATAATAATGCGCGGCGGCGGGTCGAGATCGAGCTTGCGCACGGCCTCAAGCGCCTCGGATAGATTGTCGCGGCTCGTCGCCGCGAGGCCGATGCCGCGTGCGGCGTCGGCTACCGCTTCCGCACTCAGCCCTTTCTCGGCGCCGGGCACCGGTACCGCAATCGTGCGGCGCGCCAAGCCGGCAAAATTACTCAGGAAGCCCGCACAATCCTTGCTTGCCAGCATCCCGACGATCAACACCAATGGGCGCGAGACCCGCTCTTCCAGATCGGCCAGCGCCGCGGAACTTGCGCGGCCGCCGTCCGGATTGTGTCCGCCGTCCAGCCAAAGCTCGCTGCCGGCGGGCGCGAGCTCAACCAACGCGCCATGGGCAAGCCGTTGCAGCCGCGCAGGCCAGTCGGCTTTCGCCATGCCGGCGTCGAATGCGGCCGGCGGAACGCGCAGTGATCTGGTTGTACGCAGCACGGCGATCGCCAAGCCGGCATTCTCGTACTGATGCCGGCCATAGAGTTTCGGCGGCGGCAGATCGAGCAAACCTGTCTCGTCCTGATAGACAAGCCTGCCGCGCTCTTCGGTAGCGGTCCAATCTTCGCCGGCGATTTTCAGCGGCGCGCCGAGCCTGGCTGCTTGTCGTTCAATCACCGCCAACGCATCGCGGTGTTGTGAGGCAATAACGGCCGGCACTCCGCGTTTGAGAATGCCGGCTTTTTCGGCCGCGATCTTGTCGAGGGACTCGCCGAGAAAATCCGTGTGATCGATCGAAATGCGGGTGATGATGGTGGCCAGCGGACGATCGATGACGTTTGTCGCGTCGAGCCGCCCGCCAAGCCCGACTTCCAACAGCACCACATCGGCAGGATGGCGCGAAAACAACAGCAGACCCGCCGCGGTTGTAATTTCGAACACGGTGATGGGTGCTCCCGCGTTAGCGCGCTCGCATTCCTCCATGATTGCCGCCAGCTCCTGGTCGGAAACCAATATGCCTTCGCCGCGCGAACCGATCCGGAAGCGTTCGTTGAAACGGACCAGATGCGGTGAGGTATATGTGTGGACCCGCTTACCCGCGGCTTCCAGAATCGCGCGCAGGAACGCAATCGTCGAGCCCTTGCCATTCGTGCCCGCGACGTGAATCACCGGCGGCAATTTTCGTTCGGGGTTGTCGAGCGCGCCGAGCAGCCGCTGCACGCGATCGAGCGACAGGTCGATGCGCCTGGGATGCAGCGCCGCCAGTCGTGCAACGATAGAGTCGATCGGAGACATGCAATCTTCGTCTATGCCCGCGAAGATGGGGCATTCGCTCGTCGGTTTCGTTTAGATATTAGAGCACCGGGGCCGCTGGAGCATCCGCTTTCGCAGCTGTGAGGACCCCGACTTATTCACGCATGCGCGGGAACCGGCAATTGCTGTTGGCTGCCCGGCGCCGGAGCCTTGGTGAGCAAGCGGCATAATTCCGCGAGAGTTGCGCGCAATTTATGCCGATGAACCACCATGTCGACCATCCCGTGCTCCGAAAGATATTCAGCGCGTTGGAAACCTTCCGGCAATTTCTCGCGGATCGTTTGTTCGATCACGCGCGGCCCGGCAAATCCGATCAGCGCACCAGGTTCGGCGATCTGTACGTCACCCAGCATCGCGTACGAGGCGGTGACGCCACCGGTGGTCGGGTTGGTGAGCACAACGATGTAAGGCTTTCGCGCCTCGCGCAACATCTGCACGCCCACTGTCGTACGCGGTAGCTGCATGAGCGAAAGGATGCCTTCCTGCATACGCGCGCCGCCGGAAGCCGCGAACATGATGAAAGGTGTCTGGCGCCGCACGGCGGTCTCCAGGCCGGTGATCACGGCCTCGCCAGCCGCCATGCCAAGCGAACCGCCCATGAAGTCGAAATCCTGGACGGCGATGGTCACCATCTGGCCTTCCAGCCGCCCGATGCCGAGCTTTACGGCATCCTGCAACCCGGTCTTGATGCGGGCATCCTTCAGACGATCGGCATAGCGGCGCTCGTCGCGGAACTTGAGCGGATCGACGGGCACTTCAGGCAAGGCGATTTCTTCGAATTCGCCGCCGTCGAACATGGCTTTCAGCCGCAACGGCGCACTAATGCGCATGTGATAGTTTGAGCTGGGAATGACGAACTGGTTGGCCTCAACGTCCTTGTAAAAGACGAGCTGGCCTGTCTCCGGACACTTGATCCAGAGATTTTCCGGCGTCTCGCGACGCAGGAAGCTGCGAATCTTCGGTCGGACGACGTTGGAAATCCAGTTCATGGGACCCTTAGGACTGACATTCATCTAATTCCGGCAGCGGCACAAATCCATACCCGTTATTGCCAGAATATTTGAGTCGTCCGCCAGCCGCCAATAACGGTCACGTTCTTGCGGAGCGCATGCGTTTGCGCGGTTTCTTGTGGCCGTTCGCCGAAATCCGCGCCAGCTCACGGGTCGATGGCATTCGCATGTCGGCGGCCTGCTCATCCCGCGCGAGGTTCTCGATGATAGCCAGCAAAACACCGCGCGCGACCGGAATTTCGGCCGCACGCACGCCACGCACGGCAATGTGGTTCACGTCTTCCGCGAGCGGTACCAATTGCTTGCGCAATCGCCGGCCTTTGGGGGTGAGCAAGATATAGATCTTTTTGCGGTCGCCGCCGAGCCGGCGCCGGCGGATATAGCCGAGCCGCTCCATCGCCTTGAGCGCCGAGAACGTCGTCGGTTCCATGACGCCCGCCTGTTCGCTCAGCTCGCGCTGGGTGAGGCCATCCCCCTCCCAGAGGATGCGCAAGAATGTCCAATGCCCGAACGAGACCGCGTGCTCCGCAAGCCGCATTTGCAACGCGCGAACAAGCGCGCGCGTCGCGTCTTTCACCAGATGCGCGAGCCGATCATCCGGCACGGCTTCGCGCCAGTGGCGCAGGATCGACTGTGTACTGGACGATGCCCGTTTCATGGCACGCCGACCTGGCGGGTTGGGTGCACATCGCAGCCCTCCCGCGCGGAACGCAGAATCGCCAACAAGATTTCGAGCGTCGCCATCGCCCATGCACCATCGTGAAGCGGCGCTTTGCCATGAACGACGGCCTGATAGAGTTCATCAATGACTTCGGAACGCGGCACGGCCCGGGGTGCCAATGCATCAAGGCGTGCTGCGCCATCCTGGTAGATCATCACGCCGGTCGGGACCGCACGCAGATCGGCGCGCTCGCAGCTCACCAGCAGCGTGCCAAAATGCTGATGTGCGACCGGCTGCGCGGCGTTGCGGCGATATTCGCGTCCGCCGTAGTTGCGCGCGTCCTTCAACGAAGCTTCTTCAGCCATGTTGGCAAAGCGCGGCCGAGGCGACGCCGAATAGGGCGTTTTCTGTTGCCCCATCTCGCCGATCCAGCCTTCAAGCTCGTCCGAATCGAAGTGCCCGTAGCCGTTATAGGTCAGTGACGCGAAGGCACCGTTGTCAAACGTTAGCAGCGCCGCATAGGCGCCATCGGTCGGGCGGCGCGAGTCCCAGGCGCCCGTTACAGCGCGCACGCTCGATACTCGTCCTCCACCGACGAGCCGCACGATATCGACCTGATGAGCCGCCTGGTTGAACACCGCACCGCCACCTTTTGCCGTGTCGAGTTCTTCCGGCCGCCGCGGGCGATACAAATAGTCGGTGTAGTTGATCGCGTTGATCATACGGACGCCGCCGAACTCTCCGCTCTTGACCAAAGTGTGCAACCGCTGGACGGGAGCGTCGAAAGAATGGCTGTGACCGACGACAAGATGCACGCGGGCCCTGTGCACCGCATCGAGCATGATATTGCACTCGTCGAGCGTCAGCGCGATCGGCTTTTCAACGAGCAGATGCTTGCCATGACGTGCGGCAAGAACGGCGTGCTGCGCGTGGTACTGATGCGGAGTCGCCACGTAAACGGCTTCGACCGCGGGGTCGGCACACAGTTCCTCGACGGTGCTGTAGCCCACGACGGAGAATTCGGCGGCAAAGCGCTGCTGCGCTTCCGGGCGGGTATCGGCTCCTGCTACGAGCGTGACGCGCTCGTCGCCGACAAAGGCCGGCAGCATGACGCTGAATGCGCGGCCGAGACCGGCGACCCCGAGACGGAGCTTGCGTTCGCTCGTTTTGCTCAAAGAAATTAACCTGTCTCGACAAGGTCCCGCACATTAACTAGTCTTATCTTAGATATCTAAGAAAGCGCGCGCGACAGAAATCTGTGACGACGCGCGAACGAGGGAAGCGCGCCATGATGACCCTTGAGGAAAATGACCTGCTTTGCCGCGTCGAAGGCGATGCGCCGATGGGCCAAATCATGCGGCGCCACTGGATCGCGGCCTGCCTGTCGGAAGAAGTAGCCGAGCCCGATGGAACCCCGATAAAGGTTCGGCTGCTGGGCGAGAATCTCGTCGTATTCCGCGATAGCAAAGGCCGCATCGGCGTCCTTGATGAATATTGCTCGCATCGACGTGCGTCACTGGTGTTTGCCAGAAACGAGGAGTGCGGGCTGCGCTGCCTCTACCATGGCTGGAAATTCGACGTGGACGGCAATGTCGTGGAGATGGCATCGGAGCCTGCCAACAGCCTCATCCCGGACCGGGTCAGGCACAAGGCTTATCCGGCGCGCGAAGCCGGCGGTTTCGTGTGGGCTTACATGGGTCCACCCGAGGACATGCATGAGCTGGAAACGCCGGCGTTCGCCCCCACGCCTGACGCACGCGTCAGCGCCACGAAAGTTCGGGTGCGCTGCAATTGGGCGCAGATTCTGGAGGGACAAATCGATTCGGCGCATTCCTCCAGTCTGCATTCCTCCGACATGGTGCCGGCGCAAGTCGACAGCGCCAAGGCAACAGAAGCGAACTGGCTACGCCCGTCAACCGACAAAGCGCCGCGTTTCCAGATCGAACGCACAAGCTACGGATTCCGCTACGCGGCAATCCGGCGCCCGATCATGAATGAAGCGACGCACGATTACATCCGCACGACGGTCTATATCGCGCCGTTCACAGCGTTGATCCCGCCGAACAACGTCCACAACGTCGCGACACTGCTGACGCCGGAAGACGACCACAACACGATCTTTTACTTCATCGCCTGGAATGGGTCCGACAAGCCCGGCATCGACGCCGAGGCCTGGCGTAAATTCAATGTGCTGCAATGGGGCGTCGACGTTGACCGGAATTTCGATGGCATTCGCACGCGCGAAAATCTTTACCAGCAGGATCGCGCGGCGATGAAGAACGGCAATTTCACCGGGATTAGCGGCATCCCGAATCAGGACATCGCCATGTGGGAATCGATGGGCCCGATCAGCGACCGATCCAGGGAACGCGTCGGCGCCAGCGATGTGGCGGTGGTCGCGTTCCGGCGCCTGATGGTCGAGGCCGCACGCACCATGCGCGACAAAGGGCAAGCGCTTGGTACCGCCGAACCCCGTATCAGACATGCGACCATCAGTTCGTATGAAGGCGTGGTCCCAAAAACCACGAACTGGAGGAGCCTCGGCGGCGGCAGCGAAGCGCCGCTCGAGCGAGTCGCCAAACAACCACAAGCCGCCAAATAACGGCAAAGAAACTCAGGGAGGACAGCATGAAGAAAAGCACGCTCGCTTGCGCACTTGCGACATTGACCTTGTTTGCGGCCGCGCCGGCATCGGCGCAGGACAAGGTGAAACTTGCGGTAGGCCAGCGCGGCAACTGGGATACGTCGGTGTCGGAGGTGGGCCAACTCGCCGGTATCTTCAAAAAGCACGGCCTGGAGCTCGACATCGTCTACACCAACGGCGCGGGCGAAACGCAGCAAGCGGTGATCTCGGGTAGCGTCGATATCGGCATCGCGGCCGGCGTGATGGGCGTGATGAGTGCTTATTCCAAAGGCGCGCCAGTCCGCGTGATCGGCGCGGAGACGACCGGCGCCAACGACCTCTATTGGTATGTGAAAGCAGATTCACCGATCAAGTCGTTGAAGGATACCGACGACAAGATCCTCGCCTACTCGACCAACGGGTCATCCACCCACGGCATCGTCACCGCTTTCATGAAGCAGTATCAGCTCAAGGCCAAGCCGACCGCGATGGGTGGCCCCGCCGCGAACTTGACCGCGGTTATGTCAGGGCAGATCGATGTGGGCTGGGCCGCGCCGCCATTTGGCCTCGACCAGATCGATCAGAAACAGATTCGTATCATTGCGACGGGTAACGACGCCGACGCTTTCAAGGGCCAGACGGTGCGACTTAACATCGTCAACGCCGACTACTTCAAGGCGCACAAGGACGTGGTCGACCGCTACATGAAAGCCTATCGCGAGACGATCAACTACATGTACACCGACCCGAATGCGCTGAGAATTTATGCGGATTGGCTCAAGATCAGCGAAGCGAAGGCCAAACGCACGCGCGATGATTTCTTCCCGCGGGCCTCTGTCGAGCCCGATAAAATCGTCGGACTCGATACGATCGTGAAGGATGCGGTCGCGTTGAAATTCACCGCAACCGAACTGACACCGGCGCAGCTCGGCGATCTGATCCAGATTCCGCCGCGGTAGGGCCGGACGTCTATTCCGCCGCCATTCGGCGCGCCGAGCGCACGCCCTGCGCAAGCGTGGATACAAGCTTGGTCACCGCATTCACCGTTCCGCGCCCGGGCTTGCCGTCCTTGTCGAGGCTCTGGCGCAAGGTATCGATCAGCGCCGAGCCCACGACAACGCCGTCGGCGCCCTCGGCAATAGTGCGGGCCTGTTCGGCCGTCCTGACCCCGAAACCGACCGCAACAGGCAGTTTGGTGTGACGCTTGATGCGGGCAACCGCCGTCGTCACCTTGACGGTATCGGGCGCAGCGGCGCCGGTGATGCCGGTTATCGACACGTAATAGACAAAGCCCGAGGTGTTGGTGAGTACCGTGGGCAGGCGTTTGTCATCGGTCGTGGGCGTCGCCAGCCGGATGAAGTTCAGCCCCACTTTCAAGGTCGGCAGGCACAATTCTTCGTCTTCCTCCGGCGGCAAGTCCACGACGATGAGCCCATCAACGCCGGCCGCCTTGGCGTCGGCAAGAAAGCGGGCGTTGCCGTAAATGTAGATTGGATTGTAGTAGCCCATCAGCACGATGGGCGTTTCGTTATCACCCTTGCGAAATTCACGCACCATCGCCAGCGTCCTGGTCATGCGCTGTCCTGACTTGAGCGCGCGCAAACCCGCCGCCTGAATCGCGGGACCATCCGCCATGGGATCGGTGAACGGCATGCCAAGCTCGATGATATCGGCGCCCGCTTTCGGCAAACCTTTCGCGATCGCGAGCGACGTGTCGTAGTCGGGATCACCAGCCATGGTGAAGGTTACCAGCGCGGCGCGGCCTTCTTTTTTCAGAGCCGCGAAGCGCGTCTCGATGCGCGTGCTCATCGCCTCGTGCTTCCGAGAAAAGCTTCGACCGACGCGAGATCCTTGTCGCCGCGGCCTGAAAGGTTGACCACCATCAGGTGATCTTTCGGCTTCGCGGCGGCAATTTCCGGCACCTTGGCCAGAGCGTGCGCCGCTTCCAGTGCGGGGATGATGCCTTCAAGCTTGCTGCACAGCTGGAATGCGGCAACCGCTTCATCGTCCGTAGCCGACAGGAATTTCACGCGGCCCATGTCATTGAGCCAAGCGTGCTCCGGACCGATGCCGGGATAATCGAGGCCGGCGGAAATCGAATGCGCTTCCTCGATCTGGCCGTCTTCGTCCATCAGCAAATAAGTCCGGTTGCCATGCAGGACGCCGGGCTTTCCTCCGGCAATCGAGGCCGCGTGCTTGCCGCTCTTTAATCCATGGCCAGCCGCTTCCACCCCGTAGATCTCGATCGCGCGCTCATCGAGGAACGGATGAAACAGCCCCATGGCATTGGAGCCCCCACCGATGCAGGCAATCAGCGAATCGGGAAGCCGGCCTTCGGCGGCCTGCATCTGCTCGCGCGTTTCGCGGCCGATGATCGACTGGAAATCGCGCACCATAGCCGGATAGGGATGCGGGCCGGCGACCGTGCCAATACAATAGAACGTATCGCTGACGTTGGTCACCCAGTCGCGCAGCGCCTCGTTCATTGCGTCCTTGAGCGTGCGCGCTCCGGACTCGACCGGCCGCACTTCCGCTCCGAGAATCTTCATCCGCAGCACATTAGGCTTTTGCCGTTCGACATCGACCGCGCCCATGTAGACGATGCAGGGCAACCCGAACTTTGCGCACACCGTGGCTGCCGCGACGCCATGCATCCCGGCGCCGGTTTCGGCAATGATGCGTGTCTTGCCCATGCGCAGGGCAAGCATGATCTGGCCAAGCACGTTGTTCACCTTGTGCGCACCGGTATGGTTGAGTTCTTCGCGTTTGAAATAGATCTTCGCCCCGCCGCAATGCTGCGTGAACCGGTCGGCGAAATACAGCGGCGACGGCCGTCCCACATAAGTCGCGAGATGGCCATCCATTTCCTTTTTGAATTTCGGGTCGGCTTTGGCGTGCAGATAGGCTTTTTCCAGATCGAGGATCAACGGCATCAAGGTCTCGGCGACAAAGCGGCCACCGTAGATGCCGAAATGCCCGCGCTCGTCGGGACCGGTGCGGAATGAGTTGGGCTGCTGCACGGTCATACGGGGCAAGTCCCTATTTGACCGAACGCACGATGGACGTCTCTCCGAGCTGGAGAGGCGGCTTCAGGAGTTCGGCCTCGGCCGCCCGCGCGGCACGAATGAAGGCACGGATTTTGTCCGGATCTTTTTCGCCGGGCGCGCGCTCGACCCCGGACGATACGTCGACGCCGGGCGCGCGGGTGACACGTAACGCCTCCGCCACATTGTCCGGATCGAGCCCGCCCGACAGCATGAACGGGACGCCGGCGTTGATGTCCTTGAGCAGCGTCCAGTCGAATGGCTTGCCCAAACCGCCCGGCCGGGTCGCATCCCTCGGCGCACGGGCGTCAAAAAGCAGCCGATCGACAAATTGCGCATACTGGCGAATTGGCGAGAGGTCCCTGCGTTCCGCGATGGGCAGCGCCTTGATAACCGGCAGGCCATAGCGTGTGCGTACCGCGACGACACGCTCCGGAGTTTCGCTGCCGTGCAGCTGGAGCATGTCCGGTTTAAGTGCTGCGATAATGTCGAGCAGCGTCTCGTCGTTGGCATCGACGGTGAGGGCGACCTTGCCGGCCCGGCCTTGCACGCGCTGACCGAGCGTGCGCGCAGCCTCCAACCCAAGATGCCGCGGGCTCGGTGGAAAAAACACGAAGCCAACCAGATCGGCCCCGGAATCAAGCGCCACATCAAGCGCTTGCGGGGTCCTGAGGCCGCAGATTTTGATCGACAAAGGCATTTGTGAAGCGCGTTCTAGCGCCTTCTCCATTTGGCCGCAAAGCGGAACCGTACGGCTGAGTTAAGGAATCGTCGGCGGGAGGACCGGGTATGACGCTGACTCCGATGCGCTCGGCGCCGGTTCGGGAGCAAAGCGGCGGCGGATGGCATCCAGCTCCTGGTGCAAAACTCGGACCTCACCATCGAGTTTGCGCGCAGACCGCCGCCATTTGGTCTGTCCGATCCAGGCCGCGGCGCCGCCGACCAGCACGCCGAGAATGAGGAGCAGGAAGATGAGCACGAACAACGGCAAAGTTGCCGCATAGGCCGGATTTGTCGAAGAGAAGGGATCGAACGAAACCGTCACCGACTGCCGGTTGGCCACCGCGAATGCAATAATGACCACGGCCAGCGGAACGACGATCAACATCGAGACGATTTTGCGGAGCATCGTTACGGCTTTGCTCAAAAAATCGACGGCCGGGACGAACCCGGCCACGACCATAGCACTCCGACACTCCCGGAAACCAGAAGCCCTATATCGCGCCTGGCCTGTTCAACCGCTCGCGCATTTCCTTACCGGTCTTGAAGAACGGCACCGACTTCTGGTCGACGGCAACATGCGCGCCGGTGCGCGGATTGCGCCCGGTGCGGGCCGGCCGATGCTTCACCGAAAAGGCGCCGAAGCCGCGCAGCTCGACGCGATCACCCTTCGCCATTGCAGTGGTGATTTCGCCGAGGATCGCGTTGACGATGTTCTCGACGTCGCGCTGATACAGATGAGGATTCTGGGCCGCAATGCGCTGGACGAGTTCAGACTTAATCATTGACGCCCTACCCAGTCAGTTAGGGGATGGAGGGTGCCAAAGCGCCAAGAGACCGTCAAGATTAAGTCGCTCTACCGCCTGGATTGCGCCCCATTCCTCGATCCGGTGAGCAATGGCGTTCAGGCCCACCGCCTCGAAGGTCCAGGCGGCTACATGCAGGAAAGACAGCTCACTGAACCGCGGTTGCAGCGAATAATCGCGGACCGGGGTGCTGGCCGGCACCTTTTTTTCCTTCTCCAGCCACGCCAGCGCAGCCTTTTCGTTGCCGAGGCCGTCAACGAGCTTGAGGCCGACGGCCTGCCGTCCGGTAAAAACACGCCCGTCGGCCACCTGCGTCAGCTGGGTATCGTCCATTTTCCGGCGATCCTTCACCAGACCTTTGAACCAGGCATAGGAATCGAGCACGATCGCCTCGATCGCGGCGCGTGCCTCCGGACTGGTCGGCTCGAACCCGTTGGGCGCAGCCTTGAGCGGCGAGGATTTCACCTCCTCGACCTTGATCCCGATGGTCTTCAGCACATCAGTGAAGTTCGGGTATTGAAACAGCACTCCTATCGAGCCCACCAACGAGGTTTCCTGCGCCACAATGTGCTCGGCAGATAGCGCGGCAATGTAAGCGCCAGATGCGGCGAGCCCATCGACCACAACGACCATCGGCTTTTTGCCCTGCAATTCGCGCAAAGCATCGTAAAGCTGTTCCGAGCCGGCTGTAGTACCGCCAGGACTGTCGATGTGCACGATCACGGCACTTGCGCGCGAGCGGCCGAGCCGCGCAAGCGCCTCGACGCGATCCTGGTTGCCGCGGATCAGACCTTGAATCTTGATGCGGGCGATATACGCGCCTGGCGGCATGAACCGGCTGCCGGGGACAAGCACAAGTGCCGTGCCGGCAATGGCGAGCAAAGCAATCACCAGCGCGCTGACACGCCAAAATGTAAGCTTACTCCGCATGCGGCGGCGATCGACGATGGCATCGGCATCGAGCGACATGGCTTCGCTTCCTCTACTTGCTCGTTATTTCAATCGAAACGTACGCGAACTCGGCCCGGCGGCACAGAGCCCTGCCCCGTCATACGGCAGACATTCACGAGGTTGCACGAGGTTGTGTGAGAAAGAAGTCCCCGGGCAAACGCCCGGGAACCGTGATTCGCGTGCGGAAAGCCGGCAGCTGCCTACTCCTCGGCTTTTTCCGTTTCAGCTTCTGGCTTGTCGCCAGCCCGCTGCTTGAGCGCGGCGCCGAGGATATCCCCGAGAGACGCGCCTGAATCGGCGGTGCCGTATTGGGCGATTGCCTCTTTTTCTTCGGCGACTTCGAGCGCCTTGATCGAGACAGAGACCTTGTGCGTCTTGCGATCGAACTGGGTAACGCGTGCGTCCACTTTCTGGCCGACCGAAAAACGCTCGGGGCGCTGCTCGCCGCGTTCGCGTGCAAGATCGGCACGCTTGATGAACGCAGTGAGTTCGGTGCCGACGATCTTTACATCGATGCCGGTTTCCTTCACTTCCGTCACCTCGCCGGTCACCACCGATCCCTTCTTGAGATCGCCGGCCGACTCCATTGGATCACCGGCAAGCTGCTTGACGCCGAGCGAAATGCGCTCCTTCTCGACGTCAACGTCGAGGACCTGCGCCTTGACCATGTCGCCTTTCTTGTATTCCTCGATGACCTGCTCGCCCGGGCGCTTCCAGTCGAGATCGGACAGGTGGACCATGCCGTCCACGTCGCCGTCGAGGCCGAGAAACAGGCCAAATTCAGTCTTGTTCTTGACCTCGCCTTCGACCGTGGAACCCGGCGGATGTTTCTCGACAAACACCTCCCACGGATTACGCATCGTCTGCTTGAGGCCGAGCGAAATGCGGCGTTTCACCGGATCGACTTCGAGGATCTGAACCTCGACTTCCTGCGAAGTCGATACGATCTTGCCGGGGTGAACGTTCTTCTTGGTCCACGACATTTCCGAAACGTGGATCAGGCCCTCGATGCCCGCCTCGAGCTCCACGAAAGCGCCGTAGTCGGTGATGTTGGTGACGCGTCCCTTGAAGCGGGCACCCACCGGATATTTGCCCTCGATCCCCTGCCATGGATCGTCGAGCAGCTGCTTCATGCCGAGCGAGATGCGATGGGTCTCGTGATTGATCTTGATGATCTTTACCTTCACCTGCTGCCCGATATTGAGCACCTCGGTGGGATGATTGACGCGCCGCCAGGCGATGTCGGTGACGTGCAATAGCCCGTCGATGCCACCCAAATCGACGAAGGCGCCGTAATCCGTAATGTTCTTCACGACGCCGTCGATCACCTGACCTTCTTCCAGGTTCTGCACCAGCTCCTGACGCTGCTCCGCGCGCGTCTCTTCGAGGACGGTGCGGCGGGAAACCACGATGTTGCCGCGGCGGCGATCCATCTTCAGGATCTGGAACTGCTGCGGAACATTCATCAGGGGAGTGACGTCGCGGATCGGGCGGATATCGACCTGCGATCGCGGCAGGAACGCCACGGCGCCGTCGAGGTCGACGGTGAAGCCGCCCTTGACTTGATTGAATATGACGCCCTGAACCTTTTCGGTGCTGTTGAACGCCTTCTCCAGCTTGCCCCAGCTTTCCTCACGGCGCGCCTTGTCGCGCGATAGCACCGCCTCGCCGAGCGCATTCTCGACCCGCTCGAGATAAACTTCGACATCGTCGCCGACCTTGAGGTCGGTTTGCCGTCCGGGCCCAGTGAATTCACGTAAGGCCACGCGTCCTTCGGTTTTCAAACCGACGTCGATGACGGCGAATTCCTTTTCGATGCCGACGACCTTGCCCTTGATGACG
The DNA here is from genome assembly GCA_035626335.1 of Pseudolabrys sp. Lineage (GTDB taxonomy): Bacteria > Pseudomonadota > Alphaproteobacteria > Rhizobiales > Xanthobacteraceae > Pseudolabrys. Next base: position 86,916 of record DASPNW010000028.1, read on the forward strand.
GAACCTTCCTGAAGGTTTCCGCCGCCAAAGCTTTCGTCGAGCAGCTTGGCGAAGTCTTCACGCGAGGGTGCTGCAGCGGTGGCCATGGAGTCTCCTATTCGCGGCGCGCCGACGGGTTTGAATGGCGTTCCGAATGCGCGGGCCGAAGGTCCCGCAGACCAACGGCGACCCCCGGGGAATCCCGGATGGCCGGCGCTAAAAACCGTGCTTTCGGAACGATGGTTCGATCAGGCGCGCTTCACGCAGAGGCTCGAGCGGGGCTTTGTCCTCCAACACGAGGGGCGGTTACTTGCGCCCTCGGCCCGCTCGGGTGGCCTCGACGATGTCGATGGCGGCCCGGATGGCCGCGTCTATATCCAAATGTGTCGTATCGAGCAAGTGCGCATCTGATGCTTGTTTTAGGGGCGCCGCGGTGCGGTTTTGGTCGCGCTCATCCCGTCTAAGAATATCGGCCAGCACGGCTGCCTCGTCGATATTCCGGCCTTGCGCCTTGTATTCGGCAGCACGCCGGCGCGCGCGCATTTCGGGGGCCGCAGTAACGAAGATCTTAACGTCCGCATCGGGGCAGATCACGGTGCCGATGTCGCGGCCGTCGAGCACCGCCCCCGGAGGCTTGGCGGCAAATTCGCGCTGGAAGGACAGCAGTGCATCGCGCACCGCGGGGATGGCCGAAACAATCGATGCGGCGTCGCCGATGTTGTGAGCCTTAAGTGCCATTTCGTTGAAACGAGCGGGGTCGAGCGACTTGGCGGCGGCCGCGGCGGCGGCAACGTCGTTCGAATTTTTCCCGGCATCAATCAGCGCCTTGGCGACGGCACGGTAGATCAGCCCGGTGTCGAGGTGACGCAGGCCATAGTGAGCGGCGAGCCGTTTGCCGAGCGTCCCCTTGCCCGACGCCGCCGGTCCGTCGATCGCAATAATCATGTGTAGTCCGCGCCGAGCGAGCGCATTAATTCGGCGAAGCCCGGAAAGCTGGTGCCGATGAATGCACTGTCGTCAATCCGCACAGGATTGTCCGTGCCAAGACCCATGACCAGTGCGGCCATGGCAATGCGGTGATCCATATGCGTCCTTACTTCACCACCACCGGCCGGCCGGCCCTTGCCCTGGACGATCAGATCGTCGCCTTCGATTTCCACCGTGACACCATTGGCGCGCAGCATGTCCGCGGTGGCCGCCAGGCGGTCGGATTCCTTCACCCGTAACTCTTTTAGGCCGCGCATCCGCGTGACCCCTTCCGCGAAAGACGCCGCCACGGCCAGAATCGGATATTCGTCGATCATCGACGGCGCCCGCTCGGGCGGCACGTCCACCCCTTTGAGCGCCGAGGCGCGCACGCGCAGGTCGGCAATTTCCTCCCCGCCATCGTCGCGCTTTTCCAGCGCTTCGATGCTGGCGCCCATCTCGCGCAAGGTGGTCAGCAAGCCGGTCCGCAAGGGATTTGTCATGACCGCATCGAGGATGAGTTCGGAGCCCGGGATAAGCAGCGCGGCGACGAGAGGAAACGCCGCCGATGACGGATCGGCCGGGACCACGACATTCGCCGGTTCAAGTTCGGGTTGGCCTTGCAAAACAATGCGTCGGCCATGATCGCCGTGCGGCTTGCTGCTCACCTTCGCGCCGAAATGCTTCAGCAATCGTTCAGTATGATCGCGCGTCGCCTCCGCTTCGATCACGGTCGTCTCGCCCGGTGCCGCAAGCCCGGCGAGCAGCACCGCCGATTTAAGCTGCGCCGATGCCACCGGCGGCTCATAGATGATCGGAATTGGGTCGGCGGCTCCCCGCAGTGTGAGTGGCAGGCGCCCGCCATCGGCGACCTGAACGACGCGCACTCCCATCTTCTCCAGCGGCTCGAGCACGCGTTGCATCGGCCGTCCGCGCAAGGAGGCATCACCATCAAAGGTGGCGGTGACCGAGGCGCCCGATACCGCGCCGATCGCGAGCCGGACCCCGGTGCCGGAATTGCCGAAATCGAGCACGCCGGCCGGCTGAGCGAACCCGCCGACGCCGACGCCATAAATGCGCCAGGTATGGTCGCCGGTGCGCTCGACACGCGCGCCGAGCGCCCGCATGGCGTCGGCAGTATGGAGAACGTCCTCGCCTTCGAGCAGGCCGCCGATCGTGGTTTCGCCGACCGTCAGCGCCGCCAGGATCAGGGCGCGGTGGGAAATCGATTTATCGCCCGGCACGCGGGCACGGCCCTGCAATGGGCTGCCTTGACGGGCCGTTAAAGGCGTTAATTCTGCTGGGTCCACCGGGCGGTATCCTTGGAAACTGGGTGGTCCTACCACGCAGCCGCGCGCCCCGTCATCCGGCCGCCTTGGGCTCATGAAGCCCGCTTGCGCTATTGACAGGGGCCTTGCAACTAGCCAAGTGAAACACCGATTTAAACGGCCCCGTCCCCCTAGGAACCTCGATGGCTAAACCCGATCTCGGCACCAAACGCGTTTGTCCGGATACCGGTCGTAAGTTTTACGATCTCAACAAGACGCCGGTGATTTCACCTTATACAGGCAAGGTCGTACCGATCGTCGCGCCGACGCCTCCACGCGCGAGGCCTGAACCGGCGCCCGCTGCACGGCCCGCGCCGGTGGTGCCGGCCGAAACCATCGTGCCGGAGACCGCCGACGCGGAGTTCGTTTCGCTCGAGGATGCCGAGGCCGAACAGCAGGGCAAGAAGCCGGCCGCGGCCGACGCCACCGCCGCCGCGGGCGAAGAGGAAGAGGTCGAGATGGGCGACGAGAGCATGGACGATGCCGCGTTCATCGAAGAGCAGGAAGAGGGCGACGCCGACGTAACCGACATCATCGGCGAGTCCATCGAGAAAGAAGAAGAAAGTTGACGCCTTCGCCGCTTCCCAAAATCGGCGAGCGAATTTACGGCTTGGGGCCATAGCTCAGTTGGGAGAGCGCGTGAATGGCATTCACGAGGTCGGGGGTTCGACTCCCCCTGGCTCCACCAATTCCGTGCCGTTTGGGGCAGTAGCCGCATCCGAAACGAAATCGTTGTCCGCCGACGGTGAGAGAGAAGTTATGACGACGCCGTCGGCCGCGCGACTTGCTCCCGTCCCGATCATCGATGTCCGGGACGACGGCCCCGTTCGACACGCCACCGAAGGCCGGGCGCGGGTGCGGGCCCTGCGCGACGAATGCGTTGACTGGTTGCCGCGCGTCGTGGTGGGTCTGCTGCCGGCTATCGACTCGATAACCCGCCGGTGGCTTTTGCGATCGCGTTCGCCCTACGCGGCGGAGGTTCATGCCATCGCGGTTGAACTCGGCTTTCCCGGTATCTGGTTTCTTAACGGGTGCTATCAGTGGGGCTGCACCGCCCTCGCCTGCGAACAAGACGGCGCGCCGTGGCTCGTGCGTACTTTGGATTGGCCGTTTCCGGGGCTCGGCCGTCACCTTGAAGTGGCGCGGATGCGCGGCGCTGCCGGTGATTTCGACAGTGCGACGTGGCCGGGCTATGTGGGAATCCTGACGGCGTCTGCGCCGGGCCGTTTCGCTGCCTGCATAAACCAGGCTCCGATGCGGCGACGCACGCGCGGCCCCTGGCTGCGGCCCTATGACATTGCCTTGAACGCCTGGCAGACGTGGGGGATCCGCTTTATTCCGCCCGACCATCTGCTGCGCGCTGTTTTTGAGACGTGCAAGACCTTTGCCGAAGCGAAGCATCGGCTGGAGACGACGCCGATTGCGCGTCCGGCAATTTATACATTGGTCGGCTGCAATCCGGGTGAACGATGCGTGATCGAGCGCACGCAAGACGCCTTCGCCAGCCGCGAACACAATACGGGAGCCGCAAATGACTGGTTGCAAAGCCGGCCGTCTTGGGAAGCGCGCGTAGGCCCCGAAGCGCTTTTTACGCGCACCTTCGATGAAGCTGCCGAGAACAGCCGCACGAGACGCAACTATCTCGAGGCCTGGCCCGGTCATTTTGTGGGAGAATTTGCGTGGGTAACGCCGCCCGTTCTCAATTCGCAGACGCGCGTCGCGGTCGAGATGTGTCCTGCGACCGGCATCCTCCGCGCTATCGGCTACGAACAGGCCGACGGCCAGGATCTGCCGGTGCCGGTAACGCTGAACGACGAACTCGCGGTCGCCGGCTGAAATTGCGCTGCGGCGCCGTTTAAGCAACTGCCGGAATGATCTCACTGCCACACAGCTCGGGCTATGCGGGCTTCCCCATTGTGCGCTATCTACTTTTTGCTCTTTCCCGGCAACTTCCTTCCACCAACTTCCCTAGTATTGGACCCCGACATGCAAGGCAAGATCGCGCTTGAAGAGCATTTCGCCATCGAGCCAACGCTCGGCGATTCGCAGGTATTCGGCTCGCACGTATGGAAGGATTTGAGCCACCGCCTGCTTGACATCCAGGACACGCGCTTGCGTGAAATGGATAAACACGGGATCGAATTGATGATCCTGTCGCTCAATGCTCCGGCGGTCCAGGCAATCCACGACACCAAGACCGCAATCGCCGTTGCTACGCAGGCCAACGATGTGCTCGCCGCCGAAGTGCGCAAACGTCCCGGCCGATTTGCGGCGTTCGCCGCACTCCCGATGCAGGATCCCGGCGCGGCGATCGCCGAACTGACGCGCTGCACCAAGGAGCTCGGGTTTGTCGGCGCGCTGGTCAACGGCTTCTCGCAGATCGGCACGCCGGAAAACGTGACTTACTACGATCTCCCACAATACCGGCCTTTTTGGCGCGCTGTGGAAGCACTCGATGTGCCCTTCTATCTGCATCCGCGCAATCCGTTGCCGAGCTGGACGCGGCAATATGAGGGGCACAATTGGCTGCTTGGCCCGAACTGGGCCTTCGCGGCAGAAACGGCCGTGCATGCGCTGCGCCTGATCGCCAGTGGAGTTTTCGACGAGTGCCCGCGGTTGAAGGTCGTGCTCGGTCATATCGGGGAAGGCATTCCGGTCTATCTTTGGCGAATAGACAATCGCAACGGCTGGATGAAAGCCGCGCACAAATACGCAGCCAAGAACGGTGTTGCGCACTATTTCCGCAAGCACTTCCATCTCACCACATCGGGCAACTTCGATACTCCAGCGCTGGTCAACGCGCTGACCGTGATGGGTGCTGACCGCGTGATGTTCTCGGTCGATTGGCCATTCGAGGATATCGGTGAAGGCGCGGACTGGTTTGACAAGGCGGAGATCGGCGAGGCCGATCGCGCAAGGGTCGGCCGCGATAACGCCATCAGGCTGTTCAAGTTACCACTGCGCTAGCGCAAACGGTACCGTTCGACCGCGCTTTTATCCCAGATCATGCCGTTGCCGGGGCGCGACGAAACCACCGCCTTGCCTTCGACAATCGCAAGCGGTTCCTCAAGTACCGCATTCGCCCAGTCGACATACTCAAGATAGTGGCAGGTTGGCGTGGCCGCGAGGAGGTGCGCGCTGACCTCGGGAAAAAGATGCGAGGACATTTTTATGTCATGCGACCGCGCGATGTCCGCCGCCTGCCGCCAGCCGGTGACACCACCAATGCGTTCCAGATCCGGCATCACATAGTCTGCGGCGTGATGCCCGATCGCGACAGTCATCGCCGCAGGCAATGAAAAATTTTCTCCGATTTGAATCGGGACCTTGAGTTCGCGCGCAAGGCGCGCGGCGCCCACATAATCATCGTGGCGAATCGGCTCCTCCAGCCAATAAACATTTTCGGCATCAAGCGCGCGTCCGCGAACGAGTGCATCGTCCAGCTTGAGCGCCTGGTTGTAATCGACCATCAGCGCGACATCGTCGCCGATTCTTTTGCGCACCGCATGCACGGCCGCGATGTCGGCGCGAAGTGTTGGATAGCCCAAACGAAGCTTGATGCCCCGGAAGCCACCTTGGAGCAGCTTCTCGGCTTCATCCGCGAGCGCGCCGAGATCCGGGGTAAGACCGAGACCGCAACTGTTATAGGCGGGAATCGGACGCGGTTCGGCGCCGAGCAAGGTCGCAAGCGGGATGCCGGACGCAATCGCCAGTGCGTCCCAACAGGCGGCATCGAAACCCGCCATTGCCATGCGTACGACACCTTGGACGCCGATTAGCGTGAAACGACGCGCGAGCTTTGCCCACAGTTCGGATGGCGCAACCGCTTCGCCCTTGGCCAAGCGTTCGACCTCTCCAAGCAGGCTCATGATCGCGGGCGCCGCCGCGCGCAGATAGCAGAACACGTAGCTTCGCCCGGTGATGCCTTCCTCGGTTTCCAGGTCGATCAAGAGCAATGGCGCCACGCGGAAGGCATCCGCGCTGGTGCCAAGCACGAAGGTCAGCGGAACTTCGACGGGCGTTGCGCGGACAGCGCGCACGGTCAGCTTAGGCAGGGAGGACTGATTAGGCATGAAATCAGGGGCCAAAAGCCCGTTTACTGTCCAATTTGGCCAAATTCCTCGTGTTCTTGAACCTTTAACCCACCCCGCCCATATTAGGAACGACCCCCCGGCAGTCGCTGGTGGGTTGGGGTGCCCGAAAGGGGCCCTTTCAAAGTCGCTTCAAGCGAGGGCTTTGAGACCAATGTCGCGAGTTCCGTCCTTATCCAGCCCATTCCTCCTGGGCTTCGACGAGATTGAGCGTGTGCTCGACCGTGTTGCCAAGGGGGCCGACGGCTACCCGCCCTACAATATCGAGCGGCTGCCGCGTGACGGGCAAAACCCTGAGCGGTTGCGCATCACGCTCGCTGTTGCCGGTTTCACCCGCGATCAGCTCGATGTCAGCATCGAGGAAAGTCAGCTGGTGATCCGCGGGCGGCAGCAGGACGACAAAACCCGTCAATATCTCCACCGCGGCATCGCCGCGCGGCAGTTCCAGCGCACTTTTGTGCTGGCTGACGGAATGGAGGTCATGGGAGCGGACTTAAAAAATGGGCTGCTGTCGATTGATCTCGTTCGGCCACACCCGGAACGGATCGTAAAGACGATCTCGATCAATGACCAGGAATGACGGACTCGTGAAGCAGGACTCGACCGCGTCAAGCGTTGAATCAGAAAGGAGTCGAGGGCCATGACCAACGACAAACAGATTGAACCGGATACGACTCATCCTGTGATTACCCAGGAAGCGCTGGCACAGCTCGGCGACGGGCGGCTGGCCTACGTCAAGGCGATCCGCTCGGAAGATGTCGCCAACTTATTCCCGCAGGCGCCGAAGATTGCGCCCGGCATCAAGTTGTTCGCACTGCATGCGGCTGACGGTACACCGATCATGCTGACCGACACGCGTGAAGCTGCGCTTGCCAACGCCTGGAGCCAGGAGCTCGAACCGGTCAGCGTGCACTGACCGTTTTCTCCCAGACATTACGCCGCGGTACTCGCCGGCGGCATCGCCAACACGGCATATAGCGCGTCAGCATCCGTTGACTCGCGAAGGCGGCGCGCGATCTCCGGATCGCGCAGCTGCCGCGCGACGCGTGCCAATGCCTTGAGGTGATCCGCGCCGGCGGCTTCCGGTGCAAGCAGCAAAAAAATCAAATCGACCGGCTGATTGTCGAGAGCTTCAAAGTCGATCGGCTTGTGCAACCGCGCGAACAGTCCGAACAGCCTGCCAAGCTTCGACAGCTTGCCGTGCGGGATGGCGACGCCGTTACCGACGGCCGTCGAACCGAGCTTCTCGCGTTGAAGCAGGATCTCCAGAATTGCTTTCTCGTTCTGTCCCGTGAGTTCGGCCGCGCGAGAGGCCAGCTCCTGGATCGCCTGCTTCTTGCTGTTAGCCTTAAGAGCCGGAATAACAGCATTCGGCGCGACGAGGTCGGTGAGCGTCATGGACATGTCCAATGATCGGGAACGATAGCGCCGGTTTGCAAGAGGGGGTGTTGAAGGCGGCGGAACATAAGAGTGGTCTGTCCTGCCGTCAATGGGCGAACGCGCGTTATGGTTGCCGCTTTTGACCCCGTTTTTTTGGCATTTTTACCCCCCGCGGCGCCCTTGCTGGTCTTTGCGCCGACGTTTGTAGCGCCGAAGCCGCTTTTCGATGCGGATCGCGGCCTGTTCCGCGCTGTCATAGGCGTCGGGGGCCATTCCTTCAGCTTCAAGCATTGCGCCTGAGTCGAGATGCAGAACGCATTCGGTGCGGAAGCCGAAGCCGTCTTTGCCAACGGTGGCATGGCCTGAATAACCACCCCGGAAATATTTCGAAGCGGCCTCCTCGACCCGATCGGTGATTTTCTGCTGCAGCGCCGCACCAAGACTGATATTTCGTCCCGAAACGCGCAAAGGCATCGGCTGCCTCCTTGACGACGTAATGACGACGTAGCGCCGCCCATTGTCCATCCGCCCCGGCGCTAAAGATTTGACCTTAGAAATGTTCCGCAGGTCAATGCGTCAAGATGCGTGCGTTCAGGCGCTGGCTGCCTGTTTCTCGCGGCGGCGCTGCACCGACGATGGTATGCGCATTGCCTCACGGTATTTGGCGACGGTGCGACGCGCGATGTCAATTCCGGCGTCACGCAGCTTCTCGACAATTGTATCGTCAGAGAGCACTTCCTCCACGGTCTCGGCCTCAATCAATTGACGAATGCGATGACGCACCGCTTCGGCCGAATGCGCCTCGCCGCCGTCTGCAGCAGCAATTGAGGACGTGAAGAAATATTTCAATTCGAAAATACCGCGGCTCGTCGCCATATATTTGTTGGCAGTGACACGCGAGACAGTCGACTCGTGCATACTAATGGCATCCGCGACGGTCTTGAGATTGAGCGGTCGCAAATATTGCACGCCTTTGGCAAAGAAGCCGTCTTGCTGACGCACGATTTCACTCGCTACCTTGAGTATGGTTTTCGCACGCTGATCGAGCGCCCGTACCAGCCAGGTTGCCGTCTGCAGACAATCGGCGATATAGGCTTTTTCCTTGTCGTTACGGCTCGTTTTCGAAACCTGTCCATAGTAGCGCTGATTGATAAGTACTTTCGGCAAGGTGTCGGAATTCAATTCTACCAGCCACGTGCCGTCGGGCGCCGCACGCACGAACACATCTGGAACGATCGGTTGCACCAAGGTCGAGCCGAACGCCAGGCCGGGCTTGGGGTTGAGCGTACGGATCTCGGCAATCATGTCCGCGAGATCCTCTTCATTGACACCGCACAGGCGGCGCAAACCGGCGAGATCACGTTTGGCCAGAAGATCCAGATGCTCGACCAGCGCTCTCATTGCCGGATCGTAACGGTCACGTTCCTTCAGCTGGATGCCAAGACATTCGGTGAGATTGCGCGCGCACACGCCGGGCGGGTCGAATGTTTGCAGAACCGCGAGCACGAGCTCGACATCGCTGCGGCTGGCGCCAAGTTTTTCGGCAACAGTCTCGAGATCGCCGGTGAGGTAGCCGGCCTCGTCGACCATATCGATCAGGTATTGGCCGATCATGCGGCCCGCGGGGTTGGAAATCGCTAGCGCCATCTGTTCGGCAAGGTGATCCGCAAGCGTAGTCTCGGCGGAGACAAAAGCCTCAAGATTGTAATCTTCGCCGCCTGCTGAATTTGCGCCAGACCATTCCGAATAGGCGGGCGGCGGCGCCTCTTCCGCTTTCGAGTTTTTTTCGCCTCCATCGTCGGGAAACACATTTTCGAGCTCGGTTCCGAGCCCTTGCTCCATCGAACTGCGGCTTGTCTCGAGATCGGCCTCGATCCAGTCTGCTGGCGAAGAACTGCCTTCGTTTCCCTCCGATGAGATGCTGTTGGCTTCTGCGCCGGCGACCGGCGGGTCGTCTTCACTGGCACGCTCGAGCAGCGGATTGCGTTCAAGTTCGCCATCTACATAGGCGGCCAGGTCGAGACTGGAGAGTTGCAGCAGCTTGATGGCCTGCATCAGCTGCGGCGTCATCACCAGCCCTTGCGTCTGGCGAAGTTCCAGTCGTTGTGACAATGCCATAAGCAGTCCCGGCGAATTGGTCCGATTCTTGCTTGTTTATAGCAGGTCGTTCACTGGTGCGGTATGCCAATAAGCAGGCTGGTCCTGCATAAATATTGTGCGCGTTAACGAATTGGGTGAGGCCGGTCTTACAGGCGGAATTCTTCACCCAAGTAGAGGCGGCGCACGTCCGGATTGTTCACGATGTCGTCGGCGCGCCCTTCCATCAGCACTTCACCGGAATAAATGATATAGGCGCGGTCGGTCAGTCCCAACGTTTCGCGTACATTGTGGTCGGTAATAAGCACGCCGATTCCGCGATTGGTGAGATGACGGACCAGGGCTTGGATGTCACCGACGGCAATCGGATCGATACCGGCAAAGGGCTCATCGAGGAGCATGTAGCTTGGTCGCGTTGCCAGCGCGCGCGCGATTTCCACGCGCCGACGTTCGCCACCTGACAACGCGATGGCCGGCGTTTTGCGCACGCGCGCAATATTGAATTCCTCAAGTAGCGCGTTGAGATCGGCTTCGCGGCGGCGGCGGTCCGGCTCCACGACCTCAAGCACCGATCGGATATTATCTTCTACGTTGAGACCACGGAAGATCGACGCTTCCTGCGGCAAATAGCCAATGCCAAGTCGCGCTCGCTGGTACATCGGCAGTGTCGTGACGTCGTAACCGTCGAGTTCGATGCGTCCCTTGTCGGCGTTGATCAGGCCGGTGATCATGTAAAACACCGTGGTCTTGCCGGCACCGTTCGGACCAAGCAGACCGACTGCTTCGCCACGCCGCACGTAAAGCGTGACGCCCCTGACCACCATGCGGCCCCCGAAGCTTTTTTCGACGCCATGTGCGGCAAGGTATGCTTGCCGTGCCGGCTGACGGCCATCGCCGTCGCGCCGCGGACGTGCGGGTTCCTGATTCTGCGGCTGCCGCTGCGGCGAAGCCTGCATTTGCGCATTGCGTGCAGCCTGATGAGCGCGTGCTTCCGGCGTCAAAACACGGCGGGTCTGAGGCGGCCGGCGCCAGAACAGCGAAAGGATATTCACCGGGCTACCTCGCGGCGCATGGGACAAAACACCGGGCGCGCGACCTTAACTGATTCCCCAAGCCGAGGGTGGCCGCGCACGCCGCGATCACGCCGCAGCCCAACTAAAACGGCCGTACCGGGGATGGCCGCGCGTTTTGCGCGCCGTTGCCGCCCGGCTTGAGATCTGGCCCGGCGCTACCGGGCTGGAACAGTCCTTGCACACGCCCTTGGCCGTTCTTGCCCGATTCCACTCGCGACACTCCACTTGTCAGGTCGACCACCAGCCTATCGCCCCTCAGGACATTCTGGCCTTGCGTCATGACGACCGGATTGCCGGTCAGCGTGACGGTATTGCTTTTCATGTCGAAGATGCCGAGGTCCCCGGTAGCGGTCTGGTCTTTTTGCGTGACGACTACCGCACCGCGCGCTTCCAGCCTCTTGATGCGTTGCTCGCCACCGGGACCGGGAGCGGCCGCCTGCATGGTCTTGCCCTTGTCGGCACTTTCGCCGGGTTGCTCGTAGAACACCACCAGTGCCTTGCAGCGCATGCCCGTATCGCCCTGCTTCACGCGCACATCGCCGCTAAAGGTTGCTTCCTTCTGTTTGTCACGAACCTCCAACGAAGCAGCCTCGATATGAACCGGTTGATCGCGATTCTGCGAAAAGCCTTGCAGTGCGTTGGGCGGACCCGACGCCGCCGTCTGCGCGCACAGACTTGCGCCGGGCACGATCAGCGCGACGGCGACCATCAACAGAAAATGCGCTCGGCGCGTGACGATCATTGCGCATCCGATTTTTGCTGCGGCGGAGGCTGATTGAGCATCATGTCCATGATGACGCCACCGTGGAAACGAATGAGGTCGCCGGAATCAACAATATCCAGCTTGTTGGCGTTCAGCGTGCCTTGCAGAAGCTTAACTTCGACTGGATGGTCAGAAACAACATTGCCTTTGCGGATATCAACCAATGCCTCACTCAGATGGCCCTGATAGCCCGTAGACGAGTGAAGCAAAATGTCCTGATCAAGCTTGAGGGTCTCGCCCTTGGCATCATAAATGCCGGTGATCGCGGTCATCTCCATCGAAGTTTTATCCTGCATTTCCACTTTGGCGCGGATGTTGCGCAACTCGACAATGTCCGGTTTTGTCATGTCCTGTGCTGCCGTATCGGCCGTCAGCTCATATGCGCGAGCGTCGCGCGTGAAGCCGGACAGGCGCGGCTGTTCCATGGTGACCTTGGTCCCGGATACAACCAGGTTGTCGATGTTGATCGGCAATCGAGCGAGCATGCGCAACGGATTGAAATAGGTGATCAACGCAACAATGACGACTGCCACCGCTACACTGGCCGGCACGACAATACGCAGAATGCGAACCAGACGACTGTGGCGACGTGCGGACAGAAATGCGCGTTCAGCGTCGCCGCGGCTCGTCGTCCAATAGGCGCGCGACGTCTCTGGGTTGCTTTTGGCGGTGATGGCGCGGCTCATGCCAAGCCCGGTGCTCGTCTGAGTTCAAGGAGGTTTCGGAAATTATTCCACGCCCCGCAACGCAACTTGCCGTCCGAATATGGCCCCGACACGGCAGCGGGTTTCGTCAGTTTAATCAATAGCAACGTAGACTCAATGACTTACGCCGAGTGCGAAAAAATGTCTTCGGCTGCCCAGCCGGCGAGATCGAGGCGCGCCCGATCGGGCAGAAAGCGGAAACAGGCCGCGGCCAGATCGGCACGGCCTTCGCGCGCAAGCATTCCATCCAGCTTCTCTTTCAGCGCATGCAAGTGCAGGACATCGGTCGCCGCGTAGGACACCTGCGCATCGCTAAGCTCGTCGGCACCCCAATCGGACAGCTGCTGCTGTTTCGAGAGATCGACCCCGAGCACCTCGCGCGCAAGATCCTTTAATCCATGTTTGTCGGTATAGGTGCGGGCGAGCCGCGAGGCGATCTTGGTGCAATAGACTGGCGACGCCATTACGCCGAATGTTTTCGCCAATATGCCCATATCGAATCGGGCGAAGTGAAATATCTTCAGGATCGATTTATCCGCAAGCAGCCGCTCGATATTGGGCGCCTTGCGCTGGCCGGCGCCAATCTGCACAACGTCGGCGGAGCCATCGCCGGGCGACAACTGCACGACACAAAGCCGGTCGCGGTTGGGATCAAGACCCATGGCTTCGGTGTCGATCGCCACCGCGCCCTTGTAGGCGGAGAGATCTGGAAGATCGCCACGATGCAAGCGGATGGTCATTCAGATTCTCAGGCTCGGAATGCTGGTGCCCAGGAGAGGACTCGAACCTCCACGGCTTTCACCGCTAGTACCTGAAACTAGTGCGTCTACCAATTCCGCCACCTGGGCTCGTCGGGACCAGATACGGAGCCGCTTCTGGCTTGTCAATGAAGGGGTTTTGACCCTGTACAGCGCTGGGCCGATCCTGTATTTGCCGGGTTTCGAGGCTTCCCGCCCCGCAAGAAATCGAGAGCGGCATGACCGCACGCAGCCCGTATGATACCCTGGTCACCGTATACGGTGGCTCGGGCTTTCTCGGCCGGCACGTGGTGCGCGCCCTGGCGAAGCGCAACTACCGCATCAGGGTCGCCGTCCGCCGCCCCGAACTCGCCGGCTTCCTTCAACCGCTCGGCCGCGTCGGCCAAATCCACGCGGTGCAAACCAATCTGCGGCACGCCCCTTCGGTGGAAACCGCCGCCCGTGATGCGCAGGTCCTGATCAATCTGGTCGGCATCCTGTTTGAGCGTGGTCGTCAGCGCTTCGACGCAGTCCATACTTTTGGCGCCGAGCAAGTGGCGCTGGCGGCGAATGCCCATGGCGCGCGCATGGTCCACGTCTCCGCGATCGGTGCCGATGTAAATTCGCCCAGCGTCTACGCCCGCTCCAAGGCCAACGCCGAACAGCTGGTGCTCGCGGCGCAACCTTCGACCACCATCATGCGGCCGTCGATCATCTTCGGCCCGGAGGATGACTTCTTCAATCGCTTTGCCGCGCTCGCGCGCATTTCGCCAATACTGCCGCTGATTGGTGGTGGGCTGACGCGCTTTCAACCGGTGTTCGTCGGTGACGTTGCCGCCGCAATCGCAGACGCTGTCGACGGGAAGACGCGCCCGGCAACGATTTATGAATTGGGCGGACCGGACGTGAAAACTTTCAAGGAGCTTATGCAATTTGTGCTTGGAACAATCGAGCGCAAACGTCTACTGGTGTCGCTGCCGTTCTTCATGGCCAGGGTACAGGCGATATTTCTGCAATATCTTCCAAAGCCGCAATTGACCCCTGACCAGGTCGAGTTGCTGCGCAGCGACAATGTCGTTTCGGAAGCCGCCAGGTCTGCGGGGCGAACGCTGCAAGGGCTGGGCATCGAGCCGGAGCCGATGGAAGCGGTCGTGTCCTCTTATCTCTGGCGCTTTCGGAAAACCGGTCAGTTCCGCAAACGTCTCGCCTAGTTTTTACACAATATACAACGCCGCAAGTCCGGCACTGCCCACCAGAATACGCCACCAGGCGAACAGCGCGAAGCTATGGCGCTGGACATAGCCCAGAAACGTCTTCACGACGATCCATCCGAAAATAAACGAGAAGATAAATCCGACCGCGGTCACCGTAATATTGCTGCCGAGCGCAAGTTCGCCGCGGCTCTTGTAAACCTCGTAGACAAATGCGCCGACCATTGTCGGCATTGCGAGCCAGAATGAGAACTCCGCGGCTGAGCGGCGGTCGGCGCCAAATAACATCGCACCGACAATGGTTGCGCCCGCGCGAGAAACACCAGGCACCATGGACACGCACTGGATAATACCGATACCGAGATACATCGGCAGGCTGAATGCGGTCGCCTCATGATAGCGCGCCTGCAAATTCAGGCGATCGATCCATAACAGGACGAACCCGCCGACGATCAGCGACACACACACGATGCGGACGTCGAACAGGTAAGACTTTATGATGTGATACGCGAGCGCGCCGATCACGGCCGCCGGCAGGAATGCGAGCAGCAGACCGATGACGAAGCGGGCGGCCGCCCATTGTGTGAACATTTGCGTGGCGAGCGCCCAAATCCTTCCGAAGTAAATCGTCAGCAGCGCGAGAATCGCGCCAAGCTGAATCAGGATCGCAAACGATTTGCCGAAGGCATCGTCGCCCCAACCGAGCAAGTGTTCCATGAGCAGCAGGTGGCCTGTCGACGATACCGGCAAATATTCGGTCAGGCCTTCGACAATGCCGAGCACCGCCGCCTTGATCAGATCGATATTCGCTGCGGCCGGGCCAAGCACAGCCGCATTGATCGCATCGAGTTGCATGAACTGCTCCGGGAGATTTGCGCGTGTCGCCGAGGGCTATTTAGGCCAGCGCTTTTGACGCAAAGGTGCCATAGAGGCAACGAAAAAACGTGGTAATTCGTGCTGCTTTGCACCACGGCGGCGGCTTTCTATAGTGCAAACGTTGATTCCCTCCGTCGGCGGCCTCGCCGCCATTCCGCGCGCCATGTTGACCCTGTTTCATCATCCGCTCTGTCCGCATTCGCGCTATGTGCGTCTGATTCTCGGTGAATACGGCATTGCGGTGCGGTTGGTGGAAGAGCGTTTCTGGGAACGGCGAGAGGAACTCCTGCTGCTCAATCCAGCCGCACAGCTACCGGTGCTGGTCAACGAGGGTGACCCGCCGATACCTGGGGCCGCAATCGTTGCCGAATATATCGAGGAAGTCTATCCGAGGGCGAAAGCTGAGGATCGCCTGCTGCCGCAATCCCCGGGTCGCCGGGTCGAGGTGCGCAGGCTGGCGAGCTGGTTCAATGACAAATTCCACGCGGAGGTGAGTGGGCCCTTGGTCACCGAGCGGGCGTTCAAGCGTTACATGACGCGGGAGCAGGGTGGCGGCCCTCCGGACACCGAAGCGCTGCGCGCCGCACGTCAGAATATCCGCTATCATCTGGCGTATATCGGGTGGCTGGTTCGGACACGCGATTGGCTCACCGGCGACCGGTTGACACTGGCGGATCTTGCCGCAGCTGCACATCTATCGGTCGCCGACTACCTGGGCGAAGTGCCATGGAACGAAGACGAAGCGACAAGAAATTGGTACGCGCGAGTGAAATCGCGCCCATCGTTCCGCACGATCCTGGCCGACACGCTGGCCGGCATTCCGCCGTCAGAAACATACGCCGACCTCGACTTCTGAGCGATCCCGCCGCGCTCAAGGCGGGGCTTCTCGCGCAGGCGCACGCGCAAGGCTTCGGCGTCGTCGGCGTGACTCGGCCGGATTCCATCGCCGACGCAAAAAAACACCTCGAGACTTTTCTCGCCGATGGCGCCCATGGCGAGATGGACTGGCTCGAGATGAGCGCCGATCGGCGCGGCGATCCGCGGGCGCTGTGGAGCGAGGTTCGTTCCGTCGTCATGCTCGGGCTCAATTATGGGCCCGACGAGGACGACCCGCTCGCAATCCTCAAGCGGCGCGACCGCGGCGCAATTTCCGTCTATGCCCGCAGTGAGGATTATCACGAGATAATCAAACCGCGTCTGAAAACGATCGCGCGCTGGCTCGTGGAAAATGGCGGCGGCGACGTCAAGGTCTTCGTCGACACGGCGGCGGTCATGGAAAAGCCGCTCGCCCAGCAGGCCGGTCTTGGCTGGCAGGGAAAGCACACTAACCTCGTTTCGCGTCAATACGGCTCGTGGCTCTTTCTCGGCGCGATCTTTACGACGCTTGAACTGCCCTGTGACGTTCCGGACAAAGACAGTTGCGGACGTTGCCGCGCCTGTATCGATATCTGTCCAACCAAGGCTTTTCCGGCGCCCTACCAACTCGATGCGCGCCGCTGCATTTCCTATCTCACCATCGAGCACAAAGGCCCTATCCCCCGTGAATTTCGTGCAGCGATCAGCAATCGCATCTATGGGTGCGACGATTGCCTCGCCGTTTGCCCTTGGAACAAATTCGCGCAGATCGGGCGCGACGCGAAATTCGCCGCGCGCGAGGCACTGCGCGCGCCGAAATTGAGCGAACTCGTCCGTCTTGACGATACGGCATTCCGCACGATGTTTTCCAAGACCGCAGTCAAGCGCGCCGGCCGCGACCGTTTCGTGCGCAACGTGCTGATTGCGATCGGCAACTCGCGCGACGCCGCACTCGCGGTTGAAGCCGAGCGCCTGCTTGAGGACGCGTCGCCGTTGGTGCGGGGCGCCGCGGTCTGGGCGTTGTCGAAATTGCTGCCGCGCGAAAAATTCGCGGTGCTTTCGCAGCGGCATCGTGACTCGGACGCGACCGTCCAGGAAGAGTGGACGGCGGCGCTCGCCTAGAATTCCTTCACGGCCGCGATCAACCGTTCAATATCTTCCGGTCGCGAGAGCCGATGATCACCATCCTTGATCAGGGTCAAAACAACGTCGTCGCGAGAAAAGCGCGACACAAGCTCAACTGCGTGGCTCCAAGGCACGTCCGGATCCTGCACGCCTTGCAAAATATGGACGGGACAACGCGTTTCGATGAGCCCGCCAAGCAGAAGATGTTCGCGGCCATCCTCGATCAGGCCGCGTGTGATCGGGTAGGGCTCTTCCCCGTAAGCCGACGGCCTCAGCCATGAACCCTTTTTCGCGATTTCATCTTTCGTCGCAGCGGAAAACTGCTTCCACATCAATTCTTCGGTGAAATCGACCGCCGGTGCGATCAGCACCATGCCCGCTATTGGCGCCGCGTCCTTTCTTCCGGCCAAGGCGCGCGCCAACAGTAACGCCAGCCAGCCGCCCATCGATGAGCCGATGACGATCTGCGGGCCCTGGGCAAAGCGTAAATAGACCGCGACACACTCCTCCAGCCACCGACCGATCGTGCCATCGGTGAACGCACCGCTCGATTCGCCGTGGCCGGAATAGTCAAATCGCACACAGGCGCGACCTTCTTTTTCTGCCCACCGGTCGAGCGCTTCCGCCTTTGTGCCTTTCATGTCGGATTTGAAACCACCCAGCCAGAACAGCCCGGGGCTCCTGCCTTCGCGAATACGCACGGCAACGGCCCGGCCCGGCGGCGACTCACTCACCGTGAGAGAGGTCAGGCGAGATGTGCTCATGAACAAGTCGACAGTTGCGGCATGGACATGCCTTCTTGTCGCCGCAAGATGCGCTTTAATGCAAGGGCACCCGTTGCCGGCGTCTTTCTCGGCGTCTATACCTCGTTTTTCGCATACGCGCGTAATTCCACGTGTGCGCTCGAAAACGCCGGTATTTCGAGGACGAAGAAATGTCGAGCCTCCCCGCCGTCAGTTCGGACGGCATTCCGCCGCAAGATGCACCGCGCGTTCCGGCTGCCGCACAGGCTCCGATCGGCGTGCTTATCGTCGTGCCAACGCTCGATGGCGGTGCGGCCGATGCCGGCGCGGTCGAGCTGGTACGGATCCTTTCCGGAGCTGGCCATCATGCGATCGTGGTATCGCGCGCGGGACGACTCGTTGCCAACGTGACTACAGCCGGCGGCGAGTTCATTCCCCTCAACGTTTCGAGCAACAACCCGGTCGTGGTCTTGCGCAGCGCTTTCATTCTGACGCGACTGGTGCGCGAACGCCGATGCGCCGCAATTCATGCACTCGGCCGCGCGTCGGCCTGGAGCGGGTACATTGCCGCGCGCTCGAGTGGTGTTCCGTTTGTAACGAGCTGGTACAAGGGATTTCGTGAACAAAATTTTTTCAAACGCCTGTACAACAGCATTATGGCGCGCGGTGATTATGTTACGGCATCGAGCGAGCAAATCGCGCAGTTGATCAATGATCGCTACGGCACGCCGTGGGAAAAAATCTCGGTCGTGCCGTGCAGCGTCGATCTGGAGCGTTTCAATCCGGAAAACATCACGCGCGAACGTATTGAAGCGATGCGCGCCATCTGGGGCGTCAAGCGTGACACCAAGGTGATCATGATCACGGGCCGCATTTTACGGCGCAAGGGTCATCATGTTGTGGTGAAGGCCGTGAAGCGGCTCAAGGAAATGGGCCTGAAGGATTTCTTATGTGTCTTCGTCGGAGAGGATCGGGGCCGCACCCGCTACACAGGGGAATTGTGGGACCTCGTCTTGACGACAGGCACCATGGACGTGATCCGTATGGCCGCGCCCGTTGCCGACATGCCGGCCGCCTATGCAGCGTCTTCGGTCGTGGTGTCGGCGGCGGTACAGCCGGAAGGCGTTCAGCGCGCAATCCTCGAAGCACAGGCGATGGCGCGCCCCGTTATTGTGTCTGATCTTGGTGGCGGCACCGATGTCGTGCTCACCGCCCCGGCGGTACCCGAAAGCCGGATTGCAGGATTCCGGTTCCAAGCCGGCGACGATGCGGCACTGGCGGCAGCCTTGCTGCGATTGTTTTCAATGCCGGAGCCCAACCGCGCCACGATCGGCCGTCGCGGGCGTGATTGGGTGCTTGGCCATTTCAACGCTGACATTGTCGCCGAGCAGGTGCTGCTGCTTTACCGCGAGATTGCAGGGAAGCTCAAAGCCGGGGGTGGCGCCGATCCGGCCAAATACGGTTAAGCAAGACGAAATTAGAGCAATTTGAATACTTTGAGTGCAAATCCGGCACAGACTATCGACAATAATGACGGAACCGCGTTGACTTCTTCGCGGTTTCTACCAATCTTTCGCTATTCCGGGGCGCGCAGACTGCGCCAAGGAATTGTCGCAACTGCAAAAGGAGAAAGTAGCCATTCGTCGTCCGATGAAGTCCGCGCTGCCCGTTCAAAAGGACGGCCCGCGCATTAACGAGGAGATCCGCGTCCGCGAGGTCCAACTAATCGATGCCAGTGGCCACAACCATGGCCCCACACCCATCCAAGCCGCGCTAGATATGGCGCAGGCAGCGGGGCTCGACCTGGTCGAAATTGCCCCCAACTCTTCGCCCCCCGTCTGCAAGATCCTGGACTACGGCAAATACAAGTACCAGGCGCAGAAGAAGGCGGCGGAAGCCCGCAGAAAGCAGAAGGTCGTCGAGATCAAGGAGATCAAGCTCCGTCCGATGATCGACGATCACGACTATCAGGTAAAGATGCGCTCGATGCAGCGCTTTTTCGAGGAAGGCGACAAGGTGAAGATCACCTTGCGCTTCCGCGGCCGTGAAATGGCGCACCAGGAGCTCGGTTTCAAATTGCTGGACCGGGTAAAGTCCGATACCGGACCAATCGCCAAGGTCGAGTCGGAACCGCGATTCGAAGGCCGTCAGATGATCATGGTCCTGGCGCCGCGCTAATACGCGGCCTGGATTTCCAGCTAGCGCACGCGCCATGCGCAGATCGCGGGTGGCGCGCTGCTTTTTTGACGCTGTTTATCGGCCCAAAGACTGGTGGTTGCATGGCACGGCCGCCTCTGCCATAACGCCGCGCATTCGCCGCCCGGCCAGTCAGGGCTGCCGTGGCGGCGATTAACGCTCAATCCCGAGCACCAGCTCCAAAGGGCCACGCGCGCCCAATGAGCACTTTTTCCGGCTATGCGGGCGTGCCCGCAACGTGCCGATGAGGAGAGCCAAATGCCCAAGTTGAAGACCAAATCGGGCGCTAAAAAGCGCTTCAAGATCACCGCGACCGGCAAGGTAAAATACCAGCAGTCCGGCAAACGCCACGGCATGATCAAGCGGACCACCAAGACAATCCGCGAGCATCGCGGCACCAGCGTGCTGTTCAAGACCGACGGCGACAACATCAAGAAATACTGGCTGCCGAACGGGTAGCCGCATTTCCACTACCGCCCGAGCGCGGTTGTTCACGCCGATTATTTGCACTTACTGCACGGAGAATTCCAATGGCCCGCGTCAAGCGTGGTGTCACGTCACACGCAAAGCACAAGAAAGTCCTCAAAGCAGCCAAGGGTTATTACGGCCGGCGCAAAAATACGATCCGCATCGCCAAGCAGGCAGTAGAAAAAGCGAACCAATATGCCTTCCGTGATCGCAAGCGGCGCAAGCGCACATTCCGCGCGCTGTGGATCCAGCGCCTGAACGCCGCCGTCCGCCCGTTCGGCCTCAACTACAGCCGGTTTATTGCCGGGCTGGCAAAGGCCGGCTTGACGGTCGACCGGAAAGTTCTGTCCGATCTCGCCATTCGCGAGCCGGCGGCATTCCAGGCGATCGTGGAAAAGGCCAAGGCCGCGTTACCAGCGTAACCGGCAAGGCTCGATGGCGCGCCGATGACGTTGAAGGAAAAGGCGCTTTACCACCAGATCCACCCGCTCAAACTGTCGACGGACATTCTTGCGGCGGTGGTTTCGCTTTATCTTTTCTGGCTTCACCAACCGCTGCCCGCCTTGCTCTTGCATTTCGGACCACCACTGATCGCATCGGCGCTGCTCATCCGCTACGCTGACCTGGAACCGCTCAAGGAATCAGCTTTCGGCCATTACATCGGACGAACCATGACCAGGACGATCGAAGGTGTTCGTTTATTCGGCGATCTGGTGATGATCCTTGGTGCCTGGCTGCACGACGGGCTGCTGCTTTCGGCGGGGGTGCTTATCGTTGTCGGTGGCTGGTGCAACGGCTTATTACCGTCGAAAATTCGTCGCTAAGTCATGACCGACATCGAACAACTGGAAAAGGAACTGCTCACCGCCGTCGCTTCCGCGAAGGACGAGGCGGCGCTGGAAGCTGTTCGCGTTGCAGCCATCGGCAAGAGCGGCTCGGTGTCGGCTTTGCTCAAGACTCTCGGCACGATGACACCGGACGAGCGCAAAATCCGGGGTCCCGCAATCAACGGATTGAAGGATCGCGTCACGGCGGCGATCGCGACGGCTAAAGACGCGCTGGCCGCCTCCGCGCTTGACGCCCGCCTCAACACCGAAACCGTCGATGTCACTTTACCCGTGCGCGAAACGCCGGCTGAAGCCGGCCGTGTGCACCCGATCACCCAGGTGACCGATGAACTCACGGCTATCTTCGCGGACATGGGATTCGCCGTCGCCGAAGGGCCGGACATCGAGACTGACGATTACAACTTCACCAGGCTGAATTTCCCGGAAGGCCATCCGGCGCGGGAGATGCACGATACATTTTATTTTCCGCCAAAATCCGACGGTTCGCGGCTGCTTCTGCGCACCCACACATCGCCGGTGCAGGTGCGCACGATGCTTCGCCAAAAGCCTCCGATCCGCGTCATCTGCCCTGGCCGCACCTACCGCAGCGACTCGGACCAGACCCACACGCCGATGTTTCATCAGGTCGAGGGCCTGGTGATCGACAAGGGCTCGCATCTCGGTCACCTGAAATGGATTCTTGAGGAATTCTGCAAGGCGTTCTTCGAAGTCGACAACGTGAAGATGCGCTTTCGCCCGTCGTTTTTCCCATTTACCGAACCATCACTCGAGGTCGACATTCAGTGCAGACGCGACAAGGGTGAAATCCGTTTCGGCGAAGGCGAGGATTGGCTGGAGATCCTCGGGTGCGGCATGGTGCATCCTAATGTGCTCCGCAATTGCGGGCTCGATCCGGATGAGTACCAGGGATTTGCCTGGGGCATGGGAATCGACCGCATTGCGATGCTCAAGTACGGCATGCACGATTTGCGCGCGTTTTTCGAAGCGGACGTGCGCTGGCTCGCGCATTACGGTTTCCGCCCCCTCGACTTTCCGACGCTTGCCGGAGGCTTGAGCCCATGAGCGCACCGGAACCCGTCCGTTCGCCGCTCGACCGCGCATTCTTTGCATTGGTGACGCGTGGCTGGGACGCGCGCAAGATCCAGAATTACGAAACCGGCTTGCGCAGGCGCGACCAGGCCATGTCGGCGGAAGCCACACGCACTTTTGCCTCGATCGATGCAAAGGCGACAGGCCTACTCACGCATACTTCCATGATGATTGCCGGGCTCGGACTGATCGCCCCGCTCGTCGCCGACAACGATATCGAGGTCGGGATTGTTGTCTCGGAGATAGCGATTTACCTGTTGATCGCCCTCGGCTGCCTCCGTTGCCTGTCGGCCTTCCAGGCGCAGGAGATGAACACCGCCGGCGATCGCATTCAGGAAATCATTCACCGCGAGCTGATCATTCGCTCCGAACTCTATGGTTTCTGCATTCGCGCCGCGATCGTTTTCACGATGGTGGTCTTTGTGCTGCTTCCGGTTCTGTACTTCTGGTCGCCGGGGAAGCCACCATGAAATTCACCGTGCCCTGGCTAAAGGAGCATCTCGAAACCGACGCGCCCCTGTCCGAGATTGCCCGGACACTCACGATGATCGGGCTCGAGGTCGAGAACGTCGAAGACAAAGCGAGCCTGCTCAAGCCCTTTGTCATTGCTTCGGTGATCTCTGCCGAAAAACACCCGAACGCGGATCGACTCAGGGTCTGCATGGTCGATATCGGCGACGGCAAGCCAATTCAGGTCGTTTGCGGGGCGCCCAACGCACGCGCAGGCATGAAGGGCGTGTTCTCGGCCCCAGGCACATTCATCCCCGGGAAAAACATCATGCTCACGGTTGGCACCATCCGGGGCGTCGAAAGCCGCGGCATGTTGTGTTCGGCAGCCGAACTGATGATTTCCGACGACCACGAAGGCATTATCGAACTGCCCGCGGATGCGCCGGTCGGCACGCCCTACGTCGACTGGGCGGGCGGCAGCGATCCTGTGATCGAAATCAATCTCACGCCCAATCGGCCGGACTGTACCGGCGTCTCCGGAATCGCTCGCGATCTCGGAGCGACCTCTATCGGCACATACAAGAACAAGATCCCGAAGCCGGTGAAGGGAACGTTCCCCTGCCCCGTCAAGGTGACGCTCGACTTCGGAAAGACGCCTTCGCTGTGTCCGGCTTTTGCATTGCGCCTGGTCAAAGGCGTCAAGAACGGCCCGTCTCCCGACTGGCTACAAAAACGCCTGACAGCAATCGGATTGCGGCCAATCAACGCGCTGGTCGACATTACCAACTTCATCACATTCGATCGCGGCCGGCCGTTGCATGTGTTCGATGCCGCCAAGGTGCATGGCAATCTGACAGTGCGCCGCGCGAAGAATGGCGAGAAACTGCTGGCGCTGGACGGCAAGACCTACACGCTCGATGAAGCGACCTGCGTGATCGCTGACGAAAAAGGTGTTGAGTCGCTGTCCGGTATCATGGGCGGCGAAGCGAGCGGATGCTCTGACACAACCACCGACGTTCTGATTGAATCGGCGCTTTGGGACGAACTCAACATCGCACAAACCGGCCGCAAGCTCGGTATCAATTCCGACGCGCGCTATCGGTTCGAGCGCGGCGTCGATCCTGCATTCATGGTGCCGGGGCTGGAACTGGCGACCCACATGGTGCTCGATCTTTGTGGCGGTCAGGCATCCGAGGTCGTGGTTGCCGGCGACCCAACCCCGAAAGAAAAGATTATCGATTTTCCATTGAGCGAATTGCAACGGATCGCCGGCCTAAAACTGCCTCTCGCCGACACGCGGCGCATCCTCGAGAAGCTTGGATTTTTCGCGGCCGGCCAGGGTGAACGCGTGAAAGTGGCGGTGCCGTCGTGGCGGCCGGACATTCACGGCCGCGCCGACATCGTCGAGGAACTCGTGCGCATCGTCGGCGTTGATCGCGTCCCGTCAACGCCTTTTGCGCGCGGAGAAAATGCGCGCAAGTCCGTGCTCACCGCAATCCAGAATCGCACTCGCAAGGCCAAGCGGGCGCTCGCGGTGCGCGGGCTGCTCGAGGCCGTTACCTGGTCGTTCGTGTCTAAGCAGGAAGCTCGATTGTTCGGCGGCGGCAAGGCGGACCTTGAGCTGGCCAATCCAATCGCGGCCGAATTGTCCGACATGCGGCCAAGCCTCATTCCGGGCCTCGTCATGGCGGCGCAACGCAACGCCGACCGCGGGCTCCCCGATACGGCGCTGTTCGAGGTTGGGCAGATCTTCAGAGGCAACAGGCCGGAAGACCAGCTTACAGCCGCAAGCGGCGTGCGGCGCTCGCTCGCCAGGGCCTCCGGTAGTGGACGTCATTGGTCAAACAAGACCGGGCCCGTCGATGTTTTCGATGCGAAGGCGGACGCTTTTGCCGTTCTCGCGGCGGCGGGCGCCCCGATGCAGGCGCTGCAAGTCGCGCCGGGCGGCCCGGCCTGGTACCACCCCGGCCGCAGCGGCACGATCCAGATCGGCCCGCAAAACACCCTCGGCCACTTCGGCGAATTGCATCCGCGCGTCATCGCCGGACTCAAAGCTGAAGGGCCGCTGGTCGCCTTCGAGCTGGTCCTCGAAAATATCCCCGAGCCAAAGGCAAGGCCCACGCGCGCGAAATCGCTTCTCGAGCTGTCGCCGTTCCAGCCGGTCGACCGCGATTTCGCTTTCGTGGTCGACAGTGCAGTGAAAGCAGCCGACATCGTGCGCGCTGCGCAAAACGCCGACAAAAAACTGATCAGCAATGTGCTCGTGTTCGACGTCTATGAAGGCAAAGGCATCGAGCCGGGCAAGAAATCGATCGCTATCGCCGTCACCATCCAGCCGCGCGAGAAGACGATGACCGACGCCGAGATCGATGCACTTTCCGGAAAGGTCGTCGCCGAAGTCACGAAACGCACGGGTGGCGTGTTGCGGGCTTAGGATGCCCATGCCGGAGAGAATTATCCCGGCAGCAAATCCGCATAAGCGAACCCATCGCGCTCGACGGTATTCCCGACTTTGACGGCGATCTTGCGCGCGAGCATCGGCCCTGCCGATACAAACGAGTGGAATTCGCCGTTCTCGCCGCACGGGTCTGTACCGGCAGGCAGCGCGTCTAGCAAGGCGCCGTCAAAGCGCCGGCCAGCGAACATCGCGGGCAATTTTTTGAGATCGACGGTAGACAGATAAGCTTCCACGCCGCCGTCGATCATCTTGCGCGCCAGCGCCGCGGTCGGCAGGCCCCACAGCGGAAAGACCGGCGTTATACCGGTGCCCGCAAGATGTCGCGCGCGATACTCCCGCACGTCCTCCAGAAACAGATCGCCAAAAATCATGTGTGTGACGCCCGAAGCGCGAGCATCGTCCATCGCAGCCGTCATTCTCCGCTCATAGATTTCGTTCGAGCACGGAAATGGAATGTATACGACGATCGCAGCCAGACCGGCGGCGTCAAGCTGGTCCCGCAACAATTCCTCGCGGACACCGTGCATGCTGATGCGGCCGAAAGTGTCAGTCACCGTCGTCAAACCGCCGACGATATCGAAATCCCCCCTGCGACGCGTTTCGTGCAGCGCCCATGCACTGTCCTTGCCGCTCGACCACGCGATGAGCGCCTTTGCCTGCGCCACTGTCAGTCGTCCCGGCCGCGCCTGCTGCGTCGCTGGCGCGATCGCTGCGGCGGCCTGTCTTCTTCGGGCTTCTTCAGCGCTCCTATCTGCCGCAGGGCCGCGTCGGCAACGCGCTGGCCTGAATCCCACGCGCCATTGACCGTGCCCCATTGCGTTTCATGCAAAGCCTCCCCCGCAAGCCAGACACGTCCAAGCGGCTCCGCCAAAATCCGGCGTGCATCCCCGCCGCCAGGCGCGGCCACCGACATTGCACCGAGAACAAATGGTTCCTCGTTCCAGCGGGTGGCATAGCTGCGCTTGATCGCCTTTTTCGCGTTGGCGCCAAACAGTGACGCGATCCAGTCGCCGGCAAATTCGGTCATCGCCACGCCGCCTTTTTTAGAGAGATCGCGGCCGAAATCACCAGCAACCTCAACCACGTGCAAAGCAGTGCCAGATACGTTGGCAAGCAGTGCGGCCGTGCGCGGGCCCGACGATTGCTCGAACACGAGATCGTCGCGTTGAAGACCGAGGGGATTGCGCGGCATGTCGAAGGCGATGTGATCGTAGCTGCCGAGCGAGAGGGCGGCAGCGGCATCAAGCTGACGCTTGGGCAGTTCCGGCTTGAATTCGATCTTGCCGGAAGCAAGCACGTTGGTCGACACCGTCACGATCGCCGCGCGCGCCCGGACAGAACCTTTCCCAGACACGACATCGACGCTGCCGCGGTCCCATTCAATGCGCGTCACCGGCGTTGACAACTGCACGGGCAGCCCCGCAGCGAGCTTTGCAAGGAGCGCGCCATAGCCCTGCCGGCAGAACGCATCCCGATCGCGTTCCGGCATTCGCGCAAGATCGCCGGTCGAAACCGATGCGAGGTCTTTGCCGCAAACATAAGGACCGAGCGCGAACTCAACCGTTGACCGCCAGGCGCCCAAATCGCCGGGTAGCGCGCTTGCAGCCGGCGCATCCGCTTTGCCCCGTCCCGCATCGACAATGGCGCGCCGGGCACGCACCAGCGCGGCGACAAAACCTTCAAGTTCTGAATCGCGCGCATTGCGCGGGCCGACGCGCACAATCTGTCCGCGCGGTGCCGCGTAAATATCGATTCCACCATTCGAAATCGGGCCACCGGGCGGATTTCCATCGGGCCGGTGAATCCAGTGCGCGCCAAGATCGAACGGCATGCCGAAAATTGCCGAGTCCGTGGTGCACCGGCCGCCGAGGCGGTTCGTGGCTTCCAGCAGGATGACGCGGCGGTTGGCTGCAAGCACACGGCGTGCCGCGGAGATACCCGCCGCGCCCGCGCCGACAATCACCACGTCGACATCCGTTGCCATCTGCGCGCGCGCAAACGACGGCGCGGCGACAACAGCCGCCGAAGCGGCGAGAAACGAGCGTCGGCTAAGCCCCGACATGGTATCCAATTTCTTTCCGGGCGAGACGGGAGAATGCATCAACGCACGAGATGCGGCAAATTTTATGGCTAACAATTGGTAACGCCGGCGCAGGATCCCGCAAGCCTCACAAGCGATGAACTAAATTGCAATGACTTCTCACTAAATTCGCCCATTAAAGAGACATCGCGGGGAACCAACGCTTCGCGAGGGGAAACGTCTTGAGCGCCAGGAAGCGCCAAGAACTGGCGCCGAGGGCCGGTCATGAGCTGGATGGTCGACGGGGTCGGGCGCTTTCTCGCCCACTATCTGGAAAAGCCGGCGCAAGGCTACGAGCCGTTCACGCCGTCCGATCCGGATGCTTTGCGCGCAACCCTGCAGCCCGGCGACGTTTTACTGGTCGAAGGCAACAACCACATTTCCGGCGTCATTAAATACCTCACCCAATCCACATGGTCGCATGCCGCGCTTTACGTCGGTCCCATCGGCGACCGCGCCACCGCCGATGGCGAACCGCTGGTGCTGGTCGAAGCCAACATCGGGCAAGGCGTGGTCGCCGCGCCGCTGTCGAAATATGCGCGCTTTCACACCCGCATTTGCCGGCCTACCCAGCTCGACGACGAAGACCGGGCGCGGGTCTGCGCCTATGCGGCTGAGCGCATAGGCTTCGACTATGACCTCAAGAACATCATCGATCTGTTGCGCTATCTTTTCCCCATGCCGGTGCCGCAACGCTGGCGCCGCCGCATGATGGCGCTCGGATCCGGCCATCCCACGCGCATTATCTGCTCGGCGCTGATCGCTCAGGCGTTCGAGAGAGTGCGTTATCCGATCCTGCCGAAGGTGACGCGCCTGGAAAGCGAAGCGGCACGCCAGGAGATTCTGGAAATCAGGCACTCATCGCTCTACGCACCGCGCGATTTCGATATCTCGCCCTATTTTGAGGTGGTGAAGCCGACCATTGTCCGCGGCTTCGACTACAAGGCGATGGCCTGGGCCGATCTGCCTGCCACCGACGCCGACGAGATCATCGCGCTCGTGCCCGCAGACGACGACACACTCTCGCCGGCAGCATAAGGCCGGGCTTGCCCTGCGCCGCGGCCGGGCTTACCTCACCGGCATGATCGAGGCAGCCATCAAAGCGCTTTCGCAGATGTTCGCACCCGCGTTGCGGCGCGTGCTGCTCAAGGCGGTCGGACTCGCACTTCTGACGATCACGATCATCGGCATCCTCATGCAGCGGTTCCTGTCGGCCTGGGCGGAGACCGGCGCCAATTGGGCCGAGCATGCCACCGGGTTCGCGCCGCACGCGGTCTGGTCGGCGCTCGCCTGGATTCTGTCCATCATGGCGGGATTGGGCATTATCACCGGCGCGCTTTTCCTCATGCCCGCGGTGACCGCTTTCGCCGGCAGCTTCTTCGTTGACGAGATCGCCGATGTCGTCGAGCACGAGAGCTATCCGGCCGACGCGCCCGGGCGGGCCCTGCCGTTTTTTCGCGCGTTATTTGAAGGTCTGAAAATCGCCGCGCTGGCGCTTCTGGTTTATCTCTGCGCGTTGCCGTTTGTATTGTTCGCGGGGCTCGGCGTGATCATCCTTTACCTCGCAAATTCCTACCTGCTGGGCCGCGAATATTTCGAACTCGCCGCCATGCGTTTTCGCCCGCCATACGAGGCAAAGGCCATGCGCAAGGCCAACTCGGTTTACGTTTTCCTGGCGGGCATGTTCATCGCCGCATTCGTGTCGATACCGGTCGTCAACCTGGCGACCCCGATCTTCGCCATGGCCTTCATGGTGCACATTCACAAGAAAATGTCGGGCAAGAAGACCGAACTGATCGAGAGAGCGCGCTCACGATCAGCCCTTTGACCGCAGATCGATGACCCGTTTGGCCTTGCCGATGGAGCGTTCGACAGTGCCGGGTTTGACGGTCCGCACTGTCGCAGTGACCCCGACCATGGCCTTTATGTGGTGCGCGAGATCGCGGTCGCATGCGGCAAAAACGCCGTTGTCCGCGTCAGGTCGTGACTCGACGACAACGGTAATTTCATCGAGCCGCTCGGCGCGGCGAAGCTCGATCACGAAATGGGGAGACAGCCGCTCGTCCTTGAGGATGATCTCTTCGATCTGGCTCGGAAATACGTTGACGCCGCGCACAATCATCATGTCGTCGGAACGACCCATAACCTTCTCCATCCTGCGCATGGAGCGCGCCGTGCCCGGCAGCAGGCGCGAGAGATCGCGGGTGCGATAGCGCACGATCGGCATTGCTTCCTTGGTCAGTGTCGTGAAGACCAGCTCGCCGACCTCTCCATCCGGCAGCGGCTTGCCGGTCGCCGGATCGATCGCTTCCGGATAAAAATGATCCTCCCAGATATGCGGGCCGTCCTTGCTCTCGATGCATTCGCACGAAACTCCGGGACCGATGATTTCCGACAGCCCGTAGTTGTCGATGGCGTGCAGATCGAAGGCGTCCTCGATCTCCGCACGCATGGCATTGGTCCAAGGCTCCGCGCCGCACATCGCGATCTTGAGCGATGATTGGCGCGGGTCGACGCCCTGCACGCGGAATTCATCGAGAATCGCGAGCAGGTAGCTCGGCGTGACGAAGATGACGTCCGGTTTGAAATCCGAGACCAAACGCACCTGCCGTTCGGTCATGCCGCCGGACACCGGCACCACCGTCATGCCGAGCCGCTCGGCCCCGTAGTGGAAGCCAATCCCGCCCGTGAACAGGCCATAGCCGTACGAATTCTGCACCAGCATTCCGGGCTGGCAGCCGGCCGCGCGCATGCTGCGCGCCATGAGATCAGCCCAGGTTTCGAGATCGTGCCGGCTGTAGCCAACGACGGTCGGCTTGCCGGTCGTGCCGGACGAGGCATGCACGCGCAGCACCTGATCGCGCGGAATAGCGAACATGCCAAAGGGATAATGACTGCGCAGATCGTCTTTGCTGGTGAACGGAAAATTCTGCAGGTCGCTCAGCGATTTGAGGTCATCGGGGTGCACGCCGGCCTTGTCGAACGCCTTCTTGTAGTGCGCGACGCTATTATACGCATGGTTGAGCGTCCATTTCAGCCGTTTGAGTTGAAGCGCGCCGATCTCGTCGCGTGAGGCGATTTCGATCGGATCGAAGCTATCGCGGCGCGGCGCGAGGTTGATGCCCTTAAGCTGCAAACGCGGCATACGCTTCCCCTGCACTGCCAATTACGAAACTAGATTTTTCGCTGCGCGGCGTTCCAGTGTTTTTCGAGATTGGCGATCAGTGCCGGGCTGAAATGGCAATAGGCCTGTTCGCGGCAATAAACCGCCATGTAGCGGCGGAATGTATCGAGCGGTTCTTCGCCGACGCGGAAGGCACGCCGGTTGCTCGCGGCACTGACCACGCCCGACGAAGTGAAATCGTCGCATACCTTGTTCACCGCCTGCTCGACCTGGTCGGGCGGCACAATGACATCGCAAATCATGCGGCCTTCGGGGCTATCGCACTCGAAGCGACGGCCCATCATGATCGCCTGGCGTGCGGCCCGCGCGCCGACAAAACGCGTGAGACGCAGATTGGCCGCCCCCGGAATGATGCCCTCCTTGCGCGCGGGCAATGTCATATAGGCATCGCTTCCCGCAACGACATAGTCCATCGCAAGCAGGTATTGGCAGCCCCCGCCGATGGCGAAAACATCGAGCTGCGCGAGCCAGGGCTTTTCGCGCGTGCCGCCGTGGATCTCGTCGGCGCTACGCGTGCCAAGCGCGAGGCCGCGCATCATCTTGTTGACGATGCCCATGTCCCGGCGGATGTACCAGAGGTAGGGAATCTTGCCGCGATAAAGATGGGTCAGATTAATTCCGGCGGAGAAAATGTTGCGGCCTTTGTATTTCGGGTGATCGACGACGTCGCCGCGCAGGACGCAAATTTCGCTTAGCGGATCGAGGATGGCGATATCGGCCGCGGTTTCCGTATCGTCGAGCGTGTCGTCATCTTCCGCGTTGAGGAAACGCGGATTGTGCACCGTGACAATCGCCGATTTTCCCCGCCGCTCCACCCTGGCCGGGCCGAAGTCCACGACGCCGCCTTTAATGAAATCGCCTCCGCGCGCGACCGCTTCCATTTTCGGCAGGAGCATCGCCTGGCAAAGATGCATGCCGGCGTCGGGCACGGCGAGCACCTGCGCCAGGAAAATGCCTTGATCGACTTCGAGGCCGTCCTTCTCGCCTTGCATCAAGGCACTTTCGGCATCGACTTGCTTGTGCGTCGGTGTCAGACCTGGCACGAGTTTTCCGGCCTCATAGACGAGATCGTCCACACGCGCGAAGACCTCGAGATTTTTCGTCAGCTTGCGATAGACAGTATCGGCATGGCGCGTGAGGAAATCCTCCCGTGCACGCCGGCAATCGGCGAGGATGAGATCCGCCGCATCCTGCTGCGCGATTGTCCGCGCCGGCTTTTTCGGCAGCCTGGCGAGCAGATCGGCGCCGCCGCGCCAGAATTTTGTGCCAACCGCGGCATCGCGCTTGAAGTTGCCGGTGACGCGCGGCTTCGCCTTGACCCATGTTGCCGCGGATTTGCCAGGCAATCCGGCGCGACGCAGACATTCTGTCGCATCCCGGCGAATGAGTTCGCGCGCTTTGGCTGTCGCCGAACCTTCCATACGCACTCTCCCGGCGTCACTCTATACGGCCGTTTTCCCCGGCCATTGGCACAGGTCGCTGATGACGCATTTCTCACATAGCGGCTTGCGTGCCACGCAAGTGTAGCGTCCATGCAGAATAAGCCAATGGTGGGCATGGCGCTTGTATTCCGCCGGCACCACCTGTTCCAGTTTCGTCTCGACCTCGAACGGGGTCTTGCCCGGGGCCATGCCGGTGCGATTGCCGACACGGAAGATGTGGGTATCGACCGCAATCGTCGGCTCGCCGAAAGCAATATTGAGCACGACATTGGCCGTCTTGCGGCCGACGCCCGGCAGCGCCTCCAGCGCTTCGCGCGAGCGCGGCACCTGCCCGGCATGCTCGGCCATAAGCTTCTGCGACAGCGCGACGACGTTTTTGGCCTTTGTGCGAAACAACCCGATGGTCTTGATGAAATCGCGCACGCGAGTTTCGCCGAGCGCGGCCATTTTTTCCGGCGTGTCGGCCAGTGCAAACAGCGCGGGCGTTGCCTTGTTGACGCCGGCGTCGGTCGCTTGTGCCGAGAGCACGACCGCAACGAGCAACGTAAATGGATTGATATGTTGCAGTTCGCCCTTCGGTTCCGGGTTCGCGGCCTTGAAGCGGCGGAACGCTTCCGCAACCTGCGCCTCGGTCCATTGCGGCAATGCGCCTGCCGCGGCCGCGGCATCGGCCGTCGCACGCTCGGATGTGGGCTTTAACTTGGTACTCTTTGGCTTGGCGCGCTTTGGCTTAGGCGCCTTTCGCCTCTTCGTTTTGGTCGAAGCTTTACCGCCGGGCTTTTTCACCATGATTTCGGTATACTGAGCGCGATGATCACCGACAACGCCACCGATCTCGAACCCACGATCTTTTCGGCAACTTTGACGCCGCACCGCTCGCTCGGCCGCGTTGGGTTTCTGATTCTGATGGTGCTGTTCGGGGGTATCAGCTTCGTGACCGGCATGCTGTTTTTGATCATCGGAGCCTGGCCGGTCCTTGGTTTCTTCGGTCTCGACGTGCTGCTGCTCTATTGGGCGTTCCGGCTCAACTACCGGCACGCGGAGGCTTACGAGCAAGTCACGGTGACGCCGTCGGTCCTCAAGGTTCGCAAGGTGAGCCATCTCGGCCGTGTCCGCGAATGGGCGCTCAATCCGCTCTGGGTCCAGCTCGACAAGGTCGAGTTGGAAGAGTTCGGCATCGACCGGCTTTTTCTGGTTTCGCGCGGGAAAAAGCTGACGATTGCGGGCTTTCTCGGACCCGACGAAAAGGCGAGCTTCGCCAAGGAACTCGGACATGCGCTGAGCGAGGCGCGGCGCGGGCCGACAAGGACAGTTTTCGAGTAGACAGGAATCGGGTGGTTCGGCACCCGTGCTGCGACTAGATTGCGGCTATGACCATGACACTCCCAAAAGTAGCCTTCGCCGACCGGTTCCCCGAACTCGCCCCATTGTCCACGGCGGCGGCCGATTACGACATCGTCCGGCGCGCGATCGCCCATATCCGTGGCAACTGGCGCGCCCAGCCGGAAATCGACGTGATCGCCGACGCCGCCGGCGTATCCTCGACCGATCTTCACCACCTGTTTCGCCGCTGGTGCGGCCTGACGCCGAAAGCCTTCCTGCAGGCGCTGACGCTCAATTATGCGCGCGAGCTGCTCCGCTCATCCGCGAGCGTGCTCGATACCGCCTACGAAGTCGGCCTTTCCGGTCCAGGACGGCTGCACGATCTGTTCGTCACGCACGAGGCAATGTCGCCGGGAGAGTGGAAGGCGGGCGGCGAAGGCCTGGTCATCACTTACGGTTTTCACCCCTGTCCTTTCGGCATGGCGTTGGTCATGACCACGCCGCGCGGGTTGGCAGGTCTCGGCCTCGCCGATGCCGGCAAGGAGCGTGCTGCGCTGAGGGACATGCGCGCGCGTTGGCCGAAAGCGCGTTACGTGGAAGATTTCGCGGCGACGGCGGCGACGGCGCGGCGCATTTTTGATCCGGCACTCTGGCGTAAAAATCAGCCGCTGCGCGTCGTGCTGATCGGCACGGACTTCGAAGTGCGCGTGTGGGAAAAATTGCTCGACATCCCGATGGGCAAGCTCACCACCTACTCGGACCTCGCCGCCAAGGCCGGCTCTCCGAAAGGTGCGCGTGCCGTTGGCGCCGCGGTCGGCAAGAACCCGATCTGTTTTGTGGTGCCGTGCCACCGCGTCATCGGCAAGGATGGCGACGTGACCGGCTATCACTGGGGCATCACGCGCAAACGCGCGATGCTCGGCTGGGAAGCGGGGATGGCGGGAACCGCGTAGTCAGGCCGCCAGATCGAGCTTCGAGGCGACAGTCGAATCCGCGTTCAGTCGATAGATCATCGGTACGCCGGTATCCAGATTAAGCTTGGTGATGCTGTCGGGCGTGTGCTTGTCGAGCACCATGACCAGCGCGCGTAACGAATTGCCATGCGCCGACACCAAGACGTGTTCGCCGCGCAGCACACGCGGCAGGATCTCCCGGATGTAGTAAGGCAGAACGCGCGCAGCGGTGTCGCGCAAAGACTCGCCGCCTGGCGGCGCAACATCGTAGGATCGGCGCCAGATGTGCACCTGCTCCTCGCCCCATTTCTTCCGGGCGTCATCCTTGTTGAGTCCGACGAGGTCTCCGTAATCGCGTTCGTTGAGCGCCTGGTCCTTGAGCACCGGAATTTTCGTCTGGCCCAGTTCGGCGAGCATCAAATCGAGCGTGCGCTGCGCGCGTATGAGCGCCGACGTGAACGCCACATCGAATTTGATCCCTTGCGCTTTCAGCTTGCGGCCGGCTTCGCGCGCTTCCGCAACGCCTTTCTCGGTCAGATCAACGTCGCGCCAGCCGGTGAACAGATTTTTCAGGTTCCAGTCGCTTTGGCCATGACGTACAAGCACAAGAAGACGGTCGGTCATTGCTCCCCTCAGAAGTCCTTCAGTCCAAGAACGTCCATCATCGAATAAAGTCCCGGCTTCTGGTTGCGCGCCCACAGCGCCGCATGCAGTGCGCCGCGCGCAAAGATCATGCGGTCTTCGGCCTTGTGCGTGAGCTCCAGGCGCTCGGCCGGGCCAGCGAAAATAACAGTGTGCTCGCCAACGACGGTGCCGCCACGCAAGGTGGCGAAACCAATGTCGCCAGCCTTGCGCGCGCCAGTGTGGCCGTCACGGCTCCTGGCCGAATGCTTCTCGAGGTCGAGCCCACGACCCTCTGCTGCTGCCCGGCCAAGCAGCAGGGCCGTGCCCGAAGGCGCGTCGACCTTCTGGTTGTGATGCATCTCCAGGATTTCGATGTCGAAAGCGCTGTTGAGCGTCTTGGCCACCCGTTTCGTGAGTGCCGCCAACAGGTTGACCCCGAGGCTCATATTGCCCGACTTGACGATCACCGCGCTTTTTGCGGCGTCCTTGATCTTCGCGTCATCGGCTGCGCTCAAGCCGGTCGTACCCAAAATATGCACCTTGCCCGCCTTGGCTGCGAGCGCCGCGAAGGCAACGGTCGCGACTGGTGCCGTAAAATCGACGATGCCGTCGGCCTTCGCTAGCAATGGCGCGGCGTCGCCAACCAGCTTGATGCCATTCTCGGAAAGACCAGCGAGCGTGCCGGAGTCCCAGCCGATCAACGGGGAGCGCGCGTCTTCCAGCGCGCCCGCGAGCGCAAATTCCTTGCTGTCGGCGATCGCTTTGACCAGCGTGCGGCCCATCCGTCCACCGGCCCCGGCGACCACAAGCCGCATCTCGGCCATGGGTTCACCTCCGGAACTGGCGTGGGTATAGCGCGCTAGGGTGCAAAAGGCACTACGGCTGAGGACCGTCGTAGCCCTCAATAATAACGATATCGGCCGTCGAATGCGGCTGACGCACCTTGATGTTCGCTTGATATTCGGGCGAGCGATAGCAGGCCAGCGCGCTGGCATAGTCGGGAAATTCGATCACCACATTGCGCGACCGTGCTGCGCCCTCCGGACATTCGAACTTGCCGGCGCGGACTACGAAACGTCCGCCAAATTTCTTGAAGATCGCCGCATTAGCGGCGGCATAGGGTTTGTAGCCCTCATCGTTCTTCACATCGACGCGGCCGATCCAGTAGCCCTTGGCCATTCTCACGCCCTCCTTTGACTTTGTGCCTGCTTGATCTCGGCGACGATCGCATCGGCTGCCGCTTTGGGATCGCCAGCCTCTATCACCGGGCGTCCGACCACCAGATAATCGGCGCCGGCGCTTATCGCCCGCGCCGGCGTCATTATCCGTTTCTGGTCTCCGCTTGCGCTGCCCGCCGGCCGAATCCCGGGAGTCACCAGCACCATCCCGGGACCCGCGATGCCGCGGAGGGCTGCCGCCTCTTCCGCCGAGCAAACGAGGCCGTCGACGCCTGCGTCGCGCGCCTGAGCCGCGCGTGCGGCGGCGAGCTCCTTCACCTTGAGCTCGTAACCCGCGGCGACAAGATCGGCGTCGTCATAGGAGGTGAGCACGGTCACTGCGAGGATGCGCAGCTTGGATCCGCGCTTGCCCTCGACCGCCGCCTTCATGGTTTGCGGATAAGCATGAACGGTCAGAAAGGTCGCGCCGAGCTGCGCGACGCTCTCGACACCCTTTGCGACTGTGTTGGCGATATCGTGCAGCTTGAGATCGAGGAACACCTGCTTGCCGGCGGCAACCAAACCGGGGACAAGCGGTAAACCGCCGGCAAAGGCGAGCTGGTATCCGATCTTGTAGAATTGCACCGACTCGCCGAGCCGCGCCACCATGGCCTCGGCCGCCTTTACCGACGGCACGTCGAGAGCCACGATCAGCCGTTCGCGCGCGTCCAATGACACGTCATCCTCCCCGCAGCATCAGCCGCGCCATTTCCACCAACCGCTCAAGCTGCGCACGAAACAGATTGGCGGTGCCAAGATCCGCAATATTGTCCATCTCGTCGAAGGCGTGGTCGGCGCGCTGGATCGCCACTTGTTCGGGAATCACCAGGGCGCCACAGCCGAGTTCGAGAATTTGACGCAGAGCCATCAACGAGCGGAGGCCGCCGGCGCGGCCGGGAGAGGCCGATGCGATCGAAAAAACGCGGCCCTTGAAAGCGGCATAGGTCGGGTCACCACGTTCACGCACCCGCGATACCCAATCGATGGCGTTCTTGAGCATCGGGGTGACCGATGCGCTGTATTCGGGGCTGGCAATGAACACGCCATGGTGCGCCATGATCATTTGTTTGAGCTTGATCGCGTTGAGCGGCTGGCCCTCGCGCGCGTCGAGATCAGCCTCGTAGATCGGCAGCGGATAGTCGGCAAGAGAAATGCGGGTAACATCGACGTCAAGCAGCGTCAGCTCTTTCGCCGCCAACGCCGCCAGCCTGACATTATGCGAGCCGG
The DNA here is from genome assembly GCA_035626335.1 of Pseudolabrys sp. Taxonomy (GTDB): domain Bacteria; phylum Pseudomonadota; class Alphaproteobacteria; order Rhizobiales; family Xanthobacteraceae; genus Pseudolabrys. Next base: position 124,403 of record DASPNW010000028.1, read on the forward strand.
CGCGGGTCGAGCCTGGCAGAACGAGAATTTTGGGGGTCGGCATCATCGGCTCCGCTTTCGCGGGCGATGACACCACAGCATCAGCGGCCGCGATAGACCCACACGCGAGCCGGCGGCAGGTTCATCCAGATCAGCTCTGACGCTTCCGCCCGCACACCGGGCAGCTTTTTCGGAATTGGCGGCAACATCGCATACGTGAATTGCACGAACGGCGCGCCCGGCGCCAGCAGCGTCATCGCGTCGGAAATCAGGCGCAGGCGCGTCCGCAGCGGTTTGGTGACCAATGGAAGACCAGACACCATCGCGGCGGCCGGTTGGCTCACATGCGTTTCAAGCAGGCGCCGTAGCCGGTAGGCGTCGCCTTGCACCACGGTCGCCTGCGGATAACGCGAACGTAGCAGCCGGCAAAAATCAGGATTGAATTCGACCAGAATCAGCCGCGCCGGATCGATACCCTGTCTGACAAGCGCTTCGGTGACCGGACCGGTGCCGGGACCAAGCTCGATCACGGGGCCTTCCGATTTCGGATCGACACAACGGGCCATGGCGCGGGCGAGTATCCGGCTCGACGGCATCACGGCGCCGGTCGACAGAGGCTTCTCTATCCAAGAGCGGATGAACTGCACCTCGTCGTCGAGACGCAGATTCTTTTTTTCGACGCGGGCGAATGTGTGTGATGGCATTGCGAGGTCACGCGTACAGGCGGCGGGCCTCGCCGCAACATAAACGGGTATAGCGACCAAGGCGGAGGGTCAAGATAGGTCAGCCAGATTGGCTGCCCCGGCTTCCAAGAGTGTCAAGAAACTCTTTGACTCGGCTGAAGAATCCAGTCGATTCCGGTTGGGTCGCCTCAGATGACAGCTTTTCGAACTCCGCCAACAATTCACGCTGGCGTTTCGTTAGATTTTGCGGCGTTTCTACCGCCACTTGAACGTACATGTCGCCGGTTTGTTTCGACCGCAGGACCGGCATACCTTTGCCGGTCAGGCGGAAACGGCGTCCGGTTTGGGTTCCGGCCGGCATTTTAACCCTCACCTTGCTGCCATCGATCGCCGGGACTTCAAATTCGCCGCCCAACGCAGCGCTGCTCATCGAGATCGGCACGCGGCAATGCAAATCCGCGCCATCACGCTGAAAAAACTCGTGCGGCGCAACTTCCAGGAAAATATAAAGATCGCCGGCCGGGCCACCGCGTAACCCGGCCTCGCCCTCGCCCGCAAGCCGAATGCGGGTCCCGTCTTCTACTCCAACTGGAATATTGACTGACAGCGTGCGCTCGCGTGTGACGCGCCCGCCGCCGCCACAGACCTTGCAGGGGTCGTCTATCACCTGCCCGCGGCCATGGCAGGTCGGGCACGTCCGCTCGAGTGTGAAGAAGCCCTGTGCGTGCCGGATTTTGCCCGCCCCGCCGCACGTCGCGCACGGTTTCGGCTTCGTTCCAGCCTTGGCGCCACTGCCCGAACATGCCTCGCAGGTCACCGACGTCGGTATGCGAATTTGTGCGGTTTTGCCGGTAAAAGCCTCGTCGAGGCTGATCTCCATATTGTACCGCAGGTCGGAACCACGCTCACGGCTGGAGCCGCGCCCGCGCGTGGATCCCATTCCGAATATGCCCTCGAAGATATCGGCGAACGTCGACCCGAAATCGGCGCCGAAGCCATGCGCGCCCATCCCGCCTTGCTCGAAGGCCGCATGACCGAAGCGGTCGTACGCGGCACGCTTGTCGCCGTCTTTGAGGATGTCGTAGGCCTCGTTGATCTCCTTGAAGCGATGCTCGCACTCTTTGTTCCCCGGATTGCGGTCCGGGTGATGCTGCATGGCAAGCTTGCGGAAAGCCCCCTTGAGCTCGACCTCGCTGCAGGTGCGCGTAACGCCCAGGATCTCGTAGTAGTCGCGCTTGGACATCCGTTCCGCCCTAATTCACCGGACAGCCGTACTTGATTCGGCCACCCATCGTCCCTGCAAAGATGCACCCCCGGGCACGTGCCCGGGGGTGGCATATTTCGCGGGTGACCTGCGCATGGCTCGCGCCCTGCGATCAGGCGGATTTCTTTTTGTCGTCGTCGACCTCGGTGAACTCCGCATCGACGACATCTTCTTTTTTCTCGCCGGGGGCCGCACCATCGCCGCCGGCACCCGGAGCGCTTTGCGCTTCCTGCTGCTGTTTGTACATGGCTTCGCCGAGCTTCATCGAGGCCTGCGCCAAGGTATTGGTCTTGGCCTGAATAGCCGTAGCGTCGTCGCCCTTGAGCGCCTCTTTCAGATCGGCGATGGCGTTCTCGATCGCACTTCGCTCGGCATCGCCGACCTTCGAGCCATGTTCGGCCAGTGCCTTCTCGGTTGAGTGCACGAGTGCTTCGGCGTGGTTTTTGGCCTCGACCGCAGCCTTGCGCTTCTTGTCCTCCTCAGCATGCGATTCCGCATCCTTGACCATCTTTTCGATGTCGGCTTCGGACAACCCGCCCGACGCCTGAATGCGGATCTGCTGCTCTTTGCCGGTCGCCTTGTCCTTGGCCTGGACATTGACGATGCCGTTGGCGTCGATGTCGAAGGTGACTTCGACCTGCGGCACGCCACGCGGCGCCGGCGGGATACCGACCAGATCGAACTGGCCAAGCATCTTGTTGTCGGCCGCCATCTCGCGCTCGCCCTGGAACACCCGGATGGTGACCGCGTTCTGATTGTCCTCGGCAGTCGAGAATACCTGCGACTTCTTGGTCGGGATCGTGGTGTTGCGATCGATGATACGGGTGAACACGCCGCCCAGCGTCTCGATGCCGAGCGAAAGCGGGGTCACGTCGAGCAACAGCACGTCCTTGACGTCGCCTTGCAGTACGCCAGCCTGAATAGCGGCGCCGACGGCAACCACTTCATCCGGATTGACGCCCTTGTGCGGCTCCTTGCCGAACAGCTGCTTCACGACCTCCTGCACCTTCGGCATGCGCGTCATGCCGCCGACCAGCACGACCTCATTGATCTGCGCCGCGGAGACGCCGGCGTCTTTGATGGCCTGCTTGCAGGGCTGAATCGTCTTCTGGATGAGATCGTCGACCAATGCCTCGAACTTGGCGCGTGTGAGCTTCATGGTCAGGTGTTTTGGACCCGAAGCGTCCGCCGTTATGAACGGCAGATTGATCTCGGTCTGCGTCGTCGACGAGAGTTCGATTTTCGCCTTTTCGGCTGATTCCTTGAGACGCTGCAGCGCAAGCTTGTCGCGACGCAGGTCGATGCCTTGCTCTTTCTGGAATTCGTCGGCGAGATAGTTGACCAGCCGCATATCGAAGTCTTCGCCGCCCAGGAACGTATCGCCGTTCGTGGACTTCACCTCGAACACGCCGTCACCGATCTCGAGAATCGAAATGTCGAAGGTGCCGCCGCCAAGATCGTAGACGGCAATGGTGCCGGTCTTTTGCTTGTCGAGACCGTAAGCGAGCGCGGCCGCGGTCGGCTCGTTGATGATGCGCAGCACTTCAAGGCCGGCGATCTTGCCAGCGTCCTTAGTGGCCTGACGTTGCGCGTCGTTGAAATAGGCTGGAACGGTGATGACGGCCTGCTCGACCTTCTGCCCGAGATAAGCCTCGGCCGTCTCCTTCATCTTTTGCAGAATGAAAGCGGAGATCTGCGAGGGCGAATAGGTCTTGCCATCCGCCTCGACCCAGGCGTCGCCGTTCGAAGCTCTGGTAATTTTGTAAGGGACAAGCTTCTTGTCCTTCTCGACCATCGGGTCCTCGTAGCGCCTGCCGATCAAGCGCTTGACCGCGAAAATGGTCTTTTCCGGATTGGTTACAGCTTGGCGTTTGGCCGGCTGGCCGACGAGACGCTCGCCATCGTCCGTAAAGGCTACGATCGAAGGCGTCGTGCGCATGCCTTCGGCGTTCTCGATGACTTTCGGCGTCTTGCCTTCCATGACGGCGACGCACGAATTGGTTGTGCCGAGGTCGATGCCGATGACCTTGCCCATGGTTCTTCCTCTCAATTGCGGCAGGCCGGCCGGGCCGCTTGGCGCCCGAGTGGGAATGTCAGCGGCTCATCCGCAGACCCCCGATCCAGCCCCCTGGATACGCGATTCACCGCAGTTTTGCGGCTTACTGGCTCATATAGGAGAGCGCCCGGGGGCCGCAAGACAGCCGGTCACGAAATCGCGAGTGGCCGGCCGCAAGCCTTTTGAATGGTTATCGGGCCATTGCCGCGCCGGGTAAGGCCGGCTAGGTCACGCCCTGCAATCCCTTAGGAAAGTGCTTTTGCCCATATTGTACCGCCTGCTCTTCTGCCTGTTTGCAGCCTGGACCGGTGTAGTCTTTGGCCTGGTCCCGGGCCTGGGCCTGGCCCCCGCTATCGCAGCCGGACCTGTCTTCCCGCCCGGCCTGCGGGTTGGGCTGGAACCGCCCGGTGATCTGAAACTGAGCGACCGACTTCCGGGGTTCGAAGACCTCGACCGCAAGGTCATCATCGCAATCCTCGACCTGCCTGCCAGCGCATATCCGGAACTCGAAGCCGCGGCCTTTACCAGGCTTCCGCAAGAACTCCAGGATGTGAAACGGGAAAGCTTTCCATTCGAAAGCGGCATCGGCTTTCTGATCAGCGGCAGCGCGCAGCAAAACGGTGTCAAAATATATCGATGGTCCTTGCTCGCACAGGCGGTCGGAGGATCGGTTCAAAATCTCACGACGCTGGTCAATGTGGAGGTGCCCGAAGCGGCCTTCTCTGTTTACACCGACGCGGTCATTCGCAAGATGCTCGCGAGCGTCACGTTCCGGCCGGCCCCGGTCCAGGAGCAACTCGGCTTGCTGCCGTTCAAGTTCGGTGATCTTTCAGGCTTCAAGGTGATGCAGATTAATCCTACGGGCAGTGTCATCCTGGGCGAAGAGACATCGGAGAATGCCGAACGTAGACCTTTCATGATCGTCTCGGTCGAGCGTGGCGGACCCGCCGAAACTGCCGACCGTAGCATGTTTGCGCGCGACCTCATGGCGAACACGCCGGTGCGCGATCTTGCCCTGCAATCGGCGGAACCGATGCGGATCAATGGATCCCCGGGCCACGAAATCCGCGCGCAGGGCAAAGGCCCCGCGGGTGACCCAGTGTCCCTGGTGCAGTGGCTGCGGTTTGGTTCCGGCGGCTATTTGCGCGTGATCGGCGTGAGCCCGGCCGACAAATGGGACCAGTCGTTCGCCCGTTTCCGGACGGTCCGCGACGGCATCAGCACCCGTTGAAGACTATGAGGCCGCGTCGTCGGGCCGCGGATTGTCGTTGGCGGAGGCGGGAGACTTCGACGCAGCTTTGCTGACCGCCACAAGCGCCGGCCGCAGGACACGGTCGCCGATCATGTAGCCTGCCTGGATAACCTGCGCGACGTGGCCCGGAGGTTGCTCGGACGCCGGCACCTCGTACATGGCCTGATGAACGTTGGGGTCGAACTTCTCGCCTTGCGGCGAGAATTTTTTGACGCCATTCTTCTCAAGCGTTTTGAGCAATTCGCGTTCGGTGATTTCAACGCCTTCGATAAACGCCTTCAGCTTGGCGTCGGCTGTATCCCGCAGCTCGGGGCCGATCGCTTCGAGCGCGCGGTGCATATTGTCCGCCACCGCCAGGACGTCGCGCGCAAATCCCGCGATACCGTAGAGCCGCGCGTCGACAACCTCGCGTTCGGTGCGTTTGCGCAGGTTTTCCATTTCGGCAAGCGTGCGGAGCAGCTTGTCCTTGAATTCGGCTGCCTCGCTCCTGGCCTCAGCGACAGGGTCGTCCCTCTCGGGACTGACAGGATTATCTGTCTCGGCAGCCATGGCTTGGGTCTGGCGAGCGGTTGGGTCCGTCATCAGTGATCCTTAGCAATATCCGGATGCCCGGGATATCAGGGCTCCCGTGTGAAAAATCAAGCGCTTAAGGTGTCAGCAAGCGACTGACCACGCGAGCGGTATAGTCGACCATGGGAATAACGCGGGCGTAGTTGAGCCTGGTGGGGCCAATAACGCCGATTACCCCCACGATGCGGCCCTTGCTGTCGCGGTACGGCGCCACGATGGTGGAGGAGCCGGAGAGTGAAAACAGCTTATTCTCCGAGCCGATGAAGATACGAACGCCCTCAGCCCGCTCAGCCCGGCCAAGCAAATCGATCACTCCGCGCTTGGTCTCAAGTGCATCGAATAAAGAGCGCACGCGTTCCAGATCCTCGAGCGCGCGAAGATCTTCCAGAAGATTAGCGTGCCCACGCACGATCAGTTGCCGATCTTCGCTGTCCCCGCCGGACCAGCTGGCGAGACCGTTCGCAATCACCTTCTGGGTAAGCTGATCGAGTTCAGCTTGCCCCTCGGTTACCGCCCTTTCGATTTCGCCTCTGAGTTCAGCCAGTGTATTCCCGCGAATGCGGGCGTTGAGAAAATTGCCGGCTTCAATCAACGAGGATGTCGGCAGGCCGGCGGGAATGTTGAGCACGCGGTTTTCGACCTGCCCGTCTTCCGCGACCAGAACGGCCAGCGCCCGCTCCGGTTCCAGCCGTACGAATTCAACATGCTTGAGCCGGACGTTGTTTTTTGCGGTAAGCACCACGCCGGCCGAACGGGTCAATCCCGAGAGCATTTGTGACGCTTCGGTCAGCACGGCTTCCATCGACTTCGCCGTACCGGTGCCCGCCACCTGTGCCTCGATCGAACGACGATCCTGCTCGGTCAAGTCACCGACTTGCATCAATGCGTCGACAAAGAAACGCAGTCCGAGTTCCGTCGGGAGCCGGCCGGCGGACGTATGCGGGGCATAGATGAGGCCGAGCTGTTCCAGGTCCGACATCACATTGCGGACCGAGGCCGGCGATAGCGCAATCGGCAGCAGCCTAGACAAATTGCGAGAGCCGACAGGCTCTCCGGTCGCGAGGTAGCTTTCGACGATCTGGCGGAAAATCTCGCGCGATCGCTCGTTGAGCGCCGCCAGACTCACCTGTGTCGCGCCAATCGGGATGTCGTGGGACGCCAAGGCCTGACTCCTCGAGAACCAGCCCACAATTGACCATTGGGGCGCCCTTGTTCAAGCCAAACGTATGAGTATGGTGTGCGGCTTGATATGAAGGAGCGAGCCCGATGCGGCCGAGCCGCCGACAAGTCGATGAGTTGCGTGCAATCTCGCTCGAACGCGGGGTGGTCAAGTACGCCGAGGGTTCCTGCTTCGTAAAATTCGGCGATACCCATGTGCTGGTGACCGCCAGCCTGGAGGAGCGGCTGCCCCCCTGGCTCAAGGGCCAGGGCCGCGGCTGGGTCACGGCCGAATACGGCATGCTGCCGCGCGCCACTTCGGAACGTACGCGACGCGAGGCGAGCGCCGGCAAACAGGGTGGCCGTACGGTCGAGATTCAACGCCTGATCGGACGCAGCCTGCGTTCAGTGGTTGATCTGCCGGCGCTCGGTGAACGTCAGATCACCATCGACTGCGACGTGATTCAGGCTGACGGCGGCACGCGTACCGCTTCGATTACAGGCGCCTGGGTCGCCCTTGCCGATTGTCTCACGTGGATGAAGGCACGCGACATGATCAAAACCAATGTGCTGCGCGACCATATCGCCGCGGTCTCCTGCGGTGTGTGCAAGGGCACCGCGGTCCTCGATCTCGACTACGCGGAAGATTCAGAAGCCGAGACCGATGCAAATTTCGTCATGACCGGTTCCGGCAATATCGTGGAAATCCAGGCCACCGCCGAAAAAATCCCCTTCAGCGAAGACCAGTTTGCGACGTTGCTCGCGCTCGCCCGCAAAGGCATCGAAAAACTCGTCGGCTTGCAGAAATTGGCTGTGATGTGAGCATCCCGCGACATCTCACCGGCCTTGTCATGATCGCCACCCACAATCCGGGCAAGCTCAAGGAAATGCGCGAGTTGCTCGCGCCCTATGGTGTGGCCACGCAGTCGGCCGCGGAGATCGGGCTATCCGAACCGCAAGAAACCGGAAAGACCTTCGCCGCCAACGCGCGCATCAAAGCGCTCGCCGCGGCGCGAGCAAGCGGCAAGCCGGCTTTCGCCGACGATTCCGGATTAGTCATTGACGCTCTCGGCGGCGAACCTGGGATTCATTCAGCGCGCTGGGCGGGACCGGATAAAGACTTTCGCGCCGCCATGAATCGCATTCAGACATTGCTGATCCAGCGCGGCGCCAAAACGCCGGAACAACGGCGCGCGCATTTTATTGCCGCGCTATGCCTTGCCTGGCCGGACAATCACGTCGAGGAGTTTGAAGGCCGCGTTGACGGCGTCGCCGTATGGCCGCCGCGCGGCGACAAAGGCTTTGGCTATGATCCGCTTTTTCGTCCCGACGGCTTCGACCGCACCTTCGGCGAGATGAGCGCCGAGGAAAAGCATGGACTGCCGCCGCAGGGACAGGGCCTGTCGCATCGCGCGCGCGCGTTCATGAGACTCGCCGCAGCATGCCTTCCAAAGCCTTGAGCTTGCATCCGATCGTTACAATTTTAATCAACTGTTGCCAGCAGGTGCGCGGCAAAGTAGCTGCCATCCGTCGCGCAGGTTATGATGTTTAATATGACTTTAACAGCGCCTTTCGCCGTCTATGTGCACTGGCCATTTTGCCTGTCGAAGTGCCCTTACTGTGACTTCAACAGCCACGTCCGTCACGGCGGTGTCGACGAAGCGCGTTTTGTTCGCGCTTGCGAAACCGAAATTGCCGCGACTGCCGCGCGGGTGCCGGCACGCACCGTATCGAGCATCTTTTTCGGCGGCGGTACGCCCTCACTGATGCAGCCGTCGTCGGTGCAGGCTATTCTCGATTGCATCGGAAAGTACTGGACGATCGCACCGGATGTCGAAGTGACGCTGGAGGCGAATCCGACCAGTGTCGAGGCAACGCGTTTCCGGGGATTCCGTTTAGCGGGTGTGAACCGGGTCTCGCTCGGGGTTCAGGCACTCGACGATGTTGCCCTGAAAGAACTCGGGCGTCTGCACAGCGCGCGGGAAGCGCTCGATGCTGTTGCTGTCGCTCGCTCTATTTTCGATCGCTACTCATTTGATCTTATTTATGCGCGACCGCGGCAGACGTTGGAGGCCTGGGCGGCCGAGCTAAGGCGCGCCATCGCGGAAGCCGCCGAACACCTGTCGCTCTATCAATTGACCATCGAACCGGATACGCCGTTCTTCGGTTTGCACAAGGCGGGCAAACTTCCGGTCCCGAACGAAGACCTTGCGCGCGATCTCTACGATCTCACGCAGGCCATTTGTTCCGACGCAGGCCTGCCGGCCTACGAGGTTTCCAATCACGCCCGGGCAGGCGCGGAATGCCGGCATAATCTTGTCTATTGGCGCGGGCACGATTACGCCGGGGTGGGACCGGGCGCGCACGGGCGGCTGACAATCGATGGCCGCCGTGTCGCAACCGCGACCGAGAAACGGCCGGAAGCCTGGCTGATGCGCGTTGAGGAAAGCGGCACGGGCCTGACTGTGGATGAGAAGCTGACGTCCAGTGAAGCTGCAGACGAATATCTGGTGATGGGACTGCGGCTCGCGGAAGGCATCGATCCCGCGCGCTACAGCGCCCTGTCCGGCCGCGCGCTCGATCCCAAACGTATTTGCATATTGCGCGAGGAAGGCGCCGTCGAAACGACTCCGGACGGCCGCCTGCGCGTGACACCGAGCGGTTTCCCGCTGCTCGACGCAGTGGTCGCGGATCTCGCAGCTTAGATGAGTTTATGTTCCCGGCTGGAACGAGCGCGGTGCCGGGCCTATGACCTGCCCGCCGGAAGGCGTAACGCGGAGCACGGCTAGACCGCGCTCATTCGGGCCCTCGGGGCGAAAACGAAAAACTCCGTCGATGCCCGCAAATCCCGACGGGTTGGTCAGCACCTGCTCGCTGAATCGCTGCGGCCCTTGTGTCTTCACAAGTGCTGCGACCAGAGCAACAGCGTCGTAGGCGAGCGTCGCCGTGCGCACCGGGTCCTGCCCGAACCGCGTGCGATAGCGTGCCGAAAAATTGCGGAAGCCGGTCGATTCGGGCGCGGCATACCAGCCGCCGTCGAGAGCCTGCGTTGAGAAGATGCGCGGGTCGTCCCAAAGTCCGGTGCCGAGAAATTGCTCACGATTGAGAGTCACGCCACTCGCGGCAAGCGCCTGCACGACTTGTGGCACGGCATCGGCGCCGTCGGGAATGAAGATGCTGTCGACCTGGTTCGCAGCCTGCGCCACGCGACGCGCGACCTCAGCCATTCTGTTCGCGTCGAGCGGATATTTTTCCAGCGCCAGCACACGGCCGCCACGGCGCGATACTTCCTGCTGGAATGCCGCCTCCACAACGGTGCCGTAGGCGTTGTCCGGCAACAGCGCCGCGAACGAGCGCTTGCCGCGCGAAACCGCAAATTCGACGATACGGCGGACATCAGTCTCGGGCAGGAAGCTCAGCAAATAAACGCCGCGTCCCGCCACGCTGACGTCGGTGGAGAATGCGATCACCGGAATATTGCGTGTGCGCGCGATCTGCCCGACGGCGCTGACCGATTGCGCAAACAACGGCCCGATGATGATTTCGGCGCCCTCGGCGATCGCCTGCTGAGCGCCGGCCTGCGCGCCCTGCGGCGTCCCGGCGTCGTCTTTCACCAGCAGCTGGATATTCGGGCTTTTGAATTCTGCGAGCGCCATTTCGGCGGCGTTCTTCATCGACTGCGCCGCGACACCGGCATTGCCCTGCGCGGTCAATGGCAAGATTAGAGCGACACGAACTTGGCCTTCGCCGACAGAGGCGCTGGCGACCGCCTGTTCACCCGGCTGCGGCGCGGGCGCCCCCCCACCCAATTGTGTGGTGCACGCCGCGAGCGCTATTGCCGACGCCGCGATCGATAGAGCCGTGCGCACGCGGACCCACGCAAACGCCAACGCCCCCTCCTCCAGCGACAAACCGGGCATGGTCGCTCCCCAAGCTTACGTCAGTCGTAACCGTTATCACCGCAAAAGTTAAGGGTATGACTGGCCGACAGAATTCGTCACCGATGACGCGCCAAAGGTGGCCGTCTAGAGTAACAATCATGGCAACTGGAACTAAGGCGCCGCGGCGGCGCTATGCCCCCTTTGGCACTGCGATCGAGGCGGCGAAGGCCGCGCCCGGTCTCTATCTGGTCGCCACTCCGATCGGAAATTTGGGTGACATCACCTTGCGAGCGCTCGAGTTGCTCGCTGGCGCCGATGTGATCGCGTGCGAGGATACCCGCGTCACCCGCAAGTTGGCCGAGCGTTATGGCATCGAGACACCGCTGACGCCCTACCACGAACACAACGCCGCCGAAGCAAGGCCGAAGCTGCTTGCGCGCCTTGCCGCGGGACAAGCCGTCGCGCTGGTGTCGGATGCCGGCACACCGTTGATTTCTGATCCGGGCTACAAGCTGGTGCGGGCAGTTTGCGAGGCCGGTCACGTGGTGACGGCGCTCCCGGGCGCGTCCGCCGTCCTCGCGGCATTGCCGGTCGCGGCGCTGCCGACGGACCGTTTCTTTTTCGAAGGTTTTTTGCCGCCCAAACAGGTGGCGCGCCGCAAACGTATTGCCGAACTCGCAAATATTCCGGCAACTCTCGTCCTTTTCGAGAGCGGAGCGCGCGTCGCGGCCATGCTGGCCGACCTCGCCGACATCTTCGGAAATCGCGCGGCAGCCGTCTGCCGCGAGTTGACCAAACTGCATGAAGACGTGAAGCGTGGTGACCTCACAGATCTGGCTCACGAGTACTCCGCCGGCGCGGAAACACGCGGTGAATTTGTAATCGTGGTCTCGCCGCCACCTGGTGACGAGGACGGCGCGGACGATGTTGACGACATGCTCCGGCAGGCTCTGATGCGTGTGTCTGTCAAGGACGCTGTCGGTGAGGTGGCGCTCGCGACCGGACGCCCGCGCCGCGAGGTTTATCAGCGCGCACTCGTGCTCGCCAAAAATACCGGCGATGATGCGTAGTAAGCGTCCGTCTGCTCCGGTAAAACCTGCGCCGCGCGCGGAACGGCAGGCCGCCTTTCGCGTCGGCATCTCAGCCGAAAGCCGCGCCGCCGCTTTCCTGATCGCAAAGGGGTTCCGCATTCTCGCGCGACGCTGGCGAAGCCCGCTGGGCGAAATCGATATCGTCGCGCGCCGGCGTCACCTCTTGGTCTTCGCCGAAGTGAAGGCGCGCGCCAGTCTCGATGAGGCCGCAGAGTCGGTCAGCGAGCGGCAACGCCGGCGAATCGCCGCCGCCGCCGAGATATGGCTGGCTGCAAATCCGGACGACATGATCCGTGATATCCGTTTCGATGCGATCCTGGTGGCGCCGGGCAAGATTCCGCGCCATATCGCGGCGGCTTTCGAAACAAACTAGGCGCTGAGCCGTTCGAAGAACTGGTCGACCTGGCCACGAATGCGCCGGGCAACGCTGCCAAGATCGTCAGCCACCGATCTCACTGCGGCCGCGCTCGAGCGCGTGTCCTGGGTTGCCGTCCCCATCAGATTGACTTCCCTGGCGGTCTCGACCGTACGTTCGGCCGCCACTTCCACGCCGCGCGCAATTTCCTGCGTAGCCGCGCCTTGCTGGGTGACGGCGGCCGCAATGGCGCTGCTGATATTGCCGATTTCGCGGATCGTCTGCTCGATCCCGGTGATCGCGGTGATCGAGCGCTGGGTTGCACGTTGCATCCCTGCGATCTGCGCGCCGATTTCTTCGGTCGCCCGGCTAGTCTGCCCGGCAAGCGCTTTGACTTCAGCCGCCACGACCGCGAACCCACGCCCAGCTTCGCCGGCGCGCGCCGCCTCGATCGTCGCATTGAGCGCGAGCAGGTTGGTTTGCTCGGCGATGTCGGTGATGAGCTTGATCACATCGCCGATACGCGCGGCCGCCTCGTCCAGCTCCTTGACGGCGACATTCGTGGACTCGACCTCGTTGACCGCCTTGGTGGCAATGGCATTGGATTGCGCCACTTGCCGGTCGATCTCGTTGACCGATGCCGACAATTCATCGGCGGCCGAAGCGATGTCGCGTACATTGGACGATGCTTCCGACGACGCCTCTTCCGCCCGCGTCGTCTTGCTCGAGGCATTATCGGCGGCGGCGGCGAGCTGCGTCGATGCAGCCAGCATCTCGTCCGAAATGCGACCAAGTTCGGCCAGCGTCGCTTCGACCTCGGCGGAGAAGTTCGTAATCTCGTTCGACATTTTCTCCTGACGCCGCGCTCGCAGATCGGCATCATTGACGACAGTGCGATTGAGTTCCTCGTTGCTGCGCATGGCCTTTTGAAACACGCCGATTGAGCGCGCCAGGGCGCCGATTTCGTCGCGGCGATCGCTGAACGGAATCGCGATGGCCGAGTCGCCCGCGGCAACAGCCTGCGTAATCGTCGTGATATCCGCAATCGGTCTGGTCACGCTGCGCGCGATGATTGCCGCACCCGCCAGCGCGAGCGCAACCGCAATACATGCAAGTATGCTCAGCAGCAGGGCTGTACGGTCGATGCCTTCATCGATCTGCGTGTAGATCTGGCTCGCCGTGTCGCTGTAGTGCTGGCTGAGCGCGGCCAGATCCCTGCTGAGCACGGCACGCGTCTCGGCCGGTTGATTCTTTTCCGCCCATGCGCGGGCCGCTTGCGGTCCTGACTTCCTCGCAACAGGAGCGAGCGCGTACAAAGCGTCCTGATACCCGTTGATCCGCACGGCAAAATTGCTGAATGCGAGGGCGTCGCTATTGCGGACACTCCGCTGCCAATCGCCGATCACACCGCTGATCTGATCGGTGACCTTGAGCAGGGAGTCCGCATATTTGGCGGCCTCGTTCTGATCCGCCGACATATAGATGCCACGCAACTCCATGACCGTCGCATAGATCAGACCGTTGATCCGCTCGACATTCCAACTGCCGGCATTGGCGGATTCGAATTCGTCGGTGAGCGCGACATGGTCACGCGCGCTTTTCACCGCAACCATCGACAGGGCGATGGTGGTGACCGCCATCAATGCGAAGATCGCATAGAGCCTGGCTGCGATCGAAAGTTTTGGCAGATTTACCAATGGGCCCCCCGGCCGTGCAACATCGGTCCCGAAGCGGCTATAGTGCTTATAATGTGTTAACGGTTTATTCGCGCATAGGTAGCCATGGCCCTCAAAATCGCGGTGCAAATGGATCCGATCCAGCGGATCAATATAAAAGGGGACTCCACCTTTGCCCTTTTACTAGAAGCGCAAAAACGCGGTCATCAGCTTGCCTATTACACGCCCGACCGGCTGGTCTTGCTTGATGGCCGCGTGTTCGCACACGTCGAATCGCTCAGCGTAAAGGACAAGGCCGGCGACCATTTTGCACTGGATGAACCGCGGCGGGTGGAGCTCGCCGAATTCGATGTCGTGCTGCTGCGCCAGGATCCCCCGTTCGACCTGGCCTACGTGACCACCACACACCTGCTTGAACGCATCCAACCCGGGACGCTCGTGGTCAACGACCCGGCGCATGTGCGCAACGCACCGGAGAAGGTTTTCGTCACCGAGTTTCCCGAGCTGATGCCGCCAACCTTGCTGTCGCGCGATCTCGCCGAGATCAAAGCCTTTCGCGCGGAGCACGGCGATATCGTGATGAAGCCGCTTTACGGCAAAGGCGGTGAGGCCGTATTCCGCCTCGCCCGCGAAGACCTCAACTTTGGCTCTCTTTACGATCTGTTTGCGGCCACTTTTCGTGAGCAATGGGTGGTGCAGAAATTTCTGCCGAACATCAAACACGGCGACAAACGCATCATCCTGGTGGATGGCGAATACGCCGGCGCTGTGAACCGCGTTCCGGCAGCCGACGATCTGCGATCGAATATGGTGCGCGGCGGCGTGCCGGCCGCGACGGAGCTGACCAAGCGCGAGGCCGACATCTGCAAGCGTATCGGCCCGGCGTTGCGCCAGCGCGGCCTGCTGTTCGTCGGCATCGACGTGATCGACGGTTACCTCACGGAGATTAATGTCACCTCGCCGACCGGAATTCGCGCCATCAAGAGTCTTGGCGGGCCCGATATCGCGGCGTTGATCTGGGACAAGATCGAGGCGAAGCGGCGCGCATGATCCCGAAAAGCTGTCTGGTGGGACCATGAGTTTTCCTCTCACCATCGCCACCACCGACTATGACCACTTCCGCGATTTCCGTCTTGGCCTCGTTCGCGCGGAAGGCATCGAGGCAAACTGGCTCACGCTGGGCCATCACGAGATTTTTTCCCGTTTTACCTTCAACCGCGAATGGGACGTCTCCGAGCTCTCGTTCGCAAAGTTCGCCGCGCAGGTCACACGCGCGGACACCGATATCGTCGGTCTGCCCGTTTACGCTTCGCGGCTGTTTCGTTTTGCCTCGTTTTATGTGAACCGCAAGGCAGGCATCAAGACCGCCAGGGATCTGCGCGGGAAACGCATCGGCGTCCCGGAATGGGCGCACACCGCCGCGGTCTACATGCGGGGTTGGTTGATGGATGAGGGCATCGCGCTCTCCGAGATCGACTGGAAACAGGCCGGCACCAACGAGGCCGGGCGCATCGAAAAGGTCGAGCTGTCGCTGCCGAAAGGCGTCAAACTCGTTCCGGTGCCGGAGAAAACGCTGAGCGGCATGATTGCCTCGGGCGAGCTCGATTGCGTCATCATCGCGCGCCCGCCCAATTCGTTTCGGGAAAAACATCCGGACGTGGTCCGCCTTTTTCCGGATTTTGAAGCGATGGAGCAGCGCTACTACGAGCAGACACATGTCTATCCAATCATGCACGTCATCGCGATGCGGAAATCTGTCCTCGAAGGCCGGCCCTGGGTGGCGCGTAATCTTTATAACGCCTTCGAGGAGTCGAAGCGCCGCAGTCTTGATCGTCTTCTCGATCCCGCGGTGTCGCGCTACCCGGTGCCATGGCTGACGAACCATACGCTGCGCATGCAGCAGATGTTCGGAGGCGATCTGTTTCCTTACGGCATCGAGGCAAACCGGCCTACTCTGGAATTATTTCTGCGCTATGCGCACGAGCAGGGTATTGCGCACAGGCTCGCCAAGCCGGAAGATATTTTCCCCGCCGGCATCATGGCATCGGTTAAGATCTAGCTATTGCCGCGCGCGTTTCATCGCTTCGGCGCGAATGTCAGGGTCGGTGACTGTCGCCAGATCGATTGGTGTTTTCAGATTGCCCGCCTTGACCAGTTCGTTTTGCATCCAGTTCAACTTGTCGAGCGGCAGCGCGATCGTCGGGTCGATGGCGTTCTGCTTGAGCGTATCGTCGAACGCGTAGGCCGGGCGCGGATCGTCCGGTTTTGCGTGAATGGTATCTTGCGTCAGTTTTATCGTTTCATCGCGATGACTGACCGCAAACTTCATCGCGTCGATTTCAGCCGCCAGAAAGCCGGCGGCATCCGCTCGGCGCTCGGCAATTGTCTTTCCCGTCATGGTCAGGCAGAGCCGAACATAATTCGGCAACGCATCGTGCCCCGCGACCAGCATCTTCACATCCTTCGGGGCGACCGCCATAAATTCCGCCGCAACGATGCCGGCATCGGCGACACCGGCTGCCACCGCCTTGAAGCGGTCGAGATCGCCGCCGAGATTTGCGAAGCGCACATCGGACTGCGCAAGCTTGTGCTGCTCGAGGATCGCATTGACCAGCAGATTGGGTAGCGATCCCGGGGCGGCCACCGCGATCATCTTGCCCTTGAGGTCTTCCACCTTGCCGATGGTTGACCGCACCATCAGTCCGTGCGGCACGCCCGGCCAGTCGCAACCGAGAATCTTGATATCGGCACCGCGCGCGCCGGCCAGAATCGCCGCACCGGGACTCGACTCTATGCTGTCGAGCTCGCCGGCAAGAAGCGCCTTATGGGCGGTCGCGCCGTTCTTCAAACTGACGATCTCGACCTTGAGGCCTTGCCTGGCTGCAAAATCGCGTTGCCCGACCATCACCATGAAGCCGGCATCGCCTTTCGGTTCGATGACCCCGTGCTTCCATGGTTTGAGTTCCTGACCCTGGCTTGCGGTCGCGATGGCCGTCAGCAACAGCGCAAGGCCGAGACCTCTCGAAACGGTCATGACGTTCTCCGGCGATTTCGGGCGCCATGATCAACAGGCAAAAGTCCGAGATCAATCAGTTCCTTGGGCGAACGGGCGAAATAGTGTTCACGAGTTGTTCTTGTGCGCGCGAGGCTACTACTATAGCGTGTATCGAGTGAGGTGCGGTTGCAATGGTCCAGCGCGTTTCTACAGTGGCGTTTGAGGGTATCGAAGCTCGTGCGGTCGACGTGCAAGTGCAGGTCGCGCCGGGTTTGCCGGCGTTCAATATTGTCGGCCTGCCCGACAAGGCCGTTTCGGAGGCAAAGGAGCGAGTGCGCGCTGCGTTGGTTGCCTCCGGCCTCGCGCTTCCGGCGCGGCGCATCACAGTCAATCTCGCGCCCGCGGACCTACCGAAAGAAGGCAGTCATTATGACTTGCCGATCGCGCTCGGCCTCATGGCGGCGATCGGGGCCATCCCACACGATGCGCTAAGCAGTTTCACAGTCTTGGGAGAACTCGGTCTCGATGGTTCGATCGCCGCGGTCGCCGGCGTACTGCCGGCCGCGATCGGCGCCAACGGACGCGGCCAGGGGCTGATCTGCCCACACGCCTGCGGGCCGGAAGCAGCCTGGGCGAGTCCCGAGATCGAGATCGTCGCCGCGCAGTCGCTGATTCAGCTCGCCAATCATTTCAAGGGCACGCAAGTGTTGGCGCGGCCGCAGCCGAAAATCCGCGAGCGCGAGGGCGTGCCGCTCGATCTCGCCGACATCAAGGGACAGGAAAGCGCCAAGCGCGCGCTCGAGGTCGCCGCCGCCGGCGGACATAATCTCTTGATGGTCGGCCCGCCAGGCGCGGGCAAATCGATGCTCGCGGCACGACTGCCGACAATTCTGCCGCAACTCTCGCCGGCCGAATTGCTGGAAGTTTCAATGATCGCGTCGATCGCCGGTAAAATCGAAGGCGGCGCCCTGACCAACCAGCGGCCGTGCCGCTCGCCGCATCATTCGGCATCGATGCCGGCACTGGTCGGCGGCGGGTTGCGCGCGCGCCCGGGTGAAATCTCGCTCGCGCACAATGGCGTGCTGTTTCTCGACGAGCTTCCCGAATTTTCCGGCCAGGTGCTCGACTCACTTCGTCAGCCGCTGGAAACGGGTGAAGTCGCGATCGCGCGAGCCAATCATCGCATTACTTATCCGGCGCGGTTCATGCTGATGGCGGCGATGAATCCCTGCCGTTGCGGCCGCGCCAACGATCCTGGCTTCTCATGCAAGCGCGGCACGAATATCCGGTGCGCAGCCGAGTACCAGAGCCGGCTTTCCGGTCCGTTGCTTGACCGCATCGATCTGCATATCGAGGTGCCGGCTGTCACAGCTGCCGATTTAATTCTTCCGCCACCGAGCGAAGGCAGCCGCGAGGTTGCCGCGCGGGTCGCACGCGCGCGCGATATCCAAGCCGCACGTTACGCGGCCATGGGCCTGGACGGCCTAAGAACAAATGCGCGGGTGAATGGACCGACGCTGGAACAGGTGGCGCAGGCCGATACCGCCGGCATGGCGCTCCTGCGCGACGCGGCAGATTCCATGCGGCTGTCAGCCCGCGGCTATCACCGTGTCTTGCGGGTAGCGCGCACGCTCGCCGATCTCGATGCCGCGGAACGTGTGGGCCGTGTCCATCTGGCGGAAGCCCTGTCCTACCGGGCTCTCGCCGACGAGCTGCGCAGCGCGGCATAAGTAAATATGACGATCGACTCCCGATAGCGCGCTTTACGTCCTTTTAACCACGTTCGCGCGAACGGTCTGCGTTCAATTGCGCTGGAATGAAATCGCAAGATTCCGGGCGCCAAATGGCCTTTCCGCGGGCAACCGGCGCTTACGGCGGTACCGGACCTGACGGCGCTGGATTTCTGGCCGGATGCACCTGCAAATCGCGACCACCGATCTAACAATTTATGCCATCGCCGGCGCACTCATTATCGCGCTATGCGTAGCCGTCGCATTCGCAATGCTGTGGCGCGCGAGCACCGCGGCGCTGCGCGCATCGGAAGCCCGCAACGAAGAGCTATCCGATCGCAATTGGGAGCTGCGCGAAGCCGAAGAGCGGGCTCGTAATTTTCTGGAGGCGCAAGGCGATATCATCGTGCGCCGGGAAAGCTCCGGTCGCATCACATACGTGAACGACGCTTTCTGCGCGCTGATCGGCCAACCGCGCGCGGCCTTGATTGGCACCACTCTCGAGTTGCCCGTTCTTGAATACGGTCCGGTCGTGGTTCAACCCGATGGTACGCGCGTGCACGACCAGAAGATTGCCAGTGGCAGCAACGCACGCTGGATCGCCTGGCGGGAAGTCGCGGTTCACGGAAACACCGGAACCGAGGTCCAGAGCGTCGGGCGCGAGGTCACGAGCCGGGTCGAGGCCGAGCATGGTCTCGAAATTGCGCGCGATCAGGCTGAAGCCGCAAACCGCGCCAAATCGCGTTTCCTCGCCATGGTCAGCCATGAAATCCGCACGCCGCTCAACGGCATCCTTGGCATGGCCGATTTGCTGCTCGATACGCCACTGACGCCGGAGCAGCTCACATATACCAAGGCGGCGAAGACGTCGGGTGAAACCCTGTTGTCGCTGATCGAGGAGATCCTTGATTTCTCGAAGATCGAAGCGGGCAAACTCAACCTGGAAGCGCGGCCGTTTACGCTTACGACCATGGTTGAAGAGGCGATCGAGCTCATGGCCCCCCGCGCGCAGGCGAAGGGAATCGAGATTGCTTCATTCGTCGACGAGCGCCTGCCGACGCAAGTGGTCGGCGACGCAGCACGCCTGCGGCAGGTTTTGCTCAACCTCGTCGGGAATGCCATCAAGTTCACCGATAAAGGCGGCGTGGCGGTTGTTGTGGAGCAGGGAGAAGCCGAAAACGAAGTCCGCTTTGAGGTGCGCGATACCGGGATCGGCCTGAAGGACGAAGACCTGACGCGCATCTTTCTTGATTTCGAACAAGCGGACGGTTCCTCCACGCGCAAGTTCGGCGGCACCGGTCTGGGGCTTGCAATTTCCAAACGTATCGTCGAGCGCATGGACGGGCACATCCACGCAACAAGCAAGGAGAATACGGGCTCGACCTTCAAGGTCGGCGTGCCGCTCCTGCCCGCGCCGGATGCGCATGACACGAATTTCACGCCGCCCGATCTTGGCCACGCGGCCGTGATCATTGTCGCAGCCGCGGAAATCGAAGCATCTCTGCTGGCGCGAAGGCTTGGGCGTTGGGGTGCCAGGACGTGCGTGGCGATTGACGAAAAAATCGCCGCCGCATTGTTGCCGGAACGTTCGTGGGATGCGCTGCTGGTCGACTATCCAATGGTGCCCTCGCTCATCGCGGGCGGTGATCTCCTAAAATATCGCATCCCGAAGCGCATCGCGCTAATTCGTCCGGGCGATCGTCACGAGCTGCCGGCGCTGAAAGCGGCTGGCTTCACCGGTTATCTGGTCAAACCGGTGCGTGCTGTCTCGCTCGCAGCACGGCTCACCGAAGACGATAAGTTCGAACATTCGCCGGCTGAAATCGCCATTGAGGCCGCCGAAGCGTCCGCTCCCAATGCGAAAGGTCTGTCAATCCTTGTCGCCGAGGACAATGAGATCAACGCACTCTTGGCGCGCGCATTGCTGACGCGTCTCGGTCATCGTCCAACCATTGCAAGCAGCGGGGAGGCCGCCGTTGAATCCTGGCTGGCGGCGCGGGCCGCCGGTGCTGCTTACGATCTGGTGCTGATGGATGTACAGATGCCGGGCATGGATGGTCTGGAGGCGGCGCGTCACATCCGAGCGGCGGAGGCACAAGCGGGCAACAAGCGCACGCACATGCTGGCACTTAGCGCCAACGTCCAGACAGAAGACCACGACGCAGCGCTCGCGGCTGGACTAGATGGCCTGCTGGTAAAACCGCTCGATCGCGAGCGGTTGCGCGACGTCTTGAAAGTCGCGTCGGGCGGGACTTTTAACCCGCTTGCAGCCTGACGCAGGTTTCCGCACACTGTCATAATTCCGTGGTCGGCCCGTGGTGTAGGGGGACACCGGCGATCCACCAATGATTCGCCCGCTGGAAACACGGCCGGACGCACCGTTTCCGCGTATTTGACGCCGAAAAGGACCTCAATGCCCATTGCCACCCGCGATTCAATCCAGCCTCAGCGCCGCCTGTTCGAGCGGTTGCGGCCGGTGCCCGCTGGTCATGGAATACCAGGCATTATTTCGTCGCTTCAGGCATATGGCGGATTGCAGGCCTGGGCGGCCCGCACGCACCGACCTTCTCAGACCCTAGGCCGCATGGGCTCGCTTGAAGTGCGGCTGGCGCAAACCGCCGCCGAAGTGCGGCAAGCGCAGAAATTGCGCTATCGCGTTTTCTACCAGGAAGGGGCGGCTATCCCCAACCCGGGACGACTGTTCGCGCGCCGGGATGTCGATGGCTATGACGCAATCTGCGACCACCTGCTGGTCATTGACCATGCCGCGCGCAATCGCAGCGCGCTGAACCGGCCGGCAGTCGTTGGTACATATCGGTTGTTACGTCAGCCGCTCGCCGAAGATTACGGTGGTTTCTACACAGCCGGCGAATTCGACATCGGCACCGTCATCGCGCGTCACAGCAGCCTTCAATTTCTCGAGCTCGGCCGTTCCTGCGTGCTCGCGCCCTACCGCAACAAGCGCACGGTCGAACTTCTGTGGCATGGCATCCATGCCTATATTTTGCAGAATCGTTGCGATGTGATGTTTGGCTGCGCGAGCCTCGACGGCACCGATCCCGAGCGTCTCGCATTGCCCTTGTCGTTCCTGCATCACTATGCGCCGGCGCCGGAGCCGTGGCGCGCGCGGGCGCTGCCCGCGCGCTACGTCGAGATGGACCGGATGTCGAAGGAAGTGATCGATCCTAAGGATGCGCTGCGCGCGCTACCGCCGCTGATCAAGGGTTATCTGCGGCTCGGCGCATATATCGGCGACGGGGCGGTCGTCGATCATGAATTCGGCACTACCGACGTGCTGATCGTCCTGCCGGTGTCGGCGATCAAGAAGCGCTATTTCGAGCATTTCGATCTCAGCCGCCGCGCAGCGTAATCACAACCGCCGCAACGAGACATTCTCGACCGAGTGGCTTTCACTTTTTTTCAATATCAGATCGGCCCTTTGCCGGGTCGGCAGAATATTTTCGTGGAGATTGAGCAGATTGATGCGCGACCAAATGGATGACGCGGTTTCAGTCGCCTCCTCATCCGACAAATTCGAGTAACGATGAAAATAGGATTTCGGATCACGAAATGCCGTGCCGCGCAAGGTCAGAAACCGGTCGACGTACCACGACTTGAGGACGTCCTCGTCGGCGTCGAGATAAACCGAGAAATCAAAAAAATCCGAGACGAACGGAATTGCCTTGCCGTCTTTCGGCAGCCGACCGGTCTGCAACACATTTAAACCTTCGACGATGAGAATATCAGGCCTGTCGACCTCAATCGTCTGGTTCGGCATGACGTCATAAATCAAATGCGAATAGATCGGTGCCCGCGCAGGACGCCGCCCGGCTTTTACATCGGAAAGAAAGCGCAGCAATGCCGGCAGATCGTAACTTTCCGGAAAGCCTTTCTTTTCCATCAGGCCTTCGCGTTCCAGAACCGCATTCGGATAAAGAAATCCGTCCGTGGTGATCAGATCGACCTTGGGCACATTCGGCCAGCGTGCCAGCAGGGCTTGCAGCACGCGCGCCGTCGTTGACTTGCCGACCGCCACAGAACCAGCGACGCCGATGATGTAAGGCATCTTTGCATCCTCGGTGCCGAGGAAGCGCTGTTGCGCGCGGAATAGCCGCTGGGTTGCCGCCACATACATGGACAGCAGTCGGGACAGTGGCAAATAAATCTCTTCCACCTCCGCCATGTCGAGGCGGTCGTGCAACGAACGCAGACGCGTGACTTCTTCCGAGCTCAACGTCATCGGCGTGTCTTCGCGCAACATTGCCCATTGCTCGCGCGAAAACGTGCGATAGGGCGACAGGTTTTCTTCGGTGCGCTGTTCCATCATTGCGACGAGCCGCTAAAGATCAGCTTTTGGACGGACGCGAGGCTTTTTCCTCGTGTCCGGTTTGCGCCATGCGCTTTTCGAGCTCTGCCTCGACCTCCGCGAGCGCGACCCCGCGGACTTCGAGCAGGACCAGCAGATGATAGAGAAGATCGGCGGTTTCCGCGATCAGCCGTTTCTTGTCTTCCTGGACTGCGGCCAATCCGGTTTCGATCGCCTCTTCGCCAAGTTTCTTGGCACAATGAGCGACGCCTTTATCGATCAGCGCGCGGGTATAAGACTCCGCCGCGCTGGCCTTGGCGCGTTCGTGGACGCGCTTTTCAAGATCGGCCAGGGTGAATTTGCTCATAAGGGCCTCTTTGCGCGGCTCAATAGCACCGTTGCGGCTAATGATCGAGCCGCATCGGCAGACCCGCCTTTGCCATATAGGATTTGGCTTCGCGCACGCTGTGTGCGCCGAAGTGGAAGATTGAGGCCGCCAGCACCGCGGTTGCGTGGCCGTCACGGATGCCCTCGACCATATGCTCGAGCGTCCCCACCCCGCCTGAGGCAATGACCGGCACGCTGACCGTGTCTGCGATCGCACGCGTGAGCGGAATGTCGTAGCCCGTCTTGGTACCGTCGCGATCCATCGATGTCAGGAGTATCTCGCCCGCCCCCAGCGCGACGACGTCCCTGGCGTAGGCAACGGCATCCAGACCGGTCGGATTGCGGCCGCCATGCGTGAAGATCTCCCAGCGGTCTTTTTCACCCGTCTTCGATACCTTCTTGGCGTCAATGGCAACAACGATGCATTGATCGCCGAATTTCTCGGCCGCCTCTTTCACGAAACTGCGGCGATCGACCGCGGCGGTGTTGATCGACACCTTGTCGGCGCCGCACGCAAGCAGTTTGCGAATGTCATCAACCGTGCGCACCCCGCCGCCGACCGTCAAAGGCATGAAGCAGGCTTCCGCCGTGCGTGTCACCACGTCGTAGATCGTGTCGCGGTCTTCATGGCTCGCGGTGATGTCGAGGAAACAAAGCTCGTCGGCACCGGCTGCGTCATACGCGATAGCCGCCTCAACCGGATCGCCCGCGTCGCGCAGATTGACGAAATTGACCCCTTTGACCACGCGGCCGTCTTTCACGTCGAGGCAAGGAATGACACGGACCTTGAACATCAGGCTATCGTCCTCGCAGCGCGGATCAGCTTGAGCGCCTCCGCGGCGTCCAGCCGGCCGTCGTAGAGCGCGCGGCCGGCAATGGCGCCCGCGAGCTTGTTGGCGCTCGGCGCCAGTAATTTCCGGATGTCCTCGATCGAGGCGAGGCCGCCCGAGGCGATCACCGGAATGGAGATCGCATCGGCCAGGCCAATGGTTGCATCGAGGTTGAGACCTTGCAGCATGCCGTCGCGCGCGATGTCGGTATAGACGATCGCCGCAACACCGACATCTTCGAAACGCCGCGCTATGTCGAGCGCCGACAATTGCGAAGTCTCCGCCCAACCTTCGACCGCCACCTTGCCGTCGCGTGCGTCGAGCCCAACCGCGACGCGGCCGGGATAGTCGCGCGCCGCCTGTTTCACGAAGGGTGGATCGCGCACCGCAGCGGTGCCGACGATGACGCGCGTGACGCCTTTCTCCAGCCAGCTCTCGACGGTCGCCGTATCGCGCACGCCGCCACCGAGCTGCACCGGGATGCTCACCGTTTCAAGTATTCGGTCGACTGCCGCGGCATTCATCGGTTTGCCGGCAAAGGCACCGTCGAGATCGACGATGTGGAGATATTCGAAGCCTTGTTGCTCGAAGGCGCGCGCCTGCACAGCCGGATCGCGATGGAAAACGGTCGCACGCGTCATGTCGCCCTGCTCCAGCCGCACGGCGAGACCTTCCTTGAGGTCAATTGCGGGAAATAGAATCACGGCGCCCACTTCAAGAAATTCGCGATCAATGCGAGGCCGAGCCGTTGGCTCTTTTCCGGATGGAACTGCGTGCCAACCATGTTGTCGCGGCCGACTATGGCCGTGATCGGGCCGCCATAGTCCGCCTGCGCCACCAGATCCGCGCGCTGCGCAGTTCTTAACTCATATGAATGCACGAAATACGCATGCAGGCCATCCGAGCCCAGCGGAATATCCTCAAGCAGCGGATGGGTTTTGAGCAGATTGAGCGTGTTCCAGCCCATGTGCGGAATTTTCAAATCTGGGTCGGACGGCTTGATGCGATCGACTTCGCCGGCGATCCAGCCGAGGCCCGGCGTCACCTGATATTCGCGGCCGCGTTCCGCCATCAATTGCATGCCAACACAGATTCCAAAGAAGGGGTGCCCGTTCTTGCGTACACTTTGTTCGAGCGCATCAACCATGCCCGGAATTTCATCCAGGCCGCGCCGGCAATCGGCGAACGCGCCGACGCCAGGGAGCACGATACGGTCGGCGCGCACGACCTCATCGGGATCGCTTGTCACGGTAACCGGCTGCTGGTGTCCGCTTTCACGCGCGGCGCGCTCGAATGCCTTGGCCGCGGAATGCAGATTTCCGGAACCGTAATCGACGATGGCGACACTCACCGTTGCGCTCCCGGCTCCGGAAACAAACCGATGACATCGGAGGCGGACGGCGCGCCGCGCCGCACCGGCGTTGAATATTTTGGTTCGAGCGGCGCCGAGGCTTTTTCGGCCTGCTTGCTCCATTCGGCGAAAAACCGGCGCTCGGCCATCTCAGCGTCCTCACCGACCACGAAGCCAAGCGTCGTCCAGCCGCGGCGGGAGAGCGTCCAGCGCCAGACGCTGGACGCCTCAAAGCCCATCAACAAGGCGATGAGCAATCCGACCAGAAATTGCGTGCTGGCCGGCGCGCGGAGGAACACAAGTCCGGCGCTGACCAGCCCGTAGCCGACAATATAGATGACGAAGGCGAACCACAGCCGGTGCAGCAACAGCCACAGCGGCGCCAGCAGGAAGGCCCACATATAAAAGCCGTCGCGCACGAAACGGAAACGTTCGGGGGTGTCGGTTGGGGCGCTTGTAGCCTCATCCTGACGTGCCGGCGGCGCGTGCACAGTGTACGTGGGCATCGTGCTGATCCTGTCTGCCGATCCACATATATAGCTGTGGTGGCACGCGAATTCAGTAGCCGCGGAAGCCGGCAATATCGTAGTGCCGGGCGCTTATTGCGTTGTCCATCTGGCTGGCAGCGAGATGCTATCCACCCAGCGAGCCTTTGGTCGAAGGCACTTCACCCTTGGCGCGCGGATCGATCGCCACGGCGACCCGCAATGCGCGCGCCAGGCCTTTGAAACACGACTCGGCGATATGGTGGTCGTTGCTGCCGTATAGCGTTTCGGCGTGCAACGTGATGCCCGCGTTCATGGCAAAGGCCTGGAACCATTCCTGCACCAGCTCGGTGTCGAATTCGCCCACCTTGTCGCGCACGAATTCGGCCTTGAACACCAGGAATGGGCGTCCGGAAATATCAATGGCGACGCGCGTCAGTGCCTCATCCATGGGCACATGGACATCGGCGTAACGCGTGATGCCTTTCATCTCGCCGAGCGCCTGCTTCACCGCCTGACCGAGCGCGATACCGACATCCTCGGTGGTGTGATGATGATCGATATGAAGATCGCCCTTAGCCTTGACCGTGATATCCACCCCCGAATGACGCGCGAGCAGATCAAGCATATGATCGAGGAAGCCAATTCCGGTCACGACCGATGCGCGGCCTGATCCGTCCAGGTGGACTTCAACCTCTACTTCGGTTTCCTTGGTCTTCCGCTTTACGGCGCCCTTGCGCATGGAAATATCCTTTATTCGCGCGCCTTTTATCAGGGGTTTGGCGGATTCGCCACAACCGTTGCGAACGGTTTGCATAAACGTTGCATCATGCCTAGATGACGCAGATTGCGGGGTCTAAAGCGTATGCCATCGAACGAAGTTGCCTCCTGGCACGGCACGACTGTCCTCACCGTTCGCAAGGGCGGGAAGGTAGTCATTGGTGGTGACGGCCAGGTATCGATCGGCCAGACCATTATCAAATCCAACGCCAAGAAGGTTCGCCGACTTGGCAAGGGCGACGTGATCGGTGGATTCGCCGGCGCGACCGCGGACGCGTTCACTCTTTTCGAGCGCCTCGAAGCCAAACTCGAACAATACCCCGGACAGCTCACTCGCGCCGCAGTCGAGCTTGCGAAGGACTGGCGCACAGATCGTTATCTGCGCCGCCTCGAAGCGATGATGATCGTTGCCGACGCCAACGTTTCATTAGTCCTTACCGGAACAGGCGATGTGTTGGAGCCTGAAAACGGAGTCATTGGCATTGGGTCTGGCGGCAATTATGCACTCGCCTCAGCTCGCGCACTGCTTGATGGGCCACTCGACGCCGAGGCTATCGTTCGAAAGTCGCTTGATGTCGCTGCCGAAATTTGCGTTTTCACCAATCGCAACGTCACCATCGAATCCCTAAAAGCGTGAGCGAGTATTCACGTTGACCGACTTCTCCCCCCGCGAAATCGTTTCCGAACTTGACCGCTACATCGTCGGTCAGAGCGATGCCAAACGTGCAGTAGCTATCGCGCTGCGCAATCGCTGGCGCCGTCTGCAGCTCGACGAGAAACTTCGAGAAGAAGTTCTTCCCAAGAATATCCTGATGATCGGCCCAACCGGCGTTGGCAAAACCGAGATTTCCCGCCGCCTGGCCAAACTTGCCGGCGCGCCATTCCTCAAAGTCGAAGCGACCAAATTTACCGAAGTTGGCTATGTCGGCCGTGATGTCGAACAGATCGTCCGTGACCTTGTCGAGATCGGCATTGCGCTTGTCCGCGAAAGGAAGCGAAAAGACGTGCAGGCGCGAGCTGAGCAGGCAGCGGAAGAACGCGTGCTCAATGCTCTTGTCGGGCCCGGGGCAAGCCCAGCGACGCGCGAGAGCTTCCGTAAGAAGCTGCGCGATGGCGAACTGGACGGTAAAGAGATTGAAATCGAGGTACAGGCCGGCGGTGGCGGCATGCCGATGTTCGAAATTCCGGGTATGCCGGGCGCGCAAATGGGCGCTATTAACATCGGCGACATTTTCGGAAAGCTGGGTGGCGGCCGCACCAAGACGCGGCGTGTTACGGTCGAGGAATCGCACGGTATTCTGGTCAACGAAGAATCCGACAAGCTCCTTGATAACGAACAGTTGGTACAGGAATCGATACGCGCCGTCGAACAAAATGGTATTGTTTTTCTGGATGAGATCGACAAGATCGCCGGCCGTGAGGGTCTGCGCGGCGCCGATGTATCCCGCGAAGGCGTACAGCGCGATCTGCTCCCGCTGATCGAAGGCACTACCGTAAACACCAAACACGGGCCGGTAAAAACCGATCACATTCTATTTGTCGCATCAGGTGCGTTCCACATTTCCAAGCCGTCGGATCTGCTCCCCGAATTGCAGGGCCGCCTGCCGATCCGCGTCGAGCTCAAGGCCCTCACGCGCGATGACTTCCGGCGCATTCTTACCGAACCAGAAGCCTCGCTTATCAAGCAGTACGTAGCGCTGATGGAGACTGAAGGGGTCGTCCTTGAATTCAGCCAGGACGCGATCGATGCCATCGCCGACATCGCGGTGGCCGTCAATTCCAGCGTCGAGAACATCGGTGCCCGACGTCTGCAGACCGTGATGGAGCGCGTGCTCGACGAAATATCATTTGCGGCTCCCGACCGTTCTGGTGAAACGGTCAAAATCGACGCCGCATATGTGCAGAAACATATCGGCGATCTGGCGAAGAATGCGGATTTGAGTCGATTTATTCTTTGATCGGCCCGGACATTCGCCGCATGCGAACATAAAGCGCACCACCGCCGCCATGGGCAATGTGAGCCTCCTCGAACCCGATAATGAGCACGCGGAATTCCGGCAGCGCCAACCAATGCGGCACCTGCCGCTTCAGGACGCCGCGCTCACCGTCACTCACGCGAGCACCCTTCCCCGTAATTACCAATACAAGCTGTGCGCCACGCGAACTTGCCGCGCGTAGGAATCGCAACAACGTTGCGTGGGCTTGAGCTTGCGTCAGCCCGTGCAAATCGAGACGGCCGTCAATCGTCTCTTTGCCGCGCGCGACGCGCCGTTTCATGCGGCGGCCGAGCGGCACTAAAGGCGGCGATGATTTCTCTTCGCTTAGTGGGGTAACGGTTGGGTCCGGCTTGCCGGAGGGTACCGCCGACGGAAACGTCGTCGCGTTATCTGCTGCGCCAGTTACGCCGGATTCGCACAAAGGTGCAATCGACCTAGTGACGGTGGTCCATAGCATCCGTTCTTCGGGGGAAAGTGCGCGACGCCGCTTGCCGTCGTCGGATTTCATGGATCAGGGACGCGGCCTGGGCTTTGGCGCCGGTATGCTTGCAGTCGTTTCGATGGCCGATCGGGCAGCCGCGGTCACGGTCATTTGCGGCCGTGATCTTGGAAGTGGAACATTTGCGGCGACCGCAGCACCGCTAACGGCCACGCTCTGCGGGGCGAGCATCACAAATTGTCCATACTGCTTGATACGCCCGGCAATATGGCTGATCTCCTCACCATGCCCGAAATAAATGTCGGCACGCGCCGGCCCGACAATCGCCGAGCCGGTATCTTGTGCGAACAGGAGACGACGGAACTTTGTTTCCGGTTTTTCGCTTTCGATCGGGAATTCAGCCTCTATCCAGACCGGCGTACCATAAACGTGGATGCGTTTGTCCACCGCCAACGAACGTCCGGGTGTCAGCGGCACACCTTGGGCGCCGATACATTCGTCGTGTGCGCCCAACGCGGTTTCCTGGAAAAACACAAAAGAACGATTCTTGCGGCGCAATTCCTTGCCTTCGTCCGGATTCGCCTCCATGAAGTCGCGGATCTTATCCATCGACATTTCTTCTTTTGAGACGATGCCGCGGTCGATCAGAAATTTTCCGACCGGCGTGTAGGGCATGCCGTTGCTCGCGACATAATTGAGTCGCAACAGTTTGCCATTGTCCAGCTTTACACGCGTTGAGCCCTGAATCTGTGCGAAGAACGCATCAATTGGATTCTTGACGTAACATATCTCCAATTCCTTGCCAGCCAATGCACCGTCTTCAATCTTGGTACGATCGAGATCGGCAAATACTTTACTCTGGCGTTTCTTCACGGCCTCAGCCGGTGCGGCATAAATAGGAGTTGTGTATTCGTCGCTCGGAAAGCGCGAACCATCCACTTCCGTTTCGTAGTAGCCGGTAAAGAAGCCTTCGGTCTGCCCAGCCGGCATTATCCGAACGGCTTTGAAATTGCCCTCAAAAAAAGCCCGCGCCTTGTCGCGGTCAAGTTGACCCGCTGCCACTGCTCGCTCGCACACTTTGAAAAGCGCACCATAGAATGGACGTGCGAACCGCGTCGCTTTGTCGCCATTAAGAATTGCGCCACAGCTTTTCAGAAATGCATCAAAGGCCGCAGCATGATCATCATCTTTCCAGCCGTCAAGCGCGGAAAAACTGAGTGGCTCCACATGAGCATTGCGGAAATTCAAGGCGCCCCTTGCTATTACCGGCTGGCTTGCAGCGGCTGCTAGAGAAAGATAAAGGCCGAACACACATGAGGAGCGAAAAGGAAAACCTGGCATGCGATCATTGCCCGGCTTCGGTGGCGAGAAGCTTCCAGTTCGGATCGCGCGAACTAACGTCCCGAGCAAATGTCCAGACGTCGGTAATATCGGTCACTCGCTCAGCGTTGCCATCGATCACATTGCCATCTTTGTCACGCGTCACCGAGACAAGCTTGGACTGAAACCGCACAGTTACCTGCGCGTTGCGCCCGCGTAGTTCGGCAGCGGTAATATCCGCGTTGTCGATCGACACAAAGCGGCTTTCCACCGTCTCGCCTCGTTTCTCACGTTCACTAATCGCCGCTTCAAAACCATCATAGACTTCGCGGGCGAGCAGGTTCTTCAATGTACGCCGGTCACCTTCAGCAAAGGCAGTGACAATCATTTCGTAAGCGGCCCGCGCGCCGATCAAAAAATGCTTGGCGTCGAAATTGACATCGGCGTTCGCGATCGCATCGAGACCCGTCGCGATGGTCGAACCGGTTTCGGCGATGCCCTTCCAACGCTCGGGCGAGATCTCTGACGGCTCGGTCGGCTTTGGCGCAGGTGTCTCCGCCGTACGATTAGGAAGCGTAACTATTTTCTCCGTTGCCGGCCGTACCGGTTCGCGAGCCGAGTAGGGATCGTAAGGCGGCCGCTCGCGGCCAGTGCGCTGGCCAAGAACGCTCCGCAATCGCAGAAAGATGAAGACCGCGAGTGCCAAGAAAATGATGGTGTAGATATCAAACACGTCTCGCATGCTTTCGGCTACCGTATTGGCACAACGGCCACATCAGCGTTTCGGCCCTCATCGGCGAGACGACCAGACGGCCGGCCTTGCCGCTATTGCGTGGGACCGAGCTTCGCGCCGCGTCTCGGCGCAATTCAGGTCTCTCGATTGAACCTTAGACGATCAGGGCGCCTAGGCCAACATCAGCTGAGCAGACAAAACCGTGACGAATGTGGCAAAATGGGCGCTGTTAACGCTCATTAATGCAGCCGCTTCTGGAACTTGCGGCACGCATTGCTGTGGGCTCTCTATTGCCTTTGCATTAGTTTTGAGCCTTGTACTCGCGGGCTCGCTTGCGTGCTGATATTGCGCCACGCTGGCGGTAATTACATCACCCGAATATGCTGCTGCACTGGGCCAAGGACGCTTCACCGCCTCGCTGGCAGGCGGGTCCGGCGGCCTTATCCCGCATGCAGGGATTCTGTTGTTAATTCCAAGGTTTATCTTGGACCTCGTTGCTCCTTTAGCGCTGCAACGGCAAGACCTCGCCGTTGCGAGCGACAGTGGTATGGTCGATCTCACCCCGGAGCAATAAGCATCGGGTGTCCGATCCTACGCTGTCAGACCGCCTCGGAAAAAAGCAAAAACATCGAGAGCGCACCTGGCCCTGCTCCAGGTCGATACCGTTCTTGTTCCCTCCTTGACCCTATGTTAGCCAACCGCCGCGCAAGCAAGCGCAGAGCGAAGGAGCGTTCATGACGACGACGAACGGGGGCCCAATGCAGACCGCGGCGCAGGACGTACAGCCGCAACTCACTGTGGTGTCCCAATATATCAAGGATTTTTCGTTCGAAAATCCGAATGCGCCTCAGTCGCTCATGAACCGTCAGGAGCAGCCGCAGATAGGCATTCAAATAAATGTCGGTGCCAACCCACTGTCGGATACCGATATAGAGGTCGTGATCAAACTTGAGGGCAAGGCAGAAACCGGCAGCAACTTGCTATTTCGATTCGAGCTGGAATTTGCAGGCGTGTTCCGCATCCGCAATGTTCCGCAGGAGAGCATGAACCCAGTAGTATTAATCGAATGCCCGCGCCTGCTCTTTCCTTTCGCCCGCGAGATCATTGCGACCGCTGTGCGGAACGGCGGGTTTCCGCCACTTCTTCTTGATCCGGTGGATTTCGGCGGCCTCTATCGGCAGAAGATGGCGCAGCAACAGCCATCGGTTATGCCGACGACGTAGAGTTGATGCGTCAGCCGCTTGGGCGATAGTGATGCCACAAGGCGCTTTCGCCAAGTCCCGCAATAAATACTTGGTGTGCCGCGATTTCAGCTGCGGTAAGCCGAACCGGTAGCTGTTCGGGCCGCGCGCGTGTCACGATGGTGCCGCCGCCTCCGATCGTTGACTGCTCCACGCCATCCGCAAGACCAAGTTGCGCCTGCCGCGCCCCAATTAATTCAACGTAGACTTCGGCCAAGATTTCGGCGTCAAGCAGCGCACCGTGTTTGGTGCGGCGCGAGTTGTCTATGCCATATCGTGCGCACAGGTCATCGAGGCGATTCGGTCCCGCTGGGTGCTTGCGGCGGGCCAACAATAACGTATCGATCAGCCGCTCACGAGCAATCAACATTCGATCTGCGCGTTTTAGCTCGGCGCAGAGAAACGCATGATCAAAGGCGGCATTGTGGATTACAAGCGGAGCATCGCCGATAAAAGCAAGAAATTCGTCGGCGATCTCGATGAAACGCTTGTGCCCGTCTAAAAACTCGGCGGAAAGCCCGTGAACTGCGAAGGCTTCGGCCGGAACATCGCGTTCCGGATTAAGATATGCGTGGAAGGTCGCTCCGGTCGGTATCCGATTGAGGAGCTCAATGCAGCCAAGTTCGACAAGGCGGTGGCCCTGGCTCGGATCTAACCCGGTGGTCTCGGTATCGAGAACTATTTCGCGCATCTTGCTTTCGGATGACAGAATCACTGTTGCGATTTTGGCATTATAGCAATCCGCGCGAGAATATCACGCACCTGGGAACGTGCGGCATCAAAGCCTTTTGACGTGTCCACCACGAAATCTGCGCGCTCCTTTTTCTCCCCGTCTGACATTTGCTTGGCGAGGATCGCGGCAAATTTTTGTTCCGTCATACCTGGGCGCTCGAATGCCCGCGCACGCTGGATCTCGGGTGGCGCTGAAACGACAACCACCGCATTACAGCGGTCGTCTCCGCCGGTCTCGAACAGCAGCGGAATTTCCAGCAACGCCACGGCGGCGCCGTTGCTTTTCGCCTTGGCGAGAAATCGCTCTTCGGCATTACGCACTAGCGGATGCACTATCAACTCAAGCTTTTTGATCGCGTCATTATCGCCAAGGACGCGCTGGGCAAGTCTGTCGCGGTCGACCTTGCCGCCATGGGTCGTACCCGGAAAAGCAGCCTCGACGAGTGGCGTCGCCTCACCTTCATATAGCCGGTGGACGGCTGCATCCGCGTCGTGCACAGGCACACCTTCTTCAGCAAACATCTTCGCTGTCGCCGACTTTCCCATACCAAGCGAGCCGGTGAGACCAAGAATGAACATTGGCTAGTCGGCGACGAGCTTTTTTTGCCGCAGGAAAGCAAGCAGCGGTAAAAGTGGCAGGCCGAGAATAGTGAAGTAGTCACCCTCGATGCGCTCGAACAAATGGATTCCGATCCCTTCCAGCTGGTAACCGCCGACGCTGTTCATTGCAGAATCTCCCGCCATATCAAGGTAGTCATCGAGGAACCGGTCGGAAAAGTCCCGCATGGTCAGGCTGGCGCTATCCACACAAGCAAACACGACGTCCTTGTCGCGGACCAATGCGAGCGCCGAATGAAGCTCGTGTGTGCGGCCACGCAATTCTCTCAACTGTTTGGCGGCGTCGTTACGATCGACCGGTTTGCCAAACCGCCTTGCACCCCATGCCAATGTCTGGTCGGCGCCGAGGATTAGACGCCCCGGCAACGAGGCTGCCACCGTGTCGGCTTTGGCGCGCGCCAAATGACGGGCCACAGCGGCCGCATCCGCGGTGCCAAATTTAGCTTCGACCGCGCGTTCATCGATCTGAGAGGGTCTTATCTCGAAGCGCAGTCCGGCCGCCGCAAGAATTTTGCCTCGGATATCGCTTCTGGACGCAAGAGCCATCGGCTGAGGAGCAAGCCAAAGCGTCATGGTCAGGCCCCCGGATGCCGACGTCGTTCGCTCAGAAGCCGCATCACTGCCGCGGCAGTCTCCTCGATCGAGCGCCGCGTCACGTCGATTGTCGGCCAACTGTGCTTGGCGCACAGCCGGCGCGAAAAGGAGACTTCCTCAGCCACCGCGGTCTTGTCGATATATTGATCATCATCTCGATGAGCTTTCAGGCCAAGCAGCCGGTTCTCGCGGATCTGCACGATGCGCTCGGGACTGGCGTAGAGCCCGACCACCAGCGGCCGGGTGAGCTTTTCGACGGCGGGCGCCAACGACACGCCGGGCACCAGCGGCACATTTCCGGTCTTGACGCCGCGATTGGCAAGATAAATCGATGTCGGCGTCTTCGAGGTCCGCGATACCCCCACCAACACGACATCGGCGTCTTCGAGACCCTCCGTGTGCTGGCCGTCGTCATGCAGCATGGTGAAATTAAGCGCATCGATGCGCTGAAAGTATTCAGCATTGAGCACATGCTGCGCCCCCGCCCGATGGATCGTTTCGGCACCGAGGTAAGATTGGAACAGGCGTAACACGGGTCCTAGCACCGACATACATGGCAATCCGAGCTCGCGGCACTTTTTTTCCAAGGACTGGATCAGATCCTCCTCGAGCAACGTATAGAGGACGAGACCGGGAGACTCCGTGATTTCTGCCAGCGCGTGGTCCAACTGCTTTTTCGAGCGCACCATAGGATACAGGTGCTCGACCGGTGAGACATTGGCGTATTGCGCCGCCGCGGCCCGCGCAACAGTAATCAGAGTTTCACCGGTTGCGTCGGATACCAGGTGAAGGTGGAAATAACCGGTCTCAGGCATCTGTATAGCGGCCGGATAGCATGTGGATATTACGGGAGGAGGCCACGGCTTGACCCCACAAGCAAGCCGTCATCGACAATGAGTGCAATATCCGTCCACATGGCTGCCGATGGGACGATCAAGAACCACTAAAGAACTTGTGTCACCTGAATGTGGATACCCGGTTGGGGAATGCAGGGGATAGCTGTCCAAAAGCCCAATAAAGCGGCCGTTATTGCTGTGGACGACATAAGACCGAATTGGGTTTGATTCTGAATCAGCACGATTGACCCGGTGGACAGAGTGTTGATCGACAGGCATGAGTCCAATCAACGCTCTAATAACCACTACAGATTCTTAGATAGAGTCTTTGATGGAAGAAGCCGGATTGACGAGTGCCATGGGGAAAAAGCTGTTACGAGTGCTTGCGGGCAAGCATGAAATGGTACCGCCGGTCTGGTTGATGCGGCAAGCAGGACGCTATCTCCCGGAATATCGTGCGGTTCGGGAGAAAGCGGGTGGTTTTCTCGACCTTTGCTTCAACCCTGAACTGGCGGCGGAGGTAACCCTGCAGCCGGTGCGGCGCTTTGGCTTCGACGCGGCAATCCTTTTTTCCGATATTCTGGTCGTGCCGTTAGCGCTTGGACGAAAGGTTGAGTTTTTGGTCGGTGAGGGTCCGAAGCTCGAGACGCTTAGTGACAGTGCTGGTATAGCGAGTTTGCGAGAATCGGCAGATGCGAGCGTGCTGGCGCCGGTTTATGAAACAGTTCGGAGAGTAAAAAGTAAATTGGATGACCGAACGGCGCTCATCGGCTTCTGCGGAGCACCATGGACAGTTGCAACCTATATGGTTGCGGGCGAAGCAACTCCGGACCAGGCACCGGCACGTCTATTTGCATACCGTGATCAAACATCCTTTGAACAACTGATTGGTCGGTTGGTCGATGTCTCGATCGATTATTTGACCGGGCAGTTAAGCGCAGGAGCGGACGTTGTACAAATTTTCGATACTTGGGCCGGGGTGTTGGGACCGGATCAATTCGAGCGGTGGTGTATCGCCCCGACCCAAAAAATAGTTGAAGGCGTACGCCGGCAATTTCCGACCGCGAGAATTATTGGATTCCCGCGCGGCGCAGGAGCAATGACCTTGCCCTATGTAGAGATGACGGGTGTAAGTGCGATTGGAATTGATTGGACTTTCGAGCGATCGATTGCGCGCGATGCGCTGCAATCGCGTGTACCCGTACAGGGCAATATCGATCCGCTGGCGCTCTTAGCTGGTGGCGCAGCGCTTGACCGTGAGGTGGACGACGTCATGAAGGAGCTTGGTGGCGGGCCGCTGATCTTTAATCTGGGCCACGGCATTCTGCCAGAGACACCGATTGCGAACGTCGAGCGCATGCTCAAGCGCGTGCGGGGGTAACCGCCATGTATTTGTGGCTCAAGGCCCTGCACATCATCGCCGTGATCGCATGGATGGCCGGTATGCTCTATCTGCCACGGTTGTTTGTCTATCACGCCGCGGCAAAGCCGGGCTCCCCGTTGTCGGAAACTTTCAAGACAATGGAACGTCGGTTGTTTAGTTTCATCATGGTCCCCGCCATGATGGTAACCTGGGTCATCGGCGTTGTACTCCTGCTGCAAGGCGGATGGCTTGGCGCGAGGTGGTTGCACGTCAAACTTGTCGTGGTCGTCTTCATGACCGTCTTGCATGGCCTATTTGCACATTGGGTAAATGAATTCAGTTTTGACAGAAATCGACACAGTCAAAAATTCTATCGTATTATCAACGAGGTACCAACGATGCTGTTGATTGTTATCGTTGTGTTAGCAACCGTGAAGCCGTTCTAGCCCTATTCATCAACTGTACAAACAGTGCCGCGCCTCTTGCGCGAAACCTCTGCTCAACTTATCTTGTGTGTATCCCACCGAACGCAGGCGGATGCAGTCGCGTTCCGGCTCCCAGCGTTTGGGCCGGTCGCAGCATCGGGTTCCGGGCTCCTTTCCCAACTTCCTCGTTACCCCAGACCTGCGATCTCTCCTAAGTCACACGGCGTAAGTCTATCCAATTTAAAAACTTCGCCGGCAAAAGCTCCCAAGGACGTAACCCCCCAATGCGGGAAATGAAACTCCAGGACCTTAAGTCCAAGACGCCTGCCGAACTCGTCGCCTTCGCTGAAGAGCACCAGGTCGAAAATGCCAGCACCATGCGCAAGCAGGAGCTGATGTTCGCGATCCTGAAACAGCTTGCCACCCAAGAAGTCGACATCATCGGCGAGGGTGTCGTCGAAGTGCTCTCCGACGGGTTTGGTTTTTTGCGGTCGCCGGAATCGAACTACCTGTCCGGACCCGACGATATCTATGTCTCGCCCAGCCAGATCCGCCGCTTCGGTCTGCGTACTGGCGATACCGTCGAAGGCCACATCCGCTCCCCGAAGGAAGGCGAGCGCTATTTTGCTCTGCTCAAGGTCAACACGATCAATTTCGAGGACCCTGAGAAGGCGCGTCACAAAGTCAATTTCGACAACTTGACACCGCTCTATCCTGATGAGCGGCTCAAGATGGAATACGAGGATCCGACCAAAAAGGATCTTTCCGCGCGTGTCATCGATATTGTTGCGCCGATCGGCAAGGGCCAGCGC
The DNA here is from genome assembly GCA_035626335.1 of Pseudolabrys sp. GTDB lineage: Bacteria > Pseudomonadota > Alphaproteobacteria > Rhizobiales > Xanthobacteraceae > Pseudolabrys. The sequence continues at coordinate 162,342 of DASPNW010000028.1, forward strand.
GCCCTGATCGTTTCTCCGCCGCGCACCGGCAAAACCGTGCTGCTGCAGAATATTGCGCACTCGATCACCGCCAATCACCCTGAGACCTACCTGATCGTGCTGCTCATTGATGAGCGACCCGAGGAAGTCACCGACATGCAACGGTCCGTAAAGGGCGAAGTCATCTCCTCGACCTTTGACGAGCCGGCATCGCGCCACGTACAGGTCGCCGAAATGGTGATCGAAAAGGCCAAGCGCCTAGTCGAGCATCAGCGCGATGTGGTGATTTTGCTCGACTCAATCACTCGTCTTGGCCGTGCCTACAACACAGTTGTGCCCTCCTCCGGCAAAGTGTTGACCGGCGGCGTCGATGCCAACGCGCTTCAGCGCCCAAAGCGGTTCTTCGGCGCCGCGCGTAACATCGAGGAAGGCGGCTCCCTTACCATCATTGCCACTGCATTGATCGACACCGGAAGCCGCATGGATGAAGTGATTTTCGAAGAATTCAAGGGCACCGGTAACTCGGAATTGATTCTTGATCGCAAGGTGGCCGACAAGCGTACCTTCCCGGCAATCGACATCACTCGGTCCGGCACGCGCAAGGAAGAGCTGCTGACCGATCCGGCGATCCTCAAGAAGATGTATGTGCTGCGCAGGATTTTGAACCCCATGGGCACAATGGATGCCATAGATTTCCTGCTCGACAAGCTGCGTAACACAAAGAACAACGGCGAGTTTTTCGACTCAATGAATACATAATTATTCCAACCGACTTTGCCGTCATGAGTAATGGCCGGGTTTTTACCCGGCCATTTTTTTGCAAGTCAGGATCGAGGTCGTGACCTCTTCCGGTAGCGTCAGAGCGTGTTCAGGAAATTCACCAGGTCGGTTTTCTGCTGGTGGGTAAAGCCGATTCCGAAGCGCTGGTCGTAGAAGTCGACGACGTCGCGCAAACTGGCGGCCGCACCGTTGTGAAAGTAGGGCGCGCGGGCTGCGAGCCCGCGCAGGATCGGTCCCTTGAAGCGGCCGATATCCTTGCACTTGCCGCTGACCATGGCGCGTCCCGGATCGGTGACTTTGTAGACTTTGCCCTTGAGCGGGTTGTCATCTGCGACGTTGGCGCATGTCAGTGTGAACACCGGCAGCTCGGCAATGTCGAGCACCGGCGGTTTTTTGTCGCCGGCATCGGGAACGCCGATATCGAGTGGAGCCTTGACCGAATGGTGGCCGATATTCGGTGAGTCGTGACAGGTGCCGCAGAAGCCGGGGATACTCGGCGTATTGAGGTCGTCGTTGAGGCCGGCGACGCCCGCGATATTGATCGGAGTGGTGTTGAAGAGCTCCTCCCCGCGGGCGACGGACCGGCGGTGCTCGCTGACCATGCCGCGCTCGCGATCGTCACGGCGCCAGTCGTCGCTGGCATTGACGGTCCGCAACAGTTCTTCGCTGCCTATTGATGTTTGCTGGTCGCCATCATCGCGGCGTGCTCCTGCGTTGGCCCAGGGGGCGTAGAGATCGAAGATCTGGGAGGTAAACGGGAGTCCCTTGGGATTAAGCCCAAGTGGATCGTTCACGCCGATGAAGAAATCCTGCATCGAGAGCGCGATTGGGCCGCCCTTGGCGTTGTGGTCGGTAAGGAACTTGGCCTTCTTGTCGAAAACCTGCGCGGTAAAAATTCCGTTTTCGAAGTCGACGATTTCTTTCAACTGGGCGTCCGTGGGTGGCACGGTGGCCTGCGCGTGGCCGAGGGTCGCATCGAGCGCCTGGTTGATCAGATTGCCGTTGAGGTCCTTGTTTGGATTGGATTCCCGTCCGTCCCACATGACCGTGCTCAGGAACTTGATATTCGCGATTGGCAGAGGACGCCGATACATCGAGAGAATACCCGACGTGCCGATTGCGGGGTTATTGCTGCACGCGTAGGGGTCCTCGACCGCCGTAACGACAAATTCCGCCGTTGCCGGAACTGCCAGGCCGATACGGATCAAGCCCTTGTCCAACAGCAACTTATAAGCACGGCGCTTGGCATGCAGGCTTGAGACGTCGTCGCTGGGGCACGTCGCGCCGTCAACCAGACGAAAGATCGGGTCAGTGCCGCGGCTTTTCTCGAAGCGCTCGGCGATATCGCCCGGTGTCACGCTCCAGCCGTTTTGCGGCTGATGGCAGGTGAAGCAGGTTCTGCCGTTGATCCCCATGTCCTTGAAGAATGCATTGTTCGAGGTGATCGTCGCCCCGTTGGGCTGGAACGACGCGATCGCACCTTTCGGGTCGCGATCGACGCTGAAGCGATCGATCACCGGCGGTGTGTGCTGAACGCCGCGATCGGCATCCTTGTAGCGCCGCATCTTCTGCATGTGCTCGATCATGGCGGGCGCGAAGTCCGGCATGCTCGCGGCGTCGGGCGCTTTTTGCGCCAGCGCGATTTGCGACGCGTCGGCGGCAAAGCAGATGAGTGTGATTCCGAAGAGAAGACATTTCGAAGTTGTTATGATGTTTGCAGCGGTAGAGATCCTGCGGTTCGAGTGCATGATGGTTGGTCCCCTAGTTTTTTCATCGATCAGAAGAGCGATCCTGAATGAAAATTCAGTGAGGCCAGATATACCGAAACCAATGAGGACGTGCGTCCGCTGAATACATTAGGTTTATTGCGCGATAGAGATGCTTATTGCGACTCAGCCGAATAAATGAGTGTGAAATGCACGCGTGCAGCGGGCCGTTTTGATTCTGCCATGGCGCAGGAAGAAAAAATTGAGATGCTAAGAAGCCCGCATCGCCGCGACCGATGTAGCGACTTGGTTTGGATCGGTCACCGGTAGCGAGCATCGCTGACCAACGCATACGTAGGCCGCGTTTGCAGGAGCGATCTTGAGCTTCTCTTGTGCGGGATGTGATGCCGGCAGTTGCGCGGCAGATGCGGCGCGCATCACGACGCGATCAAGATAAGGCAACTTCAGCGCTGCGCGCGCGAAGCGCTCGGCGTCGCTTCCGGCCGCGACAATTTCGGCGCCGCGCAAACGCAGATCGAGCGCATTGAGCAACGCCACGTGCCCGAACAGATTGCGCTCGGCTGCCGAAAGTATGCCTTCGATCAAACGGTCGGCCTTTGCACGCCATCCGTCGTCGCCGGCCAGAAGCGCCAGTCGCACGAGGTTTTGCGCGGCCACTGCGTTCGGATTGGGTGTGGCGTCGTCGCTGGTTGAATAAGGCCGCAATGGCAGATCGGACGCGTCATCGGCGGAAAGATAATAAGCCCCGGTGTCTGGATCGAGGTAATGCCTGTCGAATGCGTTTTGCCAGGCCAGCGCCTGATCGAGGTAATGGCGTTCCCCGGTCGCTTCAAAAAGTGCCACGGCCGCGCGGATCATCGCGGCAAAATCCGAACCAAGTCCGGGAAATAACAGCTTTCCATCACGCCATGAATGCCCGAGCCGGTCACCCCTGCTCATATTACTGCTGATAAAACGAAACGCCCGTTTGGCCATTGCCAGCCAGCCCGGTTCGTCCAGGGCAAGCCCAGCATTCACCAATGCCGTGATCATCAGGCCGTTCCAGTCGGCAAGTACCTTGTCATCGAGACCCGGCCGCATGCGTCCGGCGCGCGCATCCAGCAGGATTTGGCGCAAGCTCGAAAGTCTTGTTTCCTCGGCTTGGCTTCGTGGCATATTATTGAGCCGGTTGAGAATATTGTGACCCTCGAAGTTACCGCTATCTGTCACGTCGTAGTGATGTGCGAAAAATTCTCCCGCATCGGGGCCGAGCAATTCGATAATTTCGTTTTTTGACCAGACGTAGAACTTGCCCTCCTCGCCGTCCGAATCGGCATCGAGCGATGCGGCAAAAGCGCCCTCGCCCGTGGTCATTTCACGTCGAAGCCATTCCACTGTTTCGCGCGCGCGTTGGGCAAATAGCGGCGCCGCATTGCGCAGAAAAGCGAGGGCCAGCAGTTCGAGCAATTGTGCGTTGTCGTAGAGCATCTTCTCGAAATGCGGCACCAGCCATTTCTCGTCCACCGAATAGCGCGAGAAGCCTCCACCGAGATGATCGAAGATGCCACCCTCACTCATTCGCTCGAGGGAATGTTCGACCGTCTCGAAAAAACGCACATCGTTCGTGCGCATGCCCGCGCGCCATAACATTTCCAAAATGGCGGGCTGCGGAAACTTTGGCGCGCCGCGTAGGCCACCATTGACCTGGTCGAACATATTGCCGACCTGCATGGCAGCAGCGTCGAGCTCTTTTAGTCCAACGGTCGCCTTGCCTGCCGGCCGCGCTCTGTCGGCGAGTCGTGACAGCAGTGCCACGCGGTTTTGTTCGATGCGGCCTGGCTCCTCACGAAAGAGCCGCGCAACTTCACGCAATACATCGACGAAGGCCGGCCGGCCGTAGCGCGGGTCTTTTGGAAAATAAGTACCGCCCCATATCGGCTCGGCCTGCGGGGTCAAAAACATCGTTAACGGCCAGCCGCCCTGCTCGCCCAGAAGATGGAGCGCATTCATGTAAATCTGGTCGATATCGGGCCGTTCCTCGCGGTCGACTTTGATATTGATGAAGAGCTCGTTCATTACCTGCGCTGTCGCTTCGTCTTCGAAGGATTCGTGCGCCATCACGTGGCACCAGTGACACGCCGCGTAACCGACCGAGAGCAGGATTGGCCGGTTCGAGACTTTCGCGGCAGCCAATGCCTCCGGTCCCCACGTCCACCAGTCCACCGGGTTGTGCTTGTGCTGAAGCAGATAAGGCGACGTCGCTTCGGCGAGACGATTTACGTGTCCATTATTTTGAGCAGACGACATCACCGCAGCCTAGCGTGGATCAAGGCTGGCCGGAAATTGCCCTCGCCGGTCAACGCGAGTCGGCGCCGGTGGCCTATCACGGCAATATTGCGAACGCTCGTGCCGGGAAGCCAAGACCGTCCTTTACTTTCGGCCAAGTCACCACGATCAAAGCGCCTGTCGGCGGGACCTTGTCGAGATTAGCCATGACTTCGATCTGGTAGTGACCGTGCTGGAGAATGTAAGTCTCGGAAAGCATTTTGTCGGTGGTGTCGGTATCCATGGACTCGTGGCCAGTCGCGACAACACCGCGTTGCTCGTAAAGAAACTTGATAGTTTCGTACGCCCAGGCCGGAAATGGCTCGCGCTTGAAGCGTTCCGGATTGCTGTCCCAATCTTTTGACATATCGGTGCGCAGGGCAACGAATGCACCGCGCGGTATGCGACCGTGCTTTTTCTCCCAAACCTTGAGATCGGAAATTGAAAATGCGTGGTTCGGATCTTTTGCCAGGTAAGGCGTATCGTCCAAAACGACAAGCGGCAAAATCATCTGTTTGAGCGGTATTTTGTCCATGGTAACTCCGCCCTCGTCGAAGTGAGCCGGCGGATCGACATGTGTGCCGTATTGGCCGACCATTTCGTAGAACGTGGCGCGGAATCCATCGTCCTTGATTGTGTAAGGCCTGCGCGTCTTCGGGTCCGCTGCCGGAGTCATTTTTGCCTGGCCGAAGCCCGACCACACTGGCGTCTCCGGGCCAAAGCTGTGGGTCAGATCAACGAACGTCTTAGACGCGATCACCCGATAGGCGCGAGCGAGGTCACTCTGCGCATTAGCCGGCGATTGAAAACAAACCGCCAATAGAATTGACGGCAGGACAATAAGGCGGAGCTTCGGTGACATGTTGCCTCCCCTATGTTCGCCAGATCATATCGTGGGCTGGCGATCGCGCGATTGCGTTTTCAATCGGTCCGCGGCCCATTGCGCCTGTCGATGTGCCGGGTAAGGGCTTGACCCTGCCCTGTCTCGGGGCTTCCGTGCGCCGCTATGTCTGGGCCAACCCGCGACACTATTTTTGCGCTGTCTTCCGGCAGGCCGCCCGCGGCGATTGCGGTTGTGCGCATTTCGGGAGCGCGCGCTGGCGAAGCGCTGCAAACGCTGGCCGGGAAAATTCCCACCCCACGAAAAGCTTCTTTGGCGCGCATCCGGAGACGCGATGGTGCGATCATCGATGACGCCCTGGTTCTGTGGTTTCCCCGGCCGCACAGCGAGACCGGCGAGGATGTCGCGGAGCTCCAGCTGCATGGCGGTCGCGCGGTCGTTGCCGCCGTGTTTGCGGCCCTTTCCACGATAGCGGACTTGCGTCCGGCGGAGGCGGGCGAGTTCACCCGCCGTGCCTTCGAGAACGGCAAGCTCGACCTGACTGCCGTGGAAGGCCTCGCGGATCTGGTGATGGCGGAGACCGAAGCTCAGCGCCGCCAGGCGTTCCGGCAATTGAGCGGAATGTTGGGTGATCGCGCCGAGAGCTGGCGCGCGCAGCTGATTCAGGCATTGGCATTTGTTGAAGCACGCATCGATTTTTCCGATGAGGCCGACGTGCCGCAAGACCTGGTGACGCCGGCATTACGAATTGCCCTTGCGCTTGAGGGTGAGATCGCATCGGTGCTCGCCGATGGCGGACGTGGCGAAAGGTTGCGCGAAGGGCTGGTCGTCGCGATCGCCGGCCTGCCGAATGCCGGCAAGTCCACGTTGCTCAATCGGATTGCGAAACGCGATGCGGCGATCGTTTCGCCTTACGCGGGCACAACGCGTGATGTGATCGAGGTGCATCTCGACCTTGGCGGACTGCCGGTAACGCTGCTCGATACCGCAGGCATTCGCGAAACCAAAGATCCGGTCGAGCGCGAGGGTGTGCGGCGCGCGCGCGAGCGCGCAGACACTGCCGATCTGGTGCTTTGGGTCGTTGACGCAAATGATTGTGCCGGTGGGTGGCCACTGCGCAAGGTCGAAGCAAGTCGCGCTGCCCCGCCGGTTTGGTTGATTCGCAACAAAATCGACCTACTGCAAAGGGCCGCAAGTAATGAACAGTCATGTCAATACGAGCGAAGCAGTGAACGAAATATTCGGACTAATAAATCTCTAAGGAATATGGTTAACAAACCGCTAAAGGAAAATAATGAATTTGAGTTCAAGCAGAATGAATTCCAGTTCAGCATTTCGGCGATCTCTGGCGAAGGGTTTGAGCTGTTGCTGTCTCGGCTCGGCCAATACACGTCGGAGTTTTTGGCCGGCGCCGAGTCGACATTGGTGACTCGCGAGCGCCACCGGCATTTCCTCAACGACGCTCTGATTTCCATACGCCGCGCCCTCACCCCCGAGGTCTCTTGCCGCGAGGATTTGCTGGCGGAGGAGCTTCGCATCGCGGCCCGAGCACTTGGACGGCTCACCGGACGAGTCGACGTTGAAGATATTCTGGACGTCATATTCCGCGACTTCTGCATAGGAAAATGATAACGCCCTCACGGCCAGACACCCTTTTTCCGAATGTTTCACGTGAAACATTCTCCCCAAAATCAATGATTTTGACCCCACCCCGCACCTTCGTTACAAGGCGGCCCTCGAGGTTTCGATGTTCGACCGATTCGATGTCGTGGTGATTGGCGGCGGTCACGCAGGCTGTGAGGCCGCAGCCGCGGCCGCCCGTATGGGCGCCAAGACAGTTCTTATCACCCACCAGTTTTCTACCGTTGGCGCCATGTCCTGCAATCCGGCGATTGGCGGACTCGGAAAAGGACATCTGGTCCGCGAAATTGATGCGCTGGACGGCCTTATGGGCCGAATCGCGGATATGGGCGGAATCCAGTTTCGCGTCCTGAACCGTCGCAAAGGCCCGGCCGTACGAGGCCCACGCGCCCAGGCCGACCGCAAGCTTTATGCAACGGCAATGCAGGCCGCGATTCGCGCCACTCCGAATCTTCACGTGATCGAAGCAGAAGCCAACGATCTCGGGATCGAGTGCGCCCGTGTGCGTGCCGTCAAATTGGCTGACGGCCGTGTAATTTCGACTGGCGCTGTGGTTCTTACGACGGGCACGTTCTTGCGCGGCCTCATTCACATCGGTGAAAGACAAATTCCGGCAGGTCGCGTCGGTGAAGCACCGACAATTGGCCTTTCGCGGACGCTGGAAACGCTCGGTTTTGCACTGGGCCGGCTGAAAACAGGAACCCCGCCACGTCTCGATGGCCGCACCATTGATTGGTCTGCGCTCGAAATGCAGCCCGGCGATGATCCGCCCGAACCGTTTTCAATCCTCACGACGCGTATCGACAACCCGCAAGTTGAGTGCGGCATCACGCGGACCAATGAGGCCACGCACAAGATCATCCGCGACAACGTACATCGTTCGCCGATGTATTCGGGGCAGATCGCGAGCCGTGGCCCGCGCTATTGTCCCTCAATCGAAGACAAGATTGTGAAGTTTGGCGAGCGCGACGGGCACCAAATCTTTTTGGAGCCGGAAGGCATCGACGATCACACCGTATATCCGAACGGAATTTCAACGTCGCTTCCTGAGGAAATTCAACACGCGCTGGTCGCAACGATTCCTGGTTTGCAAAATGCTCAATTCATTCGTCCTGGCTACGCGATTGAATACGATTATGTAGATCCGCGCGAATTAACACCAACGTTGCAGACCAAACGTTTGCGCGGATTATTTTTGGCGGGCCAGATCAACGGCACTACTGGCTATGAAGAAGCTGCAGCGCAAGGACTTCTTGCGGGTCTCAACGCGGCATCTTCGGCAGGTGAGGGCGGTGAAATAGTCGTCGATCGTGCGCAAGCCTATCTCGGTGTGATGGTCGACGATCTTGTCACGCGCGGCGTCAGCGAGCCATATCGCATGTTCACTTCGCGCGCCGAATATCGTTTACAATTGCGCGCTGACAACGCCGATCAACGTCTGACTGACTTCGGAATTGCAATTGGTTGCGTGAGCGCGGAACGGGCGCGGACGCATCGGCAAAAATCTTTAGCGCTGAATGATGCGCGCGAATTTGCCAAAACAAATTCGCTCACGCCAAAAGAAGCCGAGCGCTATGGGCTGTCGCTTAACAAAGATGGACAGCGTCGCACTGCATTTGAGTTATTGTCGTATCCAAATGTAACGGTCTCCGATCTCGCCAGGATCTGGCCGCGCTTTGGTGAGCTCACGCCGAAGATTGCGGAGCAGGTCGAGATCGATGCGAAGTACGATGTGTATCTTTCGCGTCAGGCCGCAGACATCGCGGCGTATCGGCGCGACGAAAGTTTTGAACTGCCCGATGATTTCGATTACGCGGCGTTGCCGGGGTTGTCGAACGAGATGAAACAAAAACTGAAAACGCATCGTCCGCGCACGATCGGTCATGCGAGCCGGATCGATGGAGTTACTCCGGCGGCCTTGACGCTTCTTGTCGCTCACGTTCGCCGGGGCAAAAAAACCTCCGCGAAAATTGCGTGAGCAAGGGCGGGCAGGGGACTTTCGATCTCGATGCCGACAAATTGCGTGCGCTCGCCCTTGTGCCTGTTTCACGTGAAACGGAAGCGCGACTTGAGACCTACGTAAAACTGCTGCTGCTTCGGCGGAGGAACCTCAACCTCGTTGCATCTTCGACCGTGCGCGAGCTCTGGACACGTCACATCACTGATTCGCTCCAGCTCTTGCGACTGGCGCCACAAGCACGTGTCTGGGTGGATTTCGGGTCTGGCGGCGGTTTTCCCGGGTTACCAATCGCCTGCGCGCTCCCAGATCAACCCGAGGCCAAAGTGCATCTAATTGAAAGTAATGGAAAAAAGGCAGCTTTTTTGCGCGAAGCGGTAAGGGCGACCGGCGCACCGGCAATCGTCCACCACGAGCGCGCGGAGAAATTTGCAGAATTCTGTGCAGAAACCGTCGACGTCGTTACAGCACGAGCGTTGGCCCCATTGAAAACTCTATGCGATCGGGCGTTTCCTTTGATTACCCGTGGTGCCATTGGCTTGTTCCTAAAGGGCCAAGATGTAGATGCTGAATTGACCGAAGCCGCTAAATATTGGAGACTCGAGGGCTCAAAAGTGGCCAGCACGACCAGTCCCCAGAGTTCGATCGTTATCGTCCGCAGCCTTGAACCTCTTCGGAGCGCTTAGGGCCGGATCTGCAAGGCGACTAGTGGGAAGTCCGTTCGCCGAAAAACCGATGGAATGCCGACCATGACCGATACCTCAATGACCAGCCAACCCGACGATCCGCAGGTCGTCCCGTTCGGCAAGACCGCCGCAAAACCCGACGCGGCTCGCCCGCGCGTGCTGGCGATCGCCAACCAGAAGGGCGGGGTTGGCAAGACCACCACCGCAATCAATCTCGGTACCGCACTTGCCGCCATCGGAGAAAACGTCCTGATCGTCGATCTCGATCCCCAGGGCAATGCATCGACCGGTCTTGGCATCGAGCGCAAATCGCGGCGCACGTCGACATATGATGTGCTGACCGGCGCGGCACCGCTGCGCGATGCAGTTCTGCAGACCGCCGTGCCACAGCTCTTTATTGCACCGTCGACACTCGATCTCTCGGGCCTCGAACTTGAGATCGGTCAACAGCGCGATCGCGCGTTTCGTTTGCGTAATGCACTTCGTCAGCTCAACAGCGGCGCGCGCACTTACGATTTTACGTACGTGCTTGTCGACTGTCCGCCCTCGCTCAATCTGCTTACCGTAAATGCAATGGCTGCGGCGGACTCGATTCTCGTTCCGTTGCAATGCGAGTTCTTTGCGCTCGAAGGTCTGTCACAGCTTCTGCGGACGGTTGAGCAAGTCAAGACGACACTCAATCCGACACTGTCAATTCACGGTATCGTGCTCACCATGTACGACTCCCGCAATAATCTCTCCAACCAAGTTGTTGCCGATGTTCGCCAGTTCATGGGGAATAAAGTATATGAGACGATGATTCCGCGGAACGTACGAATCTCGGAAGCGCCGTCCTACGGCAAACCGGTCCTTGTCTACGATCTCAAATGCGTTGGCAGCGAAGCTTATTTGCGGTTAGCCACCGAGATCATCCAGCGCGAGAAAACGTTGAAAGCCGGCTGACCGGCACGTTTTGATCTTTCGCGAGCGTTCACACTGGGGCGATAGGCAGAGAATCCGGAAAGGAATAGCCGTGGCACGAAATTCAGGAGCGGCAATGGCGGATCACTCGCGATTGGGACGTGGCTTGGCCGCACTGATCGGCGATGTTGGCGAGGAAACCTCCATTGCAGATAGCGGCCGCAAACCGCGCCGCGCGCCGATCGAAAATCTGCGCCCGAATCCGCGAAATCCACGCCGCCTATTCACGGATGCTGAACTTGATGAGCTTGCCGACTCGATTCGCCAACGCGGAATCATCCAGCCGATCGTGGTACGCGTGCTGCAAGACGATAATTTTGAAATTATCGCCGGAGAACGAAGGTGGCGCGCGGCGCAGCGCGCTGGTTTGCATGACGTGCCGATCGCGATCGTAGAAGCCAACGATGCGCAGTCGCTCGAATATGCGATCATTGAGAACGTGCAGCGTACGGATTTAAATCCGATCGAGGAAGCGAACGGTTATCTCGCGCTGATGGATGATTTCAATCGGACACAGGACGAGGTGGCGCAGATCGTTGGCAAAAGCAGGCCGCACGTTGCGAACACAATCCGTTTGCTCAAGCTGTCGGAGCCGGTGAAGCAGCTCGTGCGTTCGGGCAAGATTTCCGCCGGCCACGCACGGCTGTTGCTGGGTCAGGCGAATGCCGAACAGATTGCGCAGGAAATTATCGACAAAGGGTTGAGCGTGCGTCAGCTCGAGGCCGATATTCGCAAAGACGGCGAAGCGTGGGATCGGGCAGGTGAGGCACCGAGAAAGTCTGGCATTACGAAAGACGCCGACACGCGCTTGCTGGAAAAACGGTTGTCCGATGCGCTGGGGCTTGAGGTCAGTGTCGATCATCGCGGCGAAGGCGGTACGTTGCGGATCAAGTACCGGGATTTGGACCAGCTCGACGCGGTGTTGCGAAAGTTGGGCGGCTAGAAGCCGGCCATTAAATCCGCGGTGTCAATCTTTCAAGCAACCTGTCGATTGGCTCGACTTGGGGCCAAGTGGCGCACGGGCGCATTGAAAAATTTGGTCTGAATGAAGGCTCTTCAATTTTGACACATTAAGGCTCAGACTTAATCAAATAGATCGACTTTAATTGAGGAAGCCGCCTATGGCCGACGACGCGTCGAAAGCAAAACGAATCTTGCACGTAAAAATAAAAACGCCGTCAGCGGATGCGACAACGCTCCTCACGAATATGATGAAAAATGCATTGCCCTTGTACAAGGCTTTCGGCAACGCCCAGGTTCGTTTGCTGCGAAATGCGGACAATCAAACTCAGTTCCTTCAGGTCATCGAGTACGAAGCGGATCGGACATTCGAACTCAACCGTCAGAAACTGGCCAGCGATCCGATCATGCACAACTACCTGCAGGCTTGGCGTACGCTCTTTCCTGGCGCAATCGAGATCGATATCTACGAAGACGTGACTGAAAAGGTCTAACTGATCCCACAGCGCGAACGCTCACATCGCAAAGATCCTTCCAGCCGCTGATGGAATAAATGGCTTCCAAGCGGGTTATTCTGCGCGAAAACAAAATATCGCCCAGAACGTCCACGAGGAATAATCATGAGCCCTGCTATTCAAAACAGTTCACACCCGACCTTGTCCGGTGCCGACGGACTTGCTGCCAGCACATCTGATTTTATTCTCTTGTGTGGCCGTATTTTCATCGGCTGGATTTTTGTACGCAGCGGTTACGGGAAGATTTTTGATATCCCAACTTATGCCGCCACCTTCCCGCCGCGGGGGCTGCCGACTTTCCTGGCTTATATTGCCGTTCCGGCAGAATTTTTTGGCGGTATCGCCCTCCTGATCGGATTTGCGACCCGTTATGCCGCCCTGGTGATGGTTGTGTTTATGCTGGTGGCAACTTTCAGTTCGCATCGCTACTGGGAATTTGCCGATGCTGCCGCCCGGCGCGCACAAGATTCGAATTTCTACAAGAACATTTCGATTTTGGGGGGCATCTTCCTATTGTTTGCCTGTGGCGCCGGCCGACTCAGCGTCGACGCTTGGCTGCGCAAGCGACACTAGCAAGATTTCCGCGCGGTGCGATTCCCCTAGCCACCCTCGCTTGGTCTTAATTCCGCGCGGACGTCTTCTATTCCAAGCGGATGAAAGACCGCCCGCTCCGGCAGGCGCACCGATTCTGGATCAATTTGCCAGCGGGCAGCGTCGACTGACCCGAGTAGCGCGGGTGCCTCCCGTTGTTGCGGGTTCACGAAATCGACCGTATAGATTTTGCCGACTGGCCCGGGGGTCCAGTCTTCGCCTGGCAGAAGCGTGATACTGACGTTCTCGATGAGGCCTCGCGTGAGAAACGGATCGAAGTGGCGCATGCTGCGCTCGTTGAGGTCCAGCACGCGGCCCGGCTTAAGCGGGCCGACATCATTGATCTTGACGATGACCTGTTTATCGCCGGTCCCTACCAGAGCAAAGGTCGGCTGATAGAGCCGACCATATCGCACGCCACCAAACTGCTCGCGCAAGTTTATCTTTATAGCAGCGGTCCACGCATCAGGATCGTAGGGCTCGCCGGATGCGGTTTGGACTCCGCCTTCCTGAGTGCCGTCACGAAATGGATTGTAGGTGGAAACCGCGCCGACAATCGTTGCGCGCGGATTCTGGATGCGGGGCAGTGCCATCATCGCAACGCGTTTGAGAACAGCGCGATACAAGGTAGCAAATTGTGGCGCAATTTTTCGCTGTGCGTATGAAGCGACATTCGCGCCTCCTGGTTCCGCGTTGACGAGTGTCAACGGCGACGTGTCCAGTATGTGATGCGCGCTTCTTGTTGAGATCGCAAACGGGAAAAGGCCAGGGCCGCCAAATTGAAAATCGGCAACTGACAGCGCCGTCGCATTCTCGATGGGGCATATTTCGGTATGCCAAGGCCGGGTGTCGGCGTCGTCCGCCGACGAGCTCTCGTCTGCGGCCACCCGGTGCTCGGCATTCGCAAGTGTCAAGATCACGGCATCGGAGTTGGGTCTGCCGTGCTCGTCCGCCGATATCGGTACAACATACCGGTTCTCGGTATCGTCCCATCCCACGCCGCATAACATGACGGCTGCGAGAGCCAAGATGATCATGGTCCTGCTGCGCGCCGGACGCGAATTCGATTTCCGTTTGCGTTTGGAAGACGACGCTGGCGAGGACATCAACACCGTCGGCAATTGAACTATTTTCGAATAATGATGTAACCGAGGTCCGATAAAACGCGCGTAAAATGCCACGCGACAAACTTCGTCTAATTTGAAATAAATGCAGCGAATAATCCGACATCAGCACGCCTGCATTTGTCCTCGACGTGCGGTTTTCCAACGGCAAGTAGCGCGGCGGGATATTGAGGGGTTTTTTCTTTTCAGAATTGAGCATCCCGAATACATTCGGGTAACCGCCGAACGAGTTTCATAGAATGCGCGCGCGCCGTGATGCTGCCCTACGCCTCCTCAAAACGATGTTGGTAGCGTCGATCGCCCTTCCGATCGCGCTTTTTTTATATGCCGGTTGGGTCAACTACGAGAGCGCTTTTGCGCGTGCCAATGAGCAACTGACGACCTCGCTAAATATTCTTTCCGAGCACGCGTCCAAGGTATTTCAATCTGTCGATCTCGCATTCACCAGTGTCGAGGCCATTCTTGGCGGTCTCAGCGATGAGCAAATCAAGGCAAGTGAGGAAGCGCTACACCGACAGCTCAGCAAACTCGAAAAAGCGCTGGCCACCGTCGACGCTATTTTTGTCGCGGATAAGGACGGTCACGCCCTGGTATCATCGGCAATCTTTCCGCTGTCGGCCGGTATAAGCATTGCCGACCGGAATTATTTTCGGGCGCAAGCTGAGCGCAACGCCGGCACTTATGTCGACGCCGTATTGCAGTCCCGGGCGACGAAAGAATGGTTCTTCGGCGTCAGCCGGCGCCGGGCAGCGCAAGATGGGCAATTTAGCGGGATCATCACGATCGCAGTTCTGCCAAAGGTGTTTTCAGGATTTTACGCTCAGCTGGCCGCCGATACCTCCGCAAGTTTTTCGTTGGCAAAAGGTGATGGCACGATTCTGGCGCGATATCCCACCCTACCGGAAGGCGTCACAAATTTTGGTTCGAACAGTGGCTTTATGCAGGCAGTCGCCAGCCATCCCGAAAGTGGCGTTGTCATAACCGATTCCGTCGACAACGTTCAGCGGCGCATCGCTTATCGCAAACTCGGATATGCCGATTTGTACGTATCCGACGGAGTGCCGATCGAAACAATCTATTCTGGCTGGATTCGCCTGATGGCCACCCACTTGGTCTTCGGAATTCCGGCCACACTCTTTCTCTTCGTGCTTGTGCTATTGGCCATGCGCAGAACGCGAGCACTTTATGCGGAAGCCGAGCGTCGCGATCTGGCCGAGCAAGCCCTCCGGCAATCCCAAAAGATGGAAGCCGTCGGTCAATTGACTGGTGGGGTCGCGCACGATTTCAACAACCTTCTCACCATTATTATCGGCAATCTCGGCATCGCAAAACGCGGGGTTGTGGAGGCGCGGGCGGAACGCGCGCTAAACAACGCGCTTATTGGTGCGGAGAGGGCCGCTCAACTGACTCAACGGCTGCTCGCCTTTTCTCGCCGCCAACCACTCAATCCCAGAGTACTCGATGTCAACAAGTTGATTTTCAGCATTTCGGATCTTTTGGCGCGGACCCTCGGCGAAAATATCAAACTGGAAACCATCGGCGCAGCCGGGCTTTGGAAGGCCGAAGTAGACGCGTCGGAACTGGAATCGACATTGCTTAATCTTGCTTTGAACGCGCGTGACGCAATGCCGGAAGGTGGCAAGCTCACGATCGAAACAAGCAATGCTTACCTCGATGACGAATATTGCCGCCACCACGAGAGCCTTGCACCCGGTCAGTACATTCTTATTGCGGTGACCGACAACGGGGCGGGGATGACGGCCGAAACAATCGACCGTGCCTTCGAGCCTTTCTATACAACCAAGGAGGCTGGCAAAGGCACTGGGTTGGGGTTGAGCCAAGTCTACGGGTTCATGAAACAGTCTGATGGGCACGTAAAAATTTACAGCGAGCCCGGCGAGGGCACCACGATCAAGCTCTACTTACCCCGGCGTGTTGGTGATGAAACGGCCTTTTCCGGAGACGATGATGTCGGCTCCGAACGCGGCCGCGCTGAGATAATTCTGGTCGTCGAGGACGATGATGGCGTTCGTCAGTATGCGTCGGAGATATTGAGAGATCTCAACTATCAGGTCATCGAGGCCAAGGATTCAGCTTCAGCCCTTCGTCTTCTTGATGCTGACAAGAAATTCGACCTGCTGCTAACTGATGTAGTACTGCCGGGCAAGAACGGTCGCGAGCTTGCGACCGAGGTTGAAAACCGCCGTCCAGGCACGAAAATTATTTTTATGACGGGCTATTCGCGGAACGCGATTGTTCATCACGGCCGCCTGGATCCGGGGACAGAACTTATTCAGAAGCCGTTGGTCGAGCGTGTGCTCGCGCGGAAAATACGGCAGGTCCTCGACAGCGGACCAAGCGGCCACTAGTGCCTGGAACAAAAATCGCAAACTCGACGTTGAAGTTTGGGCCTTCCGAGGAGGCGAGGATGCGATTTGTTCTTCTGATTATTCTTTTATTGCTCGTTCTGGGTGCGCTGCCGACATGGCCGTATAGCGGTGAGTGGGGATACTACCCCTCCAGCGGTCTCGGCCTGGTGCTGATAATCGTCCTGATTCTGCTGCTGTTGGGACGGATCTAAAGTCTATTCGGTTTCGGAAGTCGCGGGCAATTCCAGTTTATTCCGGAGCTGGTCGGTGTCTTTGATCGTGTCCACGACCGTACGATAAGCCCCTCTTACTTTGCTTCCGAGGCTCCGTTGCGGACGGCGTTTGCGGAGCTTCCGCCAGCTCTTTTTAGTCGTGGTCTTGGATTTTTTCTTCCGATTTCTCGCAAGTATCTTGCGTTTCTTTCGGGCCATCATTGACCTCCCGGGCTTTCGACCTAACGCGTCTCCAGCATAGAGCGATTGCTGTGCTTCCGGAAGGCAAGATCCCGTTGATGGATCGCCTTTGTGTTCCACTGGATCGCGGCCTGTCCCGGCTGCTATGCAGAGGTCAGATGTTACGATGGTTGAGGAGGACCCACGGTGCCCGTTTCACTACAAGGCGAGTTACAGCCAACAATTTATCGTTTCAGGCTCGGCAGTTTTGAAGTTGCAACCGTTCTGGATGCGAAAGCAATTCGCGAAGGACTGCATCCGCATTATGGGGCCAATGCTTCGCCGGACGAGGTGCAAGCCCTTGCCCGCGCGAACAATATCGACACGCAACGGTTCGAACATCCCAATATCCCGACAATCGTGAACACCGGCAAGCAATTGGTCCTGTTTGACACCGGCAATGGCGCGCTTCCGCGTGAATATGAACAGCTCAGCAAGCGTCTTCCGCCTGGACAGACGGCGGCACGACTCTCGGCTGTGGGGTACAAACCGGCGGATATTGACGTAATTGTCATCACTCATGGTCACCCCGATCACATTGGCGGCCTCGTCGAGGGCGGAAAACCCGTTTTTCCGAATGCACGTTACGTCTTCGGAGCCGCGGAGTTTGATTTCTGGAAGCGAGGCGAGAACGTGCGAGAGGCGCGTAAGTTCAATCGTGAGTTATTCGTGAAGATTTGTGTGCCTTTGGCCGATCGCTCGGCGTTCATCAAACCAGGCGATCAGGTAGTGCCGGGCATCACGGCGGTTGATGCCGCCGGGCATTCACCCGGACTGTTGGCGTTTCACATCGAAAGCGATGGTAAGCGCTTCATGATCACGGCCGATACCTTCACTCAGTATGTGATGGCCGTACAGCGTCCAGAATGGCACTTCGAGATGGACGACGATAAAGAAAAAGCGGTCATCACCAGAAAGCGCGTCCTCGACATGCTTGCGAGCGATAAACTCTTCGTCGCCAGTTTTCACATGCCTTTTCCCGGCATCGGCTATGTGGAGAAAGGGCAGAACGGGTACCGGTGGGTCCCGCACAGCTATCAACTGAATTTGTAAACTGGATGCACTAGATACCGACGCTATTTGCCCCAACTGAAAGTAGCCGGCCTTTCTGCTTTCGTTTTGGGTTTGACCTCGTCGCAGCGCCCGATACGGTCTTCGACAGCCTGCGCAGTCTTGTTGTCGAAGACAATGTAATGGCAAAGCGTGCCGTCGCGCAGCGCGCGGGCGACGCGGCCGGTCCGCCCGTCGACAGTCAATTGATTGGAGCTGCTTTCGCCAAAAGTTCCGATTACCATCACTATGCCAAGGAACAGGCTCGCGCCGACGACGGCAACGACAAATGATGACGCGATTATCGCCTGCCAGAAATTAGTACGCGTCTCTTGCGAACGACGCAGATGGCGCCGTGCAGTCACGACATGCATTTTCGCGTCGCCGTCCATTGGGTGCGATGCTGCGATCACCGCGGAATGCTTAACGAAAAAGCATTGATCAGTTCTAAATGGCTTAATTCGGATTAGGGTCGTTCAAGTAGTTCGATTTAAGCGATGCGCGGCCAATCCCTAGGCCTTCTTGCGGGCATTTGCGGCCAACGAGAGCAGAATTCGCTGTGCGATCGCTTCCGCTAACGGCGCATTACGCCGCATTTCGAGCGAAGCCTCCGCCAATTGATCCATTGCACGCAGCAGTCGCGCGGGCGACCAGGCATGCAAGGCCTCGCTGACCGGCCGCTCGCGCGTGAAATGTACGGGCGGCGCGACGCGCTTCATGGCAAACTCGACTGTATCGCCGTTTTCAATTGCCAATGCCATCTTATGCAAATTTGCCAACTGGCGGATCGCCGCCGATACGATTGCCGCAGGGGAAGAGCCACTCGCGCGCACCTTGCCAAACTCGGTGTCGACCTCGGCGATCTTTCCGGCAAAAACGGCATCGGTGACGCTGTCGAGGGCCATTTCGGATGCATCCGCGACGACCGCCATCACATCGGTAAGTTCGACACTTTCTTGCCCTTGCGCATAAAGAGCGAGTTTCCGAATCTCATTGCGCGAAGCCAAGCGATCTCCACCCAACAGTGCCAGCAGCGTAGCACGCGCGTTCGTCGCAATGGTGAGATTGGCCGCGCGCAGTTCTTCATCGATCAGTTGGTGGAGTGCGCGTTCATTGTCGGCATAGCAGGGCAGAGCAGCAGCAACCTTCGCCTTTTCGCAGATCACACGCAGCGGGGCGCTCTTGCTGAGATTGCCTGCTTCAATGATGATCCGGCATTCGTTTGAAGGTGTAGCGATAACGCTTTCAACAGCGGATGCGATATTGCGCGCACCCGCCCGCACGAGCACGGCTCGTCGGCCACCAAACAGCGGTATTGTGTGCGCTTCTTCCACAAGGCGTGCTGGATTTCCCGCCAGCTCATCGCCTTCGATGCGCGCCAGTACGAAGGGATCATTCGGGTCGTCGACCGAGGCATGCACCAGTGCCTCCACGCGCTCGCGCACCAAACCAGTGTCAGGCCCGAATACCAAGACGATTGGCTGCGCGGGGTTGGGCCTGGTAACAAAACGGTCAACGTCGGCGGCTTTGATTGCGGTCATAAACGGCTGGACCGTGCGCTCTACGACCCGGCCACAAAATACGAGCTCAGTCGCGAACGGATATTGTCGGCGATCACCTTGGCAGCTCGATTCTCGGCGTCGCGTAGGCCACGGTCACCGGCGAAGCGTTGTTCCTGGCCTGGAATATTATAGGAAACGCGCGAGAACGTCTGACCTTTAACCACCGCTTTCCCGGTGGCAAGTTCGGTCAAAGTGTAGGTCGCGTCGATGCCGTAGTTGTTGACGTCCGGTCGAGCGGTATTGATGTCGACGATGACCTGCAGCTGCGTGGCGGTCAGTCTGACTTCCAGGCGATGAGTAGGCGAAACGCCGCCATTCCCGCCGGTGAGGTCGTAGATCAATTCGTTGCGTACGCCGACGCTGACACGCGCGAGCCGACTCCCGCCCGGCGCATCGATTGGCGCTACGTCCACCGCGCTGAGTTGACCGACAAGGCTGCCACTGCCCGCCCGCGTTGGTCGCTCGGCGTAGAGCGGCTCAAAGCAGCCGGCGGTGAGGCCGGCCAACGCCAAGACCCCGAAAAACCTTATGAGGGGCGCCATATCAGACCACGACATTGACGATCCTTTGCGGGACGACAATGACCTTTTTCGGGCTTTTGCCCTCCAAGGCCTTTTTTACCGCATCGAGGGCAAGAACGGCAGCCTCAATGTCGGATTTTCCTGCATTACGGGCGATAGTGACATCGGCGCGTTTCTTACCGTTGATCTGAACGGGCAACGTAATGGTGCTTTCTACCAAAAGCTCAGGCTCGATCGTTGGCCAGGGTTCAATGGCAACGAGATTTTTATGCCCGAGCGCCGCCCAGCACTCCTCGGCAAGGTGAGGCATCATTGGGTGGAATAGCCTTACCAGGATATCGCCCGCCTCACGCAAGGCCCAGGCGATGTCGCCCGCCGGTGCACTTTCAAGTTGACCGATGACGTCGCTCAGGGCGTTGGCAAATTCGTAGATATGGGCAACGCAGCGGTTGAAGCGCAGCTTGTCGATGTCTTCGGAGACATTTGCGAGTGCGCGGTGCGCGGCCTTGCGCACTACAAGCGCAAGCTCAGCAAAATTTGCCGGTCGTGTTTTCGGTGCATCGATTTCCGCGATTTCGCCGATCAAACGCCACAGCCGTTGCATAAAACGCCAGGAGCCCTGCACACCTTCCTCGGTCCAGATAACGTCGCGATCGGGCGGGGAATCCGAAAGCATAAACCAGCGCGCGGTATCAGCGCCGTAAGCAGCAATGATGTCATCCGGGTCGACCGTGTTCTTCTTCGACTTTGACATTTTCTCGATCGAGCCGATTTCGATCGGTTCACCGGTTGACGCCAGAACTGCGCGACGGGCGTCGCCTATCCCTTCGATTTTGACGTTAGCCGGTTCAATCCAGTCGCCGTTTTTGGCGCGATAAGTCTCGTGTACCACCATGCCCTGCGTGAACAGTCCCGCGAAGGGCTCGTCCATATCGATATAGCCGCATTTGTGCATCGCGCGGGTGAAGAAACGAGAATAGAGCAGATGCAAAATTGCGTGCTCAATGCCGCCGATATACTGATCGACCGCCATCCAGCGGTTGGCCACCTTAGGGTCGGTCGGAGCGGTTTTGATCCACGGATCAGTAAAGCGTGCGAAATACCAAGATGAATCGACGAAAGTATCCATCGTGTCGGTTTCGCGTCGCGCCGGCCCGGAGCACTTCGGGCATTTTACGTTCTTCCATGTCGGGTGGCGGTCGAGCGGATTACCTGGCTTGTCGAAGGTCACGTCCTCCGGCAAAGTCACCGGCAGGTCTTTTTCCGGTACCGGCACCACGCCGCATTTCTCGCAGTGGATGATCGGGATAGGGCAGCCCCAATAGCGCTGGCGTGAAATACCCCAGTCGCGCAGGCGATAGTTCACTTGCCGCTGCGCTACCGGGCGATTGCCGCGCGTTTCCTTTTCCAGTCGCTTTGCGACTTCTTCCTTCGCTTGCTCGATGGTCATCCCGTCAAGGAAGCGTGAATTGATCATGCGGCCTTCACCGTCATAGGCGACGTCGGTGATGACAAAGGTCTTCGGGTCTTGGCCGGGTGGGCAAACCACTGGCGTGTTGCCGAGCCCGTATTTGTTGACAAAATCGAGGTCGCGTTGATCGTGCGCCGGACAACCGAAAATCGCGCCGGTGCCGTAGTCCATCAGAATGAAATTGGCCACATAGACCGGCAGCTTCCAGTTTGTGTCGAATGGGTGCACAGCTTTGATGCCCGTGTCGAAACCGAGTTTTTCAGCGGTGTCGATCTCGGCCTGCGCGGTGCCCATTCGGTGACATTGTTCTATAAAGGCGGCGAGCTTCGGATTTTTGGTGCCCGCGGCCTGCGCCAACGGATGATCGGGCGACAGCGCCATAAACTTGGCGCCGAACAAGGTGTCCGGTCGCGTGGTGAAAATTTCCAGTTCGCTTTCATTATTCGGGGCTGTTGCCGGGTCCAGCATGAAGCGCAGCAGCAAGCCTTCCGAGCGTCCGATCCAGTTCTTCTGCATCAGCCGGACTTTGTCCGGCCAGCGATCGAGCGTGTCGAGCGCTTCCAGCAAATCTTCGGCGTAATCGCTTATCTTGAAAAACCATTGCGTCAGCTCGCGTTGCTCGACCTCCGCTCCCGAGCGCCAGCCGCGACCGTCGATCACTTGCTCATTGGCGAGCACGGTCTGATCGACCGGATCCCAATTTACTTTTGATCGCTTGCGCTCGACTAAACCCGCTTTGAGAAAATCAAGAAACATTTTTTGTTGGTGCTTGTAGTAAGCCGGATCGCAAGTCGCGATCTCGCGTGTCCAGTCGAGCGAAAGCCCCATCGACTGGAGTTGCTTCTTCATCGCTGCGATATTGTCGTAGGTCCACGTCTTGGGGTGTACCTTGCGATCAATGGCGGCGTTCTCGGCCGGCATGCCAAAGGCGTCCCAGCCCATGGGGTGGAGTACAGCGTCGCCCATGGCGCGTTTGAACCGCGCAACCACATCGCCCATCGTGTAATTTCGCACGTGGCCCATATGGATGCGCCCCGAGGGGTAGGGAAACATCTCCAGCACGTAATATTTCGGCCGAGGATCGTCGTTTTTGGTCGCGAAGATACCTTGCTCCGCCCACGCCTTCTGCCAGCGGATCTCCGCTGCACGGGCGTTGTATCGCTCGTTTTTGCTCGAATCGGGCGTCATTTGCGCGTCTTTTATTGCGCGCGGAACAGACACGAAAGAGGCAGGAGGGTCAACCGGCCAGGCAAAGCCGGGCTGAAAAGTAGACGGAACCGGCCGCTATCCGGACCGTTTAGCCCCCGGAAACAGGAGGCAGACAACCGCTTTAGTTTCCTGGCGGCCGCAGCGCGCGCTGCACCGCCTCCAACAATGTCGCTGCGTCGTAGGGCTTTTCAATAACCGGCGCTTGCGGAAATAGCTTTGCATGCACGTCGTCGACGCGCATCCCGGTCAAGAAAACGAACGGCGTCCCCTTCGCCACGAGCAAAGCCGCGACCCCGAGGCTATCCCGGTCAGGGATGCTTAACTTGACGTCAAGCACGGCGACGTCGAAGTCGGGGCTATCGCGCAGCAAAGCCAAAGCTTCAGCTACGGTGGCAACACAAGTCACCTGTGCGGCGCCGGCGAATTCGAGTGTCTGCTGAATATCGAGAGCGATCAGAAATTCATCGTCAAGGACAAGACAGCGCTTGCCGATGAGCAAGCTATCTGACTTTGGAAAGGGTTAGTTTCTCCGATGGAACTTTCCCTTGTCTTACGAATTAAACAGGACGGCATTTAAAAATGACATAGGTCACGAAAATTCATCTTTGGACAGATGAGGCGCCATTTCTCTAGCGTGACGTTCTAGTGGACCCACTTAGCCGGCGAATGAGCGGCCATGATTGTCGGAAATGGACGGCCGAACGGCCACTTCACATCGTGTGGGCAGTGTCCGCTGCGCAAGCGGCCGAACCTGCGTGAATTTTCTACCGAAGAGCTGGCGTTCGTCAAAACATTCAAAACCGATGAGCTTCGCGTCGATGCGGGAGCAAGCTTTCTGCGCGAGGGCACACGCAGCGAGTATCTCTATACGGTGCTTAGTGGTTGGGCATTTCGCTACAAGATGCTCGACGACGGTCGCAGGCAAATTCTCAACTATGCCCTACCGGCAGACATGCTCGGCCTGCAAGGCGCGCTGATGAACGAGATGGAGCATTCAGTCGAAGCGCTCACGCCGTTGGTGCTGTGCGTATTTCCGCGCGCAAAGCTGTGGGATCTTTACAGCCGCTTGCCGTCGTTGGCCTTTGATATTACCTGGCTCGCCGCACGCGAAGAGCAGCTCATCGACGAACATCTCCTAAGTCTCGGACGCCGCACCGCACTCGAGCGCGCCGCTTATCTGTTATTGCATCTGTTCGCGAGAGCGGAAGAGTCGGGTCTCGTCAAAAACGGAAGCATCCAGCTTCCCTTCACCCAGCAGCATCTTGCCGACACGCTGGGAATGTCGCTGGTGCACACCAACAAGACCCTCAAGCGTCTGTTTCTCAGCAAAGCCATTCGCTGGAAAGACCGTATCTTCGAAATGGTCGACCGGGCTGCGCTGGCTGCAATAGCCGGGAGCGAAATAGCGAAGGCCTATCCACGGCCCTTCATTTGAAGTGGCGGCACGCGAAGCGGTGCGATATAGCCAGCGCATGGCCGCTGTCGTCGCAATTGGTCTTGAACATGTTCGTGCCGAGATTGCCCGGGTCTGCCGGGATGCGCGACGCGATCCGGCCGAGGTGACATTAATCGCCGTCTCGAAAACCTTTGGCGCTGATGCAATTGAGCCCGTGATAGCGGCGGGTCAATGCGTGTTCGGCGAAAATCGCGTGCAGGAAGCGAAGGCCAAGTGGCCACCACTGCTTTTGAAACACGCGGCCGTTGAATTGCATCTCATTGGTCCGTTGCAATCGAACAAGGCGAAAGAAGCGGTGGCGCTTTTTGATGCGATCCATTCCGTCGATCGAGCCAGCTTGTGCGAGGCGCTGGCGAAGGAAATTGACAAACAGCAACGACATCCGCTTCTTTTCGCCGAAATCAATACCGGAGCAGAACCGCAAAAAGCCGGCGTGCTGCCGCAGGACGCCGACGCATTTCTCGCAGCCTGTCGCGAGAAATACGGACTGAAAATCTCGGGTCTCATGTGCATACCGCCATTTGATGAGGCACCGGGACCGCACTTTGCGCTCACCGTTAAGATTGCGAAGCGAAACGACCTCAAGCTTTTGTCAATGGGCATGAGCGCGGATTTCGCGACTGCAATTGCACTCGGTGCGACCCACATCCGCGTCGGCAGCGCGATATTCGGGGAACGGGCGAAGTAGAATCGCGCCTTGCCCTACACTACTACAATTCGAGTGCGTGGACCGAGGCGCGAAAGCATCCGACGAAGCGTTTTGGGTTCAAGAGCGATACAGCCGGCGGTCGGCGCAAAGCCTTGTCGTGCCGCATGGATGAACACGGCGCTGCCACGCCCGGCGATACGCGGACGCGCGTTGTGGTCGATCTCGATGATAAAATCGTAGAGATTGTCTTTGCGCGCCAGACGATCCGAGCTCGCATTCGCGGGAATTTTAATCGGCCGATTGTAATGGCGATCCGTGGGATCTTCGCACCACCCGTCCATCGGGGTTATCCGTTGTATCGGCAAAGAGGTGACAGGGCGCGGATGCTTGTCCGCACGCCACCAGAGCCGCTTGAGCCGAAAGCTGCCGCGCGGCGTGCCGCCATCGCCTTCACGCTTGTTGGCCTTGATGCCGCCGCGCCCGAGAGCGACCGGCAGAGCCAGCATTCCTGCCATGAGCCATCCCCGGCTTGAATCGCCCGGCTTGCGGCGTACTGTAATTCGGGACAAAGATCGTTTCTGCATTCGCCGCGTAAAACTGACTTAGATTGAGCTTTAATATCGGTTCCGGCTTGCTCTTTTAGCCCTGAATGTTCTATTTCGCGACTATGGCGGGGGGCGCATTTACGTCCTTTGAAGGGGCCCTTGGACGATGGCCAATAAGCGTACGATTTTAATCGTCGATGACGATGCCGAACTGCGTGAAGCTTTGGTCGAGCAATTGGCACTGCATGAGGAATTCGACGCCATTTCGGTCGACAGCGGTACAAAAGGCGTTCAGGCGGCGAAGAACGGACAAATCGATCTGGTGATCATGGATGTCGGACTGCCGGACGTCGACGGTCGCGAAGCGGTGCGTATCCTGCGCAAGAGCGGGTTCAAGGCGCCGATCATCATGCTCACGGGCCATGACACCGATTCCGATACCATTCTCGGACTCGAATCCGGCGCGAACGACTACATTACAAAGCCATTTCGTTTCGCAGTATTGCTGGCGCGTATCCGTGCACAACTACGGCAACACGAAGCGAGCGAAGACGCGGTATTTGCCATCGGGCCCTACACGTTCAGGCCAAGCTCGAAGCTGCTGTTGAGCCCGAAGGGCAGCAAGGTTCGCCTGACCGAAAAAGAAACGGCGATCCTGCGTTACCTTTACCGGGCCGGTCAGAAGCCGGTGTCGCGCGAGACCTTGTTGCAAGAGGTCTGGGGCTACAATTCCGGCGTGACGACACATACCCTGGAGACGCACATCTACCGGCTCCGGCAAAAAGTCGAAAAAGATGCCGCCGTGCCGGCGATCTTGGTGACGGAAGGCGGCGGCTATAAGCTGGTGCCGTGATAATATTGCGCGATCTTCCGCGGCGGCTGCCCCTGCAAGAACCGACTGGCAATCACCAATGGGCCTAGACGAGGATATCGCCTTTTTCGAGCGCGTCCCGCCTTTAGCGGCGCTCGGCAAGCAGGCGCTGCGTATTCTGGCGATCGGCGCGGAAACCCGTCATCTGCCGAGCGGCGCCGTGCTTTTCTATGCCGGCGAACTTGCTGACGGCGGTTATGTCATTCAGGAGGGCTCGCTGGTGCTGGAGCCGGGCACATTATCGGAGGGCAAGGAGATCACCGTGGGTCCCGGCACCCTGGTCGGCGAGTTGGCGCTGCTGACCAACACTGTGTGCCAAGCAACGGCGATCGCGAAAGAACCGACGGTCGTCGTTCGTATATCGCGCAATCTGTTCCGCAAGATGCTGGAGGGCTATCCGGCCGCCGCGGAAAAGTTACGCCAAAGCATGAACGAACGCGTGCAAGCTTGGTCGACAGAGCTGGCGGCGGTAAAGCGCGCGCTGGAGCCCGGCGAAAAACATTAATCGCTTCACGGTTCGATTGTCGCCGTCACCGGCACATGGTCGGAAGGGCGCTTGGCGCCGCGGTAGTGCTTGGCAATGTCGATCGCCGACACACGCTCAGCGAGCGCGTCCGAAGTCCAGATATGGTCAAGTCTGCGGCCGCGATCGGCAATGCGCCAATTGTCCATCGCGCGGTAGCTCCACCACGTGTAGAGCTTCTCCGGTTCGGGCGTGTGCACGCGCATGCAATCGATCCAGCTCCCCGACTTTTGTGCGGCAACGAGCTTCTCGCATTCGACCGGGGTGTGAGAGACCACCTTGATCATCTGCTTGTGGCTCCAGACATCGTGCTCGAGCGGGGCCACGTTGAGATCGCCAACGAGGATGGCGCGCTGTGCCTTTTCCGGGCGCAAGCCGGCATGCGCACGCATTTCATCGAGGAAGGCGAGTTTGTGGCCAAATTTCGGATTGATTTCCGGATCGGGCTCGTCACCACCGGCGGGCACGTAGAAATTATGCAAGACGATCCGATCTTTCAGATTCGCCCGTTCGCCGAACAAGACCGAAATATGCCGGCAATCGCTCTTGCCGCAGAAGCTCTGGACATCGACGTGCTCGAACGGAACGCGCGAGAGGACCGCGACACCGTGGTAGCCCTTTTGTCCGTTAATCGCCGCGTGCTCGTAACCCAGCCGCTTGAAGCGCTTGATCGGAAAAGCGTCATCGGGGCATTTGGTTTCCTGC
Organism: Pseudolabrys sp.; assembly: GCA_035626335.1. Taxonomy (GTDB): domain Bacteria; phylum Pseudomonadota; class Alphaproteobacteria; order Rhizobiales; family Xanthobacteraceae; genus Pseudolabrys. The sequence goes on from DASPNW010000028.1 coordinate 189,790, forward strand.
AAGCAAAGAACGTCAGGCCGAGCACTTTTCAAAAAGCGAGCGACCAGATCGATGCGCAAGCGAACCGAATTGATGTTCCACGTCGTAATCTTGAAAGGCATGGCCGCAATCTATGATGCAATGCTTCGATTTACCAATGTCACGGCCACGCTCGTCCCGGCCATCCACGTCTTATTTCAATTGGGAAATTCGCTCGCCCGAGAGCGGGGCGTCTTGATGTAGCGTTTAATTGTGATAGCGGGTGTAATCGATCTTGAACAGCGCAGGATCGGGCCGTTTGCTGGTGTCGAGATTGTAGACCGCAACAGTGGTGTCGTAGCCTTGCGGGTCAGTTACGGTCCATTGCTTGAGCTGCATGTCCTTCGCGCTGAACATGATCATCAATCGGCTGGTACCGACGATCCCGCTCTTTTCCTCAGCCACGACAGTGACGAACACATCGTCGGCATAGACCGCGATCAGGTGCGTATCCTTTGACAGGTCGACGCGGTCGGCGAGGAGAAAGCGCAACGGCGTCTGCGACAAAGGATAGACATCCTGAGTCGCCAGGCGGCGATCGCGCACTACCACCGACGATCCGTCCGCGATCAGTTCTATGGGGCTCGGGTCGTCATATTCGAAGCGCACTCGACCCGGCTTCGAGATGAAGAAATCCCCCTGCGTACGGCTCCCGTCGGGCCCCACCTGAATAAATTTTCCGCTCAGCGTCTGTACACCGGAGAGATAGCCATTGACGCGGTCCACGATCGCGCGCTGTTCCGCACTGAGTGCGCCGGTGGAAGCAGGCTTGCCGAGCAGGGCGGCGAAGGGATTGGTCACAGGACTGGGCGAGGGGCCCGGCTGCGCGACTTGTTGTTGCTGACTTGATTGCTGACTTGATTGCTGACTTGGAGCCGCGGGTTTTGCCGGGGGAGCCGTCGGAGTTATGATTGACCCTGTGGAATTCGGCGGGGTCTGTAGGCCGGACGGGCGCGGAACCGGCAACGGAACTGCCTGGGCCATTGCCGATACGGAGAGGCCGGCAAGAAGCGCGGCCTCAACCATTATGAGGCCAATTCGCGCCTTGGATTGTGCCGCCATCTCGTTCTCCGCCCTGCGCCCGCGGTATCTCGATAGGCCGTATACGGGCAGGCTGTGGCGATTTCGCGACGCACGAGCCTCGGGCCAAGTCCGGCTTAATCGCGAATGGGACGATTCTCAATAGCGGTCGTCGGCGGGACCTTCGGGGATCAGGATCTCGCGCTTGCCGGCATGGTTGGGCTGGCCGACGATGCCTTCGTCCTCCATGCGTTCCATGATGGTGGCGGCGCGGTTGTAGCCGATTTGCAGGCGGCGCTGGATATACGAGGTCGAAGCCTTGCGGTCGCGTTTTACGATGGCCACAGCCTGCTGATAAAGGTCGCCGCCCTCGGCCAGCCCCATACCCGTAGAGTCAAACACAGCGCCATCCTCGCCGTCTTCGAGATCGCCGGCGGTGACTTCCTCCAGGTATTCGGGTGTGCCTTGCGCCTTCAGATGACGGACGACCTTTTCGACCTCTTCATCCGACACGAAGGGGCCGTGCACACGGCTGATGCGGCCGCCGCCGGCCATATAGAGCATGTCGCCCTGACCGAGCAGCTGCTCGGCGCCCTGCTCGCCCAAGATCGTGCGGCTGTCGATCTTGGACGTGACCTGGAACGAGATGCGGGTCGGGAAGTTCGCCTTGATGGTGCCGGTGATGACATCCACCGACGGGCGTTGGGTCGCCAGGATGACGTGGATACCGGCCGCCCGCGCCATCTGTGCGAGGCGCTGGATGGCTGCTTCGATATCCTTGCCGGCGACCATCATCAGGTCGGCCATCTCGTCTACGATGACCACGAGGAACGGTAATGGCTCAAGCTCGAGCTGCTCTTTCTCGTAGATGGCTTCACCCGTTTCCTTGTCGTAGCCGGTATGGACGGTACGGGTCAGCGTCTCGCCCCTGGCTTTCGCTTCGGCGACGCGTGCGTTGTAGCCCTCGATATTCCTCACGCCGAGCTTCGACATCTTCTTGTAGCGGCCCTCCATCTCGCGCACCGCCCATTTGAGCGCGACGATCGCTTTTTTCGGATCGGTGACGACCGGAGTGAGCAGATGCGGGATGCCATCGTACACGGACAGTTCGAGCATCTTGGGATCGACCATGATCAGCCGGCACTGGTCGGGCCGCAGGCGATAGACCAGCGACAGGATCATGGTATTGATCGCGACCGATTTGCCGGAGCCGGTGGTGCCGGCGATTAGGAGATGCGGCATGCGCGACAGATCGACGATCACCGATTCACCGCCGATCGTCTTACCGAGACAGAGCGGCAATTTGGCCGCGGTCTCGTTGTAGTCCATGCCGGTGAGCAGCTCGCGCAAATAGACTTTTTCGCGCGTGGGATTGGGCAACTCGATGCCGATCGCGTTGCGGCCTGACACGACGGCGACACGTGCCGACACCGCGCTCATCGAACGGGCGATGTCGTCGGCCAACCCGATGACCCGCGAGGATTTGATGCCGGGTGCAGGTTCGAGCTCGTAAAGAGTGACGACCGGGCCGGGACGTGCGTTGATGATCTCGCCCCGCACACCGAAGTCCTGCAATACGGTCTCCAACGCAACGGCATTGCCGTCGATGATGTCGCGCGACACCGTGGTGCGTTCGCTGGCGCGCGGCGCGGCCAGGAGATTGAGAGAGGGCAGCATGTAGCCGTTACTGCCGCGGCGCGCCGGTGCTCGCGGCGCGGCGCGGCGGCGCGGTGTTGGTGCGTCTTCGTCATACTCAACATCGTCTTCATAAGACCCACCGTCGAAACGCGGCTCCATGCGCGGGCCGTGCGCCACCGGCAGCACCGCATGCGCGCGCGTTTCACCACGGATCATGCGGCCAATGCGCGCCTTCCAGCTGAGCAGCGCGTGCACGATCATGCCGAGCCAGGCGGAGCCACGATCCTCATCGATTTCGTCTTCTTCAATATCGTCTTCTTCGTCGATCTCGCTCACGCGCGCGACCCGCCTTTTCGTGCGGCCGGACGTGCCCGCGGCGAACAGTAAGGTCACCACGGTGGCGACACCAAAAAGGATGCACAACAAAAGCCGGGTGAGCCCGCCGATCGGTGTGCCGACGATCATTGCCGGCAGCCGCAACATCGCATCGCCGGCAACGCCGCCAAGCCCGGTTGGCAGCGGCCAGGAACCGATGCGCGGCAACGTCGAAGCAAAGGCCGCCGCAAGAAACGTGGCGATGATCCAGAAGAGGTTGCGCCATTTTTCACCAACCGGCTTGTGCGAGAGCAACCGCCAGCCAAGCAGCGCTTCTGGAGCGAGCAGCATGATGGCCGCGAGACCGAGCAGCTGCATGGCCAGATCGGAAAAGATCGCGCCCGGGTAACCGAGGAGATTGTGAATTGGCTTTTGCGTAGCGTGGCTGAGCGAAGGGTCTTGCACCGACCAGGTCGCGAGCGCGAGTGCGCCAAGCAACGCCAGGGTCATCAACGCCAAGCCTGCGAGCTCGCTCAGGCGCCGCCGGATGATGTCGCGAAAATGTTCGGCGATGAAGCCGAAGATATCGAGGCTGCGATCTGTTGCCCGCATGCGTTACATCCTCACCCAAGCACGGTGACGAGGCGATGCAGCGCCTCGGCCGTTGCCGTCTTGTCCTGCACCATGGCAACGCGGATATAGTCCGCGCCGGGATTGCTCCCATCGGCTTGTTCGCGCGCGAGATACCGTCCGGGCACGACGCGAACGCCGGCTTCCGCCCAAAGGCGTTTGGTCACAATCTCGCTGCCGCCTTGCTTCGCTACATCGAGCCACAGAAAGAAACCGCCGGCAGGGCGCACGTAGCCGTAACGATTGCCGATAATCTGATCGGCAAGATCGAATTTGGCGGAGTAAAGTTCCCGGTTTTCCCGCACATGCGCCTCGTCGCCGTAGGCGGCGATTGCCACGTGCTGCGCCGGTGTCGGAACCTGCGGTGCCGCCACGTTGCGCAATTCGAGATAGGGAGCGAGGAAACGCCGGTCACCGGCGGCAAATCCGACACGCAGACCTGGCAGGCTCGAGCGCTTGGACAGCGAGTGGAACACGACGACATTCGCGAAATCGGGCCCCGCAGCTTCCAGCATGCCGGGCGGGGCGTGTTGGCTGTAGATTTCGCAATAGCACTCATCGGCGAATACCAAGAAGCCGAAGCGGCGGGCGAGGTGCGCCAGCTTGTCGAGATAGGCGCGGTCGGCGACGGCGCCTTGCGGATTTGAGGGGGACGCGATGTAACAAGCGACCGTGCGCGCCAGCAGCGTGTCATCAAGCGCATCGAGATCTGGGAGGAAACCGCTTTTGCGGGTCGCGGGCAGATAGACCGGTTCGCAGTCGGCCGCGAGCGTGCCGGCGGCATAGGCCGCATAGAATGGATTGGGGATCAGCATCGCCGGTTTGCCAACGCGCCGTGTGACCCAGCGACGGGCAGCGATTGCGGCGAGGAACAGACCTTCGCGCGTGCCGCTGAGCACAAGCACTTCGTTCTCCGCATCGACCGGTCGCGTGAGCTTGTAACGTCGGCCGAGCCAGGCTGCGACGGCACGGCGGAAGGGTTCGATCCCTTTGTTGGCCGGATAGCGGCCGAAGTCGGCGAGATGCGCGGCAAGCGTCGGGCCGACGAATGGCGGGATCGGATGTTGCGGCTCCCCGACCGACAGATTGATGGCGGGCTTACCCGGCTCGATGCCGGCGATCAGTTCCGTCAGCCGCACGAAGGGCGACCGCGAATCGACCGCCGGAGCAGGTGAAGAGACAGGCTCGCGCTGAGCGGTCATCATGGACATGCGTCAACACAGCGGGCTTCGCCCGCGGCACAGGGTTTCCACACAATAAAGAGGGCGAGGTTAAGACCCGATTAACCATCGGAATTCGGATCGGTTTGCTGCGGAAAAAGACAAGAACCGGCGCCAATAATAAAGAGAGAGGCCCCGGTCCTTGCGAACCGGGGCCTCGACGGAAGGGACAGTGCCGGGTTTCCGCCCCTACCGCTAGCTCACCGCATGAGCCCGAATACCGGGTTCATGCGGCCTTGCGTTCTATTGCACTGCCTCGCCATGCAGCGCGATATCGAGTCCTTCGCGCTCCACTTCGTCGGCAACGCGCAGGCCGATGATTGCATCGATGATCTTGAGAATGATCAGGGAAACGATCGCGTCATATACGATCACGACAACGATGCCCTTGACCTGATTCATCATCTGCGCGGCGTTGCCTTCGATCAGCCCGGCGGTGCCGCCGTACTGTTCGATCGCGAATACGCCGGTCAACAAAGCTCCGACGATGCCGCCGACGGCGTGAACGCCGAAGCAGTCGAGCGCGTCATCGAGGCCGTGCATGCGCTTGAGGCCGGTGACGCCCCAGTAGCAGAATACGCCGGCGGCGATGCCGATCACCATCGAACCGACGGGGCCAACGAAGCCCGAAGCGGGAGTGATGGCGACGAGGCCTGCGACCGCACCCGAGCAAATGCCGATGACGGTGGGTTTGCCGCGGGCGGCCCATTCAACGAGCATCCAGGTGAATGCCGCAACGGCGGTAGCGATCTGCGTCACGGTCATCGCCATGCCCGCCTGCATGCCGGCGGTGACGGCGGAGCCGGCGTTGAAGCCGAACCAGCCGACCCACAGCAGCGAGGCGCCGATGAAGGTGAGAACCATGTTGTGCGCGGGTCCGCTATCCTTGCGCTTGCCGAGGCAAATTGCGCACATCAGGCCGGCGACACCGGCGTTGATATGCACGACAGTGCCGCCGGCAAAGTCGAGGACCTTGAACATCGCGTCGCTGTTACCGTTGGACATGAAGCCATCCGCACCCCAAACCCAATGCGCGATCGGGGCGTAGACTACGATTGCCCAAATGCCCATGAACCAGAGCATTGCGGAGAACTTCATGCGCTCAGCGAAGGCACCGGCAATGAGCGCCGGTGTGATGATGGCGAAGGTCATCTGGAAGCAGAGATAGACCGTTTCAGGAATGGTCACCGCCAGGCCATTTGGCGTGCCGATACCGGTCGAAATATCGCTCAGGATCCCCTGCAGGAACGCACGGCTCATGCCGCCGATGAATGGCCCGCCTGTCGTGAAGGCCAGGCTATAACTGATGACCGCATAAACGATCGTGACCAGACATGTGACGGCGAAGCTTGTCATCACGGTGTCGCCCACGTTCTTCTTGCGCACCATGCCGCCATAAAACAGGCCGAGGCCCGGAATGGTCATCATGAGCACCAGCGCGACCGACGTCAGCATCCACGCAGTGTCGCCGGAATTGGGCGTGCACTTTTCAAGGACAGCTTTCTTCGGATCCGGATCATTTGCGCACGCCGGCGGCGGAGCTGCCGGGGCGGGCGCTGGAGCGGCGGCGGCGGGTGCCGCAGCGGGAGCCTGAGCGAAGCTGGCGTCATAAGTCGCCACGCTCAGGAACAGTCCGAGCACTATCCCGAAGGCGAGAGCCAAGAGCCCCGCACGGGAGGATTTCTTCAACGTCATGGTTTTACTCCTGTCCGTATTGTTTGCGGTGCGGGTTAACTAGAGCGCCGCGGCATCGGTCTCGCCGGTGCGGATGCGCACGGCGTTTTCCAGATTGAAGACGAAGATTTTTCCGTCGCCGATCTGACCGGTCTTGGCGGCGCCGGTGATGGCCCCGATGACCTTGTCGACTTGCTTGGTGTCCACTGCCACTTCGATCTTTATTTTTGGCAGGAAGCTCACCGCGTATTCGGCACCACGATAGATCTCCGTGTGCCCCTTTTGACGCCCGTATCCTTTGACCTCGGTAACGGTCAGTCCTTGCACGCCGATTGAGGTCAGGGCGTCACGGACCTCGTCGAGCTTGAAGGGTTTGATAATGGCCATGACGATTTTCATGGATTCGATCCCCGCTTGGGCCCGTTTTGTACCTAGACGCAGTGCGGGCGGGTTCACTGAGCCGCGCCTGCGGAGCTTGCTTCGCAGGCACGGCCGGGGAGATAGAATCAAACGCCGTGCCAGATGCGCGTGACACGACTATATCTTTGATTCGACATGCGAAGTTCGGTGGATAACCGATCATGCAGAAGGCGACCTACGGTCGGCGCTTAAAGACGCGCCAATGACGTCATGGCCTGCTTAAAAATTAGTCAGCGAGTTTTGGGCGTAATCAGGGGCCCGCTTACAAATGTACCCTCGCCGCGATGCTGGCTCATCTGCCCGAATTTGGCGTGGCCAGCCCGAGTTCAGCAATGATCCGGGGCAACGCAGCGCGCGCCTGTCGCATGGTCATGCCGGGCTTTATCTGATGGTCATATAGCAATGTGAGCAGCGACCGGTCGTAGGCCGTCAGGTAGCCGACCATGCGGCGCTGGTTGAGCGTGGTCCAAGGGTTGTGTTGATCGTGGTTCGACAACCCGAAAGCATGCAGCAATTCATGATAGGCGCAGTCGAGGAACACGTCGTCGCCTTTGTCGACGATTATAAATGACACGGAATGCACGATTTTTCCGTCGGCCGTCGATCGAACGCTGGTCATGCACTGCGGGTCGGTCCGCGAGACAAAGGCCTTGGCGATTTTAGTACCGAAGGCATCCTCTAGCGCCGACTGAAAATCCTTCTCGTCAATCAACCTCAACTCGACTTCGGCCGGCGCAGAGGGCGGCGCGATACTCAGCCCCAGGCCGGCGACTTTGCGTGCATATTCTTCAAGCACGCGCGCCATTTCGATGGTCCGATCGATGCTGCCGCCGCCGATGATGCGAGCCCGGATTGGTTGGTCGAAGCGGCGGATACCGAGCGGGCGCGCGCCTATGCGCAGGTCGGATCCGAATGCAAGCGCAAGAAAACCGCGTTCGAGTTCCGCGGCGCTGAAATGAGTGTATTGCGGCGGCGCGCCTTCAAACGAACCTTGGGGGGCAGGCTGCCTGCCCGATGCGCCAAGCGCCGCCGTCACGATTGAAATCAGGACAAGATAGGCCGTGGCCAATCGCTTCATTTGCGCACGTCACGTGTTTCGTCGTTGGCGTACCAGGCCTTCCTGTGCCACCGAGGCGACAAGCGTTCCGTCGCGCTTGAAGATAAGCCCGCGCGCGTAGCCGCGCGAACCGTGCAAATTCGGCGAATCCTGCGCGTAAAGCAGCCAATCATCGGCGCGGAAAGGCCTATGAAACCATAGAGCGTGATCGAGGCTGGCGGCGATGAATTCCTGCTCGAACAGCGTGCGTCCGTGTGGCGCAAGTGCAGTGTCAAGCAACATCATGTCGGAGGCATAGGCCAATACGCATTGATGGATCGCCGGAAGATCGGGCAACTTGCCGGTGGTGCGAATCCAGATGTTGAATTGTCCGCCGGGAATCTTTTTTCCGAGATACCGCTCGAATTCGACCGGCCGCAATTCGATCGGCCGCTCCCGTTCGTAATAGCGCCGAACCGGATCCGGCATCATCGGCAACAGCTTTTCCCGCATATCGGTTTCGCTCGGAAGCTTTTCCGGCGGCGGCACGTCCGGCATCTTGGCCTGATGGTCGAGGCCCGGTTCGTCCGCATGAAACGATGCCAGCATCGAAAAAATCGGGTGTCCGTGCTGGCGGGCGGTGACGCGGCGCGTGGTAAAGCTCTTGCCGTCACGGATGCGATCGACGTCGTAGATGATCGGTACCTTGGGGTCACCTGGCAGCAGGAAGTAAGCGTGCAATGAATGCGGCGGCCGGACTTCGACGGTCCGCACCGCGGCTACCAGCGCCTGGCCGATCACCTGGCCGCCAAAAACCCGCTGCCAGCCCACCTGCGGCGAGCGGCCGCGGAACAGGTTCACTTCCAGCGGCTCGAGGTCGAGAATATCGAGCAAATCCTGGACGGCTGAGGACATGAGCGGGCCCGCAAAAGGTCAAACTATGTCCTCAACCTGCTATGCTGCGGCGAGATTTACAAGGAACGCGAATGGATAAAGGCGATCGCTCGCGAACCGATGTTGTTGTCGGCGGAGCCGGATTTGCCGGCCTGGCACTGGCAATCGCCCTGCGCCAGGGGCTGGGCGATCCGTTCACCGTTGCGGTCATTGACCCGACGCTGGCCCATGCCCAGTCGAAGGATCCGCGCGCCTCGGCTATCGCGGCGGCGGCGCGGCGGCTCTTCGAGGTCATCGGGGTGTGGGATGCGGTCGCCGACAAGGCGCAGCCGATTCTCGACATGGTCGTGACCGACTCGAAGCTGGACGATTCCGTGCGGCCGACTTTTCTGACCTTCGGCGGGGAGGTGGACGAGGGCGAACCATTTGCCCATATGGTCGAGAACCGGCATCTGGTCGATGTATTGATCGCAAAGGCAAAGGAACTCGGGGTCGATTTGCGTGCCGGCGCGGTCGCCGGCTTCGAGAAACGCGCGAATGCCAATGAGGTCTCACTCTCCAACGATGAAGTCATTTCCTGCCGCCTTCTGGTCGGCGCCGATGGTGCACACTCGCTGATCCGTGAGCAGGCGGACATCGCCAGTTATGGCTGGAATTACGATCAGTCGGCGATTGTCACGACGGTTGCGCACGAGCGTGAACACAATGGACGCGCCGAAGAACATTTTCTTCCGGCGGGCCCGTTTGCGATTCTGCCGCTTAAAGGCAGACGTTGTTCAATTGTGTGGACCGAAAACGCGCGCGAGGCCGAGCATATCGTTGCGCTTCCTGATGAAGAATTTCATCGCGAACTCGAGAAACGCTTCGGCTTGCAGCTTGGCGACCTGGAGGTCGCCGGAGCACGCCGGGCATTTCCGCTCGGTCTGTTTACCGCGCGCAGTTTCATCGGCGAAAGGCTGGCGTTGATCGGCGACGCTGCGCACATTATCCATCCCATCGCCGGGCAGGGATTGAATATGGGGCTGCGCGATGTGGCCGCGCTTGCCGAGGCGATTGTCGACGCCGCGCGCCTTGGGCTCGATCCAGGCGGGCCCGATGTGCTCGAACGCTACCAACGGTGGCGGCGCTTCGATACCATGACCATGGGGATCGCGACCGACGGGTTGAACCGGCTCTTCTCCAACCGCTCCGATGTGCTGCGGCTCGCGCGCGATATCGGTCTTGGATTGGTCGAGCGCATGCCGGCCCTCAAGCGCGCGTTCATCCGCGAAGCGGCCGGGTTCACCGGTGACGTGCCGAAGTTGCTCAAGGGCGAGGCGCTGTAAGCTCGCTTCTTGCTCCGCATCAGAAGCGACAATGACAGCGAGAGTTTGAGAAAAACACTCACGTCAACGGAATACTGCCGACATGATCCTTGAATGCCTGGCGCGATGAAATCGCGCCATACCACCGGTCGAGGTTGGGCATTTTTGGCCGTTCCGGCACCAACTGCACGAAGCGATAGCACATGATGCCGACCGGAATATCGCCGTAGGAAAACGAAGGCCCGGCGACGTACTGCGTCTTGCCCAATTGCGCGTCGAGCATCTTCATCGCGTCGGTCGTCTTTTCTTTCGAGGTGTTGATAGCGGCCATGTCGCGCTTTTCCGGAGCTGTGCGGATGAGGCCCCAGAACGCGTGCAAGATCGCCGGTCCGACCACCGATAATTGCCAATCCATCCACTGACTGGCGAGGGCACGCTGCTTGGGGTCTTTCGGCTCGATGACACCGGCCTTGTCGTGCTTGCCGGCGAGATAACGCACGACCGAATTCGATTCCCACAGCAAGAAGCCATCGTCTTCCTCGAGTGTCGGCACCAGGCCATTCGGGTTCATCGCCAGATAGGCCGGCTCTTTGTTTTTGCCGAAGGCGCCGCCGATATCGATCCGCTGATGTTCAAGCTTTAGCTCGCCGACCGCCCACATCGCCTTTTGCACGTTCGAAGATGTGTTGCGGCCCCAGATTTTGATCATTGCTTTTTCCTTCCCTACTCACTGTCATGCTCCGCGCAAGCGGGACATCCAGTCCTCATAATCGTTGTTTTGATTTGTACGGCTTTCGCGGATGATGACGCGATTAAAAATGGCGTCATTCCAGTCGGCGGGCTTCTTCGGGCAGCATGATCGGTATGCCGTCGCGGATTGGATAGGCGAGCTTCGCCTTGCGGGAGATGAGTTCCTGTTTCGCGGCGTCGTACTCGAGCGGCCCTTTGGTGACAGGGCAGACGAGGATTTCCAGCAGTTTTGGGTCAACACTGCCCGGGGGCCGTTCGGTAGGCGGGACGGTGGCCATAACAGAATCCTCAGATAATTCACCACGTTATAGCATGGCTCGCGGCTTACTGCAGCTGCGGTTCGCCTTCGGTGTTCTTTTTGGCGAGATCGATTTCGGTGATGGCGATCAGGATCTCCGCACGCGTTTTTAAATCCGGAGCCTCCAGCAGCGCTTGTTTTTCCGCCGTGCCATAAGGCGACATCATCGACAGCGCATTGACCAGCGCCTCGTTCGGCGCTTTTTCGATGCCCTCCCAGTCTGCCTTGAGATCGTTGGCTTTCAGAAAATCGGTGAGCGCAACGAGCAGCGCCGCCCGGTCGACGGCGCTCTCGCCCTTGCGCGCGACGAAGTCGTCGGCGAACGGTGCATAGGTCACGCGGCATTGCCGGTATGGGGTCGCGACTTTCAGCTCCTCCTCGACGCGGAAGCGCGCAACACCGGTCAGCTCGATCAGGTACCGGCCATCGCCGCTTTCCGCGAGCTGGGTGATGCGCCCGGCGCAACCGATCCTGTAAAGCGACGGCTTTTCGCTCGCGCCGCCTTGTGCGGTGTCGGGCTGGATCATGCCGATCAACCGGTGCCCGTCACGCAACGCGTCATCGACCATCGCGATATAGCGCGGCTCAAAAATATTGAGCGGCATCTGTCCGCGCGGCAAAAGCAACGCCCCCGGCAGAGGAAACACCGGGATCACTCCGGGCAATTCGATCGGCCCGCGATATTGTGCATTCATCGGCATCTTCGCTTCACTCTGCCACTCGGCGCCATTGCCGGAGCGAAACGTCTACGAGAATAAAATCGACGACAGGCGCTTACGGCCCTCCACGGTCGCGGGGTCGGTCGCACCCCAAGCTTCGAAGAACTGGACGAGTTGTTTACGCGCGCCGTCGTCGTTCCATTTGCGATCGCGCCTGACGATTTCGATCAGATGCTTGACCGCGTCTTCACGCTTGCCTTTGCCATTGAGCGCGACCGCAAGGTCGAAACGCGCCTGATGATCGAGCGGATCGGCAAGTACTTTTGCTTCGAGTTCCGCCGGCGCGCCGACCGACTTTGCCTGCTCGGCGACCTCAAGCGCGGCGCGTGCGGCGGCGACTGCCGCGTCATTTCGCTTGGCCTCAGGGACGAGGGCGAGAGTCTGCTTCGCCTGTTCCAGGGCGCCCGTTCCAATATAGCAGCGCGTGAGGCCCGCAAGTGCCTGTATATTGCTGCCGTCCTCGGCAAGCAGCTGCGCGTATAGTTCGGCAGCGCCGGCTGCATTGCCTTCCGCCAGCGCTGCATCGGCTGCTTTCAATAAATCCTTTTCCTCGGTGCCGACTGCGCCCTTGGTGATCCGCTCCAGAAACGCGACAACCTGGCTCTCGGGCAACGCGCCCATGAAGCCGTCGACCGGCTGACCATTTGAAAACGCGATGACCGCCGGAATCGACTGGATGCCCATCTGGCCCGGAATCGCCGGATGCTCGTCAATATTCATCTTCGCGAGCTTGACCTTGCCCTTGGCGGCCTTCACGGTTTTTTCCAGGACGGGCGTGAGTTGCTTGCAAGGCCCGCACCAGGGCGCCCAGAAATCGACCAGAACCGGCTGGCGTTTCGATTCCTCGATCACATCTTTCATAAAGCCTTGCGTGGTCGTGTCTTTAACCACGTCGGCCGCCGTTATCGCCCCGCCGTCTTGCAGCATTGTTCCTCGCCTCATCTCACCACGGATGGCCTGACTGCCACGGTATCCTGCCGGATTAGATGGGTTATCCGGGACGCTAGCGCAATCATCAAGGTACGGTCGAGGCGCGCCCCGAAACAGGCTCGATCCGGGCGATATGCCCGGTCGATTCGAGAAATGTCAGCAAATCCTTGCGCTTTATCGACGTGGTCATGGTGTTGACCAGCGGATGATAATTGAGGGTCTCGTACGCCATCATGGCTTTGTCCAGCACAACCGTCACCCGGCCTGTCGTGTCATTTATGACGCCGAATGGCGTCACTGCGCCGGGTTCGACACCCATGACCTCGCGCAGAAGATCGGCGGAGCCGAACGAAAATCGTCCGCTGGCACCGAGCCGCCGGTGTAAACCCTTCAGGTCAATGTCCGCATCTTCCAAAGCAACAACCAGATAGATGTCATATTTTTTATCACGCAAAAACAGGTTCTTAGTGTGACCACCTGGAATCTGCCCGCGCAGGGTCCGTGATTGTTCGACTGTAAACAGCGGCGGATGCTTGACCGTCGAATGGAGGATGCCCAGAGCGTCAAGTGCGGCGAAGAGCTGTTCGGGCGTTTTCGGCATCCGGGCAATAATCCAGCGGGCGGGGTGTTAGTGTTATCGGAGATCCAAAGAGGTAATAGCTTATGCGCATCTTGCTGATTGCGGGGGTACTCGTTGCCGTCGTGTCACTTGATACGCGCCCTTCGAATGCTCAGGAGGGTCCTTGGTGCGCGATCATCTCGCTCGGCCCCGGGTCGGTGTACGAAGACTGCCGGTATTGGTCGCTCGAGGCGTGCCGGCCGAATGTCCTGGCGGGTAATCGTGGCTTCTGTAATCCCAATCCGCGGTGGGCAGGGCCTGTGCCCAAGTCCAAGACACGCCACAAGCGGCGGGTCCAGCAAAACTAGACGTGCGGTGTCTGCGCCGTCTCTTTGAAAGAAAAGAGAAGAGGTTGAACATGTTGCGCATTATTCTAGCGATCGGAGTTCTTGCAGCGATCCAGTTGGCCAATCCGGGTCAGGCGCGGGCCGGCGAGGGTCCGTGGTGTGCACTGCTCAATTTTGGCAGCGATCTGTCCGAAGATTGCCAGTATCGGTCTCTTGAAGAGTGCCGGCTGACGATCATTTCCGGGTTCCGCGGCTTCTGCAATCCGAACCCGCGTTGGCAGGCTGACGTCGTCAAAGGGCGGCCACGCCGCCAAAGTTAGCCGGAAATGGCGCCATTGGCCGCCAAGGTTGCTTTTGGGCTCCCCTTTTGGCTATAGGAACGGCCTTGGCGGCCGATAGGGCTTTTCGGCCAAATGACGAACGGATGCGGGTGTAGCTCAGGGGTAGAGCACGACCTTGCCAAGGTCGGGGTCGAGGGTTCGAATCCCTTCGCCCGCTCCAGTTTGTTTTCGATATCCACCCGACAAAATTCTGTGCTCGACCGCTAGTCTGGCTTGTAAGTCTCGCGCTTGCTGTTCGCGAGCTTGACCAGTGCCTCGGCCGCACTTCGATCCTCTTTCAGGAACGCCGCGAACGCGGCCGGCGTGGTCGGCGCCGCGACCACCGCTTGCTGGTTCAGATACTCGATAAAGCCCGGTTCGCTGAATAGCTTGACGAACTCGCTGTTGACCTTGTCGACGATCGCCGGCGGCGTGCCTTTCGGCGCAGCGAGGCCCCACCAGCCTTGGCCCGGATAACCTGCAAGACCAGCTTCCGCCAGCGTCGGCACGTCCGGCAGCAACAGCGAGCGCTTGTCCGCCGACACTGCGAGGGCCACGACATTGCCGGCCTGGATCAAGCCGAGGAAATTCCCGATCCCGAAGCGCGTCAGCTGGACTTGATTGGCGGCGAGGGCTTGCGCGGCCGGTCCGCCACCCTTGTAAGGCACACCGACAATTCTGGTGCCCCATTGGTTGTTGAGCCACCTCAGGAACAGGTCGGGAAACGAACCTTCACCCAGCGTGGCGAAGTTGAGACTGTCGGGTTTCGCGATCGCCAGACTTTTAAGTTCGGCGACCGATTTCACGCCCAGCGCGGACGAGACGAACAGACCTTCGTTGAGAAAGAACAGCCGCGTCACCGGCACCAGATCGTGGTCCGGATCGTAAGGCAGCTTGTCGAACAGCAGAGGATTGTAGGACATGGTGCTGTGATAGATGACGCACAGCGTGTAACCGTCGGGCGCCGCCTGCGCGCAGGCCTGCGCTGCAACGATACCGCTGGCGCCCCCACGATTTTCGATGATGAGTGGCTGGCCGAGACGCGGCTGCAATTCCGCCGCGGCCTTGCGCATGATGACGTCGGTGACGCTGCCGGCGGCGATCGAGACGATCAGGCGGATCGGACGATCCGGATAGGTTTGCGCCTGCGCCGTACTGGCGACGCCAATCATCAGCAAACTAAGGAATGCCTTGGCGATCCTCCGCATGACGTTTCCTTCCCGTAAGAATTTTTACAGTTTTCCTTCGAACGCGGCGGTGACGAAGTCGTCGACCATGTTGTAGCACTGGCGCGCGGCACCGGGATCGAAGCAGCCGATCCCCGGCACGTTGGATTCACTTTCGCAAAACGAGTGGAGCAAGTGACCGAACAACAGCATTTGCCACCGGGCACCGCTGGCTTCCATTTCTGCTTCAAACGCGTCGCGGTCTTTTTTCGGGACCACGGGGTCCGCCGCGCCATGCATGACACAGACCGCCGCCTTGATGTCACCGGCCTTTGCCGGCAACGAGGTGAGCAGATCGCCGTGCATGCAAACAACCGCCTTCACATCCGCGCCAGTGCGCGCGAGTTCCAGCACGTTGCCACCGCCAAAGCAGAAGCCGGCCGCGGCTTGCCGGCTGAGGTCGCCGATGCCGCGTTTGTCGCACTCGCTGCGAAACGCGCCGAGCGCCTCCGTAATGCGGCGCCTTCGTTCCGGCGCGTCCGCGCGCAGGCCGTTGGCGAGGGGTGCGGCTTCGGGCGGACCATCGGCAACTTTGCCGTTGCCATACATATCGGCAATGAAAGCGATGTATTTGCTGCCAGCCATGTGGCTGACGCGGTCGATGGCGGCCTCGCTGAGGCCAAGCCAGTTCGGTGAAATCAGCAATAACGGACGGCGGGCTTTGGTGCTCTCGTCATAAATCAAGGCACCGATGCCGGCGACGCTGCCCGCTTGATAATTGATCCGCTCGACTTTCACCGCGCGCCCCTCATCTTGTTCGTTCAGCCGAGAATGATCTCTCCGATCGACCCGGCATCGTATTGCGTGAAATAGAGCCGGCCGTTTGACATTGCCGCGATACAACGCGCGCCACTGGCCGGCGCCGGAATATCGTATTCGCCGATCAACGTTCCGTCCGGCGCCATGCGGCCGATCTTGTTGGCAAAATTTTCCGTGCACCACAGGTTGCCATCGGGCCCGACGGTGACACCGCGCAGGGATGCGTTCGGCGTGGGAAACCTGAAATCCTGGAATTTGCCGTTGCGGGCGAGGCGGCCGAGCGCATTGGCGCCGGTTTCGACGAACCAGATGCTGCCGTCGGGATGCGTGACCATGGCGCGCGGTTGGCTGTCATGGCCAGGGATGTCGAACTCTGTCACCAGGCCATCCACGGTGATGCGGCCGATCCGGTTGCCGGCCGCTTCGCTGAACCAGAGAGCGCCATCGCGCACCACAATCGACAGCGGTTTGCTGCCGGACGAGATGCCGGTCTTGAACTCTTGTATGCGCCCATCGGAAGAAATACGGCCGATCTGGCTCACCTCGGTCTCCGAGAACCAGATATTGCCATCCGGCCCGAGCGCGATTCCGTCAGGGCCAGCATCCGCGGTCGGAACCTGAAATTCCGCCAATTCGCCATTCGTCGTAATGCGGCCGATCTTGTTGGCTTTCTTTTGCGCGAACCACAGATGGCCATCACCTCCGAGCGTAATACCGATCGGAGTGGCGCCAGGTGCCGGCAACGAGAATTCGGTAAACTTTGCGCTGCGCGGATCAAAGCAGCCGATCTTGCCGGCGCCGCTCTCGCAGAACCACAAATTTCCGTCAGGGCCCTCGACACAGATATAGGGTGCGCTCCCGACGCTCGGGATCTTGTGTTCGCGAATTTGTATCGGGTGTGGCGCCGACGGTTCCGGGCGCGCATTTGAAGTTGCGTCTCCGACAATCACGGACATCGACCTCGTACCGCGATCCAGTACAACAATATCGAACTTCGAGATGCTAGTGGCCGGTGTCAAAAGGTGTCAATCATCGCTGGATCAAAACGCGGCAGCGCAAAATTTTTGATCAGGGCAAAGGCGGGATACCGCGCGACTGCTTGCCGCGGCGCACCGCGACAATCTCCGCCAGGATCGAGATTGCGATCTCATCAGGCGTGATGGCGCCGAGATCAAGACCGGCAGGCGCCTTGAGTCTGGCCAGACGATCCGCCGCTACGCCTCGTTCGGCGAGTGTCTTTTTCAGGACATCTGCTTTCTTGCGGCTGCCGACGAATGCGATGTATTCCGCGTCGGTGGCGAACGCAGCCAGCAAGGCCGCTTCGTCGCCGCGGCCCTGTGTCGAGACCACGACGTAGCGCTCGCCGGCTTCCGCAACGGACAAGGCATAACCTTCGATGCGCCGGTCGGCGTCCTCGAATGCCGATTGCTCGGCAGATGGCGCACAAACGGTCACGGCAAAAGCCATGCGCCTGGCGAGATCGGCGATCGCGACCGCCACCGGGCTCGATCCACAGATGACGACCTGGGCGCGCGGCAATACCGGCTCCACGAATATGTCCATCGTGCCCTGGCTCGGGCA
>DASPNW010000029.1:0-5977 GCA_035626335.1 Pseudolabrys sp.
GCTGGACGATGACGCCGGAAAGCACCATGAAATATGCCGACTTCATGGCGGAGGTCGGCACGATCAAGGCAAAACCCTCATCGTGGAAGGATTATTTCTTTCCGGAGATATACGACGCGAAGGGGAGTTAAAAATCACAGAGGGCCCGTTTAAAAAAATGTCCGCTTATGTGGTTTGGGCAAGCAGCGAAGCACGTCCCTACATAACCCCTTTGAATTGCATGCCGTCGCAAACTATACATCTGAAATGGTTGAAGAATTTGGGTTCGTTCTGCCAAAATCAGTCTCCTTCCTGAATATATTCCTACGATACGGCCGAGTTTAGAACTGTTCCGCCCATGCTTATAATTTCCTACGCAGTTGTTTGCCGGCGCAAGACGTCTAGTTTCCGTATTGCAAATTTACGACGGGAGAGGGCGCGCCGCTCATAGCGGTCGATCAATTCAAGCTCTTTCGTAAGCTCGTATAATTTAGCGACAAATTCCCCGGCGCGACTCGGATCAGTTTTGAGAACTTCCATTTCCCCCAATGGAAGGTTCATGCCAAAAAGCTC
Source organism: Pseudolabrys sp. (assembly GCA_035626335.1). Taxonomy (GTDB): domain Bacteria; phylum Pseudomonadota; class Alphaproteobacteria; order Rhizobiales; family Xanthobacteraceae; genus Pseudolabrys. The sequence goes on from DASPNW010000029.1 coordinate 553, forward strand.
AAGACGTACTCGACGTATGCGCATAAGATCGACGCAAGCTGTTGCGCAGTGGTGTGCCAGTTCGAGCATTTCATAATTGGCGCTCTGCCCGGCAATTTCGCCTGCAAGAATTTCGCGTTTGGCATCGTAAGCCGAATCGGCGGATATGGATACGCTCAGCCCGTGATAGCGAGCGTTCTGAGAAGCTTTGGATTTACCGCGCGCACCTTTGGGGCCAGTACTTGCCTCGGCATTGGCCCGATTTGCGCTAATTTTTCGCGCACTGGTCATCACCTATTTGCCTTTTTACTAGGATATTTTTTTGCTTTGACAACCCTAAATTCCGCTTGCTCGATGTTGCGTACTTTTTCGCGCCACGCGAAGCTAATGCCTGCCCGATGGCGATCAATTTCTCGAAAGATCGCGTTACGACGATCTTCCGCAATAATAATCTTACGATCAACGTGCTCGACGAAATCGGATTCTTCCAAAAAAGCTCGAAGTCGAATGGTGTCAGCCACCAAATCAAAATTGTATGGCAACGAGGAATCCTCGTCGGGTTCTTCCATACCTAATTCATCAAAAAGCTCCGACATTTTTTCTGAATCTTCTTCAGATAACGGCCTTACAGAATCCCCTGCATCGACTTTTTCATATTCTCCAATGCATGAAAGTCGACCACCAATCGGCTTGGAGAGGACCCAAAGCATGGCCTTAGGTATCTCTGCCTCAATTAGGCAGATCCGCATTCGACGCCAGCGTCGGATCTCCCAGATCCAATATGCTAGATCGTGAACCCAACTTTCCTGAACAATGTCTGTTGGCTTTAGATCGGCGTAAAGACGTTCGAGTAGTAAATCGTACTGTTTACGAGATTCATATTTTAGTATCGGTGGTGGACCAAAGATCGCTTCCCGCAAAGCTTTGGAACTCGAAGGTACGCCGAACCGCTTGGAGGTCATAAGTTGGCTCCCTAATAATCTACGCGTGAACGTTAGAAGGGACCAAAACTGCACTTGGTCGGTTTTTACTGAGCTTCCAAAACGCTAGTCGCGTTTGCTCAACGCAGGGGCTAAATCACCGAGCCGGCTAAAAACTCAAGAAACACCAAACTTGCGCTGTCTTTGAGGCTCTCACGCGGACGTTTGCGAAAGTCGCTCACCAGGAAATGGCAACTCTATTTTTTTTACTGCAAGCCTCCCGCAGGGCGCAAGTAATCGCGGCAGCCTAGCTGGACCGCTCTTTAAATTGACTATTTGGCGTTTTTTGGGCGTTTGCGGGCGCGTTTGGCGCTGGCGTCAATACTGACCCTTCGGCTCAAGCCCGAACACATGCTGTCCATACATGGCCGAGACCGAATCCCAATTCAGGCTGATATGCGAACTGGCAGCGTGGATATCGCGCCAAAAGCGCTGCACCGGATGTTGCAGGCCGAGCGCGGCGCCACCAGCCGCGATGAAGACAGCGTCAACGGCCTGAACCAGAAGCTTGGTGGCGAAGGAATGGGTAAGGCGGTTGCGCATACGCAACGCGATATCCGGCCGCTTGCCGGCGATGACAGTCGCCAGCGTGTTGTTGATATCGCGATGAATCATCAGTTGCGCGGCATCAATTGATGCCGTTGCTTCGGCAACGCGCATCTGAACGGTGATAAACTCGCTCATCCTGTTGTTTCCACCAGCCACCGCGCCGCGTGTTGTGCGGCCCGCCGCCTGCTCCTTGAAAGCTTCGAGCGCACCGCGGGCCATCCCCAGGGCCGGCGCAACAAGACAGTGCGGCACCACGGCCAACATGGGCTGGCGATAAAGCGGATTGTTATTTGTTTCGGTCCCCGGCCCGTTTCCAATCAACATCTCCGCGAAGGTGACCGTGCGATAGGCCGGAACGAACTGATCTTCCACGACGATGGTCTTGCTCCCTGTGCCGGCCAAACCCATCGTGAACCAGTCGTCGTGAATGGTGAATTGTGATCGCGGAACGAGAAAGAAGCCCGGCTTTGGTCCATCCTTGAGCGGCAAAATGCCGCCAAGAATTGCCCAATTCGCGTTGTCACAGCCGCTGGCAAAACTGAAACGGCCGCTGAGCCGGTAACCGTCTTTATCCGGCGCGGCTTTACCGGTTGGAGCGTACGACACGGCGGCGATCGCGTCGCGATCCTGGGTCCAGACTTCCTGCTGAGCTTTTTCCGGATAACAGGCGATAAGCCAGGGATGCACAGCTCCGAGGCTGTAGACCCACCCCGTTGAGCCGTCACCAGTCGAAACAGCGGCGACAAGTTCGACAAACGTGTCATAGCCGTACTCGAATCCGCCGAACCGGGCCGGCTGCATCACACGGAACAATTCCGCGTCTCGCATCTTGCCGATCAGCTCGGCCGACACTTGCCGGCTTTGTTCGGTTTCGAGCGCGTGCTCGCGCGCCAACGCGCCAATTGCGCGAGCACGGTCGATCAACTCGTCCACGCTGGGCTTTACAGGACCTTTCGTCCGCGCCGCTTGAATCGTGTTGACCGCCATGCCCGAGCTCCTGCGTTGCCGAGCCAGTCGTCGGATATCTACAGCTTCATCATTTCGTCCGGTGGCATCGGGCCCCACAGGTTCGCGGCCGAAGGATCCTTCGCCCACACCTTCGGTCGCTGGGGTTTGTCGCGGTGCCATGGCCGAGGGTCGAAATAACCCAATGCCTCATCTTTCATCTGATCCAGCTCGGCGAACAGCTCGGTAATGAGGCCGGCCGGGCTTTGATGATAGGCAAATAGATTGTGGCCGATGCCGTGGCGTCCCGGGCCCCAAAGCATCTTGTACCCATTGATGCTCAGATAATCGCAGGCAGTCTGCAGGTGCGCCCAGTCGCGCAACTCGAATGCCGTGTGGAAATGACGGTTCGAGCCCGTACCGATCAGGTTGATCGTGTGATGATCGACACCGCAACGCAAGAACGAGAAGAAATCGCCCATCCAGTCGGACACGCGGAAACCCAGCACATCACAATAGAACTTGGTGACGGCCTGCGCGTCCTGGCAGTGGAACGCAACATGTCCGAGTTTGTGCGGGACGACACCTTTTGTCTGAAACTTCTGATGCTGCAAATCGGGTCGCTTGAACACCTCCATTGTGGTGCCCTTCGGGTCTTCGAAACACACCATGTCAGCGATGGTCGGCTCGGGATCTTTCTTGCGTGTGGTCTTGATATTCATTGCCTCGGTTTGCTTTTCGAATGCGTTGAGATCGTCTTCGGGCCCGATTTGAAATCCGATCCGGGTACACTTGGCTTGCGAGCCCTTTTTCAAGACGATCGAGTGGTGGTCGATCGTGCTGGAAAGATAGGCGGTGTCTTTTTCTTTGGCGGAGAGCGTGAGGCCAATAATGTCCGTATAATATTCGAGTTGTCGGTCGAGATCCGGGACGTCATAGCTCGCATGAGCGATTTTGCGTACGCCAATCATTGCATCACCTCGTCTGAGTGCCTGAACTCTTCGCTTTCGTTTCGGGTTCGAATATTTCGATGATCGATGCGACGTCGCGCTCACCGATCTGCGGCAGTGCGCGATGGAAAATATCAAGCAAGCAGTCAATCAGGGGCGCGTCGACGCCGACCTCGTCGGCCAATTCTTTGCCGCGTTCGAGATAGTGCGCGAGGCCCTGTGCCGAGCCTTGTTGCGGCATGAACTTGCGCTGTGCCATCCACGGCGCACGAATTCCGAACTGCGTCGAGCCGCCGCTGCCGTTGGCGATTGCCTTGATCATCAGGTCGACATCGACGCCGGCGCGAAGGCCGATCGCCATCGCTTGCGCGGTGCCGGCTATGTGCAACCCCACCATGATATTGTTGATGGTCTTGACCGTGGTCGAGGAGCCAAACGGGCCGAGGAAGATCGAGATGTCGGCGAACGTCTTCACGATCGGCGCCAGGCGCTCGCACGCCTTCGCGTCGCCGCTGAGATAGATAACCCCTTTGCGGGCCTCGACCATGCCGGGCGTTCCACCGACCTCACCATCGATGAAAATGGCGCCCTTCTTCGCCAAAGGCGCGATGTAATTTTTCTTCACCGGCACGGCATGCGAACCGAACTCGACGACGATCTGACCTGGTTTAGCCGCCGCAGCGATCCCGCGTGGACCATTCACGACCTCGTCAAGTGCTTCGTCAGAAGGCAGACAGGTGAACACAAGGTCGGCGTTTTCTGTCGCGTCGGCCGACGATTTCGCCGCGATGCCTCCGGCCTTTTCGAATTCCGCCAGGGCGCTGGTATTGCGTCGATAGCCGAGCACACGGTGCCCAGCGTTGATGAGGTGCCGGCAGATCGGCAGACCGATTTTGCCGGGGCCGATAAACCCGATCGTTTCCATCACGTCCTCTCGCGCTGCCGCGGCAATTTCTCAGGAATCGTCCTGAATCATGCGGTTAATCAAGGTACCGCAGCCGTCGATCTCGATCTTTACTTCGTCGCCGATCTTGAGAAATTCGCCGCGGGGCATACCGACGCCAGCAGGCGTTCCCGTCGCAATCACGTCGCCGGGCTGCAAAGTCACATGACGGCTCAGATAGGCAACCTGTTCGGCAATGCCGTGCACCATTCGCCCGGTATTTGAGTTTTGCTTGAGAACACCGTTGACCCAAAGCTTGATCGACAGGTCGTTGGGATCGCGAATGTAGGGCGCCGGCGTGAACCACGGGCCCATCGGCGCGCCATCCTCGAAACACTTCTGGCCGATCCAGTCGTAGATAAACGGCGTGCCTTCGCGCTTCATGAGATCGCGCGCCGAAAGGTCGTCGACGATGACGTAACCGGCGATGGCATCGAGCGCCTTCGCCTCGCTGATATTGCGCGTTGGCCGCGCGATCACGACACCGAGCTCCGCCTCCCAATCAACTTGCTTTGAGAACTTCGGAAGCCGCGCCGGTGAGTTGTGCCCGATAATCGAGCCGGCCGTCGTCTTCATGAAGAACCATGGTTCGGCACCTTTTGTCATCGAAGGCGCTTTGCCTGTGGTGCGCTTGGCGATCTCGGCCATCTCCTCAAGATGGTCCCAGTAATTCGCGCCTGCGCAGAACATTGCGCCCGGATATAAAATGGGCGCCAGCAGCGACACGTCGGAGATTGCGGCACCGCCCTTGGGGTCCACCTTCTTCGCCGCCGCCTCGAGCAGCGGATGAGCTTTGTCCCATTCCCGCAGCAGACCGAGAACGGAGCCGGCATCCTTGAATCCGCTTATCAGCGACGCCGTGGGATAGACATGATCCCCAAACTTCACCCCGGCTTGCGGGACGCCGGAAGCCGAACGAAAGCTGACCAGCCTGTAGCCGTCCTCAGGCATTGTCGGCCTTCCGGCGCGCGAAAAGCCGGCATCGTTGATGGATGTTGAGAAGAGAACGGTCGCGCGCCCTATGCGGCGCGCCAGCCGTTGCTGGCGAATTCAATTTTTCCTCCCACACCGCCTTTTTT
>DASPNW010000030.1:0-150682 GCA_035626335.1 Pseudolabrys sp.
CAGCCATGAATTTGCGCCGCTTATTTTCACTCTCTCGGTTGTCGCAATAATTTATACGTCGCTCGTCGCCTTGATGCAGGAAGACGTGAAGAAGCTGATTGCTTATTCCTCAGTGGCGCACATGGGCTTCGTCACGATGGGGATCTTCGCGGCGACGTCACAGGGGATTGCCGGCGGCATCTTCCAGATGATCTCGCATGGCATCGTCTCGGGCGCGTTATTCCTTTGCGTCGGTGTCGTCTACGATCGAATGCACACGCGCGAGATCGCGGCTTATGGCGGACTGGTCAACCGCATGCCGCTTTATGCCTTTGTTTTCATGGTGTTCACGCTTGCCAATGTTGGCTTGCCGGGCACTTCGGGATTCATCGGCGAATTCCTGTCGCTGATCGGCACCTTCAGGACGAACATACCGGTGGCGACCCTGGCGACCCTGGGCGTCATCTTATCCGCGGCTTATGCGCTGTGGCTCTACAGGAAGATGATTTTTGGCAATCTCAAGCCTGCGCTCGAAGGCATTCGCGATATCGGTTGGCGCGAAACTGTGATTTTCGCACCCTTGGTCACTCTGACCATCCTGTTCGGGGTTGTGCCCAAACCAGTGCTCGACATGTCGGCGGCGTCGGTGACCCAGCTGCTTGAAAATTACAACTACGCTATCGCCGCTGCCAAAATTGCCGCGTTATCGGCACAGCAGTCACCATGAACGCATTTCCCGCCCTGCAGGATCTGATGCCGCTGTTGCCGGAATTGGTGCTGGCCTGCGGAGCCATGTTGATGCTGATGATCGGCGTGACGATCGGCGAGCGCAGCTCGGCGATGGTCAATGGTTGGTGCGTGATCGTTATGCTCGTAGCCGGCGCCGCGCTCGTGTGGGTGCCACCTGGCCCGCAATCGATGTTCGGCGGAAGTTTCCTGGTGGATGACTATGCGCGCTTTCTCAAGATGCTGACGCTGGTAGGCTCTGCCGGCGCGCTCCTGCTGTCGCTGGATTATCTCACGCTCGAGAAGCAGCAGAAATTCGAGTATGGCGCACTGTTCCTGCTTGCCACGCTCGGCATGTTGATGCTCATCTCCGCCTCCGATTTGATCGCACTTTATCTGGGGCTCGAGCTGATGAGCCTGCCGCTATATGTGATTGCGGCATCCAATCGCGAGAACGCAAAATCCACCGAAGCGGGTCTGAAATATTTCGTTCTTGGTGCGCTTTCATCAGGAATGTTGCTGTATGGCGCTTCGCTGATCTACGGCTTCACCGGGACGATTAATTTTGCGGGCATTGCCAAGGCGACGCAGAACGGCGCCAGTGTCGGTCTAATATTCGGTCTGGTGTTTTTGTTCGTCGGCTTCTGCTTCAAGGTTTCTGCGGTGCCATTCCACATGTGGACGCCCGACGTGTACGAGGGGGCACCAACACCCGTCACAGCTTTCTTCGCCGCTGCACCGAAAGTCGCCGGCATTGCCATTTTCGCGCGCGCGACCGTTGTAGCATTTCCCGGCATTACCCACGAATGGCAGCAGATCGTGGTATTCGTTTCGATTGCTTCAATGGTCCTGGGCGCTTTCGCGGCGATCGGCCAGCGCAACATCAAGCGGCTGATGGCTTATTCTTCCATCGGTCACATGGGCTACGCGCTCGTCGGACTGGCCGCCGGGACGCCCGAGGGCGTGCAGGGCGTCCTGGTCTATATGAGCATCTATGTCGCAATGACGCTCGGCACTTTTGCGGTGATTTTGAGCATGCGGCGCGATGGTAGGCTGGTGGAAAACATCGGCGATCTCGCGGGCCTCGCGCGCACGCATCCAACGATGGCATTCTTTCTGGGCGTGCTGCTGTTCTCGCTTGCCGGCATTCCGCCGCTGGCCGGCTTCTTCGCGAAATTCTACGTTTTCCTCGCCGCCATCAAAGCTGGGCTCTTTACGCTTGCGGTCATTGGCGTGCTTAGCAGCGTGGTCGGCGCCTACTACTATCTGGCGATCGTGAAGATCATGTATTTCGAGGAGCCGGTGCAAAGCTTTCAACGCATGCCTGTGCTGCTGCGATTGGTGCTAGGGGTTTCAGGGCTCGCCAATATTTTGTTCTTCGCCTATCCGGCGCCGCTCCTGGGCGCCGCGACGGTGGCCGCCAAATCTCTGTTTTGAATGAACCGCGAAGCCACGGACCTGGCGGTGGTCCGGCATATAACCTACGAGACGCTCGGTTCGACCAACGCCGAGGCGCTGGCGCTTGCGCGCGCCGGCGAACGCGGGCCGTTGTGGATCACGGCCGCGATGCAAAACGCGGGCCGCGGCCGTCGCGGCAGTCAATGGGTATCGCCGCCGGGAAATCTTCACGCGACGTTGCTGTTGAGCGAGCCCTCGCGGCCAGTGCAGGCGCCTCAATTGTCGTTTGTAGCTGCGTTGGCGCTTTATGATGCCGTCGCTGCGTGTGCGCCGCGGCTCCGCCCGTTGCTGCATGTAAAGTGGCCGAACGATTTGCTTATCGAAAGGGCCAAAGTCGCCGGTATTTTGGTCGAAGGTGAGAGCGCGCCGGCCTTTGCGGTGGCAATCGGTATCGGGGTCAATTGCGCTATGCACCCGGATGACGCCGGTTATCCCGCGACCGATCTCGCCGCCTCGGGCGCGCTTGTTGTTCCTGACGCGCTGTTTTCCGCACTATCGGTGGCCATGGCCCAGCGCGTTGTGCAGTGGGACCGTGGGCAAGGCTTTGCCACTATCCGCACTGACTGGCTCAAGCGCGCGGCCGGCCTTGGCAAGCCAATGCAGGTTCGATTGCCCGGGCGCGAGCTTTCGGGGCGCTTCGACGGGCTCGACCAGAATGGCCATCTTTTGCTGAAACAGGACGCCGGCATCGCGACAATTACCGCCGGCGAAGTTTTCGGTTTCGGTGAGCGGTGATGGCTGTGTCCAAGGAACTTGTGTTTGCGCCACTTGGCGGAGTCGGCGAGATTGGCATGAACCTGTCGATCTATGGCATCGGCGATGAACGCCGCCGGAGCTGGCTCGCTGTCGATCTTGGGGTGTCGTTCGCGGCAGAAGAGCAGTTACCGGGCGTCGATCTGATCCTTCCCGACATTCGCTATCTGGTGGAAGAGCGTAAAAATTTCGTGGGGCTTGTGCTCACCCATGCACATGAAGATCATTTTGGCGCTTTGCTAGATCTTTGGCCGCGTCTCAAGTTGCCAATTTATGCCACGCCATTCGCGGCCGCGTTGCTCGAAGCCAAGCGAGCGGGTGAGCCTGGCGCACCGAAAATTCCCGTGAATATCGTCGCGCTTGGCAGCCGCTTCAATGTCGGGCCCTTCGATATCGAACTGGTGCCCATGGCGCACTCAATCCCCGAATCGAACGCGCTTATCATCCGGACGCCGGGCGGTACGGTACTGCACACCGGCGACTGGAAAATCGATCCGACACCAATTCTGCGCGATCCCACCGACGAGAAAAAGTTGCGCGCGCTGGGCGAGGAAGGGTGCCTCGCGCTGGTGGGCGATTCCACAAATGCGGTGCGCGACGGCCGTTCGCCTTCCGAAGCCGACGTTGCGAAAACCATTGCCGAACTTGTCAGGAATGCGCGTGGACGGGTGGCGGTGACGACGTTTGCCTCCAACGTCGCGCGCTTGCGCGCGGTCGCCGATGCTGCCAGGGCTGCTGACCGTGAGGTGGTGGTCATTGGCCGTGCCATGGATCGCATTGTGCAAATCGCGCGCGAGATCGGCTACCTGGATGGTACGCAGGATTTTCGCCCGGCTGACGCGTTCGGTCATTTGCCACCGAACAAGATCGTGGCGCTCTGTACCGGCAGTCAGGGAGAGCCGCGCGCGGCGCTCTCGCGCATTGCGGAAGAGCAGCATCCTGAAGTGACGTTTTCGCCCGGCGATCGGGTTATCTATTCAGCCCGCACCATCCCCGGGAACGAGAAAGCGGTCGGGCGAGTCATTAACCTGCTAATCGAACAAGGGATCGAAGTCATTACCGACCGTACGCACTTGGTGCATGTCTCGGGCCATCCGCGTCGCGCCGAACTCGAAGAACTGATCGGCTGGGTCAAACCGGAGATCGTTATCCCCGTCCATGGTGAAGCTCTGCATCTGCACGAGCATGCTGCGCTCGCGCGCCGCTGCGGCGTCCGCGAAGTCGTGCAATGTCGCAACGGCGATCTGGTGCAGTTGGCGCCCCAGGTTCGCACGATCGACGAGGTTCCAGCCGGACGAATTTACAAAGATGGAACGTTGCTGGTTGACGCTGACGCCAGGACCGTTGCCGACCGCAGGCGGCTAAGCTTTGCCGGAGCCGTTTCAGTCGCGATTGCGATTACCGACAAAGGCGAGATGGTTGATGATCCGTCCCTCGATTTGATCGGTATTCCGGAGCGCGATCGCGACGGCGCATCAATGTATGAGGTGGTGCAAGATGCGCTGATCGAGACCTTTGAGTCGCTGCCACGTGGCCGCAGACGCGATCCGGATTCGGTCGCCGAGGCACTGCGTCGCGCGGTCCGTGCGGCAGTCGCCGAACGTTGGGGCAAGAAGCCAATGTGCCATGTGCACGTTTTGGCCGTATGATGCGGGCAAGCGAGGACAAACATGATAGGTCGTCTCAATCACGTAGCCATCGCGGTACATGATATTGCCAAGGCCTCCAAGGTGTACCGGGACAGCCTGGGCGCCGATGTTTCGGCGAAGGTACCGCAGCCCGAACATGGCGTCTCCACGGTATTCATCACGTTGCCGAATACCAAAATTGAATTGCTGGAACCGTTAGGGGAGAGTTCGCCGATAAGCAAATTCCTGCAGAGGAATCCCGACGGGGGTATTCATCACGTCTGTTATGAAGTGCCCGACATCCGCGTCGCGCGCGACAGACTCAAGGCGCAGGGCGCGCGCGTTCTCGGCGATGGCGAGCCGAAAATCGGGGCCCACGGCAAACCGGTCTTGTTTCTGCATCCGAAGGATTTTTGCGGCACGCTTGTTGAACTAGAACAGGCGTGAAGTTGCGAGCCACATCGTGAGCAACAGCACCGTCATTGCAATCTACTTCCTGATCTGGTGGGTGACGCTATTTGCTGTGCTGCCATGGGGCGTGCGCAATCAGGAAGAAAGCGGCGAGGTTGTGCCGGGAACCGATCCTGGAGCGCCGGCGATCCATCGGGTCTGGGGCAAGCTTGGTTGGACCACGTTGGTCGCTACAGTGATTTTTGGAATTTTGTACTTAGCCTACACGCAAGGACTTATTCCTTACGATGTGCTAATGGCAATTTCCGGCCCATCGCGCCGTTAGAATTGTCCGCGATACAAGACAAAAAAGAGCAGGGCATGAGGCCCTGCTCGTCGCATTGATAAGTCCTTGTCCCCGGCAGTTTTTATTTTCCGGGGTGGCTGCGGTTGCCGCGCCAGGACTTGCTTACCTCCCAAGACTTGGACCGCAGGTAAGGAACCGGTGTTGCCCCCGGATCCACTGTACGGCTGGAGCGACGCTAGCCGATCGTCTGAGGGCTGTCATCAGCATTGTGACATCAGCGCTCAATAACGATCGGGGCATCAAGCGGAATCGCGTCGCCTTTGTCCGGGCTAACAATCACTCGCACTGTCCATATGCCTGGTTCCACAAGGATAATACCGTTAACTCGCCAGGACCCGTCGCTCTGTTCAATTGCACTCTGTTCAATCCTGCGACTGCCCGAAGTTGGCGGCTCAAGTGTCAGCCGGATTTCCTTTGCCGGGAAACGGGAGAAGTCTTCGCGCAACACGCGTATCGCAACATCTGTCATTCCTGCGCGACCAGGGTCGATAGTCACCTCGGCCATAGCCTGGGACGCATGGATATGCACGAAGGCCGCCTCAGGCGGGACATCCGCCGGTGCCGTATGGACATGCGCGGCCGGCGGTAGAGTCCCCAGCATCCCAACGAACATCAGGACGATTAAACCGAGGCCGATTTCCGTGAAGCCATTGCGCTGGAGCGCGCGCAGTGCGGCGGGCTCGGGAAGTCGCGGCGTAAGATAGAAACGGTTCACCGAGGCAATGGCAACCATGGCGGCGAAGAGTCCGATCTTGAGCCCCACCAGCCGCCCATAATCGCTGGTTACCAGATCGCGAGGGCCGCTCAGCAGATACCAGCTGTTGGTGAGACCACTAGCCAGCAGAATGCCGACGCTGAGGATGCCAAGTACGGAAAAGCGGTGTGTCGCTTGAACCGCAAAATTTTTCCAAGGCGTGCTGCCCGTGCGCCGCGCCTGCCAAAGCACTAAAACAAATGCTGGCAAGCCACCAAGCCATGTGGCGGCCGCAAGCAGGTGCATCATGTCTGAGCCGAGATGGATGTTTCCGGTCATACCCGGCGTCGCGCCGGCATGGCCGACCAGGGCCGGCAGGGCCACAAAGGCCGCTGCTACGGCAATCTGCACACTCTGCGTCGCGGGAACCAATACCAACAGAGCGAGCAACGCCGCGAGGGCAAATCGTACGCACCACACCACGCCGAAGCGTGTGTCGACGAGGATCGGCCAGGCACCACCATGGAGGCAGACATCGGCGATGGATGCACCGAGGATGTCGGACGCCAGCAAGACCAGCCAGGCCGCGCCCGACAGGACCGCCACCGCAAGTGCGAGCCAGATCACCACAGTCAACCGCCCGCGCAAGACGATGACATCCGTCGGCATCTTCGCGCCGCCGGCGTGTAGTGCAATCAGTCCGATGAAAGAGACTGTGCCGGACGCCAGCAGCGTCGCGGCAAAGTGGAGTCCGCGTACCAGCGTCAGAGGATCAAGCACACGCAAAACCTTGGTTCAAGCCGGAGAATGAAATCACATCTTGTGATCTGGGCTCATTGCATGGGCTTCTGCATGCCGGGCATCGCGTGATCCATATGACCGGAATCTACGCCCGATGCTCCGACTCCTTGCACGTCGAGGGTGACGTCGACGTTTCCGGCCTTCTCGAAATTCAGCGTCACTGGAATCTTGTCACCTTTCTTTAGCGGTGCCTTCAGGCCCATCAGCATCAGATGATAGCCGCCCGGAGCGAGCATGACTGTTTGCCCGGGTGGGATGGACAGTCCGCCACTCACAGGGCGCATTGTCATGACGTTATTTTTCATTGCCATCTCATGCACCTCGATCTTGGCCGCTGCCGGGCTCGACCCACTGAGGAGCTTTTCCGGGCCCGTTCCTTTGTTTTCGATGGTGATATATCCGCCGCCGACCTGGGCCCCACCGGGCGTAGCGCGAGCCCAGGCATGCCCGAGCACGAGATCGCCGGCCTTGACATCCTGGGCCGATGCGGCTCCGCCACAAAGGGATGCAAGCGCAAGCACGCACGCAGACAATCTAAGCAACGACGTAAATCGCATGACGAGACTCCTTGTATTGTCGCCCCCACACAATGGACGGCACCTGCCCCATCCCGGCTGGGTATGCACGCGCAGGCTGGCTAACGCGCAACGCTAAAATTAAAGTCGCCTTGCGTGCGATGGGTGTCCACCGACAGTACCCGCCACATCACCTTGTAGTTGCCCGGCGGCAGAGCTTTAAGCGACACGCGAAGTTGCGTGCGGTCACCGCCGACGGTGGCTTTGCCAGCTGTCATGTTTGCGCCCTGTTCGTTACGCACCTCGATCGAGCTGAACGCCGGCTCGAGCTTTTGCGTGAACCAGAGCACCATTTCCTTTGGCGCCGAATTTACCGTGCTGCCGACCCTCGGCGAGGCATGATCAAGAAAGGCGTGAGCTTGCGCCAATGTCGGGGTGACGCAAAGCACGGCGATGAAAGCGAGAACGTTTCTATACATGATTATTATCGACCGAACATCGGCCTCCCTGATGAGGCAATGCCGCTTCCGAAAATCGGCCGCCCAATGGTGGTTGGAAAGATATCGTCGAGGTACAGGTGCAGCTGCCCGATGATGCCAACGCTGGTGCCACTTTGACGATTGACCGGAATCATGGCCTCGACTGCGACCTGGAACGTGTTGCCGATATAGATGATCCCGGGATTGATTGTTCCGGTTGTCACAGTCCCGGAAGTTGTTGTATTCGACACCGGCGTTTGCATCGAAGCCTCAACGATCGGGATAAGGTGGTTGAAGAAGTCGGGCAACCCGAGGTCGACGACGTTGGATTTCAGATAGGGCATGCTGTACTGAAGCGTAGCGCCCCAATTGAACACGCGCGCATTGAATTCCGTATCGATGCTCTGTTCTCCGGTATCGGGATCGATCGTTGCGGTGGTTGTTTTCGATACGCCCGGAATCGAGTAGCCGAATTGCCCGGTGATTGCGAAAGGTCGCGCCCAATTCATGCTGGTTGGCAGATCACCAAAACCTTTGCCGAAATAAACCGTCGGCGTGTAAGCCGTAAAACGTTCGGCGCCGACGCCTTGCGCGCCGCTGCCGCCCCATTCGATCTCCAGCCCGACCGACATCACAAATTCATGTTCGGGGTTTTTGAACAGACGATATTTGAACGTCGTTTCTAGATTTTGGAATCCTTGGGCGCCGGTCATATTGGGTCCGCCCGGCGCGTAAAGCCGTGACCAGGTCGGCGCGAAGGACACGGCAAAATCCTCGGTGATGCGTTTCGAGAACTCTCCTGAGACATCGAGCTGTTTAAAAGATGGGTCGTCTCCGGTCTTCGACATCGAAATGGTCGGTATTGACAGTTCGTCGTTGACCCCGGGGTCGTCGATGGCCAGCGTTGCCGGAAAGAACCGATTACCGACGATTTCGTGCGCGTCCGCCGGCGCGAGCGCGACGAGCGCAAGCGAGCCGGCGCAAAGCGCCGTGCGCAAATCACGAGTGGGCATGGAAGAAACTCCGTATTCGCAGTAACAGCAATGGTTGCAGGCCGGTGGACGGCCATTACGTCATGCGAAAGACGGAGGACCGCGAGCGCGATGCGGACTTGCGCCAAGCCCGTCACGAAATGTGATTTTGACGGGATAAAGAACCGGCAGGTTTTCGGCGGGTGTGCGTTGACTCAAAACGCCGGCATCGGGCGCGGCGAGGGACGCTGCGCCGTTGCAGAGATTGCAGTGATCGCAAGCACGGCCGGGGTCGGACACTGGCGCCGAGCGGTCGGCTGGCGAGGCGTCCGACACACTGCTGTGACAGATTACCGAGAATGCGTCGGCCGAAGATCCGGCAGCGAGCGGAGCTATACCCCAGAGAATCGTGTGCAAGGCGATCGCGTAGATCGCCGTCCACCCCGACACTCGCCGAAACAGAGCCCGCATATCACAGCTCGCCATTCGACGCTCAGTTAGCACGATAAGGTGTGTTCACCGATGTGCCGACGGCATTGTGTTACCCTCTTGCGTTCGAAAGCAAGAGGGAATCCGGATGAGCGCCTATCAGGGCGCGGCGATATGCCAGACGTTATTGAAGCCATCGCCGGTTACGTCACCTGGCTTGGTGTCTTTGGCCCATGCATAAAGTGGCTTGCCCTTGTACGCCCATTGTTTCCCGCCATCGTCGCGGGTGATTATCGACCAATTACCCGACGCCTTCGCATCTGCTGCGGCCATCAATGGCGGCCAGTTCGTGGCGCATGGGCCGTTGCAGGCGGATTTTCCATTCGCGTCCTTGTCAAATATATAGAGCGTCATGCCCTTGCCATCGACCAGCGCTTTGCCCTTTGAAGTGTCGGCCGTTTTCGCGGGTGCCATTTGGGCCAAGGCGGTTCCCGCCAGCAGAAGGAACGCAATCGTGCTTACGCCAAACCTAATCATAATTGTCTCCCGTTTTTGTTTGAGTCGGACAATCCAATAACCCGCCCTGTCGCGATTTATTCCTGCGGTGCGCACGTCCGCCGCCGTTGAACGCTTGTCATGAGCGGTCTTATGTTTTATGGGCCGCGCCTCTTGTTTTTCACAGCCGATCCGCTTTCATTCGCTTGGCCAGCACCGAATCTAGGTCTCCATGCGCCTTTCTCGTTATTTTCTCCCGATCCTGCGTGAAACGCCGAAAGAGGCTGAGATCGTCTCTCACCGGCTGATGCTGCGTGCCGGCATGATGCGACAGGAGGCCGCGGGCATCTACGCGTTCCTGCCGCTTGGATTTCGCGTGTTGCAGAAGATTTGCCAGATTGTACGCGAAGAACAAAACCGATCGGGAGCGGTCGAACTCCTGATGCCGACGATCCAGTCGGCCGAGCTCTGGCGCGAGAGCGGGCGTTACGAAGCTTACGGCAAGGAAATGCTGCGCATCAGCGATCGCCACAAGCGCGAGATGCTCTACGGTCCGACAAACGAGGAAATGATCACCGAAATCTTCCGTGCGTATATACGTTCGTACAAGGACGTGCCGCTAAATCTCTATCACATCCAATGGAAATTCCGCGATGAAGTGCGGCCGCGTTTCGGCCTCATGCGCGGCCGCGAATTCTTGATGAAGGATGCGTACTCCTTCGATCTCGATCAGGCGGGAGCGACGCATTCGTATAACAAGATGTTCGTCGCCTATCTCCGGACTTTTGCGCGCATGGGATTGAAGTCGATTCCAATGCGTGCCGAGTCAGGGCCGATCGGCGGAAATCTCTCGCACGAGTTCATCATCTTGGCGCAGACCGGTGAATCGGAGGTCTTTTGTCACAAGGATTATCTTGACATGGGCGTGCCCGGCCCCGACGCGAACTTCGATGACGTCGCGGGTCTCCAGCGTATCGTCGATAAATGGACATCGCAGTACGCCGCGACCTCAGAGATGCACGACGCGGCTGCCTTTGCGAAAGTCCCCGCCGATCGGCAGGTATCGGCACGAGGCATCGAGGTGGGTCACATCTTCTACTTTGGCACCAAATATTCCGAACCGATGAGAGCCATGGTTGCGACCGATGACGGCAAGGAAGTGCCGGTTCATATGGGCTCTTACGGAATAGGCCCGAGCCGTCTGGTTGCCGCCATTATCGAGGCCTCCCATGACGACGCCGGTATCATTTGGCCGGAGCCAGTAGCGCCATTTAAGGTGGCGATTTTGAACCTGAAGCAGGGCTCGTCGGACACCGATTCTGCCTGCGAGCAGCTTTACCGCGACCTCGTCGCGAAGGGAATTGAGGTGCTTTACCATGACCTTGACGAGCGTCCGGGTGCCAAATTCGCCACTGCTGACTTGATCGGGATTCCCTATCAGGTGCTCGTAGGCCCACGCGGCCTGGCCGAGGGCAAGTTCGAGGTAAAAAAGCGCGCCGATGGCAGCCGGGAAAACCTTAGTCCGGGCGCTGCGCTGGACCTGCTATCACGCTGACGGTCCCTCTCCAGAATCCTGTGTGTTGCCAAGGACTTTGCTCTCGCGCCTTCGGCACGAATCCGCCAGAATCTGTATGAACAGTCGAGCGCGGGACCAATCTTTAATGACCGAGCCCAACGGGACGCGGCCCTTTTCCCCGTTCGAATGGATGCTGTCGTTGCGCTATCTGCGCGCGCGGCGCAAGGAAGGATTCATCTCGGTGATCGCCGGGTTTTCCTTTCTTGGCATCATGTTGGGCGTTGCGACGCTCATCATCGTCATGGCCGTGATGAACGGCTTCCGCAAAGAGCTGCTCGACAAGATTCTCGGCCTCAACGGTCATCTCCTTATTCAGCCCCTCGAAAAGCCCCTCACGGATTGGGAAGAGGTTGCTGCCCGCGTCGCCGGTGTTCAAGGGATCCGCCTTGCAGCACCGATTGTCGAGGGACAGGCACTCGCGTCGTCACCATTCAACGCGGGCGGGGTGTTGATACGCGGGATACGGCTGATGGATTTGGAAAAGCTTCCGTCCGTCGCAAACAATATCAAGCAAGGCTCGCTCAAGGGATTCGACGACGAGCAGGGCGTTGCAATCGGACGAAGACTCGCCGACCAGCTTTCGTTGCGTTCAGGCGACAACATAACGCTGGTTGCTCCGCGTGGCGCGGTGACGCCGATGGGCACGACTCCGCGCATCAAGGTTTACAAGATCGCGGCGGTCTTCGAGATCGGCATGTCGGAATATGACAACGCGATGGTGTTCATGCCGCTCAAGGAGGCGCAGGCCTATTTCAATCGGGCCGGAGACGTCACCGCAATTGAGATCTACACGGACAATCCGGATCGCGTGGATCGTTATCGCAAGGCCGTGCAGGACGCGGCGCAGCGGCCGATTTTCATGATCGACTGGCGCCAGCGCAACGCGACGTTCTTCAATGCGTTGCAGGTTGAGCGCAATGTGATGTTCCTGATTTTGACGCTCATTGTTCTCGTTGCGGCCCTGAATATCGTATCCGGCCTGATTATGCTGGTGAAAGACAAGGGTCAGGATATCGCGATATTGCGCACCATGGGCGCGACGCAGGGTGCGATCATGCGCGTATTCCTGATCACCGGGGCTTCCATCGGTGTTGTCGGCACCATTGTTGGCTTTATGCTTGGCGTTATCATTTGCCTCAACATCGAAAGCATCCGCCAATTCCTCTCATGGCTTACCAATACCGAACTGTTTTCACCCGAGCTCTATTTTCTGTCGCATCTTCCGGCCGATATGGATTCGGGCGAGACGACAGCGGTCGTGGTGATGGCGCTGGTGCTTTCGCTTCTTGCCACCCTCTATCCGTCATGGCGGGCGGCGCGCCTCGATCCGGTGGAGGCGTTGCGCTATGAGTGAAGCGTATACTCTCGCCAGGGTGGAAATGGTCCAGCAGCAGCAACAACCGCCGCAAGCGCGGCAGGACGAGGACGTTCCGATCCTGTTCTTGCACGACATAGAACGTCATTACCGGCAGGGCGACGAGACCCTACACGTTCTGAGCGGCATCGAGCTGGCACTCTGGCCCGGACAGTCGGTTGCGCTGGTCGCGCCATCCGGGGCCGGCAAGTCGACGCTGCTGCATATTGCCGGACTTCTTGAGCATCCCGATCACGGGGACGTCTACATCGAGGGCCGTTCGACCGCGATCCTGCCCGATCACGAGCGTACGCGCATTCGCCGCAACGAGATCGGCTTCGTCTACCAGTCACACCATTTGTTGCCGGAGTTCTCGGCGCTCGAAAACGTGTTGCTACCGCAGATGATCCGCGGGCTAAAGCGGACCGAAGCTCGGGCCCGGGCCGTTGAGCTTCTTGAGTATCTGGGGCTGGGCAGGCGGCTCAACCACAGGCCGTCGGAGCTGTCAGGCGGCGAACAGCAGAGGGTGGCGATCGCTCGCGCAGTTTCCAATGCCCCGCGCGTGCTTCTGGCGGACGAGCCGACCGGAAATCTCGACCTGCATACGGCTGAGCATGTCTTCCGCGCGCTGTCCCAGCTGGTGAAGGCCTCTGGCCTTGCTGCCATCATTGCGACGCACAACATGGATCTTGCGGCTCGCATGGACCGGCGCGTGACATTGCGGGATGGGAAGATCATCGAGATGGCTTGAACCAAATCCGTCCTCTAGATATTCGCCTAACATATTGATTTCATATGAATAATGCGAACATGTAACCCCCTTGACTCAGGAACAAACAAAGAACTATGTTCTCTTTCTGTTCGGGGAGAGAGGCCTATGTTCAAAGTTGTGATCCAGGAAGCTGCGGCGCTGGCGTCGCTGTCGTTGTTTATCGGGATGATCGCGATCTGGACCCAGGTGTTAAGCAATCTCTGAGGTTGCGTCATTCCAGGCGCTGGCCTTCATTCGCGCCTAAGAATGACGGTCGGAACCCCGTTTCAGGATGACGGGGAAAGGTCGGAGGCATTGTCAGCGAGCGGTGGACAGGCCGGGCCGCTGTCCCCACTCTGGGGGTGACAAGGAATCACCCATGGCCGACCTCGACTTCGTGCACTTGCACGTGCACTCGTCCTATTCGCTGTTGGAAGGCGCGCTCACGATCGCGCGTCTCGCCGAATTGGCGAAAGCCGACCGTCAGCCGGCGTTGGCGCTTACCGATACCGACAACATGTTCGGGGCGCTCGAATTCTCCGAGAAGCTCGCGGGCTACGGCATTCAGCCCATCATTGGTTGTGCTCTTGCCCTGGACTTTGGGGACTCCGACCATGGGCCGCGCAACGGTAGCAGCCAGTCCGAGCGCGCGCGTATTGTGCTGCTGGCGGCGCACGTTGACGGCTACCGCAACCTGATGCGGCTCAACTCGCGCGCTTTTCTCGATACGCCAACGAATGAACCGCCGCGCCTCAAGCTCGAGTGGTTGGAGGGACAAACTGCCGGGATCATTGCGCTCACCGGCGGTCCTGGTGGTCCGCTCGATGCGGCGATCGCCGCCGGGCAAAATCATCTCGCCACCACTCGTCTCGACGCGTTGCTCAAGCTGTTTGGCGACCGATTTTATCTCGAATTGCAGCGCCACGGCACGCCAGCTGAACGGCGCGTTGAACCGGTGTTGATCGATCTTGCTTACAGCAAGAGCGTGCCGCTGGTTGCGACCAACGAGCCTTACTTCGCGACGGCCCAAGACTACGAAGCGCACGATGCGCTGATCTGCATAGCCGAAGCGCGCCTTTTGGCCGAGAGCGACCGCCGTCAACTTACGTCCGAGCACCGATTCAAGAGCCGGGCTGAAATGGTCGAGTTATTCCGCGATCTGCCGGAAGCGCTGACGCACACCGTCGAGATCGCGCAGCGCTGCGCATTCCGCCCGCGAACGCACCAACCCATTCTTCCTCGCTTCTCAACGGCCGATAACGGCAAGACGCTCGATGAGGCAAGCGAACTACGCAAACGCGCAGAGGAGGGCCTGGAGCTGCGCCTCGAAACCGCCGGCGTTGCTCCCGGTCACACTGTCGACGAATACCGTGAAAGGCTGGATTTCGAACTCGGTGTGATCGCCGGGATGAATTATCCAGGCTATTTCCTGATTGTTTCCGACTTCATCCAATGGGCGAAGAAGCAAGGCATCCCCGTTGGCCCCGGACGCGGTTCGGGCGCCGGCTCGCTCGTGTCCTATGCGCTCACGATCACCGACCTCGACCCCATCCGCTTTGGGCTGCTTTTCGAGCGTTTTCTTAATCCAGAGCGCGTGTCGATGCCTGACTTCGATATCGATTTCTGCCAGGACCGGCGCGATGAGGTCATCCGCTATGTGCAAGAGCGCTACGGCCGCGATCAGGTCGCGCAGATCATAACGTTCGGCACGCTGCAGGCGCGCGGCGTGTTGCGCGATGTCGGCCGCGTTTTGCAGATGCCGTACGGCCAAGTCGACAAACTATGCAAATTGGTCCCGCAGAACCCCGCTGCCCCGGTTTCGCTCAAGCAGGCGATTGAAGGCGAGCCGCGACTGCAAGCAGAGCGCGACGGCGACGCGGTGGTCAAACGGGCGTTTGACATCGCGCAAAAACTTGAAGGTTTAAACCGTCATGCGTCGACTCATGCAGCCGGCATTGTGATCGGTGACCGGCCGTTATCCGAGTTGGTGCCGCTCTATCGCGATCCGAAATCGGATATGCCGGTCACCCAGTTCAATATGAAATGGGTAGAGCAGGCGGGGCTGGTGAAATTTGATTTCCTCGGTCTCAAGACGCTCACGGTACTGCAAACTGCGGTCGCGTTGGTGAAGCGGCGTGGCATCGACGTAGATCTTGCTGCGATTCCGCTCGACGACAAAAACACGTACGACCTTTTGGCCCGCGCGGAAGCTGTTGGCATCTTCCAGCTGGAAAGTGCGGGCATGCGTCGGGCATTGCTCGACATGCGGCCCGACCGTTTCGAAGACATCATCGCCCTTGTTGCGCTTTACCGACCGGGCCCAATGGCGAATATCCCGACGTATTGTGCGCGCAAGCATGGCTTGGAAAATCCGGATTATATTCATCCCAAGCTTGAACCGATCCTGCGAGAGACTTTCGGCGTCATCATCTATCAGGAACAGGTGATGCAGGCCGCCCAGATTCTTGCCGGCTTTACCCTTGGTCAGGCTGACCTGTTGCGCCGGGCGATGGGCAAAAAGATCAGAAAGGAAATGCAGGCGCAGCGGAACGACTTTGTATCAGGCTGTGTCGAGCGTGGCGTTGAGCGCCATCAGGCCGATGCGATCTTTGATCTACTCGAGCGCTTTGCGGAATACGGTTTCAACAAGAGCCACGCCGCTGCCTATGCATTGGTCGCCTATCAAACCGCTTACATGAAAGCGAATTTTCCGGTCGAGTTTCTGGCCGCGACCATGACGCTTGATATGGGCAACACCGATAAGCTGGCCGAATTCCGCGCCGAAGCCGAGCGGCTTGGCATCAGCGTTGACCCGCCATCGGTGAACCGTTCTGGGATCGATTTCGACGTCGACGGCAATACGATTATCTATGCGCTTGCCGCACTCAAAGGCGTCGGTAAGCAGGCGGTTGAAACAATTGTAGCCGCTCGCGGAACCCGCGTTTTTGCCGATCTCGCCGATTTCGCCGCGCGCGTAAACCCGCGCGCTATCAATAAGCGCGTGCTGGAGAGCCTCGTCGCCGCCGGCGCGTTCGACATTTTTGAGAAAAATCGTGCCCGCATCTTCGCTGCGGTGGATGCAGTTCTCGCCCGCGCCCAACGCGCGCATGACACTGCCGCGGTAGGCCAAAGTGAGTTGTTCGGAGGTGGGGCCACACGCGAGCAAATAGCATTGCCGCAAATCGAGCCCTGGCTGCCGGCCGACCGATTGCGCCGGGAATACGAAGCGGCGGGGTTTTTCCTGTCAGGCCACCCGCTGGACGATTACGCTGCGGTGCTCAAGAAACTGCGCGTGCAGCCTTGGGCGGAATTTGCACGCGCGGTGAAGGCTGGTGCAACAGCGGGTCGCGTTGCGGCAACCGTCGTGTCGCGCATCGAGCGTCGCACGCGCACAGGCAGCAAGATGGGTATCATCGGTCTGTCGGATCCTAGCGGCCATTTCGAGGCCGTCATCTTCTCTGAAGGTCTAGCCGAACACCGCGATCTTCTCGAACCGGGCAATGCGGTGCTGCTGTTTCTTTCGGCGGAAGTGCAGGGCGACGAAGTGCGTGCCCGCATCCAATCGGTCGAGCCGCTCGATAATGCGGCTGCTAACTTGCAAAAAGGCTTGCGCGTGTTCCTGCGTGACGGCGCACCGCTTGAGGCCGTCGCCAAGCGACTGGAGCCTGCGACACGCGCGACCCATGCAAATGGCGACGGCCAAGTCAGCGTCGTGCTGCTGCTTAAGCGTGGCACCGAGGTCGAGGTGAAACTGCCCGGTCGTTTCAAGGTATCGCCGCAGATCGCAGGCGCCATCAAGGCTGTGCCGGGCGTGGTGCAGGTCGAGGCGCTTTAGTTCAGCTAAAAGCGCCGATGGCCGTTTCTCGCCTTGTGCCAAGCATGCCAATGGCACACGTGTTACCATTTGTGTGCAAGATCTCAGGTTTGCGCGTCATGCCCAAGCAGTGTCTGTCACGCCGCGACATTTTGAAAGGCGCTGCGGCGCTCCCGCTTGTCTATGCAACGCCGGTCTGCGCGGCGCCACCGCCGGCGGAAGCAATCACGCCGGCACTCATCGCCGCGGCGGCGAAGGAAGGGCAGGTTACCTGGTATACGTCGGCCGATCTCCAGCTCGCGGAGAAAGTCGGGAAGGCCTTCGAGCAGAAATTTCCTGCTATCCACGCGCGCGTGGAACGTGCCGGCGGAGAACGCATCTTTTCGCGCGTAGCACAGGAATATGCCGCGGGCATTCACGTGCCAGACGCCGTGAGCACAGGTGACGCCGCTCAATTCATAACTTGGAAGCGGCAGGGCCTGCTTGCGCCTTATCTTCCGGAGGACGTAGTCAGACACATTCCGTCTGAACATCGCGACCCCGACGGTCTCTATGCCACCGTTCGATCGTCACTCTGCGTTATCGCCTACAATACCGAATTGGTGAAGCGCGAAGACGCTCCGAGGAGCTTCGCCGATCTGCTCGATCCGAAATGGAAAGGCAAAATTGTCAAGGCGCACCCAAGCTATAGTGGCACCATCATGACATCGACTTATCAGATGGTGCGCGAGCTTGGCTGGCCCTACTTGGAGAAGCTCGCCCAACAGCAAGTGCTGCAGATTCAGTCCGCGACCGATACGCCAAAGAAGATCGTACTCGGTGAGCGTCCGGTCATGGCTGATGGTAACGAGTCGAACGTCCTGTTGCTCAAGGAGGCGGGCAAACCGATCGAGGTGGTCTATGCGACCGAAGGTTCACCTTCGATCGTGCAGCCGTCGGCAGTGTTTGCCGCCGCGCCGCACCCGAACGCCGCGCGGCTGTTCCAGAACTATCTGTTCACAGTCGAAGCACAGGAACTGTTTGTCAATTTGGGCGGCTTGCGCTCGCTGCATTCCCAGGTGAAGGACAAGCCGGGCCGGGTCGCATTGTCGGCGATCAAGGTGTGGAAGGACGATCCATCTGCGGTCGAGACACAAGGTGAGGAGCTCAAGCGGCGCTACTCGCAGATCTTTCGCGTATAAACGCGTCATGCGCGCCGCGCTGACAGCTAACCTTCTGGTCTGGCTTGCATTCTGAGATTCGCACCTATATAAGGCCCGACATCACTCACGCGGACGTATGGCTTTAGGCCCCGACAATGGGTCAGAAAGGCCGTCCGGTGCCCCCGAAAGGGCTCACAACCGTCCGCGGCGGATCAACCGGAGAAAATTATGGCGCTTCCTGACTTCTCAATGCGTCAGCTGTTGGAAGCTGGCGTGCACTTCGGCCACCAGGCCCACCGTTGGAATCCGAAGATGGGATCGTACATCTTCGGGACTCGCAACAACATCCACATCGTTGATCTCGCCCAGACCGTGCCGATGCTGCATCGCGCGTTGCAAGCGGTGAGCGACACCGTCGCGAAAGGCGGCCGTATCCTGTTCGTTGGCACTAAAAGGCAAGCTCAGGACTCGATTGCCGACGCTGCCAAGCGTAGCGCGCAGTATTACGTGAATTCCCGCTGGCTGGGCGGCACGCTGACCAACTGGAAGACCATTTCGGCTTCGATTGCGCGGCTGCGCAAGCTCGACGAGATGGTCAATTCCGGGGAGGCGGCGGGTTACACCAAGAAAGAGCGGCTTACCATGCAGCGGGAGCGCGACAAGCTCGACCGTTCGCTCGGGGGCATCAAGGACATGGGTGGCGTACCAGACCTCCTATTCGTGATCGACACCAACAAGGAGGACATCGCGATCAAGGAAGCGCAGCGGCTCAACATTCCGGTTGCCGCCGTCGTTGACACCAATTGCGATCCTGCCGGCATCACGTATGTCGTACCCGGCAATGACGATGCCAGTCGCGCGGTATCACTTTACTGCGATCTTGTCGCCAAGGCGGCGATCGACGGAATTTCGCGGGCGCAAGGCGAAATGGGCGTCGACACCGGCGCTGCCGAAAAACCGATTATCGCGGAACAGATACCGACGGCGCCGGCGGCTAGCCTCGGGTTCGAGCCACTGCCCGGTCCGCGCGGTGTTGCGGACGATCTCAAGAAGCTTCCGGGGGTGTCGCCGGCAATCGAGAAGCAGCTCAACGACCTCGGCATATTCCACTACTCACAGATTGCTGAGTTCAATGAAAAGGCGGCCCACAATGTCGGCGAGGAAGTCGGCTTGCCCGGGCGCGTCGACGGCTGGATCGCCAAGGCGAAGGAAATAACGGCGGAGTGATGTCTTTGATTTTCGTTGATGCGCCGCCGGTCGCGGCACGCGGAACGGATGAAGGATAGAGTTCGATGGCAAATATCAGTGCCCAGATGGTCAAGGAGCTGCGCGAGTCGACCGGGGCGGGCATGATGGACTGCAAAGCCGCTCTGAGCGAGACCAACGGCGACATGACGGCGGCGCAGGACTGGTTGCGCAAGAAAGGTTTGTCCAAAGCCGCCAAGAAAGCCGGCCGGGTTGCCGCCGAAGGACTTATCGGCGTTCAGGTGAAAGGCACAAAAGGCGTCGTCGTCGAGGTCAATTCGGAAACCGATTTCGTGGCGCGTAACGATCTTTTCCAGGGTCTGGTAAAGATGATCGCTGATGTCGCACTGTCGGCCGGCACCGACGTCGAGAAAATCAACGCCGCGAAAGCCGGCAGCATCACGGTGTCGGAGTCGATCTCCGATACGATCGCCAAGATCGGCGAGAATATGACGTTGCGGCGCGCTGGCATGCTTTCGGTCGCGAAGGGAGCGATCGGTTCTTACGTGCACAACTCGGTCATCGATGGCTTGGGTAAAATCGGCGTGATTGTTGCGCTCGAATCGCCGGGCAAATCCGATGAACTGACCGCCATCGGCCGTCAGGTAGCTATGCACGTGGCCTCGGCCAATCCATTGGCGCTTGATGCAGCTGCACTCGATCGGGCGGTTGTGGAGCGCGAGAAGAATGTCCTGGCGGACAAGTTCAAGCAGCAGGGCAAACCGGCTAACGTGATCGAGAAAATCGTCGAGTCGGGTCTGAAGACCTTCTACAAGGAAGTCTGCTTGCTGGAACAGCCATTCATATTCGACGACAAAAAGAGCGTCTCGCAAGCGCTGAAGGAAGCCGAAGGCAAGGCGGGTGGGCCGATTAAGGTCACCGGCTTCGTTCGTTTTGCGCTCGGTGAGGGCATCGAAAAGCAGGAAACCGATTTCGCCGCCGAGGTCGCGGCCGCCGCCGGTCAGACTTGATCGAACGTTGGCCCTTCGCTCCCGGCATGCCATGAAGGATCGCAACGTATGAGTGATCCGCTCTATCGTCGCGTCATCGTCAAATTATCCGGCGAAGCTCTGTCGGCTGCGAACGGTTTCGGTATTGATCAGGCGACGGTTGAGCGTCTAGCTGGTGACCTAGCGGCTGCGGCCAGACTTGGCACGGAGCTCGGCGTCGTCGTTGGCGGCGGCAATATTTTCCGCGGGGTCGAGGTGTCCGAGCGCGGAGTGCCGCGGCCCGTCGGCGACACCATGGGCATGCTCGCGACTGTTATGAATTGCCTGGTACTTGAAGCGGCAATCGAGCGCGCCGGGTGCGAGGCGCGCACGTTGTCGGCGCTTGCCATGACGGCGGTGTGCGAGACGTACAATCGCAAGCGAGCAATGAAAAATCTCGGCAAAGGTCGTGTGGTCTTGCTCGCCGCGGGAACAGGCAATCCATTCTTTACGACCGATACTACTGCGGTTCTGCGCGCGGCAGAGCTTGAGGCTCAGGCTGTACTCAAGGCGACAAATGTCGATGGTGTCTATACCGCTGATCCGAAAAAGGATCCGAAAGCGAAACGTTACGACAGACTCAGCCATCAGGAGGCGTTAGAGAAGGATCTCCGAGTAATGGACGGTGCTGCCTTCGCGCTTGCTCGAGAAAACCGGATGCCTATCATTGTGTTCTCGATCGCGGAGAAGAACGCCATCGAAACCGTATTGCGCGGCAAAGGTCGCTCAACCGTTGTCGGCTAATCCGGTGCGATAAACGCGCCGCCCGATCGAGGCGCGGCGTTGAAGGGATTGCCATGGCAAACGCAACACACGACATTAACGAGATAAAGCGGCGCATGCAGGGCGCAAGCAGCGTATTGAAGACAGAGTTGTCGGGACTGCGCACAGGCCGTGCATCCGCCCATTTGCTCGATCCGGTAATGGTCGATGCTTATGGCGCACAGATGCCGCTCAATCAGGTTGCGACCGTCAGTGTGCCGGAATCTCGGTTAATTTCAGTCAATGTGTGGGATCGCTCGCTGGTTCATCCGGTCGAAAAAGCCATCATAAATTCCAACCTCGGCCTTTCGCCTGCGACGGAAGGGCAAACTATTCGCCTTCGGATCCCGGAGCTCAATGAGGAGCGACGCAGGGAATTGGTAAAGGTCGCGCACAAATACGCTGAAACGGCGCGCGTTGCTGTGCGCCATGTCCGGCGCGACGCCATGGACGTCATCAAGAAGCTTGAGAAAGATCACAAGATCAGCAAGGACGATCATGATCGCTTTTCCGGCGACATTCAGAAAGCGACCGATGCCGGCATAGCAGAAATCGATCACATGCTGGCTGCAAAGGAAAAGGAGATCCTCACGGTCTGAGGTCGCGCTCCATGCCCGAGACCGAAATTACTCAGAATGTCGCGTCGGCATTCGATGTGCCGCGTCATGTCGCCATCATCATGGACGGCAACGGCCGCTGGGCGGCGGCGCGTGGACTGCCGCGTGCTGAAGGGCACAGGCGTGGAGTGGAGGCGCTTAGGCGAACGGTTCGCGCAGCCGGAGAAATTGGCATCAAGATCCTTACCATTTTCTCCTTCAGCGCTGAGAACTGGTCGCGACCGGCGAGCGAAATCGGCGAACTTATGGGACTGCTTCGCCGCTTCGTACGTAACGACCTTGCTGAATTGCATAAAAGCAACGTGCGTGTGCGCGTGATCGGGGAGCGCGCGGGGCTTGAGCCCGACATCGGACGGTTATTGGTAGAGGCCGAAGAACTCACCAAACACAATGACGGCCTGACGTTGGTGGTCGCTTTTAATTATGGCGCACGGCAGGAGATTGTCCGCGCGGCTGCGCGGATAGCCGCGGCTGTGAAGCAGGGCGATCTCGATATCAGCGGCATCGGCATGGAGACGTTCGCGCGATTTCTGGATGCGCCGGATATTCCCGATCCTGATCTGATCATCCGCACCAGCGGCGAGCAGCGCCTGTCAAATTTTCTGCTTTGGCAGGCGGCGTACAGTGAACTGGTTTTCGTGCCGACCTTTTGGCCCGATTTCGATCGTGCCGCCCTCGAATCCGCGATCCGTGAGTACCAGCAACGCGAGCGGCGTTTCGGCGGTCTCGTCGCGCAGACTGGATCCTGAATCCCGTGGTCGGCGTGGACCCTGTTTCCGGTTCAGACGACGCCGGTAAGCCGCTGTCGTCTAGCAACCTCGCGCTTCGCGTTATCTCAGCGGTTGTATTGGCGCCGCTGGCGATGCTCGCCGCCTATCTCGGAGATTGGCCATTCTCATTGTTCTGGTGCGCGGCCGCGTTGGCGGTACTGTGGGAGTGGATCACGATGGTCGCGGGGCCCGCACACCGTTTGATGTACTCGTCGTGTGGTGGCGCTGTAGCCATTGCCGGTTTTGTCGCATGGCTCGGACGTCCGATCGCGGCCGTGCTGATGGTTGGGCTCGGAGCACTTGCGGCCGCTATTTTTGCTCCCTCCGAGCGCAGGCTCTGGGTGAGCATCGGCGTCGGGTACGCCGGGGCAATGCTGCTGGCGCCGGTGTTTCTGCGCGCGGATTCCGCCTACGGTTTTGTCGTGATCGTCCTATTGTTCGCCATTGTCTGGACGACCGATATTCTCGGTTATTTCGCGGGCCGCACTTTCGGCGGAGCAAAATTGCTGCCGGCAGTGAGTCCGAAAAAAACGTGGTCTGGCGCGGTTGCCGGCACAGTGGGGGCTATGGCCGTAGCGCCATTTGTCGCTGGGCTATTTGGATCGTTCAATGGACTGACAGTTGCCGTCATTGCAATGGCCCTCTCGGTGCTCGCGCAGTCTGGAGATTTGTTCGAATCGTGGGTAAAGCGGCAGTTCGGCGCCAAGGATTCCAGCCACCTTATTCCCGGTCACGGAGGCGTGATGGACAGGCTTGACGGCTTTTGGGCGGCAGCGGTCGCGGCCTGCCTGGTCGGGCTTTTGCGCGGTGGCTTCGATGGGCCTGGGCGCGGACTATTGCTATGGTAAGCGCATGACCGCAATCGACCTCGTTCGTCCGATTTCGAAAACTGCTGGCGATGTGCGCTCGATCACCATCCTCGGCGCCACCGGTTCAATCGGTGCAAGTACGATTGACCTCATCAAACGCGCGCCAGATCGCTATCGGGTCGAGTCAATAAGCGCACGGCGCAACGCCGCTGCGCTGGCAAAGATCGCCCGTGATGTTGGCGCGCGCCATGCCGTGGTCGCGGATCCGGGCGCGTATCGCGATCTCAAGGACGCACTTTTCGGGTCGCGCACTGAGGCGGCGGCGGGCGAAGACGCCCTGATCGACGCGGCGCAGCGCCCCGCTGATTGGGTGATGGCGGCGATCAGCGGTTCTGTCGGATTAAAACCAACGCTTGCGGCAATCGAACGCGGCGCGACCGTTGCGCTCGCTAACAAGGAATGTCTTGTTTGCGCCGGCAACCTGTTCATGCGGCGCGCGGCGACCACTGGTGCCACGGTCCTTCCGGTGGACTCCGAGCACAATGCGGTGTTTCAGGCGCTCGGCGCGGGTAACCGTGCGGACGTCAGGCGGGCAATTTTGACTGCATCCGGCGGCCCCTTCCGGACTTGGTCGATGGAGGCAATCAAAGCGGCAACGCCTGAGCAGGCGCTACGCCACCCAAACTGGTCTATGGGTCCGAAGGTTACCATCGATTCAGCGACCCTCATGAACAAGGGTCTTGAGATAATCGAGGCTCACCATCTGTTCTCGCTCAAGTCGAGCGAAATTGACGTCCTCGTGCATCCGCAATCCGTGGTGCATGGACTGGTGGAATTTCGCGACGGGTCGGTAGTGGCGCAACTCGGATCGCCCGACATGCGAATTCCGATCGCCCATTGCCTCGCTTGGCCCCGGCGCATCGACGGGCCGGCCGCGCGGCTCGACCTAGCCGCGCTGCAGAAATTGACCTTCGAGGCACCTGACCTCGATCGATTTCCTGCGCTGGCGCTTGCGCGACGTGCTTTGGAAACGGGCGGAGCCGCGACGACAATACTCAATGCGGCCGACGAAGTGGCCGTCGGCGAATTTATTGCCGGCAACATCTCCTTCCCGGGCATTGCGGCCCTGGTGGAGGCAACTCTCGACATGGCCTCGGCACGCGGGTTATTGGCGGAACCTGCCGGAATCGATGCAGCTCTGGCCATTGACCATATTGCAAGAAGTCTAGCCCGGGACCTCTTGCCCGAAATTGCCGTAAAGGCATCGTAGGTCATTTTCGGGTGGCATGAAGGCCCAACAGGGCGGGACGAGGTCGTTAATGGGAATGGAAATCATGGGAGGTTTGACTTCATTTGGCGGCAGCCTTGTCGGCTATATCGTGCCGTTTTTGTTTGTTCTGACAATCGTCGTCTTCTTTCACGAACTTGGGCATTTCCTGATGGCGCGTTGGTGCGGCATTAAGGTGCTTGTGTTCTCGATCGGGTTCGGCCCCGAGATTGCCGGGTTCAACGACCGCTATGGGACACGCTGGAAGATTTCCGCGGTTCCTCTCGGCGGCTACGTGAAATTCTTCGGCGATGAGAATGCCGCCAGCGCGCCCGACCATGCCGCAGCGGCGACAATGACCGAAGCTGAAAGGAGAGACAGCTTCGTATTTCAACCGGTCCGGTCCCGCGCCGCCGTGGTAGCCGCAGGACCGATTGCGAATTTCTTGCTCGCCATCGCCATTTTTGCGGCCATTTTTATGACCGTCGGCAAGCAAACGACGAGCGCTCGAGTCGATACCGTACAGCCGGGAAGTGCTGCACAGGCGGCCGGCTTTCTACCCGGCGACCTGGTGCTGACAATCAATGGTGAGAAGATCGAGAGCTTCTCCGACATGCAGCGTATTGTCAGCATCAGCGCTGGTGAGCCGCTCGCGATCGAGGTCGAGCGCGGCAATACTCAGATCACGCTTAAAGCCGTGCCTCAACTCAAGGAGCTTAAGGACAACTTTGGCAACGTTCACCGGCTTGGCGTGCTCGGCATCAGCCGGTCCATGGCTCCCGGCGACATCAAGACTGAAAAAGCCGGACCGGTGCGCGCCGTCGTTATGGGTGCCCAGGAAACCTGGTTCGTGGTGGACCGGACGCTGGCCTATATCACGGGTGTTTTTGCCGGGCGGGAAGCCGCTGACCAGCTCGGCGGGCCAATCCGAATAGCCCAGGTCTCAGGCCAGGTGGCAACAGCCGGTTTTGCGGCATTGTTTCACCTCACCGCCGTTCTTTCGGTCTCGATAGGGCTCTTGAACCTGTTTCCAATCCCCTTGCTCGATGGGGGTCACCTTTTGTTCTACGCGATCGAGGCGATTCGCGGGCGGCCGCTGTCGGAGCGCGCCCAGGAGCTTGGCTTCCGCATCGGGTTGGCGATCGTCCTGATGTTGATGATTTTTGCAACCTTTAATGACATCCTCCACCTGGCAAGTTCCTGACCGTTGCTGACGGGCAACTTTTTGAGGGAAAAGGGAAAGTTCGGGCGGCAGTTTCGTTTGCAGCGCATAAAAAACGCTGTAAAAAGCTCGCCTATGCCAGCCCGGACCGTCTGTCGAATCCGCAGTGTGGGCGGCCGCATGGATCAAAAGGGCGCGTAGCGCATGGGAATTTGTGTGAGGGTGGTTCGGGGATTGGCTATTGGCTGCCTTATCCTCGGCGGTATCCTTATCGGCGCTAGCTGCGTGACAATTGCGTCCTCAAGCGTCGCGGTTGCGCAGACGGTGAGTTCTATTGTCGTCGAGGGTAGCCGCCGGGTCGAAGCCGACACCATCCGGTCCTATTTTAAACCCGGCCCCGGGGGCCGCCTGGGCCCTGAGCAGGAAGATGAAGCCCTAAAGGCCCTTCTTGCGACCGGGCTCTTTTCGGATGTGCGCATCAACCATTCCGGCGGCCGCATTGTTGTAACGGTGGTCGAAAATCCGGTGATCAATCGGGTTGCGTTCGAAGGCAACAAGAAGGCCAAGGACGAGCAACTCTCCGCGGAAGTTCAGTCGAAGCCGCGCGGAACGCTATCTAGACCCACGGTTCAGGCCGACGTCCAGCGGATCATCGAGATCTACCATCGCAGCGGCCGCTTTGACGTTTCGGTCGATCCGAAGATTATCGAACTGCCGAACAACCGCGTCGATCTCGTGTTCGAGATCAAAGAAGGCGAAAAGACGGGTGTCAAAGATATCCGTTTCGTTGGCACCAAGGCATATTCGTCAAGCCGGCTTAAGGAAGTCATTAAAACCTCCGAGAGCAACTGGCTCAGTTTTTTGCAGACGACCGATATTTATGACCCGGACCGAGTTGAGGCGGACCGTGATCTGTTGCGTCGTTTCTATCTCAAGCACGGTTATGCTGACGTACGCATTGTTTCGGCCGTGGGCGAATACGATCCCGCAAAAAAAGGATTTGTTGTTACTTTTACGATCGACGAGGGCGGCCAGTATCGCGTTGGAACGGTCGAAATCATTTCGAACGTACGCGCGATCGATCCGGCGCTGCTTCGCAGCCAACTCAAACTGAGTGAGGGCAGCGTGTACAACGCTGACCTCGTTGAAAAAAGCGTTGAGGCGATGACGGTTCAAGCGGCCAGGCGCGGCTATGCCTTTGCCAATGTGCGGCCGCGCGGCGATCGCAATTTCGAAGCCAAGACCATCAATCTTGCATTCGTTGTCGAAGAGGGCGCGCGTGCCTACATCGAGCGCATCAATATCCGGGGCAACACCCGCACACGCGACTATGTGATCCGGCGGGAATTCGATCTCGGCGAAGGGGATGCCTATAACCGCGCGCTCATCGATCGCGCCGAGCGCCGGCTTAAGAACCTCAACTATTTCAAGACAGTAAAAATAACCAACGAGCCTGGTTCGGCTCCCGATCGCGTTGTTATCAACGTCGATGTCGAGGAAATGCCAACCGGCGAGTTTTCGATTTCAGGCGGTTACTCGACCGCCGATGGCTTTATTGGCGAACTCAGCATCGCCGACCGCAACCTGATGGGACGCGGCAACTACGCAAAGGCGTCGCTGACCTACGGGCAACATGTTCGCGGAGTCGATACGTCGTTCGTGGAGCCGTTTTTCCTCGGCTACCGCATGGCCGCGGGCATCGACTTCTTTTGGCGGCAAAACCTGGCGAACAGCTATGTCTCTTACGACTCTCAGACGGTCGGTACAAACTTGCGCCTTGGTTTTGCGTTGACCGAAGAAGTCGCATTCCAGCCGCGCTATACATTCTATCGACAGGAAATTACGCTGCCGACCTATTTGAATAACTGTCAATTCTCGAGCAATACGCCGGGCAACGGGGGCCCGGGCGTAACCCCGCAAAATGAGCCGATCCCCAACGCCTTCACGCCCGGGGATACGATCGTCAACCCGCCCAATGGCTGTTACGCCGATGGCGAAGCCTCGCTTGCGGTACGTAAGGAACTCGCCGCGGGTCCGGTGAACGTCTCAATGCTCGGCTATACGTTGTCGTACAATTCACTCGACAATAACAAGCTTCCGACGAGCGGCCTTTATACCGAAATCAGGCAGGACTTTGCCGGCGTTGGCGGCGACGTAAATTTCATTCGCACTGCGCTCGAAGCGCGCAACTACTACGAGCTCATTTCCGACGTCGTTGGCGTTTTCAAGGTACAGGGCGGCATTATCGCACCTTGGGGCGGCGAACAACTGCGCATGTTGGACCATTTCCAGATGGGACCAAATCTGGTGCGGGGCTTCGCGCCTGCCGGCATTGGACCACGTGACCTGACCCCCGGGACGACGAATGACGCACTCGGCGGCAGCCTGTATTGGGGCGCGAGCTTCGAAGCGCAAACACCACTGTACTTCCTGCCGAAAGACGTCGGTATCAAGGTGGCGGCGTTTGCGGATGCCGGTAACCTGTGGGATTACCAGGGACCGACAAGCTGGAGTGTGACGGGGGAGACGCTTCAGGTTGGCCTCGACAGTGCAAGTTTCATTCGCTCCTCGGTCGGTGTCGGTCTGCTTTGGGATTCGCCGCTCGGCCCGCTACGCTTCGATCTGGCCTATCCAATAACAAAATATTGTGCGACATCGGCGCAAGGTGGTGGACAGGTATGTGACCGCACGCAGGTTTTCCGTTTCAGTGGCGGCACCAGATTCTAGTCTTGGCGGCGGCAGCTGGCGGTACGACAGGGTCGGGCTGCAGCCGGATGAGTGAGCCATTTTTCTTACGACATTCCCAGGGTCTCACAATCGATGAGATCGTCGCCCTGACCGGTGCGAGGCTGGCGTCGCAGCCGCCGCAGTCTCGTCGCATCGTGAATGTCGCGCCGCTCGATCGCGCGGCCCCTTGTGATCTTACTTTCTTTGACAGCAAAAAATTTGTCGAAGCTGCAACCACGACCCATGCCGGGGCCTGCCTTACAACGGCGGCTCTCGCGAAGGAGTTGCCGGCGGAGGTCGCGGTGCTGACCGTCGGCGATCCCTACCGCGCCTTCGTTATTGTGGCGCGAGAATTGTTTCCGCACGCGCTCCGGCCATCCTCGTTATCTCGACCAGGCGATTTTGCCGATGCCCACGTCGACAGTAGCGCGCGAATGGAAGAGGGCGTTTCGGTCGAACCTGGTGCCGTGATAGGCGCACATGTCGAAATCGGCGGCGGCAGTGTGATCGGAGCGAATGCCGTGATCGGCGCTGACGTGCGAATCGGCCGTGAATGTTCGGTCGGCGCAGGCACGACGATCAGCAACGCCTTGATCGGTGACAGAGTCATCATTCATCCCGGCTGCAAGATCGGTCAGGATGGTTTCGGATTTGTGATGGGTGGGGGCGGCCACGTCAAAATTCCACAAGTAGGGCGCGTTATCATTCAGGACAATGTCGAGATGGGAGCTGGCACCACGGTTGATCGCGGTGCGATCCGCGATACCGTGATCGGTGAAGGCACCAAGATCGACAACCTGGTTCAGGTAGGTCACAATGTCAGTATTGGCCGGCACTGCATTATCGTCGCACAGACTGGAATTTCGGGCAGTTCGACCCTTGAGGACTTTGTCGTACTGGGGGCGCGCGTTGGGCTGAACAACAATGTTACGATCGGCGAGGGATCGCAGATCGCCGCGATCAGTGTGGTTCATGGCGATGTGCCGCCGGGAGCGCGCTGGGGCGGCACTCCGGCTAAACCGGTGAAGCAGTGGTTCCGGGAGATGATGATTCTCGAACGACTCGCGCGGCAGAAGGGCGACGCCGGCAAGGCGGACGACGAATGAGGCGATTGTCATGAACAAGATCGTGACGCTCGAAGCGGCCGACATCGCTGTTGTGCTGCAAATGTTGCCGCACCGCTACCCGTTCTTGATGGTTGATCGGGTCATCGACATTCGAGGCGACGAACATGGTATTGGTATCAAGAACGTGACCATTAACGAACCGCAGTTTCAGGGCCATTTTCCTGGCAACCCGGTATTTCCAGGCGTGCTGATGATTGAAGGAATGGCGCAGACGGCGGGTGTTCTCTGCATTGCAGCGACCGGCGCGAGGCCGGCATCGGTGTTTTTTCTTACCATCAACAAGGCGAAATTTCGCAAGCCGGTGCGCCCCGGCGATACTGTCGAATACCACATGAACCGGATCACGCGGCGCAAGTCCATGTGGTGGTACCGTGGCGAAGCGAAAGTGGCGGGACAGATCGTCGCGGAAGCTGAAGTTGGCGCTATGCTTTCCGACGCATGAGCGCACGCATGATTGACCCGTCGGCTTGGATCGAAGCCGGGGCTACGATCGGAAAAGAAGTTTCAATCGGTCCGTACTGCACAATCGGCGCGCACGTGAGCGTCGGTGATGGCTGCCGGCTGATTGCCCACGTCAATCTCGCAGGGCACACGACCATAGGTCCGCGAACGGTCATTCATCCGTTTGCGTCGCTTGGCTCACCACCACAGTCGTTTAGCTATCGCGGCGGACCAACGAAGCTTGTGATTGGCGCCGATTGCGACATCCGTGAAAACGTGACGATGAGTACCGGCAGCGAGGACGGCGGCGGTGTGACCGAAGTTGGCGATCACTGTTTCGTCATGGTCGGCACACACGTTGCGCACGATTGCAAAGTCGGCAGTCACGTGGTGTTTGCAAATAACGTACTCCTCGGGGGCCACGTCCACATTGGCGACAACGTGGTATTTGGTGGCGGAGTGGCGGTACGGCAATTTGTCCGTATCGGCGACGGTGCAATGATTGTTGGCTTGAGTGGCGTTCGCGCTGACGTGATCCCATATGGCATGGCCCACGGACCGCTTGCGAACCTCATCGGGCTCAATGTCATCGGAATGCGCCGCCGCGGCGCCACCAAAGCCGACATTCACCGTGTACGCAGCTGCTATCAGGCCCTATTTTTCGGTGAAGGCGAATTTCGAGATCGCCTCGAAAGAGTGGCAGCCGAACATGGTGCCGATCCACTGGTCGGCAAGATCGTTGAGTTCATTCGTGTTGGAAAACGACCCCTCACCATGGCGGTCAGGCGTAGCGAGGTGGACGAGGACGCATGAGCGCCGCGCTGGCCGTCGGAGCGAAAAGCCCGCTCGCAATGTTGTGCGGCGGTGGCAGCCTGCCGCTGGCGGTCGCGGACAAAGTGGTGGCGGCCGGACGGCCGGTCCTGCTGTTTCCGTTCCGCGGCGCGGCGGAGGGAACCGCGGTCGAGCGATTTCCGCATCATTGGGTGCACATTGGCCAGATTGGGAAATTCCTGCGTCTCGCACGTGCGGCGGGTTGCCAGGACGTAGTCTTCATCGGGTCGTTGGTGCGACCGTCGCTGTGGCAAGTGCATGCCGACCTCAAAGGGCTCAGCGTCCTGCCCCGAGTGCTCGCGGCCTATCGTGGCGGGGACAATCATCTGCTGACCAGCATGGGCAAAGTGCTCGAGGATGAAGGCCTGCATTTGCTTGGTGCGCATGAGGTTGCACCGGATATTCTGATGCCTGAAGGTGCGCTGGCGCACGCGCAGGTATCCGAACGCGACCGCGAGGACATCAATCTAGGGCTCGACTATCTGCGCACTGCCGGAAGGTTCGATATCGGACAAGCTGTTGTCGTTGCAGGCCGCCACGTATTGGCGGTCGAGGCGGCAGAGGGAACCGACGCCATGCTCACGCGCGTTGCAGAGATGCGTGCAACTGGTCGCGTGAGGGCGCCGCGCGGTACCGGCATATTGGTAAAAGCGCCGAAGCCCACGCAAGATCGCCGCTTTGATTTGCCATCGATTGGCCCGCGAACGGTCGACGGCGCGGCGCGCGCGGGACTTGCAGGTATCGCGGTCGTGGCCGGTAGCGCCATCGTTGCCGAGCCGGAACAGATGGTGGCAGCGGCGGACCGAGCGAATATTTTCATCATGGGCGTGCCGTCCGGAACCGAGCGATGAGCCGGCATATATTTCTCGTGGCCGGCGAGGAATCGGGCGATCGGCTCGGCGCTGCGCTCATTGCAGCCCTCAGGCGGCGCGCGCAAGGGCGGATACAGTTTTCCGGTGTTGGCGGCGCCCACATGGTGGCGGAGGGAGTACCCAGTCTATTTCCCCTCGGAGAGCTCGCCCTGATGGGGTTCAGCGAAATTCCGGCGCGCTTGCCAAAAATCTTTCAGCGAATCCGCGAGACCGCCGATGCGATTGTGTCCGCGAAGCCCGATGTTTTGGTTATTGTCGACAGTCCTGAATTTACCCATCGCATTGCGCGGCGCGTGCGTGCACGTGCTCCGGAAATTCCGATTGTCGATTACGTTTGTCCGTCGGTCTGGGCCTGGCGGCCAGGCCGAGCACGCGCCATGCGTGCCTACGTCGATCACGTTTTGGCGCTGTTGCCGTTCGAGCCAAAGGCGATGGGCGAACTGGGCGGGCCACCATGCAGCTATGTTGGTCATCCGCTGACCGAGCGGCTCGACGAACTGCGTCCAAAAGAGCTCGATAAACGCCTGCGTCTGGCTGACCCGCCATTGCTTTTGGTTTTGCCCGGCAGCCGCACCGGCGAGGTCCGCCGGATGGCGCCCGTTTTTGGCGCCGCGGTCGCGCGTGTCGCTGAAAAGTTCGGTGCGATCGAGACGATTGTGCCGACTGTGCCGAGACTTGCGGACACCGTTCGACCGGCGGTCGCGTCGTGGCAGCTTCCGGCGCGCGTCATATTGGACGCCGACGAAAAGCTCGAAGCGTTTCGGACTGCCCGGGCGGCACTGACAAAGTCGGGCACCTCGACGCTGGAGTTGGCGATTTCCGGTGTCCCGATGGTGGCGGCATACAAGGTCTCCCTGATGGAAGAATTGGCGGCCCGGCTTCTCGTCAACGTTTCGTCGGTGATCCTCGCCAACCTTGTCCTGGGAGAGAATGTCGTCCCGGAATTCCTTCAGCGGGATTGCACTGCGGATCGTCTCGCCAGTGCGTTGGTGCCGCTGTTGAGCGATACACCGGAGCGTCGGCGGCAGATCGACGCTTTCGCCCGCCTGGACGTCGTTTTAGAGGCCGGCAAGGCTAGTCCCAGCGATCGAGCGGCGGCCATCGTGATCGAAATTGCGGACGACAAGGGCCGGTCGGCGCCGGAAATGCTGGCCTTGGCGCCCCCTACGGTATGACTTGCTGCGTGGTCCCCTATAGGCGTATGTCATTCTAGAAAACCGGATTTCAGCCTTTGACCCTGTCTCCTCGCGCGTCAATCACCGCCGTACATGGCTACCTGCCGCCCGATCTGCTCACCAACGCAGAACTTGCCCGCATGGTGGACACGAGCGATGCGTGGATCACGGAGCGCACCGGAATCAAGGAACGCCATATTCTGAGGGGCGAAGGCCTCGGCACCTCGCACATGGCCGCTGAAGCCGTGCGCGGTTTGCTCGAGAAGACCCACACCAAGCCTGAAGAGGTCGATCTGCTGATTTGCGCGACCACGACGCCGGATATGCAATTCCCGTCCACCGCCAACCTGATCTGCGAGATGGTGGGTGTGCGCAACGTTGGCAGTTTCGACGTCCAGGCCGCCTGCTCGGGTTTCCTGTACTCGCTCTCGATCGCGGCACAATTCATTGCCAGCGGAGCAGCGCGCAAGGTTATTGTGGTCGGCGCTGACAAGATGTCCTCGATCATTGATTACACCAACCGCGCAACATGCGTGCTGTTCGGCGACGCCGCCGGCGCGGTCCTCGTGGAGCCCGACAGCGCCGGCTACGGCATTATGGACAGCCTGATCCGCTCGGACGGTTCGGGAATGATCCATTTGCATCAAAAGGCGGGCGGGAGCCGGATGCCGCCGTCGGCGGAAACGGTCGCCAAGCGGCTGCACTACGTTCATCAGGAAGGCGCGGCCGTCTATAAGTTTGCTATCGCCAAGATGGCCGAGGTCGCGGGCGAGATCATGGCGCGCAACAATCTACGCGCTGACATGATCGATTGGCTCGTTCCACATCAAGCCAACAAGCGCATTATCGAGTCGACCGCCGAGCGGATGGGTCTGCCGATGGACAAGGTGATGGTGACGATCCAGAAATATGGCAACACAACCAACGCCACCATTCCTCTTTGCCTGTGGGACTACGAGCCGAAATTAAAGCGAGGTGACCGCCTGGTTCTTGCCGCGTTCGGCGGCGGGTTCACCTGGGCCGGTGTCTACGTGCAATGGGCTTACGACGGCGCCAGCGCGCCGAAGCTCAATGGAAAAAGTAACGGGAAAAGCGGCTAACCCGAATTATTTCCGACGCGAGATCGGTGTGTAGTCCCGACGCGTTGCGCCGGTATAGAGCTGACGCGGCCGGCCGATCTTCTGCTTCGGATCTTCGATCATTTCTTTCCACTGCGCGATCCAGCCGACCGTGCGCGCTACCGCGAACAAGACGGTGAACATAGTGGTCGGGAAGCCCATGGCCTTGAGGGTGATGCCAGAATAAAAATCAATGTTCGGATAAAGCTTCTTCTCGATGAAGTAGTCGTCGTGCAAGGCGATCTTCTCGAGTTCCATGGCGACGTCGAGCAGCGGATCGTCCTTGATGCCGAGTTCGGTCAGCACTTCGTGGCAAGTCTTCTGCATGATCTTGGCGCGCGGATCATAGTTCTTGTAGACGCGATGACCAAAACCCATCAGCCGGTATGAATCGTTTTTGTCCTTGGCGCGCTTGATAAACTCCGGAATGCGGCCGACAGAGCCGATCTCGCGCAGCATGTTGAGCGCGGCTTCGTTTGCGCCGCCATGCGCCGGACCCCACAGGCATGCGCAGCCTGCAGCGATACAGGCGAACGGATTGGCGCCGGAAGAACCGGCGAGCCGCACGGTTGATGTAGACGCGTTCTGCTCGTGATCGGCGTGCAGAATGAAGATGCGGTCCATGGCGCGCGCCAAGACCGGGTTCGGCTTGTATTCTTCGGTCGGCACCGCGTAGCACATGCGCAGGAAGTTGGAGGCATAGTCGAGATCGTTCTTCGGATACACGAACGGCTGGCCAATCGAATATTTGTAGGCCATCGCGGCGAGCGTCGGCACCTTTGCGATCATGCGGATCGAAGCGATCATTCGTTGGTGCGGATCCGAAATGTCGGTCGAGTCGTGATAGAAAGCGGACAACGCGCCCACGCATCCGGTCATCACCGCCATCGGGTGCGCGTCACGGCGGAAGCCCTGGAAGAACCGGCTCATCTGCTCGTGAACCATCGTGTGGCGGGTCACCCGATAGTCAAAGTCGGCCTTCTGCGCGGTGGTCGGCAATTCGCCGTAGAGCAGCAGGTAGCAAGTCTCCAGGAAGTCACCGTGCTCGGCGAGTTGCTCGATCGGATAGCCCCGATAGAGCAGGACGCCTTCGTCGCCATCAATATAGGTGATCTTGGACTCGCAACTGGCCGTGGAGGTAAAGCCCGGGTCATAGGTGAACATCCCGCTTTGGCCGTAAAGGTTCGAGATGTCGACGACGTCGGGACCGATCGTGCCGGGATAGATCGGCATGTCCCAGTTATTGTTGCCAACGGTCAGTGTGCCGGTCTTATTCTTGGCGCTGGTCTTGGCGTCCATGGTAGGGCCCTCGAATTGGCCGCGAACGGTGCTGCTTTGTGGGTATCCCATTCAAGTGTGCACTGCAAGATAGCGAAAAGTGTTGCATGGCTAGCAATATGGGCACAGCCCCGCGGCGTTTGCCCGATATGAAACTCTACTGTGCCGTCTGGTCGCGCAGCCGCGCCAAACTTTCGTCTCGGCCCAGGACCGCAAGAACATCAAAGATCGGCGGTGAGGTGGTACGCCCGGTGAGTGCGGCTCGCAAAGGTTGTGCAACCGCACCAAGCTTGAGGCCGGCACGCTCGGCATAGGGCCTGACCACGGATTCGGCCGAGGTCGCGTTCCACTCGGGAACCGCCTCTAGTTCAGGCAACAGAGCGGCAATCAGGGTTTTGGCCTCATCGGTAAGGAAAGCCTTCGCCTGATCGTTGATATCGAGCGGTCTGCTCGCCCACAGGAAACGCGATGCATCGAACAACTCGACTAAAGTCTTGGCGCGCTCCTTCAGT
The DNA here is from genome assembly GCA_035626335.1 of Pseudolabrys sp. Lineage (GTDB taxonomy): Bacteria > Pseudomonadota > Alphaproteobacteria > Rhizobiales > Xanthobacteraceae > Pseudolabrys. Next base: position 36,025 of record DASPNW010000030.1, read on the forward strand.
CCGGGCATCGCTGTCAGGAGTTTGGCGCGTAGCGCCGGCGTCATTTTGCTTGCAAGTTCCTGCCCGCCGGCAATGTGCGGCAAAAGCTGTTCCATGGCGCCGAGCAGATCGGCATCGTCGCTTGAACGGATGTAGTGGCCGTTGAGGCTTTCGAGCTTGGTGAAATCGAAGCGCGCCGGCGAACGGCCGATCTGCGCAAGATCGAAAGCGGCAATCATTTCCTCGGTCGTGAAGATTTCCTGGTCGCCGTGTGCCCAGCCGAGCCGCACCAGATAATTTCTCATGGCCGCCGGCAGATATCCCATTGCGCGGTAGGCATCGACGCCGAGCGCGCCGTGACGCTTCGACAGCTTGGAGCCATCCGGTCCATGGATGAGCGGAATGTGTGCCATGACAGGAATTTTCCAGCCCAGCGCCTGATAGATCTGGGTCTGGCGAGCGGCGTTATTGAGATGGTCGTCGCCGCGGATGATGTGGGTGATGCCCATGTCATGGTCGTCCACGACCACCGCCAGCATGTAGGTGGGCGTGCCGTCCGAGCGCAGCAGCACGAAATCATCCAGGTTCTCGTTCTGCCAGACCACGCGGCCCTGGACCTGATCCTCGACAATCGTTTCCCCGGTCAGCGGCGCCTTGAGGCGAATAACCGGGTTGACCCCGGCGCGTGCATCGTCGCGGTCGCGGCAGCGGCCGTCATAGAGGCGGGTGCGGCCTTCCGCCCGCGCCTTCTCGCGCATTGCCGCGAGCTCGTCGGGGCTGCAATAGCATTTGTAGGCATGGCCGGAGGCGAGTAGCTGTTCGGCCACCTGGCGATGGCGTGCCGCACGGGAAAACTGGAAAACAATTTCGCCGTCCCAGGTCAGCCCGAGCCAGGTCAGCCCGTCGATGATGGCATTGATGGCCGCCGCGGTTGATCGTTCGCGGTCGGTATCCTCGATCCGCAGCAACATCCTGCCATTGTGGCGGCGCGCGTAGAGCCAATTGAACAGGGCGGTTCTTCCCCCGCCGATATGAAGAAAACCGGTCGGCGAGGGCGCAAAGCGGGTGACGATGTCTTCGGCCATTTTCAGGATCGGTAATTTCGACGCCCAGCTGTCAATATATTGCGCCCATGTATCATAGCTTTTGGCTCACGAACCAAGATTTATGGACAAAAACGACAAATTTAGACCGAGGATTTCTTGGTCGAGGTGACCTATCCACGATTCCGGTCTTTATATCGCGCGGCGTCCTCCGGTCGGCTGACGCGATTTCATCAAGATGAACCTATCCTCAATGAGGTTGTCAGGCTGCGTTCGGACCCCGCGCAGTACGAATGAGTATTCGCTGAGCGCGGTAACGCTTTAGCAAAGTCGTCCGAAATCGAAAAGGAATGCCAATGAAAACGTCGACCACATCAGTGCTGCTCGTTCTCGCTGCCGCAAGCGTGAGTGCCGCGATGACTCTGCAGGTCTCGGCGCAAACCTACAAACCAAGAGACCAAACCTGCGATAACAAATCCACCGCAAGAGATAAAGTTCAAAGGCCGGATCAGCGCTGCGTCAACGTGACTTCGGAGACATACACCAACGAAGCGGCGGAGCGCGCTGGTAAGGCTGCACAAGCGTTTATCGCGGCAAATCCTCCCCAAAAGACAACGGATACGTTCGACAGAAACAGAAATCCTGTCATCATCTACGATGGGGTCAACCGCAGCGGCGACCCATACCGAATTGTCGTCGGCGGCGGGGTTGCCGGATCGGGGAGCGCGTCGGGACTCGGCGGCAACGGCGGCGGCAAGGGTGGCCGCTCGGCGCGATAGCTGACACGCGCGATTCGTTTAAGCGGAAAGCCCGGCTTGCGCCGGGCTTTTTGTTTGCTGAGCTCGCAATGTCATCCCTTCGCGTGATTCATTTCAGCCAAGATGAACCTATGCCCAATACTGCGGTCAGATCACATTCGGATCGCGCCGAATAGCATTGTGAGTTGCTCATGACGAGTGACCGTCGCCACGCAGGATCTTGTCAACGTTTTCCTGCTGGCAATGCCGAGCAGAAATCAAAATGGGAATGCTAATGACAAAAACGTCGATCAAATTTGCTCTGCTGGTCTTCGGCGCAGCGAGCCTGAGCGCTGTGTGGACTCTGCCTGTTTTGGCGCAATCTAGAGCGTCATCCTCCCAGACATGCGATAATGCTTCCACCGCAAGAGACAAAAACCTTCGGCCGGATTCACGTTGTCTCAAAACGACGCCTGAGAAATACACCGAGGAACGGGCCAAAGGGCCTCAGGTAATTGTGCAAGAAAATGAGCCGGGGAGAGGAGGATGGACAGGGACTTCTTGGGGCCCTCACGTAAACTATAACGATATCAAGAGTGGCAAGGTCGGTGTGGTTCAGGGCAATGGCGGTAGCGGCGGTAGCAGGGGTGGAACTTCGGCACGGTAAGATTGATTCGACGCAGCGGACCGACGGCGGACTTCGACGACATCAGCTCAGGTCAATACCGCTTCGACCCAGCAGCGGAAGCCCGGCTCGCGCCGGGCTTTCGTTTGCCAATACGGCGAAGTCAAACTGAACATGCGGCTTGAGGCGACGGCCGGGATTTGGCACATAGGCCGCGCGCCGTGCCGTTCCGGCGAATGCGCAATCAACTAAAGGGCAGTGCGGCATGGCATCAGACGAGGCGGCAGTAGCGGATGCGGGGCGGGATTTCATCCGCGATATCGTCAAGGCCGACCTCGATTCGGGCCGCGTCAAAAGCGTCGTTACGCGCTTTCCACCGGAGCCCAATGGCTACCTGCACATTGGTCACGCCAAATCGATCTGCCTGAATTTCGGAATCGCTGAGGAATTCGCCGGCCGTTGTCACTTGCGATTCGACGATACGAATCCGACCAAAGAAGAACAGGAATATATCGACGCAATCGAGCGCGACGTACGCTGGCTGGGCTTCGATTGGGGGAAGCATCTTTACCACGCGTCCGATTATTTCGAGCAGCTCTACGCATGGGCAGAAGACCTGATCCGGGCCAGCAAGGCCTATGTCGATGATCAGAGTCCGCACGACATGCGGGTTAACCGCGGCACGTTGACCGAGCCGGGCAAGAACAGCCCGTTCCGCGACCGCGGGATTGATGAGAATCTTGATCTTTTCCGGCGTATGCGCGCCGGCGAATTTCCCAACGGTGCACGCGTGCTGCGCGCCAAGATCGACATGGCGTCAGGCAATATCAATCTGCGGGACCCGGTGCTCTACCGAATTCTGCACGCCAATCATCCGCGTACCGGCACCGAATGGAAGATCTATCCGAGCTATGATTTTGCGCACGGCCAATCCGATGCGCTCGAGCAGGTCACCCATTCGATTTGCACGCTGGAATTCGAGGATCATCGGCCGCTATACGACTGGTTTATAGAAAACCTGAAGGTTCCGTCGCGGCCGCACCAATACGAGTTCGCGCGTCTCAATCTCACGTACACAGTTTTGTCCAAGCGCGTGCTCACCGAGCTGGTGCGTGATGGCCATGTAAGTGGTTGGGACGATCCCCGCATGCCGACCCTTGCCGGTCTACGCCGCCGCGGGGTCCCGCCTACAGCCATACGCGATTTCATCAAGCGGATCGGCGTCGCCAAAGCCAACAGCATTGTCGACATGGGGATGTTTGATTTCTCGGTGCGTGAGATCCTCAACAAAAAAGCCCTCCGGCGCATGGCGGTGCTGCGGCCACTGAAGGTGGTTATCGAGAACTACCCGGAAGGGAAAGTCGAAGACCTCGAAGCCGTGAATCATCCCGACGATGCAGCTGCCGGCACACGCAAAATCAAATTTGCGCGCGAAATCTACATCGAGCGGGACGATTTCATGGAAAATCCGCCGAAGAAATTCTTCCGGCTTTCTCCCGGTGCTGAAGTACGTCTCCGCTACGCCTATTTCATAACCTGCCACGAGGCCATGAAGGACGCCAAGGGCGAGGTGGCGGAGCTGCGGTGCACCTATGACCCAGCGACGCGCGGCGGCAACGCGCCGGACGGACGCAAAGTGAAGGGAACCATCCATTGGGTTTCGGCCGCACACTCCATTCCAGCGGAAGTGCGGCTGTACAATCCGCTGTTCACCAGACCCGATCCAAGCGGCGGGGAAGGGTTTGCCGCGGATCTCAATCCGGACTCGCTGGAAGTATTAGGCCAGGCGCGTCTTGAACCTGCGCTGGCCGACGCAAAGGCCGAGCAACCGGTGCAGTTCGAGCGGCAAGGCTATTTCTGCCTCGATCGGGATTCGAAATCCGAAACACCTGTCTTCGGCCGTACAATCGGCTTGCGCGATACCTGGGCCAAGGAGAAAGCCACAGGGTGACTGAAACCTGTGACTACAACCTGTAGATGAGTTAGTATTGACCAGGTTGTAGCAGGCAGCGTCGGGGAGGCGCCCCCGGCGTAATGGCCCGACAGAACTCCACTCGCGGCAACTCGCGGGCCGGCGCAAAGACCTGGGCACCGGGTTTGGATGCTGCCGGGCGTCCTGCAGGTCTCTTTCTACCGGATGGGATCACCAACGCGGCTGGCCGGCTGCGTGGCCTGATCTCGCAATGGGCCGCGGCCGAGGCTGCTCCAGGCCGGCTGATGCCGTGGCTGCCCGTCGCATTCGGATTTGGCGTCGTGGTGTATTTCACCGCTAATCGCGAGCCGGCCTGGTGGGCGACGTCGATACTGGCGCTGGGCGGCATTGCGGTGACGTTCCTGGCGCGCAGACGCCCGATTGCCTTTCCTCTCTCGCTTGGGTTTGCAGCGTGTGCCGCGGGTCTCGCTATCGCCACCGCGCAGACTGCGCGCATAGCGCACCCCATTTTGCAGTTTCCCCTGTCGAGTGTTTCGGTCGCGGGCTTCGTGGAAATCCGCGAGGAGCGGGAGCGTAGTGATCGCATCGTGGTGCGTGTCCAGCGTTTCGATGTGGCGCGAGCCGCGGCCGTGCCGGAGCGCGTGCGCGTCGCCGTCCGCAAGGGCGGCGCACCGGCGGTCGGCAGTTTCGTCGAATTCAAGGCGCATCTGTCGCCGCCGTTACAGCCGCTGCGTCCCGGGGGTTATGATTTCGCGCGCGATATGTATTTCCAGCGCATTGGAGCTTCCGGCTACGCCCTTGGCGCGGTGAAGATCACAACGCCGCAATCACCGGCGGGTTCTGGTTGCGTTACGCCACCATCATCGATGATCTGCGCGAAACGATCGACAAGCGCATCCGCGCTGTCATCCCGGGCGACAATGGGTCGATCGCCTCCGCGCTGATCACCGGAAAACGCGACGCAATATCGACACCGGTCAACGACGCAATGTATGTCTCAAGCCTTGCGCATGTGCTGTCGATTTCCGGCTATCATATGGCCGTGGTCGCAGGCATCGTGTTTTTTGTTATTCGCGCCGGACTTGCCTTGGTCCCATCGCTGGCGAACCGGCATCCGATAAAAAAATGGGCGGCACTCGGCGCTCTGATCGCGGCAACATTTTATCTTCTGCTTTCCGGCGCCGAAGTCGCAACGCAGCGCTCCTTCATCATGATCGCGATCGTACTTGTGGGCGTCATGCTGGATCGTCCGACGCTTACGTTTCGTACACTCGCTGTCGCGGCCATTGCGGTCCTCGCGTTGGCACCGCAGGCGGTCGTGCATCCGAGCTTCCAGATGTCTTTCGCGGCGACGCTGGCCCTTATCGCCGCCTATCAGCATGGCCTTGCGTGGCGTGCCGATCGCGATAGTTCCCTCGGTCTGCGCCTGGCCCTGTGGGGCGTCCGCGAATTCACGGGATTGATCCTGGCGTCGCTGGTCGCCGGGCTCGCTACGACACCCTATGCCGCCTACCACTTTCACCGGCTGGCGCCTTACGGGACTTTGGCAAATCTGCTCGCCATGCCGGTGGTTTCGGCAGCCGTCATGCCGATGGGCATTCTCGGGGTCGTGGCAATGCCGTTCGGCTACGATTCCATCTTCTGGCGTCTCATGGGCGAGGGAATTGATTGGATGATCTGGGTGTCGCTATGGGTGGCCAGTCTGCCCGGCGCGGTCGGACGCATGCAGGCCTTCGGCACCGGTCCGCTATTGGCTGGAACGGGAGGGCTCTTGATCGTTTGCCTGCTCCGCACCCCGCTGCGGTGGAGCGGAGCTGTCGTTGCCCTCGCCGCAGGCCTGTGGGCGGTTTTCACGCCACGCGCCGATGTGCTGGTTGCCGGTGATGGTCAGGCGGCAGCTTTTCGCGGGCCCGATGGGCGGCTGGCCGTGCTGCACAGCGGCCGCGATAGCTTCGCGATCAAGGAATGGCTGGCTGCCGACGGCGATGCGCGCGTGCCGAAAGATCCGAGTCTGGCCAACGGCGTGAGTTGCGATGCCATTGGTTGCATCGGCAAGCTCAGTGACGGCCGTCTCATATCGATGGCTTTGGCGCTTGAGGCTTTTGCCGAGGATTGTGCGCGCGCGGCCGTGGTCGTGAGCGTGCGGGAGGCAATGTCGCCCCACTGTGTGGCCACGCTGGTCGATCGAAATGTCTGGCGGCCCGGCGGCGCCGTGGCCTTGCGCTGGATGGGCGACCGATTCGAGCAAACCGTCACGCTGCCGCCGGACTATGATCGTCCGTGGGGGCGCGGCTCGCCCGACGCTGCGAAAGATACGCGGCCATCGTCGTCGCCTGGATCGGGCGATGTCACACCGCGTCCGGACACTCTCGAAGCGGAAGACTAGTATCGCCTGAACAAGCCCACCAATTTGCCCTGGATACGCACACGGTTGGGGGGCAAAATACGCACCTCGTAGGCCGTATTGGCAGGCTCCAGCGCAATCGAAGCACCGCGGCGGCGGAAGCGCTTGAGAGTGGCCTCCTCGTCGTCGATTAGCGCAACGACAATGTCGCCGGTATCCGCCGCTTCGGATTTGCGAATTAACGCAATGTCACCGTCAAGAATGCCGGCCTCGATCATGCTGTCCCCGCGAACTTCCAACGCGAAGTGCTCGCCAGCCGAAAGCAGATCAGGCGGCATGTTGATGACGTGGCTGCGGGTTTGAATGGCCTCGATCGGTGTGCCGGCGGCGATGCGGCCCATGACTGGCACCGCGACCGGCCGTCCGCCGTCTTCCTCGGATGTGGTGCGGACCCGGCCAAGATCGCCTTCAATCACACTCGGCGTAAATCCGCGTGCCCGGGATGAGCCAAGCCCATGACCGACCGATTCCGGCAGCTTGATCACCTCAATTGCGCGGGCTCGATTGGGAAGCCGGCGGATGAAGCCACGCTCCTCCAGGGCCGTAATGAGCCTGTGGATGCCCGATTTTGAGCGCAGGTCCAGGGCGTCCTTCATTTCGTCGAAAGACGGTGGCACGCCGGCCTCGGTCAGCCGCTCGTGGATGAACCGTAGGAGCTCGAATTGCTTGCGGGTCAACATCTGCCTCTCCCCGTCAGGCCGGGCCCCGCGAAAGGTGGACCAAGCCAGAAACAAATCATGAACGGACACTATATGTTCGATATGTGTTCCGCAACCAATTAATTTGGAGTGAAAAACTCGAAAGTCGCCTAAAGGCCTAGCTTAAGGATGACACAGTCTGAACCTTTGGCCGCCGCTGGGGCGTGCGGCTCCCGAATCAGCAGGCAGTCGGCCCTTGCCAAAGGCGCCATCAGGGAACTGTCCTGATCGGGCAGCGGAGTGGCCACCGGACCACCAGTGACCGTTTCAAGGGTCGCGCGCAGATAGTCGGCCCGCTCGTCATTGGCAGGCAGATCGCAGCCGAGACGCGCGGTTTGCGGGATCCGCTCGACATCGTGGCGGCCGGCAAGACGCCTGATAAGAGGCACCAGAAACAGAAAGGCACAGACGAAGGACGACACCGGGTTGCCCGGCACACCCAGAAACTGCATGCCGCCCAGGCGGCCGTGCATCATGGGCCGGCCCGGGCGTAGCGCCACGCGCCAGAAAGAAAGATCGAGACCCTCCGCGGCCAAGGCGCGTTGAACCAGATCATGTTCGCCGACCGATGCGCCGCCGGAAGTGACCAGGATATCGGCATTCCATTTTCGCGCGCCGCGCACAGCGGACACAATGTCCTCGATGGAATCGCTGGCAATGCCGAGATCGCGGACCTCCGCGCCCTCACTGCGCGCCATGGCGCTCAGCGCGTAGCCGTTGGAGTAGACAATCTCGCCGGGTCCAGGTGCGCTGCCTGGCGGGACCAGTTCATCGCCGGTGCCGAGCACGGCCACTTTCGGCTGCCGATGCACGGAAAGATTCGGATGATTCATGGCGGCCGCAAGCATCAAGTCGCGGTCGGTCAGCCGGCGTCCCTTGCGCAACAGGACTTGGCCCTGCACAAAGTCGATGCCTTGTGCGCGGACATTCCGGCTCTTCGCGGTTGGCTTTTGAATTGTGACTAAATCGCCGGACAGCGTGGCGAGTTCCTGGATGACCACGGTATCGCTGCCAGTCGGCATGACGCCACCGGTGAAAATACGTGCGGCCTGACCCCCACCCACTTGGCCGGCGAAGGGATGGCCTGCCGCAACTTCACCTGTAACTTTAAGCGTGACCGGTGCAGTTGCTACATCACTTGCCCGCACCGCGTATCCGTCCATAGCCGAAACCGCCGTCGGCGGCTGCGTGCGCAGCGCTGCTACATCGCCGGTCAGTACACGGCCAAGCGCCTCATTGAGGGGCACCACCTCTCCGGACAAGGCGCTTGCGTGGACCAGCACCCGTTGAAGCGCCTCGGCAACCGGCATGAGGCCCATTGATTATGACTCCGCGTGCCACTCGCCCGACTTGCCGCCGCGTTTATGCAGAAGACGCACGCCTTCAATGCGAACGCCACGCTCCGCAGCCTTGACCATGTCGTAGATCGTCAGGCATGCGATCGAGACTGCGGTCAGTGCTTCCATCTCAACACCAGTCTTCGCGGTGACCTTTACGGTCGCCTGGACCAGAAATCCCGGCAACGCATGCTCGGGATTGATGTCGACCTCAACCTTCGAGAGGGGAAGCGGGTGGCACAGTGGAATAAGGCCATGGGTACGCTTGGCCGCCATGATACCCGCTAACCGGGCGGCACCGAGGACGTCGCCTTTCATCGCATTGCCCTCGAGAACGAGATCGAGCGTTTCCTTGCGCATGATCACGCGGCCCTCTGCGACAGCAATCCTTTCGGTGGCGCCTTTTTCGGTGACGTCGACCATGCGGGCCTCGCCACGTTGATCGATGTGGGTGAGGGGGGATGGCGCCGGGGTCGCTGTCGCGGAACTTTCCGCGCTCGGTTGGGCTTTGGTTGCGCTCCTGCTTTTTGTCGGCTTAGGCCGGTGCGCAGCACTCTTTTTGCGGCGCCGTGAAATCGGCTTCCTCTGCCGTGCCATCGCGCTACTCCGCGACTGCGCGACGCGTCTCGCGAACGAGCCAGGCGCGCGTCGCGGCGGTAACGTCCGATTGCCGCATCAGACTTTCGCCGATGAGAAAGGTTGATATGCCGATCCGGCTAAGGCGCGCGAGATCTGCCGGCGCGTTAAGTCCACTTTCCGCGACGACCACGCGGTCGCGTGGGATCTTCGGCGCTAGGCTTTCGCTGATGGCGAGCGACGTCTTAAATGTCCGCAAATCGCGGTTATTGATGCCAATGAGCCGAGATTTCAGTTTAAGCGCGCGCGCAAGCTCAACTTCGTCATGAACTTCAAGTAGCACGTCCATTCCATAACGAACGGCCGAATCCTCGATTGCTTGGGCTGCCGCGTCATCGACCGCGGCTAGGATGATCAGGATGCAATCTGCTCCAAGCGCCCGCGATTCCACAACCTGATACGGTTCGTAGATGAAGTCTTTTCGCAGGACCGGCAGTGCGGTGGCGTCCCTGGCCGCGATAAGAAATTCGGGTTTGCCCTGGAATGAGGGTGCGTCGGTCAGCACCGAGAGACAGCTGGCGCCGCCTGCCTCGTATGCCTTGGCGAGCAATGGCGGATCGAAATCGGCGCGGATCAATCCCTTTGACGGGCTTGCTTTCTTGATCTCGGCGATCAGGGCGTAGTCCCCGCCAGCAATCCGCCGTTCGATCGCGCGAAGAAAGCCGCGGGGCGCCGGCGCCGCCTTTGCATCCTTTTCCAGGACAGCCATCGGACGGGCGCGTTTGGCGGCCGCGACTTCCTCGCGCTTGTAGTTTTCGATCTTGGCGAGGATATCCGACACGCTCATACCTCCACGGCGTTCGAAACCGCGATCAGCCGGTCTAGCCGACCCTCCGCTTCACCCGTTTCGATCGATTTCGCGGCCAGTGCCGCGCCTTGCTTAAGGTCTTTCGCCTTGCCCGCAACAATAAGTGCCGCCGCAGCGTTGAGGATCGAAACATCGCGGAAGGCGCCCGCCTTGCCCTTGAGCACGTCAAGCAGCCCCTTTGCATTCTGTTCAGCGTTGCCCCCGCGTAGCGCCTCCGGTTTCGAACGGGATAAACCAGCGTCCTCCGGTGTCACCTCGAAGGTGCGAATCTTGCCATTCTCCAGCGCCGCCACGCTCGTTGGACCGCTCGTCGTGATCTCATCGAGACCATCCGAGCCGTGAACGACCCAGATGCTTTCGGAGCCGAGATTTCTCAGCACCTGCGCCATGGGCTCAACCCAATGTTTCGAGAATGTGCCTATCATCTGTCGCTTGACGCTGGCAGGATTGGAGAGCGGTCCAAGCAGATTAAAAATGGTGCGGGTGCCGAGCTCAACACGTGTCGGACCGACATTCTTCATCGCCGGGTGATGGGCGGGTGCAAACATGAAGCCGATACCGGCATCGCGGATGCACATAGCGACCTGACGTGAATCAAGTTCGATCTTGACCCCAAGCGCTTGCAACACGTCGGCCGCGCCCGACTTGGACGACAACGCGCGGTTGCCATGTTTGGCAACCGGTACGCCCGCGCCGGCTACAATAAATGCAGCGCAGGTCGATATGTTGAAAGAGCCCGACGCATCGCCACCCGTGCCGACCACATCGACCGAACCGGGCGGTGCTTTCACGCCCAACATTTTGGCGCGCATTGTGGTAACCGCGCCGGTGATTTCGTCGACGGTTTCACCACGCACACGCAATGCCATCAGCAGACCGCCCATTTGTGAGGGCGTTGCGTCGCCCGACATCATTCTGTCGAAGGCTGCTGCCGCTTCCTCGCGCGTAAGGCTCGCGCCGGTCGCAACCTTGGCGATGAGCGCTTTGAAATCATCGGGCATTTTAGTTTATCTCACGTCGTCGCGTGCAGCGGCGCTGCTTTGCGCGCCCGTGCCGCACGGCGCCCGTGCTGCATGTTCCAGGTCTCGGCGATATCGAGAAAGTTCTTCAGCATTAAGTGTCCGTGCTCGGAGGCAATGCTTTCCGGATGGAATTGAACGCCGTGCACAGGCAGAGTGTTATGCATCAAGCCCATCACCAGCTGATCGGCGGTTTCCGCATTGATCGTGAGGTCTGTTGGCATGCTCGTGCGTTCGACGACCAGCGAGTGATAGCGCGTGGCCTTCAGCGGCCCGTTAATGCCGCGGAAAACTCCCGTGCCCATGTGCCGGATCTCGGATACTTTGCCGTGGAACGGAGCCGCACGCACGACCTTGCCGCCAAAAGCTTGGCCAATCGCCTGATGACCGAGGCAAACGCCGAGAATCGGAATGGTTGACGATGCCTTGGCGATAAGATCGAGACAAATGCCGGCTTCGTTCGGCGTGCAAGGGCCGGGCGACAATACGATCGCGTCCGGTTCTGCCGCCATGATGTCGGCGACCGAAATCTTGTCGTTGCGATGCACGGTAACCTCGGCCCCGAGCCCCCCCAGGTAGTGGAAGAGATTGAAGGTGAAGCTATCGTAGTTGTCGACCAGGACGATCATGTTGCACCGCTTTGGCAAGGGTTTACGGTGCCCCCCAAGGGGGGTCAAGCAGCCCACTTTTCCGCTGTCTACTGACCGCGCTTGGCGGTGCTCGCGAAGCGACGAGCCTCTTCCGCCGCGCGAAACAAGGCTTTGGCCTTGTTGATACACTCTTGCTGCTCGAGTTCGGGTTCGCTGTCGGCGACAATGCCGGCGCCGGCCTGGACGTACATGGTGCCGTCTTTGACTAACGCTGTCCGCAAAGCGATACAGGTATCCATCTCGCCTGCGGCGGAGAAATAGCCGACGCAGCCGGCATAGAGGCTGCGCTTCTCCCTCTCGAGCTCATTGATGATTTGCATCGCGCGAACCTTGGGCGCGCCTGAAACAGTCCCAGCAGGAAATCCGGCAACCAGCGCATCGAGTGCGTCACGATTCTTCGCAAGTTTGCCTTCTACGTTCGATACGATGTGCATCACGTGGCTATAGCGTTCGATGAAGAACTGGTCCGTAACCTTGACAGTGCCGATGGAGGCGACACGGCCGACATCATTGCGGCCCAGATCAAGTAACATCAGATGCTCGGCGCGCTCCTTCGGATCCGCCAACAGCTCGCTTTCGAGTGTCCTGTCTTCCTGTGGCGTCGTTCCGCGCGGCCGCGTGCCGGCGATTGGGCGGATCGTAACAACTTCGTTGGAAACCTTTACCAGGATTTCTGGGCTCGACCCCGCGACCGCGAAGTCGCCAAAATCCAAAAAATAAAGATAGGGCGAGGGATTGGTTCGGCGCAATGCACGATAAAGCGCAAATGGCGGCAAGGTGAACGGCGCCTCGAAGCGTTGCGCCAAAACAATCTGGAAGGCATCGCCGGCGAGAATGTATTCCTTCGCTTTGCGAACCATGGCTTTGTATTCTTCGGGCGTCGTATTTGATTGAACCGGCACGTCGATCGGTCCGTCGTCATAATCCGGTTGTACGCTCTTCGTTGGGCTTTCGAGATTTTCGACCACACTCGCAAGCCTTTCAATTGCGCGAGAAAGCGCTGTCTTCGCGTCAATGCCTTTCTCGGGCCGCACCGGCGTCACCACCGCAATCGAATCCTTCACGGCGTCAAAAATGACAACGATCGTTGGGCGAACCAGTATCGCGTCAGGAATTCCGATGCGGTCCGGCTTCGAGGCGGGCAATTCCTCCATCAGCCGCACCATGTCGTAACCGAGATAGCCGAAAACACCGGCGGCCATCGGTGGCAAGGTGTCAGGCAATGCGATTCTGCTTTCCGAGATCAGCGCTCGGAGCGCCTGGAGTGGCGCGTCAGAACAGCGCGCAAACGCATCGGGCTTGGTGCGCGCCGTTCGGTTGATTTCAGCTGTGCCTTCGTTTGAACGCCAGATCAAATCGGGTTCGAGCCCGATGATGGAATATCGACCGCGCACAGCGCCGTCTTCGACTGACTCGAGCAGGAAACTCATGGCGTCGCCGCCGAGCTTGAGAAAAGCGGAGACCGGTGTCTCAAGATCAGCGATCAAGGTGGTCCAAACCACCTGCGGCTCATTCCGCCCATAGCGTTCAGCAAAGGCAGTTTCCGGCGGCTCGATCTGCATGGCTGACTATTGCTGGGGGCCGCCGCCGACAACCTGATTTAACGCCGTCGGGTTTATGGACACGCCCAAATCATTTTCCAGCCGCACGATATATTCGGTGACAAGGTCTTCGGAATAGGAATTTTGCAAAGTGTCAGCGATTGCTTTGCCCTGCGCCGAACTCGCATCAAACGCTGGATCGACGATCTCGGTCACGCGATATACGACACGATCGGTTTCTTTGTCCCCTTCGACACTGGCCGGCACCCCCTTCGGCGTGCGGAACGCTGATTCGACTACCTTTGCCGGCACAAAACCGCCAGGTTTGCCGCGCTGCAGGTCGGCTGCCGTCTCCACCTTGAGGCCCGCTTCGCTTGCAATCTGTGCGAATGGAGTTCCAGCCTTGAGTTTGCCAACGAGATCGTCTGCTTTCGCCCGCAGCCGCTTGGCAATTTCATCGTCGCGCCAACGCGCAGCTACCTGATCCTTGACTTCGTCAAGCGAGCGCTCACGCGAGGGCGTAACGCCAGTAACGTCGAAATAGAGATAGCCACCATCTGGTAATTGCAGCGCATCCGTGTCGACGCCGACATCGCTTGCAAAGGCCGCGCTGATAACATTTGGTGTCTCGGGGAGGCTGGCCACTGGAGCGCCGTCCGGTCCACGCCCCGAGCGGTCGACCGCTTCAACTGAGGTCGCCTTAAGGCCGAGTTTTTTGGCGGCCTCTGCCAACGTGGAGCCCGCTGCGCGTTCGTCCTCGATTTTGTCGCGCAGGTTTCCGATTTCGATCCTCACCCGGCTCTCGGCAAGCTCCTTCTTAATCTGGCCGGCCACCTGCTCATACGATTTCTCCTCGCCCGCCTCGATTTTGCCGACTGTCAACAAGACTGTGCCGAATTGACCTTTGACTGGCTGACTTATTTCCCCGGGTTTGAGCGCAAATGCAGCATCGGCGACTGCCGGATCGATAACGTCGGCTTTAGCAACCATGCCGAGATCGGTGTCCGACGATTTCATACCGCGTTCTTTGGCGATGTCATCGAAACTCGCGCCCTTGCTGATGCGATCGCGCGCGGCTGCAGCATCCTCCGCGTTTGGAAACGCGATCTGACGAAGTTCGCGCCTTTCCGGTTTGCCGTAGGTTGCCTTTCGCTGCTCGTAATAGGTTTTGGCATCAGAGTCGCTGACCGCATCGGGCTTGGCCAGATCGGCCGGTGCAAGCGGCAGGATCGTAATTTTCCGATATTCTGGCGCGCGGAAAAGAGTCTTGCGTTCGTCGAAATATTTCGCGAGTTCTTCCGGCGTCGGTGCGACGACATTGCCTGCCTGGGCGGCGCCCATGGCTACATATTCGATCTGACGCTTTTCATTTTGGTACTGATTGAGCACCGCCATCGCAGTCTGCGGCACTTTCATGTCGCCGCTGACACTCTGCGCGATTTGCCGCCGTAACATCGACTTTCGCTGCTCGGCAATGAAACGGTTTTCAGTGAACCCAGCTTGGCGAATTAGCTGTTCGAAACGCGTCCGGTCAAACTGGCCGGTAGGGCCGCGGAATGACGGATCAGCGGTAATACGTTTCGCAATATCGGCTTCGCTCATGCCCAGCCGCAGGCGCTTGGCTTCTTCGTCGAAAGTCGTCTCGGCGACCAGCTGCGCAAGCAGCTGTCGATCAATCCCGCGCGCTCGCGCTTCCTCCGGGGCTATCGGGTGACCGACCTGACGGCCGAACTGTTGCAGACGTTCATTGTAATACTGCCGAAACTGCTCGACCGGAATTTCGGTGTCTCCGATCGTTGCCACGGCATTCCGGCCAAAGCCGCGGAAGATGTCGCCGATACCCCAGACGGCGAAGCTGATAACAAGAAAACCCATGACGAGGGCCATGATGCCCTTGCCGAGCCAGGTCGAGGAGGCTTTGTGAAGACCACGGAGCATGCGTGCGTTTATGTTGGCTTTGCGATGTCGGGTTGAATGGATGGGCGCTTGTCTAGCTCACGCAAGCCGGGCGCACCATAGTGATCGAGCCAACTCCTTGCAACTGAACAGGGAATGGCTTGTTGCCAGGCACTCTGGCATTGCCCGACCGGGTCTGGTAACGGCACGCTAAAAGGGATTTTTCGATGGCGGTGGCCAAGATAATTCCGCTGGTTGCGGGTAACTGGAAAATGAATGGGCTTGCCGCTTCCAAGGTGGAGCTCACCAAAATCATCACCGGGGCTGGGGCACTCGCAGGCAAAGCCGACCTGATGGTGTGTCCGCCCGCGACCCTGATTGCGAGCTTTGCGTCGGCGGCGCGAGGTTCGCGGCTGACAATCGGGGGCCAGGATTGCCATCCCGAAGTTTCCGGCCCCCACACGGGCGATATATCGGCCGAGATGCTGGCCGACGCTGGCGCCAGTGCTGTGATCGTGGGCCATTCGGAGCGGCGGACTGAGCATCATGAGACCGATGCGCTGGTGCGCGAGAAGGCGCAGGCTGCATGGCGGGCCAAGCTGATCGCGATCGTCTGTGTCGGAGAAAAGCGCGCGGAACGCGAAGCCGGCAAAACGCTCGAGTTTGTCGGCCGTCAACTCGATGGATCGCTACCGGAAGCTGGCGCCACCGCTGCCAATCTGGTGGTCGCCTATGAGCCGGTGTGGGCGATCGGAACCGGCCTCACGCCGGCGGCGGCTGACGTTACCGAGGTTCACGCCTTTATCCGCGCGCGGCTAAACGAGCGCTTTGGCGAGGATGGGGCGCGCATGCGCATTCTCTACGGCGGCTCGGTCAAGCCCGCCAATGCCAGGGAGCTATTGACGGCCGTTGACGTAAATGGCGCTCTGGTCGGAGGGGCGAGCCTTAGGGCCCAGGATTTCCTCGGTATTGCCGCGGTTTACCGATAGACACGGCAAGGGTGGAAAAGCGGCAAACGATCGTGTAGAGACCGCGGCGAATTCCTATATGGCCATGAAGCGCCGCCTGGGCGGGGAGCCCGGACCGGCGAGGTTTGAACGGATATTAGCCTGAGATGCAGCACGTTATCATCGTAATCCATCTGATGCTGGTTCTTGCCTTGATTGGCGTTGTTCTCCTACAGCGCTCCGAGGGTGGTGGCCTTGGCATCGGTTCGACCGGCGGGTTCATGACCAGCCGCGGGACCGCCAACGTGCTTACGAGGGCGACAGCCATCTTGGCCGGTCTGTTTTTTGTGACCAGCCTCTTGCTGTCAATCCTGGCTGGGATAAACCGGAAGCCGGCTTCTATCCTCCAGGGCGGCCAAAATGCGCCGGCCGCGCCCGGCGCGCCGACACCGCTCGGCGGAGGGGGCGGTTTGCTCAATCAACTGCAAGGAGGCGCGCCACCGGCGCCGCCGGCGGCTCCAGCCGCCCCATCGGGGCCGCAGGTGCCGCAGTCGAAATGAAATCGCGAGCGAAGGGCCGGGGAATTCCGGCCCTTCGGCATTCTGGCAATGGCATATCGTTCGAAGGCTTAGGATTGGAATGGAAGCAAACATGAGAATTCTGCCGCAAGCATCTGGAAAACCGGAAATTTATCGCGCTACGCACAGGCGCAGATCGGCTCTGAGCTTTTCGCGCTCGTCGAATCGATTCGCGGAGGCTAAAGCTTAGGTCCCATGGCGCGGTACATTTTCATCACCGGCGGCGTGGTCTCCTCACTCGGCAAGGGTCTCGCTTCCGCAGCGCTCGGGGCGCTGCTGCAGGCGCGTGGATACAAGGTGCGTCTGCGCAAGCTCGATCCCTATATCAACGTCGATCCCGGAACGATGTCGCCGTATCAGCACGGCGAGGTCTTCGTCACCGACGACGGAGCCGAGACCGACCTCGATCTCGGTCACTACGAACGCTTCACCGGTCGTCCCGCCACGCGTCATGACAACATCACCACCGGGCGCATCTATCAGGACATCCTCGCGCGCGAGCGGCGGGGTGACTATCTCGGTGCGACTATTCAGGTAATCCCGCACGTTACCAATGCCATCAAGGAGTTCATCAGAGAAGGTAACGAGGGCTTCGATTTCGTGCTTTGCGAGATCGGCGGCACTGTTGGCGACATCGAAGGTCTGCCGTTCTTCGAGGCTATCCGGCAATTGGGCAATGATCTGCCGCGCCAACACGCACTGTACATCCATCTCACTTTGATGCCCTTTATTTCAAGCGCGGGTGAGCTCAAAACAAAGCCGACACAGCATTCCGTCAAGGAGCTCCGCTCAATCGGCATCCAGCCCGACATCCTGCTATGCCGCACCGACAGACCAATTCCGGACAGCGAGCGGCGCAAGCTCGCGCTGTTTTGTAACGTGCGCGAAAGCGCCGTGATCGAGGCGCGCGACGTTGACAATATCTACGCAGTTCCGGAGGCCTACTCCGCCGAGGGGCTCGATGCTGAAGTGCTTGCAGCATTCGGGATCGAGCCGCGCCAGGCGCCAGACCTGGAGCGCTGGCGGCTGATCAATGAGCGGGTGCACAATCCGGAAGGCGACGTCACCATCGCTATTGTTGGCAAATATACCGGCATGAAGGACGCCTACAAATCATTGATCGAGGCGCTCTCGCACGGCGGGATAGCCAATAAAGTGAAAGTCAATCTCGACTGGATCGAGTCGGAAGTTTTCGAAAACGAGGACCCGGCCCCGTTTCTTGAACACGTCAACGGCATTTTGGTACCCGGAGGATTCGGCCAGCGTGGTGCGGAAGGCAAGATCAGGGCGGCGCAATTCGCGCGCGAGCGTCACGTACCTTATTTCGGCATTTGCTTCGGCATGCAGATGGCGGTGCTGGAGGCGGCGCGAAATCTATGCGGCATTGAAAACGCCAATTCTACCGAGTTCGGCGCAACGCCGGAGCCGGTCGTGGGTCTCATGACCGAATGGTTGAAGGGGAACGAACTGCAGAAGCGCACGGCAAGTGGCGATCTTGGCGGCACAATGAGGCTCGGTGCCTACGACGCCGTGCTCACGCGCGGCAGCCGTGTATCGCAGATCTATGGTGCAACCGAGATCTCAGAGCGCCATCGGCATCGTTACGAAGTCAATACCGCCTATAAGGGCCGGCTCGAGCAACGTGGCATGCGTTTCTCAGGCATGTCGCCGGACGGCATTCTGCCTGAAATTATCGAGTACGAAGATCACCCCTGGTTTATTGGCGTTCAGTTTCATCCCGAGCTGAAATCGAGGCCGTTCGAACCGCATCCGCTTTTTTCGTCCTTCATTGGCGCCGCAGTTGAGCGTAGCCGGTTGGTGTAAACGCCGGCGATGGCCCGCGGTCTCGACCATATCGTCCACGCGGTGCGCGACTTGGACGCTGCCGTCGAGCTCTATCGCCGGTTGGGTTTCCAGGTTGGCGCCCGCAATCGGCATCCGCAAAGTTGGGGCACGCAAAATAACGTCGTCCAGCTGCCGGGCACGTACGTAGAATTGTTGGCGATTGCCGAGGCCAGCGGAATTACGCCGCACGTGACGAGGCACTTTTCGTTCGGTGCCTTTAACCGCGATTTCCTGACGCACGGGCAGGGGCTTTCGATGTTGGCGCTCGAAGGACGTGGAGAAGCGGACGCCAACGCGTTTAGGACCGGCCGGATCGGAGACTTCGAGCTTTACGAGTTCGAGCGCGAAGGCAAGCGGCCCGACGGCACGGCGGTAAAGCTCGGGTTCGGACTTGCTTTCGCATCCGATCCCCACGCGCCTGACATCGGGTTCTTCACCAGCTTTCAACACGATCCGCAGAGTTTCTGGAATCCGGCCTTCCAGGTTCATCCCAATACGGCGGCGGCGGTCGCTGGCATCGTGCTGGTCGCGCAAGCTCCGCGCGACCACGCACGATTTCTTGCCACCTTCGCCGGTGTGAACAGTCGTGCGACCGAGAACGGCGTGACGATCCCGACGCCGCGGGGAGACATCGACGTGTTGACGCCAGCTGCGTTCATCGAGCGCTTTGGAGTGTCACCACCGGGAATTTCTAGGGGCGCCAGGCTAGCCGCATTGCGGTTTGCCGTAGCGGACGCAAGTTTGTTGGCTGATGTCTCCACCGAAATCGGCATTGCCGGGCTTTACGCTGAAAACAGCACGGTGATAGGCCGGGAGGACGCCATGGGCGCAGTCCTGGTATTTGAACCGTCCCGTTGACCGGATGGCCGACCCGCTTCATGGTCCGCCCGCGAGGATTTGAGCTTGGATCAAATGCCAAATTCTACCGTTGCGGTTGGCGCCGTGCGTTTCGGCAATAAATTGCCGTTGTCACTGATTGCAGGACCTTGCGCGCTCGAGAGCAGGGCCCACGCGCTGGAAATGGCAAATGCCCTGAAAGAAATTGCCGCGCGTGTTGGCATCGGTCTCGTTTACAAGACGTCGTTCGATAAAGCCAACCGCACCTCCGCCAAGTCCGCACGTGGTCTTGGCCTCGAACAATCTCTGCCGATATTCGCTGAAATTCGTGACAAGTTGAAAGTGCCGGTGCTCACTGATGTCCATGACGCCGAACAGTGTAACCAGGTCGCGCTGGCGGTCGACGTGCTGCAAATTCCCGCTTTTCTTTGTCGCCAGACAGATCTGCTGAGTGCGGCCGCAAAGACCGGCAAAACCGTCAACGTGAAGAAGGGGCAGTTTCTGGCCCCTTGGGATATGCAGAACGTCGTTGAGAAAATCACAGGCGCGGGTAATCGCAATGTCCTGGTGACGGAGCGGGGTGCATCCTTCGGCTACAACACGCTCGTCTCCGATATGCGGGCGCTGCCGATCCTCATGCGTACGACGCAAGCCCCGGTGATATTCGACGCCACCCATTCGGTACAGCAGCCGGGCGGGAAGGGCACGTCATCCGGTGGCGAACGCGAATTCGTTCCCGTACTCGCACGGGCGGCGGTCGCCGTGGGAGTTGCCGGTGTGTTCATCGAAACGCATCAGGACCCGGAAAAGGCCCCATCCGATGGTGCCAATATGATGCCGCTTAAGGAGATGGAGCCGCTGTTGCGCGCACTGGTCGAATTCGACCGGCTGGCCAAGCGGTGATCACGCGCGTTTAAATTTCATGCGCAACTTCATCAATCTCCTGGCGTTCGTCATATTCGCGACGTCGCTGTTCATGCGCTCGGTTGATCCGGTGATTCCGCAGATTGCTACAGGGTTGGCCGTGGCAACGGCGACCGCGGCGATGCTCTCGACGGCGTTCACCTTGCCCTATGCGCTGGTGCAACCGGTCCTCGGTGCACTCGCCGACATGTTCAGCAAAACTCGCTTGATTGCGCTCTGCATGCTTATCGTCGGCATCGCCACGCTTGCCTGCGCACTCGCGAGCAATTTCGAGACGCTGATGGTTTTGCGCATTATCGCCGGCATGACGGCCGGCGGCATATTCCCGATTGCGTTTGCAGTTGCCGGCGATCGCGTTCCGGTCGCGCAGCGGCAGGTCGCATTCGGCAAGCTGTTGTTTGCGGCCATGAGCGGCAATCTTCTGGGTGCCTCGGCTGCCGGTATCATTGGCGATCTGATCGGCTGGCGCGGCGTATTTCTCGTAACCGGCGCCATCAACCTGATCGCTCTTGCATTTGCGATGCCGGGTTTTCGCGGAATGGGCGAGGCCGCCGGCCGTTTCGATCCCTCAACGTTGATCCCGAATTATCGCGCGATCTTCCGCAATCCGCTGGCTAAGTACTGCTTCGGCGCAGTGTTCGTGGAAGCAATTTTCCTGTTCGGGGTATTTCCGTACATGGCCAGCTTGCTGTACACCGAGGGCGTTACCAGCGCCTCGATCGCCGGCATTGTGATTGCCGGGTTTGGCGTTGGCGGCATCTTTTATACTTTATCGGTCTCATGGCTGCTCGCGTATGTTGGCGAAAACCGGTTGATGGCGGCCGGCGGCATGGTCATGGCATTTGGTCTCGTCGTGATCGCGCTACGCGCGTCCTGGCCGGTGGAGTTTGGCAATTTCATCCTGCTCGGATTTGGCTTCTACATGTTGCATGGCTGCATCCAGGTCTATGTCACCGAACTGGCGCCATCTGCACGCGGGTCAGCGATGGCCGGGCACTCGTTTTTCTTTTTTCTTGGCCAGGCAGTGGGGCCGGTTGTTTATGGTGTTGGGCTGAATAGCGTGGGTGTAACGCCAGTGCTGCTGGCGGGCGCCGCCGCATTGACCGCTACAGGTTGGATCTGTGCCCTGCGCCTGAAACGCCCACAGAGCGTCTGAGTAGGACCCGGTTGAAATCGCCGCAAATGCGCTTCGCGGACGCAACGACTCCGCTATGATCCCAACGGCACAAATGACAGGGGGCAAGTCATGGTGTTGCAATCGCTCGAGGGGTTGCCGGCATTTGTTGCGTATTTTTGCCTGGCGACGGTGCTGGTGATCGCATTCTTGCTGATCTACACGCGCATCACGCCCATAAACGAATTTGAATTGGTCCGTAAAAACGTGACTGGCGCCGCCATTGCGCTGGGTTTGAGCCTTTTTGGTTTCGCGATGCCGCTGGCTAGCGCGATTGCTCACGCCTCCGACCTGATCGATTGCGCGATCTGGGGTGTAGTTGCGCTTGTCGTGCAGATCATTACCTTCTTTGCGGTGCGAATTCCCGTGCCGGACCTCTCAAACCGCATCGCGGCCGGGGAGCTTGCACCGGCAATCTGGCTTGGTCTTGCCTCGCTCACGGCAGGCCTCCTGAGCGCCGCTTCAATGACGCTGTGATCCATCAATGAAGCGATCACATCACGTCGCGCTACTACTGATGGGCGTGACGACCGCTGGCGCGTCAGCCTATGCGATGCTGCCGCCTCGCGATTGTGTCGGGCCGGAGCAAGCTTCGGCCGGTGCAATCAGCTCGCAAACAATTGCTCCGGGTTCCGCTGCCCCCGCGCAGCCGACGATACCGTGCGCGTCAAGTCGACGATCATGGGGCAGTCGGACATATTGGTCCTGGTCTCGTTCATACAGTTACAGCTATGGCTCCTCGTCAGAACACCCATCTGGTCGTTACAGTGGGTTTTCGCCGTCAAGGAGCCATACATCCGTGCCGTCGGTCGGGCACGGCGCAGGCGTCTACGGTGGCTTTGGCGGTGTCGGCCACTCGATGGGCAGTCATTCCTCCGGTGGCTGATGCAACGGATCGCCTGCGAAGAGCGCCCGGACTGGCGCGCACGCGCGGAAGAGATCGGCTTCGATTTTCACACTATTGACGGACAACGTTATTGGGACGAGCGAGCCTACTACGCTTTCAGGCTAGAGGAAATCGAACAGGATATCGAAGGACCGACGGCTGAACTCCAGGAGATGTGCCGCGCATTGGTCGCGCGCGTGATCGCTGACGAGGCGATGATGCGACGGCTTGCGATTCCGGTGCCCTTCTGGAACTGGGTTGCGCACAGCTGGAAGAAATCCGAGCCCAGCCTCTATGGCCGCTTCGACCTGCGTTATGACGGCAATGGTCCGGCAAAGCTGCTGGAATACAACGCCGATACGCCGACGTCGGTGCTTGAAACCGGCGTATTTCAATGGATGTGGCTTGAGCAGGCGATTGAGCGGAAAGTCCTGCCGAAAGATTCCGACCAGTACAATTCGCTGCACGAGCGGCTAATTCAGGGCTGGAAAGACATCGGCAAGGACCGTCCGCTGCATCTTACTGCAATGATGGATAATCCGGAGGACGCCGGCACGGTCGCGTACCTTGAAGACTGTGCGCATCAGGCGGGATTGGCGACGATAGTGCTGCCGATCGAGAATATTGGCAGGAATTCCGCTGGGCAATTTATCGACGACGGTGACCGCTCGATCGAATTGCTGTTCAAGCTTTATCCATGGGAGTGGATGACGCGGGAAGCATTTGGCGCTTCGCTGCCCGGTTCAACAACGCATTTTGTAGAGCCTCCGTGGAAAATGATTCTTTCCAACAAAGGAATTTTGCCGTTGCTCTGGGAACTTTATCCGGGCCATCCGAACTTGCTGCCGGCTTTTTTTGACGATGATCCGAAGGCCGCGACGCTTCGCGACTCCTACGCCCGCAAACCGCTCTATTCGCGTGAAGGCGCTAATATCGAGCTGGTCCGTAATGGCCGTCCATTCGACAAAGATGACGGACCCTATGGTGCGGAAGGCTTCGTACGCCAGGCAATCGCACCGCTGCCTCAGTTCGACGGCAACTACACGGTGCTCGGCTCATGGTTCGCGGCAGGCGCGCCTTGCGGCCTGTCGATGCGTGAGGACGTAGCGCCGATTACGAAAAATACGTCGCGATTCCTGCCGCACGCCATTGTCGGGTGAATATCATCCGCGTCCGCGATAGGGCGCGACTCCCTGGTCGGGCACCCATACGTCCTTTGGCAGTTTCCCCGTCTGCCAGAATACGTCGATCGGCATGCCGCCGCGCGGATACCAGTAGCCGCCGATACGCAACCATTTCGGCTTCAGCAGAGCATCGAGTTTTTTGCCAATGGCGACGGTGCAATCTTCGTGGAACGCACCATGGTTGCGGAAGCTGTTGAGGTAAAGCTTGAGCGATTTCGATTCCACGAGATAGCGCGCGGGCGAATAATCAATCACCAGATGCGCAAAATCGGGCTGGCCGGTGATGGGGCAAAGGGTAGTGAATTCAGGAGCAGTGAAACGCGCGATGTAATTTGTGCCGGCGTGCGGATTAGGCACGCGGTCAAGCACCGCCTTGTCAGGCGAAGCGGGAATCGGGCTTGAGCGGCCCAGCTGCAGTCGTTTTCTGGCCATTGGCTTTTATCGCATGGTTTATGGCTATTGAGATGCCCGGTTAGCGCGGGACATGACAAGGGGGTTGTCGATACTGTAGAAGCCCCGGATTGCCAGTGCCGGACCCGCCTATGACAGCCATCACCGACATCATCGGCCGTGAAATTCTCGATAGCCGCGGCAATCCGACCGTAGAGGTCGACGTGCTTTTGGAAGACGGGTCGAGGGGCCGTGCGGCCGTTCCTTCAGGTGCGTCCACGGGTGCCCACGAGGCGGTAGAACTGCGCGACGGCGACAAGGCACGATATGGCGGCAAGGGCGTGCTCAAGGCAGTCGACGCGGTCACTGGGGAAATATTCGACGCCCTTGGCGGCATGGACGCGGAGGCGCAGGCCAAGATCGACGAAACCCTGATCACTCTCGACGGTACACCCAACAAAGGCCGACTCGGCGCCAACGCCATTCTCGGCGTGTCGCTCGCCGTGGCCAAAGCCGCGGCCGCGGCAAAGAAGGCGCCGCTTTATCGCTACGTTGGGGGCACGGCTGCACGTGTGCTTCCGGTGCCGATGATGAATATTGTGAACGGCGGCGTGCACGCCGACAACCCGATCGACTTTCAGGAATTCATGATCATGCCCATCGGCGCACCAACTTTTGCCGATGGGCTGCGCGCGGGCGCGGAAATTTTTCATACGTTGAAGGGGCAGCTCCATTCGGCAAATCTCAATACCAATGTCGGCGATGAGGGCGGCTTTGCTCCGAACCTGAAGTCAGCGGAAGCCGCGCTTGATTTCATAATGCAAGCCATCGTCAAGGCCGGCTACAAGGCAGGCGGCGATGTGATGCTGGCGCTCGACTGCGCCGCCACGGAATTCTACAAAGACGGTACTTATGTTTACGAAGGCGAAGGCAAAAAGCGATCGAGACAGGAGCAGGCAAAATATCTAGCCGATCTGATCGGACGTTATCCCATTGTGTCCATAGAAGATGGCATGTCAGAGGACGATTGGGAGGGTTGGAAAATTCTAACCGATCTGGTCGGGGCAAAATGCCAACTCGTCGGCGACGATCTTTTTGTGACCAACGTCACGAGACTTGCAAAAGGCATCAAGGACGGCGTCGCCAATTCAATCCTTGTGAAAGTCAACCAGATTGGCACGCTCACCGAAACTTTGGCCGCTGTTGAGATGGCACACAAGGCCGGATACACGGCCGTGATGTCACACCGGTCCGGCGAAACGGAAGATTGTACAATTGCCGATCTGGCTGTCGCGACCAATTGCGGTCAGATTAAAACCGGTTCGCTCGCCCGTTCGGATCGCACCGCAAAGTACAACCAATTGCTACGTATTGAGGAGGAACTTGGCCCGCAGGCCAAATATGCCGGGCGGCACGCTTTGAAATCGCGCCGGTAAGTTTGCGGCATTCGAGAACTTGCATTTGCCGGCCATTTCACCGCAAATTGCGCCCAATAACCAAACGCGAGTAGTTGCGATGGATCAGACCACGACCTTATCCACCTACGATCGACGCAGAGCAGCGGATCGACTGGCTGCATTTATTGTGCAGTCGATCGATGGCGCGCGCGCTTCGGAGAAACCGTTTTATCATCTTGAGTTTGATCGGGTGTTTCCGGATGACGTCTACGCCCAGATTTTAGCGCTGATGCCGGAGTCGTCCGACTACCGGCCGATGCACGGACGGAGCAAGGGTCAGGATCTCAAGGACGGCACCCATACGCGCGTGAAAATCGATTTGTTCCCGGAATACATCCGTAACCTGCCACCAGAGAAGCGCGCTTTTTGGGATGTGGTCGGGCGCGCTCTCTGTTCGGAATCGGTCAAGCAGGCCTTCATTCGACGATTGGCGCCCGGTCTATCGAAGCGTTTCGGAGGCGAATTCGCCAAGGTCGGCATGTATCCAATCCCGATCCTCACCCGCGATATTCCCGGCTATCTGATTACGCCACATACCGACACGCATTGGAAAGGAATTACCGTTCAGCTTTATCTGCCAAAGGACGGCGCAAATACCGATATCGGCACTATTTTCCATGAAAAGCTGGCCGACGGCTCCATGCCGAAAAAAGCGCAGATGCGCTTTGCGCCTAATAGCGGCTATGCATTCGCAGTCGGCAATGACACGTGGCACTCTGCCGATCCGGTACACAATCGGGTAAAGACGCGCGATTCGATCCTGCTCACCTATTTCGTTGATCAGGGCGTGCTGAAGATTTTGCGCAACCGCGGCAAACGGCTGGGTAATTTCGTACTCAACGAAATTCGCCACCGAATCTAGCGCAGGCACAAAAGTCTGCGACGGCGGTCCGCTATTGCGCCGAAGCGCGGTGCTTTCGCGGGCGCCTGTTTTCCTTCGGTTGGAACGAAGCGGCCATATACGGGTTCGGATTGCACCAACCCCGATTACCGGCCAACACATTTGGCCGACATGCTTCGATTGTCTGATATTCACAGTCCCACTGCATGTCGCCGTCGCCCATCGCGAGGACTGCGCACCAAGGGGCACCATAGTAGTCTGCTGCCGCCGGTTTCTGGCTCACGGCCAGAACAATAAAGACAGCTGTCGCGACGAAAAACATGCGGGTCATTGTCAACCTCCGTATCCGATGCTGGTAATAACACCGAACAAGCCGTCGGCATTCGTCCCGGCTAGTTGCTCTTCGGGCCGTGGGCCAGCTAAAAAGTTTTGGAAATTTAAAGACGCCTTAACGGGCTTGCCCCATCTTGGCAGCTATGGTCACCCATCGCCGACGCCGCACCATCCTGACCGTACTCGGTCTCTATTTTCTTGCCGCCCTGTTTATCGGCTATTTCGGCATTAATGCCTTCACCGGAAATCACGGCCTGCGTGCGCAGCAGGATCTTGAGCGGCAACTTGAATCGATGAAGGGCGAGTTAGGGCAGCTCAAAGCGGAACGGGCCCTGTGGGAACGACGGGTTTCACTCCTACGTGCGGACCGCATTGATCCAGACATGCTCGATGAACGTGCTCGCTCTCTCCTCGGCTATGTCGACCGGCGCGACCTGACCCTCCTATTGCATCCTCGCTAGGGGTACGGAACGGCGGCACTAGCCCGCTGCAAACTGGCCTCATCTCGGCCGTATCCGCGCAGTTTTGGACGAGAGGCAGCCGGGCTCGCGCTTTCGCCGCACGGTGATTTAAGCTATGGGGTCTGGAAGCCACCGACGCCCGTCTCAATTGCCGGACGCTTTCATAGGGAGTGCTAATGGCGGTCGCCCAAAAAAATCCGAACGCCGAAGTGAAATCCGTCGCGGATTTCACCAAGGAGCAGGAACTTTCCGCTTACCGCACCATGCTGGTCATTCGCCGTTTTGAGGAAAAGGCGGGCCAAATGTACGGGATGGGGCTGATCGGCGGATTTTGCCATCTGTATATCGGCCAGGAAGCGGTGGTCGTCGGCATGCAAATGGTGCTCAAAGAAGGCGATCAGGTTATTACCGGCTACCGCGACCATGGCCACATGATTGCCACCGGCATGGATCCGAAGGGCGTGATGGCAGAACTGACGGGCCGCGCGCACGGGTATTCCAAGGGCAAAGGCGGCTCCATGCACATGTTCAGTGTGGAGAGAGGCTTCTACGGGGGGCACGGCATAGTGGGCGCACAGGTTCCGCTGGGCACCGGCCTTGCCTTCGCCAATCATTACCGCGCGAACAAGAATCTCAGCGTGACCTATTTTGGCGACGGCGCGGCAAATCAGGGGCAGGTTTATGAGAGCTTCAATATGGCGGAGCTCTGGAAGCTCCCCGTGATCTACGTGATCGAGAACAATCGCTACGCGATGGGCACGTCGATCACGCGCTCCTCCGCCGAAGTAAATCTGTCCCGCCGTGGACTATCGTTCAACATCCCCGGTGACCAAGTGGATGGGATGGACGTGCGCGCGGTGAAAGCGGCAGGCGAAAAGGCGGCCGATTGGTGCCGGTCTGGAAAAGGGCCTTACATCCTCGAAATGTTGACCTATCGTTATCGCGGACATTCGATGTCCGATCCCGCAAAGTACCGTACGCGCGAAGAGGTTGACGAGATTCGCACGCACCACGATCCGATCGACATGGCGCGCCATCGCATTTTGGAAAGGAAATTTGCGAACGAGGAAACGTTGAAAAAAATTGATGGCGAGGTACGCGACCTGATCAACCAGGCCGCGGAGTTCGCCACCCACGATCCGGAACCGGACGTGTCAGAACTTTACACCGACGTCTATCGCTGATCCTGTTGCCTGGAAAATATTGCGCCCATGCCGACCGAAGTGCTCATGCCCGCGCTCTCGCCCACGATGGAAAAGGGCAACCTTGCCAAATGGCTCAAGAAGGAGGGCGACAAAATAAAATCTGGCGATGTCATCGCCGAGATTGAGACCGACAAAGCAACCATGGAGGTCGAGGCCGCGGACGAAGGCACGCTCGGGAAAATTCTCGTGCCGGAAGGCACTGCCGACGTTGCTGTGAATACTCCCATTGCCGTCATCCTCGGTGATGGCGAGGAAAAGAGCGCGATCAAGCCGTTGAAGCCCGCCCAGCAGCAAAGAGCTGCGGACGTGCCGCAGGTGACAACACAAAAGCCGCAGGCGAAAACGCAGGACGCACCCGCGCCTAAACCGATGAAACTGCCCGAGGCCCCCGCGCAGCAGGCAGCGAGCGACCCCGACATTCCCGAAGGCACCGAGATGGTCACCATGACCATGCGCGAAGCTTTGCGCGATGCGATGGCCGAGGAGATGCGCCGCGACAAAGACGTGTTCGTGATGGGCGAGGAGGTCGCTGAATATCAAGGTGCGTACAAAGTTACGCAAGGGTTGTTGCAGGAGTTTGGCGCAAAACGCGTAATCGACACGCCAATTACGGAACATGGCTTTGCCGGTCTTGGCGTTGGTGCGGCGCTTGCCGGTCTCAAGCCCATCGTAGAGTTCATGACTTTCAACTTCGCAATGCAGGCGATGGACCATTTGATCAATTCCGCCGCCAAGACGCTCTATATGTCTGGCGGGCAGATGGGCTGCCAGATCGTCTTTCGCGGACCGAATGGCGTCGCCTCACGCGTTGCCGCACAGCACAGCCAGGACTACTCGGCGTGGTACTCCCACGTCCCGGGCTTGAAGGTGATCGCGCCATCGACTGCTGCCGACGCCAAGGGCTTGCTGAAAGCAGCGATCCGCGATCCCAATCCGGTCATCTTTCTCGAAAACGAAATTCTTTACGGTCATTCTTCGCCCGTGCCGAAACTCGATGATTTTGTTCTGCCGATCGGCAAGGCGAAAATCGTGCGCGCGGGCAACGACGTGACTATTATTGCCTGGTCGATGGGCATGACCTACGCGCTCAAGGCGGCCGAGGAGCTGGCCAATGATGGCATCGATGCCGAGGTGATCGACCTCCGCACGCTCAAGCCCATGGACACCGATACGATCCTGTCGTCCGTGCAGAAGACCGGCCGCGCCGTCACCGTGGAGGAGGGCTGGCAGCAATCCGGGGTCGGCGCGGAGATCGCCGCCCGCATCGCCGAACACGCTTTTGACTATCTCGATGCGCCGGTAACGCGCGTCTCCGGAAAAGACGTGCCCATGCCCTATGCCGCCAATCTTGAAAAGCTGGCGCTGCCTTCGGTCGCCGAAGTGGTCTCGGCGGCCAAGGCTGTTTGCTACCGGTAGGCGTGTATGCCCACCAACATCCTCATGCCCGCACTGTCGCCCACGATGGAGAAGGGCAACCTGGCACGTTGGCTGAAGAAAGAGGGCGACAAGATTAAGTCGGGGGATGTGATCGCCGAAATCGAGACCGACAAAGCCACTATGGAATACGAGGCCGTCGACGATGGCACGCTCGCCAAGATCGTGGTGCCCGAGGGCACTCAGGACGTGGCGGTGAACTCGGTCATAGCCGTGCTTGCCGGAGAAGGCGAAGACGTCAAGTCGGCCGCAGGCTCGGCAAAGGTCGCCGCTCCGGTTGCTGTTCAGGCCCCGCCAAAACCAGCATCGGCCCCGAAGCCGGCCGCTCAAACAGTTGCACCAAGCGCGCCCAGGGCGGCAGCAATGCAGCCACCTGTGCAACAGTCGCACGGCACGAATCGCATTTTTTCATCACCGCTCGCGCGCCGTTTGGCGAAAGAATCGAATATCGACCTTGGCCGCGTGCAAGGATCTGGTCCGCACGGCCGGATCATTGCGCGCGATATCGAACAGGCAAAGTCCGGCAGAGGTTTGCGGGCGCCGGCGGGCACGCCCGCAACTGGTGGTGCGATTGCGCCCGCGATGTCAGATGCGCAGATCCTTTCGCTGTACGAAGATGGCTCGTATGACCTTGTGCCGCATGATGGCATGCGCCGCACGATTGCCCAGCGCCTCACCGCCTCGATCCAGACCATACCGCATTTCTACGAGACGATGGATTGTGACATCGGCCGGCTGATGGCCGCGCGCGAGGAGATCAATTCCGCCGCGCCCAAGGACAAGGACGGCAAACCTGTCTACAAGCTTTCGGTCAACGATTTCGTGATCAAGGCGCTTGCGCTCGCGCTCCAGCGTATCCCGGACGCAAATGTGAGCTGGACCGAGGGCGGCATGCTCAGGCATAGGCATTCCGATATCGGCGTTGCCGTGGCGTTGGCGGGCGGCCTCATCACGCCGATCGTTCGCAGCGCCGAAAGCAAATCTTTGTCGGCGATCTCTAACGAAATGCGCGACCTGGCTGCTCGCGCCCGTGCGCGCAAGCTCAAGCCGCAGGAATATCAGGGCGGTACGTCGTCGGTGTCCAACCTCGGCATGTACGGGATCAAGGATTTCACTGCGGTAATCAATCCGCCGCAATCCACCATCCTCGCAGTTGGCACAGGCGAGGAAAGGGCGGTTGTGCGGAACGGCAAGATCGAAGCCGCCACGATCATGAGCGTGACGCTGTCCTGCGACCATCGCGCGATAGATGGTGCCCTTGGCGCCGAGCTCATCAGCTCATTCAAGGCTCTGATTGAAAATCCGGTGATGATGGTGGTGTAGCCCATGCCCTTGGTTCGCATCGACCTGCGCAAGGGGAAGCCGGACGTCTACAAGAAGGCGATAGGCGACGGCATTTACCGTGCGCTACGCGAAACGTTCACCGTCCCGGACGAAGATCGCTTCATGGTCGTGAACGAGCACGATGAAGACGGGTTCTTCTATAGCAAAAGCTACTTCAACATCGATCGCACGGATGACCTGGTGATCATCCAGATTACGGTCACGGATTCACGCAATCGCGATCAGAAAAAAGCGCTATTTGCCCGCATCGTTGAACTCCTCGCCGAACGGCCGGGCGTGCGGCCGCAGGACGTGTTCATCAATCTCCTTGAAGTGGACAAGGAGAACTGGTCTTTCGGCAACGGATTCGCGCAGTACGTCACATAACTGGCGGTCACGTTCCTTTCGGTGCATCCACCGGCTTAAGTCCCCGCGCTTTGAACACCGCGGCAGCCTCAGGTGTGTGCAGGAACTTGATCAGTGCGTTCGCCGCCTCAGTATGTTGGCTGCCGGCGCCAACACCCGCTGAATAGATCGTGATGTTATTGAGATCGCCGGGCGGCGGCCCGACCACATCGACTCCAGCAACCGACATCACCTCCGGCTCCTGTTGAATGGCAAGATCGGCTTCCCCGTTCACAACCAGAACGGCCGAATTTCCACTTGGTGGTGGATGTTTGGTTTTCGCTTTCATCTGATCGGCGATGCCCATGCGATCAAGCGATTTGGCGAAGAATACGCCGCTCGCTCCTCCGGCGGCGGGATCGGAATAGGCGATTGCCTTGGCGCCCAGCAGTGTCTGCTTATAAGCGTCGGGGGTGGAGATGTCGGGTTTCGCAGCGCCCTTCTTCACTACAACCGCCATGCCGGAACTCGCGAAGTTTGCGTCGGGCCCGGCGCCGGCCTTGTCGTCCTTGGTGAGCGCATCGAGACTTTGTTTGGTCAGCACCATAAGGTCGGCCGTTTCGCCGGCCTGAACGCGTTTGACAAGAATGGCAGCGGTCGCCCAAGTAATGTCAAGTTTGTGGCCGGTAGCCTTTTCGAACTTCGGAGCCAATTCCTCCAGCGCCGCTTGCACACCAATGGTGCTGAAGACCTTGATCTCGGCAGTCCAGGCGAGACCTGCTTGCGCGATTAGAAAGACTGCGATAGCCGCAAGGCGGATTATCCTGCTCATGACGTCTCCCCAACTGTTAAGGCGGCTATTACATGCTTAATTCTGCGCTACATTCAATCGGGGTCGCGGTAGAGGCGGACGGAGCGCATGGCTGATACCAATTTTGACGTTCTCATCATCGGCTCGGGCCCGGGCGGCTATGTGACCGCCATTCGCGCTGCACAGCTCGGGTTCAAAACGGCAATTGTCGAGCGCGACTACCTCGGGGGCATTTGTCTGAACTGGGGTTGTATTCCGACCAAGGCGCTCCTGCGTTCGGCGGAAATTTTTCACTACATGCAGCACGCCAAGGACTACGGGCTAAAGGCAGACAATGTCGGCTACGACGCGAAAGCGGTCGTGCAGCGTTCGCGCGCCGTATCGAAGCGCCTCAATGATGGCGTCGGCTTTTTGATGAAGAAGAACAAAGTATCGATTATCTGGGGCGACGCTTCGATCGAGGCACCTGGCAAAGTGATTGTGAAGGCGTCGAAGAGCGAGGCGCCGAAGGGCGCGCTCGGCGCGGGCCCGTATCAAGCAAAGCATATCATCATTGCTACAGGCGCGCGGCCCCGCGTATTGCCCGGGATCGAGCCTGACAAAAAACTGGTGTGGACCTATTTCGAGGCAATGGTCCCCGAACGCGTGCCGAAGTCTTTGCTGGTGATCGGTTCCGGCGCGATAGGTATCGAGTTCGCCTCGTTCTACCGAACGCTCGGCTCCGACGTGACTGTGGTTGAGGTGTTGCCACAGATTCTTCCCGTTGAAGATCATGAGATTCAAACCTTCGCGCGCAAGAGTTTTGAAAAACAGGGCATCAGCGTTCACACCAATGCCAAGGTGACCAAGCTCGACAAGAAGGGCGACAGCGTCACGGCGACGATCGAGGAGGCCGGCAAGTCTCAGACGATGATCATCGAGCGCGTTATCTCTGCGGTGGGCGTTGTCGGCAACATCGAAAACCTCGGTCTGGAGAAGCTCGGAGTGAAGACCGATCGCGGCATCATTGTCGTCGATCAATTCAACAGAACCAATGTTCCCGGTATTTATGCCATCGGCGATGTGTCAGGTCCGCCGATGCTTGCGCACAAGGCCGAGCACGAAGGGGTTGTTTGCATAGAAGCAATTAAAGGGCTCAAGCCGCATCCCATGAACAAATCGATGATCCCCGGCTGCACATACTGTTCGCCACAGATTGCCTCAGTTGGGCTGACCGAACAGGCCGCGAAAGACAAGAAGCTCGACATTCGCGTTGGCCGCTTTCCATTCGTGGGCAACGGCAAGGCGATCGCGTTGGGAGAAGATCAAGGGCTTGTGAAAGTTATTTTCGACAAGAAGACCGGCCAGCTGCTGGGCGCGCATATGGTTGGTGCTGAAGTGACCGAGCTGATCCAAGGTTATGTTGTGGCCATGAACCTTGAAACAACCGAAGAAGAGCTGATGCATACGATATTCCCGCACCCGACATTGTCCGAAATGATGAAAGAGGCGGTGCTGGATGCATATGGGCGTGTGCTGAACATGTGACCGAAGGGCGGGTGGAGGAAAATCGAAAATGTCCAAATTCGCAAACATTCTCGACACCGTAGGCCGTACGCCGGTGGTCCGGATCAACAAGCTCGGACCGAAGGGCGTCAACCTGTTTGTAAAGATCGAAGCGTTCAATCCGCTCGGTTCCGTCAAGGATCGCCTGGCGCTCGGTGTCATCGAGGCCGCGGAAAAATCCGGCGAGCTCAAACCGGGGCAAACGGTCATCGAGGCGACTTCCGGCAATACCGGCATTGGTCTTGCAATGGTTTGCGCGGCGAAAGGCTATCCGCTCGTCGTGACCATGGCGGAAACCTTCAGTGTTGAGCGGCGCAAGCTCATGCGTTTTCTCGGTGCCAAGGTCGTGCTTACGCCGGCGGCGGAACGTGGCCTGGGCATGGTGAACAAGGCAATAGAACTTGCGAAAGCGCACGGCTGGTTCCTGACGCGCCAGTTCGAGAACGAAGCCAATCCCGACATGCATTCCCGCACCACAGCGCGCGAAATTATTGACGATTTCAAAGGCGAGAGACTCGACTATTGGGTCACCGGTTTTGGTACCGGCGGCACGCTTAAAGGCGTTGCCCGTGTGCTCGCTAAAGAACGCCCCGACACCAAAATCGTCGTCTGCGAGCCTGCCGATGCGCCAATGCTGTCCAGCGGCTCGAAGCAGGAGCGCAATCCCGATGGCTCACCGGCAAAATCAAACCCGGTATTCAAGCCTCATCCGATGCAGGGCTGGAGCCCGGATTTCATTCCGAAGATCACGGGTGATGCCGTCGATATGGGCGTGATCAGCCGCATCATCACCATCGCCAATCCGGACGCCATGAAATGGAGTCGCGAACTCGCGCAAAAGGAAGGCATTTTTGTCGGCATTACCGCGGGTGCGACTTTTGCGGGCGCGCTCGAGGTATGCAAAGGCGCTGCTCCCGGCTCGACGGTGCTTTGCATGTTGCCCGACACGGGCGAGCGTTATCTTTCAACGCCTCTGTTCGCCGATATCGGCGTGGACATGAATGACGATGAAGTAAAGATTTCCAATTCGACCCCGAATCATCGGATGGCGCCGAAGGCGGCTTAGCGCATGGGCGTTCGCTTTCGAACGTCGCAGTGCCGGCTTAGCCATTGCAGCATTGAAGGCGGGGCGGGTACGAATGCGGGCCATTCGAAGGTTGTGGCCGCATCCTAAATCGGGAGATATTCATGGGAGTCATTGCTTGGATCATCATTGGCTTGATTGCCGGTTGGCTCGCCACCCAGATTCTCGGTGGGCGCGGGGGGCTATTATACAATCTCGCCGTCGGGCTCGTGGGCGCAGTTGTTGGCGGCTTTCTTTTTGAAAAGCTCCGGCTCGAAGTCGTGCCGGATTTCTGGGGTAATCTGATCACCGCGACTATCGGTGCCGTCGTTTTCCTCCTGATCTGGCGCGCGATCCGGAGAGCATGATCGGGTGCAGTCGTGCGGGGACGCAGCCGCGGCCGTAAGTAGGGGCTATGGCAGTCGTTCTTGACCTCGTGAACAACCCGCGCCCGCGACACCCGGAAAAGGCACACAAGCCAGATTCGGCGGTAATTCCGAAGCCAAATTGGATACGCGTCAAGGCGCCTGTGTCGGCCGGCTATTTCGCGACGCAGAAGATCATGCGAGATAACGGCCTGCACACTGTATGCGAAGAGGCCGGCTGTCCGAATATCGGTGAGTGCTGGGAGAAAAAGCACGCCACCTTCATGATCATGGGAGACACGTGCACGCGGGCCTGTGCCTTCTGCAACGTGAAGACTGGGCGACCGGGCGATCTCGATCGAAACGAACCGGCGCAAGTCGCCGATGCGACGGCAAAGCTTGGGCTTGCACACATCGTTGTCACCTCGGTCGATCGCGATGACCTCACCGATGGCGGAGCGCGACATTTCGCCGATACGATCCGGGCCATCCGCGAACGCTGCCCTATGACCACCATTGAGGTGCTTACACCCGACTTCTTGCGCAAAGACGGCGCGCTGGAGGTTGTCGTGGAGGCAAAGCCCGACGTTTTCAATCACAATCTCGAAACTGTCCCATCGCTTTATCTGACGGTGCGTCCGGGCGCGCGATATTTCCATTCGTTGCGGCTGCTGCAGCGCGTGAAGGAACTCGATCCGACGATGTTTACAAAATCAGGCATCATGCTCGGCCTCGGAGAAGGGCGGAACGAAGTGCTGCAGGTGATGGACGATCTGCGTTCCGCGGATGTCGATTTCCTCACGGTAGGACAATATCTTCAGCCGACGCGCAAGCACCACGAGGTTAAGCGTTTCGTGCCGCCGGATGAATTCAAGGCGTTGGAGACGGTCGCCTATAGCAAAGGTTTCTTGATGGTGGCGGCTTCGCCTCTGACGCGCTCGTCGCACCATGCCGGCGAGGACTTTGCGCGGTTGAAAGCCGCGCGTGTCACTGCCTGACGCGTTCAATGCCGCAATTTTCGACGAAACGCCAGGTCCGTCATGCCGCCACCGAAATGTTTGATCTGGTTGCTGATGTGGAAAAGTATCCGCAATTCGTGCCGCTTTGCAGTGCACTGACCATAAAAAGCCGCACGGAAAAAGCCGACGCGGCGGTTTTGGTCGCCGATATGACGGTCGCCTACAAGATCGTTCGCGAGACGTTTACCAGCCGTGTCACCCTTGATCGGTCGAACCTGAAGATCTTGGTGGAATATCTCAATGGTCCGTTCAAGCGCATGCAGAATCGCTGGACGTTTCACCCCATCGGCGAGAGTGCGTGCGATGTCGAATTCTTCATCGATTACGAGTTTCGCAGTCGCACCCTTGCGGCATTGATGGGCGCGATGTTTGACGCCGCCTTCCGGCGTTTTGCCGCAGCATTTGAACAGCGTGCCGATAAAATTTACGGCAGCCGGCGGACCGCCTGAGTCGCTTGACAGTGTATCAGCGGGCTTTAGCGTCCCTGTAACCAGGGATCGGGTGATTCCGATTCGATGCCCGCAAGACGAAGCGATGGCGAGTCCCGCATTGGAACTGCAGCCGGCCCTCGACCAGGCTGTCGCGGCATACCGGGCAGGGCAATACGTCGAAGCCGAGAAAATTTGCCAGCAAATTGTCTCGACGCGGGGCGATGCATTCGACGTGCTGTATGTGCTGGCTGTCGTCCAAGCCATGCTCGGCAAGCACGATCTTGCGCTCCAAAACTATAATTGCGCGCTGGCCTTGCAACCACAGCACGCTGAAGCGTTATCCAATCGCGGCAACACATTGAAGGCGCTCAAGCGCTTCGAAGCGGCGCTGGAAAGCTTTGACGAGGCAATCGCCGTGCAACCGAACTATGCGCTGGCGCTCACCAATCGCGGCGCAGTTCTGTTTGATCTCAAGCGTTATGATGACGCGCTGGCGAGCTATGACCGCTCCCTTGCCATACGCCCCGATCAGGCCGAAGCGCTTTATAACCGCGCCGGCACCTTGCACGCACTTGGGCGCTACGAGGAAGCCGTCGCGAGCTACGACAGAGCCGTCATGGTGCGGCCCCAATTTGCAGCGGCCTATGCGAATCGCGGAAATTCACTGAGCGAGTTGAACCGGCTCGACCAGGCGCTGGAGAGCTTCGATCGCGCGCTCGCCTTGCAGCCAAATCTTGTCGAAGCGCTGTGTAATCGCGGTAACGCGATGAACGGGTTGAAGCGGTTCGCGGACGCATTGGCGAGCTACGATCGTGCGCTTCATCTTAGTCCCAGTCACGCCGCGTCCCACTATAACCGCGGCAGTACTTTGCATGAATTGGGGCGATACGAGGAAGCGCTCGCAAGTTACGACCGCGCGCTCGCCTTGCAGCCCGACTATCCCGAGGCTTTCTCCAATCGCGGCGCCACATTGTACGAACTCAAACGGCACGGCGAGGCGCTGCAAAGTTACGATAAAGCTATTGCGTTGCAGCCGAATTTTCCGGAGGCCCATTGGAATGCGGCTTCGCTCAGTCTTCTCATCGGCAACTTCGCGCGCGGCTGGTCGGAATACGAATGGCGCTGGAAATACGAGGCATTGGCGTCTGCAAAGCGCAATTTTGTTCAGCCACTTTGGCGCGGCGAAGCGATCGAGGCCAAGACAATCTTACTTCATGGCGAGCAGGGGCTTGGAGATACGATTCAGTTTTGTCGCTATGCTCCGCTGGTTGCCGCTCGCGACGCGCGCGTGATTCTCGAGGTCGACCACCGGCTTCGCCCCTTGATGCTCGGTCTTTCCGGACCCACTCAGGTCGTGTCGGCGGGCGACTTCCTGCCGGAGTTCGATTTGCATTGTCCCTTGCTCAGCCTGCCGGGCGTCTTTGAAACGCGGTTGGAAACCATTCCATCGTTAATGCGCTACCTACACGCGTTGCCGCACCAGGTGATGGAATGGGACACGCGACTAGGGAAGCGGACACGACCAAGGATCGGACTTGCCTGGTCGGGGAACGCCGCACATCACCGTGACCAAATCCGTTCGATCAATTTGAGCGCGCTGTCGATTCTTTTGGACGTAGACGCGACTTTCATCAGCGTACAGAAGGATGTTCGTCCCGCCGACGCGGCGGCGCTCGGCGAGCGCAAGGACCTCATTCAAATTGCCGACGAGCTCAGAGATTTTTCCGATACGGCCGCACTGATATCAAATCTCGATCTTGTTATCTCGGTCGACACCAGCGTCGCTCATCTGGCCGGCGCGTTAGGCCGCCCGGTCTGGATTTTGCTCCCGTACTTGCCTGATTGGCGCTGGCTGCTCGATCGCGACACCAGCCCGTGGTATCCGACCGCTCGCCTGTTCCGTCAGGACCACGCGCGCTCGTGGGATGGCGTGATCTCCAACGTTCGCGACGCGTTGCTGCCATTTATTGACCGGGCGCGATCACAAATGTCGATTTAAAAAGTGGCCCCGAAGTCGAGCGCTTCGGGGCCGGTGATGCGATCTGAAAATTAGGTCCGCGCCCGCATGCGTATCTGGAAGCTGTCGAACCCGAGTTCGGCGACTTGCAACCACGCGTAAGCATTCGCGCGGTAGGGCACGAGGCTGTCGTACAGTTTCTTGAAGTGCGGCCTTGTCTTCGATAATTCGTCGTAAAGTCCGTTGGCGGCCTTGTAACAGTCTTCAAGCACCGGCTGCGGAAACGCGCGCAGTTGCGTGCCGGTGCCCACCAGGCGCAACATTGCGGGCGGATTGACGTAATCGTATTTCGATAGAGTCCACACCCACGCGTCGTTGGATGCGGTGATGATCGCCGACTGATAGGGTTTGGGAAGTTCGCGCCATTTCGGGAGATTGATGATGTTATGGGCTTGCCCGCAACCCTCCCACCAGCCGGGATAGTAGTAGTTCCTGGCGATCTTGGCGAAGCCGAGCTTTTCGTCGTCGTAAGGACCGACCCACTCGCACGCGTCAATCGTGCCCTTCTCCAGTGCCGGATAAATATCGCCGGCAGCCAGCTGTTGCGGCACAACACCGAGTCTCGACAGGATCAAGCCGGCAAACCCGCCGACGCGGAATTTCAGTCCCTTGAGATCGTCGCTCGTGTTGATGTCCTTGCGAAACCAGCCGCCCATCTGGGCGCCGGTGTTGGCGGCGGCAAAGCCGATGCAGTTGTAGTCATTGAGGAGGCCATTCAGCAGTTCCTCGCCGCCGCCATGGCGGATCCAGGAAATCATCTGGCGTGTGTTCAGGCCGAACGGGAGCGCCGTGCCGAAAGTGAAGGCCGGGTCCTTGCCGAAGTAGTAATAGAGCGCGGTGTTGCCCATCTCGACAGTGCCGCCTTGGACGGCGTCGAGCACTTGCAGACCGGGTACGATCTCGCCGGCGGCGAAGACCTGGATCTGGAACTTGTTGTCCGTGATCTCCGCGACACGTTTGGCAAAGTACTCACAACCGCCGTAGAGCGTATCGAGCGACTTCGGCCAGCTTGCCGTGAGCCGCCATTTCAGGTCTGGCGTTTGCGCAATTGCGGGCGCGGCAACAGCTGATGCAGCGAGCCCCACGCCCGCGGCTTGTAGGAATTGACGACGTTTCATGGCGTTTCCCCTCGTTGACGCCGGTCCGCCGACCGAAGGAGGCTTAACTCATGAATGTCTGAAGTCGCCTCGTGACGGCGGCCGACACAACAATCTTACGCTAACGGGAACAAAGCAAAAGCCCCAACCGTGGTTGTGTATGCTAACTTTTCCCTGCGGGTGGCCTTGGCTCTTCTTTTTCGGCCAACTCCTGCAGCATGGCCAGCGCCTGCAATACCGATTTGTGGCGCACTTTGGCCCGGCCGATGTCACCATACTTACGGTCATGAGCAATGACGCGGCCACTACGCGATGCGGCACAAAAAAAGACAAGGCCAATTGGTTTACCGGGCACCGCACCGGCCGGGCCTGCGATTCCTGTAATGGAAACGGCGAGATCGACGACAGCATGCGCCAGTGCACCCTTGGCCATCTCCTCCGCGCATTCGTGGCTTACTGCGCCATAGACATCGATTGTTGCGGGTGTCACGCCGAGCATTTGCTGCTTGGCCATGTTTGAATAGGTTACAAAACCGCGGTCGAGCACCTCGGACGATCCGGCAATTTCAGTGATCGCCGCTGCGACCAGCCCACCCGTGCAGGATTCTGCGGTCGCTAACGTCAGTTTTTTTGCCTTGCAGATTTCGAGCAAGGCGTTTGCCGCATCGCGCAATTTCGTGTCCGCCATTGCTCAGCCCCACGGCAGGCGAACGGTCGCCGTTGCATAGGCCGCGATGCCTTCGCCGCGTCCCGTGAAACCGAGCTTCTCGCTGGTCGTCGCCTTGACGGCCACTCGTCCGATGTCGATGCCGGCGAGCCGTGCGATGCTTGCACGCATGGCGTCGCGATGTTCGCCAATGCGTGGCGCTTCGCACACGATCGTAAGGTCGAGATGTGCGATGCGGCCACCACGGATGCGCACGCGTTCGACGGCAAACGTGAGGAAGCGGTCGGACGATGCGCCGCGCCACTGCGGATCGCTCGGCGGGAAATGTACGCCGATGTCACCATCGGCGAGGGCGCCCAGGATGGCATCAGTCAGGGCATGCAGTGCCACGTCGGCATCGGAATGGCCGGTGAGTGCCCTGCCGTGCGCAATGCGGATGCCGCCGAGGATGACGTGATCACCCGGTCCGAATGCGTGCACATCCAGGCCCGAGCCGGTACGCACATCGCCAAGCACGGCAGATTGCACAGCTTCCGCGCGTGCAAAATCTTCCGGTGTCGTGAGTTTGATATTGCCAGGCTCGCCGGCGAATACGGTTACTTTCATGCCGGCCCACTCGGCGAGTGCGGCATCGTCGGTAAAATCGCTACGCCCTTGTGCGGCGGCGCGTCGATGCGCCTGCAGCAGGGCAGGAAATCCGAATGCCTGCGGCGTTTGCACCAAGCGGATGGCGTTACGGTCAACGGTCGCCTCCACCATCCCCGCCTCGTCCACACGTTTGACGGTATCGGCGACTGGTAGCACGGGAACGGCTGCGCCGGTTTTCTCGGCCGCTGCGATCGCGCGCGCAATCAGGTCCGCGCTCGCAAAAGGCCGTGCGGCGTCGTGGACGAGGACGATATCGGGGGAGCGCGGCAACAGGGCCTCGAGTCCCGCGCGTACCGACGCCTGGCGGGTAGCACCTCCCGATACCGGTTCGAGGATATTCAGGTTGTGGGTCAGGGCGCGAACGAGGGCCAAGTCGTCGGCGCGAATGACGGGCTGCACGAAGGCAATGTTGGGGGCGTCCACAAAGGCCGATAGGGCGCGTTCGAGCAGCGTTTGCCCGGCAATGCGCCGGAATTGCTTTGGCAAATCGCCGCCCACGCGCGCGCCTTGTCCGGCGGCCACTACAACGGCTGCGACTTGCGTCATCCGAATACTCCCTCAACCCCTCTGCATTTAGCGCGTTCGTCTCGCGGCGGGAACGCGGTAAGCACTTGTACAACCTCTATTCTATGAACAATTTTTTGCACTGCAGCACTTGCGCTGCGTAGCGGAATGGCTAAACTATGAGCATCAAAAAGGATCAGCCTAAATGATAGGCAAGCGGTTCAGGGGCATTGAGTTCGGGGGTTTTCCGTCCAATGCGATTGCGGTCGGGTCGGTGGAGGTCCCGAACCGCGTCTTTTTGGCTCCAATGTCGGGAATTACCGACACACCGTTCCGGCGGATGGCCGAGCGGCTCGGCGCCGGCTTGGTTATTTCGGAAATGACCGCATGCGCCGGACTGGTGCGGGGCGATCGCGAAGCAAGCGTTCGAAGCGAAGGTGCTGGCGTTGGTATCCACGTGGTGCAGCTTGCCGGCTGCGAGGCGCATTGGATGGCGGAAGGCGCCCGTATTGCCGAGGCCCAAGGCGCCGACATCATCGATATCAACATGGGTTGCCCCTCCAAGCAGGTCACCAATGGCGTGGCAGGGTCAGCGCTCATGCGCGATCTCGATCACGCACTGGCCTTGATCGAAGCAACGGTGGCCGCCGTAGGCGTGCCAGTGACCCTGAAGATGCGGCTCGGCTGGGACGCCTCGAGCATCAATGCCCCGGAACTCGCCCGCCGCGCGGAAGGCGCCGGAATCAAGCTGATCACGGTCCACGGCAGGACCCGGTGCCAGTTCTATAACGGCACCGCCGATTGGGATGCGGTGCGCGCCGTCAAGCAAGTCGTCTCGGTTCCGGTCGTTGTGAACGGCGATATCCGCTCGTTTGAGGATGCTATACGCGCGCTGGCTGTCTCCGGGGCCGACGCGGTCATGATGGGTCGTGCGGCGCAGGGTCGACCTTGGCTGCCGGGACAGGTTGCGCGCTACCTCGCGACTGGCACACGCGAGCAGACCCCACCGCTCAGCGAACAATTCAAATTGATCGACGGCCTGTACGACGAGATGCTGCAACATCATGGCGAAGCTATCGGCCGCCGTCATGCCCGTAAACATCTTGGCTGGGCGCTCGATTCCGCAGCGGTAACTACAGGCGCGCCGGTCGAGCTAATCAAGCGTCATCGCAATCGCGTTCTCACCGCGGAAGCGCCCTCACTGGCGCGGCGTTTTCTTGCTGAAGCCTATGACGAACTGGCCCTGAGGGCTGCCGCATGACCCGTGCCCAGGTTGTCTCGGCGATCGTCAACACGCCAGCCGACGCGATGATGCATGCGTTGCCACATCCGGTGATCATGGTGTCGCCCGACGGCAAAATTGCCGACGCCAATGTCGCGGCGGAACAGTTCTTCGAGGCGTCAACCGCAATGTTGCGCCGGCACATGTTACGGGAACTGGTGCCGTTCGGCTCTCCATTGCTGCCGCTGATTGAACAGGTACGACAACGCGGTGCGGCGGTTAACGAATACAAGGTCGACCTCGCAACGCCACGCAATCCGGGCGAGCGCCTGGTGGACCTTTATGTGGCGCCATTGCCCGAATATCCCGAACACGTCGTGGTCATGCTGCAGGAGCGGACCATCGCCGACAAGATGGATCGCCAGCTGACCCATCGCGGGGCAGCACGTTCGGTTATCGCGCTGGCGGCAATGTTGGCGCATGAAATAAAAAATCCGCTGTCGGGCATTCGCGGTGCCGCACAGCTGCTTGAGCAGTCGGCGGGGGATGATGATCGGCCGCTGACAAAGCTGATCTGCGATGAGACCGACCGTATCGTGAAGCTTGTCGATCGCATGGAAGTCTTTGCCGACGAGCGCCCGATCGACCGCGAGCCGGTGAATATTCACGTCATACTGGACCACGTAAAACGGCTCGCCCAATCGGGTTTTGGGCGCCATATCAAATTCGTCGAAGAGTATGATCCCTCGCTGCCACTCGTTCTTGCGAATCGTGATCAGCTTGTTCAGGTCTTTCTTAACTTGCTCAAGAATGCCGCCGAGGCGATCGGCGAAACGGCAACAGACGGGGAAATCCAGCTTACGACCGCTTTCCGTCCGGGTGTGCGGC
Organism: Pseudolabrys sp.; assembly: GCA_035626335.1. Taxonomy (GTDB): domain Bacteria; phylum Pseudomonadota; class Alphaproteobacteria; order Rhizobiales; family Xanthobacteraceae; genus Pseudolabrys. Next base: position 79,772 of record DASPNW010000030.1, read on the forward strand.
TTTCTGTCCCCGGCAGCAAGGCGAGGGTATCGTTACCGCTTGAGTTTTGCGTGAAGGACAACGGCTCGGGCGTCCCCGAAGACCTGATGCCGCATTTGTTCGATCCTTTCGTCACCACAAAGCAAAGCGGCAGCGGGCTCGGTCTCGCATTGGTGGCCAAGATTGTCGGCGATCATGGCGGCATTATCGAATGTGAATCACAGCCGCGGCGAACAATCTTCCGCGTGCTCATGCCGGTTTACAGCGGCGACGGCGAAGTCACTGACGATGCGCCGTCGGTCCAGAGCTCGTGAGGCAAGACATGCCGACGGGAAGCATCTTGGTTGCCGACGACGATGCAGCGATTCGCACCGTCCTCAATCAGGCACTATCACGCGCCGGATACGAGGTGCGCTCCACCGGCAATGCCGCAACGCTGTGGCGTTGGGTTACTCAGGGCGATGGCGACCTGGTGATTACCGATGTGGTGATGCCTGACGAAAATGCGTTCGACCTGATTCCGCGCATCCGCAAGGCGCGTCCCGATCTGCCTATCGTTGTCATGAGTGCGCAAAATACCTTCATGACTGCAATTCGAGCTTCCGAGCGCGGTGCCTATGAATATCTACCGAAGCCCTTCGATCTGAAGGAGCTCATTGCCATTGTCGGCCGCGCTCTCTCCGAGCCAAAAAACCCGCGTCCGGCGACTATCAAAAGCGAAGAGTTTGAAGGCATTCCGCTGGTCGGCCGATCGGCGGCCATGCAGGAAATTTACCGCGTGCTGGCGAGATTGATGCAGACCGATCTGACGGTGATGATTTCGGGCGAATCCGGGACAGGAAAGGAATTGGTGGCCCGCGCGTTGCACGACTACGGCAAGCGGCGCACCGGCACTTTTGTGGCCATCAACATGGCCGCAATCCCGCGCGACCTTATCGAGTCCGAATTGTTTGGCCACGAAAAAGGTTCATTCACCGGTGCCAACACCCGCAGCGCCGGCCGTTTCGAGCAGGCCGAGGGTGGAACGCTTTTTCTCGACGAGATCGGCGATATGCCGATGGAGGCGCAAACGCGGTTGCTGCGCGTGTTGCAACAGGGCGAGTACACGACCGTTGGCGGTCGCACGCCGATCAAAAGCGATGTGCGTATCATAGCCGCGACGAACAAGGACCTGCGGCTGTTGATCCAGCAAGGCCTGTTCCGGGAAGATTTGTTCTTCCGGCTCAACGTCGTGCCGATACGGCTACCGCCGCTGCGCGAGCGCGCAGAGGATATAGCCGACCTCATTCGCCATTTCTTCGCACAAGCCCAGCGCGAGGGTTTGCCGCCAAAACAAATGGAGCAAGCCGCGCTCGATCGCCTCAAGCGGCACCGCTGGCCCGGCAACGTTCGTGAATTAGAGAACCTCGCACGCCGCCTGGCGGCTCTCTATCCGCAGGAAACAATCAGCCTCGCGGTTGTCGATGCCGAGCTGGCGCAGCCGTCGCTTCCACTCGGCAGCGAGGAGCCGCACCGGGATGAAAATCTCAGTGGCGCCGTCGAGCGGCACCTGGCCGCCTATTTTTCGGGGTTTGAGGACGGCTTACCACCCGCAGGCCTCTATCATCGCATTCTGCGTGAGGTCGAATATCCCTTGCTGACAGCGGCTTTAGCGGCCACCCGTGGCAACCAAATCCGCGCAGCGGACCTCCTGGGCCTCAATCGCAACACGCTGCGCAAGAAAATCCGCGATCTCGATATCCAGGTTTATCGCGGCGGCAGCTGATCGCCGTCTCAGAAATTCGGGCGTATCGCGCCGCGGATTTGTCGCAATTCGGCAACATTGTTGTATAAAAGCATCAGTGCCCGGGGAGGGCCGAACCTTTTGGTGTGCTTGTCCAGCAGGGCGGCCGCTCCCCACAATGTGTTGCCGCCAGGGGTCAATGAGCGTCGAACAGGCCGCCACCGCCGAAACAGCGCTTGCCGGCGCACCCGCTAAACGTGGGGAAACACGCGTTCTCGGTCCGATCGCGGTCGCGCTTGCTTTGCTGTCGGCCTTCGCCACCTTCGTCGTTCTTGCCGATCTCACACCCATTTCGCCGACCCACAATGTCGTGGTCACGTTGTTGCTTGCAAATGCTGCAACGGTCTTGTTGCTGCTCAGCCTCATCGTGCGGGAAGTGTGGCAGGTGGTGCAGGCCCGGCGCAGCGGACGAGCTGCCGCGCGGCTGCATGTGCGCATCGTGGGGCTGTTCTCCATCATCGCCGCCGCTCCGGCAATCATGGTTGCAATCGTTGCCAGCGTGACCCTCGATCGTGGTCTCGATCGGTTATTTTCCACGCGTACGCGCTCGGCAATCGAGAACTCGCTGATCGTGGCCGAAGCTTATCTGCGCGACCACGCGCAGATTGTGCGATCTGATATAATGGTGATGGCCTTCGATATCGGACGCAGCAAAGCGATATTCGATCAAGATCCGGACAAGCTCCGGCAGTTTCTTACCTTCCAGGCGTCCGTTCGCGGGCTGGCAGCGGCGATCGTGATCGACAAAGATCTCAAAGTCATCGCGCGCGCCGACCTCAATGTGAACCAGACCTTCGCATTGCCGCCGCGGGACGCATTGCCTCACATTACCGAGAAGGAGCCGCAAATCGTCCTGTTGCCGGACACCAACTATGTCGCGGCGATAGTCAAGCTCGATCAATACGAGAACTACTACCTCTATATAACCCGCCTGCTGGATCCGCGTGTCGTGCCGCAACTGCAGGCGACCCGAGCGAGCGTCACCGAATATGCCGCGCTTGAATCGCGACGCGTTGGCGTGCAAGTGGCCTTCGCATTAATGTACACGGTGATCGCCTTGATCGTTCTCCTCTCGGCGGTCTGGATTGGCTTCAATTTCGCCAATCGCCTGGTCGCGCCGATCCGGCGGCTCATTGGCGCCGCCAACGCCGTCTCAACGGGAAACCTTTACGTTCGCGTGCCGGTACGGCAAGCGGAGGGTGATCTCGCGCACCTTGGTGAAACGTTCAACCGCATGACGCAGGAGCTGCGCACGCAGCGCGATGACATCATGCACGCGCGCGATCTTATCGACAGCCGCCGACGATTTACCGAGGCCGTTCTCGCCGGCGCCAGCGCTGGCGTTATTGGCGTTGATAGTGCCGGAAATGTCAGCATTCTAAACCGATCGGCAGAAAAGTTGATCGGACGCGCCGAAAGCGAGGCGCTTGGCCGGCCATTGAACGAAGTACTGCCTGAGCTTGCGGACATCATGGCGGGTGCACAATCGGGCGCTCCAACGCAGGATCAGATTACGATCAGCCGCAACGGTCGCGAACGCAATTTGTCGGTGCGGGTCACCAGCGAACAATCGGCCGAATCCGATCGCGGTTACGTGGTGACGCTCGACGATATCACCGATTTAGTGACCGCCCAGCGCACGTCCGCCTGGGCCGACGTGGCGCGGCGCATCGCGCATGAGATCAAGAATCCGCTCACGCCAATTCAGCTTTCGGCCGAGCGTCTGCGCCGCAAGTACGGAAAAATGATTGGTGAAGATCGCGGCGTTTTCGAACAGTGCACCGACACCATTGTCCGCCAAGTCGACGATATCAGACGGATGGTTGATGAATTTTCTCACTTCGCGCGGATGCCGAAGCCTGTGCTTGCTTCGGAAGATATCGCCGATGTCGTGCGGCAAACGGTATTTTTGATGCGCGTCGGAAATTCGGAGATCGATATCGAAGCGGAGATTGCAGAAGAACCGATGCCGGCGCGATTTGACCGGCGTTTGATCTCGCAGGCGCTGACCAACATTATTAAGAACGGGACTGAGGCGATTGCGGCCGTGCCTCCGGGCGAGCTGGGGAAGGGCAAAATTCGCGTTTACGCGGCGCGGGATGGCGCGGACATTGTGATCGACGTGGTTGATAACGGCATTGGCTTGCCGACAGCAAACCGGAGCCGGTTGCTTGAGCCCTATGTCACCACGCGCGAGAAGGGGACGGGGCTTGGTCTCGCCATTGTGGGGCGGATCGCCGAAGAGCATGGGGGCAGCATCGAGCTGCGCGATGCCGCGGAAAAAATACCCGGTCAGCGCGGCGCCTGGGTGCGGGTACGCTTTGCCGCCGAAGGCAAAGTCGACCCTGAGCCCGAAAAATCCAAAGATCATGTGCGGGTGACCTGATGGCCTCGGAAATCCTAATCGTCGATGATGAAGCAGATATCCGCGATCTCGTGGCGGGGATTCTGCAAGATGAAGGCTACAGCACGCGGACCGCGCGCAATAGCGATGACGCGTTGACGGCGATCACAACGCGCCGGCCAAATCTGGTTTTCCTCGATATCTGGTTGCAAGGCAGCAAGCTTGACGGGCTGCAATTGCTTGATGCCGTCAAGCAGGAGCACGCTGAATTGCCCGTCGTGATGATTTCCGGTCACGGCAATATCGAGACCGCCGTGGCTGCTATAAAACATGGCGCTTACGATTTTATCGAGAAGCCGTTCAAAGCTGACCGTCTGGTCCTCGTCGCAGACCGTGCCCTGGAAAACTCGCGGCTTAAACGCGAGGTCAAGCAACTCAAGCAAATGTCGCCACAGCCATCAACGCTGATCGGGCACTCCGCAGCGATAGGACAGTTGCGTCAGGCCGTCGAACGCGTAGCGCCGACCAATAGCCGTGTGCTTGTCGTCGGTCCTTCGGGAGCGGGCAAGGAGCTCGCCGCGCGGACGCTTCATCAATTGTCCGGACGTGCAAGCGGCCCCTTCGTCGTCATCAACGCTGCCGCGATTACACCGGAGCGCATGGAAATTGAACTGTTTGGAGTTGATCAGTCCAACGGTTCGGAAGGACGCAAGCCCGGGGCTCTCGAAGAGGCCCATGGCGGGACCTTGTTTATCGATGACATCGCCGAGCTTCCACGAGAGACGCAAAACAAGATTTTGCGTGTGCTCGTGGACCAGACCTTCCAGCGGGTCGGCGGCAGTACCAAAATAGCCGTCGATGTTCGGATCGTATCTTCGACCGCGCGCAATCTCGAAGTGCTGATCGCCGAGGGCAAATTTCGCGAAGATCTCTATCATCGTCTTGCGGTGGTGCCGATCCGTGTGCCGCCGCTGGCGGAACGGCGCGAGGATGTTCCCGATCTCGTCGACTATTTCATGGATCAGATTTCGCTGGCGACCGGGTTGCCGAAGCGGCGGATCGGCGATGATGCCATGGCCGTTTTGCAATCGCACAGTTGGCCGGGCAACGTAAGGCAGCTGCGGAACAACATCGAGCGTCTGATGATCCTTGCGGGCGGTGACCCGGAGGCGGTCATGAATGCGAGCATGCTGCCGCCGGACGTGGGCTCAATGGTGCCAAGCATGCCGAATGGAAATGGCGGTGAGCAGCTTATGGGTCTGCCGCTGCGCGATGCCCGGGAGGTATTCGAACGTGAATACCTGGTCGCGCAAATCAGCCGGTTCGGCGGCAATATCTCGCGGACCGCTGAGTTCGTCGGCATGGAACGTTCCGCCTTGCATCGCAAACTCAAGGCGCTTGGAATCGACTAACCGCTCCATGCCGCGCATCGCTTATGTCAATGGACGCTATTTGCCGGGCAGCGACGCCAAGGTCGCCGTCGAAGATCGCGGTTATCAGTTTGCAGACGGTGTCTACGAGGTCTGCGAGGTCAGGGGAGGGCGCATGATCGACGAACGGCGGCACATGGCGCGTCTCGATCGCTCGCTTGGCGAACTACGCATCGCACGCCCAATGTCATTCGCCGCGATGCGCATCGTTCTGCGCGAGACAATCCGGCGCAATCGCGTCCGCGATGGCATCGTCTACGTTCAGGTCACCCGCGGTGTCGCGCGACGGGACTTTCCGTTTCCGGCCGACGAAACCCGGCCGTCTCTGGTCGTTACGGCGCGCAGCAATGATCTAGAGCAGCTCGAGCAACTCGCCGTAGAGGGAATTGCTGTTATCACAACGCCGGACATTCGCTGGAAGCGCGTTGATATCAAATCGGTGGCGTTGTTGCCGAATGTGTTGGCCAAGCAGCAAGCGCGCGAGCAGGGGGCACGCGAGGCCTGGCTTGTTGACGAGCAGGGCCGCGTCACCGAAGGCGCATCATCGAACGCCTGGATCGTTAGCCGTGATGGAAAGCTAATCACCCATCCGCTCGGCCAAGCCATCCTGCCGGGGGTCACGCGCTCGGTGGTGATCGACGTGATCAAGGCTCAGGGACTTGCGTTTGAAGAGCGTTGCTTCACGGTCGAGGAGGCCTATGCCGCACGCGAGGCTTTTGTCACCTCCGCGAGCCAGATCGTATTGCCGGTCGTGAGTATCGATGGACGCCCCGTTGGCAACGGGGCGCCTGGATTGGTCGCAACGGCATTGCGCCACGACTATCATCGCCATGCCGAGCTTAGCGAATAATCGTTGCCTTTTGCCGCGGGCGGGGACTGAAGGTTTGACCGCCGATAAAAGCGCGAAAAAATGTGTTATTTCATAGCTTTGATATGGATTGCGCCAACTTGTGCTTGCGCCGGGGAAGCACCTGCAATCTAATAGTGGTTCCCGGGCCTCGCACCGCTTCTGCGAGGGGCAAAGCGGCGCATCCTCCAAAAAGGGAATGCGGAAGGACTTGGGCAAATAAAGGTCTCGCGCGCTAGACGCGAGCAAAAATGGAAAAACGGCCATGGCAGCCGATCGTGCGCAAAATCTGCAAGACACCTTTCTCAATCACGTCCGCAAAAGCAAAATTCCTCTCACCATCTTTCTGGTGAACGGCGTCAAATTGCAGGGCGTGGTAACTTGGTTCGATAACTTCTGCGTGCTATTGCGACGTGACGGACACTCTCAACTCGTTTACAAGCACGCGATCTCGACCATCATGCCGGGTCATCCAATCCAACTCTTCGAAGGGGCCGACGAGCCTCCAGCCGGAGACAAGGTCTAATTGGAAGTACGTCGCCGTGATCAACGCGCCGATCTCCTGAGCCCAACTGCGCCGGGCGCCGAGACCGGCCGCGCGATTGTCATTGAGCCATGGTTAAAAAATCCGCCGCGCAAAAATGCTGCCTCTGCGCGGGCGAATGTGCGTGCACCTGAAGCGCGGCTTGAGGAAGCGGCCGGCCTTGCGCGTGCCATCGACCTGACAGTTGTCGAAGCGGGGCTGGTGACACTCAATGACATCCGGCCCGCGACCTATATCGGTAGGGGAAAGGTCGACGAAATCGCGGGGCTGGTGAAAAGCCTTTCGGCATCCGTTGTCGTGATAGATTGCGCCGTCTCGCCGGTTCAGCAGCGCAATCTGGAGAAGGCGTGGAATACGAAGGTCATCGACCGCACGGGCCTGATCCTTGAAATCTTCGGCCGGCGCGCCCGTACGCGGGAAGGCGCACTGCAAGTCGAGCTTGCGCATCTCACTTATCAGAAGAGCCGGCTGGTTCGCTCCTGGACCCATCTTGAGCGTCAACGTGGCGGATTTGGCTTTCTTGGCGGGCCGGGCGAGACCCAGATCGAAGCAGACCGGCGTGTTATCGAGGAGCGCATTGCGCGCATCGAGGTAGAGCTCGAAAGGGTCAAACGCACCCGCAAACTGCACCGCGATAGCCGAAAGCGCGTGCCGTATCCGATTGTGGCGTTGGTCGGTTACACCAACGCGGGCAAATCAACACTGTTTAATCGAATGGCCACTGCGAGCGTATTGTCGGCTGATATGTTGTTCGCCACGCTCGATCCGACGTTGCGTGCGGTCAACCTCCCGCACGGCGTCCGTATTATTCTGTCGGACACGGTGGGATTTATTTCGGATCTTCCGACGATGTTAGTGGCGGCCTTTCGAGCGACCCTGGAAGAGGTCATCGAAGCCGATATCATTTTGCACGTGCGCGACATCTCGCATGGCGATTCCGAAGCCCAATCGAAAGACGTCGAGACCGTGCTGGCCGAACTGGACATCGCAGCCTCCGACCGGCGGCTGATCGAGGTCTGGAACAAGATCGATCGGCTCGACGAAGAAGGCCGCGCAAGGTTGCTCAACTTTGTCGAAAGGCAACCAACTCATCATCGGACCGTGCCGGTGTCGGCATTGAGCGGCGAGGGCATCGATCGCTTGATCGATACGATCGAGGTGCGTTTGAGCGAAAGTCGGCAGACTCTCGAACTTTTAATCGATCCGGCCGATGGTGCGGGTCTGAGCTGGCTCTACCGGCACTCCGAGGTGCTATCCAGGGGTCTCCGCGACGACGGTCGGCTGGCGGTAACGGTGCGCGCCAACCCCGACAAAGCTGCGCAGGTACGCGCAAAATTCAGCGCCTAGACCGCAACTTCTCGGCTGCCTTTGCTTCGTCCCACAGTTTATCCATTTCCGTAAGGCTTGCATCTTTAGGCGCTTTTCCGCGCGCAGCGAGCGCGCGCTCGATTTCAGCGAAGCGGCGCTCGAACTTGATGTTGGTGTCGCGCAGGATGGCTTCGGGGTCAGCGTCAAGATGACGGGCGAGGTTAACGACTGCGAACAGAAGATCGCCAACCTCTGCTGCCATCCGGCCTTTATCGCCACGGTCAAGCTCAGCTTCGATTTCGTCCGCCTCTTCTCGAATTTTGGCGAGAACCGCGCGCGCATCATTCCAATCGAAGCCGACCCGTCCGGCCTTGTCCTGGAGTTTCAAGGCGCGGGTTAATGCGGGCAGGGCAACTGGCACTCCTGCCAGCGCTCCTTTGGGTGCCTCCTCGCCGCGTTCGGCCCTTTCCTCTGCCTTGATGCGTGCCCAAAGTCCCTCAACCGCCTTTGCGGTCTTGCCGTCCGCGTCGGCGAACACATGCGGATGGCGGCGAATGAGCTTCGCGGTGACGGCTTCGACCACATCGGCGAAATCGAAGGCGCCTTGTTCCTCCGCCATGCGGGCGTGGAACGCGACCTGCAAAAGCAAGTCGCCCAGTTCGTCCTTCAGCCCCGTCAGGTCGTCGCGCGCAATGGCGTCGGCCACCTCATAGGCTTCCTCAAGCGTATAGGGCGCGATGCTCCTGAAATCCTGCTCAAGATCCCACGGGCAGCCGCTTCCCGGCGTGCGCAAAGCCGCCATGATCTCGATTAGGCGGGCAATATCGCGGGATGGCTTCACAGGGGTCTGACGTGCGATTGGGGTTTAGCGTTGCCGCGACCGTACCAAAGCCAGGTTGAGGCCGCGACGATGCATCCATGATTCGCATAAGACATATTATGGAATATCTCTTATAGGGCCTGATATTGTTGGTCTCACAGCAGATTTAGATCAAAGTTGATGCGTCCAATTGGTTGCCGAGGCGCAGGACATCACTCAGCCCGTAGCGAAGCTCATCAGGTCGTAGGCCGGCTCGACCGTCGGCGGCAAATGGGCCCGGAGCGCCGCGTAGTCCATATCGGTGTGGAGATTGGTCAGAATAGCCCGTTTGGGTTTGACCCTGGCAATCCAATGCAGCGCCTCATCAAGGTTGAAATGGCTCGGATGCGGCGTCTTGCGCAAGGCGTCGACGATCCAGATGTCGAGGCCGCTCAGGGCGGCAACGCTGTCCGGTGGCAGCCCTTTAATGTCCGCCGAATAGGCTACATTGCCAAATCTGAATCCCAGGGACGGGATATCGCCGTGCTCCTGCAGGACAGGCAGCGCCGCGATAGAGCCGCCAGGCCCCGCGATGTTAACCAGCTCGCCCGGCATCAGCCGCTTCTCGGTGGCAATCGGCGGATATTCGCTGCCGGGCGGCGTCATGAAGCAATAGCCGAACCGGGCGCGCATGGCGCGCGAGGTTGGCTCATCGAGATAAACATCGAGGCGGCGCCGCCGGTGGACGAACAACGGCCGTAAATCATCAATGCCGTGCGTGTGGTCGGCGTGCTCATGCGTGATCAATACACCGTCGATCCAGTCGACCTCGGTATCCAAAAGCTGCATGCGCAGATCGGGCGAGCAGTCGACGAGGACCCGCGTCCGTTGCCCTTGGGCGTTCGAGCGCTCAACCAAAAGCGAACAACGCCGCCGCCGGTTCTTCGGGTTGTTCGGATCGCATTCGCCCCAGCCCAGCGCCACCCGCGGCACGCCCATCGACGAGCCGCAGCCCAGGATGGTGAAGGTTAAAGTCATGCGGCGTCCGCCAACTCACGCGGCACTTTGCTGAACAGCCGGAAAAAGTTGTCGGTCGTCAGCCGCGCGATATCGGCAGAGGAAACGCCACGCGTATCCGCTAAAACTTTAGCCGTTTCGCCTACGTACGCGGGTTCATTGCGCTTTCCGCGATACGGCAGCGGCGCAAGATAGGGTGCGTCGGTTTCGACCAGGAGACGTTCGGCCGGCAATGCGGCCGCGATTTCCCGCAACGCGTCCGAATTCTTGAATGTCAGAATTCCGGTAAATGACACATAGTGCCCCAGATCAATGGCGGCGAATGCTAGGTCACGGCCGCCAGTGAAGCAGTGCAGGACAGCGGGGAAGGCGCCCTTCCCGCTTTCCTCGCGAAGGATTTTGGCCATGTCGGCATCGCAATCACGCGAATGGATGACCAAAGGCAAGCCTGTCTCGCGGGCGGCCGCGATGTGTTGCCGGAAACTTGCGGCCTGCGCGTCGCGTGGACTGTTGTTGCGGAAATAGTCGAGGCCGGCTTCGCCGATCGCCACCACCTTCGGGTGCTTCGAAATGCCGATCAATCTCGCGGCGTCAACGTCGATTTCCTCGTGCGAATAATGCGGATGCGTGCCGACCGAGCAAAAAACCTCGGGAAAATTCTCGGCGATCGCAAGAACCTGCGCGTGTCTCTTCACGCGCGTTGAAATGGTCACAAGGCGGCCGATATCGGCCGCCCGCGCCCGCGCGACAATTGCATCGAGCTCGGCCGAAAAATCCGGAAAGTCGAGATGGCAGTGGCTGTCCACCAGCATGGCTCAAGCCTTCTCTTCCACTTCAACGTAGCGTGGAAAGACGGGAGATGGCGCCGGCAATGTAAGGCCCGACTTGATCCTCGTCGTCGCGTTAAGCATGTCGAAATTGCGCTCGTCCGATTTGACGGCAAGCAGATCGAGCAGTTTGGATGCCGACGCCGGCACGAATGGCTGCGCCAAGATCGCAACCCGGCGCAAGATTTCTGCCGTGACGTACAGCACGGTCCCCTGACGCTTCGGGTCGGTCTTTGCAAGCGCCCATGGCGCCTCGGCGGCAAAATAGCGGTTGGCATCGGCAACCACGGCCCACACGCAATTAAGCACCTGGTGCAGCTGCTGCGTTTTCATATGTTCGCGCGCGGTGCCAATCATGGCATCCGCCGCCCCGAGGATGGTCTTGTCTGTCTCGCTGAAAGCGCCCGGCTCCGGCAGTTTGCCGCCGAAAGCCTTGCCGATCATTGACAGTGACCGCTGCGCGAGATTGCCGAGATCGTTTGCCAGATCCGCGTTGATGCGGTTGACGATCGCCTCATGGCTGTAGTTGCCATCCTGGCCGAACGGCACTTCACGCAGGAAGAAATAGCGAAACTGATCGACGCCATAGGTGTCGGTCATGGTGAACGGGTCGATCACATTACCGACCGATTTCGACATCTTCTCACCGCGATTGAAAAGAAATCCGTGCGAGAAAATGCGTTGCGGCACCTCGAGGCCAGCCGACATCAGGAAAGCCGGCCAATAGACTGCGTGAAAGCGCACGATATCCTTGCCGATCACGTGCAAGGATGCCGGCCAGTAGCGCTTGAATCTATCGCTGCCGGTATCCGGGAAACCGACGCCTGTGATGTAGTTGGTGAGTGCATCCACCCACACATACATGATGTGGCCGTCGCTCCCCGGCACGCGAACGCCCCAATCGAATGTCGTGCGCGAGATCGACAAATCCTGAAGACCCCCGCGCACGAAGCTCGCGACTTCATTCAGCCGTTCTTTCGGCAGCACGAAGTTTGGCCGTGCATACAGCGCAAGCAGCTTTTCCTGATAGGCGGAGAGCCTGAAGAAATAGCTCGCCTCCTCAACCCATTCAACCGGCGTGCCGGTCTTGGCGGCGACGCGTACTTTCTGCTCGTTGAGATTTGTCTCGTCCTCGGCGTAGTATGCTTCATCGCGCACCGAGTACCAGCCGGCATATTTGCCGAGATAGATGTCACCGTTCTGCTCCATCCGCTGCCAGATCGCTTCGGATGAACGGTGATGACGCTCTTCGGTCGTATGGATGAAATCGTCGTTCGAGCAATTCATCCGCTTCACCATCGCCTCGAAGCGCGGCACATTGCGATCGAGCAATTGGCGCGGCGTCAGTCCTTCCTTGGCGGCCGTCTGCTGGATCTTCTGCCCGTGCTCGTCGGTGCCGGTGAGGAAATAGACGTCATAGCCATCGAGCCGCATAAAGCGGGCGATGGCGTCTGTGGCGATCGCTTCATAGGCGTGGCCGATATGCGGCGGGCCATTTGGGTATGAGATCGCGGTGGTGATGTAATATGGCGTCTTGGCCGGCATTTCGTGTGTTCGTTCAAAGACGTGGATGGCCGGGAGTGCCCGGCCATGACGAGTCCGGGACTAGGTATCAATGGCGGGCGACCGGAGCAAGCACCGGTGCCACAACGCCCCAGCGGTAAATCATTCAAAATCTCTTTGAACCTTTGTCATCGACCGCCAGTCAAATGGATCGATGACACATGACCCGCAAACCGACGCATTCTTCCGCCGCATTTGGCCGGCGGTCGCCGTCAGCTGCGGATTGGGCTTAACGGCCGTCTGGGCCGCGGCGCTGATCTATGGCCTTTTCAGCGTAGTCCTGGAGACGTTTTTGGGTCCCCTCGCCTCGCACATCTTTTCGGTGATTTTCAGCTGACGCGATTTTCGAGACGGATGACATGAACCATTCACGCGTCCGACACGACTACAGTTCGAGTGCAATCGTCGGGTCCCGCCACACCCCGACGTGTTGTATTCGGTAGCCCCGCCTTGGTTTCGGCGGGGCTACACTTCTTTATTTTGTGACCATGCGCCTGGTTGCCGATGGCGGCGCTTCCCCCGGCGCTGCGGGCGTTATCGCGAATGTCAGCCAGGCGTTCCAGCCATCGGGCCTGTTCTGTGCGGCAAATTCGCCATAGCCCTTGAGATTCAAGTATCCCTGCCATTCCCTGCTGATGGGAAAGACGTAGCCGATCTGCGGCCCAATTCCGGCCACACGCGATTCGAAGCATCCGACGCGGTCGCCTGAGCCGCTGTCGCAAGAGAGCTGCTGGTACCAATAGCCAACGAGTCCGACTTGCCACTGCTTGGTCAGGAATTGCGATGCACCCAAATCCAGATGCATGTCGATGCCGTTCTGGTAATTCGTGTTCGTATTTTCGAAGTTGTAAGTGAAGCCGAGTGTGGCGGAAAATTCGCGTCCGGTCTTTGGATCAAAGTAAGTATAGGCCCCGCCCCCGTCGATTGCGTTGTGTCCTATGCCGAGATTGGCAATTGAACTTGAGTGATACACTCCTGTCGTCAGATTTCCCGTTAAATAGGTCATGAAATTATTGACGCCAAAATTCCAGCGCAAAGAGGCCATTGGTAGCAGATCGCCAAAACCGGTAGCCGTTTGGGTAAGGCTGCGCCCAACCGTAAATCCGGGGCCACCCAATCCCAAGTTGCCCGCTATTGTTGCGTCAACACTGCTCTCAATTCGTCCATAAGGTACTCCCAAGCTGATGTTGGCCTGACCGCCCAACACCGGTGTTGCAAACGTGTAGCCCGGGATCGCGAGATACAATGGCTCGGCGCTGCCGTGAACGTTAGCATTGAGGTTTCCGTTGAAATTCACGTTTATGTTGCCGACAGGTACCTGCTTCGCGAACGCCACGTTCCCGCCGGCAGAAACCTGGTTGTAATAAAAAACATTGGCCAATGAAAATCCCGGCACCTGCGGCGTTGCTGCAAGACTGCCGAAAAAGCCCGGGACCCAAAAACTCACGCCGCCTTCGTCAGCAATGGCCGGTTTCGTAGCAAAGCCAATCGCTGAAGCGAGTGCGCAGAGTGCTATTTGCCTTGCAAGTTTGCTGTGTGCCGCTTTTTTCACGGTCGCCTCCCCTTCGAGTCTGCAGATTAGGCTGCCGGTTCACGGAAGGCAGGGGTGGCCGTCGCAATTTCCGAAAATCCGCGCGGCCGTGACCGCCGTGCCACAACCTGGGTCATCTTGCCCTACCAGGATGCCACAAAACGCTTGGTTCTCTGAAACTTAGGGGACACACAAAGAGCCTGGGCGAGGACAATCGAAGCCGCTCGCGCTGTTGATCAGCGATGCTGACCGATCACATTTTCGTCAATTGAAGCGGCTCGGCATCCGCCGCAACATGTTTGCGGCTTTGTTCTTGCCCCTGCCGATGCGGGAGTAGTGGTTGTGTCGTTCGTGGAGCCGCCAGTAATAGATTCAGTCGACACACCGAGCCCCGCGCTACGCACAAACATGGTCCATATTCCTGGCGGCACCTTCCGCATGGGATCGAACAAGCACTATCCAGAAGAAGCGCCAATCCACCGCGTCTCCGTTGATTCATTCTGGATTGACCGCACCCCAGTCACCAACGCGCAGTTCAGGGAGTTCGTGCGCGAAACCGGCCATGTAACGTTCGCCGAAATTCCACCTGACCCGAAAGATTATCCCGGCGCGCTCCCGCATATGTTGTTTGCCGGATCGCTGGTGTTCACCCCGCCGGATCATCCCGTCGATCTGCGCGACTGGAGTCAGTGGTGGACCTTCATGAAGGGCGCCGATTGGCGCCATCCATATGGGCCCGGCAGCAATATCGACGGGCTCGATGATCATCCGGTCGTGCATGTCGCTTATTCCGATGCGCTCGCCTATGCGCGCTGGGCCGGCAAGGATATGCCGACTGAGGCTGAATGGGAATTCGCCGCTCGCGGCGGCCTCGAAGACGCCGAATTTACCTGGGGCAACGAGTTCATGCCCGGCGAGCGGCAGATGGCCAATACCTGGCAGGGCGAATTTCCGTACCAGAAGCGCAGTCCGAAAGGATACGAACGTACAACGCCTGTGAGGGCCTTTCCGCCCAACGCCTATGACCTCTACGACATGATCGGCAATGTCTGGGAGTGGACAAGCGACTGGTATTCGCCCAAGCACCAGGCCGATGCTCCGAAAGCGTGTTGCATACCGGAAAATCCGCGCGGCGGACCGGAAGCAGAGAGCTATGATCCGCGCCAGCCGAATATCAGAATTCCGCGCAAGGTTCTGAAGGGCGGATCGCACCTGTGCGCGCCGAACTATTGCCGTCGCTATCGCCCGGCCGCGCGCCACGCGCAGCCAATTGATACGTCAACCAGCCATATCGGATTTCGATGCGTCATTCGGGAAAGGGAAGTGCAATGAAAAAAATCTCACTGCTTTTGTCCGCAGGCCTTCTTGCAACTTTTGCCGTTGCCACCGCATCAAGCGCACAAACGACGGCAGCTGCAACCAACGAAGCGGAGGCGCGTGCCATCGCGCAGGAGGCTTACATTTATCTCTATCCTCTGGTCACAATGGATGTGACGCGCAAGCAGCTCATTAATTCCCCGCCAAGCACCGGCATTGGCGGTCCGACGAATACCTTTGTCAACATTCCCACGTTTCCCACCGCAGACATGAGGGCCGTCGTTCGTCCCAACTTCGACACGCTTTATTCAAGTGCGTGGGTGGATCTCACGCGCGGGCCGGTGGTCGTTTCTGCCCCCGACACAAACGGACGATATTACCTGCTTCCGATGCTCGATATGTGGACTGATGTGTTCGCCTCACCGGGCTGGCGCACGACAGGCACGAAGGCGGCGAATTTCCTGCTCGTACCGCCGAGATGGAACGGCAAGGTCCCTGCCGGAATGACGCGCGTCGATGCACCAACGCCATACGTTTGGATCATCGGCCGCACCAAGACAGATGGACCGCAGGACTATGAGGCGGTCCACGCCGTCCAGAAGGGCTACAAAATCACGCCATTGTCCGGATGGGGCAAGCCGGCCGTCGCAGTCAAGCAAGTCATCGACCCATCTGTCGACACCAAGACACCACCGAAAAGCCAGGTCGACACGATGCAGGGCGCGAAATTTTTCGTTTACGCGGCCGAACTGCTCAAGCTCCACCCTCCGCACGACACCGACCAACCGATCATCGCGCGCCTGAAGCGGATCGGCTTCGAGGCCGGCAAGAGTTTCAATGTCGCGAAGCTCGATGCGACAGTGCAGAAAGCAATCGCGGATGCGCCGGGCGCGGCGCAGAAGCTGATGGAATGGAAAACGCCGAGCATGGCACGTGTGGCGAATGGCTGGTCGATGAATACCGACACGATGGGTGTCTACGGCAACTATTATCTGAAACGTGCGATCGTTGCGCAGGCCGGACTTGGCGCGAACGTGCCGGAGGATGCGATCTATCCGCTCAACCTCGCCGACGATACCGGTAAGCCGCTCGATGGCGCCAATAAATACGCCATCCGGTTTGCGAGCAACGAGCTTCCTCCGGTCGATGCATTCTGGTCAATCACTCTGTACGACTCTGAGGGGTTCCAGGTTGCAAATTCGATCAACCGCTTTGCGGTGAGCAGCTGGATGCCATTCAAACGCGACGCCGACGGGTCGTTGACGCTTTACTTCCAGAACGAAAGCCCGGGCGCAGATCGGGAGGCCAACTGGCTTCCGGCGCCGAAGGGGCCTTTCAATCTCACCATGCGCCTCTATGCACCGAAATCGGAGGCATTGACCGGACTTTGGAATCCTCCGCCCGTCACAAAAGTTCAGCAAAGGGAGAGCACGGGGGCAAACTAGCCCTCACCCGAAAGAGCGTGTGCGCTTGTCACGAGCAAGTGCGGACGAATTTATCGTCTTGTCTGTTGATAGGGAGGAGATGATGCGTACGAGCGACGATGGAGGTTTAAGACCGAGCGCACCAATCATCAAATCATCAGAGACGCCCGCGGGTCGGTTGCGGGCAAACATTCTGACGGGGGTCGCAGCCATCGGTCTTGCATGCGGCACACTGTTCGGTTCGGGTCCCGCCAGTGCGCAGCAACAGCAGCGGCCGAACATCCTCGTGATCTTCGGCGATGACATCGGCCAATCCAACATTAGCGCTTACTCGATGGGTTTGGTGGGCTACCGGACACCGAATATCGATCGCATCGCGAAAGAAGGCATGATCTTCACTGACTATTACGCGGAGAACTCATGCACGGCCGGCCGCTCGACTTTTATCACTGGGCAAGTGTGCCTGCGCACGGGTCTCTGTAAAGTCGGCATCCCCGGCGCGACAGTCGGTCTACAGGACCGCGATATGACGATCGCCCAGGCTCTCAAGCCGCTCGGCTATGCAACCGGGCAGTTCGGCAAAAATCATCTCGGCGACCGTGATGAGTTTCTGCCGACCAAGCACGGTTTCGACGAGTTTTATGGAAACCTCTACCATCTCAACGCTGAAGAAGAGCCCGAGCGTCCCTACTATCCCAAGAACGATGCGACCTTCGTGAAGAGCCAGTCGCCGCGCGGCGTTCTTAAATCGTCTGCTGACGGCAAGGTCGAAGATACAGGCCCACTGAACCGAAAGAGAATGGAGACGATCGACGACGAGACCACGGCCGCGGCGATTGATTTCATGACCCGGCAAGTACGCGCCAACCGCCCATTCTTCACATGGATGAATACGACACGCATGCACGCTTTCACGCACGTCAGGGAGTCGATGCGCGGCCAAAGCGGTATGCCGGGCAACGAGTATGCCGATGGCATGATCGAACATGATGGCGACGTCGGCAAATTGCTAAAGGCTGTTGATGATCTTGGGATCGCCAACAACACCATTGTTGTCTACACCACCGACAACGGGCCCAATCAGTGGTCATGGCCGGATGCCGCGACCACGCAGTTCCGCAGCGAGAAAGATACCAACTGGGAAGGCGCATTCCGTGTGCCGGCGATGATCCGTTGGCCCGGCCGGATCAAGGCGGGCGAAGTCTCCAATGAGGTTGTCTCGGGCCTCGACTGGTTCCCCACTTTGCTTGCTGCGGCGGGCAATGCAAACATCAAGGAACAACTGTTGAACGGCGCGAACGTTGGCGGGAAGACGTTTAAGGTGCACTTGGACGGCTACAACCAGTTGCCCTATTTGACTGGTCAGCAGCCAAAGTCCGCGCGTAACGAGTTCTACTACTTCAATGACGACGGAAATCTGGTCGCCTACCGGTACAACGACTGGAAAATCGTATTCTGCGAACAGCGCAAGCCGGGAGGTTTCGAGGTTTGGGCAAATCCGTTCACCTGCCTGCGCGCACCGAAGGTTTTCAACCTGCGGATGGATCCGATGGAGCGTGCCGACATTGTCTCCGATCAATACTACGACTGGCTCGCCAAGAATGCCTATCTGCTCCAATACGGGGTGTGGCGGGTGGCGCCGTTCCTTGCCACGTTCAAGGATTATCCGCCAAGTCAGCGATCGGCGAGCTTTAGCATCGATCAGATGATCGACAAGCTGGAGCAGAGCATCAACAAATAGCGTTTCGAGGGATGGGATATTCCAATCGATGTTTTGTCACGGAGAGAAACCATGACCATAAAGACTAAGGATGAGCACGCAGCCCATGTCAGCCGGCGCAATATTCTTCTTGCCGGCACGACCCTAGCGGCTGCCTCGGCGGTCACTGTGAGCGTCCCGACGCAAACGGCGCAGGCGCAGCAACGACCGGCAGCGCCGCCCCCGGCAGGTCAGCGGCCGAACATTCTTGTCATCTTCGGCGACGATATCGGCGTGCCGCAGATCAGCGCGTACACCATGGGCATGATGGGCTACCGCACGCCGAACATCGACCGCATCGCCAACGAGGGCGCGATCTTCACCGACGCCTACGCCCAGAACAGCTGCACGGCCGGCCGCGCCTCGTTCATTCTCGGCCAGGAGCCGTTCCGCACCGGCCTTCTGACCATCGGCATGCCGGGCGACCCCCACGGGATCCAGGACTGGATGCCGACCATCGCCGATGTTCTGAAGACGCAGGGCTATGCGACCGGCCAATTCGGCAAGAATCATCTCGGCGACCGCGATGAGCATCTGCCGACCAAGCACGGCTTCGACGAGTTCTTCGGCAACCTCTATCACCTCAATGCCGAGGAAGAGCCCGAGGGCTACTTTTATCCGAAGGACCCCGAGTTCAAGAAAAAGTTTGGCCCGCGTGGCGTTATCAAGTCGTCGGCGGACGGCAAGATAGAAGACACCGGCCCGCTCAACGTTGCACGCATGCCGACGGTGGACGAGGAGTTCCTTGGCGCGGCCAAGGACTTCATCGGCCGCCAGGTTCGGGCCAACCGCCCCTTCTTCGTGTGGTTCAACACCACGCGCATGCACGTCTTCACCCACCTCAAGAAGGAATCGCTGGGGAAGACAGGCAAGGGCATCCATGCCGACGGCATGGTCGAGCATGACGGCATGGTGGGCGAACTGCTCAAGCAGCTCGACGACCTTGGCATCGCCAACAACACCATCGTCCTCTACACCACCGACAACGGCGCCGAGTTGGCCTTGTGGCCGGACGGCGCGATGACGATGTTCCATGGGGAGAAAGGCACGACATGGGAAGGCGGTTTCCGCATTCCCATGATGGTGCGCTGGCCCGGCGTGATAAAGCCAGGCACACAATACAACGAAATCATTTCGCTGATGGACTGGATGCCGACGTTCGCCGCGGCGGCCGGTATTCCCGATCTGAAGGAACGGATGAAAACCGGCTTCCAGGCCGGCAACAAGACCTTCAAGGTCCATCTCGACGGCTATAATTTTCTGCCGTTCTTGAAGGGTGAAGCAAAGCAAGGGCCGCGCGACACGATCTACTACTTTGATCAAGGCGGCAATCTCAACGCGATCCGCTGGAATGACTGGAAGCTCAGCTTTGCAACCTCGAAAGGCAACATCGCAACGGGCACGCGCGAGACGTCGGCCTGGGCGCTGATCGCCAATTTGCGCATGGACCCCTACGAGCGGGGCCTCGAAGAGGGCGGAGGCGCGATCGAGTTCCTGGCCCGCAATATCTGGCTGCTCGTGCCCATCCAGGGAAAGATCAAGGAGTTCTTCAGTGACTTCGATCAGTACCCGTATCAGGCCGGCAACTCTCTTAACGCCGGCGGCATCAACTACGCGTATCTGCGGCAGCAGGATGCTTTGAAGCGACTCAAGGACCTGGAGGGCCTGCGTCCGCGCTGACGCCGCCACCATCTCAGCCGGCCGGCAGCAATGCCGGCTGGCAAGTTGTCCGAACTGGAGTTTCAATGGCTGACACAAGTTTGGCCGATAAACCCGCTGCTGCTGCCGCGAAATCGAAAACAAGCTCGGCCGCCCGCGACGCCATCGTCGAACTGAAAACCCGCATCGGTAAATCCGTGCTCGGACAGGATCGCCTGGTCGAGAGCATGCTGATGGGCCTTCTTGCTAACGGCAACCTTTTGATCGAGAGCCTGCCGGGCCTCGCCAAGACACGCGCGGTGAAGACGCTCGCGAAAAATCTCGCCGCCGATCTCTCCCGCGTGCAGTTCACGCCCGATCTTCTGCCATCGGACGTGACCGGCGCGGAAATCTACGTGCAGACCGACAAAGGCGGCCAATTCAGCTTCCAGAAGGGGCCGATCTTCGCCAATCTTGTTCTCGCGGACGAGATCAACCGTGCACCAGCCAAAGTACAATCTGCGCTGCTCGAGGCGATGGAAGAGCGGCAGGTCACCGTCGCCGGCAAGACCTACAAGATGCCGGATCTCTTCATGGTGCTGGCGACCGAAAATCCCATTGAGCAGGAAGGCACCTATCCCCTCCCCGAAGCCCAGCTCGACCGTTTCCTGATGCATGTGGTCATCACCTATCCTAACGAGGCCACGGAAGGTGAAATCATCAAGCTGAACCGCGATGAGCAAGCCCAGGATTCAAAGTCTGTCGCCACCGCGGAGCCCGCCGCCGTGTCGCAGCAGGCGATCTTCGACGCACGGGCGGAGATCGACAAGATTTTTGTGTCCGATCTTGCCGAAAAATACATGGTCGATGTCGTCTTCGCGACCCGCTATCCCGACCGTTACGGCGAGCCGCTCAGCAAGTGGCTCCAGATCGGCGCGAGCCCGCGTGGAAGCCTCGCGCTCGACCGATGCGCGCGGGTGCGTGCCTGGCTCGACGGGCAGGAATTTGTCACGCCAGATCATGTGCGCGCGGTCATGCACGATTGCCTGCGTCATCGGTTGATCCTGAGCTACGAAGCCCTGTCGCAAGGCGTGACCGCAGATCAGGCCATCGACAAGATCGCGTCTCTCGTAGCCGCCGCGTGAGGGCGTCGTGCCCGATACAGATCCGACAGAGTCCGGCGTCTATATCGATCTCGAGCATCTGATCGCGCTCGAGCAGAGAGGCCGCAAGGTCTCGCTCCTTCCGCGGCAGCCCGTGCATAGCCTCCTGTCGGGCCGCTATGCATCGCGCGTGCGGGGACGCGGACTGAACTTTGAGGAGATCAGGGACTACCGCACCGGCGACGACGTCCGCTCCATCGACTGGAAGGTCACGGCGCGGCTGCAGTCGCCGCACGTGCGTGTCTTCAACGAAGAGCGCGACCGTCAGGGACTCCTGGTTGTTGACCAGCGCCTGTCGATGTTCTTCGGCAGCCGGCGCGCGATGAAGTCGGTGACGGCCGCCGAAATTGCGGCGGTCGTCGCCTGGCGTATTCTCAACGTCGGCGACCGCGTCGGCGGCATCGTGTTCAACGATCATGGGTTCGCCGAAGTACGGCCGCAGCGAAGCCGGCGCGTCGTCCTGCAGTTTCTCACCCAGCTCGCCGCTCAGAATCGCGAGCTCGGCGTCGGACGCGGCATCAAGTGCGATCCGGCCATGTTGAACCGGGCGCTCGACCGCGTCCGCCGCCTCGCTGCGCACGATGCGACCGTTGTGATATTCAGTGATTTCGACGGCGCCGATGAAACAACGCGTCAGTCGGTTGCAGCGATCGCGGCCCACAACACGATCATCGCGGTCGTGGTCCACGATCCCTTGCAGAGCGAGCTTCCGGATTCCGGCCGAATGACGGTCACGGACGGCGAACTCCAGATCGCTATTGATGTTGCACAAGGCGATACGCGCCAGAACATCGTGGAAATGAGCCAGAACCGTCTGCGAAATGTATTTGCGTGGACGGACGAACTTGCAATTCCTGTGTTGCCGCTGAGCACGACCGAGGAGCCGGTCAATCAATTGCAACACCTGCTGGGCCTGCTGCCGCAGGTAAACCGGCGTGGCGCCGCGGTGGGAGCGGGCCATGGATAAGCCGATCCCCAACGATCCCGTTGCCGGCCTGATCGATATTCCACTGCCGATGCCGATAAGTCTCTGGCCTACCACCTTGACCTCGCGGATCGTAATCGCGCTGCTCGTTGCCGCAGCATTCCTCTCGATCTGGAGGTTCGCCAAGCATTGGCACGCAAACCGCTACCGGCGTGCGGCGCTCGCCGAGCTTGAGCAGATCTTGCGTTCGGCCGATGCCGGCCCTGCGCCGCCAGGCGCCGCCCTGGCCCTGCTTGTTAGGCGGACTGCACTCGCTGCGTTTCCGCGGGACAAGATTGCACCGTTGGCGGGGCCGGCGTGGCTTGCCTTTCTCGATAAAAGCTACGGCGGGCACGAATTCTCCAATGGCGTTGGCCGCGCGCTCGAAACTGCGCCCTACGCCCGTCCAAGCGACGCGGAAAATGTGACGCCACTCGCCGAACTGGTTCGCCGCTGGATTCGAAGCCACTATGCTTGAGTTCGAATGGCCCTGGGCATTCCTGTTGCTGCCACTTCCGGTACTGGTGTGGTGGCTAATGCCGCCTTATCGGGACCAGCGGACTTCGGTTCATGTGCCGTTTTTCGGTCAGTTGGCGGAGGCGACCGGACAGACACCTCAGCCTGGCGCCGTCATTTTACCGCGCCGCGCCATCCAGATGATCGTTGCCGTGCTCATCTGGGTGCTGATCGTCACCGCGATCGCCAAGCCTCAACAGGTCGGGGATCCGGTGACGCACGATATATCAACGCGCGATCTGGTCCTCGCAGTCGATATTTCCGGATCAATGGATCAGGTCGATTTCCGCGCGACCGATGGCCAGATGATAAAGCGTCTCGATGGTGTCAAGCGGGTGCTTGGCGACTTCATCGCACGGCGCCGCGGCGATCGTCTGGCGCTGCTTCTTTTCGGCAGCAAGGCCTATATCCAGGCGCCGTTCACGCAGGATGTACAGACAGCACGCACTCTGCTTGATCAGACCGAGGTTGGCATGGCCGGGCAACAGACGGTTATCGGCGATGCCATAGGTCTTGCCATCAAGACGTTTGAAACCAGCCAGGCCAAGCAGAAGCTCGTCATTCTGTTTACAGATGGAAATGACACGGCCAGCCGCGTGCCACCGGAGCATGCCGCCGACATCGCGCACCAAAAAGGCGTGGTCATCTACACAGTCGGTTTCGGCGACCCGAATGCAACGGGCGACAATCGTGTCGACCTGACCACGCTTCGCCAGGTTGCGAGCGCGACCGCCGGTCAGTTTTTCCGTGCCGAGGATGGGGCGCAGCTCGCCGCGATCTACGCTGACATCGACCGCCTCGCGCCTGTGAAGCTTGAAACTCTGACCTGGCGTCCCCGTAATCCGCTGTATCAATGGCCTCTCGCCGCGGCGGTTATCCTGGGGCTGGCATTATGGTGCTTGCTGCTCACAGGCAGCATCCTTCGCTGGAGGGCTTCGCGTCATGCCTGAGACGCTGCCTTTCACGATTCATTTTTTGCGTCCGCTTTGGCTGTTCGCATTGATACCGGTTGTGTCAATCGTAATTTTTATCCTGCGGCGCAATCGCCCTGAGGCCCAGTGGGGCGACGTCATTGCCCCAAATCTCTTGAAGCATTTGCTGGTCGAACCCGAGAGCCGGTGGCGTTTGAATCCGCTCTACCTTGTGGCCGCGGGTTTGGTGCTGGGCATTATCGCATTGTCAGGTCCAACTTGGCGGCACGAATTGCCCCCCTTCGTCGAAGACAAGGCGCCATTGATGATCGCTCTCTCCCTCGGCCCGTCGATGACGGAGCGTGACGTCGCTCCTTCTCGGCTTGAACGCGCGAAGCAGAAGATACGGGATTTGCTGGCGGCGCGTGCCGGCGCCCGAACCGGACTGATTGCGTATTCGGGCACGGCGCACCTGGTCATGCCGCTAACCGATGATCGCGCTGTGATCGAGCCGTTCCTTGCGGCACTGACCCCGGACCTGATGCCTTCGCAGGGCAACAACACCGAAGCGGCGGTGGCCTTGGCAGCAAAAATGATGGCCGCGGAATCAATCGCCGGAACGATTTTGATCGTCGCCGACAGCATTGTGGGAGATCAGGCCGCCCTCCGGCGCGCGGCCGGTCGGAGCGCCTTGGCGCTTTTGAGCGTGGCGCCGCCGCAGTCAAGCTCACCGGGAATGTCGAACGCTGTCCGCGCCAGCGTGGACGACACCGATATCCGCTCCTTGGAGCGCCGTATTGAAACCAACTACCAGTCGGCGCAATCGGCGGCCTTTGGCACACGCTGGCGCGACGAGGGCTATTGGCTGGTGCTGCCGGTTGCCCTGCTTGGCCTCCTGTGGTTTCGCCGCGGCGTTACGGTGGCGTGGATGGTCGCGGCGTTCTTGGCCATCCAGCCCCCTCCTCCCGCGGACGCTGCGGATTTATCGTGGGCTCGTAATCTGTGGCTTACGCCGGACCAGCAGGGGCGCCTTGCGTTTGATCGCGGTGACTATGCCTCGGCAAAAGAGCTGTTCGCTGATCCGATGTGGCGAGGGATAGCTGCCTATCGCGCCTACGACTTTCTTGCCGCCGCCGAAAGCTTCAGAAAAATTGAAGGCCTAGCGGGGCGCTTCGCGCTCGGCAATGCTGAAGCGCAAAACCACGCATTTGAGAAGGCCTTAAAAGCGTATGACGAGGTGCTCTCGCTGCAACCCGACAACACGGCTGCCAAACACAACAAGGCCATCGTCGAGGCGGCTCTTGCAGCCCAGGAGGAAAAGCGTCGCAAGCAGGAAAAAGGAGAAGCTCCCCCTGATGAAAAAGCCGACGAGACGCGTGTCGATCCCAAACAGAAAGGCGGCAAGCGGATCCAGGTGCAGGCTGACGATTTGACCACCCCGGGTGCCGCCGAGGCCTGGATGCGTGAAGTCCAGACGTCGCCGGCGGATTTTCTGAAGCTGAAATTCTCAATTCAAGCGGCAGCCGCGCCGCGACCCGCGGAGGCACCGCAATGAACCGTATCGCCGCGTGTCTTCTCACGCTCACGATTTGGGCGTCGCCGCTTGCATCGGCACAGCCGGTGGCCACACCCGAACCCGTTGTGACTGTGACAATTGACCCGCAACGCGTCATCGTGGGGCAGAAGGCGACACTGGTTGTCACGGTGCTGGCGCCGAATTACATGCCGGCGCCGCCGGCTCTTCCGGATTTTCAGGTACGCAACGTCGTGACGCGTCCGCTTGGTGCCATCAACCAGGTGGAGCAGCGTGAGGGCGTTAGCTATGCCGGCGTGCGCTACGAATTTGCGCTTTTTCCGCAGGAGCCCGGAAACTTTGCGATCGCAGGCGAGAAGATCGGCGTGACCTACGCGGCGGAGCCGCCACAAACTCGGACGACGACAATCGAAGTGCCGCGTCTTGTTTTCGAGGGTTTCATTCCAGAGGCGGCGCAGGATCTCGATCCGTTTATTGCCGCCCCGCGCCTGACAATTGAGCAAAGCATGACGCGATCGGCGCAGGATCTCAAGGTTGGCGATTCCGTCACTCGCACGGTAACACTCAAGGCCGACGGCACGCCTGCCATGTTGCTGCCGCCGGTGACGTTTGCTCGGGTCGACGGTTTGACGCTCTATCCGGCACAACCCACGCTCAATGAAAATCTCGACAGGCGCACCAGCGCGCTTTCTGCCACGCGCGTCGACGACGCGACCTACATGCTCGAAAAGCCCGGTGACTACACCCTGCCGGCGATCGAGTTCGCGTGGCTGAACGTGAGCACCGGCAAGATCGAGCATGCAAGTGCGGACGCGATTGCGTTGCATGTCGCCGACAATCCGGCATTACGCGCGAGCGGTCTTATTGAAGCCGACGTTGCCGGCTGGAACTGGCAGGCGCCGGTCGATTTCGCCCTCGATCACCGGCTGCTCCTGTCGGTGATCCTCGTGGTGCTTGCGGTAGGCGCTTGGTATGCGCCGACGACGGCACGCTCAATCAGGCAAGATCTTGCAAGGAGGCAATTGGCCTATCTCAATTCCGAAGCATGGTCGTTCGCTCGCCTTCGTGCCAGCTTTCATCAAGGCGATCCCGAAAAAATGTATTTGGCGCTGCTCGGTTGGCTCGAGAGATTTGTTCCACAGGCACCTTTCCATACAATCGAAGCTTTGAAGCGTGCGGCGCGGGATCCCCTGCTCGACCATGAGATTGCATCGTTCGAAACCAATTTATTTGGGCCACGCCGAAACGCCTCGTCATGGTCGCCGCGGCGGTTATTGAGCCGCATCAGCCGTGCCCGTCGGCGCCTGCTGCGTTCATCCTCAAGCATCACGTTCCAAAAGCCACTCATCGACGCGCTTAACCCGACAACGGCGTACGCGCAGACAAGCAAGTGGCAACGGCCGGTGGCCCGATGATTAGATAAAGCAGACCACGTGAAAGCGATCACGATTCTGCGACTGTTCCCGCCGCCAAAACACGGCTTTAATAGCCAGCAACAAGTTCAAGAAAAGACGGTATTTTCGTAAGCCGCCCGGCAAACAGTGGCATGGAAATCGGGAGGGCGCGCATGATCGATGTCTTTGCCTGGATTGTTCTTCTGATCCTGGTCGCGAGTGCAATTGCGATTTTCTTCATCGCCGGTTCACTGCCCGGTCATATCGCCAGAAGCCGCAATCATCCCTGGGCGCAGGCTGTAACAGTCGCCGGCTGGGTCACGTTGATTTGCGGCTTCGTGCTCTGGCCGATCGCGTTGATTTGGGCCTATGTCGACATTCCCGCGGCGCGCAAGCAGGAGGCGCCGCGATGATCGTCGCCATTCTCAACGTTTACCTGGTTATCCTCTTCATCCTGGTGAAGATGAAGATCGTCCCCTTCAGCCTGTTTTGGAAGTGCTCTCCACTTATAGTGCTCATTCTGCTGATGTTCTGGCTGTTTATCCCTATGGGATGGGGTGCACCGCAAGGCCCCGCGCTGGTCGTTCGCAATTCGGTGTCGATCGTGCCGAATGTCGCCGGAGAGGTGACCGATGTTCCGGTCGAGGCGAACAAGCCGCTCAAAGCCGGTGACGTCCTGTTCAAGATCGACCCCGTCCCCTATCAGGCGCAGGTCGATACAGTCGGCGCGCAGCTCAGATTTGAGGAACTGCGGCTTTCGCAAATGAAACAGCTGCAGTCCACCGAGGCCGGACGCGCCTTTGACGTCGAACAACGCCAGGCCGATGTCGACAAGCTCAAGGGGCAACTCCTGGGCGCACAATACAACCTCGACCAAACCGTGGTCCGTGCTCCCTCCGACGGTTATGTGACCAATCTCGGGCTTTTAAAAGGAGCGCGCGTTGCCAATCTGCCATTGTCACCGGTGATGGCGTTCATCGACACATCGGAAACAGTCGTCGGTGTACAGATCCAGCAGATCTTTACGCGCTATATCCGGGCCGGCCAGGACGTCGAGGTCACGTTCAAATTTCTCCCAGGTCAGGTTTTTGCCGGAAAAGTTGTTTCGGTATTGGAGTCGACGGCGGCCGGCCAGGTTCTGGTCACCGGTGCGGCGGTAACCCCCAAGCAAGTCGTCGCGTTGCCGTTTGTCGTGCGAGTAAAGCTCGACGACAGCAAGCTCGCTGCCAGTCTGCCCTCCGGCACCGTCGGCGCTGCGGCGATCTACACGCCCCACATCAAGCCGGCCCACATCATCCGCAAAGTGATCCTGAGGCAGATCGCTATTCTGAATTACGTAAATCCGTTTTGACAGGTAAGCTATCCTGAAGGGTGCCACCAAAAACGTCGGAACAACCATGAAAAATGCTCGGGATGTATGCGTGGATATTTCCGCGGCTCTGCTGATTTCGATTGCCGCCTCTGGTGCGTTGGCTCAGACGCCGGCCGCACCTTCCGTTCCCGTTACTGCAGATAATTTCAACCGTGCCGAAAGCGATCTCTATTTTAGCCGCATCATCAAAAACGGTGGTTTCGGTAAATTTGAACACACGCGTGAACCCGCGCCGCTCGACAAACAGACGGTCATCCGGCTCAACCGCGATACCCTCTATTCGTCGGCAGTGTTTGATCTCGATGCCGGGCCGGTGAAAGTCACGCTGCCAAATCCGGGCAAGCGTTTCATGTCGATGCTTGTCATCAATGAGGATCACTTTATCTACGAGGTCGATTACGGCGCCGGCAATTACAACTTTACCAAATCGGAGGTCGGCACTCGCTACGTGCTGCTGGCCTTGCGCACATTCGCCGATCCAGCAAATCCGCAGGACCTCAAGGAGGCGCACGCATTGCAGGATGCCGTGACGGTCAAGCAGCGCGCTCCCGGCCGTTTTGAGATACCCAATTGGGACGCGGCCAGTCAGGACAAGATGCGCGACGCGCTTCTGGTATTGGGGGCATCACTCCCCGATCTTAGGAAGGCGTTCGGAAGCAGATTTCAGGTGGACCCGATCCGCCACCTGATTGGCTCGGCTAGCGCATGGGGCGGGAACCCCGACAAAGACGCGATCTATCTCAACATCACGCCGGCCAAGAACGACGGCACCGCAATCTACAAGCTCAACGTTCCGGCCAAAGTGCCGGTGAACGCGTTCTGGTCGGTGACCGTCTATGGCGCCGACGGCTTTTTCAAGAAAAACCAGTATAACGCCTACTCACTCAATGCCATCACTGCAAAAAAGAGCCCGGATGGCTCTGTCGCCATCCAGTTTGGCGGCTGCGACGGCAAAAACGTCAATTGCCTGCCGACCACGCCCGGGTGGAACTACATGGTGCGACTCTATCGCCCGCGCGATGAAATCCTCAACAACAAGTGGAAATTTCCCGAGGCGCAGGCCGTGAATTGAGTATACTTCCGTCGCACAGAAGGGGTGCGCCGGCATGAAGAAATACATCGTTGCGGCACTTGCCATTATTTGCGTTGGAGTCGTGGCGCGCGCGCAACCAGCCCGGCTGGCCGACAGAGATATCGTTGAAGCCTACGAATACATGCTCGGGCGTCTGTTGGTGTTGCGGCAGGAAAATCTGGATTTCAAGGAAGGGTTTAAGTGGAACCAGATCATCCACCGCGATCCAGGTGGTGTCGATTGGGCAAACCCGAACCTCGACGTCGTGTACAGCGAGGCATGGATAGCGATCGACGATAAGAGCTGCACGCTCATCGAACTGCCCGAGATCAAGGGGCGCTACTACACGGTGCAGGCACTCAACGGTTGGGGCGAAGTGACCGCCAATATCAATGAACGGAACTATCCCAAGCACCCCTTCGGAAAATTCGCTTTCTGCCTGAAGGACTCCAAGGCTGTGCTCCCGAAAGGTACCCAGCGCGTGGTCTTGCCCAGCAGAAAGTCACGGATCCTGATGCGGATCGAGCTCGGCGCTCATCCCGAGAATGCAATTTCGCTGCAGAAAAAGGTCACCATGAAGGCCACCGGCTCGCCGCAAATCGACGAGGCGGTCGTCAAGCTGGATTTCCCCAATGACAAGCTGCCCGGGGTCGAAGCCTTCGACAAGACGGATCAGATTTTGACGAGCGAACGCGATCTCAACGTTGGCATGATCGCCGTTCAGGAACAGGCGCGCGCAACGGCGAAAGCCGCCGCCGATCCGGCGCAGCGCGCGCGCATTGATGAGGTGATCCGCAAGCAGGCAATCCCTCTGTTCCTCGGCGAAATCCCAAAAATGGGAAAATTCGTGAACGGATGGATCCGTCCGCGAATCATCGGCAACTACCGCTCGGATTATGTGATGCGCAGCATCGCCAACTACACCGGCATCTGGGCGAACAACAGCAAGGAGGTCGTGTATTTCGCGGCCCAAGGCCTGGACGGCAGCCAGACATTCACCCAGACCTATCCCAAGGATGCCCTGCCCCCAAGCAAGACACGCTACTTCTGGTCGGTCATTGTGGTTGACGGAGTTGATTTCAAGGTCATCCCGAATCCACTCAACCGGTATCTGCTCAACAAGCAATCGCCGTTGACGATGAGCGACGACGGTTCACTCACGCTGGTTTTCGCGCCCAAGCAGCCCGAAGGTATTCCGGAATCGAACTGGCTGCCGACCCCGAATGGAAAGAAATACAACCTGACTTATCGGTTCTACGGGCCATCGAAAGACGTGGCCGACGGGGTCTACTATCCGCCGCCGCTTGTACGTATCAGCGAAACCCAGGCCGAGAAGTTCATCCGCAGCCTGAAGAAGGCGACGACGAAAAAGAAAGAGTAGTGCTCCGCCGGCGTATCAATACACGAAACGGGTGAAATCATAGATGCGGTCGAGGCCAAAAACGAACACCA
Organism: Pseudolabrys sp.; assembly: GCA_035626335.1. GTDB lineage: Bacteria > Pseudomonadota > Alphaproteobacteria > Rhizobiales > Xanthobacteraceae > Pseudolabrys. The sequence goes on from DASPNW010000030.1 coordinate 110,260, forward strand.
GGAACGCCGCCGCCGCAAGGATCAGGACAACAGCGCCGGCATAATGCGCCCGGGCGAACTCGTTCTCCCTCGATTCGATGCTCTTGCGAAGGTCGCGAAAATCTCTGTTCGACATTGGGCCACCTTTCTGCCCAGCCGATAGCTAGACCTCGCGGCAGTCGGCGACCAACGAAAATATATGATGGTCTTATCTCGCCGATTGATGAACAGCCGCAAAGCCGCGCTATTGCCGTTCGCGGGCTCGGTTCGTAGAAAGCTGGCATGAATCAGCTTCTTGATTCGCGGGTGCTGCCTGCGCGACGGACTCTGGCGATCATAGCCGTGGGGATAATCTTGGCTTTTTCTCAGGCGGCCGTTGCCGCTCCCATGCGGTGCAGCGGCGAGCAGACCATCTGCATCAATAGCTGCAAGAAAAACCCTGATCGCTCGACGCTGTCGATTTGCATCACCAATTGCGGCGTGCGCCAAACGGCATGCATGAAGAACGGCTGCTGGAATAGCGGAATGCAGAAATATTGCGGCCTCTTGAAACAATAGAGCGCGCAAAAAGCGGCAGCTTTTCCGGCTGAAAGTGTCACCGCACGGTGGGATCGCGCCCCGAAACGGCCAACGATCTTTACGAATTGCTAAACCCACATCGCGTACACTCTAAACGACCATTAACTACCCGGCTTGCCATTTCCGTGGCCAACCAGAACGGTTCACCAGGGTCTATGGGCGCTCCCCTCGAACTTATTCACGAGCTCGACAACTCGATCGCGCACAGCACGGACCAGCGGCGTTCGGCGATGCTGCGGCATCTCACCGATCTGTTTCTGGTCGGCTCCGACCAGTACTCCGAGGAAGAAATCGACCTGATCGACGATGTTTTCGTGCGGCTGGTCGGCACCATTGAGCAGTCCTCCCGTGCGTTGCTCGCGATCCGGCTTGGGCCAGTGCCGGTTGCCCCACCCAAGATCCTGCGCGCGCTCGCCTGCGATGACGCCATCGAGGTTGCTTCGCCTGTTCTCACCCAGGCCGCCCGGCTCGACATCGCGACGCTGATCGAATGTGCGCAAGCCAAAAACCAGGAGCATCTGCTGGCCATTTCGCGTCGGAAGACGCTGCCGGAGCAACTCACCGACGTCCTTGTCGAACGCGGCGATCAGCAGGTCGTGCTGAGTACGGCAAAAAACGCGGGCGCCAGGTTCTCCGGCAAGGGCTTTGAGATCCTTGTCTACCGCTCGCAAGGCGACGATGCGTTGACCTCCTGCGTGGGTCTACGTTCCGATCTGCCTCCGCAGCTTTTTGAGCGTTTGCTCGCGGCAGCGTCGGAGAAGGTCCGCAGCACTCTTGTGGCCGAACGCGAATATGCCAGAGCCGAGATCGAGCGGGTGGTTGACGAGGTTACCGACCGAATCCAGGTGGAAGCGACGACAAAACCTTTGAGTTATGCAACGGCCCAGATTCTCGTGGAATCGATGCATCAGGCCGGTGTGCTGACGTCGGGCAAGTTGCAGGAATTTGCTTCGGCGGGCCGTTTCGAGGAGATGGTCGCTGCGATTTCGCTGATGTCAGGCATACCCACCGCGACAATCGAGCAGAACATGCGCGACACGCGCGCGGAATCGCTGCTGGTGATGGCCAAGGCGATCGGGCTTTCGTGGGAAACCACGCGCAGCATCATGATGCTTGCCGCCAAACGATATCGTCGCTCGGCGAACGGGGTCGACCAGGCGATGGCCGCGTTCCATCGTCTCAAGCAGTCGACGGCGCAGCAAATCCTCGATTTCCATCGCATGCCGTCAACGCCGGTGCGCGCTGCGCGCAAACACTAGGCTTGGCAAAAATCGTCAGCAGGTGATGTCGAGAAGTGACGCGCCTATTTGCGCATCGGCGCGCAGTACCTGCGCATTGGCGGCGTACGAGTAGCGCGCGGTCAGCAACTGCACGAATTCACTGGCCGGGTCGACATTCGGGCTTGCTACTGTTCCGTTGCGGTCGGCGAAAGGTGCCATCGGGTCAAAAGTCGATATCGTCGCCGGTGACACGGCGGTCACCTTTGCGCTGGTTCCTCCGCCGGCGAGATCGGTTTGATTGACCCGCAAGGGCGTGTAGGCGGCCGGAAAGTTTTCCGGGTTGATTGTGCCTGCCAGCGGGCCATCCGACAGCGAATTGGCGATATTGCTTGCGGCCGCCTGCAAGCGCAGGCTCGCAACACCCAGTCCGGAAACGGCTATCGCGCCGGCAATGCTCATAACCGGGCGTCATAGCCGCTGTTCCGGAACACGCTGTTCCAGATTTCCGTAATGTTTTATGAAAATGCCGTAGGTTCAGTTCTTCATCGGCGGATAGTCGCGCGAGAACACCGGTTGGGCCAGGAATTTCGCCGGATCCATAGTCCAGAACTGGCTGACCTTGTTGTAGGTCTTGATGGTCTTGTTGGTCATCCTTCCGTCCTGCTTTTCGGCGCGGCGTACGTAGACATCGACAATGGCATTGCCATAGCTATCGAAACTGAGCGGGCCGCGCGGCGTCTCCGCCAAGGTGACTGAACGGATCGCTTTGACGAATTCATCCGCATTATCGGATTTTCCACCGGTCTTTGCCAAAGCCGCCTCGATGATCTGGCCGTTTGTGTAAAAACAGGCAGCATAATGACCAATGCGTACGTCGTCGCCGTAGTTCTTTTTCATCGCTGCAATGAAACGCTTGTTTTGCTCGGTGGGGAGATCGAGCGAATAAGGATTGGTATTGATCAACCCCGCCGCGCTTTCATCGTGGGCACCGATAATCGTATCGTCGGCTACGGTTGCGCCGCCGACGAGTGGCTGCTTCATGCCCAGTCCGCGCGCTTGCTTGGTGAATTTCAGCGGGTTTGAGCCGGCCAGCACCTCACAGACCACGTCGCACTCGGGAATTTGCGCGACGTAAGGCGCATAATCTGCCGTGTTGAGCGGCGACCATAACTTCTTGACCACTTCGCCGCCGCGCTCCTCCAGCACGCGCTGGAAACCGCCAACCTGCTCATAGCCGAAGGCAAAGTCGTCGCCCATGCTGGCGGCACGTTTGAGCTTCATCTCGTTGAGCACATAGTCGGCGAGCGGATAGAGACACTGCGCGGAAGTGTATGAAGTGCGCGTGAGATAGGCGTTGGCCTTGCGCTGCGTCACGTCTTCGGCGCCGGCAAAGGCCAGCGTCGGCATTTTCGACTGCGCGAGATAGTCGACAGTCGCGAGCAACTCGAAGGCGGCAAAAGGTCCGAGAACGACGTCGACTTTGTCGCGCTCGACGACTTCCTGCGCCTTGGTTTTGGCGCCCGCCGGGTTGCCACCCGTATCCGCGACGATGAGCTCGACCTTTCGACCGGACACCGTGAAATTCTTGTCCTTGAGAAACGAACTGATGCCCTCTTCAAAGTGAATGCCGCCGGCGGCGAGCGGACCGGTCTTCACGGTGAGCAGCCCGATTTTCAGGGGTGCGCTCTGCGCGATTGCCGGCATTGGGAAAGCTGCTGCGCCGGCCGCGGCCGCGCCCGCCGCGAGAAACCGCCGGCGATTGGTCGTTTGCGTCATGGCATCCTCCCGGAAGCTCAAGGCCGTTCTTATGCGGCCGGATTATTGGACGTGATAAGGAACTTGCCCAAATTCAACCACAAGGCGCTGGTCAAGCGAAGGCCGACTGATGGTCAAGCGGGCCATCCGAGAGCGAACCCGAACCAACCGACCGCCTGGCCCACCGGGCCCACGGAGGCTTAGGGGGCTCTGGGGGCTTTTGAGTCAGGAGCGCGCAGCTTCCGCGAGGGCACCGAATACGGAAAAGACCAGCGGTTTGCGCTCAAGATTGTAGGCCTCCGCCTCGCGTGCGGCCCGGTTAACCTTCGCCCAGACCTCCGCGACGCGGGCCATCTGCGCCTTGCCCCGCTTGCTTTCATCCAGTTGTGCAGCCAGCCAGCCGTTGACCAGGTCCATGAAGGCTTCCAGGGTTTTCGGATCGGTACCTCCGATGGCCTCGCCGAGCGCGTGCAGGGCTTGCGGATCGAGATCAGGGAGCCGTTCCAGCAATTCCACAACCCGCTGGCGAAGGACCAAGGCCGTCCCGTCGAGCAGACCAAGTGCACGGCCGACGCTGCCCTCGGCGGCCTGCGCCGCTTGCACGACTTCGGAGTCGTCTGCCGCAAGGTTGGTTGCCTCGGCCAGTGCGCGCGTCACGTCTTTGCTGTCAAGCGGTCGCAGCAACAGGCGGCGGCAACGCGAGCGGATCGTCGGCAATTCGCGACCCGGCGCGTGGCTGATGAGCAAAAGCAAGGAGCGCTGCGGAGGTTCTTCCAAAATTTTCAAGAGAGCGTTTGAACCTTCGCGCTGGAGGTCGTCGATCGCATCGACGACGGCAATTCGCCAGCCGCCCTCGCCCGCTGTTGAACCGAAGAACGAAACCGTACGCCGCACGTCGTCGACCCGGATCACGGTATAAAGCTTGCCAGTTTGCTCGTTGATGCTCCGCTCGAGCACCAGCAAGTCGCCCTGCGCCTGCACGGCGATCCGTCGCGCAACAGGATGTCCGGGGTCGACCGCGAGCGACGTCGCTTTTTGCACTTCTGACGCACGTGGATCGGGATGCGCCAGAACAAAGCGCGCCAACCGAAACGCAAGGGTCGCCTTTCCGATACCCGGCGGGCCGCCGATCAGCCAGGCATGAGGAATCCGACCGCCTTTATAGGAATTCAGCAATGTGCGTTCAGCCTCCGCGTGGCCAAACAACGCCGCCGTCTCGCGCGGCAACTTGCTCTGCCGCTCACCGTTATCGTCGCTGGTCACGGTACGGTCGTCTCCGCAACTTCGGTTTTCTCAGGCTTCAGGCGCTCTTGCACGAGCGCCCAAATGCGGTCCGCCACGACTTCCTGGGCTGCGCGTCCGTCGATGACGATGCACCGCGTCGGCTCTTGCTTGGCGAGCGCTCGATAGGCCTTGCGAAGTTTCTCATGAAATTCCGGCGATTCGGCCTCGAAGCGATCGGCGGTCTCTTTGCCACGCCGCCGGCCGGCGCGCGCAAGCCCGATTTTCGCAGGCACGTCGAGAATGAATGTCAGTTCGGGGACCGCCTGTCCAACTGTGACACGCTCGAGACCGCGGATCAGGCGCTGATCGACCTTGCCGAGAGCGCCCTGATAGACGCGCGTTGAATCGATGAAGCGGTCACAAATCACCCATCGGCCCGCGTTCAACGCCGGCAGGATGGTGTTGCGCACGTGATCATCGCGCGCGGCCGCAAACAAGATGGCCTCGGTTTCGGCGCCCAGCGGTTTGGCAATGCCGGACAGAAGGATATGCCGAATTATTTCGGCGCCCGTCGAGCCGCCCGGTTCGCGTGTCAGCACGATCTCGAAGCCGAGGGATTTCAGGCGCTGCGCAAGCGTTGCCGCGTGGGTTGATTTACCGCTGCCTTCGCCGCCCTCGAAGGTGATGAAATGTCCACGCAATGCGAACAAGCCTTTTTAATTATCGCCGCCGTGCGGCGCCTTCAATCATCATAGCCGCTCAGCTCCGGCCCGGAACAGCGCGATTATCATTTCGGTTACAGCATCGAAAGCGCGTTGCGGCATATTACCCTTGCCGACGCTTTCGGCCGCCTTAAGCGGCATTGAAAGGATCAAGTTGTCGTTGCGCCAGACCTTGACGTTGCCGATCCGCGTGCCTTCCGTCACCGGCGCCGGCACCGGTCCTTGATAGACGATGCGCGCGATGAGCTTGTCCGGACCGGTCTTGGGCAACATGACGCGCACCACGCCATCCGCCACCAGAGACACGCGGCTACTGGCGCCGCCAAAAACCTTGGCCGCCCCGATGGTTTGCCCTTCTGCGAACAGCACACGCTGCTCGAAATTCCTGAAGCCCCACTCCAGCAGCTTCTTGGCTTCGTCTGCGCGTTCCTTGTCGGTGTTTATGCCGTTGACCACAACGATCAGCCGCAGGCCGTTCTGGACGGCCGAACCGACCAGTCCGTAACCCGCTTCGCGCGTATATCCGGTCTTCAGGCCATCGGCGCCGGTCATCGACCCGAGGAGCGGATTGCGGTTCTGTTGGCGAATCTTGTTCCAGGTGAAATCCGGCTGTGAGAACAACTTGTAAAAATCCGGATAGGTTCGGATGATATGACGCGCGAGCACCGCCAGTTCGCGCGTCGTGACCTGCTCGCCGGGATCCGGCAATCCGTTGGAATTGGTGAAAACGGATTTCTCCAAGCCAATCGTTCGCGCGCGAGCCGTCAATTTGGCGCCGAAGTCGGCTTCGTTGCCGGCGAGTCCTTCCGCCAGCACGATACAGGCGTCATTGGCCGACTGGATCAGCATGGCGTGGATCAGGTCGTCGACCGGAACCTTGCTGTAAATTGCCGCGAACATGGTCGAACCGTGCGAGGGTGCGCCGCCCCTGCGCCAGGCATTTTCGCTGACCATGAATTCGTCGGTGAGCTTGAGGCGCCCCTCCTTGATTTCGTTGAAGACGTATTCCGCCGTCATCAGCTTGGCGAGGCTGGCCGGGAAAATCATCCGGTCGGCGTCGCGCTCGAACAGCACGCTGCCATTTTCCGCGTCGATCAGAATGGCATGCGGCGCACCGATATTCGGTTCATCTTTTTTCGGCGCATCTTTTTTCTGTGCCGCCGCAGCAGGACCACCTTTGTGCGCGGGGCCAGGCGCGTGCTTTGGCGCGGCAACCGCAGCAGCGCCAAAGCAGGCGGCGAGAAACGCCACGGCGAGCCAACGTCCGAAAATGAAATTTCGCATGGGCATCAACAGTCACCGGTAGCGCATCAAGCGAATGCGACGCAACCCGGCAGACATCTGGCGGCGAAATACGGCTCAGTAAAGGCCGCGTCCATCCTGGAAACCGGCCCGGCCGTCATAACGCGTTGGCGCGTATGGCGAAACCGAGGGCGCAGCCGCTCGGGTCGCGGCAGCAAGTTCGGTTGTCGGTGCGGTCACTGCAGGCACCTCACGCGCGCCCTCGCCCAGCCGGTAAGGCCGATCGGGTGGTGACGGAATGCCGTTCGACGAGAAATTCCTTATCGGGCGGTCCTCGAAATAGGCCGGGGCAAACGGTTTGTTCGATACGAGTTGCACGGGCAAAGTCTGATTGCCTTCACGCAAAGTGGCCATCAGCTTGCGATCATCGGAGCCTTGCAAGGGTGCGCGACCGACATACTCGACTTTCACCCGGGTGACACCATGGCCGTAGAAACCCAGGAGTTCGGCGGTCTTGACCGACACGTCGATGAGCCGATTGGCGGCATAAGGTCCACGATCGTTGACGCGCACGACGATCGAGCGACTGTTGGCAAGATTGGTCACGCGTACATAAGAAGGCAGCGGCAGCGTCGGATGCGCGGCCGAAATTCCATGCATGTCGAAAATTTCGCCGTTGGCTGTATATCGGCCGTGGAAATCATCGCCGTACCAAGAAGCCATACCCACGGCGCTGTAATTGATATTTTCCTCGGGAACGTAAACCCGCCCGGCAACCGTATAGGGCTGGCCAACGCGATAGACGCCGCCGCCCTTTGGCACTGGCTGACCCGGCTCGACGGCACGGGCACTCGCTGCAACGCCATAACGCGGATCGATCGTGCCGGCCATCTGGCCGCTCGAGCAATTGGCGAGCGCAAGGCCGCTCAACCCCACTGCAAGGAGGCGGGCGCACTGCCCAATGTCGTGGTTAGCCCCGAAGCGACCCATCCCCGCCGTGATCCCCAATCGAAGTCGCCAGAATACCGTGTTGCGGAGCGGACGGGAACAGCAGCCCCGTAGGCTGGTAAATACTTGGTTCCAGGATACCTTTTGGCACTGCCGACGAAACTAGCGATCTCGCGACAGCAGGCTTGCGCCGCTCTTGGGTCGGCTTAGTCCGCCGGTGACCGACGATCTCTGAATCGTCCCCTCGAAGCTGATGCCAATGCGAAAGCCGCGTGTCCAGGCAAGGGTGCAGAAGCGTCGCGTGCTGCCGTGAAGGAATTCGAATCGTTGTGGAAAACTGTACATCTTCGACAATTCGAGGCAGGCACCTCCTGCCGACAGGTCGACGACATGGCACTCGATCGGCGTCGTCTTTGGCCCGAATAAAAGCTTTCCGACCCGGGGGACCAAGCCCCTTGGTGCCGAACGGAACCAGCGCCTTTTGTCAGACCCGTTCATGTGACGCTTTATGATAAAACCCTGGATTCTATATAACCGGTTGATTACCGATCTCTTACGGAAGCTGGGGCAATACCCTGCTGAAATCATGGGATATTCGCCGACCGCGGAGTTCCTGAGGCAGGTTTGGAAGGGTGGCCGAGTGGTTTAAGGCACCGGTCTTGAAAACCGGCGTACCCGCAAGGGTACCGTGAGTTCGAATCTCACCCCTTCCGCCAGATCGCGTTGTTGCTAGACGCGCTCGGGTTTACGAAGCAAAAGGCATTGTTCGCAGTAGCGGTCTCGGCAATGCGCCGGCACCTACCACTTCACGGGAGTTAGCAATCGGCATGAGCCAGCACAGAGGCCGCCTATAATTTTTCGGCGTGACGAGTTCCAATTCTGACGCGATGGCCACATTCGTCGTCATCATCCTAATTTAACCAGAGCGCTCTATTAAAAGAATTTCATAAACGACGCGGCGCACTGACGCAGCGCCCCTTGCAGTGTGGACAATTCAAAGTCCGACGTAATCCGGTCACAGAGCAGCCATTGGTGGCGTCCGGGAGCGATCTAAACGCTGGAGTTAAGAAACGTGCGCGCCAAAACTCGTCTGCCTAAGCGCCTGCCTGAGGGCGCCAAATACGTCGTCGAGAGCTGTGGAGATTTCGTTCGACGGTTCGTTGAGCTACCCAACGGCAAGAAGATTCCATTGCCGAACCGAAAGGCTCACACGTGTGGCTGCACCGAGCAAGTCAGTATCGTGCCGGAGCAGGCGACCGGTGCCGAGACTAGTGGGGCAAGATCCAACGCGGATCGACCATTACGTACCAGCAAACGCCGAAAGAAATCGCCATTGTTGCGATGAAGAGCGCTGACGTTTTCAGTTTCTCTCCCAATGCCCGCCTCTATACGTTTCTGTCGGATGATACTGCGCGCGCTAAGTTAAGATTTGCCTTACCCCGCGCTTCCTTCTCCACCGGAGCAGGCTGCCCGTGGCTCGCTATGACGGCAGACAAAGCGCGAGGGCGCGCTATAATTAATTAGCGTGCTCCGGCAAGAAAAACCGTGAGTCAAATTCGAAAATCATCGTAACCACCAGGGCGATGGCCAGCAGAACAGTAACGATGGCTATCACTCGCAATCGTGCAGCGGGTGTCACAGCGCGGACGTGACGGCGTTACCCACTGCCGCCTCGCGCAGACGGAGGGGATCGCGCTCTCCCGCTGCTGCCACATCAAGGACGCGCCCGGCAATTGCCGTTTTGCTGGTGCACGCCCTCTCCTCCGGGCGTAAGGATTCCCACGCATCGTCCAAGACCGATCGCAGGAGTTCGATAGTTTCAGGACTAAACGCTGCCACTTACGTGCCCACACTAACTGTTGAGTTGTTCAGCGTGGCCGCAAAGCTTGCATTGGTCCACGCACAATCAGGTGAGTTGGTTGTTACCGAAATTATGACAAACTGTCGCACGGCACCGTGCCGCATCACTCGAAGGGCTTGCTTCGGGTAGCATCGATAAAAAGACGGCCTTCGGATTGAGGAGAATCTCCAAACATCCTCGCACCCCCAGTCCGTCCCCGAAAGTCGTCAGGGCCGCGCTCAAGAGGCAACGGGCGCGGCTTCTTTCGTTCACGGCTTGATCGGTTGCGCAGCGGCGCCTAGCTTTGGCCTCTAACCGTTTTCGCTTTGGCGCGCGGCCCTCGCCTTTTGGTCCGTTGAGGTTCGCGCCTTTTCTTTCCAGCCGCAGGCTGCGGCGGGACCTCCTCGCGCCATTCATCGATAAGCTTTTGCTTGGTGCCGGCATATTTGTTGAGATCGAGATTGCCTTGGCTGTCGCCGGGAATGCCGTCGCACTCACCTTGCTCTGTGTATTGCCAGATCCACCATTTCGGGAATGTCGCTTTTGGCCAGCTTGGTGTGCCTGATGTGTATTGCGCCAGCCAGAGTCGATACTGCGACAGTTCGGAATCGCACCTGTCGCCAAGCTGGTCTTTCAACACATGGCCGGAATAGATGATCGGGCTTTGGCCGGTCAACCGTCTTACTTCGCTCAGGAAGGTTTTTAGATCAGCGAGCGAAACACCTTCATCCTCATGATCGGCGGCATAGACACCAAGAGTCGTTCCTACTTTGCTGACAAAATACTGTGCCTGATCTTTCATATTGCCAGGCCGCAGAAAATGATATGCGCCCCAGAGCAGACCAGCAGCGAGCGCATCCCTTTTGCGCTGGTTATAAGTCGGATCGAAATAGTTGTCCGCTTCGGTTGCCTTGTGGATGATGCCCACTACGCCGTCATCTTTTGCGTCTTCAAAGCTATCCACGCTATCCCAGTGCGAAAGATCGACCACTGCCTTCTCAAGCATGATTGCCTCTTTGCGAATCCCCCCGAAAGCGGACAATTTTAAAATTGCGGACAGCGACGAGACCCAGCCCTCTCCAAAATACGCTCGCTTGCACCACGACACTATGAAAAGGGAATCCCTACAAAGGCTAAAGTTGAACCGATTGTTGTCTGGTATCCGGGGAACGCATAGGCCACCTAATTAATTACATTTACCATGGTGGTGCCGAAAAACGAGCTGGCTTTATTTTATCCGGCACAAAGCCTAATCTGAGGACAAGATTTTCGAAGGGCGCCGATGATGGTTGGCCTGACCCAAGTACGAAAAATACTCGTACCATTGATTGTTGCGCTTGTTCATTCAGCAGGCGGAGCGTTGGCCAAGGATAGCATTGACGGGTCCGTCTCATGGACCAAAGAGCAGCTTTCGCAGCTGCAATTTTCGCCGGATTCCTTTAAGCAAACTCGGGTAGTCCTCGTCTTTACCGATCCGAGAAGAGCGGACGAGATTGAGAAAATTCTGTTTGACGCGCGCTTTAAACCGCAGAAAAAACCGCTGGAGGCAGATTTCACTGTTGAGATAGTTACCAAGTCCATGAAAACAAAAAAAGATATTGGCCAAAGTGCTTCGTGCGACTGGAATGACAACAAATCCGTTGCGGAATGCTGGATTGAAGATGACGGCGGCGCATTTAATATAACCACCTCTTCGCGGGCCCTGGATTCCCGATCGGCTGTTCTTAGTTTTGTTATTCAGCCAAATGACGCACTCAGAATTGCTGCGGAAAAGGGGAATAAGGTCGAAGTGAGCACGACCGGTCCCGTCGTAAAATCAAGAATTACCTTCAGTCAAAGCAATCGGAAGTAGGTCGAAGAGTTCTAAAACGACCAACTCATTCCACCGCCGACCGTCGAGGCCAAAATTATCGCGGCAGAAGCCGACACCAAAGCAAACCAAAGAGCGACTACCAGGCCACTATAAATTCGTTCTGAATATTCGCTGATCATGGCGCAGCATCCCCTTACCTCCGCGAGTATGCTGCTGGTCTGGAGTGATTCGCAACGAAACTCGCTGATCAGTCCGATGCCGCTTTGTCACTATTTTTAGCGGGACGTTGATTGATCTGGTCCGTTTCGATTGAATTCTGCGGCGTCGCGTCGGCGTTTCGTTTTTGGCCTGCCTCGATTTTTTTACAAAGGTCAGGCTTTCGCGCGCAAAGCTCGCGAACGCCTTCATCTATGTTGTTGTGGAGCCGCTCAAAGAACCCTGCGTGTGTCGGGGATGCAAAGAACAGGCACGCGAGAACCACGAAAGACTTTTTCATTGAGTCGCAAGTTTCTGGACAGGCAACGCGAGCCTCATACATCAGATAAATTAAAGCTGAGATAATGTTGGCGGGATCAAAGAGTTACGTAATTACCAGTCATGTCCCGGCTGTTCCCCAACCGGCCGCCACGACCGCGCAAGTGGTAACGATGTCCGCCACACTCGCACCGCGCGACAAATCGCTGACCGGTCTTGCAAAGCCCTGCAGAAACGGACCCGCTGCTTGCGCGCCGCCCAGCCATTGCGTGAGTTTGTAGGCGATGTTTCCGGAATCGAGGTCGGGAAAAATCAACACGTTGGCGCGCCCGGCGACGGTACTTGGTTCCTTTAGTTTCTTCTGCGCGACGCCGGGTACCAGCGCCGCATCAGCCTGAAATTCGCCGTCGATGGCGAGTTCTGGCTCGCGATGATGCACGATCTCAAGAGCTTCGCGTACCTTAGTAATGCGTGCGTGTTGCGCGCTTCCTTTGGTCGAGAATGACAACATGGCAACGCGTGGTGCCTCGCCAAGCAACGCCTGCGCACTGCGCGCCGAGGCGATGGCAATGTCGGCAAGTTCGCTGGCGGTTGGGTCAACATTGACGGCACAGTCAGCGAATATGAATGGTTTTGGTCCGCGCCCCAGAAAATCCGGGACGATCATTAAAAAATAGCTCGATGGCGACGCAATGCCGGAGGCAAGTCCGGTCGTCATCAAGCCGGCCTCGATCACGCGTCGGGTCGGGTTGGCGCAGCCTGCCACCATCGCGTCCGCGTCACCCTGTCGAACCATCATGCCGCCGAAATAAAGCGGCTTGCTTACAAGCCGCGTCGCGAGAGCCGGCGTCATTGACTCGCGCAGGCTCGCGAGTGTCGCCCCGTAACCTTGCACGCGTGGATCGCTGAGCGGATCGGCGATCTCGACGCCCTTAAGGGAGACATGCTGGTCGGCGGCAATCTTGGCGAGTACATCGGCGCGGCCGAGCAGGATTGGTCGACCGATCTTCTCATCGACAAGACGTGCTGCGGCGGCGATAACGCGTGTATCGTTGCCCTCCGGCAAAACTATTTTACGGCTGCGCTGCCGTGCGATATCAAACAGACGATCAAGCAATTCCATATTTCTCACCATGTGAGAAAACGTTACGGCCGGACGCATGATCGAAAAACGTGGCCGGTGGTTCTCCGAATGTAGTCATGGCGGCAGAAGAGATCATCAATGACTGAAACAGCCGACCCGATCAAGATTCAACGTGGTCTCAAGGGCGTCTACTTCGACCGATCGCCTTGCACGTTCATCGACGGCAAGGCCGGGGAGCTGCGTTACCGCGGTTACTCGATCCACGATCTTGCCGAGCATTCGAGCTTCGAAGAAACCGCGTGGCTTTTGCTCAGGGGCGAGCTTCCCAACAAAAGGGAGCTCGGTGATTTCGACACGGAACTCAAGACATCGCGCAAGCTGCCGGCGCCGATTATCGACATCATTCGCGCAATCAAGGACGCGCATCCCATGGATGTATTGCGTACAGCAGCCTCCGCATTGGCCGCCTTCGATACGGAAACCGCGGATAATTCACGCGAGGCTACGATACGGAAAGCCGTGCGACTGACGTCACAAGTGCCGATGATCGTTGCCGCCCATTCACGCATTCGCTCCGGCGAGCAACCCGTGCCACCCGATGCGGCGCTTAGCCACGCGGCCAATCTGCTCTGGATGTTAACCGCCAAGAGGCCGAGCGCGGACGCCGCACAACTGATCGACCGCGATCTCATCATCCACGCCGAGCACGGTTCGAACGCCTCGTCCTTTGCCGCGCGGGTGGTGATCGGCACCGAGGCCAATCTTCACGCTGCCATCACTGCAGCGATCGCCGCACTCTCCGGTCCCGCGCATGGCGGCGCGGCCGAAGACGTGATGAAGATGGCCGAAGAAATAGGCGAGCCGTCGCGCGCCGCCGACTATGTGAAGGAAAAGCGCAAAGCCGGCATCGCTGTTACCGGCTTCGGCCACCGCGTCTATCGCGCGGAGGATCCGCGGGCGCGCCACATGCGGGCCGGCGTCGAGCGTCTGTCGAAGGAGATGGGCGAACCGAAATGGTTCGAGATCTTGCAGGCCGTTGTGACGGCGATGGCGCCCTACGCTCGACACGGCGTCAATGTGAACGTCGATTTCTATTCGGGCGTCGTCTATCACCTGCTCGGAATCAAACGCGATCTGTTCGTGCCGATCTTTGCCATAGGCCGGGTGCCAGGCTGGGTCGTGCAGGTACTGGAGCAACTCGAGAACAATATTCTGCTGCGCCCGCTCACGCTCTACAACGGGCCGGATGCGCGCGCTTACGTGCCGCTCGCGCAGCGCGCCAACTAAGTCAGATCGAGACAGCCGCGCTGTTGGTTCGGCGATCAGATTCTCACAACACGGGACGCTACACCCGGATTCATCATTGCGGGCAAAAGGTCTATCTGTCATCGTATTGAGAACTTCAGTCTCGCAGAATGAGACTCTGCTTACCGGCATGATAAGCCGGACATCATCCTTACCGGGCACGGCCGCGGAAGGAGCGGTGAAAAATCGGCCACTGGAAGGGAGGATTAAGTCCATGCGTTCGATCCGCAGCTTCGCGATGCTTCTGGCGGTGACACTCGGCGCCGCGCAGTTTGGCGACAGAGCCATGGCCGCGGGTTACCCCGAGCGGCCGATTGAACTGATTGTTCCGTGGGGCCCCGGTGGTGGCGCCGATCAGTTGGCGCGTCTGGTCAGCAAGCTGATGGAGCCGATGCTCGGTCAGGGCATCCCGGTTGTGAACGTTCCGGGCGGCACCGGTGCTACCGGAATGGCGAAACTCATGTCAGCGCCGGCCGACGGCTATTCGATGGCCATCTATATCGCCGACAGTCACGCCCTGCTCGCTGGGCAAAGCCCGCGATGGACCATGAACGACATCACGCCGGTGGCGGTGATGATAAAAGGACCGTCCTTCATCTTTGTGAAAGAGGACAGCCCATTCAAGACCTGGGACGATTTCGCCAAACAAGCCAAGGCGAGCCCGGGCAAGCTGAAGGTGGCAACGCTCGGTTTTGGCAGCGTCGACGATTTTTCGCTCACCGTGCTTGACCGTGGTGGCATCAAAGTCGTGCAGGTGCCGTTCGCCAAGCCAAGCGAGCGCTATGTTTCGATCCTTGGCGGCCACGCGGATGCGCTCTACGAACAGGCCGGTGATGTCGCACAATTCCTGAACGGGAAGCAAATGCGGCCGATCCTGCTGTTTGGCGAAAAGCGTCTGGCGGCGTTCAAGGACGTGCCGACATCTTATGAACTCGGCTACAAGGTGGCACTACCGCAATTTCGCGCGGTCGTCGTACGCGCCGGTACGCCTCCGGACATCGTCAAAAAGTTGTCGGACGCACTGGCCAAAGTCTACGCCCTGCCTGAGTACAAGAAGTTCCTCGAAGAACAATACGCAGATCCGAACAGCTTTGAGGATGCGTCCAAGGCGCCTGCTTTCGTGAACGAGCAGCTCGATGACATGAAAAAAACGATGGCGACCAACTGACGTCGCTGGACCACGATCATGGACAAGGCGCTGTTTCGTTCGATCTTGCCCTATGCGGTTGGCCTCACGCTTGCCGTTGCTCTTTATGTCTATGCCGGCACGTTTATGTATACGCCTCGACCCGGACAACTGGGCCCCGATGTATGGCCGCGCCTGGCCATTCTGCTGATGGGTGCCTCTTGCGCGTTTGAGATTTCCCGTCGACTGGTCGCGGGTAACCAGGACGCAACCGGATTCTTGGAGGCTTTCGATCGGGAGCCCGACATCGAGGACAAACAGCCGGTTTTTCCGCAGCTTCTGATCGGTGGCATCGTTTTGATGGGTATCTATGCAGTATTGGTACCGGTGCTCGGCTTCATTCTCGGAACGTTTCTGTTTTTAGCGGCCTTCATGTATGTCGGTCGCTATCGAGCACATGGAACGATCTGGGGCGCCAGCGCCCTGGTGACGATCTTTTGCGGCATTCTATTCCTGCGTATTGCCTATGTATCGCTTCCGCGCGGCATCGCTCCGTTTGATCGCGCGACAGACATCTTCTTTGCAATTCCGAGCTTGTGGTGAGTCATGATCGACATACTCACCCAACTCGCAGCCGGCTTCGTCCACTGTTTGACACCGCTCAACATGACGATGCTGCTGGTCGGGATTGTCATCGGGTTGCTGATCGGAGTGTTGCCGGGCCTGACGTTGGTGATGGGTGTCGCGTTGGCGCTGCCATTCACCTACAAGATGGACGTTACTGCCTCGATTGTGCTGCTGACCGCGATGTACGTCTCCGGCACTTACGGGGGCGCTTTTACAGCGATTTTGTTCAAGATTCCGGGTGAGCCTATCGACGTCCCCATGCTGTGGGACGGCTACACCATGGGGCGCAAAGGCAAACCGGCCAAGGCGCTGGGCTGGACCCTGGTGGCCGCACTCGGCGGCGGGCTGCTGTCCGCGGTTGTAATGGTCGCGCTGACGCAGCCGCTGGCAAAATTCGCGTTGCGCTTTTCCTCGCCGGAGTACTTCGTCATCGTGCTGTTTGGCCTGCTCAGCGTGGTGGCCATCGGTAAGGGCTCCCTCGCCAATGCCTTCATCAGCATGAGCGTCGGAATTCTGATTTCGTCGGTCGGCACCGACCCGATTTATGGCGCTTACCGTTTCACTTTCGGCTCGCCGCTTCTCGCCGACGGCATCGAATTCCTCGTGGTCATGGTCGGCGCTTACGGCGTTGGCGAAGTGCTGACTCGCCTTGAGACCGGTTTCGCCACCAAGCCGCTCGACAAAATCTCAAACGCACGCACCGAATTGCCGACACTCAAAGAGCTCAATGAGGTCAAAGGCATGTTCCTGCGCGCTTCCGTAGTTGGCGATCTCATCGGTCTCCTACCCGGCGCCGGCGCAACAATTGCGTCGTTCGTGAGTTACGGCATCGAAGCGCGCTTCGGCAAGCGCAAGAACGAGATGGGCACTGGCGTTGCTGAAGGCATTGTGGCGCCGCAGGCAGCGGCAACCGCTTCGGTGGGTGGCGCGATGGTTCATCTACTTGCGCTTGGCATTCCCGGAAGTGGCGCAACTGCCGTCATTCTCGGCGCCTTCATGCTGCACGGCATCCAGCCGGGTCCCCAGGTCCTGGTGAGCTCGGCACCGCTGGTCTACACGGTGTTCGCCTCGCTTTTCCTCGGCCTCGTCCTGATGTGCGCGATCGGCTATTTTGCCATACGGCCGCTCGTAAAGATCCTCGATTTTCCCGAACCGGTGGTTTCGGCCTATGTGCTGATCCTCTGCTTTATCGGCGCCTTGTCCATCCGCAATAATGTCACCGACTTGTGGCTGATCATTGGGTTCGGAGTGCTCGGTTACGGCTTCGAACGTCTGAAGTTTCCAGTCGCGCCGCTCGTCCTCGGTGTGATCCTCGGCCCGATCGCCGAGGAGGCCTTCATGAACACCATGATCAGTTTCTCTAACGACTGGACCGTTTTCTTCACGCGGCCGATCTCCGGGACGATCGTAGCCTTTACTGTCATCGTTCTTCTGTTGCCGTTCATTCAACGGCTGTTCCGAAGCCGTCTGGTGACGGCGTGAACCGATGTTAGGTGATACATGCGTACCAATCTTGGAATTGACTCCAGCCCCTCAGGTCACGCCGCACAGCGGCGCGTGAATGAACTCAAACCGCCTCCGCGGCAAATCAAGCCCGCCCGCGAGCACAAGCTCGGTGCCACGGGCCGTTCGTTTGCCATTCTCGAGCATGTTGCAGGTTCGCGTGCACCAGTTGACGTGCTCGACATCATTGCCTCGCTGAAATTGCCGAAGGCAACGGCCTATCGGATGGTCGACTGGTTCGTCACGCAAGGCTACCTGTCGCGGGAGCCCGGACGCCGCCGGCTGATCGTCGGGCCCAAGCTCACCAATCTCGCGTTCGGCGCGTTGTCGTCCTCGATGCGCAATGACACACCGCATGTCGTGCTGCAGCGGCTTGTGCACACACTCAACGAGACTTGCAACATCGGCACGCTGCTCAACGGCGAGGTGATTTATCTCGACCGCGTCGAAGCCGAGCATTGGCCGTTACGGCTGCATTACACCATCGGCTCCCGTGTTCCTTTGCATTGCAGTGCGATCGGCAAACTGTTTCTGGCCTTGGCCCCCTCGCCGCGCCGCCGTCGCCTCCTGCAGAGTCTGGAGCTACGCCGCTTCACCGACAGCACGATTACCGATCACGCGCGGCTCGATATCGAGCTGCGGCAGATCCGCAAGGAACAGGTGTCCTTTGATCGCGAGGAATATCTTGTCGGGGTTGTTTGCATGGCAGTGCCGGTCATCGGTAAGAACGGCGAGATACTTGCCGCACTTGCTGTTCAGGCGCCGGAGGCGCGCATGAACGTGCAGAATGCGCGTCGGCATCTGCCGATCCTCCAGCGGGCCGCCGGCGAGCTTGCTGAAATTTTTCAGGACAAGAACTGACAGTTCGTAGAGCCAAGTTTAGTAAAGGGCGCAGCTATGAAAATGACTACGGAAGAAGCTTTTGTAAAAGTCCTGCAGATGCATGGCATCGAGCATGCCTTCGGAATCATCGGTTCGGCATTCATGCCGATCTCGGATCTTTTCCCGCACGCCGGGATCACGTTCTGGGATGTTGCTCACGAGACTAATGGCGGACTGATTTGTGACGGTTATACGCGATCGACCGGCAAGATCGCGATGGCAATTGCCCAAAATGGGCCGGGGATAACGAACTTCGTCACAGCGATAAAGACAGCCTATTGGAACCATACGCCGATGCTGCTCGTGACGCCGCAAGCAGCAAACAAAACGATCGGGCAAGGCGGATTCCAAGAGGTTGAGCAAATGGCGTTGTTCCGCGACATGGTTTGCTACCAGGAAGAAGTGCGTGATCCTTCACGGGTCGCCGAGGTGCTCAATCGCGTTATAACCAAAGCAAAGCGCCTGTCGGCGCCGGCGCAAATCAACATCCCCCGCGACTATTGGACTCAGGTCGTCGACATCAACCTGCCGGCGATTGTCGAGTTCGAGCGTCCGGCGGGCGGAACGCAAGCGATTGCAGAGGCGGCAAGGCTATTGTCGGGCGCGAAATTCCCGGTCATTTTGTCCGGCGCGGGTGTCGTTCTCGGCAACGCAATTTCTGAATGCGTCGCGCTTGCTGAAAAGCTCGATGCGCCGGTTTGCAATAATTACCAGCACAACGACAGCTTTCCCGGCAGTCACCCTCTCGCCGTCGGACCGCTTGGCTACAACGGCTCGAAAGCGGCAATGGAACTCGTTGCCAGGGCCGACGTTGTTCTGGCGCTCGGCACGAGGCTCAATCCATTCTCGACCCTGCCCGGCTACGGCATCGACTACTGGCCGAAGACCGCCAAGATAATCCAGGTCGACATCAATGCCGACCGGATCGGCCTGACCAAGCCCGTCACCGTTGGTATCTGCGGTGACGCCAAGTTCGTCGCGCAAAGCCTTCTGGCGCAGCTTTCCCCGTCGGCCGGAAATGCCGGTCGTGAGGAGCGGAAGGCGCTGATCCACACAACCAAATCCAAATGGCTGCAAACGCTTTCCAGCATGGATCACGAGGAAGACGATCCGGGAACCACATGGAATGAAGACGCCCGCAAGCGGGACTCCGATCGTATGTCGCCGCGGCAAGCATGGCGCGCGATCCAGGCGGGCTTGCCAAAAGATGCGATCATCTCCAGCGACATTGGAAACAACTGTGCCATCGGCAATGCCTATCCGACGTTCGACAAAGGAAGGAAGTACTTGGCGCCGGGTCTTTTCGGACCCTGCGGGTATGGCTTCCCCGCCATCATTGGTGCGAAAATCGGCAACCCGGACACGCCTTGCGTTGGTTTTGCGGGCGACGGCGCGTTTGGCATTTCCATGAGCGAAATGAGTTCGATTGGCCGCGAAGAGTGGCCCGGCATTACCATGGTGATCTTTCGCAATTACCAGTGGGGCGCTGAGAAGCGCAATTCAATCCTTTGGTACGATAACAACTTCGTCGGTACGGAACTCGACCCGCATCTCAGCTATGCAAAGGTGGCCGAAGGCTGTGGCCTCAAGGGCGTAGTAGCTAAAAGTCAAACTGAACTGACCGAGGCTCTGCGTGCTTCCTGTGAGGCGCAGAAAAAGCGCATCACGACATTCATCGAAGTGGTGCTCAATCAAGAACTCGGCGAGCCATTCCGACGGGACGCCATGAAAAAACCGGTGGTTGTCGCCGGCATCAAGCGCGAGGACATGCGTCCCCAACGCGTCGCTTAATGGAGCTATGCGATGACTGTCGCAATGAAACCAGGCGCCGATCCTAAGGCCATAACTGTGGTTGATGAGCTGGTGCGGCGAGGCCGTGCTGCCCAGACGGCTTTTGCCAAGGCCGATCAGGGCCGTGTCGATGAAGCGGTGACTGCGTTGGCGTGGTCACTTTACATGCCGGAGCATGCCAAGGAACTTGCCGAACTGGCGGTCAAAGACACTCAGCTCGGTAACGTGCCCGACAAGATCATAAAAAAGCAGCGCAAGACCTTCGGCACCTTGCGAGACCTTCTGCGCGTGAAGTCGGTGGGGATTATCGAAGAAGATAAGAAGCTCGGAATCGTCAAATACGCCAAACCGGTTGGCCTCGTATGCGCGATCACGCCCTCGACCAATCCGGGTGCCACGCCCGTCAACAAGGCGATGATGGCCATCAAGGGCCGCAACGCCATCATTATCGCGTCGTCGCCTGCCGGCATGAAGACGACGGGCAAGACCGTCAACTACATGCGTGCGGAACTAAAGAAGATCGGCCTACCCGAGGACCTGGTGCAGATTCTGCCGCCACCAGCGTCAAAGGACATGACACAGGCGCTGATGCAGGCGGCCGATCTGGTGGTCGCCACCGGCTCTCAAGACAATGTGCGACGTGCTTACAGCAGCGGAACGCCTGCAATAGGCGTCGGCACGGGCAATGTGCCCGTGATCGTGGATGAGACTGCCGACCTCGATGATGCCGCAAGCAAGATCTGCGCTTCCAAGATTTTCGACAATTCCACGTCGTGTTCTTCAGAAAATTCGATCATTCTCGTAGACGCGATATACGATGGCGCGATTGCCGCGCTCCGACGGGCGGGCGGGTATATGGCTTCTATGCCCGAGAAGGCGAAGATCCAGGCCGCACTCTGGCCGGACGGCAAATTGAGCCGGACACTGATCGCCCGCGACGCCGATGTTTTCGCGCGCGGGTGCGGGCTGCCTCCTGAGGCGGAATCAAAGAAATTCTTCATGGTGGAGGAAAGCGGTGTCGGCCGCGGCTTCCCGTTTTCGGGCGAAAAGCTGTCGCTGGTGTTGGCCGTGTACCGTGCCAAAGATTTCGATGACGCCGCCAGGCGTGCTCGCGAGATACTCGATCATCAAGGACGGGGGCATTCAGTCGGCCTGCACACCAAGGACATGGCGCGGGGACGCAAGCTTGCCCAAGAGACCGACGTCGTGCGCGTGTTGATCAACCAGGCCCATACCTTTGGGAATGGTGGCGGTTTCGACAACAGTCTTAATTTCACTCTGAGCATGGGTTGCGGCACCTGGGGCGGCAACAGCATTACGGACAATCTGAATTACAGGCACTTTTTGAACATCACCCACCTCGTCACCACTATTCCGGAAGACAAGCCGAGCGAGGACGCATTGTTCGGTGCCTATTGGGCGAAATACGGGAAGTAGAGCTATTTACATGAACTTCGAGGAGTACTCGGCGAAAGCGCTGATCCTGTCCCCGGCGGGCATTCCAGTGCCGCGCGGCATCCTCTGCTTCAGCGCAGCCGAAGCTTCATCGGCGGCCGCGAGTTTGGGTCCTTGCGTGATCAAGGCGCAGGTGCCGGCCGGAAAACGGGGCAAGGCAGGCGGCATCAAGCTTGCCCGCTCGCCTAACGATGCTCAGCAACTTGCCGGCGAGATTCTCGGCATGCGTATCGGTGAGTACACCGTTGAGCGGCTGCTGGTTGAAGAACAGGCGGAGATCGCCCGCGAGTTCTATGCGGCCGTCCTGCACGACACCACCGCTCGAAAGCCGCTGATACTGTTCTCGACCGAGGGCGGTATGGACATTGAAGATGTCGCCGCGACCAAGCCCGCCGCGATCCGCCGATTGCTGGTCGACATTGATTGCGAGCCTTCATCGTTCGATCTGGCCCACATGGTTCAAGGGCTCAAGCTCGATAGCGCGGAAGAACAAATCACGCGTATTCTTGAGCGATTATACGCCGCCTACCGTGCGCACGATGCCGAGCTTCTGGAAATCAATCCGCTGGCCCTCTTGAGCGATGGCCGCGTGGTCGCACTCGACTGCAAATTCGTACTCGACGATGCGGCGATTTATCGTCAGCCGGAGATCGCTAAAGGCGGCGCCGCTGCCGCGCTGACGTCGCTGGAGAAGCGCGCCGCGGAAGCTGGTCTCAAACTCATCCAGCTCGACGGCGACGTCGGCGTGCTGGCAAACGGCGCCGGTCTCACAATGACCACGATGGATGTGATCCGCCACTACGGCGGCCGGCCCGCGAATTTTCTTGAAATCGGCGGCGAGGCCTACACCAAATCCGAAATCGCGCTTGATCTCGTTCTTTCCAATCCAGGGGTGAAAAGCCTTGTCATCAATTTTTGCGGCGCATTCGCGCGTACGGACGTGATGGCCGACGGCGTGGTCAAAGCCTGGCACAAGCTAAGACCGAAGGTGCCGGTGTTTTTTTCGATCCACGGCACCGGCGAGGTCGAAGCCGTCAAGCTTGTCCGCAGCGAACTTGGTATCGAGCCTTACGACTTCATGGAAGACGCGATCCAGGCGGCGGTAAAGGCGGCGCAATGATCGTCCGCAAAAACGACCGCGTTGTCGTGCTTGGCATTACCGGCAAGCAAGGCACCTTCTGGACGGAGAAGATGCTGGCCTATGGCACGAATGTGGTAGCTGGCGTCAATCCAAAGCGTTCCGGCGAAACTCACGTCGGTGTTCCGATATTCGCATCTACCGCCGAAGCAGCCACCAAAGTCGGGGCCGATGTCGCCGTCATGTTCATTCCCCCGCCGATGGCAAAAGACGCCGCGATATCGGCTGCGCTTGCCGGTATTAAGCTTCTGGTTGTGCTCACAGAGCACATTCCGGCACAGGATGTGATGGCGATGCACGCGGCGGCAGCCAGGCACGGCACGCGTATCGTCGGGCCCAACACCGCCGGTCTGGTCACGCCCGGTCAGTGTTTCGTCGGGATCATGCCGGCATTTGTGCCGAGTGTGTTCAAACCTGGCCGCGTCGGCGTGATCTCGCGCAGCGGCAGCCTTGGCACGCTGGTGTGCCTCAATCTGACACGCGCCGGCCTCGGCCAATCGGCTTTTATCGGTATCGGCGGCGATCCGATGCTTGGCACCACAACGCGCGATGCGCTCGAAGCGCTCGACAATGACAGCGGGACCGACGCCGCCGTTATCGTCGGCGAGATAGGCGGTGCGATGGAGGAAAGCGCGGCCGAACATGCCCAACGTATGGCGAAGCCGTTGGTGGCTTTCATCGCTGGCGCTGCGGCGCCAGCCGGCAAGAAAATGGGTCATGCCGGAGCAATCGTTACCGGCAATGCCGGCAGCTATGCGTCCAAGCGCCGAGCATTGGAGGCGGCGGGCGCCGTTGTCGTTGATACACCCGCGCAAATTGCCGGAGCAGTCGCCGCCGGACTTAAAACCGGCCGGTCTGCGAGGAGAATTTCTGCAACAAGGAATTCCGCGTGACAGCACAGAACCTGCAATCGCCGCGGCAGGCCGGCACGACCGTGGCCATGCTTGCACCAGGCATCGTGCTGTCCGCGTTTGTCGCCGCCATTGGTTATTTTGCCGCGCCCTATGTTGCGCATGTGGTCCCCATCCCGAACATGGTCATCGCGTTGATTGTCGGAATTGCCCTCAATCCGCTGGCCGCGAGCCCGGTGGTACAGCCCGGTATGAATTTCTGTGTGAAGACGCTGTTGCGCTGGGCGGTGGCGCTGCTCGGTCTTCGCGTCGGACTTGGTGATATCGCAGCGCTCGGCCTCGGGACCGCGCTCTTGATTGTTGTGACGATGGCGATAACGGTTGGCTCGGGATTCATCTTTGCACGCTGGAGCGGACAGACGCCCGGCTTCGGTGCGCTCGTTGGTGTCGGAACGGCGGTATGCGGCGCTTCGGCGACGCTTGCAACGTCAACCGTGGTGCCAGAATACGAAGGCAAATCGGCCGATATCGCTTTCGTGGTCGTGGCCGTCAACGCGCTGGCGACGCTGGCGATGTTGATCTATCCGCCGCTTTGCATTGCGCTTGGCTTCGATGCACAGACCACGGGCGTGATGCTCGGCGGCACGATCCATGATGTGGCGCAGGTGGTCGGCGCCGGTTACGCGGTGTCGAACGCCGTAGGCAACACAGCGGTGATCGTCAAATTATTCCGCGTGTTCCTGCTGTTGCCGGTCGTACTTGGCGTCGGTTGGTATTTCACGCGCATGGGCATGCGGCACGGTCAAGCGCAGGTCCCGGTGCCGGTATTCGCCATCGTTTTTCTGGTGCTGTGCCTGATCAATAGCGCTGTGCCGCTTTTGCCTTCGCTCTTGTCCGTCTACACCCCAGTGAAGGGCGTGCTGGTGGAAGTCTCCACCTGGGGCCTGTTGCTCGCTATCGGTGCGCTCGGACTTGGCACGTCGGTGGCGACAATTATCGGACTCGGCTGGCGGCACGTCACCACTGTGCTGGGCGCCTCGGCTGTCATCCTCGTGGGGGCGACAGGAGGTCTATTGTTGTTGCGACTGGTCTGACGGCGCGTTGAACCGGTCGCCGCTTATCTTCAACGCTCGATTTCAAATTCGTTGTGGATTAGGTCTCGGATTTGTTTCTTGAGTGCGATGACATTCGGATCGTCCTCATCGCGCGGCCGCGGCAGGTCTACATAGAGGTCGGCCTTGATCGTGCCAGGGCGCCGGGTCATCACCAGAATGCGGTCGGACAAAAAAATCGCTTCCTCGATGCTATGGGTCACCAGCAGGCATGTCTTTCGTGCATGCTGCCAAATTCGCAGCATTTCCTGTTGCATGAGGCCTCTGTTCTGCGCATCAAGCGCGGCAAATGGCTCGTCCATGAGCAAGATTTGCGGTTCGACCGCCAGCGCGCGCGCGATCGAGACACGCTGACGCATGCCGCCGGAGAGTTGATGCGGATAGCGCTTCTCGAAGCCGGTCAATCCCACCAGGTGGATATAATTACTGACAATGCTTTTTTGCTTCTCACGCGCGACATTCTTCATCTGTAAACCGAAGGCGATGTTGTCTTCGACCGTAAGCCAATGAAACAGCGCATAATCCTGGAAGATCATGCTGCGTTCCCAACCCGGCTTGCCGATCGGCTGACCGTCGAGCAAAAGCTGACCATCGGTCGGCTCCTCGAAACCGGCAACGAGTGTCAACAATGTTGTTTTTCCACAGCCGGAGTGTCCGAGTACTGAGCAGAATTCGTTGTGATTGACGGTGAAATTCACCCCACGGAGGGCGACGACCGCCGGGTCATCGCTGCTATGCCCGGGAAATTCCTTGGCTACACCGGTCGCGGTCAGAGTTGCCATGGTGCCAGGTTCATCCGCTAGGCTGCCAATGCGCGCGACCATGGCATCGTACGGCGACCGATCAGCCGGATTGTTCGGTCGATAATGAGGCCGACAATACCGATCGTGATCATGCCTACGATAACGATGTCGGTGCGCAGCAACGTACGGGCATCATTGATCAAAAAGCCGAGACCGGAATTAGCGCCGACCAGTTCGGCGGCTACCAGTGCCATCCAGCCGACGCCTAGTCCGACACGAACGCCAGTGATGATTTGCGGCAACGCCGCGCGCAGGACGATACGGCGAAGAATGCGCGACTCGCTTGCACCCAGGCAGCGCGCTGCGCGGATAATGTTTGGTTCGATGTTTTTTACACCGGCCATGGTGTTCAACAAGATCGGGAAGAACATGCCAAGGAAGATTATGAACTGGTTTTGCACGTCACCGATGCCGAACCACAGGATCGACAGCGGAATCCATGCCAGTGGCGGCACTGGCCGCACCACCTCAATCAGGGGGTCGACCTGATCGTTGATAGCCTTCGACCAGCCCATGGCGATCGCGAGCGGGATTGCCGATGTTGCCCAAATGAAGGCAACAATTTCGCGGCTCAGACTGTCGCGCAAATGCACGAAAAGCTCACCGGACTTGATCATGTCCCAAGCGGCATTTGCGATCGCGGTCGGTGGCGGCAGCAGGACGGCCGTGGTCTTGTCGAGAACATACGTGCTCGTCACCTGCCACAGCAGCAGCAGGATCGCGAGCAGGGTCAGATTCTTCAGCCGCCTGATGCCCGTTAGCCAGCGCGACCGCGCCTTGGCAGGCTTGCCTATTCCTACGGTCGCAACCGTACTCATGCCGTTTCTGCCGTTCCGCAGCCTTCGTTCCAGATTAGCATGTCGCACGAGCCGGACATGCGATTTTCCTGGCTACGGGTTGTATGTTTTCCCCCCGAACGACCATGGCTTGGTTAGGTCGCCCTTCTCCGGGAACGGCTGGGGCTCCTTGAGATTAAGTGGCGTCACATATTCCGGATATGGGAACTTATCGAGCGAGCCTTTCCAGTCCGCCGGGATGAAGGGTGGTGTCTTAGGCACTTTCCAACCCAGCTTGGCGAAGGTCTTGTCCATAAAACTTGCGTCAACCGACTTCTCGAAATCGGTGGCCTTGAGCGGCCGCTGGATGCGCTTGAGTTCATAAAGCCAGTTGAAGATCGGCTCGTTCGCCTCGCCCCAGAACTTGGCATGCGGATAAACGAAGGTCGGCTTGTAGAGGTCATTGTAGACGCGAGTCTGCTGAACAAGAATCTCTTTGCTGAAATTCTTCAGACTGGGATCCGCTTGCAGATGCTGCACGGTGCCTTCGGGATCGTGCCGCGCCCAAAGCAGCGATTCGACATATGCGTCGGCGAGCGCCTGCACGACGTCGGGCACATTATCGATCAGTTCCTGTCGCACAACGAAATTGCCCTCGTACATATTGTACGGATAGATCGAGTCGACGATTCTGCCGTTCTTGCGATCCTGCACGATCATGCTTGCGCCGGCGTCCCACGGCACCACGGCATCGATGCCCTTCGGCAACGCCATCTGCTCGCCGATAGGCATGTTCTTCAGAATCACGTCCTTGCCGATCTTGAGGTCGGCGACCTGCGCCGCCATTTGAAAGTAGAACTCGGCCGATGAGCCGGTAACGATTCCAATGGTGGCCGGCGGATTGGCTCCTTTCAGGTCCGCAAGGCTGTTGATCTTGCTGTCGAGCGGAACGATGGTCGCGTGCAGGATGTTTGGCGTAATAAGCGCAATCACCTTTACCGGAATCTGTTTGTCGAGCAGCGAGGTGTAGGGGAAATTACCGGCGCTCGCGACCTGGACCTTGCCTGATACCAGGACCTCATTGACGGCAGGGCCTGAACCGAACGCCGTAAGCTTCATCTCAATGCCGCGCTTGGCGAGCAGACCTTCCTTGTCCATCACGATGCTGATGTTGTTCTGGCCCGACCACGGCGATTGAAACGCAACCTGCAGCGGCCACCAGCCCTTCTGCTTTAGCCACTCGATCGACTTTTCAGAGACCTTTTCGTAAGGCTGCGGCCAGCCCCACGCGGTGAACTTGCCTTCCTGGGCCCGCGTTTGCGCTGCGGCGGTCAGCAGCCCGAGAACGCCGAGGAGTCCAGCGAGAAAAATTCTTCGATAGATATTCGCACCCGACATGGCCACGTCCTCCCACGGTCTGATCGATGGCGGAAAGCTCGGCCAAGGCGACAAAGTGCAACAAACAATTAGGCGAGCTTCCCCTCGACACGCTTCTTCTCGTTCTTGGCCGAAATCATCGTCAGTCCAGGTCCGAGGGTCAAGACGAGCAGTCTCAGGCCATGGGAAATGCGCAACCCGAATACCTGCAATCCCACATCGTGGACACAGTGATTGCAACCGGTTACGGCGGCGGGATCGCTCAAGCCAGCAAGCCGACAACGCCCATCGTAAACATGAAGCCGAGCGCGAACCGTCGGACCCCAATCTCGCTCATGCGAGCGAATAGCGCTCCTCCCAGCCAGGTGGCGGCGAGATAGGGGATGCAGAGCAGAGATGCCGAAATCATCAGTCCAGTGGTAAAGGCACCGGCAAAAAGCAGCATAACGAGGCCCACCGCTGAGATTACTGTCACGAAAACAGTAAGATTGGCACGCGTAACGGCTTGCGGATCGGGGCCCGACAGAAGATAGAGGATCACCGGCGGAGCGCCGACGCTGGTCGCACCCAGCATCACCCCGACAACACTTCCCAACACGAGCGAGGTTGTTGGCCGGTGCGGGCCTGAATAACGCAGGCCGAGCAGCAAAATCAAACTGAAAACAGCCACGACGGCGGAGATCAATTTGCGGGCAACCAGCGGATCGAGCGTCAACAACAGATAACCGCCAATCGGGATGGTGAAGCAGGCCGGCAGCGTCAGATAAAACAGCACGCGCTTGTTGATTCTCGGAAGCGCGTCGGAAAACATAACCAGCGCCGCTGCGGTCTCGAGCAGCAGCGCGATGACCACCGTCGGCACAGCTCCGATGATGAGACTCAGTGATGGTGCCATCAGCATGGCTCCGCCGAAACCCGTAATGCCGCGTATGAATCCGGCAAGCGTGACCACCACCACGACGGCGACGTCGTTAATTGTCATGGCTCACTCATCGGAGGCAAAGCTTTCGATTTGATCGCCGCCCAGGAGATTCGACCGTCGATTGTGGCGTTGGCGCGGCCCCATTGATGCGCGGATTGCTTCACGCTGGTGCCAGTTTGAGGATGCTGCGCGCCTCCTGCGGGCTTGCCGCGTGGCGGCCGAACTCGCCGCACATGTCGCGCAGCCGTGCCACCAGCTCGGCGTTGCTTTTGGCCAATCGATCGCGGTCGAATTTTATGTTGTCTTCGAGGCCGGTGCGCATGTGACCGCCGAGTTCCAGTGTCCAGCGATTGACTTCCAGCTGATGGCGGCCAATGCCGGCCGCGGCCCAGCTGGCATCGGGCATAATCTCCTTGAGTTCGGAAACCAGAAACTCCAGCACGCGGCGTCTCGTCGGCAGCGCATTGGGAACGCCGAGCACGAATTGAACGTGCAATGGCTTTTTTATGAGTCCCCGCTCAGCCAAATCGCGGGCGTTGTAGAGCATGGCCAAGTCGAACACCTCGATCTCCGGCTTGACGTCGTAGTCAAGCATTGAGCGAGCCAGCTCCTCGACCAATTGGGGCGGGTTTTCGTAGATCTGATTGGGGAAATTGACCGAGCCCGTGGTAAGCGAGGCCATGTCCGGCCGCAAATTGATGGCGCGTCCGCGCTCGTTTTGACTGCGTCCGCGCCCTCCGGTCGAAAATTGAATGATCATTCCAGGACAATGCTTTTTGACGCCCGCCTGCACCTCGGCAAAAAGCTCCGGATCGGACGACGGACTTTCGTCCTTGTTGCGCACGTGAATATGCACCAACGCGGCGCCAGCCTCGTACGCTTCGTGCGTCGATTCAATCTGTTCAGCCGGTGTAACTGGTACGGCAGGCGTTTGCGCCTTGCGCGGCAATGCGCCGGTGATAGCAACAGTGATGATGGTCGGTTGCGTCATGACGCTGCGCTCCGTTGCTCCATGGGGCGTCGGATGAGATGGAAGGATTTGATATCCGGCCGCAGTGCAATCTCCTTGGCCAAGGTGATGAGTGGGGTCGACGCCAAAGGATAGCCGACGTTTATCGATCCGGCCGCTCTGAGGGCCTTGCATTCGGAGTCCGGGTAGAACGCGGCCAGCAACAGATCGTCGTCGGATTCGAATGGCCCGCGTTCGCGTCGCAGCCGGGTAATCCCCGGCTGGAGCAGATCGCCGGGGCGCGCTTTTACCGGTTCGGCACCCTTGCTGATGCGGTCGAAAATGTTCTGCTCGATCGAGCCGGCAATTTCCCCGTAATGTCCGAGTACGTACTTACGCACTTCATCGGGTACCGTGGCGTAGCGTTCCTTGCCCATGACATTGAGTACTGCCTGGGTCATGACAAATTGCGCGAACGGGCTGACGATAATGGGGTAGCCGAGATCGCAACGCACGCGAGCCGCTTCCTCGAGGATGTGTGGAAGTTTGTCGCTAATCCCCAGGTTCGCAAGCTGCGATTTCAGATTCGAAATCATGCCTCCGGGCATTTGATGCTCGTAGTGAAACGCATCGTGCTCGACGATGGTGCCGAGAGGCTTTTTCTCCCGCCGGGCTATGTAACGTAGCCTTTCTGCTACCTGCTCGATCACGCCAAGGTCGATACCGGTCGCAAAGTCTTGCCGCTCGATATTGTGGATAAACTGCTCGGTCGAAGGATGCGAGGCGCCGTTGGCGAGCGTCGACGTAGCGGTGTGCACCACGTCGACGCCGAGTTTGACCGACTCAATTGCGACGTAAGGCGCCAAGCCAGTGAGACAATGCGAATGCAGCTGTAACGGCAACTTGGCGCAGGCAGCCTTGGCGACCGGAATGAGCGTGGCGGCGCGCTCCGGTGTCAAAAGCCCACTCGGATCTTTGATAAAGACGGCGTCGGCACCAAGCGCAACCAATTCCTTGATCTTGCGCGCGTAATATTGGTCGGTGTGAACCGGGCTTACCGTGTAAACGACCCCGGCATCAACATAGAGCCCGACCTTCTTGGCTGCGCGTATCGGCACCTCCATGTTGCGCATGTCGTTGAGCGCATCGTAGGGCGTGTGATAGCGAATACCATTCGCGAAAATGCGTTCGGCTGTGAGTGCGACAATGTCGTCGGGAAAGAACTCAAAGGTGAAGAGGCTTTGCCCGCGCGTCATGACGATGAGCGGCGTTTTCTTGACCCACGAACTCAAGATACGCATGCGCTCCCACGGGTTCTCTCGCAGATAACGCACACAGACATCGAATACGGCCCCTCCCACAAGATCGATCGCTTCGAAGCCGGCGCGATCAAGCATTGGCGCCGTCTCCGCCATCATCGCCGTCGTCATGCGCGTGGCCCAAAGGCATTGATGGGCATCGCGCAGCGTGACATCGATCAAGGAGATCTTTCGCGTCACGCCAACATCTCCTGTTCTACCCAGCGGGTATGTGCCGTTGCATCGATAAAGGGCGTGCAGTCAATCAGACGCGCGTGAAACGGAAGAGTGGTCACAACGCCGGCGATTTTGAATCGCGTAAGCGCCGATTTTGCTGTGGCCAGCATGTCCTTTCGGTTGTGTCCACTGATGATCAGCTTGCCGAGCAGCGAGTCATAGTAAGGCGGCACCACGTAATTCGTGTAAACATGACTATCCAGGCGAACCCCCTGCCCGCTCGGCGGCAGCCACGCCGTTATCATGCCGGGTGACGGACGAAAATTATTCGTCGAATCCTCAGCGTTAATGCGGAACTCCACCGCACAAGTTCCATTTGGCGCGGCCGGTTGCGAAAACGAGATGGTCTCGCCGGCTGCCACCCGCATCTGCTCAGCGACCAGATCGACTTTGAATATCTCTTCGGTGACAGGATGCTCAACCTGTATGCGTGTGTTCATCTCGATGAAAAACCAACGGCCGCTGTCGAGATCGTAGATAAATTCAATTGTGCCGGCGCCTTCGTATCTGATGCTACGGACGAGTGCGGTTGCCGCCTCCGCCATCTGAGCGCGCACGCGGCCGTCAAGAACGGGAGACGGCGCCTCCTCCACCAATTTCTGGTGGCGGCGCTGGATGCTGCAATCGCGCTCCCACAGGTGGACGGCATTGCCATGCTGGTCACCAAAAACCTGAATTTCAATGTGTCGCACCCGTGCAAAGAAGCGCTCGAGATAGATCTCCGCATTTCCAAACGCCGCCAAGGCTTCAGCCGAAGCCTGCGCAAATTGGGAGGCAAACTCGGAAGGATCGGCTACAACACGCATGCCGCGTCCGCCCCCACCGCCAGAGGCTTTCAACAGCAACGGGAAGCCAATCTCGGGGGCCGCTGCGCCTGCGAGCGCCGCCTCGGTGAAGCCCTGGCGAGAGCCAGGTACCACCGGAATGCCATTGCGTTCGGCGGCACGCCGGGCTGCCACCTTGTCGCCCATGACTGCGATGGCCTCGGGGCTCGGTCCAATAAAAATGAGGCCCGCTTCCCGACAGGCGGTGGCAAAAGCGCTTTTCTCAGAGAGAAACCCGTAGCCCGGATAAACCGCGTCGCATGCCGTACCACGCGCGGCCTCGATCAGCGCCGACGCGTTGAGATAGCTCAAGGACGCGGCTGGCGGACCGATACAGACGCTCTGATCGGCTGCCCAGACATGCGGCGAATTGCGGTCGGCGTCCGAAAAGGCAGCCACCGTCTGCAAGCCGAGCTTGCGGGCCGCTCGCACCGCGCGCAGTGCGATCTCTCCCCGGTTGGCGACGAGCACCCGCTGCATCGTTCTTGCCCAGTCGGCGTCAGGCCTTGGTAGGGACCCCATTTGGCCGAACAAAAAATCATCTTGCAACACTCTTTTTTTCAGTTTCTGATAATCTGTATGACGAGCCCGCAAACACTTGGTCAACACCCGCAGCTTCCAGGGCGCCGCAGCGCGGCGCGCCGCCACGGATCGGCGCCGCCGCCGAAGCAAGGCGGCGCGCTTAAAGTCTTTGCGGTGCTGGAATGCATCGCTTCAGCACAACGTCCGCTGGCGGTGGCGGAATTGGCGGCCATGCTCGCGGTGCCCAAACCCACCATGCATCGCATTGTTCGTCAGCTCGACGCCGAAGGCCTGGTACAACGTGAACCGCACAGCCGCCTCTACAGCCCCGGTCCGCGCCTTTTGAGTTTCGCGCTCGGCGCCATCCGCTCGTCGATGCGCTCAGCGCCGCGCCACGCCATCCTGCAGGCGCTTTCGGAGAAAGTCGGCGAAACTTGCAATTTCGGCATGATCGCCGGCAATGCCGTGCTCTATCTCGATCGCGTCGAGGCGTCATGGCCATTCGGTTTGCGGTTCGAGCCGGGATCACGTGTGCCGCTCCACTGTACCTCGGTCGGCAAATTGCTGCTCAGCGTGCTCCCCCGGCTCCGACGCGATCAACTCATCCGCGCCATACCGCTCGCGCGTTACACGGAAAACACAATCACCGATCCTAAAAAGTTACAAAGTGAACTCGAGGACATCCGCAGGCGTGGCTATTCGATCGACAACCAAGAATTTCTCGCCGGAGTCGTGTGCCTGGCGGTACCGGTCCGCGACAGCAAAGGTGTGATCTGCGCCGGCGTCGCCCTGTCGGCGCCGCACGCGCGCATGTCGGTCGAGGAAGCGGTTGGCCATTTGCCGGCATTGTTTGCGGCAGCCGAACAACTCGCCGCGCATCTGGGTCAGGACTAGCCTCGCGGGGCACTAAGGTCGGGACAATGACGCTGAGTTACGACGAGATCAGCGAAATTTTTAAGATGATCGATGAGAGCGCGTGCGACGAGTTCGTGCTTGAGACCGGCGATATTCGCCTGGTTGTTCGACGCCGCGGTGCCGCCGACTCATCCGTTTCGCCCTTGTCATCTGCTGCAGGGCCGTCGGGGCCGATAGCGGCGCCCGATCAGGCGACGCGGCCAATAGAAAAGCAAGCGGCCGCGACCGCAAATGCGGTTGTCGCACCGATGGTCGGCACCTTTTACCGCTCGCCGTCGCCCGGCGCGCCGCCTTTTGTCGAGGTCGGCAGAAAGGTCAAAGCCGGCGATCCTATTGGCATAATCGAAGTGATGAAATTGTTCACAACGATCCACGCTGAATGGAGTGGCACGGTTACTGAAGTTGGTGCCGAAAACGCGACCCTGGTGGAATACGGCCAAATGCTGTTCGTGATTATACCGGACTAATCGAAAGCAACCGCCGACGAAGCGTGGAGGATCCCATGAAGCCCAACCTGACCAACCCCGGCAAAGTTGTCATCACGATCGCGACCACTGGCGGCCTGCACGGCAGGGAATCAAACCCGGCATTGCCCGAGCAACCAAAAGACATCATCCAGAATTTCCGCGATTGCTATAATGCCGGAGCGACGGTTGCCCATATGCATGTGCGCGACAAACGGGGCGTAACGACGGCCGATCCTGCCGTTTATGGCGAAGTGATCGAGGGCGTCATGTCGCAATGCCCGGGCATGATCACCCAGGTCGGCAATGGCATCGGCCTCCGCTATGAAAATCCGAAGACAGAAGGTGAGCCGTTTACACTGGAAGAGCGGATGAATCTGCTCAACATTCGGCCGCAGCCGGACCAGCTCACGCTCAACCTCGGGACCTTCCATTTTGAGCACAAGAATACTGAATTCTTGTTCCCAAACTCGAAAAAGTGGAACGCCGAATTTGTTGCAGGCTGCAAGAAGCGGGGCATTCGAAACGAGCTCGAGGTTTATGATCTCAGCCACATCCAGAACGCGGTCGACCTGATGGAGCGAGGGGCGCTTGAGCCGCCGCTGCACTTCAGCTTCGTGCTCGGCATCAAGGGCGCAATCCCGGCGACGCCGGCGAATTTGCTCTCCATGCTGGATGCTATTCCGGATGGATCCTCCTGGCAGGTGGTGAGCATCGGCAAATATCAATTGCCGCTGAGCACAATGGCGCTGGCCTTGGGAGGCAATATTCGGGTCGGAATGGAAGACAACGTTTATTTCAGCCACGGTGTGCTGGCGGTGAGCAACGCGCAGCTCGTTGAGCGCGCCGCCCGCATCGTGCGCGAGCTTGGGCGCGAGATCGCTACCCCGGAAGAAGCCCGGGAGCTGATGCATCTTTGCCCGCCACCGCAGCGGCCGCCGCTAGCCGCGCGCGCGTGACATGGTGCACAACGGCCGACAGGACAGAACCTGACCGGTAAAACAGAGGGGGGAAGAAATGCAGACAAGAACGGGTGGCTTCGGCACGTCGATAGGCACGATCGCCTTCGCAAGCGCTATCGGCACGACGATCGAGTGGTACGACTTTTTCTTATTTGGCGTGGTGACACCGCTGGTGTTCAACAAGCTTTTTTTCCCGAATTTCGATCCCCTCGTGGGCACCTTGCTTGCCTACACAACGTTCTTCGTCGGATTCATCTCGCGACCGATCGGCGGCATCATTTTCGGCCATTACGGTGACCGCATCGGGCGCAAGACCGTGCTGGTTCTCACGATCCTGATCATGGGTGTCGCAACATTCTTGATCGGCCTCCTGCCCACCTACGCTGCGGTCGGCATTTGGGCCCCGATCATGCTGCTCTTCCTTCGGATTTTTCAGGGCATCGGGATCGGCGGAGAATGGGGCGGCGCAGTGTTGATGGCGGTCGAGCACTCTCCGGCCGGCAGGCGGGGCTTTTACGGCAGTTGGCCGCAGATCGGCGTCCCCGCCGGTCTGCTGTTGAGCGCGGGGATG
This sequence comes from Pseudolabrys sp., assembly GCA_035626335.1. Taxonomy (GTDB): domain Bacteria; phylum Pseudomonadota; class Alphaproteobacteria; order Rhizobiales; family Xanthobacteraceae; genus Pseudolabrys. The sequence goes on from DASPNW010000030.1 coordinate 145,550, forward strand.
GTCTACCTGCTGTCGTATCTTCCGGAGAACGACTTCTTCGCCTGGGGTTGGCGCATCGCTTTCCTGATCAGCGCGATCCTGGTCGCTGTCGGTCTTTATATTCGCTTGAAGATCATGGAGACCCCGGCCTTCACGCGCATCCAGGAGTCGAACAAAGTCGTACACGTGCCGTTTTTTGAGCTGTGGCGTACGCACGGAAAGAACACTTTGCTCGGCCTCGGCGCCCGTTACATCGAAGGCGTGACGTTTAATATTTTCGGCGTGTTCATCGTTGGCTATATCGCCAGTACGCTCGGGCTGCCACGGCAGACCGCTTTGGCTGGCGTGATGATTTCATCGGCGATCATGATCATCATGCTGCCGATCTATGGCAACCTATCTGACAAGATCGGCCGGCGTCGTATGTTCGGCGTCGCCGGGCTGCTGATCGGCCTATTATCGTTCCCGGCTTTCTGGCTGATGCAGACCAAAGAACCGCTGCTGATCTGGATCGCGATCACCGTTCCGTTTGCATTCGTTTACCCAGCGGTGTACGGCCCGCAGGCCGCCTTGTTCTCGGAACTGTTCGATACGCGCGTTCGCTACACCGGAATATCATTCGTCTATCAATTCTCCGGTATATACGCGAGCGGCCTGACGCCGATCATAGCCACCGCGCTCCTCCCGATGGGCGGCAACAAGCCGTGGTTGATTTGCCTCTATATTCTGGCGGTCAGCGCCGTCAGCGCGCTTTCGGTCTTCGCGATGAAGGAAGCACACAAGCGCGACATGGCAACCGACAACCAGTGAATCACCCTGAAACCGCGACGCGATTGTCATGGATCTTAACCTGAAAGGTCGCGTCGCGGTGGTGACTGGCGGGGGTGCCGGCATTGGTGAGGCGATCGCCCGGGCGCTGGCGGCGGAAGGCTGCACGATTTGCATTCTCGACAAAAACGCCGACGCGGCGCGGCACGCCGCTTCGGCAATCGAAACGAGCGGCAAGTCTGCGATGTCTGCTGCGGCCGATGTTGGCGATGCAGCTGCGGTGACGCGCGTGTTTGAGCAATTTATTGCAAGCGCAAAGCGCGTCGACATTCTCGTCAATGCTGCGGGTCTGCTCTCGAGCGGCTTGACCGCCGATTTACCCGCCACGGAATGGCAAAGGGTAAGCGAGGTCAATCTTGCGGGCGTTGTCTATTGCGCCAAGGCCGCAATTCCGGTCATGAACAAGCAGCGTTCTGGACGCATCATCAATATTGCTTCGGTCGCGGCGATGCGCGGTGGCGGCACGGTCGGCAATGCGCTTTACGGCGCGACCAAGGCCGGCGTTGTTGCCTTGACCATGGGGCTTGCACGCGAGCTCGGTCCGCACGGCATCACCGTCAATGCCATCGCCCCCGCCATTGCCGATACGGCAATGACCCGCGCCGTCCTTACCGAGGACATACGCAAGAAAGTACTGGCGCGAATTCCGCTCGGGCGTCTGACCACCCCATCCGACATTGCCGATCTGGCGGTCTTTCTTGCCTCCGATCGCGCCAGCTTTATCAGCGGGGCTGTCATTCCGGTCGACGGCGGCATTTTGACCACGTAATTGACGCTCTGGCCTGCAGCCACGAAACAGGAAACCAGTGGAAAGAATCGGGGCTGCATAAATCGAAAACCTCAACAATTTTAGTGGCTTGGGGATCAATCTGGTCCGTCCGGTACCACCCGAGCCTCTCACCGCTTGCGCCATGCCAAATTGGGAGAGTGGCCACGCAGCCACGAATCTCGTAGGGCTGGTGCCATTAGCGCCTATCGCGCATAAGGGAGCCACACCCCATGACAGCCCCAACAGTCACGACCAAGCATTTGGCCGCTGCTTTGTCCGAGCAACATCAGCTCACCAAGAAGCAGGGTCTGGAAATGATGGAAGATCTCATCGGGATGATCACCAAGCACCTGAAGAAAGGCGAACGGGTGAAAATTGCCGGACTTGGGATCTTGCAGGTGCGGAATCGCGCCGCCCGCATTGGCCGCAATCCCGCGACCGGCGAGCAGATTCAGATCAAGGCCAGCAAAAAAGTCGCCTTCCGCGCCACCAAAGAACTCAAGATGGCGATCTGATCCCGCCTAGGCGTGGGAACCATTCTGTCTCCCGGGAACTTGATAGAAAAACCGGGAGGCTTGCCATGTCCGCGATGGAAATTGGTCCCGCTCGATTTCGGCCAATGGCCGATGAAATCGCTTGGCGGCGTGTGTGGCTGTCGAACGTGATGGTCGATTCCGGCAAGAGAGGTCCGACGAAAATCGCTCGCCATCGGCCGCGCCGGATGTCTTGGTCGCGGCGTCTACAAAAACTGCACCGTATGAGAGCGGCTCTTGGCGCGTCGCGGTAGAGGCGATCGCTTCTGACTGCCCAAGCTGGCTCAAACCTTCGGTTCAAGCGCAGAATCTTTTCGCACAGGACGTCCGTGCCGACGCGGGGACAGCGCGTATTGAAAGCTGGCGCCACAGTTCCTTTAGCGCATCAAGGCGACCGCAAGTGATCCAAGCAAGCGCCGCGACCGCGCGACCTTCGTCGTCGCCAAGATGATGAGCCAGGCCGTACCCCACGAGCCGTAGCGCGTGCGCGGCGTCGAGCGCGTCGTTGAGCGGCTGCTCCATGTCCAGCGCGAGACGTGCCGTCTCCTTTGCAGCGGCGCGTGCGGGCGCGGGTCTGTTGAGACGCTTTTGCGCGGGCACGGTGAACCTCCAGCGAATTGGGACTTTTGCATCATTTGGTTTTGGCGACGGCCATTTCTATCTTTCCGCGAACCAGACTCAACTTTGCCTTCAGGAGTGTGCTGCGAATGCCAACCGGAGCCTTAGGCGAAGTCGTATATTCCCGGATGCGTTTCGGGCCGTCGGCGTTTGCTGTTTTGACGGCGCGCGATCCACGGACGCATCCGCCATTACACGGCTCTGACCAGCCCTCTCTGTCTGCGGTCTGTTCTCGGTTTCGCTGACACCATCCATTAGCGACCTCTTTCGTGATTTTGGCGCGGCAGTCGGATCGGCTCGCCCGCTGCTGTTGCCAACAACTGCTTTCGACTCAGACCTGTAATCCGATTGCATGTGCAGTGGTGTGCCAAATGTTACTGCGGGACGACGATTAACAAGTTCAGGTTTACCGGGGCATGTGGACGGTGCGAGGGGTGCTAACCGCACACAATGGGTGACCGGCCAACGCGCTCGATTTTTGCGGTTTTCCAGCGCGGCTCGACGAATTGGCAGACGTAGGACTGGCCCCGTTCTCCTCAAGCTGCCCAAAAATGACAATGACGTGACAACAAGAACGACGCGTCACAATTTGCCACGCGCCATAGAAAACCTGATAAAGACGAATGTAAAAAGTAGCGACGCGAACGTGGTAACCGGTGACCAGTGACTGCAATCGTCCGGGTCCGGCATTCGGCCTCTATCCAGCCACGATTTGGAACAATTATTTTAGCGATCTTTTTAGTGGTGGCGTGAGTAAACATGTCAGAGCGTATGCCGCAGCCTTTCAGCGAAAGGTGCCGCCGTCTCGCACAAGAATGCCGAGCAACGGCTCAATCATTCCGCAATGAAAACTCCAAGCTTGAGATGCTTCTATTGGCTGACGATTACGATCGTAAAGCCCTTCAAGCGGAAGAGATCGAGGCAACATTACGCATTCCGAGGGATGAGCGCGGTCCGTCACTGATCCCGGGGATCGCCGAGGACTTTGTCAACCGGCTGAAGAAGAAAGCGCGCCGTCGCAAACGCGTCTCCTCGATACAGCGCTAGCGAAACTCGACACCGGTTTCGTCTGTCGCGCGCCATATAATTCTGCACGGGCGGTACGAGCGGCCGCCGTCAAACGTCAGTTCCAGAGCGTCCGGCAGATCAGTCGTATGCGAGATTTCGACGCGAGCGCCGACATTTGTCAGATTGCGCACGACGCAATCGATAACCGACGATGCTCCCAGCACCAGCTTCGCGTTTTTAACAACACGCGAGCGGGCGGACTTTCGACGCTCCTGCATCGGATGCCTCCTGCACGTTCCGCTCAAATACAGGGCAAAACTGCGTAAAGTCTTAAATTGATCGCGAGGACGACGGACGGAGGGGAAAGCAATCGTTTACTCAAATTGCATGGCCGCAGACCGCCTCTCCCGCCACGCGACCGGGATGATCGGCGTGGTATAAGACACCCCGCAGAGAGACGACATGAATTTGCTGAATCGGCGGGAATTCAACGGACTGTGCGCAGCACTCGGCTCGTTGGCGGCCTCGTCAGGAGCTTCGGCGCTTGACCGCGCTGCCGGTGCGGCTTCGACCGGGGCAGCCCGCACGGTGAAATTTCGCGACGGCACTGTCGCTTCTGCGTTGGGTCAGGGCTCCGCCGGTCTCGGAAAGGGGCGACATCCCCAAGCTGTCGAAGAAGAGGCGGTACGCACCGGACTTTCGCTTGGCATGACCCTGATCGACACGGCCGAAGTTTACGGCTCCGAGGAATTCATCGGCCGCGCGATTGCCGGTCAGCGCGATCGGGTTTTCCTGGTCTCCAAGGTGTGGCCCACTCATGTCGCGGGAAACGGCATCGCGCGCGCTTGCGAGGCGAGCCTGGCCCGCCTCGGGACCGACCATCTCGACCTCTATCTCTTGCATTGGCCAAACGGGGTGACCGACATCGCGAGCGTTGTGGCGGCGTTCGAAAAACTGCGCGCGGCAGGAAAAATTCGCGCCTGGGGCGTGTCGAACTTCAAGGTCAGGGACATGGAAAACCTAATCCGGATCCCGAACGGCGATCGCTGCGCGACCAACCAGTTGCCGTATAGCGTCAACAGCCGCGGCATCGAGCATGACTTGCTGCCATGGTGCGAGCGGCACGGCATGCCGGTGATGGCTTATTCGCCGCTTGGCGGCCTCGGCGCTAGCCTGTTGAGTGATTCCACTCTTAATCGTATTGCGGGAGAGCACAGCTGTTCGGCGGCCGCTGTGGCGCTGGCCTGGACGGTCCACAGCGGTAACGTTATTGCAATTCCCGAAGCCGGCTCCGTGGCGCATGTAAAGGAAAACGCCGTCGCACTGTCGCTGACACTGACACTACAGGAGCTCCAAATGCTGGGTGAGGCGCATCCGCCGTCAACCCGGTAGTACGAA
>DASPNW010000031.1:0-189329 GCA_035626335.1 Pseudolabrys sp.
TCAGACTGCTTCAGCTTTCAGGAGGCTGACATGCTGGCTGTCGCGCAAGTGAGGAGCGTTCCTTCCCCCAAGGACCTCTATGCCATCGGCGAGATTCCGCCGCTCGGCCACGTGCCCGAGAAGATGCACGCCTGGGCCATCCGCAAGGAGCGGCACGGGCCGCCCGATCAGGCCATGCAGCTCGAGGTCGTGCCGACCTGGCCGATCGGCGAGGACGAGGTGCTCGTGCTGGTGATGGCGGCGGGCGTCAACTACAACGGCATTTGGGCTGCGCTCGGCCAACCGGTCTCCACCCTCGACGCGCACAAGCATCCGTTCCATATCGCCGGCTCCGACGCCGCCGGCATCGTCTGGGCGATCGGCAGCAAGGTGCACCGCTGGAAGGTCGGCGACGAGGTCATCGTCCACTGCAATCAGGACGACGGCGACGACGAAGACTGCAACGGCGGCGATCCGCTGCTGTCGCCGTCGCAGCGCATCTGGGGCTATGAGACGCCGGACGGTTCCTTCGCGCAGTTTTGCCGTGTGCAATCGCGGCAGCTGATGCACAAGCCCAACCATCTCTCCTGGGAAGAGTCGGCCTGTTACACGCTCACACTGGCGACGGCCTATCGCATGTTGTTCGGGCATTCGCCGCACACCCTCAAGCCCGGCGACAACGTGCTGGTATGGGGTGGGTCGGGCGGTCTCGGCGTGTTCGGCGTCCAGCTTGTCGCTGCGTCAGGCGCCAATGCCATCGCAGTCATTTCGGATGCCGCGAAAGCCGAATACGTTCTCAATCTCGGCGCCAAGGGTGTCATCAACCGCAAGGATTTCAAATGTTGGGGACAGATGCCCGCCGTGAACACGCCCGAGTTCAACGAGTGGACGAAGGAAGCGCGCCGCTTCGGCAAGGCAATCTGGGACATCACGGGCAAACGCGATGTCGACATCGTGTTCGAGCACCCGGGTGAGCAGACATTCCCGGTGTCGTGCCTGGTCGTGAAGCGCGGCGGCATGGTCGTGTTCTGCGCCGGCACCACCGGTTATAACCTCACGTTCGATGCGCGTTACGTCTGGATGCGCCAGAAGCGCATTCAGGGCTCGCATTTCGCGCACCTCAAGCAGGCGTCGCAGGCCAATCGGTTCGTGCTCGAGCAGCGCATCGACCCCTGCATGAGCGAGGTGTTCGCGTGGGACAAGATCCCGCTCGCCCACATGAAGATGTGGAAGAACCAGCACCCGCCCGGCAACATGGCCGTGATGGTGAATGCGCCGCGTACGGGACTAAAGACGTTCGAGGATGCGCAGGAAGCCAGCGGCGGCTAGTTCTTCTCGTTGCGGCTTTGGGCGATGACTGAATTCAATTCGCCGCCATAGATAAAGATCGACGAGCAAACATAGAGAAACACCAGCGCCACCATGGCCGACGCCAGGCCGGCATACATCGAGACATAGGCAAAGGCGTAATTGGCAAGATAGCGCCCGAAAACAGCGCCGCTGATCAGCCAAAGGGCAAGCGTCGCAACGATTCCCGGCGCGATCTCGGCGAAGGAGCGGCGGCCGGCGGGCAGCCAGAGATGCACGATCATCAGCGCGGCGATCAGCACCGCGGCTGCCGATGTGTAGCGCGCGAAGGTGATGACATCTCCGAAATCATCGAGCGCCGGAATGTATTCCACCAGCTTGGAGAGGATCAACGGCGCAAGCACCACCAGAAATGAAAAAGCCAGGATCGCCACTGCGCCCACCAGCACATAGATGATCGATTCAATCCGCAGCACCCACCACGCGCGCGGCTCTTTCGTGTTGTAGGCGCGGTTGAGCCCGATGCGGAGACTCTCGACCCCGCTGGAGGCGAAGTAGAGCGCAAAGGCCACGCCGAGAGTCAAAACATCGCCGCGCGTCGACGTGAGGACGCCGGTTATGTCGGTTGCGATCGGTGCCGCCACCTGCTTCGGCCATGTGTCGAGCAGGAGGCGCGCGGCCTCGTCCGCCAGTTGCTTCGAGCCGAAGAAGAACCCGGCGAGCGCGGTGACCACGATCAGAAACGGAAACAGAGCCATCAACGTGGACAACGCGATGTGACTCGCGATTGCCCAGCCGTCGTCAGCGGTAAAATGCCGAAAAGCCTCGGCTGCAACCCGCAATGATCGCCCAAGAGCGCGCAATGGGAACTCCCCGCGAGGCACGCCATCAAATTGTCTATTGCCGCGGGCTTTGCAAGCCCGTTCTCCAATTCATCCGGAAGAACGAAATTATGCCGCCTGCACGTTGCTGAGGAACTGGCGGACCTGCGCTTCCAGTCCTTCGGCTTCGACCGCGACCGAATCCGCGAGATCCTTGACGCCCGAGGCCGTCGCGCGGGCATCGGCGGTAACCTCGGCCACGCGGCTCATCGCTTCCGCCCCGACGCGGGCCTCGCCGGAAGCGCGGCTGACCCCTTCCGCGATCGACGCGACAGCCGAGTTCTGTTCGTCAACGGTGGCGGCGACCATTGTGGCGATCGATGCCATGTCGCGGATGATGGCGTCGACCTGCTCGATCGCCTGCGAGGCATCGGCCGCGGCAGACTGGATCGAGCCGATCTGATCGGCGATTTCTTCGGTTGCCTTGGCAGTTTGGCCGGCGAGCGACTTCACTTCCGCCGCGACCACGGCGAATCCCTTGCCGGACTCACCCGCACGCGCGGCTTCAATGGTCGCGTTGAGCGCGAGCAGATTGGTTTGCCCGGCGATCGCCTGGATCAGGCCCACGACCTCGCCAATGCGGTTGGCTGCACCGCCGAGTTCAGCCATGGTTTTCACGGTGCGCTGGGCTTCCGAAACGGCGCGGCCGGCGACGTCGGTTGATTTTGCCGCCTGCGAGGATATCTCGCCGATCGAGGCGGCCAGTTCCTCCACCGAGCTGGCGGCGGCCGTGACGTTTTCCGATGCGGCCGCCACGCGGCTTTTGGCCGTGTTGGCCTCCGACGACACCGTGTCGGCGGCCTTGTTGAGGTCGGCCGAACTCTTTTCGAGGTTTATCGACGCTCCGCGCAGCGTGCCAAGCGCGCTTTCGACAGAATCTTTGAATTTCGAGATGGTCGAGGCGATCAAATCGCTGCGCTGCTCGCGCGCGCGACTCGTTTCGGCCTGCGTCTGCGAGAGGCGCTCGCGCTCAATGATGTTGTCGCGGAACACAATCACGGTGCGCGCCATCTCGCCGATCTCGTCGCGCGCATGCGTGGCCGGTATGCGCGCGCTGGTATCACCGTCGGCAAGCCGTTTCATGACCGAAGCGAGGCCGTTGAGCGGCCGTGTAATGCTGCGGCCGATCAGCCAGCTAAAGCCGAGACCGAGCGCGACCATGGCAATGCCGACGGCAATGATACCGTTGCGCGTATAACTCTGCGAGGCGGCCAGGATCTCCGTTGCCTGTTCCGCGGCCTGGTTCGCTGATTGTATGACGGCGTCCGCCCGGGGCAGCATGTTCTGGCTGTCGATATCGATCAAGGCGCGCAGCGGATAGGCGCGGTCACTCACCTCGATCCAGTTCGTGAAGGTGTCGACATAGAGCTTCACGTCATCTTCGAGTTTCGCCTTCATCTCCGGCCGGCCATCGATGTTGCCGTAGATGTCTTTGAATTGCTTGTAACCTGCAAGAAACTGCTGCCGTGTCACCTCGGCGGGAGTGAGTCGATATTCCGCCTCGTGATGCCGCATGACCAGCAGTGTCACCATCAGCTTCGTGGCGTCGGCCTGCGCCACCCAGGTCATGTTTTCGTTGAGGGCGCGCTCGATCTTGTAGCCAGCCTCCACCAGCCCGCCGCGCAAACCTTCCATGTCGCTGAAACCAAGTGTGCGCTGCTCGGCGACCAGCGCCTCGAAATTCTTTTTCAGGACGCCGAGTTCCGTGCGGAGAGCGTTGATGTCGTCGTTGCGCATGCTGCTCACCGACGCTTCGATCTTATCGAGGCTTTGGTTCGCCCGGTTCTGCGACTGTTCGAACATGTCGACCAGCGCGCCGTGCGGCGAGGCGCTGAAGTCCTTCACCGCAATCCGCATGCTGTCGACGGCGATCTTGAAATCGCGGCTGGCATCGGCGAGCGCACGCGCGTTGCCGACCGACCGGAAGGCGCCGTCAACGTCGGCTTTGCCCGATACGTAAGTCAGGCCGTTGGCGAGAAATCCTACGACCGGGATCAACGCCAGCACGACGACACGCGTGCGCACCGAAACGGAGGTCAGCGCCCGCGCCAGCCGGTTGAGCGGTTGCGATAGATCGATTGTGCGCATGCAGCCGGTCCGGGTCTCGCCTGGGGCAGGAGCTCCGCGCAGAGGTAGTTCTGTAAGCCGGAAATGGTTAATTTTTATAGCAATTTGCATTGAGCCCCGACGCGGTGAGGGCCCGAAAGCCCTGAATTTCCTTGGCACTTTGCTTTTGTGCACTGCACGCGTAGTGTCAGCAGCGCCGCGGACATTCAGCGCCGAGATACGCATGCCAATCGCCGCTTCCCGACCCGCCAAGGACAATGACCTGATCGAGCTTGCCCAGGAGGCGAGCATGGCCCTCGACGCCCTGCTGGCCGACGCCATGGCCAAGGTGCGCGAGCGGGTGGTGGTGGAAGGCCACGTGGTCGGCCGCCTGGTGGATCGCGAGCAGCGCGCCACGCACGGGCTGGCCTGGCTCGCCACTTATGTCGAGGCCGTGCGCCAACTCGCCGCCTATACGGAGCGTATGGCGGCCGACGATACGCTCGGCGAAGCCGAGGAACTCCTCGTTCGCATCGGGCTCGGTGAATATCTGGCGCAAGTCGCCGGCGGCATTCCCATGAGCCAGGGCGAAGTGGTGCGCCCCTCCGATCTCGGGTTGTCGCCCTCGCAGGTGGCCGCCCGTCTCAATCCGGTGCTTGAGAATCTCAACGCCGCCGGCAACACCGCGGAACACCGCGCGCGGCTGATCGAACTGATACGGACAAATCACAACGCCACGATCGGTACATGCGGACTCGATGAAACGCTTGAATCGATCCGGGAGGAAATGCGCAGGTTCGCCGACAGCGAAGTGATCGGGCATGCGCAGAGCTGGCATCTCACCAACAGTTACGTTCCGCTCGATGTCATCGCGCAGATGTCCGAACTCGGCGTGTTCGGCCTCACCATTCCCGAAGAGTTCGGCGGCATGGAACTCGGCAAGGAATCCATGTGCGTGGTGTCGGAGGAACTCTCGCGCGGCTATATTGGCGTCGGCTCGCTCGGTACGCGCTCGGAAATTGCCGCCGAATTGATCCTCGGCAGCGGCACCGCCGCGCAAAAGCAAAAATGGCTGCCCAAGATTGCCTCCGGCGAAGTTTTGCCCACCGCCGTATTCACCGAGCCGAATACCGGTTCGGATCTCGCTTCGATCAAGACGCGCGCCACGCGCGAGGGCGGGGTCTACAAAGTTTATGGCAACAAGACATGGATCACCCATCCGGTGCGCGCCGACCTGATGACGCTTCTCGTGCGCACCAATCCGAAAGAGGCCGGGCATCGCGGCCTGTCGATGCTGCTCGCCGAAAAGCCGCGCGGCGACGACAAGAATCCGTTTCCGGCGCCAGGGATGAGCGGCACCGAAATCGAGGTGCTCGGCTATCGCGGCATGAAGGAATACGAGATCGCCTTCGACGGTTTTGAAGTCAAAGCGGAGAACCTGCTCGGCGGCGTCGAGGGGCTCGGGTTCAAGCAACTGATGCAGACATTCGAATCCGCCCGTATCCAGACGGCGGCGCGTGCCATCGGGGTCGCGCAGGCCGCCATGGAGCAAGCGCTTGTCTATGCGCAAAACCGGGTACAGTTCGGCGGCCCGATCGTCGGGTTCCCGCGGGTCGCCGACAAGATCGTGATGATGGCCGTGGAAATCATGATCGCGCGTCAGCTCACTTATTACGCCGCGCGGGAGAAGGATTCCGGACGCCGCTGCGATCTGGAAGCGGGCATGGCCAAATTGCTGGCGGCGCGGGTCGCCTGGGCCGCCGCGGACAACGCCGTGCAGGTGCACGGTGGCAATGGTTTTGCGCTGGAGTTTCCGGTCTCCCGCATTCTGTGCGATGCCCGCATTCTCAATATTTTCGAGGGCGCGGCCGAGATCCAGGCGCAGGTGATCGCTCGCCGGTTGCTCGACGGCACGAACTGAGCGCTGCTTTCGCAACGAAACGCGCGGGCTGCGACGTTTGATCCAGGACAAATCGCGCGCTCCCGCGTCGCGATATATGTCGCGTTCAAGTGAGGAGGCCCGGTTCATGTCCGATTTGCTGATACGCCACGGAGAGTGGGTGGTCGTTTGTGACGGCGCCAAGGCGCTTGTGCTCGAGAATGCCGGCGATATGAAATTTCCCAATCTCAAGACGGTCGAGGTCTTCGAACAAAAAGATTTGCCGACCCACCTGCTCGGGACGGATGTCCCGGGCCGCACCAACAGTTCGGTCGGCCGCAATCGCAGCGCATACGAGCAGACCGACTGGCACGATCAGGCGGAACAGACATTTCTGACGCATCTCGCCCAGCGTCTCGATGCCGCCGTCGCCGTGGGCAAGACCAAATCAATGATCGTTGTGGCTTCGCCCCGTGCTCTCGGAATGATCCGCCCGGCTTATTCTCACGCGCTGAAGAGCGCGGTGCGGGTGGAAGTGCACAAGGACCTTGTCAAAATGCCAGTGCACGAGATCGAGAGGCACCTGACCGGCGTTTGATGACGGCAAGCAGCCCCGCGTGATGTCGATGATTATGGCTGGCCCGCCGCCTTGGCGATGCTATGGTCGCCGCGATTCACGGTGAGAGGCCGGCGGATGAGGTGGCATTCAAGTTTGTGCTGGCGTGCCGGTCTTGCGTGCGCGCTTTTTGCGATGCTGGCGGCATCGCCGGCGCACGCGCAGGGGACAAGGCGGGCGCCAGGGTCGGCCCCGGCCGCCGGATCGGTGCCGCCCGGCGCCGCGGCGGCGACCGCCGACCCGATGGCGGTGCCCGGTTTCTGGGATCCGCGCCGGCGCCCGGAACGGCCCGATCTTTCGCGCATCAGCATCATCCGTTTCCTCACGGAAACCGACTATCCGCCCTTCAACTATGCCGGGCCGGATGGCGCGCCCGCCGGCTTTAATGTCGATCTGGCGCGCATGATCTGCGAGGAAATCAAAGTTGCCTGCACGGTGCAGATGCGCCGGTTCGACACGCTGATTGCAGCGCTCAATAGCAACAACGGCGACGCCATTATCGCGTCGATCGCCGCGACTCCGGAGATGCGGGCGCGCATCGATTTCAGCGACCCCTATTACCGGACGCCGGCGCGGTTTGTCGCGCGCCGCGACAGCACGATCGAGGACATCCGCCCGGAAGCACTCGAAGGGAAAAAGATCGCGGTTGTCGGCGGCACCGCGCACGAAGCCTTTCTCAAGACGCTTTTTACAGAGGCCGAGTTGCGTCCTTATCCCGATGCCGATGCGGCGCGCTTCGCGCTGAAGCGGGGCGAGGTCGACCTGCTTTTTGGTGACGGCGTTTCGCTCGCCTTCTGGCTCAATGGAACCGACTCGATGAACTGTTGCATGTTCAAGGGCGGGCCTTACCTGGAAAGCCGGTTCTTCGGCGAAGGCGTCGGCATCGCGGTGAGACGCGGCAATGACCTGTTGCGGCAGGCGTTCAACTGGGCGCTGTTCCGGCTGTGGGAAAAGGGGCGCTTTACCGACCTCTGGCTGCGCTATTTTCCCGTCAGCCCGTTTTGAACCGCGCATTTGACGCGAACGCGCGGCATTCCTAGTGTCCGCGGCCCGGAGACCATGATGTCCGTTGCCGATACCGCCGCTCCCTTGCGCCAGCTCGCCGAGCAATCGAACGCCTGGCCGTTTGAAGAGGCGCGCAAGATTGTCACGCGGCTCAAGAAGCATCCGAAAGACGAAGTGATCTTCGAGACCGGCTATGGTCCGTCCGGCCTGCCGCATATCGGCACTTTCGGCGAGGTCGCGCGTACGACCATGGTGCGCCACGCCTTTCGCGTCCTGACCGATGACAAGGTGAAGACGCGGCTGATCGCTTTTTCCGACGACATGGATGGCCTGCGCAAAGTGCCCGACAATGTGCCGAACAAGGAGATGCTGGAACGGCATCTCGGCGAGCCATTAACCAAGGTGCCGGATCCGTTCGGCACCCACCCGAGCTTCGGCGAACACAACAACGCGCGCCTGCGCGCGTTCCTCGATCACTTCGGCTTCGCGTACGAATTCCTCTCGTCAACCGAATGCTACAAGTCGGGTCGCTTCGACCAGGCCCTGCTCAAGGTGCTGGCACGCTTCGACGAGGTGATGGCGATCATGTTGCCCTCACTGCGCGAAGAGCGGGCCGCGACTTACTCTCCGTTCCTGCCGATATCGCCGAAGAGCAGTGTCGTATTGCAAGTTCCGATCATCGCGCACGATGCCAAGGCCGGGACCATCACCTACGAAGACCCCGATACCAAAGCGCCGGTGGTGACACTGGTGACGGGTGGCCGCTGCAAGCTGCAATGGAAGCCCGATTGGGCCATGCGCTGGGTTGCGCTCGGCGTCGATTACGAAATGGCCGGGAAGGACCTGATCGATTCCGTAAAGCTCTCGGGCGAAATCTGCCGTGCCCTCGGCGGTACTCCGCCGGAGGGATTTAATTACGAGTTGTTCCTCGACGAGAAGGGCCAGAAGATTTCCAAGTCGAAGGGCAACGGGCTGACGATCGAGGAGTGGCTGCGTTACGCCAGCCCGGAAAGTCTCTCGGCGTTCATGTTTCGTGAGCCGAAAGCCGCCAAGCGGCTCTATTTCGATGTCATTCCGCGCAATGTCGACGAATACTATCAGTTTCTCGACGGCTATGAACGGCAAGACGCGCGCCAGCGGCTGTCAAATCCGGTCTGGCACATTCATTCCGGCAAGCCGCCGAAGATCGACATGCCGATCTCCTTCGCCATGTTGCTCACGCTGGTGTCGTCGTCGAACGCCGAGAACGCCGACACGCTGTGGGGCTTCATTGGCCGCTACAGGCCGGGCGTGACGCCCAAGACGCATCCCAAGCTCAACGAGCTTGTCGGATATGCCATCCATTATTTCCGTGACTTTGTCCTGCCGGAGAAAAAATTCCGCGAGCCGAGCGATACCGAACGCGCGGCCTTGCTCGATCTGCGCGATGCGCTCTCTCAGCTAAAGCCGGGTGCCAGCGCCGAGGACATTCAGAACGTGGTCTACGAAGTCGGCCGCCGCGATCCGTTCCTTGACCAGAAAAAGAAGGCCAAGGACGGCAAGCCCGGCGTCTCGCTGGACTGGTTCAACCTGCTTTACCAGGTGCTGCTCGGCCAGGAAAAAGGCCCGCGCTTCGGGTCGTTTGCGGCGGTCTACGGCTTGCAGAACACCATCGATATGATCGACGGGGCGCTGGCGCGCAGTGCTTGAACGCGTTACTGGCTCGCCCAGACGATACGCGCGACCCAAACGACATCGGACACCGGCAGCGTGCGATCACGGTGCTCGGCGTTGAGCGATTTGAGTTCGACCGATTTCGCCGTCTTGCGCTTGAGTTCCTTGACCATGACCTCGCCGTCTTTGGTCTTCACGACGACCCGGTCACCTTTTCGCACCGTCGCGCCTGGCGAAACGATGATGACGTCGCCGTTGCGGTAGGCCGGTTTCATCGAATCGCCGGAGATTTCCAGCGCGTAGGCGTGTTCGTCGCTGACCGAGGGAAAGGCGATCTCTTCCCAGCCTTTGCCGACCGGAAAACCGCCATCGTCGAAAAACCCGCCGCCGCCGGCCTGGGCGAAGCCGATCAGCGGCACATTGTGCATCGCCGATTTGCCGCCATCGGTAATCAGGGTCACGAAGGTATCGAACTTGGTGTTTGTCGCCTGCAGCGCCTTGGCGACCGATTCCGTCGATGGCCAGCGCGGGCGCCCCTCCGGCGTGATGCGCTTGGATTTGTTGAACGTGGTCGGGTCGAGGCCCGCCTTCTTCGCCAGACCCGATGGGGTGAGTTTTGCGCGCGCGGCCAGCCGGTCAATGGCCGTCCAGATCTGACTGTGGGTAAGCATAGCCATGGGAACGCGAGCACCGTCTGCAACCGGAAGGCCGATGGATAGGAATTATAGCCTTGAGTCGCCCCCCTCCGGCAATAGTTTCCTTTTGTGTCCGCCTTGAATAAGCCGTGCCCGGACCGATAGGGTCGAACGCCATGCGAATCCGGAGCCCCGCACGGTGATCGGCTTTTTTGACCGCCTATCGCGCCCTTTGCTGCGTGCCCTCGATCCCGAAGACGCGCATGCGCTCGCGATCAAGGCCTTGCGCTACATGCCGATGGTCAAGGCGACGGCCGACAGTGACGAATTGGCGGTCCGCGCCTTCGGACTCAAATTCCCCAATCCGGTCGGTCTTGCCGCAGGGTTCGACAAAAATGCGCAGGTACCGGATGCGCTGCTCCGTTTGGGCTTCGGGTTCGTCGAAGTCGGCACCATCACTCCGCGGTCGCAAGCCGGCAATCCAAAGCCGCGCCTGTTTCGACTCGACGCCGACCAGGGCGTGATCAACCGGCTCGGCTTCAACAACGACGGCGCTGCCGCGGCTCACGCGCGGCTCGCTGTCCGCCGCAATGCCGGTGGGATCGTGGGCGTCAATGTCGGCGCCAACCGCGACTCGCCGGACCGGACCGAGGACTACGCCCGGCTGATCGAGACTTTTTCCACCGTCGCCAGCTATTTCACCGTCAACATCTCGTCGCCGAACACGCCGGGTCTGCGCGATTTGCAGCAAGGGAAGGCACTGGACGATCTGCTTGCCCGCGTCATCGCCGCGCGCGAAAAAATTCGCCCGCGCGCCGGCCCGACCCCGGTCCTTCTCAAGATCGCGCCCGATCTCACGCTGCCGGATCTCGATGACGTGGTCGGCGTCGCCCGCAAGCATCGCATCGATGGCATGATCGTCGGCAACACCACCATCTCGCGGCCCGGCTCCCTGCGCGAGCGCGACAGAGGACGCGAGCAGGGCGGGCTTTCCGGCCGGCCGCTGTTCAAGCTTGCAACGCGGATGCTGGCGGAAACGTTTGTGCGAGCCGAAGGCGCGTTTCCGCTGATCGGTGTCGGGGGCATCGACTCCGGCGCGACCGCGATCGCCAAGATCAAGGCGGGCGCCACGCTGTTGCAACTTTACACGGGGTTGATTTATCGCGGCATCGGCGTGGTGGCGGAGATCAAGGCCGATCTCACAGCGGCAATCAAGCGCGGTCACCGCAACTCGCTGGCGTCCATGGTCGGCAGCGATGCGGCCACGATCACCGCCGAAAGCTGGCCCAGCTGAGACGCTATTTGCCCCGCGGCGCGTTGAACACGCGCATCAGAAGCCAGATCGGGATCACGATGACTGCGCCGAGCAGGAAATAGCGCCAGACCCAGCGCACGGCATCCCAGCCCATATTCCAGATCGAGCGGATCAGCCGCTCGACACTGTGGATGATGTCGAATGGATCGAGGCCGAGCGCCGAGAGGATCACGCCCACCAGAACCGACAACAGAACAAGGCGCGCCAGCACGCCCAGCGGCGAACCACCGAAAACTCGGTTCACGGTCTCGTTGCTCATGGCGTGATGTGTCCTCTCCAGGGCGGCAATGCTAGCACGCGCGCGGGCTACAGATATGCCCTAAAATTGCGGCAGCAAGAACCGGGGTTTCAAGCGTTGCAGCCGCAGCCGATCCATCTGTCGTCAGGCAATCTGATCGCCGACCGGCGTCTTGAATGGGCGCGCGACCGTGAATCCAAAGGCGATCTCGAAGGCGCCGCCGATTTGCTGTCGCAGGCGCTCGAGCTGGCGCCGGCCTATGCCTCCGCCTGGTTCATGCTCGGCGAGCTGCGTGAAAAACTTGGCGATCGCCATGCGGCCATTGCGGCTTTCGAGCAGGCACGGCGCGCCGACCCGCAGGACCGGCACGGCGCTACCCTGCATCTTGTCCGCCTTGGCGCCCAGCCTGCCGGCGTCATGCCGGAAGGCTACGTGCGCGCGCTCTTTGACGGCTATGCCGCTGCTTTCGACCGGGCGTTGACGGAAGGCCTCGACTACCGCGCGCCTGAGCTTCTGTTCCGCGCGGTTGAAGCAGCGCATGCCGGACGGCGAATGAAATTCGGCTCGCTGCTCGATCTCGGCTGCGGCACCGGGCTGGCCGCCCTGCCGTTCCGTCCGTTCAGCGACTGGATGGTGGGCATCGATCTGTCGCCCGCCATGCTCGCGCAGGCGCGTGCAAAAGGCCTCTATGACCGGCTGATCGAAAGCGACGCGCTGGCTTTCCTTTCCGCCGAGGCAAATATCAAGGCGCGCTACCATCTCGTGCTCGCTGGAGACGTATTCATGTATCTCGACGACCTCGGCCCGGTGCTAAAGGCGGCTGCGCAGGTGCTGGCATCGCCGGGCCAACTTGCCTTCAGCGTCGAGACGCATGCGGGCGACGGTGTCTTGCTGCGGGAAACCCTGCGTTATGCTCACGGCGAAGCGCACGTGCGGGCCGCTTTGGCCGCCGCGGGATTGAAGGCGATGAGCCTCGATTTTGCCGCTACGCGCACCGAAAAGAATATTCCCGTCCCGGGGTTGATCGTGGTGGCCGCGAGCACATGATTCCAAAAGGTGCGAGCCGGTTTTCGGATAAGATCATGCGCAAGCGAAATTAAGCCGATGGAACCCGCGCGCGATCTCTTCGACGACACGCCGCAGCTACCGGACATTTTCGCGCGCTGGTTTACCGGCCGCGGCTGGCAGCCCCGCGCGCATCAGCTTGAACTGCTGGCCAAGGCCAAAGCCGGCCGCTCGACGCTGCTCATCGCGCCCACCGGCGGCGGAAAAACGCTCGCCGGGTTTCTGCCGACGCTGGTCGAGCTGAGCGAGCGAGGCATTCGGCCGCGGAATTTGAAATCGGCGGGGCGTGCGCTGGTGCGCTCGCAGGGCCTGCATACACTTTACATATCGCCCTTGAAGGCCCTTGCCGTCGACATTGCACGCAACCTGGAAATTCCGGTGCGGGAAATGGGTCTGCCGGTGCGAATAGAAACGCGCACCGGCGATACGCCCGCCTCCAAGCGCCAGCGCCAGCGGCGCGATCCGCCGGATATCATGCTCACGACGCCCGAGCAGCTGGCGCTGCTGCTGGCAAGCGCCGATGCGCCTTATATGTTTGGCACGCTCAGGCGCGTCATTCTCGACGAACTGCATTCGCTCGTCACCTCCAAGCGCGGCGACCTGCTGTCGCTCGGTCTTGCGCGCCTGTTCGCCTTGGCGCCGCAACTCACCACCATCGGTCTCTCCGCGACCGTCGCCGAGCCCGATGAGTTGTGCGGCTTTTTGGTCCCGCAGCCGCCGCACGGAAAAGCGCGCGCCGATCTGGTGGTGGCGCAGGCCGGCGCGCAGCCGATCGTCACGATGCTCGATACCGAAGAGCATCTGCCCTGGGCCGGCCATTCGGCGCGCCATGCGCTCGGCGAAATCTACGCCCACATCAAGACGCACAAGACCACGCTGGTGTTCGTCAACACGCGCAGTCAGGCGGAATTTCTCTTTCAGGAGCTCTGGCGGGCGAATGACGACAATCTGGCCATCGCCTTGCACCACGGCTCGCTCGATGTGGCGCAACGGCGGCGCGTTGAAGACGCCATGGCGGCGGGCAAATTGCGCGCCGTGGTGTGCACGTCTTCGCTGGATCTCGGCGTGGACTGGGGTGATGTCGACCTCGTGATCAATGTCGGCGCCCCGAAGGGCTGTTCGCGGCTATTGCAGCGGATCGGGCGTTCCAACCACCGGCTCGACGAGCCGTCTGAAGCGGTGCTGGTGCCGGCCAATCGGTTCGAAGTGCTCGAGTGCCGGGCCGCGATTGATGCGGTGGCCGAAAATGCGCAGGACACGCCGCCGCTGCGCACCGGAACGCTCGACGTGCTGGCGCAGCATATTCTGGGCCGTGCCTGCGGCGCGCCCTTCACGGCCGACGAACTTTATGCCGAGGTTCGTACCGCCGCGCCTTACGCCACCCTGACGCGCGCTGATTTCGATGCAGCCGTCGATTTCGTCGCCACCGGCGGCTACGCGCTCAAAGCCTATGAACGCTTTGCCAAGATCAGGCTCGATAAGGATGGACGCTGGCGCGTCACGCATCCGCGCGTAGCGCAGCGCTACCGCATGAACGTCGGCACCATCGTCGAGGCCGACATGATCAAGGTCCGTCTGGTGCGCTCGCGCCGCAGCGGCGCCATCGTTCCGCGCGGCGGGCGGCTGCTCGGCGAGGTCGAGGAATATTTCATCGAGACCTTGCGGTTTGGCGACACTTTCGTTTTCGCCGGCGAAATTCTCAAATACGAAGCGCTGGTCGAAGACGAGGTTTATGTCTCGCGCTCCGACGCTACCGATCCCAAAGTGCCGGCCTATGAGGGCGGGAAATTTCCGCTCTCGACCTATCTCGCGGCACGTGTGCGCGCGCTGCTGGCAAAGCCTGATGCCTGGCGCGTCCTTCCCGAACAGGTGCGCGAATGGCTGGAAATCCAGCAGTGGCGTTCGATTCTGCCGAAGGCCGGCGATCTGCTGGTCGAAACCTTCCCGCGCGCCGCGAAGTATTATCTCGTCTGTTATCCGTTCGAAGGCCGGCTGGCCCACCAGACGCTCGGCATGTTGCTGACGCGGCGTCTCGAACGGGCGCGCCTGCGGCCGCTCGGTTTCGTCGCCAACGAATATGCGCTGGCGGTCTGGGGACTCGGCGATGTCGCCTTGCACATCGCACGCGGCGATGTCTCGCTCGCCCGGCTTTTCGACGAGGACATGCTCGGCGACGATTTGGAAGAATGGCTCGCGGAATCGGCCCTGATGAAACGCACATTTCGCAGTTGCGCCATCATCGCGGGGCTGATCGAAAAACGTTTCCCCGGCGAGGAGAAATCGCGCCGTCAGCTGACGATTTCCACCGACCTCGTTTATGACGTGCTGCGCAAGCATCAGCCCGACCACATCCTTTTGCGTGCCGCGCGTGCCGATGCGGCGACCGGCCTGCTCGACATCAAGCGGCTTGGCGAAATGCTCTCGCGCATCAGGGGGCGAATCGTTCATAAAGCGCTCGACCACGTCTCGCCGCTTTCGGTTCCCGTGCTGCTCGAGATCGGCCGGGAGATGGTCTATGGCGAGGCGTCGGATACGCTTTTGGCCGAGGCGGCCGACGAACTGATTAAGGAAGCGATGCGTTGAGCACCTTTTCCGCCCATTCCCGCGAAAGCGGGAATCTCGATGCAGATAAAAGCAGGCTTGCGCCGGCACGGGCAGATCGTGCTGTCGTGGTCAGCTCCGTTGCTCTCATCGCCGATCCGGCGGGCGCGCTTTACTGGCCGGAACAGGGCCTGTTGGCAGTTGCCGACCTGCATCTGGAAAAAGGCTCAAGCTACGCGGCCCGCGGAACATTGCTGCCGCCTTTCGATACCGCGGCAACGCTTGCGCGGCTGGCACGGTTGATCACGCGTTACGCTCCGCGTTGCGTCGTTGCTTTGGGGGACAGTTTCCACGATGGCGGCGGCCCCGCGCGGCTTGGCGACGGCGATCGCGAGGGGCTGCGCATTATGCAGCGCGGCCGCGCGTGGATCTGGATTACTGGCAATCACGATCCCGAACCCGCGGACGGTATCGGGGGCACTTTCACCGACAGGCTGGTCTCGGGCCCGTTGATCTTCCGTCACCTGCCGAGCGGGGTCTCCGGCGAAGTCAGCGGTCATCTGCATCCTGTCGCGCGCATTTCCCACCGCGGTCGCGCGGTAAGCCGGCGCTGCTTTGCCGCTGACAAGAATCGTCTGGTCATGCCGGCCTTCGGCGCATTCACCGGCGGTCTCAATATACGCGATGCCGCCTTTGCCGATCTTTTCGGGACGCTCGCCTTCACGGCGCATTTGCTCGGCGATGACCGGCTCTATTCTTTTGCCGCCAAGCGCTGCCTGCCGGACTAGGGCTTTCTGTCTGCGCGGACGATGACCAAACCGCGGAATTAATCCTTCGCGAAGATCACGCTGGCGAACCACCCGATGACGAGCGCCATCAGTGCGGTTGCCAGGCCATAGAGCAGACCATGCTCGCGCGCAGCGTCGGCGACGTATTGCTCAAAACCGGCTTTGATCACCTCCAGCGCGGAATTTGTTCGCGCGACCAAGACGCCGCCGCTAAACAGCCCAACATCGATATTGTAGGTTCCGGTCGGCACCGCGGCCGGCATCGGGATCGTCGCGCGAAATACGGTCGGCGTGAGGAAAGTGACTGCGGTTGCCGATTCACGAAAAAGGCCCTGCTGCGTCTTGAGACGCACGAAGGCCTGGCGAAACGGCTCGTCGCGCACCGTGTCGGCGACGTCAACGCCGATCCGCTGCGGCAACAGGAAATTGTCGAGGCCAGTCTGCAGGCGTCGCAACGTGTCCTGGCTGGCGATGTTGCTGACAGGACGATTGCTCAGCACCGCAAGATAAGATGGCGCGCTGACAAATTCGCGCGAGTCGACGTTGACCCAGATGCCCAGCATGCGCTGCTTGCGCCGCGTACGTATTGTTTCGCGCGGTCCGGTCACGGTAACGACGAGATCGTAAGGCGGGCGTAGCGCGCTGGTCGGCGGATCGGGCTCGACGGTGCCAAACAACACCAGTTCTTCGCCGATGAAGTTCGATGTTACCGCGACCCGATGATTCGATAGCGAAACCACGAGCCGCTCGGCGGCGGCCGGCCCTGCGCCGCAAGCCAGCACGACAGATGCGAGGATGATTATGAGCCGCCGCATCATCCACCCGTCACGTAACGAAGCGAATAAAGATCGTCGGGCTTTACCACCAGCTCATAGGCAAAACGGCAGCCCACGGCGAAAACCAGAAGGCCCAGCAGCAGGCGCAGCCGTTCGCCGCGCATTTTCTGGCCGGTGCGTGCGCCGAATTGCGCGCCGATAACGCCGCCGACCATCAGGATCAGCGCCAGCACGGCGTCCACCAGATGGTTGGTGGCCGCGTGCATCACGGTCGCCGACGCCATGGTGACAAGCGTGAGGACCATCGACGTGCCGATGACCGTGGCGGTCGGCACGCGCAGGAAATAGATCAGCATCGGCACCAGCAGGAAGCCGCCGCCGATGCCCATGATTGCGCCGATAAATCCGATCACGAATCCGATCGCCCAGACCGGGATTGCCGACACGTAGATTTTCGAGCGCTTGAACCGCAGCTTGAACGGCAAGCCGTGCAACCACGTATGACTGCCGGGCCGCCGCAGTGTTGCAGGCATGCCGTGGCGCGTGCGCAGGATTGCGCGCACGCTTTCGTAGATCATCATCGCGCCGACGATCGTCAGCAACGTCACGTACGACAAGCCGATCAGCAGATCGAGCTGGTCGAGTGCACGCAGCTCGGTGAAAAGCCAGACGCCTGTGGCTGTACCCACGATGCCGGCGCTGAGCAGCATCATCGCCAGTGCGATATCGAGCGCGCGCCTGCGCCAGTAGCTGATTGCGCCGGTAAACGACGACGCCGCGATGTGGCTTGATACGGTCGCCACGGCGACCGCCGGCGAGATTCCAATGAAGATCAGCAGCGGCGTCATCAGGAAGCCGCCGCCGATCCCGAACATGCCGGAGATGTAGCCGACGGCCAATCCCATCCCGAGCACCAGGAAGACATTCACGGGCAAATCAGCGATGGGAAGATAGATCTGCAAGCGATTTTGTCCGACGGTTGAGGCGCGTGTCCCGAGCGGCAAGCGTCACCCGGGCAACTTACCTCTACAACTAACACCGAAACGCGCGGAAACGTCAGCAATACCGATCGAACGCGATCGACACATCGCCGACTGATCAAGCCTTGCTGATTTTAGCGATGCGCGCGCCGTTAATCACGCCCTCAACCTATAGGCCGAGGCGCTCACAATTTTCCCGGACTGAAATCGCCCAGCGTCAGTGGGCCAGCCGACCGCGGCTTCTCGCGCGGTGGCGGCATTGCGCGATCCCAGCCGCCCGCTGGCGCAGGTACCACGGTGGCTTCTGCCGGCTGCGGCTGAAGCGCAAAGCTTTTGACGGCTTCCTGGACGCTCTCCAGCGTCTGGGCATTCAGGTAAGCGGCGACATCGTCGCGTTTACGGGCTGCATCGCGGTCGCCCTGGGCGGCCGCCAGCGCGAACCATTTATAGGATTCCGCGATGTTCTTCTCAGTGCCGAGACCGCGCGCGGTCAGGACTCCGAGGTTGTACTGACTGTCGGCAACGCCGTGTTCTGCGGCCCTGCGGAACCATTGCGCCGCGTTGACATAATCCGGCTTGCCATCGACGCCCTCTGCATAGAGGACGGCGAGGTTGTGCATGGCCTTGGCGTGACCCTTGCCGGCGGCGGCGATATAGAGCTTTTGGGCGGCGGCCAGATCTTTTCTTACCCCCTGGCCCTTTTCGAGCATGCTTGCATAGCGAAATTGACCGGGCACGAGGCCCTTGCTCGCGGCGCGCTCAAACCATCGCGCGGCCTCTTCCAGATTGGCGGGCACGCCACGGCCTTCCATAAATCGCATGGCGACTTCGTAGGCGGCGGCTGCATCTCCGGCTACGGCCGCGCTGCGCAGGCGCGCTCCGCCGATCGCGACCGGCAATCCATCGATGACCGGTTGGGCGGCCGGTGCCGGCTGCTTGTCCGCAGAAGAGCGTGCGATCGATCCGGTCACGTCGTTTTTTGCCGCGGGTGCCGGCAGGGGGGCACTCGACGGCGATGAGTTTGACGCTGGCGGCGACGCCTGGGCGGTCGGATCCACGTCCCGGGCTGGCTGGGCGACAGGCGCCGGCGCGGGGGCCACGGCGGTTGGTGATGGCGCCGGTGCCGCTGGTGTCAGGCTTGGCAATGTTGTCGGCGCGAGCAGGGACGAGGTGATCTCGGCATCGGCCGCTTTGGTTGTCGCCGCGCTTGAGGATGCCGGCTTGCTGTCGGCAAGCGTGGGGGACGCCCCGGGCACAGTGGTCTCCGCGGCGACAGAGTTGTCGCCATTCGGCGGATCAGGCTCGCGGCCGCTGCTCAGCCTGGTTTCGTTGGTATCGAAAATTCCAAAATTGAAAATGTTGCTCACGAACTGAATCGATCCGACGATGATGGCGACAATGCTCGCCGCCAGAACCATCTTTTTGATGCGCGTCATGACTTTGCGCGGCTCTGGTGCGGGTTCGGCGCCCCTGGCTCTGGCAGGCGCCGGGCGCGTCTGACGGCCGTTCATATCCTGGCCGGCGGCCTGAGCCGCGCGGCGCGCCGCGGCGATGAAGTCGGATTTTCCGCCGCGTGCCGGAGCGCTTGGCCGGGCGACGCCCAGAGCTGCTTCCGACGCAGCGATGCGCGCGCCGGGATGCGTGGCGAGACGCGGTGCCCCTGAACCAGGCTCGAGCGGTTGGTCGGCTGGCGGGGCAGGATCGGTTGCAGGCAGGTTTGCCAGCTGCACACCCAGATTGGAAAGTTCTGCAAGCAATGTCGGTGGCGGCTGGAACGCAGGCGCGGAAGCTACGGGCGCTGCCACCGGCTCTGGCGCCGGCGACGGCGCATTTTGTACCGCGCGAGCGATCGCTTCGGAGGCAATAGCAGTGGCCTCACCTAACGTGTTGTCGGCAGGTTGCGTGAAATAGAGAGTATCGGCCTCGTGCTTCGCAGGTTCCGGCCGATCAGCCCGAATATTTTTCTCGATGGTGGCGAGGCGATCCGCGACCTGGCCGAGCGTGCCATGCACCGCTTCAAGCGTGCCTTGGGCTCGCGCCATATCGTGTTTTAGCAAATCGATGTTCGCCGAATTTTCGGCCCGAAGTGCTGTCGATTCCCTGTTCGCGCGGATATCTTCAATATGGACCAGCAGGTCGGCGAGACCGCGTTCTATCGCATCGAGATTGTTGAGGCGCGAATCCGTCGCGTTCAATCGCTCGACCAATTTGGCGATGCAGTCCTCGAGATGGCTAACCGCGATCTCATCGCTGCGCGTTTGCTGAACCTGCTCGATCTTCTCCGATAGCGACTGTAGAAGACCTTCCAGGCGCGACGGCAAAACATCGCCGTTCTGGGCGCGATCGGTCACGGCGCGGCTGAGGGCGTCGATGCGCAGTTCGAGCTTGTTGATTGCGTCGCTGCCGCCGCCGGTTGCAAGATGGTCGATCTTGTCAGCCAACGCGCGCACCTGCGTCGAGAGGCTGCTTATCGTTTCATTGGATGCAACATGGGCCGCCATCTCGCGCAACGTTGCGAGGGACCGCTCGAGCTGCTGCATCGTCGCTGGGTCTCTCTCGGAGACGATGAGATCGATCTTGTGTGCGAGAGCTTCGATGGCGTCGGTGTAACCGATCAGATTTTCCGCCGGCGTCAGGTCACGCACCGCATCGCGAACTTCGGCAAGACCGCGTTCGACTCCGGCTAGGGCGTTGCTGTCGGCGCCGGCTTGCCGTCCCTCCGCGACGCGTTGGCTCAGACTCTGAACCTGCGTCTCGATGATTTCGATGGCGCGGCGGGGCATCGCGTCGTTGAGCTTGCGGCTGATGTCGCCAAGCTCCGTACGCAATGCAGTGATTGCCTGTTCGACGCCGGGATGCCGGAGTGTTTCGATCTGATCGGTGATCCGGCGAAGCTTGTCTTCCAGCCCCGACAGATCCTGCGGCGGCATCGGCACCTGCGAAACCGGAATAGATTGTTGGGCGTGCGCGGGCTGCGGTTCGCCATTGACCGTGTGGCCGGACGCCGTGGCTTCGGGGATTGCGCGATCGAAGTCTGGCGCGATATCCGGCGCCACATCCGGCGCAGATGCGTTTGCCCTCGCCGGATGAGATGCCTGGCGCATGAAATTGGCGGCGATTTGATCAAATCGCTGTTCGAGGCTTTCAAACAGTTCGGCGAACTGATAGGGCTCCTCGCGGTTTCGTTTTGGCGCGTAAGCCGCGAATCCGGTCTCGGTGAGCTGATCGATTCGATGGGTCAGATCGTCAAGTCGTTGATGTAAATCGTAGAGGTCCTCGGCCTGTCCTTCGTCGCCACTGCGCGCAAGCGAGGAGATCTTGATTCCTTGCGCTTCGGCCTGTCGCAGGATGGTTGCGTTGAGCCAGTCATTTAGCGGCAAGCCGGCGCGGCGCGCCGCTTCGAACGCGGTGTGTCGCGCTTCGGGTCGAATGCCTTTGACGCTCCACGGAAAGCCAAATTTCATGCTCACACCCACGTCCGAGGTGGAGACGGTAAGAGTCCGATTGACTCTCGTGGGAACCGGCAACTTTAACGGCGGGTGGATAGGGGGCCCGGTCCTTCGTCCCAGCGCTAACTTTTTGCTGGTTGCGGTAAACAACCCGTTAACGTTTCGCCGAAGCCGGCCAGTTTCGGCACGGGTGTGACAGGCGGCTTGCGGCACGCAATCGCTGCCCCCGCCACAATATTTTCCGGGAGGAACACCGGAGTGCCACCGCCGCCAATAGTTGCGCGCCTAAGATTCACACGATTCGGTAGAGGTAAAATGTAGGGGCGAAATGAACACAATGGACCGGCTTCAAACCCACGGAGACACCACCGAAGCCTCCGCAGGTTCGGACTTGGCAGACACTATTACCATTGGAGAATTGGCGCGGGAGACGGGTGTTACGCTGCGGGCTATTCGTTTTTACCAAAGCAAGGGCCTGCTGGCGCCGCACCGGAGCGGCTCCGCCCGGATGTTCAGCCAGGGCGACCGCGCTCGTCTCGTGTTGATTCTGCAAGGCAAACGATTGGGGTTCACCCTGACCGAGATCCGCGAAATGCTCGCCGCGTGTGTGCGCGGCAGTTCAAACGCCCTTTCAATCACCCGTCAGAAATGTATCGAGCAGATCACTTTGCTGGAGCGCCAGCGGCGCGATATTGATGGTGCCATTGCTGAATTGCGCCGAATTTACACGGAGATGTTCGAGGCTTCCGATGCCTCGCCGCGGGTAAGATCGTCCGCATCCCGGAAGGCCTGAGCCGCTCCGGCGGCGTTCCCGATGCCCTTAACGCAGGTGTAAACCGGCTCCGTCATACTGCGCACAGATGGGGCCTGCCGCAGGCTTTCCTCCGGTGCCGTGAATTAGGGAAACTGTTACCTTCATATCCTGTTAACATCTTGCGGCGCGCTGCCGGGGAGAGGAACCATGCCGATTTATAAAGCCCCAGTAGATGACGCGTTGTTCTTGCTCAATGACGTCTTCCATCTCGATCACTATGGAAATCTGCCGGGCTTCTCCGACGCCTCACCCGACGTGGTGGAAGCGGTACTGCGCGAAGCGGCCAAGTTCAGCGAAGAAGTACTGACCCCGCTCAATCGCGTGGGTGACAAGGAAGGCTGTAAGCGCGCGGCCGACGGCAGCGTGACGACGCCGAAGGGTTTCAAGGACGCATACAAGCAGATTGTGGAGGGCGGCTGGATCGGCATTTCGGTCCCGGCCGAGTTCGGCGGCCAGGGCCTGCCGGCGACCATGACCGTCATGGTCAATGAATTTCTTTGTTCCGCCAACATGGCTTTCGCGATGTATCCCGGTCTGACGCAAGGCGCTATCGCCGCGCTGCTGGTGCACGCTTCGGATGAGCTGAAGGCGAAATATGTGCCGAAGATGGTGGAAGGCGTCTGGACCGGCACGATGAATCTGACCGAACCGCATTGCGGCACCGATCTCGGATTGTTGCGGTCAAAGGCGGTGAAGCAGGCGGACGGCAGCTACAAGATATCCGGCACCAAGATTTTTATTTCCGCCGGCGAGCACGATCTTTCGCAGAACATCATCCATCTCGTGCTCGCTCGCATCGAGGGCGCGCCCGCCGGCACCAAGGGCATTTCGCTCTTCGTCGTGCCGAAGATCATGGTCAACAATGACGGATCTCTCGGCGCGCGCAACGCGGTGAGCTGCGGATCGATTGAAGAGAAGATGGGCATCCACGGCAATTCCACCTGCGTCATGAATTACGACGGCGCCACCGGCTGGCTGATTGGTGAAGAAAACCGCGGCCTCAATGCCATGTTCACGATGATGAACGAAGCACGGCTCGGCGTTGGCGTGCAGGGGCTCGCGCTGTCCGAAGTGGCGTACCAGAATGCCGCCGCTTATGCGAAGGAGCGCTTGCAAGGCCGGTCCATTTCCGGCGTCAAGTATCCGGATAAACCGGCCGACCCGATCATCGTGCATCCGGATGTACGCCGCGCGCTCATGAGCATGCGCGCCTTCAACGAGGCTGCGCGCGCCCTGGTGATGTGGACCGCGCTCAAGAGCGACATCGCGCACCGTTCCGACGACGAGAACGAGCGTAAAAGCGCCGACGATCACATGGGGCTCCTCACCCCCGTGATCAAAGGCGTGCTCACGGATGGAGGTTTCGCCAACGCCGTCATGGCGCAACAGATTTTCGGCGGGCACGGCTACATTGCCGAGCACGGCATGGAGCAATTTGTGCGCGATGCGCGCATCGCGCAGATCTATGAGGGCGCTAACGGCATCCAGGCGCTTGATCTGGTCGGGCGCAAGCTCGGCAAGGATGGCGGCCGCGCCATCATGGCCTTCTTCAACGAGGTGGAGACCTATCTCAAGGAGCGTGCCGACAGCGACGCGATGAACGTCTATCTCAAGCCGCTGGGCGCTTCGCTCGCGCACCTACAGCAGGCTTCGGTGTGGTTCGCGCAAAACGCTCTGGCGAAGCCGGACAATGCCGGTGCCGGCTCTTACGACTACATGCATCTGTTCGGGCTGGTCGCCCTTGGTTACATGTGGTGCAAGATCGCGGAAGCCGCGATGGCCAAACTGCCGAAAGCGAACGGCTCCGCCGCGCGATTGAATGCGAAACTTGCCACCGCCCGCTTTTTCATGGAGCGCATGTTGCCTGAGACGGCGACACGGCTGGCCCGGATTCAGGCGGGAGCCGCCTCGACCATGGAATTGCCGGACGACGCGTTCTAGGACATTTCCGTATTCAATCAGGCGGTGGCGAGCGCGGGCCGGCGGCGTGATCGCTGCAGCAGCCATGTCATGATCGAGACGTTCATCAGATTCCAGCCGAGGCCGTTGAGGAATGCGGCGCGGTAGGATCCGGTGAGGTCGAAAATCAGGCCCGACATCCAGCCGCCCAGCGCCATACCGATCAGTGTCGCCATCAGCACCAGGCCGAGGCGGGTACCGGCTTCGCGCGGCGAGAAATATTCGCGCACGATGATGGCATAGCTCGGCACGATGCCGCCCTGAAACAGGCCGAACAGTGCAGAGATCACGTAAAGGGAGATCAGTCCGTCGAACCAGAGATAAAGAAACAGCGCCACGCCTTGCAGCACCGAGCCAAGCAATAGGGTCCGCACTCCGCCGATCCGGTCGGCAACGAAACCGGAGGCAATGCGGCTAATGATGCCAAAGCCGAGCATGATCGACAGCATTTCGGCGCCGCGTGCGACGCCATAACCGAGATCGCCGCAATAGGCGACGATATGCACCTGCGGCATCGCCATCGCCACACAGCAACCGACGCCGGCAATGCATAGTAGGATTTGCAGCGTCAGCGGCGAGAACGGCGCCTCGGCTTGCCGGCGCGCAGCCGCGCTATCGGTTTCAGCATGCTGGCCTTTGATCCGCGCGCGCATCGCGTACACAAGCGGCAATATCGTGACGAGGCAGAACAGTCCGATGCCGACATGCGTCGCCCGCCAGCCGGACGTGGAAATAAAATGCTGCACCACCGGCGGCCAAATGGCGCCCGCGGTGTAATTGCCGACCGCCGCAAGCGCAACGGCAATGCCGCGCCGACGCAGGAACCAATGCGAGATGTCGGTCATCATTGGTCCGAAACTGGCCGAACAGCCAATTCCGATAAGTCCGTGTGCAAGCGCGACGAGCCACAGGCTCGGCGACCATGCGGCCGCGATATAACCGGTTGTCAGCATCACTGTCCCGATGCCGAGGGGCACGGCGATACCAAATCGGTCTGCGAGGCGGCCCATCAGCACGCCGCCGCCAGCAAAACCAAGCATGACGAAGGTGAAGGGAAGCGAGGCCTCGGCGCGGCTGGCGCCAAAATCGCTCTGGATCGCGGGCAGCGCCACCATGAACGACCACATGCCGACACCGCCAATAGTGGAAATCGCCACGGCTACGGCCAGACGCAGCCATGCGGTTGGCGAATCAATCACTTGCGGCGCTTCGGCGCCGGTCGGCGAAGTCATGGTGTTGTTAAACCCGGGCTTATACTCGTGCGCTCGTAGCATCCGGCCACGGCCGGGACCACCCTTCATTTGGGTGAGCAGCTGTTCCGATATGTCAACGCGGAACAATCTTGAATGAACTAAAGAAATCGGCCTTCATGGTGATCGCCTTGCTGCGCAGCTCGATAGGGAATTGGACGACCAGGACGTAACCGGTCGTCTTGCTGCGCAACACCCGGAAGAAATATTCCTGTTTTGGTTCAGTGAGCGTGAACGACAGAATTTCCAGGTCGTCCTTCTTTTCGTGTTGCACATCCGAGGCGACCGCATCGGGGCGTCTCTTCGATGTCTCCAGGAAATTGTCGATCGGCGACAGAGGCTTCTGGAGTGGCGTCTCTGTCGCGGAGAATCGCATGCCGTCACTGTCGGTACCGGTGAGCATGTGCACGTTCAACGCGGCTTCCTTGGAATCTCCGATTTTTGTTTCGACGCCTTTATATTCGACGTCCCGGTACGAGATCGGGAAGCGGATGGAAAACGACCCATTGACCGGGGAGACCTCGCCCGCTGGAAAATTGTTTCCGTGCACGGTTGTCTGGGCCTGTGCGGAAAGGGAAAGCACAAGCGCAAAGGTCGCAAGGGTGATGACGGGGCCGAGACGATAGGCGATCATCGGCAGGCCGCTTTCTCATATGGCGGCGGCATGATGGAGCACCGTGCCGGCGGCCGCAATTGGGGTTGGGCCCATTTACCCCTCGCGTCCGCCGGGACCGGGCCCTATCTTATTTAGGGGACGATTCGCCCATGGACGCACTCAATCTCCCGCGCCCGGCCTGGATGAGCGAAGACCTTGTCCTGCTTGAAGAGCAGGCGCGGCGCTTCATCGCCGACGAATTTGTGCCCAATCTCGATCGCTGGCACGAAGCTCATATCTACGATCGCGACGTCTGGACCAAGGCGGGCGAGGCCGGCTTGCTCTGCGCGTCAATGCCGGAAGAATACGGCGGCGCCGGCGGGAGCTTCGCGCATGAAGCGGTCATCAACCGTGAATTCGCGCTTGCGGGTTTCGATACGTTCGGCGCGCCGCTGCATTCCGGAATTGTTGCACCCTACATCCTGCATTACGGCACCGAAGACCAGAAGAAGCGCTGGCTGCCGAAACTTGCCACCGGCGAGCTTGTCGGCGCGATCGCGATGACCGAGCCCGGCACCGGCTCCGATCTGCAAGGTGTGCGCGCTTCGGCAAAAAAATCCGGCAACGGCTACCTGCTCAACGGCTCCAAGACGTTCATCACCAATGGTCAGCACGCCAATCTGATCATCGTGGTTGCCAAGACCGACCCCAAAGCCGGCGCAAAGGGCACGTCGCTGTTTGTGGTGGAGGCGGACGACGCGCAGGGCTTCCGCCGGGGCCGCAAGCTGAAAAAACTCGGCATGGATTCGGCCGACACCTCGGAGCTGTTCTTTGAAGACGTGCAGCTTCCGGCCTCGAGCCTGCTCGGCACCGAAGAAGGGCAGGGCTTCTATCAGTTGATGAAAGAGCTGCCGCAGGAGCGGCTCATCGTCGCCGTGCATGCGGTGGCGATGATGGAGCGGGCGCTTGCTCTGACGATTGATTATGTCAAGCAGCGCAAGGCTTTCGGGCAGGCGATCATCGAGTTCCAGAACACGCAATTCGAACTCGCCGAGTGCAAGACCGATACGACCATCGCCAAGGTCTTCCTCGATTATTGTATCGACAGGCATGTCAGGGGCGACCTCGACACCGTCACCGCCTCGATGGCCAAATATCGGCTTACCGACACGCAAGGCAAAGTGATCGACCGCTGCCTGCAATTGTTCGGCGGGTATGGCTATATGGACGAATATCCGATCTCGCGGATGTACCGGGATGCGCGCGTGTTGCGCATTTACGCGGGCACCAACGAGATCATGAAGCTCTTGATCGCGCGCAGCCTTTGACGCGCAAAACCGGAGGCCCCCATGGCCGAAGCATTTATCTATGACGCCGTCCGTAGCCCCCGCGGGCGCGGCAAAGCCGACGGGTCGCTGCACGAGGTCACCGCACTCAACCTCGCCGCGCAGACACTCGCTGCGGTCAAGGATCGCAACAAGCTCGACCCCGAGCTCGTCGATGACGTGGTGCTCGGCTGCGTCGACCCCGTCGGCGAAGCCGGCGGCGATATCGCGCGCGCGGCCGCGCTGGTTGCCGGGTTCGGCGACGAAGTGCCTGGCATACAGATCAACCGTTTCTGTGCATCCGGCCTCGATGCGGTGAACTTTGCCGCTGCGGAGGTTATGTCCGGCCAGCATGAAATGACCATCGGCGGCGGCGCCGAATCGATGAGCCGCATCGGCATTGGCGCATCCGGTGGCGCCTGGCCGGTGGATCCATCGATTGCGGTTACGACCTATTTTCTCCCGCAAGGCATCTCCGCCGATCTGATCGCGACCAAATATGGGTTCTCGCGCGACGACGTCGATGCCTACGCGGTTGAAAGCCAGAAGCGCGCCGCCAAGTCCTGGGAGGAGGGGCGTTTCAAGAATTCTGTGATCCCGATCAGGGACGTCAATGGGCTCACCATTCTGGCCAAGGACGAGCACATGCGGCCCAATACCACCATGCAGACGCTCGCCGCCTTGCAACCGTCTTTTGTGCAGATGGGCGACATGGCGGGCTTCGATGCGGTGGCGGTGCAGCGCTATCCGGAAATCGAGTCGGTCAACCACGTGCACACGCCCGGCAACTCCTCTGGCATCGTCGACGGCGCCGCAGCGGTGCTGATCGGCAGCAAGGCCGCCGGCAAGGCTGCCGGCCTCAAGCCGCGCGCGCGCATTCGCCAGTTCGCCAATATCGGCTCCGAACCCGCGATCATGCTGACGGGCCCCATTCCTGTGACCGAGAAAGTGCTCAAGAAAGCCGGCATGACAAAGAAAGACATCGATCTGTGGGAGCTCAACGAGGCCTTTGCTTCGGTGGTTTTGCGCTACATGCAGGCGCTGAATATTCCTCATGACAAGATCAACGTGAATGGCGGCGCTATCGCCATGGGCCATCCGCTCGGCGCTACCGGTGCCATGATCCTCGGTACCGTGCTCGACGAACTGGAACGGCGCGACAAGGAAACCGCGCTTGTGACGCTGTGCATCGGCGTCGGCATGGGCACGGCGACGATCATCGAGCGGGTGTAAAGTCGAAGGCGGGTGGCATGCCAAAAATAGACATCGACAAAATCAAGATCGACACCGCGACCGGCTATCCGCCGCCGTTCAACAAGGCGGTCGAGGGCCGTTCGCGCAAGCGTCTTGCCCGTGCAGCCGGCCTTAGCCATTTCGGCGTCAACATCTGCACGCTCAAGCCCGGCGCGGCATCATCGCAACGCCACTGGCACGAGAAGGAGGACGAGCTCGTCTACGTGCTCGAGGGTGAAGTGGTGCTGCGCGAGGACGGCGGCGAGACCGTGCTCAGGCCCGGCGATGCCGCCGCCTGGAAGGCCGGCGTGGCGGACGGTCACTGTCTGGTCAACCGCTCGGATCGCGACGCGGTTTTTATCGAGGTCGGCACGCGCGCCGCAGCCGAGCGCGCGCATTATTCCGATATCGACATGATGGTGGTGCGCGACGAAAAAGGCGCGCGCTACACGAAAAAGAACGGCGAGCCTTATTAGCGTGTGAACGATTGACAGGAGCGGGCGATGGCGAATTTCAATATTGACGTCGATGCCGACGGGATCGCGCTCGTCACCTGGAACATGTCCGATCGTTCGATGAACGTCATCACCACGGCGGTGATCGAGGAATTGGGCGCCGTGGTCGATAAGGTCACGGCCGACGCCGCCATCAAGGGCGTGGTTGTAACCTCCGGCAAGGATGCCTTCTGCG
Source organism: Pseudolabrys sp. (assembly GCA_035626335.1). GTDB lineage: Bacteria > Pseudomonadota > Alphaproteobacteria > Rhizobiales > Xanthobacteraceae > Pseudolabrys. Next base: position 29,021 of record DASPNW010000031.1, read on the forward strand.
GCGGCGCGGACCTCGCGATGCTCGAGGGTATGGGTGCCGTCTTCGCCAATCTTGTCCGCACAAAGGGCGAAGAAGCGGCCGCCGCTTTCATCTTCGAGGAAAGCCGCAAGCTGTCGCTGGTCTACCGGCGCATCGAAACTTCGGGCAAGCCCTGGGTCTGCGCACTCAATGGCACGGCCATGGGCGGTGGGTTCGAATTCGCGCTTGCCTGCCATTACCGCGTCGCGTCCGACAATCCGAAGACGCGGCTCGGCCTGCCCGAGATCAAGATCGGCCTCTTCCCCGGCGCCGGCGGCACGCAACGCGTCGCTCGCATGTTGCAACCCGCCGATGCGTTGCAATTCCTGCTCAAGGGCGACCAGCTCAAGACCGACCGCGCAAAAGCAATGAAGCTGATCGACGCCGTGGTACCGCAAGCCGATCTGATCAAGGCGGCAAAGGACTGGATCAAAGCCGGCGGCAAAGCCAAGGCACCATGGGACATCGACGGTTTCCGTCTGCCGGGCGGCCCGGTCTATTCCAAGGCCGGAATGATGACGTTCCCTGCGGCCAATGCGATTTATCGGCGCGAGACCTACGATAATTATCCCGCCGCGCGGGCCATTCTCCAGGTCGTCTACGAGGGCCTGCAAGTGCCGTTTGATACGGCGTTGCGCATCGAGTCTCGCTGGTTCGCCAAAATCCTGCGCTCGCCGGAAGCGGCCGCGATGATCCGTTCGCTGTTCGTGTCGATGCAGGACCTCAACAAGGGCGCGCGCCGCCCGGCCAACGAGCCGCCGACGAGCCTGAAAAAAATCGGTGTGGTCGGCGCCGGCTTCATGGGCGCCGGCATTGCGCAGGTGAGTGCGGGTGCCGGGCTTGAGGTCGTGCTGATCGACCGCGATCAGGAAACCGCGGACAAGGGCAAGGCAGGGCTGCACAAGGCGCTAAGCGATCGCGTCATGAAAGGCCGCATGAAAGGCGCCGAGCGCGACGAATTGCTGGCACGCATTTCGCCGAGCGCCGACTACGGCGCATTGAAGGATTGCGACCTTGTCATCGAGGCGGTGTTCGAGGATCGTAAAATCAAATCCGAGGTCATCGCAAAAATTCAGGCGGTGATCGGCGACAAGACGATTTTTGCATCAAACACCTCGACGCTTCCGATCACCTCGCTCGCGTCCGAGTTCAAGGACCCGGCGCGCTTCATCGGAATTCATTTTTTCTCGCCGGTCGATCGCATGATGCTGGTCGAAATCATCCTCGGCAAGCAAACCGGCAACAAGGCGCTCGCCGCTTCGCTCGATTATGTGCGCGCTATCCGCAAGACGCCGATCGTGGTCAACGACTCGCGCGGCTTCTACACCTCGCGCGTGGTCGGCACCTACATTCGCGAAGGGCATTTGATGCTGACCGAGGGTGTGCCGGCGCCGATGATCGAGAATGTCGGTCGCATGGCCGGCATGCCGGTCGGCCCGCTGTCGCTCAACGACGAGGTCGCGGTCGACCTTGCCTGGAAAATCCTCAAGGCGACCGAGGCGGATCTCGGCGCGAAGGCGATCGACCCGCGGCAGAAGAAGCTGCTGGAGGAAATGGTGGAGAAGCGCGGCCGCTTCGGCCGCAAAAACGGCAAGGGCTTCTACGATTACCCGGCCAGCGGGCCGAAGAAACTGTGGCCCGGCCTGGCGGAGCTTCAACCCAAGCAGCTCGATCCGGAAAAGATCGACATCGCGGAATTGAAACTGCGGCTGCTCGGCATCCAGGCGCTGGAAACCTCGCGCTGCTTCGAAGAAAAGGTGCTGACTGACGTGCGCGAGGCCGACGTCGGTTCGATCCTCGGCTTCGGCTTTGCGCCGTTCTCCGGAGGCACCCTGTCCTGGATCGATATGATGGGCACGAAACGCTTTGTCGATCTTTGCCGCAAGCTGGAGAAGAAATACGGGCCGCGCTTCGCACCCAACAAGCTGTTGATCGATCTCGCCGCGAAGGGCGAGGGTTTTTATCAGCGCTTCGCGCCGACGAAGAAAAAAGAAGCGGCCTGATATCGCCGGCGTGAAGGCGGATTAACCGGTTACCACCATCGTCAGCCGTTTCGCGGCCCGCGTCACGCCTGTGTACAGCCAGCGCTCGCGGCTGTCGGGAAACGCAAACGATTCATCGAACAGAACCACGTCGTCCCACTGCGAGCCTTGTGCCTTGTGCACGGTGAGGACGTAACCGTAGTCGAACTCGTCATAAGGTCTGCGGCGCTGCCAATCCACCTGTTCGATGCCACCGGAAAAGCATTCCGGCCGCACTGAAACCTTTACGCCGCGCGTGGCAGTATCATCGTCGGGCAGCAGCCGCATGGTCATGATGCCCGTTTTGGCGCCGCCTTTGCGCCCGCCGCTCTCCTTGACGGTCCACAGTCCGCCGTTGAACAGGCCCTTCTTCCGGTTGTTGCGAAGGCAAACCAATTTGTCGCCGGCGGAGGGCATCTCGCCCTCGAAACCGCGCCGTTCGCGCATCCGCGCGTTGTACGACCGGCGCGTGACGTTGCGTCCGACCAGCACCTGATCGGCTTCGAGCACGCGATCGGGGTCGAGATCGCTTTTGCGCAGCACCGTTGTCTCGCCGTAGCGCCCGGGCTCGATAGCGCCGCCGGCGCGGATATCCATCGACAGCCGAACGATCGGGTCGTCCTGGGCTTGTCGATGGACTTCGGTAAGCATGGCGTCCGGCTCGGATTCGGTGAAAAAGCCGCCACCCTGGATCGGCGGCAGTTGCGCCGGGTCACCCAGCACCAAGACCGGAACGTCGAACGACAGAAGATCGCGGCCGAGTTCGGCGTCGACCATCGAGCACTCGTCGATGATGATCAGCTCGGCCTTCGACGCGGGCGCCTCATCCCACAGGTCGAAGCTGGGGATTTCCTCGCCGCTCTCGCGCGCCCGATAGATCAGGCCATGGATGGTGGAGGCGCCACGGCAGCCCTTGCCCCGCATGACGGACGCGGCCTTGCCGGTGAAAGCGGCGAACTTCACTTCGCCGTCGGCCTCATCCGCGATGTGCCGGGCGAGCGTGGTCTTGCCGGTACCGGCATAGCCGAAGAGGCGGAAGACCTGAGGGGTGCCGTTCGTGCCGGGCTTCGCCTTTAGCCACTCGGCGACGCATCGAAGGGCACTTTGCTGGTGGGGACTGAATTGAGTCATGGGGCGTCGATCAATAAAGCAAGGCTGCGCAAAGAAAAAGAACAAAATATGAACAATTGACTTGACTTTATTCCTATAGGAATATATACACAAATGATCCCGCCCCGTACCGAGGGGTGTCTGATCAGCGTCTCCAGACGCGGGGCGGGGAGCGGTGGCCGGATGACGGGTGCGTCGGAGATGCGGCGCTCCCCCCGGCGGTCCAAGCCGCATCGTCCCGGCTCGCACGCCGCGGGCCAATCGCCCCACTGACGGCGGCTCGTCCGGCATGGTCAGAAATGCGCGAACGGACGTCTGGGAAAAGCGGTGGAGAGGTGGCCGACCCGGAAGGGGGGTTGCCTGAAATGGCAAGTCCACCGGGGGCGATGCGGAGCAAACCTATAAACACCGCGCGCGGGACGCCTTGGGATTTGGCGGACTTGCGGCACTTGAAGACTCGACACGCCTCGATGTCGCGAGGCGTCGAGGCCCGTGGGTCCTTCAGGACCCCTGGCGTCCCGCGCGCCCTCGGTTCTTTTCCGGGCGGCGCATCGACAACGACGACAGGCCAGCCCGGGGCCTCGATAAATAATACGGACGATGACGCTTGCCTGTTTGACAATTAAAACTTTGAAGAAGGGCTCGAGAGGTCGAGTGCGCGTGCCCACCAAGTCCGGTCATCCCCGCGAAAGCAGGGATCCAGCGCTTTGGGCGCAGCATTCCAATCCGGTTCATAAGTGCTGGGCCCTCCGCCTTGGCGGAGGACGACGTCAGAGGGTCGCAGCGCCGCGCCGGGGACACAGGCACAAAGTCGACCGGCAAATTCGCATGAGCCTCACATTGCTCTTTGCCGGCTCCCATGTTTAAGGTCGCGACCTTTTTGCCCGGACACCTGCATGGCTCGTGACCAAATCGACATGACTCCGATCGAGACGCGCGACGAACTCGTCGCCTGGCTCGAAGCAGGTTGCAAACCGAAGACACAATTCCGAGTCGGCACCGAGCACGAGAAGTTCGCCTTCACCTCCGCCGATCACCGTCCCGTTCCATATTCCGGCAAACGTAGCATCCGCGCGCTGCTTGATGGCATGCATAACCTGCTCGGCTGGGAACCGATCATGGAGGACGAGAACATCATCGGCATGTTCGACGTCACCGGCGGCGGGGCGATTTCGCTCGAGCCCGGCGGGCAGTTCGAACTCTCCGGCGCTCCTTACGACAATGTGCATCAGACGGCGGCCGAACTGATGGCGCATCTGGCGCAAGTGCGCGAAGTGGCCAAGCCCCTGGGGATTGGCTTTCTCGGCATCGGCATGACGCCGAACTGGACTCGCGCCGATATGCCGAAAATGCCGAAGGGCCGCTACAAGATCATGACCGCCTACATGCCGAAGGTCGGTTCGCTCGGTCTCGACATGATGTATCGCACGTGCACCGTACAGGCCAATCTCGACTTCGCCAGCGAAGCCGACATGGTCAAGAAATTGCGCGTGTCGCTCGCATTGCAGCCGGTCGCGACCGCGCTGTTCGCCAATTCGCCGTTCACCGAAGGCAAGCCGAACGGCTTTCTTTCGTTCCGCTCCGAGATCTGGCGCCACACCGACAATCAGCGCGCCGGCATGCTGCCCTGGGCTTTCGAGAATGGCATGGGCTTTGAACGCTGGACCGATTACGCGCTCGATGTGCCGATGTATTTCGTCAAGCGCGGCGACAAGTACATCGACGTTGCCGGCCAGTCGTTCCGCGATTTTTTCGCCGGGAAACTGCCGGGATTGCCGGGCGAGCGGCCGACCATCTCGGATTGGGCCAATCACCTGAGCACGATCTTCCCCGAGGTGAGGCTCAAGCGCTATCTCGAAATGCGCGGAGCCGACGGTGGTCCGTGGCGGCGGCTGCCCTCGCTGACGGCCTACTGGGTCGGCCTGCTCTACGACGATGATGCGCTTGACGCGTGCTGGGACATGGTCAAGGGCTGGACGGCGCAGGAGCGGCACAAGCTGCGCGATGATGTGCCGAGGCTCGGCTTCAGGGCCGAAATCGGCCAACGCAACGTGCTCACGCTGGCGCAGGAAACGCTGCGGCTCTGTTCGCGCGGGCTCGCGCGGCGCAAGCGGCTTGATCGCAACGGCCGCGACGAGACGCGCTACTTGCGCCCGCTTGAAGAATCGATCGCGCGCGGCATCACGCCGGCCGAAGAGTTGCTGGAAAAATTTCACGGCGAATGGAACGACTCGGTCGAGCCGATCTTCGAGGAATACGCGTATTAGAAATCTGTTTCCCGGGTGCAGCTTGCGCTGCACCGCACCCGGGACGGAAATTACTCCGCCGCCTGCGCTGCTTCCGACAGGTTGTCGAGCGACGAGATGATGTGCTCCGCCAACGCATCGGCCAGCGCCAGACCTTCGTGCGCGTTGCGTACCAGCCCGATGCGGCAGCTGGGCAGATCGGGGAAGCCGTCATTTGCAGACAGCACGCGCATGCCTGGACGCAGTCCCGATTCCGGCAGCACCGACACCGCAAGGCCGGCGAGCACGGCGGCGGCGACGGCGCCGGCGTTCGAGCTCGTGTAGAGCAGCCGGAACGGACGGCCGATCGCCTCAAGCCGCTCGATCGCAATTCGCCGCCACGCGCAGCTCGGACGGCCGAGCGCGAGCGGCATGCGCTCCTCCAGATGAGTCGAATGACGGTTCGAGGTCACCCACAGCAGCCGTTCGCGCCGGAATGTCTCCGAGGTGCGCTTGGATTCACAATTGGTGACGATCGCCAGATCGATCTCATTGGCGTCGATGCGCTCGAGCAGGTCGACCGACGGTTCGCAGATGACGCTGAGCTCGACCGCCGGATAGCTGTGCGAGAAGCGGGCCATGATTTCCGGCAGGTAGCGGTCGGCATAATCGTCGGGAACGCCGAGACGCACCCGCCCGGACAATTCGCCGTCCGAAAATGCGGCGAGGGTCTCGACGTTGAGCTTGACGATGCGGCGCGCGTAATCGAGCAGCCGCTGCCCGTCATCCGTAAGCTTCGACGCGCGTCCGTCGCGCGCGAAGATCGGGCGCTCGAGGCGCTCCTCCAGCCGCTTCATCTGCATCGAGACGGCGGACTGGGTCTTGTTCACGACCTCGGCAGCCTTGGTGAAACTGCCGGTCTCGGAAATCGCGATGAACGTGCGCAACTGGTCGATGTCGAGCATTGCGGTCATGGGCTGATCCTGGGCGGCGTCCCTGTAGGCCGGGTTTTTAGGCCGTCGGGGACTATATCACTATTCCTGATCGGTTAGATTAGAAACATTCGTTTTACTAATCAATCCCCGCAGTGCAATATATCGTCAATTCCAGAGAAATCGGGTGGGGATTTCGGGTGGTTCTGGGCGGCGCCAACCGCGATTTTGGCGCCGAACCTGCGAACTGAAAGGAGACTGATATGAGCGCCAATTACCCCGTTTTGCCCGTCGCCGGCGGCACGCTGGTCCGGGTATTCGCCTCCTTGCTGGCTTTTGTTACGCGCTGGCTGAAGGAACTGGCGGAGGCGCGCCGACATCGCCGCGAGGCCCATGTCCTGGCCGGTCTCGATCGCCGAATGCTTGCGGATATCGGCCTGACGCGCGCCGACGTGCGCGATGCCTTTTCGGAGCCGTTTTGGGACGACCCGACTGCACTCCTGCGCGAGCGCGCGCTTGAGCGCCGCCTCGACCACGCCGTGCGGCGTGCCGAATTCAACAGGACCCATCGCCGGTCTTCGGAAAACCTGCGCAAGGCATCGTAGCGACTAAAGCAAACGGCCGATCCCTCTCATCGGCCGCTCGATCCGACACCCGCGATCATCCCCTCTCGCGGCCGGATCCGCGCCCGCTGGCCCCTCCGGCGGGCGCTTAATTTCGACCGGAATTCTGAGCCGTTCGTTCCCGATCCGCACCTGCACAATCGGCGGTGGGTGCGTTAGCATGCGCGCGGGGCGAAGCTGACCGAGCGCGCGCATGCAAATTCTGATCAGGGTGTCGACCGCGCTTGCGTTGGCGGTCGTGGGCTTGGCTTGCCAAGCGCATGCCCAAAGCGGATTTGACCGGCGCGGTGGCGACTACCTCAGATTCGAAATTCGCAGCGGTGATCCCGCAGTCTGCGCCATGCGCTGCGAGCGCGATGCGCGTTGCTATGCGTGGGCCTTCTCGTATCCGCGCACCGAAAGTGCGGTCGCGGCCTGCTGGTTGAAGAACCGCGTGCCGCCGCGCACCGAGGCTAGTTGCTGCATTTCCGGCGTCCGCGGCGCCGCAATCGTCGAACCGAAGGGTCCGATCGAGTACTCCATCGATCGGTTCGGCGGCGATCTTCGCAGTATGGACGTAGCGACCGATCCGACCGGCGCGCCGTGCAAAGCGGCATGCGAGGCCGACAGCAACTGTCGCGCGTGGACCTATGTGCGCCCCGGTTACATCGGCGCCACGGCGCGCTGCTATCTCAAGGACAAGCTCACGCGTCCACGAGAAAAGCCGTGCTGTATCTCGGGCGTGGTGCGCTAGAGCGTTTAGCGCACGGCCGTGAAGAACCGGGAAAGCCTCAATCCGGAAGGCCAGTCGCTGATCGGCCGATTCCTGACCGCCAGATCCCAGGAACCGACGACGGCGTCCACGCGGCCGACGAGATCTTCGACCGGCAAAAGTCCGACGCCACCCGCACGTACGGCCACGCGGCTGTCGGCGGAATTGTCGCGATTATCTCCCATGACAAACAGGTGGCCGGGCGGCACCGTCAGCTCAGGCATGTCGTCGTATTCGGCGCGGGCCACCATCTTGAAGATCGGATGTTCGTAGCCGCCCGGCAATGTCTCGATGTAGCGAGTGGCCGACACCGCGCCGCCATCTTCGGATTGCGACTCGCCGATGCCGGCGGGACGAACGCCAGCTGCCGTGCCATTGATCGAAACCACGCCGTTGTGCACGCCAATGCGATCACCCGGCAGACCGATGACGCGCTTCACCCAGACTTGCGATCGATCGCCCGGCCAGCGGAACACCACAACGTCGCCTCGCTTGGGGAGAGCAGCAAGAACGCGCGGCGTGTTCGGTAAAACCAGAAAGGCGGGCAACGAGGCCGAGCTGTAGCCGTACGGAAATTTAGTCGCCAACAATTCGTCGCCGATCAAAAGTGTGGGCTCCATCGAGCCCGATGGCACATAGAACGGTTCGGCGATCGCGGTCTTTGCCGCGAGCACGATGAGCACGATTACCGCGATATCGGCAATGCTCTTGGTCCAGGTACCGGCGCGCGAGACGTTCGGCATTCCACTTACTCCATCAAATCAGGCGGTGCCGCCCACCGTTATCTTGTCCATGCGCAAGCTCGGCTGGCCGACGCCGACCGGCACGCCTTGGCCGTTTTTCCCACAAGTACCGATGCCGGGATCGAGCGCAAAATCATTGCCTATCATTGATATACGGCGAAGATCGGTCGGCCCGTTGCCGATCAACATGGCGCCTTTGACCGGCGCGCCGACTTTGCCATTTTCGATCTTGTACGCCTCGGTACACTGAAAGACATATTTGCCGGAGGTGATATCGACCTGACCTCCGCCGAAACTGACGGCGTATAGGCCATTTTTTACCGAGGCGATGATTTCCTGCGGGTCGTGCGTGCCGGCGAGCATATACGTATTCGTCATGCGCGGCATCGGCACATGCGCGTGCGACTCGCGCCTTCCGTTCCCGGTCGGTTTCATACCCATCAATCGCGCGTTTTGCCGGTCCTGCATGTAGCCAACCAGGATGCCGTCTTCGATCAATACGGTCCGGTTGGTTGGGGTGCCCTCGTCATCAATGGACAATGAACCGCGGCGCGCCTGAATGGTGCCATCGTCGACGACGGTCACACCCTTTGCCGCAACCTGTTGACCCATAAGCCCGGCAAAGGCCGACGTCTTTTTGCGGTTGAAGTCGCCTTCCAGCCCATGACCGACTGCTTCATGCAGCATAACGCCGGGCCAGCCGCAGCCGAGTACGACATCCATTTCGCCGGCAGGGGCGGGCACAGCCTGAAGATTGACCAAGGCTTGCCGGACCGCTTCATCGACGGCGCCCTGCCAGGCTTGCGGGTCGATGAGCCGCTGAAAGCCTTCACGCCCACCGAATCCGTAAGAGCCTGATTCCTGCCGGTCGCCGTCTCCGACGACCACGGATACATTGAGCCGCACCATCGGTCGCACATCGCGGTAGGTTTCGGCATCGGCCCGCAAGATCTCCATGACCTGCCAGTTGGCCGCGACACTCGCGGTGACTTGCCGCACGCGCGGATCCTTCTTGCGCGCGTAAGCATCGATCGATTCCAGTAACTTCACCTTGTCTTCGAAAGCAGGCGAGCCAAGCGGATTCTCATCGCTGTAGAGTTTGCGGTTGGTCCGGCCTGGCGCTTCGGCGTAAGTTCCGCCGCGTCCGCCCTTGACGGCGCGCACGGCCTCGGCCGCGCGCGCGATCGCTCCTTCCGATACGTCCGAGGCATGGGCATAGCCGACGGCTTCGTCTTTCACCGCCCGCAACCCGAATCCCTGGACCGTATCGTAGGTCGCTTGTTTGAGCCGGCCGTTGTCGAAAGTCAGAGCCTCAGCCTGGCGATATTCAAGGAACAATTCGCCGTCATCGGCGCCGTCGAGTCCGCGCCCGATCAACTGACGCACCTTGCCGCGATCAAGGCCGGCGCGGTCGATCAGGGAGGAGGGGAATGTCATGCTTGGCTCCGCGTTACGGTCAACCCCGGGTAGATAATGCGGAGAACGTCGGGCTGCGAGGGGATCACGGCAGCTTATCGTAGCCCTCGCCAAAACCAGCGAGGCTCATCGGGAAGCCGATACCTTCCTCCGGAGTCTGAAAGATAATGAAAGTCGCGGACTTTCCGTTGCGCAGTTTCTTGATCAATTCATCGTCCATAACGACTTCGGCGATGCAGCCGTTCGGCAGGCAACGCACGAAGCCGGCCCGCCCGATATCGGCCTGATCGATCTTGAGCCCGAGGCCCGATGGCAGCAGGACGCCGAGCGGCGCGACCACGCGCATCAGCCGGCTCTTCAGATCTGCGGTCTTAAGCACAATCACCGTCAAGCCGACATTGGCGCGATCTTCCGCCGTTACGCTCTGGATCAGCGCGCACTGCTCGGCCTTGGCGCCCGGCGGCGTATCGCAGCGAATTTGCCAGTCCTTGTGCACGGACTTGACGGCGCCCTGGGCGAGCGCGCTGCCGGCGGGTACCAGCGCCGGGAGTGCAACCAGCAACATCGCCGCGCACCACGTCGCGGCCATCAGGGCCTGCCTGCCAAATTCAAAGATTCTCATCGCTCGATCCCTTGGCGTCCGGTCGTCGCACCCGCCTTAAACCCCCAAAGCGCGGGCGAATCGGGGCCCGAACAGCATTTTATTCGCCCTCGTTGGGTCATGCCCGGCCAATCCTGTCAAGCAAGGCGTTCTCCGGGGCGTCGCCATCATGGTGTAATGGCGGCCCTAATGCTGATTTTGGCTACGCCGTTTGTCGCATGGAGGAGGTCATGAGGTGCATTGCGGCAAGGCTGGAATTGTGGTTTGAGAGGCCGGGATTTCCCCCCGTCCCGCCGCACCGCCCAAACTGCCACGCCCGTGGCAAATGCCGTGCTCAGCGGGCCGCGCCGAACATCATGCCAGTGGTGGGCGGCAAAAAGGGGCCTTGAGCGAGGCCGATTTTCTCGTCGAAGGAGCGCATTGAACAATGCTGGTGCTCAAGCGGTTGATCGCATTCATAACCACGAGCGTGCCCGTATTCGCAACAGGGGCGGCGCTTGCAGCGACAGGCCAACCGGAACCGTGGCAGCTCGGTTTGCAGAAAGGCGCCACCCCGGTGATGGACGACATCATCTGGTTCCACGATTTTCTGCTGTGGGTGATCTCGGCCATCGCTCTTTTCGTTCTGGCGCTGCTCGTCATCGTCGTCGTGAAATTCAATGCGCGCAGCAATCCGGTGCCCTCGCGCACCACCCACAACACCGTCATTGAAGTACTCTGGACGGTGGTGCCGGTGCTCATCCTGGTGACGATCGCGGTGCCCTCATTCCGCCTTCTGTTTTTTCAGCTCAACATGCCGAAGGCGGACGTGACGGTGAAGGCCACGGGCAAACAGTGGTTCTGGAGCTACAGCTATCCCGACAGCAAATTCGAATTCGATTCCCTGATGGTGCAGGATAAGGACCTCAAACCCGGGCAACCGCGGCTGCTCGCAGTGGACAACGAAATGGTTGTCCCGGTGAACAAGGTGGTACATGTGCTCACCATCGGTGCCGACGTGATTCACTCATTCGCCGTGCCGGCATTCGGCATCAAGATCGACGCCATCCCGGGCCGCATCAACGAGACGTGGTTCAGGGCTGAGCGCGAGGGAATCTATTACGGACAGTGCTCGGAACTCTGCGGCAAGGACCATGCTTTCATGCCGATCATGGTGCGTGTGGTGAACGAAAAGGAATACACGGCATGGGTTGAGCAGGCGAAAAAGAAATTCGCAAACGACGACAGTCATCCGACCGCGGTGGCCGCGGCCGGGGCTGCGAACTGACGAATACGCGAGCGACAACGACGAGTCGAAGGACGATAACGATGGCTAGCAACACGGCTGCCGCACACGGCGCACACGAGGCCCACGAGCACCATCCAACCGGATGGCGGCGTTTTGTGTATTCGACCAACCATAAGGACATCGGGACGATGTACCTGGTGTTCGCGCTGGTCGCCGGCGTGATCGGCGGTCTGATGTCGATAGCCATTCGACTCGAGTTGCAGAACCCGGGCATTCAGATTTTTCCGACACCGCACGAATTCAACGTGTTCGTCACCGCGCACGGCCTGATCATGATCTTCTTTATGGTGATGCCGGCGATGATCGGTGGCTTCGGCAACTGGTTTGTCCCGCTGATGATCGGCGCGCCGGACATGGCCTTCCCGCGCATGAACAATATCTCGTTCTGGCTGCTGCCGGCCTCGTTTGCGCTTTTGCTCACATCGGCCTTCGTCGAAGGTGAGCCGGGCTCCAACGGCGTCGGCGCCGGGTGGACTCTCTATGCTCCGCTGTCGACGAGCGGTCATCCTGGTCCGGCAGTCGACTTCGGCATCTTGTCGCTGCATCTGGCCGGCGCCTCATCGATTCTCGGCGCCATCAACTTCATCACCACGATCTTCAACATGCGCGCGCCCGGAATGACGCTGCACAAGATGCCGCTGTTCGTGTGGTCGATCCTGGTAACGGTTTTTCTGCTGCTCCTGGCGCTCCCGGTGCTTGCAGGCGCAATCACGATGCTGCTCACCGACCGAAATTTTGGCACGACCTTTTTCTCGGCCGAGGGCGGCGGTGATCCAATTCTGTACCAGCACCTGTTCTGGTTCTTTGGGCATCCGGAAGTCTACATTCTGATTTTGCCGGGCTTCGGCATGATCAGCCAAATCGTCGCCACCTTCAGCCGCAAGCCCGTGTTCGGCTATCTCGGTATGGCTTACGCGATGGTCGCCATTGGCGGCATCGGCTTTGTGGTATGGGCGCATCATATGTACACGGTCGGAATGTCGACCGGCGCGCAGGCCTATTTCATCGCCGCCACCATGGTGATCGCGGTGCCAACGGGCGTGAAGATCTTCTCCTGGATTGCCACGATGTGGGGCGGCTCGATCGAATTCCGTACCCCGATGCTTTGGGCGTTGGGATTCATCTTCTTGTTCACGGTGGGCGGAGTGACCGGCGTGGTGCTGGCCAATGCCGGCGTCGATCGCGTGTTGCAGGACACTTATTACGTTGTGGCGCACTTCCATTACGTGCTTTCGCTCGGCGCGGTCTTCGCCATCTTTGGCGGCTGGTACTACTGGTTCCCGAAGATGACCGGTTACATGTACAACGAGACCATCGGGAAGTTGCATTTCTGGGTCACCTTCATCGGGGTGAACCTCGTGTTCTTCCCGCAGCACTTCCTTGGCCTCGCCGGGATGCCGCGCCGTTACGTGGACTATCCGGATGCATTCCATGGCTGGAACATGGTTTCTTCCTATGGCTCCTACATTTCCGGCTTTGGTGTGATCATTTTCTTCTTTGGATTGATCGAGGCGTTTGTCAAAAAGCGCGTGGCCGGCAACAATCCGTGGGGAGTCGGCGCGACCACGCTGGAATGGACGCTGTCGTCGCCGCCGCCGTTCCATCAATTCGAAACGCTGCCTCGGATCAAATAGGACTTCGACGCAAAGCCCATGTCGCTCGTCAGCGCAGGCGCAGATCTCCGCGGGCCGCTCGCCTCAAGCCGCTCCGCAGAGCCGAGTCTCGCAACGGTCGGCGATTACATCGCGCTCATGAAACCACGGGTGATGTCGCTCGTGGTGTTCACCGCCCTGGTGGGCCTCGCGGTCGCTCCCGGCTCGCTGCATCCGGTGACTGCATTCACCGCGCTGCTTTGTATTGCGGTTGGCGCCGGAGCGTCTGGCGCACTGAACATGTGGTACGACGCCGACATCGATGCGGTCATGACACGAACGGCGCGACGGCCGGTGCCCATGGGCCGTATACGCCCTGGGGAGGCTTTGGCGTTTGGGCTAACGCTCGGCTCTTTCTCTGTGGTCGTGCTTGGCTTGTTGGTGAATTGGGTTGCCTCGACGCTGCTCGCCTTTACCATCTTCTTCTATGTCGTGATCTATACGATCTGGCTCAAGCGTTCGACGCCGCAGAACATCGTGATTGGCGGCGGCGCCGGCGCGTTCCCGCCGATGATCGGCTGGGCGGCCGTAACCGGATCGCTTTCGCTTGAGCCGGTTCTTTTATTTCTGATCATCTTCTTCTGGACGCCGCCGCATTTCTGGGCGTTGGCGCTTTATCGCACCGAGGATTATGCGCGCGCGGGAATTCCGATGCTGCCCGTTGTGTCGGGCGATGCCAGCACGCGGCGCCAGATCCTGCTCTATACCCTCATCCTCGTGCCGCTTGGCATCGCGCCGTGGATGTTTGGCTATACCGGCGCGTTGTATGGAATCACCGCTGTTTTGACAGGCGCGATCATGCTTACGCTGGGCTGGCAAGTTCTCCGGGAAAACCGCCCGGCTGAGCGCGCGAGCCGCAATCTTTTCGCGTTCTCGATACTGTACCTGTTTCTGCTGTTCGCGGTATTGCTGGTCGAGCGCGGGTGGGGCGGGCTGATCACCCGATTGGCAGCGTGAGCACGGACATCGCCAAGGACGAATTGATGGGCGAGCAACAGAACGACGACGGCATCGTGCTCACCGAAGCACAGAAGCGCGCGCGCCGGTCGCGCTCGCTCGCCATCGCGTTCGCGCTCGCCGCACTGGTTGTACTGTTTTACGTGATGACGCTGGTCAAGGGCCCGGCCATCCTGATTCGCCCCATCTGACAGACACCAAATGACAGCAGGTTCTGACAAGATGCGTAGAAAGCCCCTTAGCCGCGATGTGCTGGTCGCGAGCTGCTGTGGCGCGGTTGTCGCGGGCATGATCGGCGCAGCCTATGCCTCGGTGCCGTTCTACAACTGGTTTTGCAAGACGACCGGGTTCGGCGGCACCACCCAGGTTGCGGAAAGCGCGCCCGATCATGTTCTCGGGCGCACGTTGACGATTCGTTTCGACTCCAATGTTTCGGCTGGCCTGCCCTGGAAATTCCAGCCCGAGCAAAATGCGATCCAGGTGCGCATTGGGGAGGTGGCGACCGTGCACTACAAGGTCGTCAACGAAGCCGCGCGCGAAATAGCGGCCCAGGCTTCCTACAATGTTTCGCCACCCACCGTCGGCGCCTATTTCGACAAGATCAACTGCTTTTGCTTCACGGAACAGCGCCTGAAACCGGGCGAAACGCGCGATATGACGGTCGTGTTTTATGTCGATCCCGCGATCGCCAAGGACCGCGATCAAAACGATCTCAACGTCATTACGCTATCTTATACATTCTACAGGCTCCGCGATCCGGAGCAGCCGGTCGCCGAGGCGCCGGATAAGAAGTCGAGCAAGCTCTAACGCATGATCCCGAAAAGTTCGGACAAGATCATGCGCGGAACGTAAACGGAGACGAAGACGATGGCCGACGCTCACGCCAAACCGCAGCATGACTACCACCTGGTCGATCCGAGCCCCTGGCCGGCGGTCGGCGCGGTGTCCGCCTTCATCCTGGCGGTCGGCGCTATCAGCTGGATGCATCATATGTACCCCGCCGCGCCGGTGGTTTTCGGTGTTGGCGTCCTGGGCGTGCTCTACACATTCGTTGTCTGGTGGCGCGACGTGATCCGCGAGGCCCAGTTCGAGGGCTTCCACACACGCGTGGTGCAGATCTCACACCGCTACGGCATGATCCTGTTCATCGCCTCCGAGGTGATGTTCTTCGTCGCCTGGTTCTGGGCCTACTTCAACACCGCGCTGTTTCCCGGAGACGTGCACGATGTAGGACGGATCGCGGTGACCGGTGGCGTGTGGCCGCCGAAAGGAATCGAAACTTTCGACCCGTGGCATCTGCCGCTGCTCAACACGTTGATCTTGCTCACGTCCGGCACGACCGTCACCTGGGCGCACCATGCGCTGCTGGAAAACGACCGGCAGGGTTTAAAATGGGGTTTGATCCTCACCATTCTGCTGGGCCTCACCTTCACTTGCGTGCAGGCCTACGAATATTCGCACGCGGCTTTTCATTTCAGCGGCAACATCTATGGCGCCACCTTCTTCATGGCCACCGGCTTCCATGGCGCACATGTGATCATCGGCTCGATCTTCCTGATCGTTTGCCTGATGCGTGCATTGGCCGGGCACTTCACCCCGAAACAGCATCTCGGCTTCGAATTCGCTGCGTGGTACTGGCATTTCGTCGACGTTGTATGGCTATTCCTCTTTGCCTGCATTTATGTCTGGGGCGCGGGCGCGCCGCATCCGGAATGATCAGCATCCATGGTTTACTGGATGAGGGGCGGCGTCATCACGCCGCCCTTTTGTTTTGCTGATTGATTGGCAATGATCGATCACGCATCGAACGACAAGTTGCCGATCGGCCGCGGTCTGCGCGGCCGCTGCCCGCGCTGTGGCGAGGGTCGGCTGTTTAAAGGTTTTCTGGCGCTTCGGCCGGCCTGCGAACATTGCGGTCTCGACTACGGCTTCGCCGACGCCGGTGACGGGCCGGCGGTATTCGTGATTCTCATCGGAGGTTTCATCGTCGTGTTCGCGGCTCTGATTACCGAAATCGTCTATCAGCCGCCTTATTGGGTTCATGCGGCTTTGTGGCTGCCACTGATTCTGCTCGTGACGCTCGCCCCGTTACGGCTGATCAAAGGCTTGTTGATTGCGCTGCAATTTCATCACAAGGCTGCCGAAGGCCGTCTCGAATACCGAGGCGACGCGTGAAGAAAGTGCGGCGGAAAAAAAAGGGAGGCACAGTACTCGACGCGACAGCGGCCGCGCTTGTCGGTGTTTTGATCCTGTGTGGGCTTGGCATCTGGCAACTCGACCGCAAGGTCTGGAAAGAAGACCTGGTCGCGAAGCTCAATGCGCGGCTCGGCCGCGCCCCGGAGGATTTGCCGCCGCGGGCGAGCTGGTCACGGCTTCGTGCAGACGGCGAAGAATTTCATCGCGTGACTTTCCCTGCCGAATTCCTCGATGGCGAAGAGGCGTTTGTTTACACGGCCGGTTCTCCGTTGCGGCCCGACGTGAAAGGACCAGGCTATTGGGTATTCGCGCCGGCGCGACTGGCCGGAGGCAGCATTGTCCTCATCAATCGCGGTTTTGTGCCAGACGATCGCAAGGACCCGGCGACACGCGCCGAGGGAGCACCGCGCGGCATTGTTGATATCGTCGGCGTGATGCGCTGGCCGGAGCGGCGCGATTCATTCACGCCCGAAGACGACCCAAAGAAAAATATCTGGTACCTGCGCGATTCCAATTCGATCGCCACATTCAAGAAGTGGGCGACCGCGGCGCCCTTTTACATTGACCAGGAAGGGCCTGCCCCACCGGGCGGCTTGCCAAAGCCAGGCAAGCTCGAAGTCAATTTGCCCGACAACCATTTGCAATATGCCCTAACGTGGTTTGGCCTCGCGGTGGCGCTCACCGGCGTCTACGTCGTTTGGCTGGCACGCCGGCTTTTTGGCCGGAAAGAGCGTTTCTTGTGAAAGCAGGGGCTCAAGGCTACTGTGCGGGCGTCCTTACCGCCGCGACCGAACCTTAAAATTAAGCTAAATCAATGCGTTATGTATCAACCCGGGGCGAGGCTCCCTCGCTCGATTTTGTCGAGGTGATGCTCGCGGGCCTTGCCCGCGACGGCGGACTCTATGTGCCGGAGCGCTGGCCGACACTTGATGGCGCGCGCATGGAAAGTTTTGCCGGCAAGCCTTACGCGGAAGTTGCCGTCGACGTCATCCGCCCCTTTGTCGGAGATGGAATCGCGGAGTCTGATCTCGCGCGCATGACACGCGAGGCTTATGGAAATTTCCGTCACCCCGCGGTGGCGCCGCTGACCGAGCTCAATTCGAATCTGTTCGTCCTCGAGCTTTTCCACGGGCCGACACTCGCCTTCAAGGACCTGGCGATGCAGTTGGTTGCACGGCTGATGGATCATGTGCTGCATCAACGTGGCGAGCGTACCACCATTGTGGTGGCCACATCCGGCGACACCGGCGGCGCAGCCGTGGAAGCCTTCCGCGGCCGTACACAGGCCGATGTGGTGGTTCTTTTCCCGCAAGGCCGTATCTCCGAGGTGCAGCGCCGGATGATGACCACCGTGCCGGACGCGAACGTCCACGCGGTGGCCATAGAAGGTACATTCGATGATTGCCAGGCGCTCGTGAAAGCGATGTTCAACCATCACGCTTTTAGAGATCAAGTGCGGCTGTCCGGCGTCAATTCCATCAATTGGGCGCGCATCGTAGCCCAGGCCGTCTATTATTTTACCGCGGCCGCAGCACTCGGCGGACCAAATCGAAAGATTGCCTTCACCGTGCCTACTGGAAATTTTGGTGACGTCTATGCCGGCTACGTCGCCTCCCGGATGGGATTGCCGGTCGACCGCCTGGTGATAGCGACCAATGTCAATGACATCCTGGTCCGCACCTTGGCCACCGGTGTCTACGAAATCCGCGACGTGGTGGCGACGACTTCGCCATCGATGGATATTCAGGTTTCTTCCAACTTCGAACGCGTATTGTTCGATGCTTACGGCCGGGACGCTGGCGCCGTGCGAGCCCTGATGGGTTCGTTGGCGCAGTCGCGCCGCTTCGCGATCTCGGCGCGCGCGCTCAAGGAGTTGCGGTCATCGTTCACCGCCGACCGCGCCGACGAGCAGGAAGCCGCCGCTGAAATTCGCGCATGGATGCGCGAGGCCAATTATTGCGTCGACCCGCACACCGCCGTTGCGCTGGCAGTTGCCGAAAAGGAGACGCGCAATCCTTCGGTGCCAATGGTGGTGCTGTCGACCGCACATCCCGCAAAGTTTCCCGATGCGGTGAAGGCAGCTTGCGGTATCGTCCCGGCGCTACCAGATAGGCTCGCTGACCTGACAACACGAAAAGAACGGATCACCGCACTGCCGGCGGATCAGGCGGCTGTAGAGCGGTATGTAACATCGGTTTCGCGCGCGGCGCGTGAAGGAGCAGCGGCATGACTGTTGAAGTCACTCGTCTTCCCTCTGGCTTGTCGGTGGTGACCGATCGAATGCCGCATCTCGAAACGGCTTCGCTCGGCGTGTGGGTTGGATCCGGCAGCCGCAACGAGAGGCCCGACGAGCATGGGATCTCGCATCTGCTTGAACACATGGCTTTCAAGGGTACGAAGCGGCGAACCGCCCGGCAGATCGCGGAAGCGATTGAGGCCGTGGGCGGGGACCTCAATGCAGCGACGAGCGCCGAATCGACGGGTTATTTCGCGCGTGTGCTCAAGGCCGACGTGCCGCTCGCGCTCGATGTGCTGTCGGACATTCTCTCCGAACCAATTTTCGATGTGGAAGAATTGCGCCGCGAGCAAAACGTGATCGTCCAGGAAATCGGCGCGACCGAGGATGCGCCCGATGATCTCGTGTTCGATCGCCTGCAGGAAACGGCGTTTCCACTGCAGCCGATCGGCCGTTCCATTCTTGGCACACCGGATACCGTGCGATCGTTCAACCCATCTCGGCTGCGGGCCTATCTGACACGAAACTATCGCGCGCCTAACATGATCGTTGCTGCTGCCGGTGCGATCGAGCACAGCGCGATCGTTGCCGAAGTCGACAAACGCCTCGCCAGCTTCACGGGCCCAGCTGCTCCGGCCCCCGAACCCGCACATTTCCGCGGCGGCACGAGAGTGGAAACACGCGAGCTTGAGCAAGTGCATATCGCCATGGCCCTGCAAGGGCTGCCTATGCGCGACGATCAACTCTATAGCTTGCAGGTGTTCACGAGCGTTTTGGGGGGAGGCATGTCTTCGCGCCTGTTCCAGGAAGTACGTGAAAATCGGGGTCTGTGCTATGCCATTCAGACCTTCCACATGCCCTTTGCCGATACCGGGCTGTTTGGCCTTTATGCCGGCACGGATGAATCCGACGCTCCCGAACTCATGCGCGTGGTCATTGATCAGATTGGCAACGCGACCGAAACGTTGAACGATACCGAGGTCAACCGTGCCAAGGCCCAAATGAAGGCAGGACTTTTGATGGCACTGGAAAGCTCCGAGGCGCGCGTCGGCCAATTGGCGAGGCAGATGCTCGCGTATGGACGTCCAATTCCGTCGGAGGAGATTGTTGCAAAGGTTGATGCTGTGAGCGTTGAAAGTGCCCGCGCCGCTGGTCGCGCCTTGATCGGCCGCGCCAAGCCAGCGATCGCTGCGCTCGGACCCGGCAACGGTCTTGCAAGCACCGCCGCAATCGCTGAAAGTCTAGTTCGCCGCGCGGCCTGAGCCGCGCGGTTCTCGACCGACATTGTCCATGGCGTTTTTCAGGACCGTCAGTTCCAACGAGAATATGCCGAGCGTTACCGGCGCGGGCGTCACATTGCGCGCGCCCCACAGCGGTGATTTTGCCGAATGGGCGGCCCTGCGAGAGACGAGCCGTAACTTCCTCGTTCCTTGGGAGCCGACGTGGCCGCCTGACGATCTAACGCGCGGCGCCTTTCGCCGTAGGCTCAAGCGATATGCCGAAGATCAACGCGGCGATCTGGCATATGCATTTTTGATTTTCCGCAGCGACGATAACGCCATGGTTGGCGGACTAACGCTTGCCAACATTCGGCGAGGCGTGGCTCAGGCGGGCAGTATTGGATATTGGATTGGGGCACCATTTGCTCGCAAAGGCTACATGACAGCGGCGATGCGCGCGCTTATTCCCTATAGTTTCGCAACACTAAGGCTGCACCGACTGGAAGCGGCCTGCATTCCCGACAACGCCGCATCGGTTCGCTTGCTGGAACGGACCGGCTTTAGTCGGGAGGGCTATGCCCGTGGCTATCTGTGTATCAATGGAACCTGGCAGGACCATCTGCTTTATGCGCGCCTCAAGGACGACACCGACTGAACAGCGCCTTGGGGCGGCCATGCTTGGCCTATAAAACATAGCAACGAAAAGACGGCGAGAATCGCGAAATGGAAATGCCGGAAGAACAAAATACGCAGATTGTGCGCGTAAGCCCGATACTTTTAAGTTTATCCCTGATGCTCGCCGGGTGCGGCTCGAGCAATCTATTCAACAGTTCAGCATTGGACCTTTTCAATACGTCGTCGAAAGCAACCACTTCCGAAACTGGGACGAACGCAGCTGATATCGAGTGCCCCAGCGTTACCGTACGGAGCGGCGCGGCCACGCTGATGATCGGCAGTAAACCGGGAGAGGGCGAGCCGGCGGCTATGGATTTGCGGTATCAGGCGACGATCCTCCGTACCGCCCGCGAGTGCCAGGTGAACGCCGGCATCATGACCATGAAGGTCGGCATTGAGGGTCGGGTCATCACAGGTCCCGCCGGAGGTCCCGGTACGATCAATGTACCGCTTCGCATTGCGGTGGTGCAGGAAGGGATTCAGCCGAAAACCATTACCTCGAAATTTGCTCGCTTGGACGTGGTTGTCGCCAGCGCTGTCGATCGGGTTGCATTTACGCATATCGACCCGGAGATATCGTTTCCGTTGCCTCAGCCGATTGCGATCCTGGATTCGTACGTGGTTTACGTCGGCTTCGACCCGGCGGGGGCGCCGCAGGAAAAGAAAAAGCCCGCGGTCAAGCCAAAGCCGAAGTCGGTGGCAAAGCCGCGTCAGAGCTGACTTGGAATTCCGGCCAGGCCTGAGGGCGCATTCATTCCGCTAGTTGAATTTCTTGCGGACGTCCTCAATGCCTTTGGCAATCAGCTCCACGGCCAGCTTTCCCTTGGTTTCAGCACTAAGGATCTTTTCCGCGGCCACGATAGCAGCTTCGGCTGCCGCGCTGCGGACATCGGCGGCGGCCTGCGCTTCAGCCTGGCTTATCTTGGTCTCGGCCAGCGCCGTGCGGCGGGCAACGAAATCCTCAATTCTTGTCTTCGCCTCGGTCGCGAGTAGTTCGGCCTCGGCTTTGGCGCCGGCAATAATGTCCTGCGCCTCGCTTTCGGCGGCCTGCCGTTTGCGCTGGTATTCGGCCAAAAGCTGAACCGCTTCATCCTTGAGCTTTCGCGCCTCATCGATCTCGGCCTTGATGCGCGCTGAGCGTTCGTCGAGCGATTTCGCCATCATCCTGTGGACGCCAATATAACCCAGACCGCCGACGAAGATGACGAAGGCAACTGTCACCCAAATTTCCGGATCTTTCAGCAATTCCACGATCGTCCCCGTCAACTGTTGAGCGTGTCCTTGACAGCCGCATTGACTGCACTGTCGGTCGGCGTTGTGCCGATCAGACGCTCGACGATCGCCTTGGCGGCGTCGGCCGCAATGCCATGAACATTCTTCATCGCGTTTTGTTTGGTCGCAGCGATAGTCTTCTCGGCGTCAGCCAGCTTGGCGTTAAGTTGATCCTCTAGCCGCTTGCGGGTCGCCTCTGCCTCAGCAGCCTGCTTTTCGCGTGTCTCGTTCGCGATCTCCTGCGCGCGAGCCCGTGCATCGGCTAGTGCCTTTTCGTACGCAGCGACAGCGGCATCCGATTCGCCTTTCAGCCGGGAGGCCTCGGAAAGATCTCCCGAAATGTGTTTCTGCCGGTTGTCGATAACTGTTTGAACGCGGGGGAGCGCCAGCTTCGCCATCAGCACGTAGAGCAGGACAAAAGCAATCACCAACCAAAAGAGTTGGGATGCGAAGGTCTCGGACTGAAATGGCGGAAATCCGCCATGGCCGCCTTCCTTAGCGTCCCCTGTGCTGGTCGTGTGAACGGGCTCGGCCATCACCGTCTCCGATACAAACCCAGTCCGTTCCTACAGCGCAAAAAGTAACAGGAGGGCGATCAGCAGCGAGAAGATGCCGAGCGCTTCGGTAATGGCGAACCCAAAGATCAGATTGCCGAATTGACCTTGTGCCGCGGATGGGTTGCGCAAAGCGGCGGCCAGATAATTTCCGAAGATGATCCCGACGCCAACACCGGCGCCACCCATGCCGATGCAGGCGATGCCCGCACCGATGTACTTTGCTGCTACTGGATCCATGTTCAACTCCTTCTTTTTCCGTTCGGGCCGTCAGTGGCCGGGGTGAATCGCATCATTGAGATAGATGCAAGTGAGGATGGCGAAGACATAGGCTTGGAGGAAGGCCACCAGCGTCTCCAACGCGAAGAGAATGACAATCATCAGCAAGGGAAGCGCGCCGCCAATCCAGCCAATGACACCGAGACCGGTACCGAGCAGAATGATGAAGCTGGCAAAGACCTGCAGCGTGATATGCCCTGCGAGCATGTTGGCAAACAGCCGCACGCTGTGCGAGATCGGTCGTGACACAAACGAAAGAATCTCGATCGCCACGATCAGCGGCAAAATGTAGATCGGCACTCCCTTGGGCACGAACAGGTTGAAAAAATGCAGCCCGTTCCGGATCAGGCCGTAAATCAGAACGGTAAAGAAAACCGTCAACGCCAGGGCGGCGGTGACGATGATGTGGCTGGTAACGGTGAAGGAGTAGGGGATGAGCCCAATCATGTTCAGTGTCAGCACAAACATGAAGATCGTGAAGACGAAAGGAAAGAACCTCATGCCTTCGGTGCCGGCGGTGCTGCGGACTGTCGTCGCGACGAATTCGTAGGCAATTTCGGCCGCTGATTGCAGTCGCGATGGCACGAGGCTGCGGCTGGCGGTTGCACCGACCAGAAACACAGTGATGCCGAGAACCGCGGCGAACATGAAGGCGGCTGAATTTGTGAACACGATTTCAGTGCCGCCGATCTTCACAACCGGAAACAGGTTCTGGATCTGAAATTGGTGGATCGGATCGACGGCCATTGTCTTTAATCGTCCAGTCGTCTCTCACGCACGATTCCTGCCCCTCGCATCACATTCAGCACGCCGGCGGCGAAACCGAGCAATAAAAATACGATGAGCCCCCACGGCGAGATTCCCAGCCAGCGATCAAGCAGCCAACCGATAACCGCACCCACAAGAACCCCGGCGACGAGTTCGGTCGACAGCCGGAAACCGCGGGCGATCGCCGATGGATCGGCGGTCTGACGAGGATCGGAGCCGTTTTCGGATGGTCGGTTCGCCTGGGCGAGCCGTTTGCCGAGACGCTGGAGCCTCGCGGAGAGAGCAGCCTCATCGTCCGGCGGATTTTTACGGTCGCCTTTGCCGCGCGTGCCGTCAGCCATGCTTGCGACTCGCGTGGACTTCAGGTTTCGCGTGTCCCGCCGCCCTAAAAGCCGCGCGGACCATACTTAGCGCGTTTCTTCGAGTCAAGGAACGGCTCCTGCGGCATAAGTGTTTGATATCGAGTGACAAACATCGAATTTTCGTGCCGAAAATGGCTTCTGTGCGCAGGCGGATCGAAGCGTCTATAGGAACCACACACCTCCGTCCTCCGTGTTCAGTATGTGTCGGTCGGTGGTACGCTGAAAAATTCGCCGCGCCAAGATGAACGGAATACCGCCATGCGTGTCTCGACATTTGCTCTCATCATAATTGTCGTCTGTGCCGCGGCGCCTGCATTGGCGCAGCCTGCCGTCGATGTCGAGGGCCCAAAAGCAGGCCCGTCACAAACGCAGGATCAAGGTCAGCCCCAATCCGTGCAGCAACCTCCGATGCAAGCCCCGGAGAATTCGCAGGCGCCTGCGGTCGAGCGCGCGGGATTGGAAACAGAAATCGCGACTTTGCGGAAGGAAATCGCGTCACTGAAAGACGACGTCGCATCGCTGAAGAAAGAAATCGCAATTCTCAAGGAACCGCCTCCGCCGCGTCCGACAGCCGATCTCACGCCGTCTCCCGACAAAGGCGGCAATCTGTCGATCAAATTGCCAACCCAGCAGGATATCGCGCGTGCGCGCGAATACCTCGAAGAGGCTTGGCGCCGCCTGGTCGAGATGGTTGTCAATGTGCAGAAAGACATCATGCGCAAGGGCTAAGTAGCCTCCATTCATGCCCGGTCGGATGTCCGCCATCGTCGAAGCCGCTCCGCAATTGATCGCAAGTGCTACCTTGCGCGTCGATACGCCCGGCGCCGGGTTCACCGACATCACTGACAATGCAGCGGGCTTCATCGGTCAGATCAATGCCGACGAGGGGGTGTTGTTGGTCTACCTGCACCATACCTCGGCATCACTCACAATCCAGGAAAATGCCGATCCCGATGTGCAATCGGACCTGATTGCGGCGCTTGATCGTCTGGCGCCAGAAAACGCACCATGGATACATGACGCGGAAGGGCCGGATGACATGCCGGCCCATGTCAAGGCGATGCTCAACGGCGTCTCGCTACACGTGCCTGTTGTCGGCGGCAAAATGGCGCTCGGTGTTTGGCAGGGCATCTATCTCGTCGAACACCGGCGCCGTCCCCACAGCCGCGAGGTGAGCTTCCAGTTCATCGGCAGCCGGAAATGAAAAACGCCCCGAACTGCGGGGCGTTTCGAAGAAGAAGGCCGGCGGCGTGTTTGCCGCCGGCCGTAAAGCAATTCAGCCCTTTTGGATCGCCACTCCGGAACCTGTCCTGATGTCCACGCCCCTGGTGTCGCGCAGGAACAGCATGCCGATGACAAGTGTCATGACCGCGACCCCGATGGGATACCAGAGACCGTTGTAGATATTGCCAGTTGCGGCAACGACTGCGGTGGCCAGCAGCGGCAACATCCCGCCGAACCAGCCATTGCCGATGTGATAAGGCAATGACATCGAGGTATAGCGGATCTTGGTCGGGAACATTTCGACCAGGAACGCAGCGATCGGCCCGTAAACCATGGTCACGTAGATCACCATGATGACCAGGATCACTTCGGTCATGAACCAATTGATCTTGGCCGGGTCGGCTGACTTCGGGAAATCCTTGGCTGCAAGGGCTGCTGTCCACTTCGCATTGTCCCAGCCCTGAACCTTAGTCCCCCCAATATCCAGATCGGCTGACTTCGCTCCCGGCGTGTGGATCGTCTTGAACGACAATCCCGATTTGGTCAGGAAGTCCTGTGCACGATCGCAATCGCTGAATTTCGACCACGGGCCGACGAAGATGTGCAGGTTGCAGGTCGCCTGATCAGCCGAGACCGAGATTGGATTCTTTGCGGCGAACGCTTCCAGAGCCGGATTTGCATAGTGCGTCAGACCCTGGAACAGCGGGAAGTAAGTAATGGCCGCAATTGCGCAGCCGGCCAGGATGATCTTGAGACGGCCGATGCGGTCGGAGAGCCAGCCAAACACGATGAAGAACGGCGTTCCGATGATCAGCGACAGGCCGATCAATTCATAAGCCGTGATGTAGTCGACTCTCAGTGTGATGACGAGGAAGAACAACGCATAGAACTGGCCTGTGTACCACACCACGCCTTGACCGGCAGTGGCACCCAGCAGTGCGAGCAGAACATATTTGTTGTTGGGATAGTGGAAGAAGCTCTCGGTCAGCGGAGCCTTTGAGCCTTTTCCTTCCTGCACCATCTTCTGGAATATGGGTGTCTCATTCAGTTTAAGCCGAATGTAGACGGAGAACACGAGCAGGATGACAGAGATCAGGAACGGAATACGCCAGCCCCACTCGGCGAACTCCTTGGCGGCCATGTTGCCACGGCACAGCGCGATCAGGATGAGTGCCAACAGGAGTCCAAGAGTGGCCGTCGTCTGGATGAAGCTGGTCGCGTAACCGCGCTCATGCGGACGCGCGTGCTCAGCGACATAAGTCGCTGCTCCACCGTACTCGCCACCGAGCGCAAGGCCCTGCAACAAGCGAAGGCTGACGAGCAGGATCGGCGCCAACCAGCCAATGCTGGCGAAGGTCGGCAGCACGCCAACCAGGAAGGTTGCACTACCCATCACCATGATTGTGACGAGGAAGGTATATTTGCGGCCGACCAGATCGCCGACCCGGCCAAAGATCACTGCGCCGAATGGACGAATGAGGAAGCCGGCGGCGTAAGTAGCAAAGGCCGACAGCAGCGCCGCCGTGTCGTTACCGGTGGGGAAAAACAAGGCTGCGAAGAACGGTGCCAGCACCGCGTACAGATAGAAGTCGTACCATTCGAAGATCGTGCCGAGCGACGACGCGAAGATAACGAACTTTTCGTCCTTCGACATGCCGCCGGCGCGGGCGGCGGTACCAGCCACTGTGCTCATCTCGAGTCCCCCCGTTATTCGTGTTTTTCAAAACGACGCTCCCGCCGCCGCCGACGAAGAAGTCGTGCCGATAAAGCCCCGGCCGGCCCTTCGCCGCTCTTTGGCGGGTTGCGAAAATTCTAGTCCCCGGTCCCCGACACCAATATTCGACTTTTGGCCAAACCGATGCCCTAAGGCACAGATTCATAAGTACTTTTTCTGCACTGCAGCGTGGCTAGGCTAAGCCAATTTTCGTCGCACGGTGAAAGACTTGCGCTCAAAGCGGCGGGGGAGGAACATGGTTTGAAGCGCGGATTGATCCGCTAGGAATGGTGCGGCGCATCGCCGCTGTTCGACTGAACCGCAGGACAGTCCCATTTGAATGACGTGCTCCAGTACCGGTTGGTAATTGCCGATGATCACCCCCTGTTTCGCGGCGCGTTGCGCGAGGCGGTGACGGGCTTATTGGAAAAGGTCGATATCGCGGAAGCCGGGACATTTGATGAGCTCGTGGAATTGCTGGAGCGTGGCGGCGAAATCGACCTGGTGTTGCTTGATCTGACAATGCCGGGTGCGCGCGGGTTCTCCGGCCTAATGTATATGCGTGCGCAGTACCCCGGTGTGCCGGTGATTGTTGTTTCGGCTAACGACGATCCGGCCGCCATCCGCCGCTGTATGGAGGTTGGCGCCTCGGGGTTCATGCCAAAGACGCTTGGCGTTGAGGCGATGCGCGCCGCGATCTCGCATATCCTCAATGGTGGCGTGTGGACGCCACCAGATGTCGATCTAGCGACTGGCTCGGACGCGGAGGCGGCGGAGTTGATGGCTCGCATGGCGACATTGACGCCGCAGCAAGTGCGCGTGCTTATGATGCTGTCGGAAGGGCTTCTGAACAAACAGATCGCCTACCAGCTCGGCGTGTCAGAGGCGACGGTTAAGGCACACGTTTCCGCGATACTGCAGAAGCTGGGGGTTGAGAGCCGTACGCAGGCGGTGATCGCCGCTGCCAAAATTGAAGCCGGGCAGTGGCCGCAAAGCGTCGCCGCAGAAAACTAGCCGGCTCTCGCTATTCTGCGGCGACCCGCAATACGCGCCATTGTGCCAACAGCGCACGCAGCGCCGCCGGCTTAATCGGCTTGTGCAATACCTGAATGCCCTCTTCGCGAGCCTGTTCGCGCACGGCCGGCGAGCGGTCAGCGGTAATCAGGATCGCCGGAAGGTCGCCATAGCGGCGGCGCAGCGCGGTAATAGCTTCAATGCCGTTACCGTTGTCGAGATGGTAGTCGACCAAAAGCCCATTTGGCATCAACGCGCTCTCCGAGATTGCCGCCAGCGCAAATGCAAGATCGGGAGCTTTGAGCACTTCACAGCCCCAGCCGCGCAGCAGAGTTTCCATCCCGTCGAGCACCGAGGGTTCGTTGTCAACGCATAGAGTGATGATGCCCGCGAGTTGACTGGATTCAACGCGCGCACTTTCCCGCGCGGGCAATTCGGTCGGTGCCTCATTTGATCGCGGCACAGTGACGGAGAAATGCGCGCCACGGCCGGATTCCGACTCGAGTTCGATTTTACAATCGAGCACACGCGCCACGCGTTCCACAATCGACAGGCCGAGGCCCAGCCCACGAGCAATTTTGGCGCCCTGATCGAGTCGGTGAAATTCGACAAAAATGTCTCGCCACTTCGCCTTCGGAATGCCGACACCGGTATCATAGACATCGATGCGCAGATCGTTGCCGTGCCGGCGGCAGCCAACCAGCACGCTTCCTGCAGGTGTGTATTTGATCGCGTTTGAGACCAGATTTTGGATCAAACGGCGTAACAACCGGCGGTCAGAACGGATGACCAATGCGCACGGGACAAAAGTGAGCTTGAGCCCTTTTGCGGAGGCAAGCGGGGCAAATTCGAGTTCAATCTGGCGCAACAATTCGTCGACACGAAAATTCGCGAATTCCGGGCGCAGCGCGCCTGTATCCAGACGTGACATATCCAATAGCGCACCCAGAATTTCCTCCACTGCTTCAAGAGAAGCATCGATATTGTCCACTAAACCGCGATCATCCCGCGCTCCGCGCTCGATAAGGCTGGTTACGTAGAGTCGCGCGGCATTGAGTGGCTGCAGGATGTCATGACTCGCTGCTGCCAGGAATTTGGTCTTGGAAATATTGGCAGCCTCGGCCTCGCCTTTGGCATGGGCAAGCGCGGCATTGAGACGAGTGAGCTCTTCCGTGCGTTCGCGCACACGCCGTTCTAGCGTCTCGTTTGATCGCTCCAACGCTTCCGCTGCCTCAACACTCGCCGTGATGTCGGTGAATGTCGTCGCGATGCCCCCGTCCGGCATGTGATTTGAGCGTACCTCGATAACCGCACCTTCCGCGAAGCGTTCCAGAAACGGTTCACTGCCGGAGATATAACGTTCTATCTGTGTATTGACGAATTCCTCGGCGCGGTCGGCTGAGAGATCGCCACGCCGGCCGCTGTTAAACCGCAGGATGTCGGCCAGTCCCGCGCCGACTCGAATCAGGTTCGGTGGCAAATCTAGGATTTCACCGAACTGCCGGTTCCAGCAAATCAGCTGCAGCTCTTTGTCGAACACCGCGATGCCCTGTCGCACGTGATCGAGGGCGGTCTGGAGTATCTCGCGATTGTACTGAATTGCAGAATTAGCATCGTCGAGCAGTTTCAAGGCCGCCTTGGTTGATACCGTGCGCTTGCGCAGTAGCAGGGAAAGGACCAGCCGGGACGAGGCGCCGCCGATCGCCGAGGCAAGGATGTGTTCGGCATGGCGCACCAGCCGGAAGTCAGCTTCTTCTTTCCGCTCGAGACTGACGCGTTGTGCTGCGGCGAAGGTCTCGAATGCCGAGCGCGTGCGCTCCTCGCCGAGGTAGCGCGAAACCGTTGTTGTGAGTTCCTCCACCGTGACGGAAGAACGCCAAAGCCGGAAACTCGGGGCAATGGGCGTAAATTCCGAAGGGACGAAGGTATTGGCCTGCAGGCGCTCAATCGGCGAAGGCGCGCGGCGCAAGGAGAAGCCGACATAGCACACGACATTGAGTAGCAAACTCCAGATGACACCATGGACCAATGGCGGCAAGTCAAGCCCGAACAGATGTTGCGGGCGCAACATGATAAGGCCCCACGGTCCTTCGGTAAGTATGCGCTCGCCAACGACGCCGATATCGGAAAGCGTCGGAAGAAGCAGGGTGTAGGCCCACACGAAAAATCCAGCCGTCATGCCGGCAATGGCGCCGGCGGCCGTGGCTCGCCTCCAGAGCAAGCCGCCAAAGAAGGCCGGCGCAAGTTGCGCGATGGCCGCAAATGAAAGAAGACCGATCGAGGCCAACTGTGCTTCGCCCGCGGACCGGTAATAGACGTAGGCGAGAAGCAGAATCGCGAAAATCGCCAACCGCCGGACCGTGAGCAACATCGAGCCAACGTTGTCGCGTCCGCTGATCAAGGCCTCTCGCCGCTGCAACACGAGCGGCATGATCAGATCGTTTGATACCATGATCGAGAGGGCAACTGATTCGACGATCACCATCGCAGTCGCAGCTGAAAGACCGCCCACGAACGCAATGATGGTGAACAGGTTTGAGCCGCTTTCGAGTGGCAGGGCAAGCACAAACATATCGCTGTCGACCTTGCCGGCCGGAAAGGTCAACAAGCCGGCGAGTGCGATCGGCACGACAAACAGGTTTATGAGAATCAAATAGAGAGGATAAAGCCAGACAGCGCGTTTGATTTCGCCTTGGCTGTTGTTTTCGACAACGGCCACGTGAAATTGTCTTGGCAGCAGGATAAACGCTGAGAATGAGAGAAGCGTCATTGCGACCAAGGTGTCAATGCGGGGTTCCCTGCTGAAGATGGCTGCAGTCGACGGTCGTTGCATGGCTTCGGAGAACAGCGCTATTGGCCCGTCGAACATCCAGAAGGTGACGAAAATTCCGACGGCGAGGAATGCAACGAGCTTGACGATCGACTCGGTTGCCACGGCCAACATCAGTCCGTCCTGATGCTCGGTGGCATCGATATGGCGAGTACCGAAAAGCACCGCGAAAGTTGCCATCGAGAACGCAACGAATAACGCAATGTCTCCAAGCAGAGGCCGCGTGACCTCGGTGCCTGCCGGGATATGGGCGAGGATCGTTTCTAGCGATGACGAAACCGCTTTTAACTGCAGTGCGATGTAGGGGATCGATCCAACGATCGCAATCAACGCAACAGTGGCTGCAACTGCCTGACCTTTGCCGTAGCGCGCAGCTATGAAATCGGCGATCGAAGTAATGTTTTGCGCCTTTGCGAGGCGCACGACTCGCATCAGAAGCGGCCCACAGAGGCCGATCATGAGAGCCGGCCCGATATAGATGGTCAGAAAATCGAACCCGGTGCGTGAAGCGAAGCCGACCGAGCCGAAGAAGGTCCAGGAGGTGCAATAGATCGCCAGCGAAAGCGGATAGATCAACAGTCGCGCCCGACCTTCGCGACCGAGGCCTCGCATGCGGTCGCCGTAGCTCGCGATCAGGAACAACAACCCGATATACGCAAGCGCTACAACAATAACGACCCCACCCTGCAGCATGCACTCTCCAGATCGAGACCAACATTATAGTCCGGCTGCGATCTTGCGGAACTAAACCCCAGCACAGAACGCCATCGGGCGCGGCAGTGCAACTCGCGAATGCCTCCGGCACCAAAGTACCTTTGCACGGTCCAATCATACCGTAAGCTATTGCTTTACCTAAACTTTTATCTTCACTCGGCGCGCCTATAGTGCAAGATACGCTGGCAATTTGAGGTGTCGCGTTTCGGAGCAACAGCAACCATGCCTTCGGCAGTTCTACCGAGTGGCGAACTGTTTATCGTCGACAACGATGCCATGCTACGCGACGCGCTTTCGGTCGTTTTCACGCTTGGCGGCTATCGCGTCACCGGTTTTGCCGACGCACAAACCTTTCTTAGCGCTGCGCAAAGGTGCACGCCCGCCTGCGTCTTGCTCGATTTGCACTTGCCCGACAAATCGGGCGTGATGGTGCTCAAAGAACTTGATGCACACAGCTATGCGGCTCCCATTTTCATCATCACAGGCGATGATGATGTGAGTTCGGCGGTTGAGGCAGTGAAGTGCGGGGCGTTCGACTATCTGGTCAAGCCGCTTGACGCGCGGTCAATCGCCGTGCGCGTGGGCGGCGCCATCGCTGCCTTCGGTAACCGCAACGGACAAGGCAGCGCCGGAAATGGATCATTGGGTGCCTTTCCAGGCCAGGCTCTTCTTACTCCGCGTGAACGAGAGGTGCTTACGCAGATTGCAGGAGGCGCCTCAAACAAGGAGGCCGGTCGTCACCTGGGCATCAGCCCACGGACCGTCGAAGTCCATCGCGCCCGCATCATGGAGAAGATTGGCGCCCGAAATGCCGCCGATTTGGTGCGCATTGTGCTTGGTGGCGGTCAACGTCGGATGACACCAACACCAGCCGGAATAGCGACATAACCCCTCGCCAGCATTTGACGCGAGCGTTTTCGCGCGGCATTGATCGCTGCCAATGAGCTTGGCGCGCGGTGCGCTTGGCTCCCGTGAGAGCCTTGGGTCTTGTCCTCGCCGCCCGCCACAGACCGCTTCGCGGCCTTGCGCCATCTTACCGAAACGCTGGTCATCGCGGCGGCCGGCGGATCTGCGCTGGGGCTTATCGGCGTTCCCGCCGGCTGGCTATCGGGCTCAATTCTGGCAGTGGCCGGCGCGTCGCTTGCCGGCCGTCCAATGCTGATACCCACTTTTTTAATGCGCGCGATCTTTGTGCTGATTGGCATATCGCTCGGCGCGGTGGTCACCCCAGAGACATTGCATGGCATGGCGACCTATCCGGCCAGCATTGCGGTGCTTATCCTGGCCATGATCTTGATCTCTGTCGCTGGCGCCGGATATCTGCGCGTCATTCATCAATGGAACAAAGTCGACGCGTATCTCGCTGCTGCGCCAGGAGGAATGTCTCAGGTTCTGGTTTTAGGCGCCGAGCTTGGCGCCGACTTGCGCGCAATTGCAATTGTGCAGAGCATACGCGTGGTCGTCATTGCCGTTGGCTTGCCGGCGGGATTGTCTTTTCTGGGCCTTGTTGGCCACGTTGCGCCGAGAGCAACCGGCGCGCTGAGCATTGCCGTGCTCGACGAATTGGCGATTCTCGTCGCCGTATCAAGCGTCGTTGCAATCATCGCCTATCGCATCCGCTTCCCAGGTGGATTGCTCTTTGGCGCCATGCTCACGTCAGCTGTCCTGCACGGGAGCGGCTTGATTCATGCTGTCATGCCGTGGTGGGTCGCCAACACTGCGATGGTTTCGATGGGCGCCGTCACAGGTTCACGCTTCGCCAATGCCCCGCCGAGACTGCTATTGAATTTTGTCGGCGCCGCATTTGGTTCATTCGCCGTCGCAGTCACGATCGCCGCTGTATTTGCGGCCATTTTGATCAGCGTGCTGTCACTGCGCGCCGCCGAAGTGATGATTGCTTTTGCACCGGGCTCTGTCGACGCCATGATGTTGCTGGCGCTCGCGCTCAATATGGACCCGGTGTATGTCGGCGCGCACCATCTGACACGAATCTTTTTTGTATCGCTGACTATGCCGCTGGTGGCCCGGCGAAACGCGCGCTCGCTCAAAATACCCAGCGAGCCCGTCAAGCCGCCCCTAAAGCGGCCGCCATTTCAAGATTGATGAGATTGGGTCTGGCTACTCAGCCGCAGTTGCCTGCAAACGCCGCTGTAGCCCTAGCCGCTCCCACACGTCCACCAGCGCTTCGGCCAGCGTATCGATGAGGACGTCATCGTGATAAGGCGAAGGGGTGATGCGCAATCGTTCCATTCCGCGCGGCACGGTCGGATAATTGATCGGTTGAATGTAGATGCCGTGCTCGGAGAGCAATAAATCGCTCGCCGCCTTGCACTGTTCGGGGTCGCCGACCAGGACCGGTACGATATGAGTGTCGCTTGGCATAACAGGCAGGCCTGCGGCGTTGAGCACTGACTTGACCCGCGCCGCGCGCTCCTGGTGTCGTTCGCGTTCCCACCCCGATGTCTTCAAATGGCGGATGGCGGCCGTCGCTGCCGCGCAGATCGCTGGTGGGAGTGCGGTGGTGAAGATAAATCCCGGAGCATAGGAACGAACGGCATCAACGAGTTCTTCTCTTGCCGCGATATAACCGCCGAGGCAGCCGAACGCTTTGGCAAGCGTGCCCTCGATCACGTCGACGCGCAGCATGACGCCGTCACGCTCGCAGATGCCCGCACCGCGTGGTCCATACATGCCGACTGCATGCACCTCATCGCAATAGGTCATGGCGCCATAGCGTTCGGCGAGGTCGCAAATCGCATGCACCGGTGCGACGTCGCCGTCCATGGAATAGAGACTTTCGAACACGATCAGCTTGGGACGTGCGGGATCGCAGGCCTTCAGCAGTGCCTCAAGATGGCCGAGGTCGTTATGCCGCCAGATCTGCTTCTCGCAGCCTGACTGACGCACGCCTTCGATCATGGAATTGTGGTTGAGCGCATCGGACAGGAGCAAGCAGTTCGGCAACAGCTTCGCAATGGTGGAAATGCCGGTCTCATTCGATATGTAGCCCGACGTGAAGACGAGCGCGGACGGCTTGCCATGCAGGTCGGCCAGTTCGCGCTCAAGTTCGACGAGCGGGTGATTGGTGCCGGCAATATTGCGAGTGCCACCTGCGCCCGTTCCCATACGGGCTGCTGCCTCGACCATAGCGCCGATCACCTTCGGGTGCTGCGCCATGCCGAGGTAGTCGTTCGAGCACCAGATTACGACATCGCGCGGACCTTGCTTGGAATGCCATACAGCATGCGGGAAGCGACCAGCGATGCGCTCGAGATCGGCAAAGACCCTATAGCGCCTCTCGTCTCGCAACTTGTCCAGGGCAGATACAAAAAAACCGCCGTAATCCATGCTCTTTTCTTTCCCGCCCCCCGCGGTAGCCATCTTTTAGAAGGCTTCCAGGGTATTTGTCGAGACGAGATTCGTCGCATCCCGGCATTTTGCATTGATTGAGATCAAGCCCGCCGACCGCAATATCAGACGGCTTTTTTGCGGGGCACGCTGTCCGCCGGCCGTCGCAGACAAGTTGTCGCGAAGGCGTATGCATACCAGCGCAGATAGTTTGGTAGCCACTTGATCACGTGAAAACGGCTGGCGCCGTGAGCGCGCTGAAACCAACGCGCCGGCACCTCTCCGATTGGCCAGCCAAGTCGGTGGCATTTAACAAGCAGTTCGATGCTGTAACAAAAGCCCCGCTCGGACTCGATTGCGATCTCGTCGATTGTTCGGCGGGAAAACAGGCGGAATCCGTTGCTGGCGTCGTGGGTCGGCAGGCGTGCAAGATGGTAGAGCGAGAAGTTCGCGGCGCGCACGAGGAAATTCTTTAGCCACGGGCAATCGACCATGGCACCGCCTGCCATGAAACGGCTTGCGCAGACGATGTCGCAGCCGCCCACTGCTTTCGCGACCATCGAATCCAGAATTCCGGCATTGTAATCATCGTCGGCCGGGAACACGAGAATGAACGGCGCGTTACTTGCCGCAAAACCGGTGAGCACGGCACCATGCGCGCCGCGTCCGCGGTTGCGCACGAATTCTATGGCGAGCGGGGCAAGCGCGTCGCGATTGTTCTCGATCGCCGGAAGAGTGTCATCATCTTCTCGGTCGTAGCAAATCAGCACGCGGTTTGGCGTTTTGACCTCGCTCGCGATCGCTCGCAGAGTTGGCACAATATTGGCGCCTTCGTTGTAGACAGGAATGACGACGTCGAGGCGCTGGCGCTTCGCGCTGTTCATTGGACAACGGGCAGCGGGGTGCTCAAGGCTTTTCTCCGCTGGTCAACACGAAGGGGCGCAATGGCTGCATGATCGCAAGATTGAACAAAACGCCGTCAATGAAATTATATATTGGCAGGAGCATGCGAGTCCGCCGCGAGGCGACATAGCGATAGGCAAGGCCCGCCAGATAGTCAGTCTGGACGCGAAATCCCTCGTTGCGAAAGACTTCGGCGACCTGGGCGGCCAGAACCGGCCTTTCGTTCTCGGTGACCCCGACAGAACTATAAAAGGGCGAGGTCCGATCGCGGTAGAGCCACATAAAGGGATTCAGGCGATTGGGGTCGAAAGCGACGAACCGCCCGCCGTTTTTGAGGACGCGTCTGACCTCGCCGGCGAGGCGGCGGGGGTTCGGAAAGTGGTGAACCAGTCCGCTCAGCAACACGCCGTCGACGCTTGCATCTTTGAACGGCAGGTTTTCGGCGTCTCCTTCAATCAGCTCGACGCCAGGATATTTTCGCCGGCCAAGCGCTACGAGTTTGGGACTGATGTCGAGTCCGACGCTTTGATATCCCTGCCGGCGCAATAGTTCGGTGAACACGCCAGAGCCGCAACCGAGGTCGGCTACTCGTGCGCCCCTGGGTAAACCACTCAGCCGCACGAAAGCCGCGATCAGCGCTTCATTGGCATCCGGCGTAAATACATCGTATTCGTCGTTTTCGGCGTGGGCGTCGAAGAAGGCGATCTCCTTGCCTTTATCTTGCGCATCGGCGGCTTTCATCGGGCGGAGCCTATAGAATCCGCGGCGCCGGCAGCGGCGTAATCAGCTTGCCGCGAAACCCTTTGGCCCGAAGCTTCGGCGCCAGTTCATCCGCGATGTGCCAGGAGAAGATGATCGCACAATCAGGTTGGTCGGAATACAGTCTGGATTCCTCCACGACCGGAATCTGCGTGCCGGGCATGTATTTCCCGATCTTCAGCGAGCCGGCAATCTCGCAAACGTAATCGATAAGCCCCTCATCGAGACCGACATAATTGACCAGTGTACTCGCGCGCGACGGCGCGCTGATGCCGGCGACGCGGGCACCTCTTTCCTTCAATTCGCACAGCATCGAGAGCAATCGAAGTTTCGAGAGGATAACGTCCCGCCGGAATGTCTCGAGACGCTTAACCATCGCGTCCCCACGCGGTTCGGTCGCCAGCATCCGCTGCACATCGTCTTGCACGGAGCGTGTCCCGTGACGCGCCGCATAGACACGAATCGATCCGCCGTGACTTGGAATTAAACGTGCGTGAAAAACCTCAAGGCCGTGCATTTCCAGGAGGTGTTTGAGGCTTGTCAGCGAATAGTACCGCAGATGCTCATGATAGATGGTGTCGTATTGAAGGGTATCGAGAAGTGGAATGAGATAGTGAGATTCCGAAATAAATACCCCGTCAGGTTTGAGCATCTCGACAATGCCATCGACAATGGCATGGACGTCTTCAATGTGTGCAAAGCAATTGGCGGCGGTTACGACGCTCGCGACGCCAAATTCGCGCTTGACCTCGCGGGCAACCTCAACCCCGAAATAGCGCTTGATTGTGGGAATACCGCGCTGGTTGGCGATATCGCTGACGTCGGTCGGCTCGATGCCAAGCACGCGTTGTCCGCCGCCCTGAAAGTTCGACAGTAATGTACCATCGTTCGAGCCTATATCGACGACGAGGTCCTTGTTGGTCAGACCGAGCATGGCAGCGCTCTCGCGCTGCAAGTCGGAAAAATTATCGCGCAATAATCTGGTGGTGCCGCTGGTGTAGGGGTATTCGGGCGGGAAGATGATTGTCGGGTCCACGGCAAGCCCGAGCTGGACCAGATCGCAGTTGTGGCAATGCAAGAGCGTTGTTGGAAACCACGGCAGTTGGTGCGGCACCTGGCCAACCGGCACCATTTGATTGACGGGCGGCATATAACCAAGTGACAGCACGACATCGAGGGGTGCGTGGCCGCAAATCTGACAGCCCTCGATTGGGACGCTGGCGCCGGTGCCGGTCGCACGCGCAACTTTGCTGGGACGCAAGGCTCAAGTCTCCTTCGGCGCCAACTCGATGTTGCGCCAATACCAGCCAAGCGTGGGTTTTAGACCCTCGGATAACGGCACGCGCGGCTTATAGCCCAGCTTTGCAAGCTTCGAAATGTCGGGGCAACGGCGCGCCGTGCCGCCCGCCCTGGGCTGGCCGGTAATCAGATCGATTTTGCGGCCGCCGACACCGGCGATCCGGCCGGCCAGATCCGCGATCGTGACCTCCTCGGTTGTACCTATATTATAGATGCCAAGGTGCTCGCCTTGCTTCAGCATCACCATCACACCAGCAACCAAGTCGTCGATGAAGCAGAAACTACGCGTTTCTTTTCCGGTCCCTTGGATTTCAAATGGCAATTTCCCGGACGGCCGCTTTTTAGCAGCGGCATCAAGGCGCAGGGCGAATTGCGGGATCACGTGTTCCCAGCCCATGTCGGGGCCATAAACATTGTGCGGACGAAAGATCAACACGCGCTTGAAATATTTGCGGCCGAAATTGATCGCCATCAATTCACTTATCAACTTGCCGCCACCGTAGGAATAGCGCGGGTTCAGCGGATCGGGGATAGTGAGCGGGGCCCTTTCATCGGTAGGGACCTTCGGCGGTGTCTGATAGACCTCCGAGCTCGAAGCAAGAACCAGCGTGCCGATACCATGCTTGCGGCACGCGTCGATAACATTGACCATGCCCCGCACACCGACATCGAGCACCAGCTCGGGTTGGCTGTAAAAAAATTCAGTGCCGTTGACAAAGGCAAGATGATGAACCTCGTCCATTGTCTGCGCAGATTTCTCGACCACAGCCGCATCGCGAATGTCACCGGCGATAAACTCGATATCTTTGGCGACTTCGGTAAGCCGGTGAGAACTCCCACGGGAGCTGTCATCAAGCACGCGCACTCGATGACCCGCCTTGACGAGGGCTTTCACCAGACCGGAACCGATGAAGCCGCTCCCTCCGGTGACCAGGATGCGGCTCACGCGCGCATCTCCTCTTTGGCGGTCTCGCCCGCAACGTCGATCCATGCACCTTGCAGGTGCGACCGCCGGGCGGCGTCGATGAGCTGCTGCACGCGATAACCTTCCGCAAAGCCTGGCCTTGCGGTGCCGTCATTTTCGATGGCGTCGAAAAACAGTTTCGCGAGCCGTGAGACCGGAGCGATGCGGCCGTCCGGATATCTCGCATCGAGCGGATCGTCAGTTCCGATGCGGGCAAGGGGCGCTTCCCGCCTGCCGTGCCACAGCTCAAAGCCACGCATGTAATCGGCGCCGGAATTGTGCAGCATCAGCGTGCCGTCCTCGCCAAAGAACTCGAGACGATGGCCGATGCCACGATATGAGGCGCAACTCATTGACAAGCTTACCAGCGGGCCCGAAGCGAATTGCAGTGCCATCGCCACGGTCGTCTCCAGCTCGCTGTCACCGGGCAAGCCGGCCACGCGCGCCGACAGTCCGACGATCGGCCCACAGAACCATTCCAGATAGTGGAAACAGTGGGAAATGAAGTTGCCGAGCACGCCGCCGCCATCGTCGCCGAGTGTTTTCCAGTTGCGCATGCGCAGCTGGATGGCGCGGCTCTCTACGTGCCAATGAACGGTGACATGGCGGAGGGCGCCGATCGCATCGGCAGCGAGCATCGCCTTGGCCCGCTGCCAGCTCACGATCTGATGAAAATTGAAGTCGATCATGGTCGGCTTACGACTTAGTGCGGCCTGCCGAAGCATCGCGCGCGCGCTCACGAGGTCATTTGCCATCGGCTTCTCGGCGAACACCGCCTTGCCCAATTCCAGCGCCCGGATCGCAACCGGCACTTGCAAGCTTGGCAAGGTCGCGACAGCGACCGCCTGCACGTCGGCGTCCTCGACCAGCGCGCGCCAGTCGCCGTAGGCTTTTGGAACGCCGGCGTCACGGGCGCGTTCGGCCGTACGTTTTATATCGCTGCCCGCGAGCGCAACCACCTCGCAACGAGGGTCGGCCCGGAAAGCTGGCAACAGCACGGTGCGTCCATAGTTGCTGCCGACTATTCCCAAACGGATCACGGCCTCGATATCCCGCCATATGTTTTGTCTTTATGCGGCATGGATTTGAGCCAAATCGACATGCTACGCAAGGGCGAAATGGCCAGGGCCGGGACGACATCCCATGACCGTAATGAGTGACGATGCTGCCGGCGCCGGGTGGCGCAAGGTCGGCGCGCTCGTTCTCGCCGTCGTCGCCATCGGCCTGCCGGTCAATAATTTCTCCGACTACGCGCTGTTACTCGTCCTGGCAATTGTGATTTTTTGCGGTGATGTGCGCGCCAATCTGCGCGCATGGATTGTCGCCGTGGCCATCGTTGTTATCGCTGCTTTGGGTCAAGCGTTCCTTTCGCCCCCGCGCATCGAGGAAGGTCACAATGTTTTTCTGCCAGGCACGGCGCTTGAGCGGAAATTGCCGAGTGAAGTTTACCGTTACATGGCTGCGGATTTCGACAAACAATATCCGCCCGCACGCCGCTGTGATCCGAAAAAAGCCGGTTGCTGGCTGAGCAATGGCTTCCCCGATTCGGCTTTTGCGTTCTCGGCCGATGGCATCTGGCGCAAGGCTGAATTTTCCCGTGCCGTGAGTGGAATCGATTTCTCCGATCCGGTGTGGCTGCGGCCAAGTTTTGTCAACGAATTCCGATATAATTGGACAACGGATAATGATGTGAAACGGGGGACGCGCGACCGACGTTTCTGGATGGGATGGCATCGCTGGCATCTCACGATGCCATGGTTTGAAATGATCCGTCTGCCGGCGAGCTATGTTGGCAGCGAGCTGTGCTGGCGCGGCACGGTGATGTGGGAAGGCGAGGGGGAGCATTTCGTCGCGACGACCGGTGATGGATGCCGGGACATCAAAGCTGACGATGTCGGGAAGCGAATTGTTGGCGTTGGCATCAAGCCGGACACGCTCGCAATGCGCTTGACGCCGACCTGGAGCATATGGCTGGCGAGTTTCGCGCGCGGGACTTTACTTTTGATTGCGGCGGCCGGTCTGGTTGTAACTTTGGTACGCGTCAGACCGGGCCGGGCGCTTGTGCCCGCTGTTATCATCATCCTGTCGGGTCTGGTCATTGCCTTGGACGACGCAAGCTTCCTCGGTGGAGTGCGGCCATTCGACGGCGGTGATGATGGGCTCTTTTATGATGGCGTCGGACGTTTGATATTGCAGAAATTACTGGCCGGTGATGTCTACGGGGCATTCGAAGGAGGCGAGGCAGTCTTCTATTACGGCGGACCCGGGCTGCGATATTTCCGCGCCCTCGAACACATTGTCTTCGGCGAAAGCTATCTCGGCTACCTCTCGATCATTCTGCTGTTTCCATTTCTTGTGTACGCTCTGTTTCGGCGCTTCTTGCCAGACCGGTGGTCGCTTGCCCTGATCCTCCTCTTTGTTGCGATCCCAATCGGCACAATATTCGGCACGTCATTTGTCCAGTATGAGCAATGGGCATCGCGCGGTTTTGCGGATCCGGCAGCGTATATAATGTTTGTCGCCGGAGCCCTGTTGGCCGTGAGCAAGTCGGCGCAGCGGGCAGGTCTGGTTCAACCTTTTTTTGCAGCGTTGTTGTTGGCGCTTGCGATTTTCATGAAGCCTATCGTCGCGCCGGCCGCCGCAGTTCTGCTCGGAGGGGCAGGCATTGCGGCACTTTATTTGCGGCAGTGGCAACGGCTTGTCGGTCTGTGCGTTGGGTTTCTGCCCGTATTTTCAATGGTCCTGCATAATTGGGTTTATGGTCATGTGTTCGTACTGTTCAGCGCGAATACCGAACATCCCGCAGTTCTGGTGATGCCACCCTCGGCCTATGTTGCTGCTGCGCACGACTTGATGGCGATGCATTTGAACAGCGGCTCCGTGAGGAAGGTCTTTGTGCAAATTGCCGATTGGCTGGGTGGTCCGGCGGAATCCCACGCTACCATTCCGTTGAATGTCGCCGCTGTCGCCGTACTCATGTACGTCGTCATTCGCGGTCGCCGATTTGACCCGTGGCTACGGCTGATCGGCGCCGCGGCGCTTGCGCAACATGCTGTTGCGCTGTTCTACACGGCTGCAACGGCCCGTTACCACTTTCTGACGTGGCTCCTCACCATGTTGGTCGTCGCGGTGTGGTGTCAGCGGGTGGGTATTGACCGGTTGAAACGGCGTTATCCTTTGCTTTCGCAGCGTTTTGCTGCGCATCCATGGTCGCAGTGGCTTGCATCCGGGCTCGACCGGCTGCAAAAAGTGTCTGCATGAACGACAAACCCACGGGCATGGCCAGCGGCCTCACCAACTATGGCGACCGCGACTTCTCCCTCTATCTGCGGCGTTCCTTCGCGCAGTCGATGGGCTATTCGCTCGCCATGCTGGCAAAACCTGTGGTCGGCATTGCCTATACTCCATCCGGGTTCAACAATTGCCACAGGCATTTCCCCGAAATGCTGGAGGCGGTTAAGCGCGGCGTCCTGACGGCGGGCGCGCTACCGATTGAGTTTCCGACCATCTCCCTGGGCGAGGTCTTCCTCAATCCGACCAGTCTGAAATTTCGCAATTTGATGTCGATCGACACCGAGGAGATGGTTCGGGCACAGCCCATGGACGCGGTCGTGCTGATGGGCGGCTGCGACAAAACAGTGCCCGCCCAGCTAATGGGCGCGGTGTCGGCTGGTAAGCCCGCGATCATGCTGGTCGCCGGCCCAATGATGACGGGCCGCCATCGCGGTGAGCGGCTGGGCGCATGCACCGATTGCCGCCGCTTCTGGGCGCAATACCGGGCCGGCAAGATCGAAGACAGCGAGATTACAGAGGTTGAAGGCAAACTGGCCACGACTGCCGGTACTTGCGCCGTGATGGGCACCGCCTCCACCATGGCCTGCATCGCGGAAGCGCTTGGCATGATTCTGCCCGGCACCGCCGCAATTCCCGCCGTGCATGCCGATCGCCTGCGCGCAGCAGAAGCCACCGGCGCCGCTGCGGTCAAGCTGATCGGTTCGCAGCTCACGCCGGAGCGCATCGTCAATCAAAAGTCAGTCGAAAACGCATTGCGGGTGCTACTCGCCATCGGCGGCTCAACGAATGCGATCATTCATTTGACCGCGATTGCCGGCCGCGCGGGGATTCCGCTCTCGCTGCAACGCCTCAACGACCTGTCCAATACGACACCCGTGCTGGTGAACCTGAAGCCGGTCGGAAACGGCTACATGGAAGACTTCTTCGCGGCGGGCGGGATGGGCGCGCTGCTGCGCGAACTAAAGGATCTTCTGCATCTTGATTGCCTGACCGTGACGGGTGAAACGCTCGGCGAGCGGCTTGCGCATGAGGGCGCCGGGTGGGTTGATCGCACCATCATTGCGGAACGCAACAAGCCGCTTGAAAAGGAAGGCGGCCTGGTGGCTCTCTTCGGAAATCTGGCGCCGCAAGGCGCCATCCTCAAGCGCTCGGCGGCCGATGCCAATCTGTTCGAGCACGAAGGGCGAGCCGTGGTGTTTTCATCGCTCGAAGATCTTGCCGCGCGCATCGATGATCCCAAGCTCGATGTCGATGCAAAGGACGTTCTGGTCCTGCAAAACGCCGGGCCGCATTCGGCGTCGGCCATGCCTGAGGCGGGCTATTTGCCGATTCCAAAGAAGCTCGCCACCAAAGGCATCAAGGACATGGTGCGTGTTTCGGATGCGCGCATGAGCGGCACTGCATTCGGCACGATTGTGTTGCACGTGACACCGGACAGCGCCTCCGGTGGGCCGCTCCGCCTGGTGCGGAACGGCGACCGCATCCGGGTCTCGGTCAAGCAAAGGCGTATCGATCTGGTTGTGGACGACGCCGAGCTCAAACGTCGGTCGGCGGAATCAAAACAATTGGCGCAACCTCCCGCCCGCGGCTACGCCCGTCTTTATGCACAGGAGATACTTGGCGCCGACCAAGGTTGCGATTT
This sequence comes from Pseudolabrys sp., assembly GCA_035626335.1. Classification (GTDB taxonomy): domain Bacteria; phylum Pseudomonadota; class Alphaproteobacteria; order Rhizobiales; family Xanthobacteraceae; genus Pseudolabrys. The sequence continues at coordinate 72,625 of DASPNW010000031.1, forward strand.
TGCGTTCTTAAAGCCGCGCTGATCGCCATAACTGCCTTGGGAGCTGGTGCTGCCGGAGTGGATTGAACACTCGACCTCCCCCTTACCAAGGGGGTGCTCTACCACTGAGCTACGGCAGCAAGAACGCGCAACAAATGGACAAGGCGCGAACGCGGCGGAAACTGCCATAAGGTCCCCCGTGGGCGCAAGCCGACGGCTAGCCTTGCGTCGTTTGTCGTGAGGCAGATAATGAGGCCATGACCCGAAACAACAAAAATGGCGAAGTTAAAAAAAACGGAAATCGCAGTGAGCGCCTGGCGTTAGCGTTGCGCGAAAATCTTCGCCGGCGCAAAGCGCAGGAGCGCGGACGCGGCGCTCTACCGGCGGCTGATACGCCGAAAAAACGAAGGCCAGACCCCTATGAGCGTTAGCCTCGCTAAAACGTGAGGTATTCGAGGTCGGACTTTCGCCGCAATTTCGGGTGGAGTTCTGCTAAGATATTGAGCTTTGCAGTAAACGCGGCCGCGAGGCCACAGGTCAGTAGGCGGGCGACCATGGACCGAATACGTGTAGTGGGCGGACAGCGTCTGACCGGCACGATCCCGATTTCGGGTGCCAAGAACGCAACTCTGCCCTTAATGATTGCGAGCCTGCTGACCGAAGACACGTTGATTCTCGAGAATGTTCCGCGACTGGCCGATGTCTTCCAACTCCAGCGGATTCTCGGCAACCACGGGGTGGATGTCATGATCGCCGGCAAGCGGGCCGGCGATGATCCAAATCAGGGCCGCACCATCCACATCTCGGCGAAACATATCGTCGATACCACTGCACCTTATGATCTTGTCTCCAAAATGCGGGCGAGCTTCTGGGTGGTCGCACCGCTTCTAGCGCGCATGGGCGAGACCAAGGTCTCGATGCCTGGCGGCTGTGCTATCGGCACGCGGCCAGTCGATCTGCTGATCATGGCCCTGGAGAAGCTGGGCGCCGAAATCGAGATCGAGGGCGGCTATGTGATTGCACGCGCCAGGAAAGGATTACGCGGCGGCCAAATCAATTTTCCGAAAGTAACAGTTGGCGGTACGCATACCGCGTTGATGGCCGCGTCTCTCGCCAATGGCACGACCGTCATCGAGAACGCCGCGCGCGAGCCGGAAATTGGCGATGTGGCCGACTGCCTCAATAAAATGGGCGCGAAGATTACTGGTGCTGGCACCTCGCAAATCGTTGTTGAAGGCGTAACGAAACTGCACGGGGCGCGCCACGCGGTATTGCCGGACCGGATCGAGACCGGCACCTACGCAATGGCGGTGGCGATGACGGGCGGCGACGTGCTCTTGCAGAACGCGCGTCCCGAGCTGTTGCAGGCCGCGCTTGACGTTCTGGCGCAGGCAGGCGCCACCGTGACGCCGACCAATGAAGGCATTCGCATCGCCCGCAACGGTGCGGGCCTCGCGCCGGTTGAGGTCAGTACGGCGCCATTCCCGGGCTTTCCGACAGATCTGCAGGCGCAATTAATGGCGTTGATGACATGTGCCGACGGCACCTCGCGCATCACCGAGACCATCTTCGAAAACCGGTTCATGCACGTGCAGGAACTTGCACGACTCGGCGCGCGCATTCAGCTTGACGGTGAGACCGCCACCATCGAAGGCGTCGACCGCCTGAAGGGGGCGCCGGTGATGGCGACCGATCTGCGGGCGTCTGTGTCATTGGTCATCGCGGCTCTGGCTGCTGAGGGCGAGACCACGGTGAATCGTGTCTATCACCTCGATCGCGGCTTCGAGCGGCTCGAGGACAAGCTCATTCGCTGCGGTGCCGCGATCGAGCGTATCAGCGCCTAGACGAAATACCTTCACTCGGTCACGATCCTGCCCGCAATGAGGGAGAATCTTGACGTGGCTCAAACCAAAATCATGAGCGCGGGCGCAGTGAAATCCATGGTGGCAGCGCTCAGCGCCGAATTCGAAGGCGAGACAGGCAGGAAACTGGACGTCAATTTCGGCACGGCGGGGTCGCTACGCGAGCGAATCAAGAACGGAGAGGTTGCCGACCTCGTTATTTTGTCGGAATCCGCCATCGCTGAACTCGCAAGACTCGGTCTTATCGTGCCCGAGAGCCGCGCCGACCTTGGCCGCACCGTTACGGGAGTCATCGTGCGCGAAGGTGCGCCCTTACCCGACATTTCAACGCCTGACGCTTTCAAACGATCTTTGCTGAATGCGAAGTCGGTCGCCTATACGGATCCGAAGGCTGGCGGCTCCGGTGGCATCATGTTTTCGGCGCTGCTGGAGAAACTCGGCATTGCCGACGAGATCAACAGGAAAGCTGTGCTCGGAAAAGGTGGCCACGACGTCGCGGTGTCGATAGCCGAGGGCCGCGCCGAACTTGGTACTACTTTCATCAGTGAAGTTCTGCCGGTGAAGGGGACCAAGGTCGTCGGTCCGTTGCCCGGCGAATTGCACAACGCCAACACTTATACGGCCGCCATTCACTCACGCGCTACCTCACGCAAAGACGCCGAGGCGCTGTTGCGCAGGCTGATCGACCCGGCGACTCGTCCACGGTGGATCGCCGCCGGCCTGGAGCCCGCGTTTCCCGAACGCTGAGCACCTTGCACCGTGCTTCAACCTTGCCTAATTACGCGGGGAAGGGGAATGTGACGCCATGGACGCGCTGAAATTCGTAGTCCTTGACGAGGAAGACCTGGAGGTCACTTCGACCCACCTCCAGGATGCTGTGATGAAGGTGTCCGACATCCTGTGGCGCCCGAGGGAAAAGCGATTTGTGGCGGTGCTCAACCGCTTCGACTGGGAGGGTGCGCAGGGCGCTAATCCCGAATATCGAAGACGCCGGGCTGCATTGCGTTTTGAGCGCGTTTTGTCCTGTAAATGCCGGCAAATAAACCCCGCCCAAAAGGATGAAGTCCTGAATCTATTGGCGGTCGAATTTTCCGAGACCGAAGCGCCGTCCGGAGTGGTGACGCTGACTTTTTCAGGGGGGGCCATACTGCGTCTCGACGTCGAATGCCTGGAGGCCGAGCTTGCCGATCTCGGTCCGTCGTGGACGACCGTGACCTGCCCCTGCCACACCGAGGTCGAACAGCCCGCCAGGCGGGCGAACCGCACCTGACCTCATTTCGGTTCTGCTGCGAAGCGGGATCAAATTTCGGTTCAAAACTGCCCGCGCTCGGCCATGCATCGCTTGAATTCTTGAAACTCTGGTGGCGTAGTCGCCGCGTTCTCAATAGGGGTGGCTCATGCACAAAATCATCGTTTTAGCGGTGCTGTTGATAGGGGCTTTGCTGTTTACCGGAATGCCGGCCGAGGCTTGGGTTGGCTGTACCTGCGTAAAGCTTGGCTCGCCTGCCGTCTGCACATCCGGACCGGGTGAATGCACGCTTAAGAATGGCGGCGCCTGCGTATTGCCGTGCGACTATCAGCAACCGAAAAAAGCCAATCTGCACAAGAAGAAGAGCAAAGAGGCATAAATTGGCTCTATCGGTCGGCGACAAGGCTCCGCCTCGGCGGAGCCTTTGTTTTTGAGGGTCGCGTCAGGGTTGACGGCAAGGCGCGCATCACCCATTGACCTGTCGTCCGGCTGCCAGCCGGCAGGATCAAATCATGCCCGTTCGCTTGGACAGTCAAAGCACCGATTTTCACGAGCGGTTCCGCAGTCTGCTCGAGGTCAAGCGCGAGACTGCGCAGGACGTCGAGCAGGTCGTGCGCGGCATCGTTGCCGACGTCGCGAAGCGTGGTGACAGCGCATTGTTCGAGTTGACCGCCAAGTTTGACCGGATCGATCTTGCCAAGATGGGCTTGCGCGTAGCCGCTGCCGAAATCGACGCTGCGGAGAAGTTGTGCCAGGGCGAGGCGCTCGCGGCCCTCACATTGGCCCGCGATCGCATCGAGACCTATCACCGCCGTCAAAAACCGACTGAAGAGCGCTTTCGCGATCAACTGGGCGTCGAGCTGGGTGCGAAGTGGACGGCGATCGAGGCGGTCGGCCTGTACGTGCCGGGTGGCACCGCGGCCTATCCATCGTCGGTTCTCATGAATGCAGTGCCCGCCAGAGTCGCCGGCGTCCCGAGGCTTGCAATGGTGGTGCCGAGTCCGGATGGAAAACTCAGCCCTCCGGTGCTGGTCGCTGCCAGACTCGCTGGCGTCGACGAGATTTACCGTATCGGCGGCGCTCAGGCCGTGGCCGCGCTTGCTTACGGCACCGAAAGCATCGCACCGGTCGCCAAGATCGTTGGACCGGGAAATGCCTATGTCGCGGCCGCCAAGCGCTTGGTATTCGGCAAGGTCGGGATCGACATGATCGCCGGGCCGTCCGAGGTGCTGATATTGGCTGACAAAAGCGGCAATGCCGACTGGATCGCAGCCGATCTCCTGGCCCAGGCGGAACATGATGCCAGCGCCCAGTCGATCCTTATCACCGACGACGCCGCTCTCGCCACGCAGGTCGAAAAGGCGGTCGATTCTCAGCTCAAGACGCTATCGCGGGCAGACATCGCGGGTGCGTCGTGGAACAAGTTCGGTGCTATCATTATCGTACCCAAGCTTGCCGAAGCTGTCGCGTTGGTGGATCAGCTCGCGCCCGAGCATCTCGAAATCATGGCTACCGATGCGGATCGGCTCGCAACGCGTGTCCGCAACGCTGGCGCTATCTTCCTCGGCGCCTATACGCCCGAAGCGATCGGCGATTACATTGCTGGCAGCAATCACGTCTTGCCGACCGCGCGCGCGGCGCGTTTTTCGTCCGGACTCGGTGTGCTCGACTTCATGAAACGCACTTCGTTGCTCAAATGCGGACCGCAGCAGCTGCGCGCGCTTGGGCCCGCCGCGATTGCGCTGGGAGAAGCGGAAGGCTTGAGCGCGCACGCCCGCTCCGTGGCGATCCGCCTCAACCAGAAATGACCCCGGCGAAATCAACGCCTGCTGCAATGAAGCGGCGTCTTGTCGCCGTTGTGCTCGACGAGGAATCAATCGGCCGGTCCAATCCGGACGTCGAGCATGAACGTCAGGTCGCAATCTACGATCTGCTCGAGCACAATTCGTTTGCTCCGACCGGTCACGAGGGTGGGCCCTACACGCTTCATCTCAGCATCAATGGGAACCGGTTGGTTTTCGACATTCGGCATGAGGACGGCACGCCGGTTGTCGCGCACCTGTTCTCGCTCACTCCGCTCCGCCGGATCGTCAAGGACTACTATTTGATCTGCGACAGCTACTACCAGGCCATCCGCACTGCGACACCCGACAAGATTGAAGCAATCGATATGGGCCGCCGCGCCATTCACGACGATGGCTCACGTATTCTGATCGAGCGACTCAAGGGGAAGGTGACGGTCGATGTCGATACCGCGCGTCGCCTGTTCACGTTGATCTGCGTGTTGCACTGGAAGGGCTAGAGCATGGTCTCGAGGCGCCCGTCCTTCGCCCCGAGCGGGAACGGACTCCGTCGTTCGGTCAAGATCATGCTCGGGCGGTAGACTGCGGATGACTGATCCCGAGCGCTCCTCGCGCCCCCATGCGGTGTTGTTTGCCTGCGGTATGAACGCGGTGCGCTCGCCGATGGCTGCCGCGTTGCTCCAACAGATGTTGGGAAAGACGGCTTATGTCGGCTCGGCCGGAGTGCAGAAAGGCGAACTCGATCCCTTCGCGGTCGCCGTGATGCAGGAAATCGGCATCGACATCTCGCGCCACAAGCCGATCACGTTCGAGGAACTTGAAGATCTGGAAGGGCTCAATTTTGATCTCATTGTGACGCTCTCGCCTCCGGCGCATCACAAGGCTTTGGAATTGACCCATAAAGTGGCGGCCGACGTCGAATACTGGCCGACGGTGGATCCGACAGCGAGCGAGGGCAGCCGCGAACAACGGCTCAACGACTATCGCGACGTGAGGGATCAATTGATGGCTCGAATACGTGAACGTTTCGGGCGGCCAAGTGGTGGTAATGAATAAAGCGCCGCCGTCGTGTCGGGTTGTGGAAACGGGTCCATTCCGTTAGTTTCCGCGCCCATTCAAAGTGTTCCTCCAGTCAATTGCGCCACGTGGACAGATGATCGGTCGTCCCAAACTTGTGCTCGCCTCCGGTTCGCCGCGCCGACTTGCGCTGATTAATCAGGCCGGAATTGAGCCGGATGCGCTCAAGCCCGCGGACCTGGATGAGACACCGCACCGCGGTGAGATTCCGCGGGCCTACGCAACCCGGCTCGCCCAGGCCAAGGCCGCTGCGGCGCTGGGAAATGTGAACCTGGATGACGAGCTGCGCGGCGCCTACATCCTGGCGGCCGATACTGTGGTTGCCGTGGGCCGGCGCATTCTCCCCAAGGCGGAGTTGCTCGACGAGGCCGCGCAATGCCTGCGCCTGCTTTCGGGCCGCAATCATCGTGTCTACACCGCGATCTGCCTGGTGACGCCGAAGGAGAATTTTAGGCAGCGTCTGGTGGAGACGCGTGTACGGTTCAAGCGCCTTTCCGAAGAGGATATTGAAGCCTATCTCGCCTCTGGCGAATGGCGTGGCAAGGCGGGAGGCTACGCGGCGCAGGGCATTGCCGGCAGTTTTATCGTGAAGATCGTCGGCTCATATACCAATGTCGTCGGCCTGCCGCTTTATGAGGTCACTGCATTGCTGGGCGGCGAGGGCTATCCAATTCGCTTTGGCTGGCTGAATGCTGTGTGACGCAGCGCTGGAGTAGCGAGCGCTTTATGAATGAGATCGACCGCAAGACCCCCAGAGCGCGTTCTTGCCCCATCTGCGGCAAGCCGGTCGAACCGGCATTCAAACCATTCTGCTCGAAGCGTTGTGCCGACATCGATCTCAATCGCTGGCTCTCCGGCGTCTATGCTGTTCCGTCGAAAGGCGAAGAAGCCGAAGACGCTGATCGGTCAAACGAGAGTGAAGCGAGCAAGGAATGAGCACACGCTCCGTTGATTGGCCGGATCGGTTGTTTGAGACGCTCAAGCGCGCCGGCGTTCGCCAGGTTGGCTATGTTCCTGATGCCGGCCATGCGCGGTTGATTGATCGTTGTCGCGCCGATGATGAAATTCGTGATGTCGTGCTCACAACGGAAGAAGAGGGTGTGGCGCTCGCGGCTGGTGCCTGGCTCGGGGGCGACCGCGCGGCACTCCTGATGCAGTCAAGCGGCCTCGGCAATTGCATTAATATGCTTTCGCTGGCGCGGACCTGCCGCTTCCCGTTGCTGATGCTGATCACGATGCGCGGCGAGTGGGAGGAGTTCAATCCGTGGCAGGTGCCAATGGGATCAATTGTCGATCCAGTGCTCGCGCTGTGCGAGGCGGAGGTCTACCGGGTGCAGACTCCGGAAGAAGTCGCCAGCGCTGCCGAACGCGCCGTTCAACGGGTCTTCGGAGACGAGCGCATTGCCGCCGTGATCCTGTCGCAACAGCTGATTGGCAAGAAGGTGTGGACCAAATGAGTCTCGAGCGACGCACCGCCATGGCCGCATTGCTTGCCGATCGGGGCGATGATCTGCTGGTCATTCCGGGCCTTGGCTCGACTGCCTGGGATGCCGCCGCCGCTGGCGACAACGACCGCAACTTCTATCTCTGGGGCGCCATGGGCGGCGCGGCCATGATTGGATTAGGACTTGCGTTAGCGCGGCCCGAGCGGCGCGTTGCGGTGATTACCGGCGATGGCGAGATGCTGATGGGCCTGGGTTCACTCGCGACCATCGGCATCCAGCAGCCGCGCAATCTTGCGGTCATTGTCTTCGACAACGGCGTCTATGGCGAAACCGGTATGCAGCCGAGCCACACGCAAAGTGGAGTCGACCTCATCGGCGTCGCCAACGCATGCGGAATCCGGACGTGTTTCGATGTCCGCGACGAAGCTGCGCTGGCCGACCTTGCGCGCACGCTGAAAAATCTCGGTACGACGCTTTTCGCCCGGGTTTCGATTGCCGCGGAGGAGCCGCCACGTGTCCTGCCGCTGCGCGACGGCATTGCGCTCAAGAAGCGGTTCCGTGCCGCTGCAGGCGTTAAACCCTAGCCCGGTGGACAGTGTGGATTCGAGCCTTTATAACGCCCGCGCTTTGCTGCGCTGCCCGTTCGGGGCCGGCCCGGCGCCCAGGTAGCTCAGTTGGTAGAGCACGTGACTGAAAATCACGGTGTCGGTGGTTCAATTCCACCCCTGGGCACCACAATCTGCGGCTCGTGCTGCCAATTGCCATCGGAGCAACTTCAATGTCTGCGGGCAAGACGTTCGTCTATGTGTCGAACGCGCAAGACGGCAACATCGACTGCTACATCATGGAAAAAAGCAGCGGCGGGTTGACGCCGATCGGCAAGACCGAGGCCGCCAAACTTGTCATGCCGATGACGGTGAGCCCCAGCAAAAAACATCTCTACGCCGTCATACGTTCGCAGCCGACGCGCGTATTGACCTATGCCATTGATCCGACGACAGGTGCGCTCACGCAGAAAGCGTCGGCGCCGCTTCCGGACAGCATGCCCTACGTCTCGACCGACCACACCGGACGTTACCTGTTCACCGCTTCCTATGGCGGCGACAAAATCGCAGTGAGCCCGATCGGCGAAAATGGATTGGTCGAGGCGGAAGCGATACAGGTCATCCCCACCGGCCGCAATGCGCATTCGATTCTGCCCGATGGCAGCAACAAATTCGTCTATGCGGCCACCCTTAGCGCCAACCAGGTGCTTCAGTTCACGTTCGACAGCAAGACCGGCAAGCTCTCGGCCAACGAGCCGGCATCGATCAGTCCCGAACCGGGTCATGGCCCACGTCATTTGGCATTCTCGCCCGACAACAAATATCTCTACGTGCTCAACGAACTGTCGGGTCACGTCACGCAGTACGCGATCGATGCCGGCGAGGGCACGTTGACGCTTGTCGACAGCGTCAGCTCGGTGCCGGTGGAGGCCGGCCTTGCTTGGGGCGCGCCGCAGGCGCCGGTCGGGGCCGCGCCCGCCGCACATGCTCCGAAGGATGACAAACCGAAGGTCTGGGCAGCCGACATCCAGATCACGCCAAATGGCAAATTTCTGTATTCAACCGAACGCACGACCAACAAGATCGCCTTGTTCACGGTCGCGCCGGAAACGGGCAAGCTCATTTACGTCGCTAATTTCCCGACCGAGGCGCAGCCGCGCGGCATCCGGCTCGACCCGGCCGGCCAGTATCTTGTTGCCTCGGGTGAAAAGTCGGATCGCATCTCGGTCTACAAGATAGACCAGAGTACCGGAAAACTCGGCGAGCCCGCTCGCTATCCGGTCGGTAACGGTGCGAATTGGGTAGAAATTGTCGACGTCAAATGAGGCCGCTTGCGCACATGCAAAAGCCGCGGAGCAGTCTCCGCGGCTTTTGTTTTGCGTGCCGAAACTATCCGGCCGGATATCGGCCTATTTCACATCGCTACTTTCGATGAGTTGCATGATCGGCTTTTGAAAATTGTCCGGCAGCCGGCAGGCCGCTCTGAATTTTCTGACGTTTTCCTCGAATTTGTTCATGTCGATGACCGAGTCGCGGCGCTGTCCGTGATAGTAGCCACCGAGCCAGAGTGCGATCGAGTCTGCTTTTTGCATAACGTTGAACTGCTCGCACGTAATTTTGGAAACATCGACGGTGACTTGCGCGTGCGCGCCCGACGTCATGACAATAAAGAGAAGTACGAGTGCACGCGCGAGCAAATTGATCACGTCGGACAATCTCCGCTCATCAATATTCGACCTTATTTCACCGGCGTCGTATCGCTGACCTGTTTCCAGCTCTTGTCGGGGTTGAACTCCGTCATCCGCTCGGCGCGCTTGGCCGTACCGGGCCCGAGGTCTTTCTCGAACACGGTACCCTTATGATTGACAATGAAAGTCATTACACCGGAATTTCCGTATTCCGCCGGATACGCCACGAGCCCAAAGCCACCGATCATCTTGCCGCGCACGACGTAGTCCTGCTCGCCGCCCGGAGCGTCCGGCCCCTGACCGGTCAGGATCTTGAAGTAGTAACCGTGGAAGGGTGTTCTCCCACCACCGACTCGGTAACCCTGCGTTGTTGCCTGGGCGACAAGCTCGCCGAGGGGGCTCGCATCTTCACCTTGCGCCGCCGGCCAGTAGAGTCCGTCTTTCTTTCCAGGCTGGCTGATGATGCGTTGTGCATAGGTCTTGACGCCAACGCCGGTGCGGTCCTTTTCCGCGTATTCATTCTGAGCGTCGACATAGGCAAGCGACGCTTGTATTGCATCCAGCTCGTTTTTGCCGATACGGCGAGCGAGAATCTCATCGCGGCCGGCGGCCGTATCGAACCGCCACATTGCATCCTTGCGGGTGAGCGGGATCGGAAGCGGAAAATCGTCCGGCCCGATCACCATCACGGCCTTGTTGTCGCCTTCCAGGGTGATCTGATGCTTTGCATCATATGCGGCGACAAATTTCTGACGCGTCGCAGCGTCGGCCACCGCATCCCCGGATGAAATGATGTCCTCGCCATCGGGACCCAATACCGTCGCCAATGCCTTCATGTCACTTGCCTTGGCCGCGCTGACGAGCGCGGCCGCGGCCTCATCGGGGGTCTTGAAGGCCTGTTGGGCGCTGGCGACGGATACGGCTGTGCAAAGGAGAGCCGCTATCGTCGATGAGACAAGAGCTTTGTTCATGGCATCCTCTTTCGCGCAGACATGTCAGTGGGAAACCGCGACAGCGGCGGGCACCTTGGCGCCCGTCGCAATCCAGTGCTCGTAGGTCTGGAACCTGACTCCCAGCCGGTCGTAGAAGACACGCAGGTAACCGTCGCGATCGCGCACGACGGCCTTCGGCATGACCGATTGCACTTCTTGCGCCATCACGCCGACATAGGCGCGATTGCTGCCGTCATAGCTGAAGCGGTAGTAACCAAGACCGTTGGGCAGATAGCCAAGCAGAGCGATGTCGTGCTTGAGCGCGATATCCGATCGTCGACCGCCACCGCCGCCACGGCCACCGCCGCCGCCGCCACGGCCACCACCACCGCCGCCACGGCCTCCACCACCGCCCATGCGTGCACCACCGCCGCCGCCACGGCCACCACCGCCGAGACTTGCGTGACCACGTGCCGATGCCGCACGTGCAGCTCCGCCGGATCCGACATTTCCAAGGGCGTTGCCGCCACCCGGCCGTCCGCCGCCGCTAGGCCGTGCAGCCGGCCGCTGGCCGCCGCCGCCGCCGCCGGGTCGCTGCGCGCCGCCACCGCCACCGCCGGGTCGGTTTCCGGCGCTAGGCCGCTCTCCCCCTCCGGGCCGTTGTGCGCCGCCGCCGCCGGCACCCGGGCGGTTGCCGGCGCCAGGTGTCCGGTCTCCCCCGGGGCCGCCAGGCTTGAGCACCTGGTCACCACCGCGGCCGCGGTAATCCATGCGGTTCTGGGCGCCGTTACGGATATTGTTGTTACCATACCTCTGCGCCACGTTGGCGTTGTTGTATCTCGCGCCGCCGCGATGCTGGGGGTTGTGCTGCCAATTGTTCCCGCTGTTGTTGATGTTGATGGGCCGGTTGACGTTGATGTTGTTATTGCCCCAATTGGCACCACCGCCCCAATAATTGCCGCCTGACGCCCAGCGTCCCACCGCGTAGCCGGCGCCAAATGCGAGTCCGCCCGCGATCAGCCCGCCGGCGATATATCCGGGATATCCGAAATAGTATGGCGGATACGCCGGATAAGGCCATCCTCCGTAAACAACACCCGGATCATAGTATGGCACGTAAACTGTATCGGGATCTGTCGGCTCGATGACAATGACTTGCTTGCCCTGTTGCTGAGTCTTTGTGACCTTCTGTTGCTTGTTCGAAGTGAGCTTGTTGTTGGCGTCAGCCTTCGTGCGAAGCCGCTGGATGGCGTCCATCACATCCGGCTGCTGGGCAAGAACCGCATCGCCGAGCTTCTGCGTCCAATCGAGCTTGGTGCTCATCATCGAGAGAACATCCGGCGTGGCAGTCAACGACTTCACGCTGTCATCCCAGCTCTGCTTGTCGGCAGCAGTCTTTAGAGCGTCGCCTTTGAGGTTCTTGTTTGAGCTGGCCCATCGATCAGCCTGCACGACTTCGAGTGGATAGGTCGAAGCCATCAAGACCAAGGACAGAAGGTTGTCCGGGTAGAGAGCGATCGGTGCGACGAGAGCATCCAGCTCTTCGGGTTTGAGGAGTTGGTCGCTCGAGGCAGCAGCCGGAGGGGGTTGGTTCTGCGCTGAGGCGGCAAATGGAGTCAGAATTAAAAGTGCCAACACCAACGCCACGAGCCGGTGCATTGCCATCTACGCCTCCACTCAGTATGCGACGCCAAACTAGGTTAGCTTTTCGCGCGGAAATTCACGAAGGAACAAGTCGGATTGATGTCAAAGCAAGCTTAGAGTGCCACAATGGCTGCACCTAGTCACTTTTGTTTGAAAGGCGGCTCGTTCCCGTCAAAACATAGATCGCACTGATCTAAATCAAACCCGTCGGTAAAAGGCCGATCACCGTCGGTCCCGCATTGTCTTTCCGGGAAACCGAACCAGATAATTAGCCCTCCGACACAGGGCATGATTGTAGCAACGGCGGCCCTGCCGTTGTCGCTGTTTTTTATTGTTTCGGTGCTGGACAAGTGATGTCCCTCACGATCTCCTGTTAGTCGAACACTTAGACCGATATCGGCAATCGCTTTGTGAGGTAAATCACTGTAGCGGCTCGAAAATTTCGAACCATGAGGAGGGGCTCTCATGATCACGGTTCCCGAGCTGGCTTCGGAGGCGTTGGGCTCGTTTCTGTCCACGCATTTGAGCCGCAGGTTCCGGTCGACTGAAGCGCATTTGACCGAGCTCATCCCATCCGTGGCCCGCCTTTCGCTGGAGTGCATTGGGAATAGCGATGCGCTCTACCACAACGTCGAGCACACGATGCTCGTGACGCTGGTCGGATACGACATCATGAAGGGACGGGCGCTCCTCACGCACACGACTCCCAGTGACTACGCGCATCTTCTTGTTGCGTGCCTACTGCACGACATCGGGTATGTGCGGGGTATTCTCAAAGGAGATGGTGACGAGGGATATGTCATCGATGCGCGAGGAAGCAAAGCCAGCGTCCCACGGGGCTCGTCCGATGCGGCGCTTTTGCAGTACCACGTCGACCGCTCAAAGCTGTTCGTGATGGATCGCCTTTCCGGTAGCGAGTATTTGGACGCAGGCAGGATCGCTCGCGCTATCGAGTTCACGCGGTTCCCGGCGTCGACTGTCGAACCCGATGACGACGACGAAGAGGGGTCGCTTGTGCGTGCGGCGGATCTCATTGGCCAACTCGGTGATCCGCAATATTTGCGAAAGGCGAACGCGCTTTATTATGAGTTCGAGGAAGTCGGCCTCAACAGGCAACTCGGCTATCAATCGCCGGCCGATCTCACGGAACTATATCCGCAATTTTACTGGAAGACCGTTTCTCCGCATATTCAGACGGCCATTCGTTACCTCAACGTGACTTCGAGCGGACGGCAGTGGATCGCAAGCTTGTACAGCAATGTCTTTCGGGCAGAGCGTGATCTGAGCCTATCGGGTCCGGAACGCTAACAGGACTTCGCTGCACTATTTTCTTCTTTGGCAGGTTGTTTATCCTCGGTAGCGAGTTGGCGCGCAGCCGCCTCAACAAGGGATAACCACGATGGGTGTTCTTCTCTGGATTGTCATCATTGGCTTCGTTGCCGGTGTCATTGCGCGTTTTATTATGCCGGGCCCGAACACGCCAAAGGGCTTTTTCGTTACCACGGTATTGGGCGTTGCCGGAGCGTTTCTCGCGTCTTTCCTCGGAGAGGCAGTTGGCCTTTATCGCCCGGGTCAAGGTGCCGGACTTATTGGCGCGACCGTCGGCGCACTCATTATATTGTTCGTTTGGCACCGCCTGGTCGCGGCCGAGATCATTCCCGACCACGGCCTTTGAGGTCCATCAGTTTGCCGATTCAATCCAGCGGAGAAACCTGCCGCCTGCCACGCCGCGCGTAAGCGCGAGGTTGTATTCCTGAAAGATTTCAGGCTTGTGCCAACCGCCGGTTGGCCAATTTTTTATTGCATTCTCGAGGCGCGCCACGTCGATCATTCTTCGCGCCAGCGCGGACTTTGAGAGTTCCGTAATTTGCCTTGCGAGTTCGGGGCGTCGACTTTCAAGTTTTTCGTGCCAATCCGCCCCTTGCAGGCCGGTCAAGCGATTTGCCAAGACCATTCCTGGCAGCAGTCCCCACATCGCGCGACGGATCAGCGAACGGTCGATGCCTTCAGTGAGATATTGTTCGGGCGGAACGCCGAAGCAGTACGAGATCACGTCCATGTCGGCAGTCGGGTCTCTCACTTCGACCCCGGTAACCGCTTTCTCCGCCGCGTGCCAGTCGCCAACATAGTCGATCTGCGAGAGCCCCCGGGCGCGCTCGTCCCGTCGCATGCGATAAAGAAAATCATGTCCGTTTTTTCTGGCCCGGGGGCCGACAGCCATTGCGTCGGCGAAGTCGGTCCGGATCGGGGCGTGATCTTGCCAAGCCGCGACCCGTTCTGGGTGGCGGCGACGTTCGGCCCAGTCGCTCAACCGCACGGGTATAACCGGGTCCAGCAAGAGTTTTCGCAGCGCGATCCAACGCGAATAGGGCGTGTTTCTGTAATAAAGCCGCCACTGCCGGTATGCCAACAGCAGTCTGCCCCGCAGCAAGTGGTCGGCCGCTTGCGACCAGCCATTCCAACTTATGGAGTAATTGCCGTAAAGACCGCTGAGGAGCACCCGGCGCCCCCGTGCGCACGCTCGCTGCAGGGTAGCGGTCATCCAACCGAAATTGGTTGGGTTACGCACCGGTCCATTTAGGGCGACAAAAAATCGTTCAAGCTGCGCGAAGTCGTCGCACTCATCATTCCTCACATATTCGACGTCGATATTGCCGGCGTGCTTTTGAATTGCGGCCACATATGGAGTTTCATCGGCGTAGCAACCGTCCGGGACAGTGCCATCGAAATCGCGGCGCGGCACGCCGGTGAAGGCACAAAGCCGCTGGTTTTTCTCGGCGAGGGCGCGCGCGGCAAGGATGGACACCGACGAGGAGTCGAGCCCCCCGCTCAGAAGACACCCAATCGGGTGAATACTCCGCATTTGACGGCGAACTGCGAGATTGAGGCGCTCGCGCAGTCCGTCGGCATATGCGGCGTCAGAAGGAAGTCTGACCGGCTCGATATCGGCCGGTGACCAGTAACGGCGCCGATGTACAGTTCCGTCGGGCTTCACCTGGATGACATGTGCAGGAGGAACACGAAATACGTTCCGATACATTGTCGTGACATGGTCGGCGTGATTAAGCACCAGAAAATCAGCCAGCTTTTCCTCACACAGCTCCCGGGGCACCCCGTCCAGTGCAAAAAGACCATTCGGCATACTTGAGAAAGCAAAAAAATGTTCGCCTTTGTGCCACATGACCACGTTGAGCCCGAGATGATCGCGCGCGAGCGTCAGCGATCGGCTGCGCGGATCCCAAATCGCGGCTGCGAAAGGACCGCGTAGCATCGGCCAAACGCTGTCGCGAAGCTTTTCCCAGGCTGTGAGGAGCAAGCGCGAGTCCGGCCATTCCGCCGCTTCCGAACGCGCGATTCCGATCCGTGCGAGCAGTTCATCGCGATTATCGAGTCGCAGGTCGGCAGTGATGATCGACTCGCTTGCGCCCTGTTGTGGCTGCCGATCGAAGCGGTCTTCGGGTGTCATCCGCATTAATGCGTGGACAAGGCCGATATTTTCTCTCGCAATGATTTCAACCCGGTCCGGTCCGTACTGATTAAGTGCGCTTGCCGCGCGTCCGAGCTCGCGCCGCGTCACCGCCCGACCATCAAAACGCACCAATCCGGCGATTCCACTCATGGGAAATCCACCTACACTGTCGCCCCACCGAACTCCACGAGGCGTTTGAACCGGCCGACGTCGGGATCCGAGGCAACTTTATTCTCTCCGACCTCGACCCAAGCATGCGCAGTCAGATCACGCCCCTCTCGGGCAACGCCGAGACAAAGGCGGCTCGCTACGCCGCGCCGGCGCAGCATGGCATGCGCCGCCAGCGCGCGGGGCAAACAAAGAGCGTTCATCCAGGGCTTTGCGCCGATACGCTCTACCGACCACAGAACCCAGCCTACATCATCGACTGCAAAACGATTGATGTGACGGGGCGGTTTGTCCGCCCACGAGAACACCCGCGCAGGCCGGAGAAATCGTACGGCAAATCGTGCCAAAATGATTGAGATAAAGGCTTCCCGCAGATAGGCGCGCCGGATGGTCTTCAGCTTCATCGCATTTCGTCCGAAGTGACCACGCGTATCAGTCGTTGCTCCACCAGCGTTTGCAAGAAGGGCGTGACGTCCCGGGTCAAGGCCTGTGCGTCCACTTGGTGCCGTTTCGAAAGGCAGCGGAGGATCTCACTGACGCTGCAGGGCTCGGCAAGCAGGCCCCAAATTTCGGTGGCTGTGTGATTAAAGTCGAAATATGCGCCAGCGTCCAAACTCAAGACGACGATGCGACCGTCGACATCGGCTGCCGCCAACTTCTTGTCGCGAACAAGAATGCTATCGGTTGTGACGCCCAAGGCAGTCACCCTCTAACGGATTCAACTCGCTAGTTGGAATTCTCGATCCGGGCTGACATGGGAAAAGCCATCTCGAACGAAAATCCAAACTTTGTTGCCGGCGACGATGGCGGCCGCGGCTCGTTCGGGCTGAGGTCACGAGGATGACCCGATTTCGTTTCGCCAATCTCCACCTTCGTTACGACGGGTGGCTGCCAGACGCTGGGTCGCTCATCATCGGTCTGGCCTTTCCAGTTTTTGTCCATGGCCGACCTCCGAAACATTACGCCTTCAAGCCTTCTATGGGATCGGGTCCGGCATGGCAAGGCTGGCACAAATTGGTGCGGCGCAGTCCGCCAGTGCGCGACACCTTTCGCTTCCGTCTCTCGCGCGCGCAAGGCGATGCCCTTGGCCGGAATTGACGCAGAGTCGCAGCCGCTTGGCATTGAATATTCTGCATGATACGCTTTTTGCGCCACAAGGGTTTTGAGCCGAAAAACAAGCACTTATCGACCAAGTGCTGGTCGTGCTCGAGTACTAGAAAGGGATCCGCCATGGCACAGAAATCGTCAGCGAGTTCAGACACAGGCGAAGCCATTGCGGCCGACACGCCGGAAACTCGCGAGGAAATGGCGTCGAAGTTGGTTGAGCGCTTTGCGTTGTGGTCAGGTGTTGCAGGATTGATCCCGGTGCCGATCATCGACGTGTTTGCGGTTGGCGGAATCCAGGTTCAGATGGTGCGTCGTATTTCGCAGATCTACGACGTCGAATTTTCGGAAAATCGCGGCAAAGCTCTGATAGCGAGTTTGGCAGGGTCGATGATTCCGGCGACCAGCGGGATCGGCGCCGCAAGTGTGTTAAAGGCGGTACCTGTTGTCGGAATGATCGCAGGCGGGTTTGTGATGCCGGTGCTTTCCGCCGGTGCCACTTATGCGATAGGCAAGGCATTCATTCAGCACTTTGCTACCGGCGGGACTCTCCTTGATTTCAATCCTCCTGACTACCGAGAGTTCATCAGACGCCAGAGGGATATGTGGGATTCCCGAAAGGGCCGCGGTGCCAAGTCCAGCGCTGAAGCCGGGGCCACAAGTCCCTGACGCCCCTGCGGGGCTGATGTTTGGTACTTGATCCATCCGCCGCAGCGCGAGAGCTTTTGACCCGCGAGACCGAGCCCTATGCTCGAAGCTACCGTCTACATCGTATTCTGCGCCCTCACGGGGCTGTGCGGCGTCGACCGCCGAATGGGCTTTTTCGGCACTTTTCTTCTGGCACTTATCACCACTCCATTTGTAGTCTTGCCTGTCCTGCTTCTGACCGGCCCATCGCGCCGTGCCGAATGGCCTCGCCGGAATTGACGGATGGGGTTTGTCGGCCTCGGCAGGTGCGCACTGTGCTGGGCCGGCGGCAGCATTTTGTAGAAGTGTAAACGGAAGACATCGCACTTATGTCCTTCCTCGACCTCGTTCGCCGCGAAATGCACGGCTCGCTGCCGAAGCTGCTGATCATGTCCGGTCTCGGAGGTATCAGTACTGCGGCGATCCTTGCCGCCATTAATTCCGGTCTGCAAAGCGGCTCCAGCTTATGGGCGGCCACGCTTTTTTTGATTGCGCTCTTTCTCTTCATCAAGACTCAATACTACGTCACCATCACGACCACTGCCGAAATTGAATCGATCATTCACAAAATCCGCACGCGCCTTATGGATCAGATAAGGCATTCGGAACTTTTGTCGATCGAAGGTATCGGCCGCGCCAGAATTGTCGCTGCGATCACGAGCGATACGGCGATATTGACCCAAGCGAGCAATATGCTTGCCTTCACGGTACAGGGCGCAGTTCTTATCGTTTTTGTGGCAGCATACGTTGCGTTCCTGTCCATCGCGGCAATCGTCACGACGATCGTTATCGTGTCGATAGCCGCGGTTATCTTCCACCAGAAAAATCGCCGTCTGGTCAGCGAGAAACAGAGAGCGGCGCAATGGGAGCGCCGGCTGTTCGACCGGCTCACAGATTTCCTGGATGGGTTCAAGGAGGTGCGGCTCAACCGGGCACGCAGTGCCGACTTGTTTGACGACGCAGTCGACGTGTCGCGGACAGCCGCCAACATCAAAATAAATACCCAGGCCGAAACGTTCAAGATGATCGTTACGTCGCAGTTCTCGATGTACGTGCTGCTCGGTGCTGTCGTGTTCGTGGCCCCGCAATTCAGCGACACGCTCGGAGGCGCGGCCCTGACGAAGACCACGACTGCCCTCATGTTCATTGTGGGTGCGTGTTTCGGCCTAGTTCAATCGATTCCGATTCTCCTGAATGCAAACGCAGCGGCGGACCGAATAGTGCAGCTTGAAACCGCCATGCGGGCGACCGTTTCGCCGGCTCGGCTGCGCGAGATTCCGGTTGCGAAGCGTTTCGACAAGATCGAAATGCGAAAGATTATGTTCCGCTACGTCGACAGACACTCCGACACGTCGTTCCAGATTGGCCCAATTGATTTCACTTTGCGCCCTGGCGAACTCGTTTTCATTACCGGCGGCAACGGGTCGGGTAAATCGACGTTCTTACGGGTCCTTTCCGGGCTTTATCCTCCTGATTCCGGCCAGATCATCCTCGATGGAAAATACATTGATAACGATACACGCGATGAATATCGCGCGTTGATGTCGGCGATTTTCTTCGACTATCATTTGTTTCGGCGGCTCTATGGGGTGCCGGATCCGGAACCAGGTGAGGTCAATCGACTACTCACGCAGTTCCGATTGAACGAAAAAACGGGATTATCCGACGGTGAGTTTCGCACGCTCGATCTTTCTGGTGGCCAACGCAGGCGGCTCGCGCTCATTGTTAGCCTGCTCGAGAAGCGTCCGATCCTCCTGCTGGACGAATGGACGGCCGAACAGGATCCGGAATTCCGGCGAAAATTCTACGACGAGCTGCTGCCGGATCTGATGAATGCCGGTGCGACCATCGTGGTCATCACGCACGATGATCGGTATCTCGACGAGCTGAATCTGGCTGCACGCAGGATTCGTATGGACGAAGGACGAATTGTCGAGCAGCGTACAATAAAAAGTATAGCAAAGAAGCGGCGGCGGTAGCGCTCGATGGAGAAGGACTAATGGCGAGGTATCCAGAGTCCCTTGACGGCATGCCGCCCAGGCAGAAACGCGGATGGCGGCGCTTTGTCAGCCGGCACTTGCCAAGTTTGTCCATCACCTTGTTAGCTTCGTTGCTGATGGCCACCATACTTTTCCCGTACGTGGTGATCACGGTGCCGAGCGGAAGCGTCGGGGTTCTTTGGAAGCGTTTTAACGGATACGACTTTTATTGCTGGTGCTTTGTCGGCCGAGGCACGATTCTGGACCCGCGCGAACTCAGAGACGAAGGTCTCCACATCATCTGGCCGTGGGACAAGCTGTACATTTACACCTTGCGGCTGCAATCGACGACCCAGACTTACAATGCAATCACCAAAGACGGCGTGAGCGTGACCGCTCAGATCAACATGCGGTTCCAGTTGCTGCACAACTATGTCGCCGTGCTTCACAAATTCATCGGTCCACAATACCTGTCCTCGGTCGTGGACCCCGAGCTTGGCAGCCGCGCGCGTGAAGTCATCGCGCAATACACTGCGCAAGAGGTCTATACGTCACGCGAAGCTATCCAGGCTAAGATTAGGGCAGATGCGCAAAAAAGCCTGAGCACGCATCTCAATAATCTGGTGCAGCCTGAAGCCATGGAGCAACCGGACCCGAAGCACTACAACGACTTCCTGCAAAACTCGATCCAGCTTCTGGACGCTCTCGTGCTCGGTATCGAACTGCCGCCGGAAATTGTCTCGGCGATCAATCGTCAAACTCAGCAGTACTATGAGATCCAGGAGTACAAGTATCGTGTCGAGCGCGAAGCGCAGGAATCGACACGCAAGCAGATCGAGGCAAATGGCATTGCGGCCTTTCAGCGGATCGTAAGCGAAGGGATTTCAGACTCGTATTTGCGTTGGCGTGGCATCGAGGCGACTCTCGCGCTTGCTCAGTCTCGCAATTCGAAAATAGTGATCATCGGCGGTGGCAAGGATGGCTTGCCGCTTATTCTCGGCAACGTCGATGGTGCGCCAGCGGGGTCAAACTCCAAAGCGAACGTGACCGAGGAAGAGACGCCGCCGAACGAAAAGACGTCCGCGTCTTCAGCCGGTGAGATCAGTACGCTGCCGCGGCCGGCCACATCTGCCGGTACACCGCCACCGGGGGTCGATAAGAGCAAGACGCCGACGGTTTCGTCGGCGCCGCCCGACGTAACCCAGGCCAACCCGCCCGCGCCATCGAGCTCAATACTGCCGCTTGATCTTTCACAAATTAAGAATTACGTGCCGCGGCTTCCAGATTGGCTGCGATCCACCACATCAGGGGCGGGTTCTGGAACAGGAGCACCCAGCCGGTGACCGAAACGATGCAATCCGGGCAATCGCCCAGATCCCGACTGTACCGAATGTTCGCGGCACAACCGCGCTGGTGGCTATTTATTCTAGCGATTGCCGTTGGAATTGGCTGCTATGTCGTAGGCCTGAATGTCGGATATCTCGACATTGCGGGCGCAAGGCAGCTTATCCAGCAACTTCGGGCCGACAACCAGAAGCTCAAAACCCAAATTTCAGACCTGAACGCAACGCAAGTCGCGTTGCAAAACAAATTGGCGACCTTTGAAGCGGCGCTGGACGAAATAATCCCGTCGAAAAATACCTACAACGTCAAACCGAACCAATCGATGATTGTCGCGAGCGGGCGCCTCACCATTGGCCTAGTTGGCGCTCCCACGAACGAAAGCGTCAATATCAACGTCAATGGAAAGCAACAATCAGTCGCGTCCGGCGATGTCATCAGTGTGACGCTCGACCCGCAGACGACGTGCCGGGTACGCGTGCAGTCCTTCGACATGTTCAAGGCAGTCCTCAACGCGTCGTGCACGCCGGCGCCATAGGCCGCCCGAAGCAACAATATCGTTGAGAAGGCGGCACCCGATCTTGCCGGATGGCCGAAAAGTCGCAAATATTCCCGCTAGATCAGCGCCATCCTGAGAATGAAGGCCAAGAATCCGGTAGCATTGGCAACAAGTGATTCGCCGTAACGCAAGATAAAAGCGGAAAGGCAGGTCGGCCATGAGACAGATCATCACTGTTGCGACAATGAAGGGTGGTAGCGGCAAGAGTACGATTGCAAGTTGTCTGGCAGTTCACTGGCATCTTACCGGTCGCGCTCCAACTATCATCGATGCCGATCCTCAGCGTTCAATCGCAAGGCTTGCTTCGCGCGAGCGCGCGCTTGGCGGTGTCCCGGTGGTAGAGGACGCGACACCAGACGCGTGGAAGACCGCGCAGAATCTTGCTGCCGCGGGTCGTCCAATCATTATCGACACGCCCGGGTTCCGCTCACAGGCGACGTTGGCGTGCATCGCCGCAGCTGACTTTCTTCTTGTCCCTGTCAAGGCGTCGCCATTGGACGTTGATCGCATGCTGGACACCCTAAACTCGCTGATTGATGGTGCTGGCGGCCAACGTCCGACTTTTCGCTGCGTTCTGACCCAGACCACGCGGGATTCGGTCATTGCCAAGCAGATACGTGCGGAACTGATCGAGGCCGGTTTCCCGGTGCTCAACAGTGAGATGACCAATCGAGTCGCCTATGCTGAAGCAGGTCTCTGGGGAGCGACACCGAGCCTCATCAATTGGAATGGGCTCGCGGCGCGTGAAATTGCCGCGATCGCCGGTGAAGTCGATGGAATAGTGGGCATCAAGCAGGCGGCGTAACAATGAGTAAGAAGACTCTGCCGAGGGCTATTCGACCTGGCGCTACTCATGGGCGCGTTCCCGAGGCTCAACCCAGAATGTCCGAGCCTTTGCCGGAAGCGACGAAGGTATTAAACAGGCGCCTGGATACTCCGGTTGCGGCAAAGATTGCAAAGGACGGCGCTCCCGACGAGCGCAAGGCGCAGGCGCGAAAACTGGTCGAGCGTTTTGCTTTATGGTCCGGCGTTGCTGGTCTTCTTCCGGTGCCGGTCGTGGATCTGGCCGCCATTGCCGGGCTTCAAATTCAAATGCTGCGTCGTCTTTCGCAGATCTACGATGTTCCGTTTTCGAAAAACCGCGGCAAAGCGCTCATAGCGAGTTTCGCCGGGACCATGATTCCAGCAAGCGCCGGGCTGGGAGTGGCCAGCATGATAAAAAGCGTGCCTGTTGCCGGGACTGCGATTGGCGCGGTCACCACACCGGCGTTGTCTGTCGGCGCCACTTACGCGATTGGGTTGGCCTTTATCGAACACCTTGCTTCGGGCGGGAGCTTGTTCGATTTCGAACCGCCGGACTACCGGGAGTTCGTCAAGGCCGACATGCAATTGCACAAGACGTAATTACCCCTTGCGTGTTCATGCGCGAAAGCTAAACGCCGCTTCTCTTTATTGGGTTTGTCTTTTTCCACCTGTCTTGTTCGCTCTATCCGCGTCCCACCACCAAACGGCCGGGAACGCCGACATTCCATATTTTGGCAATGGGTCCGGGCGGCCAAATCGATTCCAGCGGGCCGTTCGCAGCTTGGCATAACCCCACTGCGGCACGACGTACTGATTCCAGAGCAATATGCGGTCAAGCGCCCTGGTGGCGGCCACAAGGTCTTCGCGGGTCTTGGCTGAAATGACCTTGGTGATCATCTCGTCGACCGCAGGGTTCTTGATACCGAGGATGTTGTCCGATCCAGATTGATCGGCCGCTTCAGAACCCCAATAGCCTCGCTGCTCATTTCCCGGCAAAAGGGATTCACCCCAGGCAAATGTAATAACATCGAAATCCCATCCGCGAAGCCTGCTCTCGTAGTGTGCCTCGTCGACGGTGCGCACCGTCACCGTAATACCGAGGCGTTCAAGCGATGGCTTGTAAAACAGGAAGACACGCTCGAAGAGGGGGGCATTCGTAAGGAATTCGACCTCAAGAGGCTCGCCCGTCTTTGCGTTGACGATCTGCTGGTTTCGAACTTCGTAGCCGGCCTCTTTGAAGAGTCGCAAGGCCTCGCGCAAATTATTGCGAACCGCTGTGGGGTCGCCACCGACCGGATTGGAATAAGGTTTCGTGAAGACCTCCGGCGGAATCTTGTCACGCACCGCTTCCAGCAGTTCGAGTTCCTTGCCCGTCGGCAGTCCGGTGGCTGCAAGCTCGGTGCCCTCGAAATAGCTGCTTGTGCGTTTGTATTGCCCGAAGAAGATCTTCTTGTTCATTTCCTCGAAGTCGAACAAATAGTTAAAGGCGAGTCGAACGCGCGGTTCCTTGAATTTGTTTCGGCGCAGGTTGAAGGCAAACGCCTGCATTACGCCGACGTTGTTGATGGGAAACTCCTCGAGAATGACGCGCTTTTCGGCCACCGCGGGAAAATCGTACGCCGTAGCCCAGTTTTTGGCGCTGTTCTCGTTGCGCCAGTCGACCAAATCTCCCTTGAACGCCTCGATGGCAACCGTGGCATCGCGAAAATATTCGTATCGCAATTCGTCGAAATTGTTACGACCAACATTGACGTTGAGGTTTTGCCCCCAATAGTCCTTGACTCGCTCATAGACGACATTGTGAGCCGCCGAAAATTCCCTAATTTTGTATGGCCCGCTGCCAAGCGGCATTTCGAGAGTGGTATCCTCGATATTGCGTTTCTTGCCGTCCTTGTCGACGCCTTCCCACCAGTGCTTCGGCAAGACAGTAAGCTGCCCGACGACCTGCGGCAGCTCGCGTACGCCAGGCCCGTCGAAGGTGAAAGTAACGTCGCGCTCACCCGTTTTTTCCGCCTTGACGACATGGCGGTAACTTGCGCCGGCTTGCGGGCTTATTTTCTTGAATGCATTGAACGAAAATATAACGTCATCTGGCGTGACCGGATTGCCGTCCTGCCATTTTGCTCCGGCGCGGATTCGAAACGTCGCCGAAGAGAAATCGTCCGGGTGGCTCACGGACTCGGCGAGGAGTCCGTATGCGCTGGATACTTCGTCGAGCGATTGCACCAGGAGAGTGTCATAAACAAAGTCGATACCCTGGACGAGTGTGCCTTTGATGCCGGCAACCACCGGATTGAAGTTGTCGAAAGTACCAAGCGCGATCTGCGATGCCGCGCCGCTCTTCGGCGCGTCCTGATTGACGTAGTCAAATTTCTTGAAGCCCGCGGGATATTTCAATTCTCCGAACTTCGCCAAACCGTGCCGCCAAATTGACCCCGCACCTTCTGCCGCGGCGGAACATATCCAATCGGGCAAGACAACTTGCCGCCCGGCAAACGCGACCAGGGCGGATGTAAGCAAAGACCGGCGATTCATGCTGATACTCCACGGAGGGCGCAATTGGGCGGGCACTGTCCAGCTGCCAATGCTAAGTGGTTTTCAATTGCGACGACAGTGCAGAGGTAATACGGAGGGGCGAATTCAATTCGCCTCTCGGCGGGCTCCGGCGCGACGCCGACCCGCGAAATATCCCAACAAACCCAATTTGATATGCAACGAGGCGCCGAAAATATTTCGGCGCCCCGTTTAAGACTTCGTCGGTCCCGCGGGTCGGAAAGCCTTTATTTAGGAGGCTAGGACCAGCCTAATAGACTGGCTAGCCGTCACAGACCGACAGACCGGTGCAGGCTCCAAGGGTGAAGTCTGCCTTTTCTTTAGCCATGCCCGCCGCGATCTCCAACGCTTCATCGGAGACTTCGAAGGCAAGGATCTCTTCTTCAGTCTTGAACATGGTCTTCATCGCACGATCCTTTCTTTCGTCAGCGGCGCCAGCAGTCAGCTAAGAGATGCTCGAAAACCGCCCCCTCCCAGCGCCATAGGCCATGATCCGATGCGCCCTAGGCAAAGTCAATTGGAATAGGCCTATATCCGCAGGCACTTATGACAATGCGGGGGCTGATTTCTGTAGATAAATCCCGCCGGCTCTTAACCAAGCCGAGCCATAAAAACGCTGGGTTCCCCGGTGGCCGGTTGCCCACCTGGTTCCTGTTCGGATCTGTATCCGGTCGAGGAGGCCCCACATTAGGCGCGCCAGAATAAAACGGTCGCGGTCTTGAGTATAATTCGACCGATTGGAGTGAGATTGATGGATGCCTTCTATGAGCGCCTGATTGTTCGGGCCGCGACCATTGACGAACTCCTGTCCGATGACTTCGAGACGTTGCCGGATCAAAAAGGCGTTTCTGATCTGGCCAGCCGCCGCTTTGTTGCCTGGTGCCAGGCATCCGCCAGCGGCGATCTGTCGCTTTTCGAGCAACGGCTGGCCCGGGATGGGTGGTCAACTGACGAGATCCGAAAGCGGTTTACCGCCAGCCGTCGCAAGACCTCTGTTCCCCCGCCCGCCTGGATCGCCGATGCGGCCTGGATTGAGGCCGCCCTGCAAAATCCCACAAGAAAGGTCGAACACGTCTCGGCAGAAAGTCAGGTCGAGGTATGTGCCTTTGAAGATCTGTTTACGCCGCTCATAAAACAAGCCACGGAGATCCTTTGGTCTGATGTCGGTCGGCATGCATCCGATAATTTGACCGAGTCCGCTCGCGCTTGCTTGCACAACTCGCTACTCAAGGAATTGTCTAGCCTTTGTGCTCCGGCAATCTACGAGCAGTTTTCTATGGCGCGAAAGACCAGCGCTGCTGCGCTCGACGCACTCGATTCAAATCACGATTCCGGAACAGCCATTTACGGTAAATTCGTCGCAGACATGAAAGCAGGCGGGTTTCGGCGTCTGTTTGAGGAAAAGCCCGTACTTCTACGGCTCATTGCCATTGTGAGCCGGCAGTGGATTGAAACGTCGCGTGAGTTCATTTTGCGTCTTAGCGTGGATCTTCCGGCAATTCGCCGCGATATTTTGCTTTCCAATTCCGGCGGCCCGGTCATAAAAATCGAAGGAGATATCTCCGACCCGCATAACGGTGGTCGTTCGGTACGAATCGTCAGCTTCGCCGATGGCTCGCGGGTTGTATACAAGCCGAAAGATTTACGGGTCGACATTGCCTGGTTCAAGTTGATCGAGCGATTGAACGGAGCCGACCCGCCAATCGATCTCAGGGCGGTGCGTGCGATTGCGCCTGACGGCTATGGTTGGACCGAATTTATAGGCCACACCGGTACAGATCGACAAGGATTCAAGCGGTTCTTCAGGCGTGCCGGCTCGTGGCTTGCTCTTTTCCATTACTTCGTTGCCAGTGACATGCACCAAGAGAACCTGATTGCTTCCGGCGATTATCCGGTGCCGATCGATCTCGAAACGATCCTTCAATCAGCAGTCGAAGAGCGTGAATCCGAGGATCCAGAAAGTCAGGCATTTAACTTCGCGACAGAGAAGCTCGCCAACTCTGTCATGATGGTCGGATTACTTCCCGCATACGGGCGCTCGCCCGAAAATAATGTCTTTGCAATCGGAGGGATGACGGCGGACTGGAGCTCGAAAATAAAAATCAAATGGAACAACATAAATTCAGATGAGATGCGGCCAGCCAGAGCGAAGGAGGCGACAGACATCAACTCAAATCTGCCGCATACTGATGGCCGGTACGGAAAGTTCGCCGAGCATATCGCCGACTTTGCTTCGGGTTTTGAGGACTACGCCAAGTTTCTGTTGCGACTGAGCAAGGATTCAAGCGCAATAGACATATTTGACGCTTTTGCCGGTCTCCCGGTCCGCAAGGTCATTCGCCCCACACGTTTCTATTCCATGTTGCTTCAGCGCCTGAAAAACCACCGAGCAATGGACGACGGGATCGTATGGTCCGCACAGGCCGATTTTATGGCCAGACTGGCGGAATGGGACAAAGACACCGACGTTTTATGGCCAGTTCAGTGGGCCGAACGGTCCGCTTTGCTTGCGCTGAATGTGCCGCATTTTGTTTCGCCGAGCGATGACAGTGAGATACGCGATGCAACCGGCTTCGCGGTGCAATCAGGAGAAACGACAGGCATCATTCGTGCACGGGCCCGGGCTCAGCGCTGGGATGAAGATGAGATCGGCTGGGAGATTGAGGTCATCACCGAGAATACAAAATCTCTCTTGAAGACCGCCAATCAAGCGGCGGGCGCTCCCAGGGCGTTAGGGGAACACGTCGATAGCATCGCGCTGCCCACAAGGAAGACTTTTATCGTGGAAGCCGACAAGATCGCCGACGAACTGTCGCGTTATGCAATTCGTCGGGGGCCGGGCGCCGCCTGGATCGGTATCGACTGGCTTGGTGATGCCGAAGTCTTCCAGCTCGTTTGCCTGGGTTCAGACCTTTACAATGGCGCATCGGGCATTTCAGTATTTCTTGCCGCTCATGCGGCCGTGACGGGTCTTCACTCCTCTGCAGATCTCGCCAGGGCCGGCGTCGTCCGTCTCCGCAAAAATCTGAAAAGCCGCAATGCTGCACGGATGGCCCGCTCCATGGGCGTCGGGGGTGCAACGGGCTTGGGTTCTGTCGTCTATGCCCTCGCCGTAATGTCGAAGTGCCTTCGTGACGACACCTTGCTTGCAGATGCGCACGCGGCGTCGGAACTGTTCACTGACGGACTTATCGCGGCGGACAAGCAATTGGATATCATCGGGGGAAGCGCCGGCGCGATACTCTGCCTTCTTCGTCTGTATCAGGACAGTCGATCGGAAGATGTATTAAAGCGTGCAATCAAATGCGGCGAACATCTGATCGCGCAAACACGGCTTGGTCCGGTAGGCCACCGAAGCTGGGTGGGGCAGGGCTCGGGTAAGCAAGCACTAAATGGCATGTCACACGGCGCAGCCGGTTTTGCCTTTGCACTTGCTTCGCTCGCCTCTGCTACCGGGCGCGAGGAATTCGCGAAAGCGGCCGCGGAATGCATTGCATTCGAAAATTCGAGCTACGATCCCGTTCGCACTAACTGGCCTGACATGCGGGGGGAGGGCCAGCCGTACTGGCCTTGTCAATGGTGCCACGGAGCTACCGGCATTGGCCTTGCGCGGATAGCCATGGCCAAACGAAGGGTTATGGACCCGGAAATCCTGGTAAAGGACATCCGAAACGCCGTTGAAGGAGCAAAAAAGGGTTGGCCTGCGGGCGTTGATACACTCTGTTGTGGCACTCTCGGTAGCATTGAATTTTTTTGTGAGGCTGGCAGCGCTCTTGGCCGCGACGATCTGCGAGAACTTGCATCGCGCCGATTGGCCGCCGTCATCGAAACCGCCGCATCGGCGGGCGATTATCGGTGGAATAGCGGTAAACGCGAGTTCAATTTAGGTTTATTTCGTGGTCTTGCCGGCGTTGGTTATACATCGTTGCGGCAGGCCGACGGCTCTTTGCCTGACATCATGATTTGGGAATAGGCACGCATTCGGGGCTTATCTCTTGAGTGACACGAAACCGCTATTCGACTCGCTGCGCAATTCGGCCGATCCCAAGGTCGTTGCGGCCATCGAAGGTTTGATTGACCGTGGCACCGACCGGCAATTGTGCCGCATCAACGTGGTTTCGTTTGCCGCCGACAACGGTCTCGACGAGGAAAAGACCATCGGTGGATTCTTGCACGCCGCGCGGCTTGGGTTGTTTGATTTGACATGGAATGTGCTTTGCCCAGGTTGCGGCGGAGTGCTGGACGTCACACAGACGCTTAAGTCCGTGCACAAGGAAGCCTATGATTGCGCGCTGTGCGCCAGCGGCTATGAGCCGACCCTTGATGAGATGGTCGAGGTGGCTTTTACGGTGAATCCGCGCGTTCGGCGGATTGCAGCGCACGATCCGCACTCGCTCCATCCTTGGGAATACTTCCGCCAGATTTTCTGGGGCTCCGGGGTCGACCTGCCGGAAAATGGGTTTGAAGACCTGATGGAGAAGGTCACCCTAGATTCGATCGAGCTGCCGTCGGGCCAAAAAGCGCAAATGTCGCTGCAGATGCCGGCCGAGTTCTTGATTGTGTTCGAACCAGTGACCCACGCGGCGCATTTCATCGATGTGAAAGGTGAGCCGACGCGAGATCGCCAAAGTCTCGCACTGATTTTCAACAAGGTGCAGGCACCGACTGTGACGACCGAAATGCGTCCCGGGCCGTTACGGCTTGCGCTTGAAAACCAGACCGACACGCGTACCCTGCCGTCAGTCTGGATCGCCGGCGACACGCTCCATGACATGCTTGGCAAGCGAAAGCCGTTTCTGACCGCAAAGCGGCTCCTAACCAACCAGATATTTCGCGATATTTATCGGACCGATACCCTCGACGTCGATCAGGGGTTGAAGCTCACCAGCCTGACATTTCTGTTTACCGATCTGAAAGGCTCGACCGAGCTATACGATCGCGTCGGTGACCTCGTTGCCTACGACCTGGTCAGAGAGCATTTTCGCGTGCTCAACGAGATCGTAGCCTCCGAAGCGGGCGCGGTCGTCAAGACCATCGGAGATGCGGTCATGGCCACGTTTCCGACACCAGACCGCGCGCTCGCTGCCGCACTTCGTATGCGTGAATCGGTACGCAAGATCAAAAACGATCTACTGATCAAGATCGGAATTCACGAGGGGCCGTGCCTGGCGGTCACGCTTAATGATCGACTGGACTATTTTGGGCAGACCGTAAATATCGCCGCTCGTGTGCAGAATCTTGCTGACTCGCAAGCAATCCTGGCCACCAAATCGGTGGTCGAGCATCCGTCGGTTTCCAAGTTGCTTGAAGGGTCGCAGATCGCGCCAACGGCTCAGGATGCGATCCTGCGCGGTGTAGCCGGCAAAATGACAATCTATCAAATACCAGTGCCTTGATTGGGTGCTGTTGATGTTGCTTTTGCCATCCGAGCCTCTGGAAGACGACTCGAGGCAAAATGCAATGGAGCAAGTTTCGGAACAGAGTTCATGGCGCGGAAGGACTATCCAGTCATTTTGCTGAATCTGCCGGCAACCGTGCGGCAACGTCGTTTGATTCTTACTGTGGCGGTAGCGTTGTTTGCTGCATTCTGGCTGGCCGCACCGTTCGCGACAACTCCAATGCGACGGCTCGATGCGTTCATTCCCACACTAGAGGCAATGATTTTTGTAAATGATCTCATCACGTCCATTTTGCTTTTTCGCGCAGTACGCTATCTTTCCCTCGCGCCATGGGTGTTCTTCTTTGGCCTGCAATTTTGCTTCACGCTGTTCTGTCAATCCTTCTCGGTCGAATGCGGTCGGCCGCGTTTACCTCAGCCGCCGAGAAATAGCCGGCCCACATCGGGATCGTTAAGCAAATCGATTGCCCGCCCCGCCAATGCGAGCTTGCCGGACACCAGCACGTAGCCGATGTCCGCGTATTCCAAACCTTTTTTCGCGTTTTGCTCGACCATAATGATGGTCTTGCGCTCTTTGTGCTGCAGATCATCAAGGATACCGAACACCGCATCAATAAAACGCGGCTCCAGACCAATCGACGGCTCGTCGACCAACAACACCTTCGGGTCCATGACCAGCGCCCGGGATATTTCGAGGAGCCGACGCTCGCCGCCAGACAGGACTCTCGCAAGGTGCTTTCGCCGCGCGGCAAGCCGCGGGTACTTGTCGAATATCTTGTCAGCGGCCTGCTTGGCCTCCTTGCGATCCATCAGGTAGGCGCCCAGCCACAGGTTTTCTTCCACGGTCATGCCAGGGAACACCGATTTATCCTGCAAAATGTATGCGATGCCGGCCGAGCGCAGCTTTTCGTTGGAGGACAAACGCGTGATGTCGGTTTGCGTGCCGTCCTGTTGGGTTGAGATCGAGCCTGAATAAATATTGGTGAAGCCAAAGATGGAGTGCAGCACGGTCGATTTGCCCGCACCATTCGGCCCGATGAGGCAAAGTGATTGGCCGCCGCCCACGCGAAGATTGAAATCGTGCAGGATTTCCATCTGGCCGTATCCGGCGTTCAGATTGTCAATTCTCAGGTGCGGCTTGCGGCCGGCAAGCGCATCAAGCTGTTCGACGCTAATGTCGCGAACGATTCCGAGTGCCTGCCGTGCAACTTCGTCGACTGAAATGATCGCGTTGCCGCTACCGGAATAGCCACTCATCTGTGTTTGTTCAGAAGCCACCATTAGTGAGCTCCCAGATAGGCGTCGATCACATTCTTATCATTTTGAATTTCACTCGGTGTGCCCGCAGCCAGCATCTCGCCGTGCGCCATGCAATATATTTTGTTGGCCATGTTCATGATGACCCGCATATTGTGCTCGATGATCAGCATCGTGATGCCGAATTCGGCGTTCGCGCGTTTGAGACGATCGATGAGGCCATTAATCAATGTTGGATTAATTCCTGCGGTCGGTTCATCGAGGAGCAGTACAGTCGGCTCATTTATGAGAGCCATTGCGAACTCAAGCAGTTTCTGCTGGCCGAAGGAGAGGCTTCCGGCGCGCAAAAAGCGTTTTTCATAAAGCCCGACGAAGGCCAGCAATTGCTCAGCCTGCTCCAGCACCTCGGTGCGCGCGCAAGAAAACATGTCAACGAAACGTGCCTTGCGGTGCGGAATAGAGATTTGCATATTCTGCAGGCAACTCATCTTGCCGTAGATGCGCGTGGTTTGGAATGTGCGCAGCAAGCCGAGCCTTGCGATTTCCTGCACGTGTAATTGAGAAATTTCCTGACCGTCGAAACGAATCGAGCCCGAGTCGATTGGGTGATATCCGACGATGGAGTTAAACAGGGTCGTTTTGCCGGAGCCGTTAGGTCCTATAAGGCCGGTGATGGCACCTCGTTGGACCGTTAGTGAAACGTCGTGATTGGCGATTACCCCGCCAAATGATTTGCAAACATTCGTGAGTTCGATGATCGGATCGTTCATTCGGCGCCCTCCGGATGAGGCGCGAGGCCAATTGTGCGCGAGGACTCTTTCCTTTCCTTGGGTGCAGCGCTGATTCCGAATCGTGCAGGATATTTTTCCATCAACCAGCCGACGATGCCCTGCTGGAAATACACAACGATAATCACGATCAGCAAACCAAGGGCGACAAATTGCCAACCGAGGAAGTAGGTCCACGTCACTTCCTTGATGATCTGAAATACAACGGCGCCGACGACCGGACCCCAGAATGTGCCCTTGCCGCCAAGAAGCACCATCAGAATCATGAAGATATTGAAGGTCGTCGTGGGGAAGGCGATGTCGCGCGGCTCGATGAAGCCAGTCATGTTGCCGAAGATCGCGCCGGCAATCCCAAGGAAAAATGCGGCGATTGTCCAGGCCGTCCGCTTATAGCGGCGCGTGTACAGGCCCATGGCTTCGGCCTTTTCCTCATCATCGCGGATTGCGTTGATCGCCAGGCCGAAATTCGTGGAATAGAGCCACCGCAAAAAAGCGAGCACGGCAACGGCGAGGCCAAACAGCAGCGAATAGAAGAATAGCTTTTGCGTATCCGGTGCGCCTGGAAATACCGGCATCGAAATTCCGGCGGCAGCACCGACCCATTCCCATGAGGAAATCAGTTCAGCGGCCGCGACCGCAACCCCGAGTGTACCAATGGCGAAATAAGGCCCGCGTAGGCCGAACACGATCCAAGACGTCGCCAGCGCAAGCAGAGCCGCGGCGACGCCCGCCGCCACTGTTCCCAGTGCGAAGCCGGTGAAGTATTGGGCCGTGGTGAAAACGATGTGCGTGGTGCGCGCACCGGACGTGTACATGCCCACGTCATAGTACAGGCCGATTTGCACCACGGCCGAGGTGTACATACCGGCGCCAAAGAAAAAAATATTACCGAGGGAATTGTAGCCCATTTGGCCACCCAGGATGTCCCAGGTCGACGCAAAGACGATCATCAGCCAAAGCACGGCGACTTGATTTGTGTAGGCGGGGAACAGCAAAGGCGCGGCAACACCGGCCAATAACAACAACCCGATTGCGAGAGGATGCGAGGGTGCGCGGCTCATTGAACAGCCTGTCGCACACGCAGCTGCTGCAATTGGCGGACCGCGAGCACCGCCAGCAATAGCAGCACAATGAGTGCCTGCTGAAACTGGGCTCCCAATATAAATCCACCAAATTGCTCGAATACGCCCATACCGAACCCGGCGGCAATCACACCTGGCAGGTTGCCGAATCCGGCGGCGGTCACGATGACGAACAGGCGGATCGAATAGGTTGTGCCGAGGAAAGGTTGAACATTCCAGACGACAGCAACTAGCGCGCCGGCCGCGCCACAAATTGCCGCGTTAAGGCAGAACGTAAACGAATAGATTTTTTCAGTGTCGATACCGAGCACGCGGGCGGCGCGTGAATCCTGTGCGGTAGCTCGAATGGCTTGGCCCATGCGGCTTTTTTTCATGAACAGGATCACCGCTATTGCAAGAAGAATGGCCAGCACAAATCCTACGATGCGAGTGGAGGCGATCGTGATGAGCCCGCCGGCGAATGATAAAGTTGGAAGGTTGGCATGCGCTGATTGCGTGTCAGGTCCGAAGGCGAGATTGAGCCCCTGCTGGATGACTATGGCTATGCCGAAGGTTGCGAGCAGCGAGGTGAAGAGATCGCGTGTGATAACTTTGCTGATCACGGTGCGGTAGAGCACCCAACCAATCCCCCAGAGGACGACCATCGCAACTGGTACGCCGAGCAGCGGATCAATCCCCAGCCGCCCAAGATTCCATGTGATATATCCGCCGATCATGATGAAGTCGCCCTGCGCGAGATTCTTCACGCTCATGACGCCCCACACGAGAGCAAGACCATAGGCTGCGAGAGCGAATATCGAGCCGACCAGCAGACCGTCGATCAGCAAGCCAAGATTGAAGATTGGCATCGCTGCCAAGACTGAAATATTGCCAATGACCTGTTCCATTCGGACCTCCCAGACCGGTCCTGGAAACGGCAAACCGAATGACCGCACACAGCGATCGAGCAATTCGTGGGTGTGGCGTGGGAGCGGGAGGAATACCGCCCGCTCCGTAGTACGGCTAATAGTTCGCGTCGCGCGGATAGATCAGTGGAGCGACCGCTACTTCCGCCGGTGAAACGACCAGGTACTTGCCGGCCTGAATCTGCCGCATCACGATCTCTTTGCCGGGGTTGCTGCCGTCTTCGGCAAATTTGACGCCGCCGTAGAAAGTGGAAAGGTTAGTTTTCGTCAGGGCCTCACGCACTTTCTCAGTATCAAGTGACTGCGCCCGCTTGAATACATCGGCAAAAACATAGACGGCGGCGCTGGCTTGCGCAGTCTGGTATGGCACCACATCATATTCCGGGTGCGCGGCGATCATCGCCTTATTGTATTCGGCCGCCGATCCGAACAACGGATCATTGGCCTTCATTGTTTCGTCCCACTGGGTTGGGCACACCACCCCTTCGGCAAACTTTGGGAAGTCGCCAGCGATTTTTGCCGCCTCACAGTGCGTAATCCCAATGAGAGGCACCGAGATCTTGAATTCGCCTATCTGCCGCGTAGCGGTCGCTGCGCCCTTCTCGTGCCCGGAAATCAGTAATACGTCCGGCTGCAAGGCCTTAACCTTGGTGAAAAACGTAGTGACATCGTTGAGATCCTTCGGCATGCGGTCATCGATGACCGTCTGCATATTGTACTTCTTGATCTGCTCAATGACCCCTTGGCGCACATCCAGCGAGAATGCGTCGTCCTGGTAGATCATCGCAACTTTGACAGAGGATGGATCTTTACCCGCCTTCTTGGCGAGTTGGGCCGCCATGTCTATGACAGGGGTCAGGTACTTCTCTGACGTCGCTACGATCCCGAATTGATATTTATAGCCTTGCGTGAAGAGAGACCGCGAAGCGGCTTCACCTTGGACAAGCGGGATCTTGTATTTCTCGACGACGGGCAGGATTGCTTTGGTCAGCGGTGAGCCGTAGGGGCCCAACATGAACTTGACCTTGTCCTGGTCAATCAGCCTTTCGACCAATTGCGCGGCGCGCGCGGGCGTCGACTCGTCATCGTAGTATTTGATTTTAAGGTAGAAGCACTTGTCGCCAATCTTAATGCCACCGGTGTCGTTGATCTTTTTGACCGCAAATTCGTAACCGTGCTGGGTATTCAAGCCATTGGCCGCATAGATGCCAGTGGCCGAAAGCGCGGCGCCCAGGATCAGGTCCTCACAGGCTTGTGCCTGACCAGACGCTGGCGCGAATGCGAACGTGGCCGCTGCCAACATGGCAGCAAACCGTGCGCAGTTGATCATTGGTTGTTCCTCCCATGGAATCGCGTGTCTCCCCCGCCTGGTTGTTTCCAGAGCTTAGTAGTCAAAGTATAGCGAGAATATTCGGACGGACAATCAGGAGTGCAGCGCGGCAAATCGCCGACGCCGACGATTCCGGCAGCTAAACCTGTTCGGCGTTGAGATACGCCAGCCGTGCTCCACAGAAGGCGCAAAGCGCCCCCAGCCCGAACGCCGTCAGGCCGGCGGCCACGTCAATTGTGCCCCCAAGATTGCCTGTCTTGCTCATGATGCCGCCGACGGTAGCCGCCACGAATACCAACCCAATCAGAAACCATTGCGCCAGCCGATAGACGAATTCGCGTTCGCGCGCGGCCGCTATCAGGTAAGCCGCGGCAGCCCAACCCCCAACAAAACCGGCGCCACCGATTGCCCACCAGGCCATGGCAGAAACGAATTGCTGCTTGCCGCCGGTGGGTGCATCACGCAGCGCGGCATCCAGCCCAATACCAAAGACCGTCAACAGGATATGTGTTACCAAAGCTGCAAACACGCCGCAGGCGATGGCGGCGGCATAGTGCAATCGGCGGAGGGCATCCGTGTCCATCGGCGCTTGTCCGAGCGGGGCTACGAGTTCGCGTCGTGCCGCACAATAGCCGATCAAACCGGTGCGCGCGAATAGCCATTTTCAAAAAGCGCTTCCGCTCGATTACGCGCACCCGGCGCGTCGGATTTTGTTGGCAGCAAGCCAATTTCCTGTTCGATGATGTAGCGCGGGCGCGCCTTGGTCTCGAAATAGATTTTCCCGACATATTCGCCGATCACCGCGATAGCAAAGGTCTGGAACGAGGCGATCAGAAGAAACAGCAACATGACCGATGTCCAGCCCTGTATCGTTTGGCCGGCGAGCCAAGCGACAAATACCCAGAAAGTCATGCCAATAAAAACGACAAACAACATTATCCCCATCAGGGCGATTATTCGAATCGGCCGCACCGAGAGTGAGGTGATCCCGTTAATGGCGAGGGCCACCATTTTTGCGAGCGTATATTTTGTTTCTCCGTGCACCCGCGGAAGGCGATCATAGGCAACGATCGCCGTTTTGAACCCGAGTTGCACGGCGAGCCCGCGCAGAAACACGTGTGCTTCCCCATAAAGAGAAAGCGCACGCAGTGCGCGCTCGCTCATCAGACGGAAGTCGGCGTGGTGCGGAATGATGTCTGCGCCGAGCCAATTGAGAATGCGATAATAAAGATCGGCAGTGCCACGTTTGAATCGGCTGTCGCTGGCCCGCCGCTCGCGCACGGCGAACACAACCTCCGCGCCGTCATTAAAGTGACCGATCATCTTTGCGGCGACTGACATATCGTCTTGCAAGTCGGCGTCGAGCGAAATTACCGCATCGGCCTTGCCAATCTGGGCGAGCAGCCCAGCCAGCAGCGCGTTCTGATGCCCAACGTTACGCGACAACTTGAGGCCGCGAACGCGTTTCGCATGGGTCTGCGTCATTCTTTCGATGAGCGCCCAGGTTCGGTCTGTGCTGCCGTCATCGACCAGCAACACGTAGCTTTTTGGCGAGATAGCCTTTGATTTTTCCAGCTTGTTGATGTCGGTGAGCAGGCACGCAATTGTGTGCTGAATGCCCGCCTGTTCGTTGTAGCACGGAATGACAAATGCGACGGCGGGTGGCTTGGCGGCAGTCATGATCAAAAATCAGTTGATGCACTCGATGAAAGGCTTAAACCGCTCAGGACTTCCCGAGGTCCCGCGGCTGCATTTGCTTGGAAGTATGCCCTTTCAACGTTTACAAACCTTTTACTCAAGCCTGTACCTCCCCCAAAGGCACGAATTCGGCCTAGTTCCACATTGTGGTGCATCGGGATTGATTGTGGTTCGCAGGCGTTTTAATCCTCAGGTGGGGCGAAGGTTCGAAATGATAAAATGGTGGAGGACGCCTTGCGCCCCGGACACGGCCCTGTCGTGCATATGATCCAGAACCTCGTCCGCAAGCGCGATTTTTATGCGGGCGCCCTGGTCATATTTTTCGGTCTGGTGATGGCCTTGAAGGGACCGGGTTATCGGCTTGGCACCCTGATGCACATGGGGCCGGGGTTCCTGCCGACGGCGCTCGGCGTCATTTTGATCTGTCTCGGCATCGCGATCGCAGGAACCGCGATTTCCGTACCTGAAGGCGAGGACGAGGATATCCTGCCCAAGCAACCCGAGTGGTTCGGCTGGGCCTGCATACTCGCCGGGCCGCTGTGTTTCATTTTGTTTGGAAGCTACTTCGGTTTGATCCCCGCCATTTTCAGTTGCGTGTTCGTGTCGGCACTCGGTGATCGTACAGCGACGCTGAAAAACTCGATCGTGCTGGCCGCAGTGGTGACGATATTTGGCGTCGGGCTGTTTTCCTATGTGCTTCAAGTTCCAATGCCCTTGCTGGCGTGGAGAGGCCTGTGATCGAAACCGCACTGACCGATCTTTGGTACGGGTTCGGCGTCGCGCTGCAACCGCATAACCTGATGTGGTGTTTTATCGGCGTGCTCGTCGGCAACATGGTCGGCGTGTTGCCGGGGATGGGGCCCCTTGCGACCATTTCAATTCTGCTGCCGCTGACGTTCGGCATAAAGCCGGTGGGTGCAATTTTGATGCTTGCCGGTGTGATGTATGGCGCCCAATACGGCGGCGCGATTTGCTCAATCCTGCTTAATTTGCCGTGTCATCCGCCGCATGCGGTGACGTGCCTCGACGGCTTCCCTATGACCAAGCAGGGCAGGGGCGGCGTCGCGCTAGGTCTGACCGTGATGGCCTCGTTCGTTGGTGCCTCGTGGGGCATCACAGAGATGATTTTTTTGTCGCCAATTCTGGTGCGTGTCGCGCTCCAATTCGGTCCGGCCGAGATCTGTTCGCTGATGTTGCTTGGCCTGCTGGCGGGCTCGACCCTGGCGCGCGGCTCGCCGCTTAAAGGCGTGGCGATGACGGTACTTGGTCTCATGCTAGGCATTGTCGGAACCGACCTCGAGACCGGCGCCGAACGTTTCACATTCGGGATGACTCATCTTGATGACGGTATCGAGCTGGTCGCGCTCGCGCTCGGCTTGTTCGGTATCGCCGAGTTCATGAACAGCATCAATCAGGTGGTGTCGATCAACGCGAAGTATACGAATGTCCGCCTGCGCGACATGCGCCCGAGCAAAAGCGACGTGAAGCAGGCGATCGCGCCGATGTTCCGCGGCACGCTGGTCGGAAGCCTATGTGCGCTTATCCCGGGTACCGGGCCAACCATTGCGTCGTTTGTCGCCTACGCTACGGAAAAGAAGATCTCGAAGCACCCTGAGAAGTTCGGCACCGGGCTGATCGAAGGCGTGATCGCTCCAGAAGCATCGACGCATTCGTCGGTGCAAGGCGACTTTATTCCGACGATGAGCCTCGGTATTCCGGGCGACGCTGTGATGGCACTGTTGCTTGGCGCGCTGATGATCCAGGGCATTGTGCCCGGTCCGCAACTTATCAAAGAGCATCCGGATATTTTCTGGGGCCTCGTCGCCAGCTTCTGGATCGGCAACATTATGCTGGTGCTGCTGAACGTGCCCCTGATCGGGATCTGGGTAAAATTGCTGACGATTCCGTACAAATATCTCTATCCAAGCGCGCTGTTCTTCGTTTGCATCGGAGTCTATGCCGCCAATAACGATATGTTCCAGGTTGGCGAGACGGTTGTCATCGGCATCCTGGGCTACGTCCTGCTGCGGCTCGGCTTTCACCCGGCCCCCATCCTGCTTGGCTTCGTCCTCGGCCCGCGGTTTGAGGAGAATTTTCGCCGCGCAATGTTGATTTCGCGGGGGGATATCCTGGTATTCATCGAGCGGCCGATCAGCGCGGTATTCATCGGCCTCTGCGTGCTGCTGATCGGACTGCAGATCTATGTTCGTATTCGCGGCACAAAACCACCGATCGAGATTCCGACAGTGCTGGAAGGCGCGGAGTGACGGCCTAAAGGCCCGCGAGGTCGCGCATAATCCGGTAAAGCCTGGCCTGTCCCTCGAAGCCAATGCCGGGCCGGTCAGAGAGCGAAATTGTGCCATTCTCGATCGCGGCATCGTCGGCAAAGCCGCCGAAGTCGCCGAACACACCCGGATAGGATTCGGCGCCGCCGAGGCCGAAGCCCGCTGCCATGGCGAGCGACATCTGATTGCCGCCGTGCGGGAAAAGTGATGCGCGCGGCCAGCTATGGCGCGACAACATTGCAATTGTCTTGGCGTATTGGCCAATGCCGTAGGCTTGTGGCGGGTCAATCTGGATCACGTCTCGTCCGGCACGGAAGCCACCAAACCGGACCAGGTTCTCCACATCCTGCGTCGAATAGAGGTTTTCGCCGGTGGCGAGGGGCGGCTCGTAGGCCTCGGCAAGCTCCGCGAATAGCGCAAAATCAAGCGGGTCGCAGGGCTCCTCGAACCAGCGAAGTTTGAAAGGAGAAAGCGCCTTTGCATAGCGGAGGGACTCACCGCGATTGAATTTGCAATTGGCATCGACGGCAAGATTTTCGCTCGAGCCGACGACTTCAAGCACCGCCTCGAG
Source organism: Pseudolabrys sp. (assembly GCA_035626335.1). Taxonomy (GTDB): domain Bacteria; phylum Pseudomonadota; class Alphaproteobacteria; order Rhizobiales; family Xanthobacteraceae; genus Pseudolabrys. The sequence goes on from DASPNW010000031.1 coordinate 112,826, forward strand.
CCGGCGCAAATCCTGATCAAGTGGCAGCCCGCCGACTTTCATCTTTACCATCGTGTAACCGGCGCCGAGATGGCGCCGCATTTCATCCTGTAAATCCTTGATTGTCTGTCCAGGCCAATACCAACCGCCGCCGACATAACAGAAAACCTTGTCGACGATTTTTCCGTCACTGAAGTGCTCGGAAAGAATGACGTGCAGCGGTTTGTCCGCGATCTTCGCGACGGCGTCCCATATCGCAACTTCAATGGTACCAATCGCGATCGAGCGCTCGGAATGCCCGCCTGATTTCTCACGCCGCATCATGCAGTCGAAAATCTTCGTGGGATCGAGATTGTCGCCGGTATCGTCCAGCAACGAAGCGGGTTCGGCAGCAAGGATGCGTGGAATGAAACGGGCGCGCATTTGCGCGCCGCAAGCGTATCGGCCCGTGGAATTGAAAGCGAAGCCACAGATCGGCTTCCCGTTTCGAATGACATCGGTGATCACGGCGACCACCGAGGTCGTCATTTCGGTGAAATCAAAGCTCGAATTTGCGAGCGTCGATTTGAGGGGGACCGCCATCTCGCGAATATCGATAATACGCATCTTACTGGATTTGCGAGATATTGGCGTCCCTGATGACCCGGCTCCACTTGTCGACCTCTTTCTTGATATAGGCGGCAAACTCTTCCGGTTTGTTGGCAACGGGATCAAAACCAAGCTGGGCACATTTCTCCTTTACGTCCGGCATCGCCATCGCCTTGGCGATCTCGCGATTGAGCAGATCGACAATCTCTTTCGGCGTGCCGGCCGGCAGGAAGATGCCCTGCATCGTCTCTGATTCCTGACCGGTTACGCCTGCTTCAGCCATGGTTGGAACGTCCGGCAAGGCAGACGAGCGTTTGTCCGATGTCACAGCCAGGCCGCGCAATTTTCCGGCCTGTACCTGCGGTGCCGTCGGCGGCAGCGCGGTGAATGCAATCGGCGTGTGGCCGGCAACGGCCGACTGGATTGCTGGTCCTGCGCCGTTGAATGGCACGGTTGCGAGATCGAGCTTGAAGGTGAGTTTGAATAGCTCGCCCGCAAGATGTGGCGTCGTGCCAGTGCCTGGCATCGCGTAGTTATATTTGCCGGGCTCCTTCTTAATGAGGTCGACAAGTTCCTTCACCGACTTTGCGGGAAAATCAGCGTTGACGACCAGAATGTTCGGTGAAGCGGCTGCAAGGGTGACCGGCGCAAAGTCCTTGAAGGGGTCGTAGGGATTTTTCGCGTAAAGACTCGGATTGACGACGTAGCTCGAGCTCGCCACCAGGATGGTATAGCCGTCGGGCGCAGACTTCGCGACTTGTGTCATACCAATGTTGCCGCCTGCGCCGGGATGATTTTCGACGTAAAACTGCTGCTTCAGCGCTTCCGAAAGTTTCTGCGCGATCAGGCGCGCCATGACGTCGGTCGGACCCGCCGGCGCAAAAGGTACGACCACTTTGACCGGATGATCCGGGTAGCCCGCGGCCTGGGCCGCCCCACAGACGAGCACCACAGCGGCAAGTGCGATAATTCGTGCGACGAAAGCCATGAATTTCTCCTCATACGAACATTCTATCTATTTGACCTTTTCGATCTTGGCCGCTTCGATCACCTTTGCCCATTTCGGTACTTCCACTTTTATCCGCGCGGCGAAATGCTCTGGCGTGTCGGCAATTGCCTCGAAGCCAAGCGAATCAAGCTTTGCTTTGACGTCGGCTGCAGTCACCGCCTTGGCGACCTCCTTCTGCAAGAGGTCAATGACGGGTTTCGGCGTGCCGGCCGGTGCGAACATCGCCTGCATCACATCGGAGATCTGGTCGCCCGGCACTCCGGCCTCTGCCATCGTCGGTACATTGGGCGCTGCGGCTACGCGTTTCTCTGTCGTCATGGCGAGAGCGCGCAAGGTGCCGGCCTGCAAATGCGGGGTCACCGGCGGCAGCGCCATGAACCCGATCTGCACTTGCCCAGCGACAACGGCATTGAGCGCGGGTCCGGCACCGTTGAAAGGCACCGGCTGGATATCGAGTTTGAGCGCGTATTTGAAGTTCTCCGCGGCGAGGCTCGCGGTCGTGCCGAAACCGGGCGAGGCGAAACTCACCTTGCCTGGGTTGGCCTGAGTATAGGCGATAAGTTCCTTCACGCTCTTCGCTGGCACCGAGGGGTGGACGACCAAGATGTTTGGGCTTGACCCCGCCAGCGTCACCGGCGCGAGGCTTTTATAGACGTCGTACGGCACCTTTTCATAAAGGCTCGGGTTGACGACGACGCTGGAGCTTACCATGAGCAATGTGTAGCCGTCGGGCGGCGCGCCGGCGACCAGGGCCATGCCGAGATTACCGCCGGCACCAGGATGATTCTCGACGTAGAATTGTTTACCGAGGCTATCGCTCAGTTTTTGCGCAACCAGGCGTGCCATCACGTCGGTGGGGCCGGCTGGCGCGAACGGCACGATGATCTTGACCGGGCGTGCTGGATAACCCGCAGTATCCTGCGCTTGGGCGACGTCGCTTGTGAATAGCGACCCACATAACAGGGTACTGATCGCCGAAAGGCGAAGCAGCCGGTGCATCGTTTCCTCCCTTTTTTTCATCGTAGCATTGCGCGGTTCTGTTGCCAGTAGGGCTTGCATCGTCCGCCTCCACAGGCTGTATTCCGCCGGCCAATGCCGTTTCATTCCGTCTGAGGACATTCAATGCCGGCGCAAAAGATCACCCGTCAGGACATGCGTGAAGCTGCCGAGAAGTACAAGAATTGGGGCAAGTGGGGTCCGGATGACGAGATTGGCACGCTCAACTACACAACGCCGGAAGATATTGTCGCCGCTACGCGCCTTGTGAAGAAGGGAAAGGTGATTTCGCTTGCGCTTAACTTTGATCACACCGGACCGCAGGGCGCGAAAAGCAAATATCCGGCGATGGGCCGCACCAATCCAATCCATACCATGCTTCGGACGGGCACCGACGCCTATTCCGGCGTACTCGACAAGCGCGGAATTCGCGCCGCCGACGATATCGTGACCATGCCGCTTCAATGCGGCACGCAATGGGACGGGCTTGGTCACGTTTTTTATGAGAACTCCATGTGGAACGGTTACGATTGCCGCGAGGTGACGTCGGCCGGCGCGCAAAAATGCGGCATCGAGAAAACCAGGAACAGGATGGTGGGACGGGGCGTGTTTCTCGACGTGGCACGCTACAAAGGCGTCGATTCGCTCGACGACGGCTACGGCATCACCAACCACGACCTCTATGGCACGGCAAAAAAGCAGAAGGTCGAACTCAAGCGCGGCGACTACGTCATCGTACGCACCGGCATGATGGAGCGTTGTCAGAAGGCGGGCAGCTGGGACGGTTACCCCGGCGGCGACGCACCGGGCTTCTCTTTCGAGACGCTTGATTTCGTCAAGGACACGCAACTGGCCGCACTTGCGAGCGACACGTGGGGCTGTGAGGTAAGGCCAAATGAGAGCGAAGAGGGGATCAACCAGCCCTGGCACTGGATCACGATTCCAATCATGGGCATGACCATGGGTGAGATTTTCAATCTGAAGGAACTCGCCGACGATTGTGACCAGGACAAAGCCTACGAATTCCTTTTTGTGGCGCCGGCGATTCCGATAACCGGGGCGGTGGGTTCTCCGGTCAATCCGCTGGCGATCAAGTAGCAGCAATTGCGGGAGTTTTGACTATGGCGAAGCAATATCCTGTCACCCACACTGACGCTGAATGGCGCAAAATCCTCACGCCGGAGCAATTCGAGATCATGCGCAAGCACGGCACCGAGATGCCGGGAAGTTGCGCCCTGTTGTACGAAAAGCGTGCTGGTACATTTCGTTGCGCGGCGTGCGATCAACCGCTGTTTGTTTCCAAGATGAAATTCGAGAGCGGGACCGGCTGGCCGAGTTTCAATGATCCCTTGCCAGGCGCAGTCGAGGGTGAGACCGACCGCAGCCACGGTATGCTGCGTGACGAGGTTCACTGCAGTCGCTGCGGAAGCCACCTCGGGCACGTATTCAATGACGGGCCGCCGCCGACGCATTTACGCTACTGTATCAACGGTATCGCGCTGAAATTCGAGCCGGCTTGAGCGCAGCATGACAACGGTCGGTCACAATACCAAGCGTATCGGCGCCGAAGTGCTCGCCGACATGCTGGCGGGCTATGGCGTCACCCACGTATTTATGGTGCCGGCAGTGCTGCGGCGGACTTTTGCCGAGATGGAGCGGCGTACGAAAATCGCGCGGGTGCATTGCCATGGTGAGAAATCCGCAGCGTACATGGCCGACGGATATGCGCGCGCGTCTGGGAAGCCTGGCGTCTGCATGGCACAAGTGATTGGTGCGCTTAATCTCGCCGCGGGATTGCGTGATGCCTATCTGGCGCATTCGCCAGTGATAGCGATGACCGGCGGGCGAGATCCGAAAACAAAGTTCCGTAAGGTCTATCAGGAGATCGACGACATCCCGGCCTTCGAGCCGGTAACTAAGATGAATGTCACCATAGATGACGTGGCGCGCATTCCCGATATGGTGCGGCAGGCCTTTCGCGTCACCACCACAGGCGCGCCTGGCCCCGTCCATCTGCAATTTCGTGGCAATGAAGGACAAGTCGATCTGGAAGAGGCTGAGATGGAGGCCTTGGTAGAAACGCAGTTCGTTCGTGTCCCGCCATTTCGCCCGGAGCCGGAAGCGGCGCATGTGAAGACGGCGCTCGAACTTTTGCAAAAAGCCGAACGCCCGATCATCGTGGCCGGCGGAGGCGCGCGCGCGTCAGGCGCCGGCAAAGAAATCGTCGCACTCGCCGAAGCGCTGCAAATTCCGGTCGCAACATCGCTCAATGGGAAGGACATTATCCCCGGAGTCCACCCACTCTCGGTCGGTGTCGTGGGCAGCTATTCGCGCGAATGCGCCAATCGCGCCGTCAATCGTGCCGATGTGGTTTGTTTCATCGGCACCGAAACCGGGGGTATGACGACGCATTTTTGGGCCGTGCCGAAGATCGGAACGCCCGCGATCCAGATCGACATCGAGCCGGAATCCCTCGGCCGCAACTATCCGTTGGTTGCGAGCGTGCTCGGCGATGCAAAGAGCGTCCTGGTGCGAATGCTGGGCCAGATTGACAAATCGAGCGCGACAAAGCGTGTGGCCTGGATCAAGGAAATCTCGGATCTACGCAACGACTGGTACGCCAAGTATAAACCGATGCTCGAATCGGATTCAGTGCCGATCCACCCGGCGCGCATCTGTGGTGAGTTGACCAAGCACGTGCCTGACGATGCCATTATCGTCGTCGATACGGGTCACGCCGGCATGTGGATGGGAGGCATGTACGACTTGCGCGTGTCAGCACAGAATTACATGCGTAGCGCCGGGCATCTCGGTTGGGCGTTTCCGGCAGGTATCGGTGCAAAAGCGGCATGCCCGGAGCGGCCGGTGGTGGTGTTCACTGGCGATGCGGGATTCTGGTACCACCTTGCCGAGGTTGAAACGGCGGTGCGATGGAATCTCGCCTCGGTTACCGTCGTCAACAATAACGGCGGCGGAAATCAATCGAAACGAGGCTTCGACCGGGCCTATGGCGGCGAGCAGACCGCCAAAGCGCGCGAGTTGTGGACCTACAATCCGACCAATTTCGCCAAGCTCGCCGAAGACATGGGTGCGCTCGGAATCCGGGTTGAGCGCGCGGCCGATTTTGCGCCCGCGCTTGCCAAGGCGCTTGCTGCCAAGCGCACGGCGGTCATCGATGTGGTCACGGATATCGAGGCGCTGGCGCCGACAGCGATTTCCTAGCGCGGAAATGGCATGCGCTCGTGCTATTTTACTCACACCAAAACGGCATTCGTACGGGAGTGTTCAATGCGACGCGCAATATTTTTCTTATGCGGACTGTTGGTCGGATTGGGAGCCGCTTTAGCAATTAACAAAGGTCTCGCACACGACGCGGATACGCTCGCGAACAGCGTGCCACAGAGAAATCCGTTATTCATCAACATGACTACTGGCGACTCGTGGCGTGGCTGGATGGGCCTTCATTTCGCACACGCGACGCTGAAACAGGGGCATCCGGTCGCGGTCTTTCTCAATCTCGACGCAGTCAAGCTCGCCGCCAAAAACGGCGAGCAGGAGAGGAAGCCATCGATGCAACGCGTGCCGCGCGACATCCTCGCCGATTTTATCCGCGACGGTGGAGTAGTCTTGATGTGCGGACCGTGCATGGCCGAGTTCGGATTGGCGATGGATGACCTCGTGCCGGGTGTACAGATGGGCAAACCCGGATATACGCAGGGTTTCATCTTCGCGGAAAACGCGCGCACCCTCACGTGGTAGCGCCAAGCTTTGGCGCCGTGGACGACCTGAGTCAGGAGCTCTAGCGCAGCGGTGATCCGACGTAGCGGAACTTCTGTGCCCGCTTTCCGGTATCGACTTCGGTCGTGTAGATGTTGCCTTTGCTGTCGACCGCGAGATTGTGGATCCAGTGGAATTCGCCGGCGTTGCGGCCGTTGCGGCCAAATGCGCCGACGACCTCTCCGGTCTCCCGCACGAGCGTGCGCACTTCATTGTTAACGCCGTCGGCGTTCATCAGGAACGTTTGTTTGGCATCCGGCCAGAAATCGAGATCCCAGACCGATCCTTGCCCGGGTGTGTCCTTGGCGACGAAGAATTCCTTCACGAAGGTTCCATCCTTGCGGAATACCTGAATGCGATCATTCGAACGGTCGCAGATGTAAATGAGCCCGTCTTTGGCGATCTTCACGCAGTGGACCGGATTGGCGAATTGCCCCGGCGGCGAGCCGGCTGGATTGTAAGGTGCCTCTTTGACATCGCTCGGCGGCTTGCCGTAAGCACCCCAGTGCCGCTTGTAGGCCCCGGTGTCGGCGTCGAACACGATGACGCGATGATTGCCGTACCCGTCGGCGATGAAGACTTCGTTGGTGGCGGGGTCGACTTCGGTATCTGCTGGCCGCCCCAAACGAGTGGTGTCGGCGCTGCCGGTCTGCGGGCCTGCCTTGCCGATCTGCAGCACGAACTTTCCGTCCTGTGTGAATTTGAGCACTTGGCCGTCGTTGTTTCCGTTGCCGCCGACCCACACGAAGCCTTTGTAGTCGATATTGATGCCGTGCTCGTTCTCGAACCAGTCGTAGCCTTGCCCGGGTCCGCCCCATGATCTGAGAAGATTTCCATCCTGATCGAATTCCAGAACGGGTGGGGCGGGTTTGCAACATTTGCTGCGAGGCGGGTTAAAGCTCGCCGCCTTCTCGTCATCGGTGAGTGATCGCGGACGCTGGATTACCCAGATGTGGTCCTGCGCGTCGACCGCGACGCCGGCGGCCTGTCCCATGATCCAGTTGTTCGGCAACGTTTTCGGCCAGGACGGGTCAACCTGGAATTTCGGCAGATCGTCGGCCAAGGCGGGCGCTATCGACAGCACGCATACGAAAAGCGACGGAACAATTTTCATGAGTCTCTCCCGGTGTCGGCGCCAACAGGCGCCGGCATTGCGCGATGCTCCGCTTTCGGTCAGCCGCAATCAAGGGGTGAGCGGTGCAGTGCGGGAGAGTCAGCCTTCTCCGATCTCGCGCAAGATTTCGGCCGTATGCTGTCCGAGGCGCGGAGACGGGTGCTCTGAGCCGGCTCTCCAGCCGTCGATGACGATAGGCGTGCGCACACCGGGGATCGCACCGCCCTTGGCGGCATCGCTTGCCAGATCAAGTCTCATGCCGCGGTGCTTCACCTGCGGGTCGTTGAACACCTGCTCGAGATTATTGATCGGACCGGCCGGCACTTGCTGCGCTTCGAGCTTGCCCAACAATTCATCGCGCTTCGTGCGCGCAGTGAGCGCGGACAGTTTTCCGATGAGCTCGTCACGGTGCTCCAGCCGCCCGACATTGTCCTTATAAGCCGGATTTTGCGCGAGCTCCGGCGCACCCAGAACGTTACAGAACTTGACGTACTGATTGTCGTTTCCGGTGGCTACGATCACATGCCCGTCGGAAACGGGGAACACCTGATAGGGAACGATATTGGCGTGCGCGTTCCCGATGCGCTTCGGCACCTTGCCCGAAACAAGATAGTTCATCGCCTGATTTGACAGCACGCCAACGGTGGAATCGACCAGTGCGGTGTCGACGTAGCAGCCCTTGCCGGTTTTCTCGCGCTGCGCCAACGCCGCCAGGATGCCGATGACTGAATAGACTCCTGTGAAAATATCCGACACCGGAATGCCGATGCGGGTCGGTTCGCCGTCTGCCATGCCGGTCAAATCCATAATTCCGCCCATGCCCTGCGCCATCAGGTCGTAGCCGGCGCGCTTGGCATAGGGACCGTCCTGTCCGAAGCCGGTAACGGAGCAATAGATAAGTCGCGGACACTCGACGGCGAGACTTTTGTAGTCGAGCCCGAATTTTGCCAATCCGCCGACCTTGAAATTCTCGATCAAGACGTCCGACCGTGCGCCCAGTTTGCGTACAATGCGCCGTCCCTCATCGCTTTCGAAATCCATCTCGATCGAGCGTTTGCCGCGGTTCGTGGAATGAAAATAGGCCGACCCGATGTGGTCACCCTCGGTGCCCTCGACGAAGGGAGGCCCCCATCCACGGGTATCGTCGCCGGCGCCCTTCCGCTCGACCTTGATCACGTCAGCGCCCAGATCGGCCAGGACCTGTCCGGCCCATGGCCCTGCCAGGATGCGGGCAAGCTCGAGGACGCGGAGGCCCGCTAACGGCTTCGGCATGTATAGAGACTCCTGAGAAGAGTGGGGTCGTATAGCGATAGCGCGTTTATAAAGTCATCGTCGCGAGCTGGCCATACCGGGGATTGTCTATTGGTCGCATGCGGTTACGGGTAAATTTTGGCCCGGCCTATGGCGCTCAATTGTACCGGCGGCTAATGTGATATCGGGTGCGACGAGGGGGATTTTGGTTATTGTTCGAAGCGAAGCAAATGCAGCGGCGTAATGCGCTGCCAAAAAAGACCCCCATGGAGGAACACGCGATGAAGAAAATCTCGACTTTGTTCGCTACCGCCGCGGCTATTGTCCTGCTGTCGGCGCCAGTATACGCACAAATCACGATGAAGGCGTCGCACCAATTTCCCGGCGGCAAGGGCGACGTCCGCGACGACATGGTGCAGATGATCGCGAAGGACGTTAAGGCTGCCAATGTTGGAATCGACATTCAAGTCTATCCGGGCGCTTCGCTGTTCAAGCCGAACGATCAATGGAATGCCATGGTGAACGGCCAGCTCGACATCACTTTGTTCCCGCTTGACTACGCCAGCGGCAAGGTACCCGTTTTCAGTGCGACGCTGATGCCCGGGCTAATCCGGAGCCAGGAACGCGCTAAGCGTATCAACGACTCGCAGTTCATGAAGGATATGCGGGCCGAGATCGAGAAGCGTGGTGTTATCGTTTTGTCCGACGCTTGGTTCGCGGGCGGCGTTGCAGCCAAGGATGGCTGCGTTGTGCACCCGAATGATTTGAAAGGTCGCAAGTTCCGAGCTGCCGGTCCGACCTTTGCCGGTATGTGGGAAACCGCCGGCGCCAGCATCGTGAGCCCGCCTTCGAACGAAATCTATAACGCGTTCCAAAGCGGCGTCGTGAATGCTACGGACACCAGCCTCGGTACCTTCCAATCCATGCGACTATATGAAGTCACCGATTGTCTCACGGCTCCGGGTGACAACGCACTTTGGTTCATGTACGAGCCGGTACTGATGTCTAAGAAAAGCTTCGATAAGCTCAACAAGCAGCAGCAGGACGCCATAATCATTGCCGGCAAAAAGGCGCAGGCCTACTACGAAGGCAAGGCCGACGCGGTAAACAAGGAAGCGATCAAGGCGTTCGAGGACCACAAGGTCAAGGTGGTCACGCTTAGCGACACGGACTATCAAGCGTGGCTCGATGTTGCTAAGAAAAGTTCTTACGCAAAATTTGCCACTGACGTCCCCAATGGTCAGAAGCTGATCGATGAGGCGCTCTCGGTGAAATAGCGGCAACGCCAGCCGGCGGGTGCTTCGCCCGCCGGCTGACCTATAAAGTGCGATCGAGCCTCGCCCGGTACGGACTTTCGACCAATTTGGAAAAGACGAGCCCATGGACACTTACATTCGGGCTGTAAACTTTTTGTCGCGCGTCGCGGGCGTGACCGCGGCGCTTCTCATTGCGCTCGCAGTGCTCGTAATTTGCGATATCGTGGTCGAGCGCTACATCTTGAATCTGACCACGATCTGGCAGATCGATGTGGTTACTTACTGTATCGTCGGCGCAACTTTTATCGGCAGCGCTTACGTCCTGATGACGCGTGGGCATGTCAATGTCGACATACTGCCGCTGCATGTCGGCCCGCGCACACGGTACTGGCTTGCTCTATTCACAAGTCTTCTGGCGCTCGCGTTTTGCATCGTTATTTTCGTACTTTGCACCGCTTATTGGTATCAGGCCTATTCGGAGCGCTGGCTTTCCAACACCGTGTGGCGTGCGCGGCTGTGGATTCCTTATCTTTCGATGCCGGTCGGTCTCGGACTGCTCATTTTGCAGTATTTGGCGGATTTGCTCGGCCTGATCACTGGGCGCTCACCACCCTTCGGCATTCGGGATAAACAGGACGCTGAGGATGTTGCCCGCGCCCAGGCGCAAGAAGCACTGGGAGGCGCGCCGTGAGCCCGACCACCCAAGGGACACTTGTTCTTATCGTCACGCTGTTGATGCTCGTATCGGGCATCCCGGTCGCCTTCGGGCTAGGCGCGATTGCAATCGCATTCCTGGTCCTGTTCCAGGGCTTCGATGCGCTGCATGTCGTTGCCGAAACCTTCTGGTCGGGACTCGATGAATTCACCCTCGTCGCAATTCCGATGTTCGTGATGATGGGAGCGGCAATCGGCTCTTCGCCGGCAGGCAAGGACCTCTATGAGGCATTAGACCGCTGGCTCTACAGGCTGCCCGGCGGGCTCGTGATTTCAAATCTTGGCGCCTGCGCGATCTTCGCCGCGCTTACCGGGTCATCACCGGCCTGCTGCGCGGCCATCGGCAAGATGGGCATTCCGGAAATGCGCCGACGCGGCTATCCGGACGACGTCGCCACTGGTTCGATTTGCGCCGGCGGCACGCTAGGAATCCTGATTCCGCCATCCATCACGTTCATCTTGTATGGCATTGCAACCGAAACATCGATCGGGCGCTTGTTCATCGCCGGCGTTTTGCCGGGACTGATGTTGACGGGTCTGTTCATGCTGTGGACGGTGTTCATCATATGGAAACGCGGCTTTCGTTCGCACGCCATCGACTTCCGCTATTCGTGGAAGGAGAAATTTCAGTCAATCCCGAAGATCGCGCCGTTCATTTTCATCATCGTTGGCGTTATGTACGCGCTCTACGGTGGCGTGGCGACACCGTCGGAAGCGGCTGGTGTGGGTGCCGCGCTGTGCCTTTTTCTGGCGATCTTGATTTATCGCCTTTGGAAAGTTGAGCAGATCTGGCTGATCCTGCGCGACACCATGCGCGAATCGGTGATGATCCTGACCATCATCGCCACCGCTGTTTTGTTCGGATATATGCTTACCTCGCTCTATCTCACCCAGACGCTGGCGCAGGCAATTGCCGATCTGCATGCCAATAAATGGGTGTTGATGTTTCTCATCAACATCTTCCTCCTGGTCTGCGGATTCTTCATCCCACCAGCAGCAATTATTTTGATGACCAGCCCGATTCTGTTGCCGATCATAACGGCGGCGGGTTTCGATCCCGTCTGGTTCGGCGTGATTTTAACCATCAATATGGAAATCGGCCTGATCCATCCGCCGGTCGGTCTCAATATCTATATCGTCAATGCTATTGCGCCGGACGTACCGCTGGCGAAGGTTATGTGGGGAACGCTTCCCTACGTCATATGTATGATGTTGGCGATCGTCATCTTGTGCTTCTTCCCCGAAATCGCCACATGGCTGCCTAATTATCTGATGGGCGTCGCCGTAGGGCCTAAATGAACACCTCGTTCTTCGGGGAACTTCTCCAGACCATTTCCGAGCGCGGCCGCGCGCTGCTCGCCGGCGACCGGCGTGGCGATGCCTCCGCTCGCTCCGAAAACCTGGTCGAACTGTGCGAAGATCTTTTATCCGGCCGTGGCGAGGCTTCCGGCGTTGCGCTTGCGCGCGAAATTCTTGGCCGCTACGCGGAGCTGACCATCGGACCTCGCATCGCCTTCTTTGAGGCACTGGCACAGCGTTTCAGCACTGACACTGCGCGCATGGAAAAGGCGATTGCTGCCTGGCGCGCTGCACCGTCGGATGCAACTGCGGCCGAAGTTCATTCCGCCTCCGAACCGCGTCGGCAGGAACTGTTCCGCAGGCTCAATCTCGCACCGGGTGGCACCGCTGCGCTGGTGCGTATGCGCGAACAACTGATGGATTCGCTCGATCATCGCGACGACCTGCGGGCGGTCGACGAAGATTTCATCCATCTGTTCTCCTCTTGGTTTAATCGGGGCTTTCTGGTGTTGCAACGCATTGATTGGTCGTCGCCGGCGATCGTGCTCGAAAAGATCATCCGCTACGAGGCGGTGCATGAGATCCGCGATTGGGATGATCTGCGCCGCCGTATCGATCCGCCCGACCGCCGATGCTATGCCTTCTTTCATCCGGCTCTGGTTGATGAACCGCTCATCTTCGTTGAAATGGCGCTGACACGCGAAATTCCGTCCGCGATCGCACCCATTCTCGGCAAGGAACGCGAAATCGTTGAAACCGATAAGGCCCGCACCGCGACATTCTACTCAATTTCCAACTGTCAGCGCGGGCTCGCTGGCGTTTCATTCGGCAATTTTCTCATTAAGCAGGTGGTCGAGGAGGTCAGCCGCGAGATGCCAAAACTCGCGACGTTCGTAACACTGTCGCCGGTGACGAGTTTTGCGGGCTGGCTCAAACGTGAGCGCTCAGAAGAAAGCTCCGCAGCGCTTACTGAAGCAGACAAAGCCATATTGACCGCGCTCGATCAGCCCGGATGGTGGCGCGACGAGGATTTGGCGGCGGAGGTTCAGGATCCCGTCATGCGCGCGGCTGCGTGGTATTTCCTGCGCGCACGCAACCAACGCGGTACGCCGGTTGATTCGGTGGCGCGTTTCCATCTGGGCAACGGCGCACGGCTCGAACGCATCAACTGGCTCGCCGACAGCTCAGATCGCGCAATGGCGCAAGCTTTTGGGTTGATGGTGAACTATCTCTACGATCTCGACGAGATCGAAAAGAACCACGAGGCCTATGCGGAAGGACCCACTGTGGTCGCATCTGGCGCCGTACAGCGCTTGTTGCGTCCACCGCTCGAGCTGGTTCCAATTGCGGGTTAGGATTTTCCGTAAACCGGGACGATAGCACCACGCGTCACGCGATTGTCGGGTGACGCGAGGAAAGCGATCGTCGCCGCGACTTCCTCCACCTTTGGCCAGGCAGAATAATCCGCCTTCGGCATCGCTTTGCGGTTTGCTGGTGTGTCCATGATCGAAGGTGCAACCGCATTGACCAGGATGCCGTCCTTGGCGATCTCCTCGGCGAGGGTAACGGTGAGCGTCGCGACGCCGGTCTTCGCTATGGTGTAGGCGCTCATGCCCGCGCCGGTGCGCCATTCCAGTGCCGGCCGTGCGGCAACGTTGACGATGCGGCCGCCTTGACCGCCCGCAAGCATGGCGTTGACGGCTGCGCGGCAGCAGAGGAAGCACGAGATAAGATTGTTGTCGATCTGCGCCATCAATGATTGTTTGTCGGTCTCAGCGACCTTGCCCGCGGCAAAACCGCCAGCGATATGGATGGAAGCCCAGGGTTTTACGCCGGCATAAAGCTTGGCTACCTGCGCTTCATCGGCGAGATCGGAAACGGCAATCAGAGTTGCCTTCGAATCGCTGCGATGTGGAAATCGCTGCGCTTCAGCTTCGTGAACGAATGGCACTGTGCACGTGGCACCGGCACTCATAATTGCGTTCACAACTGCAATACCCAACGCGCCAGTGCCTCCAGTAACAACTACATGTTTTCCGAAAAAATCCATGATCATCCTCGCCCGCGTTTCACTCGCGTTGGCAGCACCTGAAATTCGATCCAATTTGCGACCTCGCTGACGCGAAGCTTCTTGTCGAGCACGTTCTTGCTGATGCCGTGACGCCAGGCCAACCGCTTGCAACCGGGATCGCGATCGAGTGTGTCGAGATCTTCTGCGAAAGTTTTGATGTCGGCCGCGTCTGCAAAGAAGCCTTCCTCGATCAGCCGCGTGCCGATACGTCGCACGATCGCCGCTACCTCGCGCAATGGATATTCCGGGTGATATTGCACGGCCCAGGCAACCGCTCCGTTGGTGCGAATTTCGGCGCTTTGCACGTCGGACACCGCATTGGTGGCGAGCACCGTGGTGCCCGGCGCAACTGCTTCGACTTCGTCGAGATGCACGGTCGGTGCGTTGAACACATCAAGCTTACCGGCATACATGGGATGTTTGCGGCCGGCGTCGGTAAGGCGAATACCGCGCCCGAAACCAATTTCACGGCCCTTCGGATTCTTGCGCACGCTGCCGCCGGCCGCGGCCGTAATGACCTGGAGCCCCCAGCAAGAGCCGAAAATCGGCGTCCCGGTTTTGAGCGCCGTACGCACAAGTTCGACTTGGCGCATCACTTCGGCGCCGGCATTGTAAACATGCAAACTCGAGCCGGTGATCGCGATGCCGTCATAACCTTCGAGCGAGGAGCCCTCCGGTAGCAGTGCCGCGGGGTCGCCCGGATAGCAAATATCCACGACGGCTCCCGGCAAAAGTTCGCGCAAAAGGTCAGAATAACCCTTACTGGCCACGATGCCGCCAACCGCTACGTGGTCGGCCATGGTTTGTGGTGAGTTACCTTCGATGACGAGCAAACGGGGTGAGGGCATCGGCTAATTCGGGTTCCCTGCCGGGCGTGCGGCCTCAAAATCGAGCGCTAATACCCTCGATATGGCTGCGTCGACGCGATTTTGCAATCGCGGTGGATGATGTGGCCCAAACGTTGGGTTAACGCGCTCGGTCCTTGAGTGCGTCGATCAAGCCGCTCATTCTGCAGAACAAAGCGAATCATTGCGCAATGGCCGACTTCGACCTCGCCATTATCGGTGGCGGCATAAACGGAACGGGGCTCGCCCGAGATGCTGCCGGCCGGGGCATTAGCGTGCTCCTCGTCGAGATGAATGACCTCGGCTCGGGCACATCGTCAGCATCGAGCAAACTGATCCATGGAGGCCTGCGCTATCTCGAGCACGGCGCCTTTCGCCTCGTCCGTGAAGCGCTCAGCGAACGTGAAGTGTTGTTACGGATGGCTCCTCACGTCGTGCGGCCAATGCGCTTCATGTTGCCGCCGCTGCCTGGACTACGTTCGCCGCTCATGTTGCGTTTCGGGCTCGTCCTTTACGATATATTGGGTGCCCGTAAACTATTGCCGGCCTCCCAGACCGTCGATCTGACCCATCATGTGGTGGGTCAGCCCCTGAAGCGTACTTTCCGTTACGGCTTTGAATATTCCGATTGCTGGGCGGACGATTCCCGACTGGTGGTTCTTAATGCGCTCGACGCAGCCGAACGCGGGGCCGACATCCGGACGCGTACCCGGTGCACGCGCGCGGAGAGACGAGACGAATGGGAATTGGTACTCAACGCTCGGGGTCGCCGCGAGGTGAAGACCGCGCGCGTTTTGGTCAATGCGGCCGGGCCTTGGATCGGCGTGGTTGCAGACACCGTGATTCGGCAGCCGTTATCGAGTCCTGTGCGGCTGATCAAAGGCAGCCATATCGTAATTCGCCGGCGCTTTGACCACGACTACGGTTATTTATTGAAAGCGCCGGATCGGCGTGTCGTGTTCGCTTTGCCTTTTGCGCAGGATTTCACGCTGATAGGAACCACTGACGAAAATTTCGTGGGCGACCTCAATTCGGTGGCGCCCGACGCCACCGAGATCGCGTATCTCTGCGAAGCGGTAAATCGCTACTTCCGCGAAAAGGTGACGCCTGACGAGCTGGTGTGGTCGTTTGCCGGCGTGCGGGCACTTTTTGATGATGGTGCCGCCCGACCCGAGGACGTCACGCGCGATTATGAACTCGTCCTCGACGAGCGTGAAGATGAAGCGCCGTTACTTACCGTCTATGGTGGCAAGATCACCACCCACCGTAAACTGGCGGAGGCGGTGCTTAGGCGCATCGGCCATTTTTTTGAGGCCGGTCCACCCTGGACCGCGGGTTCCCGTTTGCCTGGCGGCGAGTTCCCACCCGGCGAATTTAACACGCAAGTTGACGAAGCGAGAAAGAGATGGCCGTTTTTGTCCGCGCCGCACGCGCAGCGTTTGGTGCGGTCTTATGGACGCCGTGTTGAGAGATTTCTGAAAGACGCGCAAAGGATTGACGATTTGGGACCCTGTTTTGCTGCCGATCTGACCGCAGCGGAAGTGCGCTATCTGGTAGAAAATGAATGGGCGCGGAGTGCCGACGATGTGCTCTGGCGCCGCAGCAAGATCGGACTGAGGGCGATCGCCGATGATCTTGCCGCGCTCGACCGCTTCATCGCGTCGCTGGACGCAAAGAAACCGTAATCCGGGGATGTCAGTTGGCGACCGCTCTCATCGCAATCGACCAGGGAACGACCTCAACACGAGCTATCGCGTTCGATTCGGCACTGCAGCCGCTCGCGACCGCACAGAAGGAATTGCGTCAAATCTACCCGGGGCCAGGAGAGGTCGAACATGATCCCGAGGAAATATGGGCGGCAGTTGTCGAAACAGTACTGGGCGTCATGGCCAAAGCACGGATTGCGGCAAATGATGTCGCCGCAATAGGGATCACCAATCAGCGCGAAACGACGGTCATTTGGGAGCGCCAAACCGGAAAGCCCATTCACAACGCGATTGTGTGGCAGGATCGGCGCACAGCCGAGTATTGCGAGTCGCTACGACGAGCCGGCCACGAGAATGCAATTGCCAGCAAGACCGGGTTGCTGCTTGACCCATATTTCTCCGCAAGCAAGATCGTCTGGTTGCTCGAGCACGTCGAGGGAGCACGTGCCGCGGCCGAAAACGGCAGGCTCGCCTTCGGTACTATTGATTGTTTTCTCCTTTGGCGATTAACCGGCGGCAAAATGCATCTGACGGATGCCACCAATGCCGCGCGCACGCTGTTGTTCGATATCGGTAAGGCCGAATGGGACGGCGACCTTTGTCGTTTGTTCGGGGTGCCGCAGTCTATTCTTCCCGGCGTGCGCGACTGCGCGGGAGCGTTCGGCGAGACAATCCCCGGTCTGTTCGACGCTTCAATCCGCGTTCTAGGTATTGCGGGTGATCAGCAGGCTGCAACGGTGGGGCAGGGCTGTTTCTCTCCCGGCATGATGAAATCGACTTACGGAACAGGTTGCTTCGCGCTCCTCAATACGGGGGCTGAGCGCATTGTTTCACGCAACCGCTTGCTCACGACCATCGCTTATCAGCTCGACGGCAAGCGCACGTATGCACTGGAAGGTGCGATCTTCGTCGCCGGGGCCGCCGTGCAATGGCTGCGCGACGGTTTGAAACTCATCACCACATCATCGGAGGTTAGTTCGCTGGCGCAACGGTCCGATCCGGCCGAAGACGTCTATCTTGTACCGGCTTTCGTTGGTCTCGGCGCGCCTTATTGGGATGCCCGGGCGCGGGGCGCGATCTTCGGTCTGACCCGAAGTTCCGGCGCCGCCGAGTTCGCTCGGGCGACACTTGAGGCGGTCGCCTACCAGACTCGCGATCTGCTGGAAGCCATGCACGCCGACTGGCCGGCGTCGAAAGGCTCGGGGACGGTCCTTCGCGTTGATGGCGGGATGACCGCCAGTGATTTTACCATGCAATTCCTCGCCGATATTCTCGCGTGTCCGGTTGATCGTCCTGTGGTGATGGAAACAACGGCGCTCGGCGCTGCCTATCTTGCCGGGCGCGCCGCCGGGGTTTGCCCCGATCTCGAAGGCTTCGGGAAGCAGTGGCGACTCGACCGCCGCTTCGAGCCGCGTATGGATGCGGATACGCGGGAGCGCAAATATTCCGGCTGGCGACAAGCCGTCCGGCGCACACTCACGATGCCAGGTTGAGCGTGTCCGTGCGGCTCGCTAGCGTGCACGCCACGAAACGGGGAAGCGATGGCGGAACGCGGCGAAGCAACGCAGAACGACACAGATAAGCAGCCATTGGTGCGCTTCGAGGCCGTCACCAAACGATTTGGCGCGGTTGCTGCGATAGAAACGCTTTCACTTGACATAGCGCACGGAGAGTTTTTTGCGCTGCTCGGCCCGTCCGGTTGCGGCAAAACAACGTTATTGCGCATGCTCGCCGGTTTCGAAGCGCCAACCGAAGGTCGCATTTTACTCGATGGCGAGGACATCGTCGCCGTGCAGCCACATCGGAGGCCGGTTAACATGATGTTCCAAAACTACGCGCTGTTCCCGCACCTTACGGTTGAAGGAAATATTGCCTTCGGTTTACGCCAGGAAAACACGACGCGAGCCGAAATTGCGGAACGCGTCGCGGAGATACTCGCGCTTGTGCGCCTGCAGGGCTTTAGCGGGCGGCGGATCGGCGAGCTCTCCGGCGGCCAGCGCCAGCGGGTAGCGCTTGCGCGCTCTCTTATTAAACGGCCGCGCGTCTTGTTGCTTGACGAGCCCCTGGCTGCGCTCGACAAGAAACTGCGTGCTGAGACCCAGTTTGAGCTTATGGAATTGCAGCGCAGGCTTGGTACGACGTTCGTAATAGTCACGCACGATCAGGAAGAGGCGATGATCGTCGCAGACCGAATCGCGGTTATGGATCAGGGCCGATTGAAGCAGGTTGCGACGCCGGCAGAAATCTACGAGCAGCCTAACTCGCGCTGGGTCGCCGATTTTATAGGCGAGGTAACCATCGTTGAGGGCCGCTTCTCTTCCAAGTCCACTTTGGACAGCCCTCTCGGCCAATTCCGTGTTGCCGAGGGCAGCGGTGGCAGAGCCGGAGATGCTGTCTGGCTGGCATTACGACCGGAAAAAATCACCATAGGCAGTGAACGGCCGGCCGGCGAACTTAATTCTGTACCCGGCACTGTGGCCGAAATCGGTTACCGCGGCGACATATCGATCTATAAGGTGCGGCTTGCAGATCGGTCGCTCATGAAGGTCGCCCTCGCCAATGTAAACCTGCGCGGTAAAGGTGGGTTCAAAACTGGCGATCTTGTGTGGCTATCATGGCTGCCGGATGCGGGCGTGGTTCTAACCGGATAGACAATGAGTAAGCAAGCGAACGCGCAAAACGCGAGCATGCGGCTGGTCGCGCTGGTGCCCTATTTATGGCTCGTCATCTTCTTTCTTGTGCCGTTTGTTATTGTTCTCAAGATCAGCTTGTCCCAAACCGTACTGGCACAGCCACCGTATGTGCCGCTATTCGATATCGCTGCCGGCTGGACGGGACTAGTTGAGTTTGCCAAACAGCTTTCCGCAGATTCTTTTCGGTTGCTGTCGTCCGACCCACTCTATCTTTTGTCCTATCTCAAAAGTCTGCAGATCGCGACAGTCTCCACGGCTCTTCTCCTCGTAATCGGCTATCCTATCGCTTACGGAATGGCGCGCGCGCCGAGGGGGTGGCAGCCGCCGCTGGTGATCGCCGTAGTGCTTCCATTCTGGACGTCGTTTCTTATCCGCATTTATGCCTGGATCAATATTTTGCAGCGCGACGGGTTGCTGAATGACGTCCTTGCGCGATTGCACATGATAGACGCGCCGGTTGCGTGGCTGTCCTCTGACACGGCGATCTTTATCGGCATCGTCTATTCCTATTTGCCATTCATGATTTTGCCGATCTATGCAGCGTTGGAAAAAATGGACGAAACCCTGTTGGAGGCCGCAGCCGATCTCGGCTGTCCTCGTTGGAAGGCGTTTTGGCTGGTGACGTTGCCTTTATCGCTCCCCGGCGTCGCGGCCGGCGCGCTGCTTTGCTTCATCCCAATTGTCGGCGAGTTCGTCATTCCCGATCTGCTGGGTGGCTCGGAAACAATGATGATAGGTCAGACGCTTTGGACTGAGTTCTTTTCCAACCGTGATTGGCCGGTTGCGTCCGCGATTGCGGTCACGCTGCTCGGTCTGCTGCTTGTGCCGCTTCTCTTTTTCGAACGTCTACAACAGCGATCGCTGGAGGAAGGCCGGTAATGAGGCGCGGCGTTTCATCTTTCAACGTCATTTCGGTCGTTCTCGGCCTGGTATTCCTTTATTTGCCGATTACCATTCTGGTGATCTATTCTTTTAACGCCTCGCGGCTCGTGACGATCTGGGGTGGCTGGTCGGTCGAATGGTACCGCGAATTACTGCACGATGATGCGATTTTGCAGGCGGCTTCGATCAGCTTGCGTGTTGGCGTCCTTTCGGCCAGTGCCGCCACTGTGCTCGGGACGCTTGCCGCCGTTGCGCTGACGAGAATGGGCCGGTTTCGCGGTCGCTTGCTGTTTTCCGGAATGGCGTATGCGCCTCTGGTTATCCCCGAGGTGATCACTGGTCTTTCGTTACTGCTGCTGTTCGTTGCGCTTGGCGTGGATCGCGGTTTTTGGACCATCGTCATCGCCCATACAACGCTCACAATGTGTTTCGTTACCGTGATCGTGCAGTCCCGGCTGGTCAACTTCGACCGTAGCTTGGAGGAAGCGGCCATGGATCTTGGTTGCCCGCCGGTCAAGACGTTCCTGACGGTCACGCTGAGACTGATTGCGCCGGCGATCGCAGCAGGGTGGATGCTGGCTTTCTCGTTATCACTCGATGATTTGGTAATCGCGAGCTTCACCACAGGACCGGGCGCCACGACCTTACCGATCCGCATCTATTCCGAGGTTCGCCTGGGTGTGAAACCGGAGATCAATGCCGTTTGTACAATCATGATTGCGTTCGTTGCGATCGCAACCGTGACGGCGTCGTTGATTGCCAAAAGCGATAGCGCACGACGCCAGCGTGCGGCACTCGGCGCACAAGTTTGACTAGTCGCTACTGCTCTTGCCGGGCGGGCGAAATAGGAAGACCACGAACCAGACCGGTATGATCACAATTGAGCCCAGCAGCACATTTGGCCAAGCCCAGGCGAGACCTTGCTTGGCGTATTCCTCGAGGCGCTCGGTGGAGAGCCCGAACTCGCGCATCAACTGGTCGGCGGTGATGCCGAAGTGAGCCATGATAGTCCCCACCACCAATGAGGCGACGGCAACTTTGACCAGAGTGCGAAAGAGGGGATTCAGCATTCGCAGTCCATCACGCCGGCAGGCCGGCAGGTGATTCGTCTCGAACGGAATGATAGTCGAAGAGGCGCCCGGCAGCACAGCAAGAAGGTGCAGTTATTCGGGTTTTCCTGTCGACGGTTGCGATGTCGACTGATCGGCCGCCGGGGCGTTTCCGGTCCCTGGCGCCCTGCCGGTCAGACGTTCGATCGCCGAGCGCACCGATTCGCGGTCTCGGCGATCACGCACTGCATTGAGAAGCGGAGCGGCGGCTCCAGAACGGCGGATCAGCGCTTCGGGGTCGGGCAGCATGATCGGATCGTCCCAAGAACCCTGCACAATGAAAGGCAGTTCGAAAGGAACAGCGCCCGGCTTGGGGGGGGCGACCAGAGCGGCAGTACCTTTCAAGTCGAGTTCGCGCGTGGGAATTGATGCTGAGCCAGCCAGCGCCAGAACGACCGCGGTGCCCTCCACCTTGACGTCGTCAACTGTAACGGTGCCCTGGTTGATCTTCAGCGCGACGGTAATCTTGTCATAGGGCGTACGTCCGCTTCGGAACTCGCCGCCGCCAGACAATGGCCGCCGCTCTAACCGACGCAGCAATTGCTCGACATTAAGCCCGGCGAGCGCGCCGTTTGATCCCGTCAAAGTGGCGGTTCCGCTCAACGTACGCGTCAGTCCGAGGACGCTGTCTCCGGCACCTTCAACGGCAAATGCAATGTTGCCTTTCCCTTCGAGCCGGCGGAGGCCGAATAGCTGACCGAGACAACTCTCCAAATCGACATCGCTAAATTGTAGCTGTGATTTGACGTCAACACCCTGGTCAAAATTGGCAAGCGCCAGTGAACCCTTGACGACCCCGCCGTAAGCTTGCGCTTCGCCAATGGTCACCACCAGGTGTCCGCCACGCAAGTTTGCTGCAATGGCGGTGCGTCCGACTTTGGCGTTGGACACGGCGACATTAGCCGCTGACAGGCGCAGGTCGAGATCGAGCCCCGCGAGGCCGTCAAGCGTGATGATGCCGTTGTTCCACGCACGTTCATTGGCGGCCAGCAGCCGGACTGTCGAAACATAGGGCGTCAAGTCGAGGGTGTCGGCGGCAAGTGTACCTTGCAATGTCTGCCGTCCATCAGCAGCGAAGGTGAGTACGCCTTCGGCGCTGTTGCCGTCGAGTTCAACGTTGACGCTGGACAAGCTGATGGTGCCGCCCAGCACGTTGGTTCGCGCCTTGATCGCGAACCGGCCGAAACCGCCGCCGGGCAAAGGCCTCTGTCCGGCCCAAACCAGTGCATTGCGCAGGGAAGCGGCGTCAGCGGCGAGAGTGCCTTCGATTTTTACCACGGGTTTGAAACTGACGGCACCTTCGAAAGCGGCTTTTATCGGCGCGCCCGAAAGGCGTAGTTTGACTCCGCTGCGGCTGCCGGCAAGCGCGGCGGGAAAGTCGGCGAGCGTCATGCTCGCGTCCATTGGCGCGTCGTGCCAGATGAAACGTCCGGTCGCACCGAAGCTTTTCGAAATCGACGGCCAAGCCAGAGAGAACTCTACGCCATACAATGTTTCGGTGAGTTTTCGCGCTTCATCGCGAATGACCACGGTGCCACCGTCGATTCGCATCTCGGAAAATGCGGCGAGGCGGCGCGTATCTGTCTGGCTGCGCAGCAGTGCCTCGATAAGGCCAGACCAATTGGACTGCCCGTTCGCCTGCAATTCGATTGTAATGCTGGGATGATCAAGAGAAACGTCGGCGATCTCGACGCGGCCAACAAGCAACGGGAAAAAACGCAATCGGGCGGTTAATCGCTCGGCGGTAAGCGCGGGCTGGTTGCCGTCGCCCAGCACCACATCGGCGAAGCTCGCGCTGCCAGTTGGAAAGAGTGAAACGCTGGCCTTGCCGCGGAAAACCGGATCAAGTCCTGTGACCGCGTGTATTTCGCTCATGACCTGTTGGCGTACCGCGTCGGCGGAAATCAGGTACCCTGCCGTAGTAAGCACGGCCAACCCGCCTGCAATTGGGGCGAGCAAGACAAGTCCCAGGCGTTTCAAGCCGGTGGCAGCGGTCAAAGGGAGGGTTCCGGTTGTTTCGGCGTCAAGGCCGGCGGACTATAGCATCGGTCCCGCTGCCGCCAACCTTGGAGGGGCTATGTGACGCTTTCAAGGCTGGACCGCCGGCCCATCGAGCCGACTGAACATTAAACGACCCTGGGCGTCCGCCTCGGCGATTTCGGCGATCATTTTTTTTACGATCGCCTCGCCGAAGGAATCGAAATCCTTGGCTTCGAGCACAAAGCTGCCGGGCCCGCCGACGACATTGTCCCGGTAGTATTTCGCCAACCCACCGGGAGGGTTTGTGTGCTCGGGATTCCACGGTAGCGGGGTTGCACTCAGGATCACCAACCCATTGATGCTGATACCCAATGCGAGCGCTTCGTCGCGCGCTTGTCCGACGTCCCGGCCGGCGTTGTTGGTGCCATCACCGGAGACGTCTACGGTGCGCCGGTCGGCGCTAAACGGGGCGCGAGCAAACTGCGCCACCGCGGCATCGATGCCGCCGCTTATCGAGGTTCGATCGGCAAAAGAACGCGGGGATTCAAGCAGCCGGTCGCCAAATGCTTGGGCCGCGTTTGGCCCGTCGATCAACATCCAGTCGATCACGACTTTCTGGTTGCCCGATCCCGACCACTCCAGAAAAAGGACGCCGATGCGCTTGCGGCGGCCGGATTGAACCGCCTCGAGTACACGAGGATTGGCCAGAGCGGCAGCGTAGCCCTCCCGTTGAAGCTGAAATTTCTGGCTATCGATGCTGCGGGAGACGTCGGCAGCGAGCACCAAGAGAAGGTCGACGGGCTCGGCCGCCCATATCGGCGAGACGCCGAATGTGGCGAACGCAATTGCGAACGCCATAAATGCGTGCCGGAACATCTGGCCCATTCGAGAGCCTAACCGATTTTTGGAATTATTTGGAATTATTGCGCCAATACACGAGTGGCTGGAAAGGCAACCTCGACCAATGTTCCATCGCCGACTTCGCTGACTATATCGAAGCGAGCGTAGTTGGCTTCGACCAGAGCTTTGGTGATAGGCAATCCGAGGCCCGTTCCATTGGATTCCGATTGCATGGCGGCGGCGATTTGACCAAACGGCTCGAGGGCTGTCTGCAAATCCTTCTCACTCATACCGCGGCCGGTATCGCGCACCCGCAGCACCACCTCCTGGCCATCGGTCAAGGCGGTCGAGACGATCACTTGGCCGCCGGCGCCGGTGAATTTAATGGAGTTCGATAACAGATTGAGCGCTATCTGACGCATTGATCGCGCATCTGCGACAATGTGGGGCAAACTCGCGGATAATGCCGTGCGAATAATAACGCGCTCGCGATTGGCTTGCTGCTGCATTATAGCGACGCATTGTTGGACGAGATCGTTGAGATTGACGTTCACAAAGGTGAGCTCAAGTTTCCCGGCCTCAATTTTTGACAGGTCGACCAGATCGTTCAGCAGCGAAATCAAATGTCCGCCGGAGGCGTGGATGTCCTTCAGATACTGCCGGTAGCGTTCATTGCCGACGGGACCGAAGCGTTCATCCATCATCACTTCGGAAAAACCGATGATGGCGTTGAGTGGGGTGCGGATTTCATGGCTGATTTTGGCGATAAATTCGGATTTCGCGGCGGAGGCTTTCTCGGCCGCCTGCTTCGCGCTGGTTAGCTCCTCGGCCGATCGCTTCCAAGCGGTGATGTCGCGCAACACCGCACACAGCTTCTCACCGTCATCGATCCGGCCCATAGTGATGTACAGCGGAATAAGGCCCCCTTTGCGCACACACCCGATCGCCTCATAACCGGCATCGAGCATGCCGGTACCTGTGCCTCGCGCGATGCGCTCGAGGTGATCGATGGCGGCGCGCTGGCTTTCCGGCGCAAGTAGGTCACCGAACGAATATTTGGCAAAGTCAGCGGGTTCATAGCCGAACAGCGCCTCGGCGCTCCGGTTGGCTGAAAGGATGTGACCGTTGCGATCAAGCACGAGGACTCCGTCCGTGGCGGTGTCAAGAATTGCCTTGAGTTCTCGGTTTTCACTTTCCACGAGACTTTGCGGGGCTTCTTCGGAATTCGCATCATTTCGCGATTGCGAATCGATCATCAGCGCCAACGCGTTTTCGTTGTTCCAGCTCATGCTGAACAGGCGGCCTTCGACAGGTTTCTGAGTGCCGTTGACCGACGCGATTTTGAGCAATTTTGTGCCGCTTCGGGCGTCCTGGGAGGACGATTTGTCCGTGCTCTCGATGAATAGGCTGTCGAGACCTCCGGCCTCGTTCAGCGCCTCCAGCGTGGGATAACCCGTCCATTCAAGGAATGCCGGATTTGCGTAAAGCAAATTGCTTAGACGGTAGACAAGGATGCCAGTCGGCAACCGATCAAGAATTGGTCGAATATCTTGCGCATCTTGACGGGCCTTTGCAGGCTGCGGTGCTGGCCGGTCGGGAATAAGCGGCGGCTCTGGAGCAAGATCATCCGAGGCAACCGCGCGACCTTTGCCTGATGATCTCTTCAGGCGTTCGCTAAGTTCCCGGGCGAGTTCCCGAAAAGCGCTATTTTCGCTGGCATTGAGTTTTGGTTCTGATGCCGGTAACTCCGGCACCGACGCGGCGGGCGCGGCCTCGGGTGCCCGTTCCGTTGCCGGTGGTGGAGGCGATGCTGAGCCAGGTCGGGTGCGGCGCCGCTGAACTTCCTCCAGGCGAGCCACATCGCGGCAAATTCCGAAGCCGCGAAAGCCTCTGAATTGGCGATCACGGTCGAATATAGGCAGTCCGGACATTTCGACCGCCAAACGCTCGTCGATGTCGTCGAGTGGCCAAAACAAGACAATACCGCTGAAGGTCTCCCGAGCTGCAAGCGCATTTGCTATTTGGCCCTGTGGATCGAGGTTCAGGCTGTGCGCGATCTCGCTCCAATTGCGACCAAGTGCGGCAGCGGTCTTCTGTCCAAGGAGATCGGCAAATTCCCTGCTTGCAAGTGTGAGGCAGGTGTCGACATTCGTCTGCCAGACGAAACGGAAGGGGACATAGTGTGAGTGCGAGTGCGTTTCAGATTCCGTCGGCTTTGGCTTTTCTCGCGATTTGGACGCAGATCGCGCGCGTGGTTCGAGGCCTGACTTCGCTGCAGGTTTGGTGAAAACGACAAGCAGCCCAAAGGTCGCGCCCGCGCCAAGCTTGAGCATGGTGACGGATCCCGCAGAGATCTTTCCCTCGGCGACGCCGTTGAAGCTCGCTTCCCGCGCGAGCTTTTCTGCGCCAAGCGCGATCAAGTCACGCTTGTCACCAATCAACGCAGCTGCCGCGGGCTGTGCCTCAATTATTTCGCCATCCGCGGTGAAGATGACCGCCGGTTGTTGTACATCTTCGAGTAAACGGCGCGCGCGTTCCGGCAAGGAAAGATCTCGGCCCGCACGTTCGGTCGACACAATAAGTACCGCCGTGCTGTTGTCTGCGAGCGTGATTCGCGAGCATAGGCATATCAACATCCCACCGATGCTGGCTCCGAACCCGCGCAGCCGCTCAAGGCGCGGCGCGCCTCCTTGGGGCAATGTTGCGGCCAGCCGTGAGATTTGTGCAGCCGCTGTATGGCGCGGTCCGAAACGCAATGCGGCGACCGCGCCGGGTGAGGCGGCATCGAAAATCGCTGCGCCTGTCGGATTAGCCCAAAGAACAGTTTCGGCATCCGCACTCCAAAGCCAAACGGGCGCAGGATTGAGTGCATGCGCCGCCAATCGCGGATCGCGCATATAAACGGACTGGAACCCGGGTTTCGTCATCGCGTTGTCGCAGAAAATACGGCTAATTAAACCTTAATACGGCTGACAACGGGTCGCGTCCACGACGCGGCCATGGCTGTCCAACGGCAAGGCGCAATAACCTTAATGCCGCTGGGTTCCTGACTGGCGCACCCCGCCATTTGACCTAAATATGAGGCCGTTGCCTGGGGTTGGTGACGTGCAGGAGGGATGTCATGGCGAAGGACGACAATGCTCATTTCGAAATTCCAGCCGACATGCGTGCGTTGGCGGAGAAGAGCGTTGAACAGGCAAAGCAGGCTTTCGACATTTTTATTTCGGCAGCGCAACACGCGGTCAGTACTGCTGAAAACCAGGCGGCAAGCGCGAAAGCCGGCGCCAAAGAAGTCGGGGAACTCGCAATGGGCTTTGCAGAGCGGAACATCGCGTCGTCATTCGAGTTTGTGCAGAAGTTGCTGCGGGTCAAAGAGCCCAAAGATGTGATGGCGTTACACTCGGAGTACGTAAATACCCAAATCGCCACCCTCACAGACCAAGCCAAGGAGTTGACTACACGGGCGGCCAAGATGACTGGGCACGGCGCCCAACACTGACAAGCGGCCGCTAGCGGAGGCCCGGTATACCGGCGCGATCGCCGGGAGGCCATCTTGCGCCGCATTTGTGCAATGCAATATTTTTTGTTGCAATGCATCAAAATCGGGGATACAAACGTTCTGCATGAAGCCCGTTAGCACACCCTAGGTGTGTGTGGCGGCTCCCGGAATAGCGTGGGCCGATTTGCCGAGGGGACCGGCTCGAACGTGATGAAAACGCCCTCCTGATCAAGGACGACTGTTATGCCCGAAACCACCGCATCTGCGACGCCAAAAGCCAAGGCAAAGCCGGTTGCCATTAGCGCGCCCGCTTTCGAAATGCCGAAGTTCGAAATGCCCAAATTTGAAATGCCCAAGTTCGAGGTACCGACCGCCTTTCGCGAGTTTGCCGAAAAGGGCATCGCGCAGGCCAAGGAGAACTACGAAAAGGTCAAGAGTGCAGCCGAGCAGGCTACGGATGTGCTTGAAGACACCTATTCTACAGCCTCCAAGGGCTACGCGAGTTACGGCCTCAAGGTGATCGAAACCACCCGTGCGAACAGCGACGCTGCGTTCGATTTGATGAGCGAACTGATGAGCGCCAAGTCCTATTCGGAGGTGGTCGAGCTTTCCAGCGCTTTTATGCGCAAACAATTCGACGCCTTGATCGCCCAGAGCAAGGAACTGTACGAGCATGCGCAGAAGGTTGCGACCGAAACGGCTGAGCCGCTCAAGGAAAGCATCACCAGCACATTCAGCAAGGCCGCCTGAGCCTTCCTCGTTAACGGTTTGAGATAATTGGTGTGAGGCCCGGACAGAAATGTCCGGGCTTTCGTTTGAACGGATAAGTCTCGAACAGGCCGCTTGCCAAATGGCGAAGTGGCACCTAGGTTCCGCCCGCTTAGCTCGAGGATCGAAGCTGATCGCTTATGCAGGCGTAGCTCAGTTGGTTAGAGCGCTGGTCTGTGGAACCAGAGGTCGGTGGTTCAAGTCCACCCGCCTGTACCACCTTCCGTCATGCAATTGCCGAAAATAAAACGCCGGCGTCCATCGCCGGCGTTTCATGGTGGTTGTCCGCTCGCTCAGCGCCAGCTGTAGCGGCCGTTATTGCGTGGCGGCGGAATGTTACGCGGCGGATAGGGGCGGGGGCCGCCTTGTGGTCCGCCGAACATCCAATCGAAAAAGTTGCCGCCGCCGCCGTAGCTGTACCCGCTACCGCCGTACATGCCGACCGGCATGCGGACCGGCTTGGAGGAAGTGTTCGGCGCCCGCTCGACGGCGATGTCAGCGACCTTGCGCTCGTTGCTCTTGAGGATCGATAGCATCTTGGCGTCGCGGCCGTACACATCCTCGCGCAACTGCAGCTTGCCCATATCATCCACAAAAGCCGTCTGATACGTCAGATGGACAGGGATGAATGTCGGGAAGTTGATGTTGATCTCGCTGCCGCCGAACATCGATTCGAGCCGCGCTTCGGTATAATGCTCTTTCGGCAGAACGAGCGACAGCAGCTTCTCGCCGTACGTCAACGGATTCTGAACCCGCATGCAGCCGTGACTGAATGCACGTTTTTCCTTGGCGAACAGATATTTGTCCGGCGTATCGTGCTGATAGACCAGGAACTTGTTCGGGAAGTTAAAACGGATGCGGCCGAGTGCGTTACCGGCCCCAGGCGGCTGCGAAATGTGAATGGTACCATCGGCGTCTTGCGTCAACTTGAGACCGATGCGGTCAAGCGCCTGCGGATCTTGCTCCAGCGCCGGGAGGTATTCTTTCTCGATAATTGATGGCGGCACGTTCCACGTCGGATTGACGGTGATGAATTTCATCTCCGCGCTGACCATAGGCGTCGCCAGAGACGGTTTGCCGGCTACGATTTTCGTATGCCAATAGACTTTGTCATTGTTGTACAGCGTAAGACTGTAGTCCGGCACGTTCACAATCACGTGCGGGTTGCCGAGATTGCGTGGCACCCAGCGCCAGCGTTCCATATTGACGACAATTGTGTCGATTGGATCGGTGGACGCGCGACGCGCTTCCTTACGCTCGCCATTGAGAGCGCGTACGGTGTTGGGGCCAAGATTGCCATCGACGCCAAGATCATTTTCAGTCTGGAAAGTCTTTACGGCGTCGCGCACCGCATCATCGTAGAGCGGATTATCTTTATCGCCTGCGACGGCAAGGCGCTTACGCAGCGCGACCACGCGCACGTCTTTCATGCCCGGACGAAGAATCTTCCCCTCAGGCACATTTACGTGTGGCTGCTCCGGCTTTTCTTCGGCTTTGGTATCGGAGGCAGACGGCCCCTTTCGCAGTTCGGCAAGCTTGGCTTTAAGCGCCTTGAATTCGGCCTGCGGCGGGTTGAAGCCGTCGAGAACCTTTGCGACATCATTGCCATCGGCAAGCTTGGTGAGTACGTCCACCGGCTCCGGCGCGATCAAATCATACTGAATGTCCGGGCCGACGCGGGTGAAATGGATGCGCCCAATCTGGGCGTGGCGCGCGAAGGTGAGCGCAGAGGCCGTGAGTTTGAGCTCGGCTTCCGCCAGCGCGTCCGCGGTTGTCGCCGATTTAAAATCGGGGGCCGGATAATCGGCCGGATCAAGACCAACCGCATCGGCCTGCGCCATGTAGGCGATCGTCGCCTTGGCACGGTCATTGCCGCCGTTGTTGCTCACCCACAGCGGCGTATAGTTATGAGCGCTGTAATACGCTTCGACCCCGGCGCGGTCAGCCTTGCGGTTGATCAAGCGGTCCAATTGTTTGCCCGTGATCAGTTCGCGGACCTTGTCGGCAACCGGATTATCGCTGCTCGCGGAGGCCGTGGTCGACGCGGTCGCGGATTTGCCCGGCTCGGTAAACGGAATCGTTCCGGTCTGCTTGGGCTCATCCTTTACGACGGTGGCTGGCGCGGCCTGTTTGGCCGGCGTCTCGATATCTTTGGCCGTTAGCGGCGGCGGCAGCGACGTATCCGGTACCGGGACCGACGCTTGCTGCGCCACGGCGCTGTGACTGGAAAGAGCGAGCACCAGCACAAGCGCCGTTGAAGCTAGTAGCCTGTCGAATCGAGTACTTTTCACCACGGTTCTCCTAAAGACTGTCAGAGGGCATGCGGGGCCTGATTTGTCCAGCCCAATCTAACTGATAGCGCACACCCGGTTACGTTTTTCCCAATAGTCCGACGAGAACAGGCTTCAACTGTGGCTATTTTGCACGAACAGCCCAATCGGCGCGATTCTTGGCGATTTTATCTGAACAAGCAGGCGAAGCCTAAGGCCACGAACTGTAGGACGGACGGTTCCTCGAGATTTTCACTGGTTATACCCTGACTTTTACATACGGCGCGTTTATGGCCGCCGAGCATGACATTGACGTGATGCCCTACAGGTACTCGCTTCCGCCCCCCTTGCGGCATTTTTGGCCTGCGGTAAGGTTGCCCTAGGCCGTAGGTCTCAAGTGCGGCTGAAAGGAAGCGCTATGGCGTGGACGACCCCGATTCTCGTAGAGATTTGCGTTGGACTCGAGATTAACGGCTATCTGCCGGCCGAGTTCTGATTTCCTGATCGTTCTTGTTGCTGTTTGGCCCCATTAAATGGGGCGCCTTACCGCTATTGTACTTGGCTCGGCCGCGGGAGGCGCTTTTCCGCAATGGAATTGTCGGTGCCCGGTCTGCGCGCTGGCGTGGGCCGGCGATCCTCGAGTCAAACCACGTACGCAAACCAGCATTGCGGTTTCTGCGGGTGATGGCCGATGGACGTTGATCAACGCATCTCCCGATTTGCCTGCCCAGGTCCGGGCCGCAACAGCCCTTCACCCACGCAACTCGTTGCGCGGCAGTCCAATTGACGCCGTCATTCTCACGGGCGCGGAAATCGACCAAATTGCCGGGCTATTGTCCTTGC
Organism: Pseudolabrys sp.; assembly: GCA_035626335.1. Taxonomy (GTDB): domain Bacteria; phylum Pseudomonadota; class Alphaproteobacteria; order Rhizobiales; family Xanthobacteraceae; genus Pseudolabrys. The sequence goes on from DASPNW010000031.1 coordinate 144,315, forward strand.
GTGAGAGCACTCCCTTTACGCTTTACGCGACGCCGGCCAGTCACGCGGCCGTCGCCGCCAACGCTATGTTCGGAGCGATGACGTCAATGTGGCGATGCGCGGTTAATCCCGGTGAGCGCTTTACGCTGGCCGGTGACATCGCGGTAACGTTGTTCATGGTGCCGGGGAAGCTGCCACTTTATCTTGAGGGCGAACCCCCCGAAACTGATAGCGAAAGTGCGGCCAATGTCGGAGTCGAGTTGTATCGCGAGGGAGCGCGAATGGTATTCGTGCCCGGAGCGGCGGCGGTAACCGATGCCATGCGCGAACGCTTCGCGCGAGCCGATGTCGTTTTGTTTGATGGCACGTTGTTCGTGGATGACGAGATGATCCGTGCCGGTACCGGTGAGAAAACCGGGCGTCGTATGGGCCATATGCCGATCGAAGGGGAGGGTGGTTCGCTGCGCGCTCTCGACGGACTGTCGGCACGGCGTATTTTTATCCACATCAACAACACCAATCCAATTTTGATTGACGGTTCGGCCGAGCGGCGCAAGACCGAAGCTGCCGGTTGGCGAGTGGCGGAAGATGGAATGGAGATCGTGCTGTGAAGTTGCTTTCTCCAGAAGAGCTCGAAGCCTCGCTACGCGACATTGGCGCCAAGCGATACCATCGTCTGCATCCGTTTCATGCGTTACTGCACGGCGGCAAATGTAAGAAGGGCCAAGTGCAGGCCTGGGCGCTCAACCGTTACTATTATCAAGCAATGATCCCGATCAAGGACGCGACCTTGATTTCGCGTTGCGAGGATTCAGCCGTCCGGCGCGAATGGCGATCGCGGCTTGTCGATCACGACGGAGAGTATGAGGGCGACGGGGGAATCGCGCGCTGGCTCAGGCTCACCGATGGGCTCGGGCTCGATCGCGATTACATCGTTTCGCTACAGGGACTTTTGCCGGGCACCCGTTTTGCCGTGGATGCCTACGTTCGTTTTGTGCGCGAGAAGACCTTGCTCGAAGCGATAGCGTCCTCTCTGACCGAGATGTTTTCGCCGGTGATCATCAGCGAGCGCATGGCGGGAATGTTGGCAAACTATGACTTCATTACGCGCGACACGCTAAGCTATTTCGACAAACGTCCGCCGCAAGCCGAACGCGACGCCGATTTTGCGCTTAATTTCGTCAAGCGGAATGCAAGGACGCCGGCACAACAGCAGGCGGTGCTTGCGGCGCTCGAATTCAAATGCGGTGTGCTGTGGGCGATGCTGGACGCGCTGTACTATGCCTATGTAGCACCAAAACAGGTGCCGCCGGGCGCATTCCTGCCGGAGGACTTTTGATGGACCGGCCGGCAATTCAACTTTCTAACGGTGCATGCCCGCGACTGCCGAAGGGTGTGCGCTTGACACACAATGAAGCGCAGGGCGGGTGGGTGCTACTTGCACCGGAACGTGTGTTCAAGGCCGATGCGATTACCGCTGAGATATTGAAGCGGTGCACCGGCGAAGCAACTCTCGGCGCAATTGTGGACGATTTGGCGAAGACATTCGCCGCGCCGCGCGAACGGATACATACCGATGTCGTTAACCTGCTGGGCGGGCTGGCAGAGAAAAAGCTGTTGGAGCTGGATTGAGCGATGCGTGCCATTTTTGAACGGGGGAGTGTCACGTCGTGACGACGAATGGCGCTAGCTTGCCCGCGCCACTCGGTTTGCTCGCCGAATTGACCCACCGCTGTCCACTCGGCTGCCCCTATTGCTCCAATCCGCTGGCGCTTGACAAGCGTGACCATGAGCTCGATTCCGCGACCTGGGCGCGCGTATTCCGCGAAGCGGCTTCTCTTGGCGTACTGCAAGTGCATCTGTCTGGCGGTGAACCAGCGGCGCGGCGCGATCTGCCCGAAATTGTAAAAGCAGCGCACGACGCCGGTCTCTACAGCAATCTGATTACGTCTGCGGTTGGTCTTACACCGCAAACTCTTTCGATGCTCGTGGACGTAGGCCTCGACCATGTGCAGATCTCCATTCAGGACAGCGACGTAATGTCCGCCGATTATATCGCTGGCTACAAAGGGGCCTCGGCACGCAAGCACGCAATTGCTCGGGAAGTCGTCAAGCTCGGGCTGCCCCTAACCATCAATATGGTCGTGCACCGCGCCAATATCGAACGCGTCGAATCAATGGTGGAATTGGCGCTGTCCCTTTCCGCCAGCCGCGTGGAAATCGCCCACGTACAGTATTACGGTTGGGCATTGAAGAATCGCGCCGCGCTCATGCCGACGCGCGAACAAGTCGATAAAGTGGTGCGTCAGGTCGAGTTGCTACGGGCCAAACACCGCGGTCGGATCGTTATTGATGCGGTCGTGCCCGATTATTACGCGCGTTACCCGAAGCCTTGTGTCGGCGGTTGGGGCCGCCGCTCGCTCAACGTCACACCGGCCGGCCGGGTTCTTCCCTGCCACGCTGCCGAAGTCATTCCCGGGCTCGAATTCTGGAATGTGCGCGAGTATTCGCTCGTCGACATCTGGCGCGCCTCACCGGCATTTGCGGCGTTCCGCGGCACCGATTGGATGCAGGAACCCTGCAAATCCTGCGCACGGCGCGATCAGGATTTTGGTGGGTGCCGTTGCCAGGCGTTCATAATTGCGGGCGATGCCCGTGCGGCGGATCCGGTCTGCCATTTGTCATCGCATCACGCTTTGGTCGAGCACCTGACGGCAGCGCGAGAAGAATCCGCCTATAGCTATCGAAGGTTCTGACCGCACGCGAATTGCGTGTTCCCCGATTGCAACGGGCGCGCGAAAGGTAGAGACTTGTTTTCAACGGGGGTGCGCTCCGGGGCCATTCTCGATGGGACCACGTGAGTCAAGCGCCTCCATATCAGGGGAGGGGTTCGATGATTCCGTGTTTCACGGCTCAGCGTTGTATTTTGCTTGCCGGCACGATAACCGGCGTTTTGTTGACCGCGCCGGCATTTTCTCAGCAGCCGTCTGCATCCGCGCCTGCGGCCACGCCGCCTGCAGCGGCGCCGGCCTTGCCGCCCGGGTCGCCGCTGATCGGCCGTCCCGACGGCAACGAAGCTGCGTCCAAGCTCGCGCCGGTTGCGCCACCGCCAATTCCGGCCGCCGCAGACAAGCTGCCAACTGCCCAGCTTAAGCTGCCGCCCGGTTTCAACATCGAGGTTTATGCCAGCGGCATCGCCAACACGCGGTCGCTGCGCATCGGTGACAAAGGCACCGTGTTTGTTGGCACCCGCTTCGGCAACAAGGTCACGGCTATCGTGAAGAAGGATGGCAAGACAGAGATCAAGACGATCGCCGAGGGACTCTACCGCCCAAACGGGCTCGCCTATCACAACGGCACGCTCTACATCGCCGAGTTGTCGCAGATCTCCAAAATTGACAATGTCGAGGCCAATCTCGACAAGCCTTCGAAGCCGACGGTGATTTATACGGATTTGCCGAAGGATGAGGCGCACGGCTGGAAATTCATCGCCATCGGTCCTGACAACAAGCTCTACGTTCCGATCGGACAACCGGGTAACAACGTGTTGCATGACAAGGATCATGGCCAAATTCGGCGCATCAATCTCGACGGAACTGGTGCCGAAATCGTCGCCAAGGGTGTGCGCAATACGGTCGGCTTTGATTGGAATCCGCTGAACAAGCAACTCTACTTCTCCGACAACGGGCGCGACTGGCTGTCCGAGGATGTCCCGCAGGACGAGCTCAATCGCGTAACGAAAGTTGGGGAGCATTTTGGCGCGCCCTATTGCTATCAGGGCAACATGCTCGATCCGGAATTTGGTTGGGGCCACAGCTGCCGTGAGTTCACCGCGCCGATCGCGCTGACCGGTCCGCACTCGGCAGGCTTGGGAATGCGCTTCTACACCGGCGACATGTTCCCGAAGAAATACAGGAACGCCATCTTCCTTGCCCGCCACGGCTCGTGGAACCGGACTAACAAGTTCGGCGGCGATGTCGTCGCGATTTTCCTCAACAAAGACGGTACCGTAAAGTCAATCGAGCCATTCATCACCGGGTTCCTCGTCGACAATAAATACATCGGCCGTCCGGTGGACATGGAAATCATGAAAGATGGATCGATGCTGCTGTCCGACGACTGGAATGGTGCGATCTATCGCATCACCTACGGCAAGGCGAGGATCGCCCACCGGTAACACGATTGTGCGGCCGGGGCTTCCTCATCCCCGGCCGTTTTTCGTTATTGAAGCGAGATCATGTCGATCGTAATCCTAAGACGCTGCACAGTCGCCGCGGCAGTATTTTTTTGCGCTCTTAGCCAGTCGCTACTGGCTGAAACATTCAAAGAGCGTGTGGCACCCTGCCTCGCATGCCACGGCGAGAAGGGCTATTCAGAACATCCGGTCGTGCCATCGCTAGGCGGTCAACCGGCGCCCTACCTGCTGATCCAACTTTACCTGTTTCGAGAAAATCAGCGCTCTTCCCTGTTCCTGAAAGACGATCAGATGATTCAGGTCATGTCCGAGATGACGAAGGGTTTTACCGACGACGACCTCCGCACTTTTTCCGATTTTCTTTCCAAGCTGCCGCCTCCGCCACTGCCGCCAGATGCTCCGGACCAGGCACGCATGCAGGCTGGTCGGACGCTGATAAGTCAGCATCGTTGCAATAGCTGCCACAATCTTGATCTGAGCGGCCGCGAGAACATTCCGCATATCGCCAATCAGCGGGAGGACTTTCTGGCGAAAACATTGCGCGAATATCGGGACAATGTCCGGCACGGCTACGACGGTGTCATGGCCTCGGTGCTTGCGCCCGTCAATGACGCACAAATCGCCGATCTCGCCTATTACATTGCCCGCTTTCGCTGATTGCGATTCGCCCGATGCCAATAAAAAAACCGGGCCCCATGTGGGGCCCGGTTTCAGTTATTGCCGGCGTGGGGGCCGGCAATTCTTCCAGAGGGGAACATGCTGCCCGCCGGCGATTCTGGGAGGATATCAATCCGGCGAAACAGCGAACACCAAGTATGCGAAGCAGGTACAATGACGGCAACGGCGATCGCCGCATGACTGCCATGCGCAATGGGCCAATCAAAAGTGCCAGCGTTGGGCGTTGGCGACCAGAAAGTCGCGGAAGACCTGGATGCGCGCAACCGACTTGAGTTCTTCCGGATAAACAAAATAGGCGTCGAGCGCGAGCGTATCGGCCTCTCCGAACAGCTGCACCAAGCCGCCATTCTCCTCCACCAGATAGTCCGGCAGTACGGCGATACCGAGCCCGCGCTGGCATGCGCGTAAAACGCCAAGCACGTTATTCACAGTCAGATGCGGCGTGCGCGGATCTTTGCCGTCGCGGCCGATTTCCAGAAGCCAGCGCCGATTCTGCAGATGTGCCGGCACGGCGCCGCCGCCGAGAAGAACAATGCGATGCTTGTCGAGCTCTTCGTGCGCCCGTGGCGTACCGAAACGCTTGAGATAATCGGGTGAGGCATAAGCATGGAAATGCACGGAAAACAGCTTGCGCTGGATCAGATCAGGCTGAGTCGGCTGCCGCAGACGGATGGCGACATCGGCCTCGCGCATCGCCAGATCCAGCTCCTCATCGCTCGTGATCAGCGTGATGTGGATGTCCGGGTAAAGATCTAGGAATTCGCCAAGTCTAGGCGTGAGCCAATGCACGCCAATGCCCGGTGTGGTCTGGACCTTGAGTTCGCCGTTCGGCCGCTCGCGGCTGTCGGTCAGCTTGGTGCGCGCCGCCTCCAGCTTCATAAAGACTTCATGCGCCGTGCGGTAGAGCAATTCGCCCTGCTCGGTGAGGATCAGGCCGCGCGCATGGCGGTGAAACAGCGAGACCGACAGCTCGCTTTCGAGGGCTGAAACCTGCCGGGACACTGCTGATTGTGACAGCCCGAGCCGCTCGCCGGCGTGGGTAAACGATCCCGCCTCTGCCGCGGCGTGAAACACCTTCAGCTTGTCCCAGTCCATCGAGTTGTTGGGGGTGGCCATTGTTTATTCTGCCGCCGCACGCTGGTGGTCGTGCGCAGCGAGGAATTTTTCCGCTTCGAGTGCAGCCATGCAGCCCTGTCCGGCAGCGGTGACCGCCTGTCGGTAAATATCATCGGTGACGTCGCCGGCCGCGAAAACGCCGGGCACCGAGGTGGCAGTGGAATTGCCGGAGGTGACGATGTATCCGGATGGCTTCATCTGGACCTGCCCGGCGAACAGCTCGGACGCCGGTTGATGGCCGATTGCGATGAATACCCCGTCGACCCGCCGTTCCGTGACGGCGCCCGTCTTTGCGCTCTTGAGCCGCACGCCACTCACCTTCAGCGGATTGTCACCGCCGATGACATCGTCGAGCACGTTATCCCAGATCACTTCGATCTTCGGATGCTTGAACAACCTGTCCTGCAATATTTTTTCGGCACGGAAAGCGTCGCGCCGGTGAACCACGGTGACTTTCGAGGCAAAATTGGTCAGGAACAGCGCCTCTTCGACAGCGGTATTGCCGCCACCAATCACAATCACTTCCTTGTTGCGGTAGAAGAAGCCGTCACAGGTCGCGCACGCCGAAACGCCGTAACCCTTGAACTTCTGTTCGGAGGGCAGATCGAGCCAACGCGCTTGTGCGCCCGTGGCAATGATCAGGGCGTCGGCGAGATAGATATCGCCGGAATCGCAAGTCAGCCGGAACGGCCGCTGTGCCAGTTCCACCTTGTTCACATGATCGGTAACGATGCGGGTGCCGACATGTTCGGCTTGGGCCTGCATCTGCTCCATAAGCCATGGCCCCTGGATGACGTCGGCAAAGCCCGGATAATTCTCAACGTCGGTAGTGATCGTGAGCTGGCCACCGGGCTGGATGCCCTGAATCAGGATCGGTTCGAGCATAGCCCGCGCCGCGTAGATGGCAGCCGTGTAACCCGCCGGCCCCGAGCCGACGATCGCGACTTTGGCGTGGGTTGTCTTAGCCATGGTCTACGCCCCCCTGGATGGGCGTCAGTCGGGCGCATATCGCCCCGGCGGCCGGACACTGACCGGCTCTTTTGCCCCGCACGATGTATGGCTTCCGGCCGAGCTATGCAAGATACGCAACCCGCAGGACCCACAGACTTGCCCTATCCCGCGATCACGATCGCAGGAGCACGCAATATTGTTTCGCGAAATATTATTTCGCAGTATGAATGTTTGCCAGTTCGGCCCGTTGCAAAGGTATCACCAGTGCCAGCACGCCTCGACGCAATCGACCGCAAGATCCTCAAAGAGCTTCAGGATGACGGCCGCATCACGAACGTGGAGCTGGCCAGCCGGGTCGGGATTTCGGCGCCGCCATGCTTGCGCCGTGTGCGCGCGCTGGAGGAGGCCGGTTACATCAAGGGCTACCGCGCGCTGCTCGACGAGAAAAAGCTCGGCTACGAAGTCGCAGTGTTCGCGATGGTGCATCTGGCAAGCCAAGCTGAGGCGGACCTTGTCGCATTCGAGGAGTTCGTGCGCGCCCAGCCCTTGGTGCGCGAGTGCTGGATGCTCTCTGGCGAAATCGACTTCGTGCTCAAATGTGTGGCACCCGACCTGAAAACCTTTCAGGCCTTTGTCGAAAAACTTACGGCGGCGCCAAATGTGCGCAACGTGAAGACTTCGCTGACGCTGCGCAATTCCAAGGACGCGGCCATGGTGCCGATGGAGAATTAGCCATTTCCGGTTTCGCGCCCTAAGCCGCCCCGGAAATGACAATGGCGGGGACAAGCTCGGCCATTACAATTCGAAGGGGAGGCGCGTCGCGCGATCAGGATTACCGCCACTCGACTTTTTTGATCTCGTAGGCCTTGGCGCCGCCGGGGGTGTTGACCTCGACCGAGGCACCTTTGGTCTTGCCGATCAGCGCCTTGGCGAGCGGAGACGTCACCGAAATTCGGCCTTTCTTGGCATCAGCTTCCGGTTCGCCAACGATCTGCCAGACCCGTTTCTCGTCGGTATCTTCGTCGACCAGGGTGACGGTCGCACCGAATTTGATCGACTCACCCGACAGCTTGGAAACATCGATGACATCGGCGCGCGCGAGCTTGTCCTCAAGCTCAGCGATGCGGCCTTCATTAAGCGATTGGGACTCTTTGGCGGCATGATACTCGGCGTTCTCCGACAGATCGCCGTGCGTGCGCGCATCGGTGATCTGTTGAATGATGCGGGGGCGTTCGACCTGCTGACAATGCTTGAGCTCGGCCTCGAGCGCGGCATAGCCGGCGGCGGTCATTGGAATTTTTTCCATCGTCTCATCTCCTCCTGGCGGACGCCCGAAACAACGTGAACAACTTTCAGCGCCGCCAAGCCCCTTTCACCTTTGTAATCCCGTCAAATCGACTCGTAATACGACTCCGGCCACGGTCACCCGCGAAACCGGAGTCATGTGAGCGAGGGCCGGTCAAAAAAGTCCTGTCGCGGCCAGCCTCACCTGATGCCGCGACCACGCGATTTCCCGGCCTTACTCGTGCCGCCGCCCGGGTCCTTGTCGGCCCAAAGGCCTCAGCCCCGTCCGCTGAAGTAGCTTTGCAGCGCGTGCACCTCGAGGTCGCCCTCGAGATAGGCCTTGATTCCTTGCGCCGCGGCGACAGCCCCCGAAAGAGTGGTGTAGTACGGCACTTTATGCAAGAGGGCGGCATGGCGCAGGGAACGGCTGTCGGCTAATGCTGCGGCGCCCTCGGTGGTATTAAAAACCAGCTGGACACCGCCATTTTTGATGGCATCCACGATATGGGGCCGGCCTTCCAGCACCTTGTTGATCTTGGCCGCTTCTACCCCTTGTTCCGCCAGATACCTCTGGGTTCCCGAGGTCGCGATTGTCTTGAAGCCCAGCGACGCCAGGAGCCGCACAGCCGGTAAAATGCGCGCTTTGTCGGCATCTTTGACCGACACGAACACGGTTCCATTCCGCGGCAAGTTGGTTCCGCCGCCGATCTGGCTCTTGGCGAAGGCAATCTCGAAAGAGCCATCGATCCCCATGACTTCGCCGGTCGATTTCATCTCGGGACCGAGCACGGTGTCGACGCCGGGGAAGCGCGCGAAGGGGAAGACCGCCTCCTTCACCGCGCGATGCCTGGGACGGGTCGCCGTCAGATTGAAGGTCTGGAGCTTTTCGCCAGCCATGATCCGGGCGGCGATCTTCGCGACAGGGAGACCGATGACCTTTGCGACGAAGGGCACCGTGCGCGATGCGCGCGGATTGACCTCGAGCACATAAATATCGCCGTCCTTGATGGCGTATTGCACATTCATCAGGCCGCCGACATCGAGCGCGAGCGCGAGCGCGCGGGTCTGCCGCTCGAGTTCGGCGATGGTGTTTTCACTCAGTGAGTGTGGCGGCAGCGCGCAGGCCGAATCGCCGGAGTGGATGCCGGCTTCCTCGATATGCTCCATGATGCCCGCGATGAATGTGTCCTTGCCGTCGGCAAGGCAATCGACGTCGACTTCGGTGGCATCGGACAGATAGCGATCGATCAGGAGCGGGCTTTTCTTTGAGACTGCCAACTCGCTCGGACGGTCAAGATCGCCGGCAAGCCGTGCCACGTAGCGATCAAGCTGCGCGCCATCGCGCACGATTTCCATGGCGCGCCCGCCCAACACATAAGATGGGCGGATCACGACGGGGTAGCCGATTTCTTCGGCGATCGCGCGCGCGGCGTTCGGCGACGTGGCAATGCCGTTCTGGGGCTGACGCAGTTTGAGCTTGTCGAGCAGCTTCTTGAAGCGGTCGCGATCCTCTGCAAGGTCGATCGCGTCGGGCGAGGTACCAAGGATCGGGACTTTCGCTTTTTCCAGAGGCTCGGCGAGCTTGAGCGGCGTCTGGCCACCGAATTGCACGATCACGCCGTGCAGCGTGCCGCTCGAGCGCTCGGTGTCGATGATCTCCAGCACATCTTCCGGCGTGAGCGGTTCGAAATAAAGCCGGTCGGAGGTATCATAGTCGGTCGACACAGTTTCCGGATTGCAGTTGATCATGATGGTCTCGAAGCCGACCTCCTTCAGCGCGAAGGCCGCGTGGCAGCAGCAATAGTCGAATTCGATGCCTTGGCCGATCCGGTTTGGCCCGCCGCCGAGAATGATGACTTTCTTCTTGTCCGAGGGCACCGCCTCATCTGCCACGGTTCCGGCGAATGGCGTCGCGTAGGTCGAATACATGTAGGCCGTGGGCGAAGCGAATTCGGCGGCGCAGGTATCGATGCGTTTGAACACCGGCCGCACGCCGAGCTTGCGGCGTCGGGCCGTAACGGTGTCCACGTCGGAATCGGTCAACTTCGCCAGGCGCTTGTCGGAGAAACCCATAGCCTTGAGACGGCGGAACGGGCCGGTCGTTGTCGGCAAGCCCTTGGCCCTGATTTCGGCTTCCATCTCCACCAATCCGCGGATCTCCGCAAGGAACCAGGGATCGATGCGGCACGCGTTGTGAATGAGCTCATCGGTTGCGCCAAGTCGCATGGCCTGCGCGACCTTGAGCAGACGATCCGGCGTCGGAGTACCAAGCGCAGCGCGGATCGCGGCTTTGTTGTCGGTGTCGTCTATACCCTTGGCGGCGTCGAAGCCTTCGATCGTCATTTCGTCGAGGCCGGTCAAACCCGTTTCCAGCGAGCGCAGCGCTTTCTGCAAACTTTCCTGAAACGTGCGTCCGATTGCCATTGCTTCGCCCACCGATTTCATCGAGGTGGTGAGCACCGGCGATGCACCCGGGAATTTCTCGAAGGCAAAACGGGGGATTTTGGTAACGACGTAGTCGATAGTCGGCTCGAACGACGCCGGAGTCGCGCCACCGGTGATATCATTGGCGATCTCGTCGAGCGTATAGCCGACCGCGAGCTTGGCTGCGACTTTGGCGATCGGAAAGCCGGTGGCCTTGGAGGCCAGCGCGGACGAGCGCGACACGCGCGGATTCATCTCGATGACCACGAGCCGGCCATCAGCCGGATTGACGGCAAACTGCACGTTCGATCCGCCGGTCTCGACGCCGATTTCACGCAGCACCGCGATCGAGGCATCGCGCAGGATCTGGTATTCCTTGTCCGTCAGCGTCAGCGCTGGCGCAATCGTGATCGAGTCGCCCGTGTGCACGCCCATCGGATCGACGTTCTCGATGGAGCAGATGATGATGCAGTTGTCTTTCTTGTCGCGCACCACCTCCATCTCGAACTCTTTCCAGCCCAGAACCGACTCCTCGATCAGCACTTCGTTGGTGGGCGAGGCGTCGATGCCGCGTTCGACGATCTCGATGAACTCGGCCTTGTTGTAGGCGATGCCGCCCCCGGTACCGCCCAGCGTAAAGGACGGACGAATAATCGCGGGCAGCCCGATATCTTCGAGCGCTTCGAGCGCCTGAGGCAGCGTCTTGATCTGATGCGAGCGTGGCGTCGGCAGTCCGATCCGATTCATGGCTTCGCGAAACAATTCGCGGTCTTCCGCCTTGTCGATGGCGTCCGCGGTAGCGCCGATCATCTTGACGTTGAACTTTTCCAGCACCCCCATCTTGCGCAGGCTCAGTGCGCAATTCAGCGCGGTCTGCCCGCCCATGGTCGGCAGCAGAGCATCCGGCCGCTCGCGCTCGATGATCTTTGCGACGATCTCCGGCGTGATCGGCTCGATATATGTGGCATCGGCGAGATCCGGGTCGGTCATGATCGTCGCCGGATTGGAATTCACCAGGACGATGCGATAGCCCTCGTCTTTCAGCGCCTTGCAGGCCTGCGTGCCGGAATAGTCGAACTCGCAAGCCTGGCCGATCACGATCGGCCCGGCGCCGATGATCAGGATCGATTTGATGTCAGTTCGTTTGGGCATCCGCTTGAGAATTCCGGGCACAAAAAAAGGGCGCGCTTGTCGCGCGTCCTCCTTGCCCCTGCGGGGCTGGCCCCGCGCGAGTGGTGCTTAGACCAGAATCGGCGGGCAGGGAAGGGTCATGAGCGCATAAGCGGTGGACGAAAAGCTTACGTCGTGCGTGCGAGGAAGGTCATGCGGCCCTGATTATGGCCGATATTGCGCGGCGCGCGTTGGGGCGTGAAGCCCGCTCGCTTGAGCTTCTCGAGCATCGCGACTTCCGTGTAGTGCGACAATCCGACTGTCTTTTTGAGCCGTAGATAATCCGAGACTGAGATGCGCACCAGCCCAAATGCCGCCGCCCAGAAGAAACCATTGGCCGCACCGAAACGCAGTAACGCAAGTGCCGCCGCCGGCGCTCCAAGGCGCGGCGGCACGATATCGCCGATAATGAAGAGCCCGCCCGGCTTGAGCAGTGTGCGGAACATCGTGAGCAGCCGGTCGAGTTCGGTTGTGCCCAGATATTGTGCGACCGAATGCATGACGATGAGATCGAATGAAGCTTCGGGAAGCGCTGCCACCCGCTCCGCAGTGACAACCGCGATCTTCGGATGATTGGCGTAGCGCATCGTGAGCGAAGCGCGCACATTGGGCGCAGCTTCCGCCAGGGTCAGTTTCGCGCAAGCCGCCGCGATCAAATCGGCCGAGGTCGCCTCGCCACAACCATAGTCGAGCACTTGCGCCTTTTGCGACGGCACATAGGCGCGGATGTCTTCGGCGATGGTGCGGTAATGCACGTCGCGATGGCGCGCATTCACGTAGATGACTGAGTGCTTGAAATCGTAGAAGTCGATCCAGTCGCTCATGGGTGGCTTCTATCGCGCGTTGCGGCGATGCGCTAGCGGCGCCAGAGACGCGGCAGGGGCCCATCCTTGCCCAGCACGGGATCGTTTTCCGGCACCGGCACCTTCGGGATCGTCGTCAGCGCTTTGCTGCGCTCCGCCGGATTGTCGCCACGGCAGAGGTTATATGTGCCATCCGGCGGATAGGCGCCGACGACAAGAAAATCGTCACTTCCGGAAAGCTTCTGATGCCCGGTCCCTGCCGGCAACACGACGACATCGCCGGCCCCGAGTTCGAAAATTTCACCGGTATGCCCACCCAGCTGGACTTTGGCGTGGCCGCGCGCGATGCCCAGCGATTCATGAATCATCGCGTGATAGTGCACGAAGGGATAGATACCGTCGCGCCATTGGCCATGGCCCCAGCCGTTGACGGAAAAAAGTTTTTCGATGGCGCTGGCCGCGTCGCGTTTGCTGCCGGGGTCGATGGCGCCTTTGTAAACGAGTGCTGGCAGTACCGGATTGTTCGGCACCTTGCCGTCGTCCTTGAACATGACAGTGAGAGGCTTTGGAGATGTCATTCCGATACAACCAGCCTCGGCCCGCGCGGTTGCGTGCCCGATCAGATGGGAATGTTAGGCAATCTTGCGCTTTGCCTGCCGCATCATCTCGACGAAGCGCGTAAACAGATAGTGACTGTCGCGCGGGCCGGGTGATGCTTCGGGATGGTACTGCACCGAAAACACCGGTTTGTCTTTCAGCGCGATGCCGCAATTTGAGCCGTCGAATAACGACAGATGCGTTTGTTCGACATTTTTTGGCAAGGTTTCCTTGTCCACCGCGAAACCGTGGTTCATCGACGTGATCTCGACCTTGCCGGTGGTGAGATCCTTTACCGGATGATTGGCGCCATGGTGGCCCTGATGCATCTTCATCGTTTTGCCACCGACCGCGATGCCAAGCATCTGGTGGCCGAGGCAAATGCCGAATGTCGGCGTGCCTGAGTCGATCAGCTTCTTGATGACAGGAACCGCATACTCGCCGGTGGCCGCCGGATCGCCGGGCCCGTTCGACAGAAAGACTCCGTCAGGCTTAAGTGCCATGATGTCTTCGGCCGATGTCGTGGCCGGAACCACCGTCACCTTGCAGCCGGAGCCGGCCAGAAGGCGCAGAATGTTACGCTTGATGCCGTAATCGACCGCGACCACGTGAAATTGCGGATTGGTCTGGCGCGCATAGCCCTTGTCCCATGCCCACGGCGTCTCGTCCCATGTGAAGCGCTGACCGCTCGTCACCATCGGAACAAGATCCATGCCGACGAGGCCGGGCCATTCCTTCGCCTCCTTCTTGAGCGCAGCGAGATCAAACTTGCCGTTGGGTGAGTGCGCGATCACTGCGTTCGGCATGCCGTGGACGCGGATCAGCGCGGTGAGCGCACGTGTATCGATACCGGCCAGCCCGATGATGCCGCGGGCCTTGAGCCAGTCGCCAAGATTGCGGGTTGCCCGATAATTCGACGGCGCGGTGATCGCGCTGTGCAGAATGACACCGCGCGCACCCGGCGTGGCGGCCATATTGACGGTCTCGATGTCGTCTTCGTTGGTGCCGACATTTCCTATATGCGGGAAAGTGAAAGTAATGATCTGCCCGGCATAGGAGGGGTCGGTGAGGATTTCCTCGTAGCCCGTCATCGCAGTGTTGAAGCAGACCTCGCCGACCGCATGTCCGGTCGCGCCGAGCCCGAAGCCTTCGAGGACGGTTCCATCGGCCAGTACCAAAAGCGCTGTCGGCTTGGGCTCAGCCCAAGCCTCGCCGGAAGTCCCGGCTGGAGCGGCTTTCGTCTGGGTCATGGCCACTTAGTTGCGTATTATAGTGTGCGAGGCAAGGGGCCGCCGACGGCCGCCCCCAGGCAGATATAAAGGTACTGAGAAAGGGGCTCCCCCGTGCTGCGCGACGACATTAACAAGGCTTTGACCGAGGCGATGAAGGCCAAAAATGAGCGGGCGGTTTCTACCCTGCGTATGGTCAACTCCTCGCTCAAGAATGCAGATATCGAGGCGCGCGGCGCCAGCAAACCGCCGCTCGGCGATGCCGAAGTGCTCGGTCTTTTGCAAAAAATGATCAAGCAGCGTCAGGAATCGGTGGAGCTTTACCAGAAGGGCGGCCGCGCCGACCTCGTGAAGCAGGAGCAGGAGGAGATCGCCATTATCTCCGCTTATTTGCCCAAGCAAATGTCTGACGACGACATGAAGGCCGCGATCGAAGCAGCGGTAAAGGAGACCGGTGCCGCCGGCATGAAAGACATGGGGAAGGTGATCGGTGTCTTGCGCGGTAAATATGCCGGCCAGATGGATATGGCCAAGGCAAGCGGGATGGTGAAGGCGAGGTTGACTTGAAAGGTCATGGCCGGGCTTGTGCCGGCCATGACGATGAACGCAACGAACGGAAAAAAGATCTCGCGGAGTAAGCAATGACTCGTATCGCAATTTTGGCGGCGGCATTTTTTTCGGCTCTAGCCATACCCGCTCTCGCCCAGGACTATCCAAGCCGCCCGATCCATGTGCTCACCACCTCGAGTGCCGGCGGCATCAGCGATATCTTCATGCGCGTGCTTGGTGAGGAGCTGCACAAGAGCCTCGGCCAGCCGCTCATCATCGAGAACCGCCCCGGCGGCGCCGGCAACATCGGCGCGCGGGCCTGCCAGGATGCGCAGCCGGACGGCTACACGATCTGCATCATCAATGCCGATCCAATGATCTACAACCAGTTCCTTTTTAAAAATCTGCCGTTCGATCCTGAAAAGCTCACGCCCGTCATCAATCTGTTTCACCTGATCCAGGTGCTGGTGATCAATTCCGATCTCGGGGCGAAGTCGGTGGACGAGCTGATCGCGGTGTCGAAACGAAAGCCCGGCACGCTGTCATATCTCACTGCCTCGATCCCCTGCGTCGTCTATATGGACAGCCTCAGGCAGGAGAAAGGCGGCGACTGGGTGCGCGTGCCCTTCAAAGGCGGCGGCGAGGCGACCAATGCCATTCTCGGGGGCTCGACGCCGATCGGTCTGATCGGGCTTGGCAATGTCATCTCGCAAATCAGTGCCGGCAAGATGACGGCGCTGGCCTTGGTCAATAACATCCGCACGCCGCTTTTGCCGAACGTGCCGACGCTGGCCGATCTTGGCTACAAAGGCGCGCCCTCGCAGACCTGGTACGGTCTGTTCGCGCCACCCGCCACGCCGAAACCGATCGTCGACAAGATTGCGCGCGAGGTCGCACGCATAGTCAGCGATACCGAATTCCGCGACAAATACATCATCAGCCGCGGCCAGGTGCCCGCGATCAACACGCCGGAGCAGTTTGCCGATGAAATCAAAATCGACCGCGACGCTGCGAGGGAGATCGTGAAGCTCTCGGGGCTGGAGCCGCAGTAGCGGTCGGCTTTTAACGCGGTGCCTTCTCGCCGAAATCATTGATCACAGCGATCAAGGCCTGGGGGCCGACCTTCACCGCACCGGCAAATGGGTGGTCGATGGCGATAATGGTAAAAAGGCCCAGGAAGATCAGGATTGAAAGCGCACCCGACATCACGGACTGCGCGCGCAAATTGGAGGTGCCGAAAAAGAACGTGAATCCTATGGTGACGAATGCGCCGGTGAACAGCACTACCCAGATGATACCGGGCACAATGCCGCTTGCGGCCACCAGTCTCTGGCGGCGCATTTCGCTGATGCGGTCGACGTCGCGCAGAATTTCGGCCACGATCAGGGCCTCAAACGCATCGAACGTGTGAAATTTAAGCACCGCGGTGTAAATCGCGCTCAGCGAATCTGTAACGTCGACGCTCCACGTCCCGCGATCCATCGCCGGCCAGTCCTTTGCGACCGCGTTATTCAAATAGTCGGTCGTCGTTTTGCGGATCGCAGCCGCGTGCGGCGCGTCCAGACCCTGCGTCAGTCGAAAGACAGTCGCAGCCGCGGCCGCCTCGGCGGCGACATCGTTATCGGCCTGATTGAACCGTTCCCATACGACGACAATCGCGAAAGCAAGCAGCACCGCATAGATCACGGCGACGGCCGCAAATTTAAAGCCGGCCACTTCGTTGTTGGCTTTCAAGCGATCGAGCGCGACATAGCGGCGAACGATAACGGGTCCGCACATTGCAAAAATCGTCGTCGGGACGAGGAGGATGACTGCGGCAATCCACAGCGGCGTTGCGGTGAGGAACAGATTGGCGGTCAGGAGGGGCATGCTGTTTCGCCGCAGATGAAGGGCACGATAACGAGCGACTTTCGTATCGAAAAGACCGACATTACGGGCCTCGGGATTGGTTTGCTCCTCACCCGCATACCATCCTAGAGTACCCCCAGCTGCAAGCTGCGAGCACGACCTTCGGGGGGCGACCGTGGTCCGACGCTACGCGCTTATATGCGCGCAGACGCTTTGTGTTTTGCTGCTTTCTGCAGCCGCTTTCGCGCAGAGCGCAAATCCCGTTTTGCCGGCGGGCGATGCTGCTGTCGCGGGCTTTTCCGGGACGATCGTCCTCGCCTCACCGCCTGAACCCAGGCGCATCGACAAGACTTATATCAATCTCGATGGTCCGTCGTTGCAGGTCATCGGTCTTGCTCGTATGGGCGGGCCGCCGCGGGCCCAGTTGGTTGCCGCGCCCAGGCCGTTCACTGCAACGGCTGGTCAGATCGGACAAGTGTTTGCGCTTGCGCTCGACGATGCAGATCCGCCCAATATCTATGCCGCCGCGACGTCCGCCTATGGGTTGCCGATCGTCGTGCCCGATGCCGACGGCGACGGGTTTCCGGATCGCTCGCACCGCGGCGCACCCAACGCAGCGTTCATGCCGGGCTTGTTTGGTCCGGTGCAGTTGAATGGCGGACCGGGATCGATCTGGAAAATCAATGGCCAGACCGGGGCCGTGACTCTCTTTGCCAATGTCGTTCTCGGCGGCGTACCGAATTCCGGTTCGGCACTCGGCGGTCTCGCGTTTGATCGTGCGTCGCGCCAGCTCTTCGTTGCAGATCGCGACACCGGAATGATTCATCGCTTCACGCTCGATGGTGCCGAGCGCGGACGGTTCGATCATGGCACGCAAGCGCTGGGCGCGGCAGGCCTGCCGCCGATCGCCTTCGATCCCCGCAAGCGTTTGAATATCGAAAGCCCGAATTTTGACAGCGGCGATCCCACGACCTGGGCCTACGCGCCACCGGCGCGCCGCGTTTTCGGCATGGCGGTCAACGGTGGCCGGCTTTATTACGCGGTTGCCGCGGGCCTGCGCATCTGGTCGGTCTCGCTATTGCCTGACGGTTCGTTCGGTCCCGACGCGCGCGTCGAAGTTGCCGTGCCACCCGGCGCCCTGTCGGGGTCGGAAGTTTCCGAGATTCTTTTTGACGATAACGGCGACATGCTTGTCGCTGAGCGTGGTACGCCGACGGGAGCTTATGATTACAAAACACTTGCCGCGGCGCGCGAAAACCGCGTGCTGCGTTTCCGCCCAAAGACGCCGGATGATCCGCCGAGCCGCGATCTCTGGTTTCCGATCCCCAGGGAATATGCAATCGGCTTTCCGCCCAATTACCGCAATGACAATGGCGGCATCGCCATCGGTTACGGTTACGATCAGGCAGGGAACATCAACCGTGCTGTGTGCGGCGGTACGCTCTGGAGCACTGGCGAGCAGCTGCGCAATGCGCGCGATCCCGAAATCATTCGCCGTTTGCAGGCCGGCGGCCCGCTCATTGTCGATGGACTGCAGGGCAATTCGACCCGGTTGCTGCGCCCGCTGAACGAACCGCCGTTTGAAGCCTACTATATCGACTACGACGATCGTTTCGACGACGAGGGGACACGGGGATACCTCGGTGACGTCGTGATCTGGCGGACATGCGGGCAGGCGGCACTGCCGCTTGTGCCGGTGGTGTGTCCGCCGGGATTGTTCGATATCGACGGGATTTGCCAGTTCCCGCTGGCCTGTCCATCGGGCACGGAATTTTCCAACGGCTGCTGCGCCTATCGAGGCTGTCCGGCGAGCTATGTCCGCATCAATGGAAAGTGTGTGCCGCCGCCTGCGAACTGCAAGTCCGAAGAAACCTATGCCAATGGACGTTGTGAAGCGCCGAAGTGTCCGGCGGGTCTGGTGCCGGTGAAGAGCCAATCGGGCGGTGGTGCTGGGCCCAATGGGGCGAACGTGGCAAACAGCAGCGCAACCAATTCTGGTGCGCTCAACCAGCTGGAAGGCGCGCTGCAAAGGGCCAATGGCGGGTGTCCCGCCGGGACAGTTCTGAACAGTGACCAATGTCAGCCTGTCCGTAACCAACCGAAAATGTGCGGTGGCAACACTTATTGTAAGTGTCCGGACGGCACCCAGGTCAGCGAGGACGGTAAGTGCATAAAGTCCACCTGTCCCCCGCAAACAATTCTGATTGATGGAGTTTGCTGCACGCGTCAGGATCTCCTCAATGGCACGTGCCATTGGCGGCCGCTGCCACCGCCCGACCTGACAATCCGGAAGGATGCGCCGAAAAGCTGTCACCTCTTGACGACCGGATCGCTGGTCAACGCATTGGGCGGTCCCGTCTATTTGTGCAAGTTTACAATCACGGTGACAAATAACGGCACAACGCCCGCAAGCGGGGCCACTTTCACCGACACTGCAACGCCGCCCGCACGAATCGTCGACTTTGCTCCACTCGACAGCAACGGGCAGCCCGATATCAATTCCACCGCCTGGCAGTGCAGCGATCCGACGAATGCTCCCCTGACGTGCAAGCGCCAAGCTGGCAGCGACATACCAGCGGGAGAAAGTGTTCAGGTTGTCGTTGCGACAGCGACGCTGGTCTCGGCAAACACCGGCACCATTGGAAACTGCGCCGCTGTTGGCGACACACCGGCGCTCAATCAGGGGCAGCCGGCGACTTCTGATCTCGGCGCCAATCCTTCTTTCAATCCGAACACGCCGGCCGGTCAGGATCTGAGCGATCTGGCGGGAAGGCAAAGAAAGGTTGATTGCAAGACTGTGCAGATTGCGCCGCCGCCTCAAACGACTCCGCCGGTCACCGCCACATGTACCCCGACGCGTATGCCGGCTTGTTCGGGACCGCTGGTTGGCGAGGGCGACAATAGAAAGCCTCTTTGCCACGCCGGGCAGTGCGATTGCGGGGGACCGCTGGTTGGCGAGGGCGACAATAGAAAGCCTCTTTGCCGCGCCGACGAATGCATGACCACATGCCCGCCGCCACCATCGCTGGTGCGGCCGCTGCCACCGCCACTGCCTCCTCCCACGACGGCCGTTTGCGGCGACGGCAGCGCGCCCAACAGCGACGGAAATTGCCCGACGCCAACGACGACATCCTGTCCGAGCCCGACATTCCTGGTGAATGGAATGTGCTGCGACGCTAGGTCCTATCAAGCCGGCACGTGCGGTCGCCCGCCGGTGGCCGGCGCCTGCGCCAATGGCCAGCCGCGGAACAGTGACGGTAATTGTCCGACGTCGCAGACGACTTGCTCGTTCGATAAGGTGCTGCGCGACGGTAAATGCGTCTGCCTGCGTGGGGTCGGCGACGACTGCCACATACCGAAGAAGGAAACGACGAGGAAAAAAAAGTCGAAGCCATCGGATAATCCGCCCGTCCAATCGGGGCCGAATATTCAGATTCAGATCGGCCCGGGCTTCCCGGGTGGCGGCCGTCCAGGTGGCGGAAAGCCGGGCGGAGGAAAACCACCGAGCGGTGGCGGCCTTAACCGAAGCCCAGGCTAATCGTTGAGGCTTCGACCGCAGGAGTATGCGATGCGATTTCTTGCTGTTCGCGGTCTGACACTTGCGACTGCGTTCGCGCTTGCCGCGCCTCCCGCGGCTGCCGGGCCGCCCTGGTGTGCCGCCTATCGCAATGGCAGCACCAATTGTGGCTTCTACACTTATCAGCAGTGCATGGACACGATCGCTGGCAACGGCGGTTTTTGTAACCGCAACTACATCGACGGCGACCCGGAGAAATCCCCGCGCAAGGAGCGCAAGACAGAGACGTCGAAGAGCAAGGACGTTGAAGCGCCGAAGCGCAAAGAAAAAGAAAAGGAACAAGCGGCGCCCGCGGCGAAACCCGCGTCGCCGGCCGCCGCTGCGCAGCCGGCTCCCGTGACCGTCCAGCCGCCGCCGGCTGCGCCTGCGCCGGTGGCGCAGCAGCCCACCAGCAGTTTCCAGGCTGGGCGCGATCTCATCTTCTCGGGAAAATACGAAGCCGGTATCGCGGCCATGAAGGCGCTCGGCTACGACGATCACCCGGATGTCGCCAGCTCGATCGGCTTCGCTTATGCCAAGCTCGGCAAACTAGGCGAGGCGCGAACTTGGTACAGCAAAGCGCTTGCCGCCGATCCCAATCACCTGAGCACCTGGGGATATTCCGGTGCGCTTTTTGTTGCGCAGGGAGATATTGAAAAGGCGCGTCGGGATCTTGAGCGCGTTAAAGCGATTTGTGGCGGAACGACATGTCGTGAATATCAGGAGCTCAACGGGCTGATCGCGGCCAAAGCGCGATAAGGGGTGGCCGTTTACGCCACTTCGAGCAGGATTTCCGTCAGACGATCGGGCGCATCGATCATCACGTCGTGGCCGCATGGCACCTCGTAGGTGCGCCAGCCGCGATCGGCTTTCACGTGCGTATAGGCCTTGTCGAAAGATACGTTCGGGTAGCCCGCCGCGCGGATATAGATTTTCCCGGCGATCCGCTCGCGCGCGCCGGTGAGTTTTATTTTCTCCGTCATCGTGCGGACCGGCTGCGGCGTGGCGAGTGAATCAACCCAGGCACGGTCCTTCTCGTTGACTTTGAAAGCCGCGGCATCGCGCACGGGCACTGTCGTTTCGCCGCGATCGAGCACGCCCTGGATCACCTCTTTCACAGTCGGCTGGACGACATCGAACAAGGATTCACCGTTGTTGGGAATGAAGGCGTCGAGAAAGACGATCGAACGGATTTTATCCGGCACCGCTTCGGCCACGCCGGAGATAACGCATCCCCCGTAGGAATGCCCGACCAGCACGATGTCGCTGAGCCGCTCGCATCCGATCGCGCCCAGGACGTCGGCGACGTGCAGCGAAAGATCGATGTCGGGGTGAAGGAGGTGCGCCCGCTCGCCGAGGCCGGTGAGCGTCGGCGTGAACACGGCGTGTCCGCGCGCCCTCAGCCGGTCGGCGACACGCTGCCAGCACCAACCGCCATGCCAGGCGCCGTGGATAAGAACGTAGGTATTCACACTCACCTGGCGCGCTTCCAGATCTGCGTGGCCACGCCGCCTCCGCCGGACGGCGCGGCATTGGTGACCGTCATTTCGTCGCCATTGACGGCGAGAGAGCGTTTCTGGCTCACGCCTTCGAAGTTCGGATAGTTACTGGCTTCGATCTTCACGGTGATCGACTTGTCGGTCTCGTCGACGCTGTAGGTGCCGAAATAATTCAGGCTGCCATGGACCGCAGCGGCATTCTCCGCATCGGTGCCGGTCGTGCGGTTGTTCGACGCGAATTTCGGAATGCCGGCGCGCACGATCGCGACCGAGAACCTACCGCCGACATCCAGGAACATGAGACCGTGCGGGGTCGGTCCATAGGGCTCGCCATCGCCGACCTTGACCGAAACGAGCGTCCAGGTGCCGACCGCCTGCTGCTTGAGCGATTGCGCCTGGGCGCTGCCGGCGAAAAGATCCATGGTAGCAAGGCTAAGCAGTGAAGCGACCACAGGCGTGGCAAGAACTGTCACTATTGTTTCCTCCCCACGGGCGGCTTTCCGCCGGGACTTTTTGTACCAGCTAAAACACGCGATAGCCGGGGCTATTCCGGCTTTTCCGGGCCTCACTGATATCAGGAGCTCCTGTGACTAGCGGGGAAAAATTGCCCCTGGACGCGCCGTAAATAGTCGATATGGGGAAGAATCAGCGGTTAGCCGCCGATTCGGCCCAAAACCCATGCGCTTCTCGCCCCAGTTCCTTGATGAGCTGAAAGCCCGGCTTCCGGTTTCGGAAGTCGTCGGCAAGCGTATCAAGCTCGTGCGGTCGGGGCGTGAACTCAAGGGTTTGTCACCCTTCAATAAAGAAAAGACGCCGTCGTTCTTCGTGAACGACCAGAAACAGGCCTGGTTCGATTTTTCGTCCGGCAAGAACGGCAGCATCTTCGATTTCGTCATGGAAAGCGAAGGCGTCAGCTTCCCGGAAGCCGTGGAACGCCTCGCGCAAATGGCCGGCGTGCCACTGCCGAAAGTCTCGCGCGAGGAGGAAGCCCGCGATGCACGGCGCAAGACACTGCATGACGTCGTCGAACTGGCCGCGAAGTTTTTCCAGGACACGTTGGCCTCGCGCGCCGGCGCCAGGGCGCGCGGCTACCTCGCCGACCGTGGGCTCGACCCGGCAACGCAGCTCAAGTTCCGGCTCGGCTATGCGCCGGCGGAGCGTTTCGCCCTGAAAGAGCACCTTGGCTCGCATGCAATTCCCGTCGAGGACATGGTCGAGGCGGGGTTGCTGATTTCCGGCGACGACATTCCGGTGCCGTTCGATCGCTTTCGCGACCGCGTGATGTTCCCGATCAGCGACCTGCGCGGCCGCGTCATTGCCTTTGGCGGCCGGGCACTCGAAAAGGACGCGCAGGCGAAATATCTCAATTCGCCGGAGACGCCGCTCTTTCACAAGGGCGCCACGCTCTACAACATCGCCGCCGCGCGCCAGGCCGCGCATGATGGCGCACTCCTCGTCGCTGTCGAAGGCTATGTCGACGTGATTGCGATGGTGATGTCGGGCTTTCCCGCGACCGTCGCTCCGTTAGGTACGGCGCTGACCGAAGACCAACTCGCACTGCTCTGGAAAATGGCGGACGAGCCCGTGCTTTGTTTCGACGGGGACAGCGCCGGCTTGCGCGCGGCCTATCGCGCAGTCGATCTGGCGATGCCGCGGCTAAAACCCGGCAAGAGCCTGAAGTTCGCACTGCTCCCGCAGGGACAAGACCCGGACGATCTGGCGCGAGCGGGCGGTCGCGAGGCCGTGAGTGATGTCATCGGCGCGGCGCGTCCGCTTGCCGACATGTTGTGGGCGCGCGAGACGGAAGGCCATTCGTTCGATACGCCGGAGCGGCGCGCGGCGCTGGAGGCGCGTGTCAACGAGGTGACGGCGGCAATAGGCGACGACGCGGTGCGCAAATACTACCGGCAGGATTTCACGACGCGGCTGTCGAATTTCTTTGCGCCCGCCCAATCGCCACAGCGCGAAGCGCGCGGCCGCGATTGGCGCGAGCCGCGCACGGGCGGAAGCTGGCGTGACCGCCGCAATGCCGATTGGCAACGGCCCGTTGCACCACGAACCCCGGGGCGGGCGATGCCCTATGTGGTCGCTAGCCAGCAAATGGCATCGAGCCCGGTGCATCGGGGACATCGCAGCGCGATCCCGCGCCGTGAAGCGCTGATCCTGCAAGCCGCTCTCAACTATCCCTGGCTGCTGCACGATCATCTCGAAGAACTGGCCTCGCTTGAGTTCCGCCACGGCGACACCGAGCGGCTCAAGGGCGCCCTGATCGACGTTGCCGCCCATGCCTCCGCGCCCGACGCGGATGGGCTGAAGGCGGAGCTGGCCACCCGCAATCTGACCGAAGTGATGGAGCGAATCGCGTCATCGATCACCACCCCCTCGGTCTGGGGGGCCCGGCCGGAGGCCGCCCCAGACGATGTTTTGGTGACCTGGACGCAGCTTGTTGCCTTGCATCGGCAATGGCATTCACTAACTAAGGAGCTCAAAGACGCTGAGCAGGCCCTGGGCCAGGACGCGAGCGAAGCCAATTATTTGCGGTTGCGCGACGTCAAAGCCCGCCTGTCCCGGGTGGAAGGCACCGAGGCCCTAATTGAGGGCTTTGGAGCCTCTTCCGGTCGAGGCGTTCGTAGCTTATGAGCAGGACCCGCCGCCCCGCGAAGGGCGATCGGGAAGTGGCCGGGACGGCGGGAATAAGGGTCGATTCCCGCGGTATTTATTAGGTTAATCGGAGCTTAGCGGGTTCCGAAGACACTTGAGCGACCTGATTCGGGGCGGCGCCTCGCCGGCGCGGCCCTTTTTGGCCATGCGCCGACAGGGCGCGGCGAACCGGGCGTGGGACGGCCAGGACGGTCCAGGAGAGGCGGAATGGCGAGCAAGTCCAAGGCGACGCAGGCGAAAGAAAAAGAAGAAGCCCCGGAAAAGGAAGAAGGCGCGCCCGATACGCCGCTGCCGCTTCTCGATCTCTCGGATGCCGGCGTCAAGAAGATGATCAAGGCCGCCAAGAAGCGCGGCTATGTCACCATCGACCAGATCAACGAAGTGATGCCCTCGGGCGAAGTGTCCTCCGACCAGATCGAGGACATCTACGCGATGCTCAATGAAATGGGCATCAACGTCGTCGAGACCGAAGAAGCCGACGCCGATGAAAAAGCGTCCGAGGAAGCCGACGACGACGATGATGATACCGGCACGGAAGTTGTCGAGGCAAAGACCAAGTCGCTGGCGACAACCGAGAAGAAAGAGCCGTCCGAGCGCACCGACGATCCCGTGCGCATGTATCTGCGCGAAATGGGTTCGGTCGAGCTGCTCTCGCGCGAGGGCGAAATCGCGATTGCCAAGCGCATCGAGGCCGGCCGCGAAGCGATGATCGCCGGCCTGTGCGAAAGCCCGCTGACCTTCCAGGCCATCATCATCTGGCGCGACGAGCTCAACGAGGGAAAAGTCTTTCTTCGCGATATCATCGATCTCGAAGCGACCTACGCCGGCCCGGACGCCAAGCAAATGCAGCCGCCGGTGATTGGCCCGGACGGCAAGCCGATCATTCCCGCGGTTGGCACGCCCGTTCCCGGCGCGCCGCATCTTCAGGTCGTGCAGACACCGGCGCCGCCGGCAGCGCCGCCTGGTGCCACGCCATTCAAGGCGCCGCCCAGCGGCGACGGCGAGGGCGGCGAGGAGAAGGATCCGGGCGAAGCCGCGGCCGAGAGCGACTACGACGAAGACGATATGGAAAATTCGCTTTCGCTCGCCGCCATCGAGGCCGAGCTCAAGCCGAAGGTAGTCGAGACTTTCGACACCATCGCCGATTCGTTCAAGCGCCTGCGCCGCCTGCAGGAGCAGGATATCGAATTCCGCCTGAAGAACTCCTCGCTGTCGCCTGCGCAGGAGCGCAAGTACAAGAAACTGAAGGAAGAGATCATCTCCGAGGTGAAATCGCTGCGCCTCAACCAGGCGCGCATCGATTCACTTGTCGAACAGCTCTACGACATCAACAAGCGCCTCGTTTCCAACGAGGGCCGCCTGATGCGGCTCGCCGAAAGCTACGGCGTCATCCGCGAGGATTTTCTCAAGCAATACATGGGCGGCGAGCTCGACCCGCGCTGGCTCAACCGTGTCTCGAAGCTTTCGGCCAAGGGCTGGAAGAACCTCGTCGCCAAGGAAAAGGATCGCATCAAGGAGATCCGCTCGCTGGTGCACGACCTTGCCGCGCAGACCGGCGTGGAGATCTCTGAATTCCGCAAGATCGTGCACATGGTGCAAAAGGGCGAGCGCGAAGCGCGCCAGGCCAAGAAGGAAATGGTGGAGGCGAACCTGCGCCTCGTCATTTCCATCGCCAAGAAATACACCAACCGCGGCCTGCAATTCCTCGACCTGATCCAGGAAGGCAACATCGGCCTGATGAAAGCGGTCGACAAGTTCGAATACCGCCGCGGTTACAAGTTCTCGACCTACGCGACATGGTGGATCCGGCAGGCGATCACCCGTTCGATCGCCGACCAGGCGCGCACCATCCGTATCCCCGTGCACATGATCGAGACGATCAACAAGATCGTGCGCACTTCAAGACAGATGCTGAACGAGATCGGGCGCGAGCCGACGCCGGAAGAGCTGGCCGAGAAACTGGGAATGCCGCTGGAGAAGGTGCGCAAGGTCCTCAAGATCGCCAAGGAACCGCTTTCGCTCGAGACGCCCATCGGCGACGAGGAGGATTCGCATCTCGGCGATTTCATCGAGGACAAGAACGCGATCCTGCCGATCGACGCGGCGATCCAGTCGAACCTGCGCGAGACCACGACCCGCGTGCTTGCCTCGCTCACCCCGCGCGAGGAGCGCGTGCTGCGCATGCGCTTTGGCATCGGCATGAACACCGACCACACGCTGGAGGAAGTCGGCCAGCAGTTCTCGGTCACCCGCGAACGTATCCGCCAGATCGAGGCAAAGGCGCTCAGGAAGTTGAAGCATCCGAGCCGGAGCCGGAAGCTCAGGAGCTTTTTGGACAATTGAACCTTACGCAATGACCTAAATAAAAACGGCGGGCCTCAAGCCCGCCGTTTCATTTATCTGCTTCCCGCCGCTTGAAGCGCATCAATTCCCCTTACTCGCCTCCGCCACAGTCACCGGTGTGTCGCGCCAGGCGTCCGGGAACAGCTTCTTCAAGTTTTCGACCTTAGGCGCATCGTTGAACACGATGTAGGGCTGATAGGGATGCTGGATCGCGTAGTCCTGGTGATAGGCCTCTGCCGTGAAAAACGGCGTCTTCATCGAGTCGGTTTTCGTCACGATCGGACGTTTGAAAACGTGGGCCGCGTCGAGCTGCGCGATGTAGTCCTTCGCGACCTTCTGCTGCGTGTCGCTCTGCGGGAAAATCTCCGAGCGATATTGCGGGCCGGAATCCGGGCCTTGACGGTTGAGCTGTGTCGGGTCGTGCGCGACCGAGAAATAGATCTGCAGGATCTTGCCGTAGGAAACTTCGCGCGGGTTGAACGTCACCTTCACGCTTTCGGCGTGGCCGGTGCGGCCTGAGCCCACGGTCTCGTAGAGCGCGTCTTTCTGGGCGCCGCCGGCATAGCCGGACACCGCATTGGTGACGCCCTTAACGTGCTGGTAGACGGCCTGGATGCCCCAGAAGCATCCGCCCGCAAGCACCGCGGTTTCGAGACCGGTGTCCTGCAAAGGCTGCTCCGCCGCGGGCGGCGGGATTATGACGGCGGGTTCGGCGTTTGCCGCGAAGGGCGCAAACGCAAGGGCGGCGGCGATAAGAAGAGCAGGGCGTTTCATGGCGCAAGTTCCCCGAGAGTGATTTTGCATTCATATACGAACGAAACCGGACAATAGCTTCACACGACGTTACACGTCTGCGTGATGGGGTGTATAATTTCATGGCCACGTTCCTCCTGAAAAAACGGAGATGTCGTCATGGCCACTTACCTGTTGTTCGGGAAATATTCGGTCGAGGCTCTCAAAGGCATCAGCGCCAGACGATCGGATGAAGCGAAAGCGCTGATCAAGAAGCATGGCGGTGAGCTCAAGGCCGCCTACGCGACGCTTGGCGGCGTCGATCTCGTGATGGTTGCCGACCTGCCGGATAATACGCGCGCGATGGCGGCATCCACGGCGCTTGCGAAAGCGACTGGAATCGCTTTCACCACGGCGCCGGCGGTCACGATTGAAGAGTTCGACAAGCTCGCGGGATAACGTGGAGCGGCGCAGCGTCAGGGCTGGGCCTTACTCCAGCCCGCTGATGATCCGGATGTCGCGAACGGCGCCATCGCCGAGCGCCCGCAGCGCTTCCTGATAGCCGGGACTGTCGTGTCCGGCGATCGCCTTTTCGAGACTGGGAAATTCCGAGACGACCAGCCGCTCTTTCAGCCCGGCCTCGTAGGTCGCGTCGGGGGTGCCGCGGCAGAGATAGCGCACGCCAAAGGGCGCCAGCGCAACGGGGGCAAGCTTGGCGTAGGCGGCAAGCTTGGCGGGGTCCTTGATCTCGCGATAGGTGGTGATCCAGTAGCCTTTGGGCATTTGTATCTCCCTGTCTTGATGCCCAATCCTAGCCTGCGCAGCAGCTTGTGAAAGCCGGATTCCCGCTTGCGCGGGAATGAGCGGACGTGGTGGGGTGTGCCTATGTTCGGACGTTCGTTCGCAGCCCTGGTTGTCGCGTTAGCCCTCGCCGCGCCGGCCCATGCCGCCCAATGTGGCGGCGATTTCAACACCTTCCTGTCCGCCATGGGACGCGAGGCCGCCGCCGCGGGCATTTCGCGCGATGTCATATCCAGCGCGTTTGCTGGGGTGACGCAGGACCAGGCCGTGCTCTCGTTCGACCGCCGCCAACGCGGCATGTTCCACAGCAAGAGCTTCGAGGAATACGCATCCACCCGCGTCATTCCGGCCCGCATCAAGCGTGCAAAAGGCCTGATGCAGAAACACGCACAACTGCTGGCGCGCATCCAGCAGCAATTCGGCGTGCCAAAAGAATTGATCATGGCGATCTGGACGCTGGAAACCGACAACGGCACCGGTGACATGGGCAAGTTGCCGGTGGTGCGTACGCTCGCGACGCTGGCGCATGATTGCCGCCGCTCCGAACTGTTTCAGACCGAACTCATCGCCGCGCTCAAAATCCTTCAGCGCGGCGACCTGCCGTTGCGCGATCTCATCGGCGCCTACGCCGGCGAAATCGGGCAGACGCAGTTCCTGCCGTCGTCTTACATCAAGTACGGCGTCGACTATGACGGCAACGGCCACGTCGATCTCCGCCACAGCGTGCCGGATGTGCTCGCCTCCACCGCCAATCTGCTGAAGACCAATGGCTGGCGCGCGGGCGCGCCGTTCGGCGAGGGCACGGAGAATTTCCAGGTGATGCGCGAGTGGAATCGCTCCGAGGTCTATCGCAAGACCATGGTGCTTTTCGCGGAGCGGCTCAGGGAGCCTTGACGGCCCGAGCCTCGCGAGCCCGTCGCGGCAGCGTCGCAGCCCCATATCCGGAATAAAAAAACCCCGCCAGAAGCCCGGCGGGGGTGAAGAGGAGGGAGGAACGCTTCACCCCCACAGGCTGACCGAATCAGCCAGAAGCGTTTGTGAGGCAGCTCACATTCGTCCGGCAGGCCAACTGTTACTTTCTGCCCGAAAATTGAAAGAGTTGGCCTTGGGAAGAGTGACTCATGACGGCTTTCATTGCTGAAAACTCCAAGCTCATCATGGTTTTCCTGCTGATCGGAACGATCATTGCCCTGTCGGCCTTCGGCAATCGTCCTTATCGGCGCGAAGCGCGCGATTGATGCTTCAACACGAGCGCGCGCCGAATTGCACGCGCTCCACCACCGTTGGCGCTGACGGGCACGACCGCCGGCGCTATTTTCTCCGGCCGGCGGCCGCTGCCTTGCCGTTGCGGGCACCGCGTCTTTTTGTCCGCCCGCGCTTCGCCCGCGGCGAGGTCGCCGGACCAAAGGCGAACTTGGAGAGCGGGCCACGCACCTCGGAAAAGATCAGCCATCCGACTCCCGCCGCGATAAGGGCGGAGGCGATCGGATTATGTTTTGCCTGTTTCGCCAGTAGCGGCAGGATGTCATCTCCCAACGTGCGGGGATTGACGCCGAACAGGTCGCTCACCACGGTCGACGGAGAGACGTGATAGCGGAGATCGGCGATCCGGTCCGAAAGACGCTCGCGCGCCCGTTCGGCCTTGCGTTCCAGTTGTGCTGACGATGCCATAGTTTCACCTCATGTTTGCGATGGTTGAATCTTTTTGCAGTTGGTCGAGGGTTTTTGACGGCGCGAGACGGTCCAGGCTCAAGCGGTTGACGCCGAACCAGATGAGGCCCGTCCCGACCAGAAGGGTGGCGACGGCAACGATGAGAATCGCAATCGGCACGGAAAAGCCGTAGGCGATCAGGCCAGCGATTGCCGCCTGCAGCAGCAGGACGATCGTGGCCATCAGAAGCAGCGCACCGGCGCCGATCAGCGCGGCTGACAAGGCCGTAAACGTCAGCTTTTCGGAAATTTCCGCGCGCAGCAGCTGCAGTTCGGTTTGCAGCAGAATCGCGACCTCTTTGAAGGCGTCGCCAGCGAGGTCTACCACTCCTTTATCCTTGGCTTTGGCGCGCACAACGCTCCGTCGGCTCTCCGCTTCACCGGATGCCGCACTCGCTACCATTTCCATTCTCCCCGTAACGGCATGATGCCGCCAGGAGGATAACGGCGGTTGCGAGTTCTTGTTCCGGATGCATCGAAAACGACTCAATGCGCGCGGAAAGCTTTCACTCCCAAAGCTCGCTGTAGTTGTGGAAATTCGGAAGGATCGGGTCCGACCGCGTCGGCTCCATCAACGGAAGCAGCCGTCTCAACACACCGTTGATAGGGCCGGAGGTGTGCCGCACGTAAAGATCGACCGGGTAGAGCGATTGCCGCAAATGCCATTTCGGATCGTAGTTGAGGCTGCCGCTGTAGAAGCGCTTGTAGCCATTGGCGATGGCCCACGCGATGACATCGTGAAACACGCGATAATAGAGATTGAGCTCGAACGCGACGGTGTAATCAAAGCCGACATAATCGTGCGAGAACATATCACCCTGTACCATGCACAGGCCGAACGCGATGACCTGGCTGTCCTGGCGCCAGATGAAGAACCGGACCTTGTCCGGCATCCGGCGCCCGATTTCGCACAAAAATTCTTTGGTGAGCTTCTCGAATTGAAGCGGGGAACGTTCGTAGACCCTTTCGTAGAGCGGGTAGATGTTGTCGATGACCGGGGTCACATCCTTCACGACACTCATGGTGATTGCCGGCTGTGCCCGCTCGGCCGCGCGCAATTTGCGCCGGACTTTTCCGCGCGTGCGTGGGCTGAGCATGCTGGAGAGGTAGTCGTCGAAATCCCTGTAGTCGATGCCGAGTGTGGTCATCGGCATGCTGGGCACGATGGCAAATCCGGCATCACGCAGGAAATGCAGCGGGGGACGGTATTTTGCGGGGAATTCCTTGAGAACGACCATCGCGCAGTTCAATTGACGTGCTAATTGCGGGAGCGACCGGGCGAGCGACGCAGCAATCGCGAATTGGGATTCTGCATCGCCATCGAGATGACCTTCGCCGGCGACGCATCCCACCATCAGCGTCCGCGCGAACATGAAACGAGGCCAAAGACGGCGCATGCCCGCGACGATTTTTTTGACGCGTTCGCCGAGGCCCGCCAGGAGATCCTGATCGATCTGGAAACAGGGCTGGATTGCGCGGATGCCATCATCACTCTCGATGACCAGGTAGCCGTATCTGAAGCCGTCCTTCAGCGTGTCTTCGAGAAGCTCATAATAGCGATGGTCCTTCCGCTCGTGTGCGAAGGCAGACCGCCAATGCGATGAGCCGGAAATCTCGTTCCGTGAGGCAAGCCTGACAGACAGGGTCGGCTGGCGGATAGCGGACAGCCCCTCAGCAACCGCGCGCGGCATATCGCCGATGCGCTCTATCCGATAAAGCTCGGCGACGATTCCGCCACGTCCAGATCGGTTTCGAAGCTGCTGTAATAAGGAAAGCCCAGCCCGACACCGAGCTGCCGGCGTCCCGACCGGAGCGCGTGTTTCGCGATCTGGAGATCGAAGGCCGTACGAACGAGATCCGGAATCTGGCCTGGGAACATTCGCACCGAGCCGAGGATCGCGCCTAGATCCGGCGTGCCATCGGGCCGCAACCCCAGCGTCGCCGCATGCGGCAGCGTTCTATGGGCGGCATCAATGATGACCCGGCAGGCCGCGAAAGGAATGTGATGTTCGGCAGCGATTTCGGCCGCGATGTGCGACTCCATGTCAACGGCCACGGCGCCGGTCTCGTCATGCAGCCTGAACTTTTCCTTCGGGCCTGAGACAACGGTGTCGGCTCCGACAACGTGCGCATGCACGGCATTCGGCAGGATATGGAGAAGCCTTCGCGCCCATGCGCGATCGGTGGCGATCAGTTTTTTGCCGTTTTTGACGCCAGACGCCACGACCCAATCGCCTGCCACGAGATCGGGTGCCAGCCCACCGGCAATGCCAAAACTGATAATGCCTGTCGCGCCACGCGTAATCGCTGCGCCAAGAGCCGCGCGCAGCCCAAAACTCTGATTGCAGATGACCGATACCCCAGGACCGCGCGCGATGCCGGCCTCAAGCTGTAGACAGGTAACGGCAACGACGCCCTCTTTTTCCGACATCCCACCCCGCTCCGCCAGCGGCATTTATCACAGAGGCTGCCGCGATGGTCAACGCCACAACCCGCTGAAAAACGCACACTATTGGGCCGAATCACGAACTTCCTCGGGAAGATTCTACGCTTAGAACCCAAATGGTCAAAATTTTCCGGTCGGCATGACACACCTGCGTCCAGGAGATACCATCGCCTGCGGAGCCGGGGTTATGAGTATCGAAATCGAGGACCTCTTCGCTGAAGCAGAGGCCGAGCGTTACACGCTCCACACCCGCCATCTCAACGAACAGATGGTTCGCGTGTTGAAGACGATCGGATTCGATCGCGCATACCAGCGAGGCAAAGGCCAGTATCTCTACGATCGGGAAGGCAATCAGTATCTCGATCTGCTCAGCGGGTGGGGTGTATTCGCGCTCGGCCGCAACCACCCGGTGGTGCGCGATGTCCTGAAAAAAGTTCTCGACAGCGACTTTCCAAATCTCGTTCAGATGGACGTGTCCGCGCTTGCCGGAGTTCTGGCGGAGCGACTGCTGCGCTACGTGCCGTACTTGGAGAAAGCATTTTTTACCAATTCAGGGACCGAAGCGGTCGAGGCTTCCCTGAAATTTGCCCGCGGCGCGACCGGCCGCGGCGGGATTGTGTACTGTAACCATGCGTTTCATGGCCTGACCTATGGTTCGCTATCGGTAAACGGCGACGAGACTTTCCGCGCCGGCTTCGGCCCGCTTTTGCCCGAATGCTTCGAAGTACCGTTCAATGACATCGCCGCGCTCGAACGAGCGCTGGCTTCGAACAGGATCGCAGCCTTCATCGTCGAGCCCATCCAGGGAAAAGGCGTCACCGTTCCTTCCGACGACTATCTGCGGTCGGCGCTTGAGCTCTGCCGCAAGCACGGCACATTGTTTATCGCCGATGAGGTGCAAACCGGACTGGGGCGAACAGGCCGCTTCCTTGCTTGCGAACATTGGGGCATCGAGCCCGACATCGTTCTGCTGGCCAAATCGTTATCCGGCGGACAGGTTCCAGTGGGCGCAGTGCTGACCCGCAAATGGATTTTCGACAAGGTTTTCGATCGCATGGACCGCGCCGTCGTGCACGGGTCGACCTTCGCGAAGAACGATCTGGCCATGGCGGCCGGGCTTGCCACGCTTGAGGTGATCGAATCCGAAGGGCTGATACAGAACGCGGAACGAACCGGAGCGCGTTTGTGCGCGACGTTCGAGGCAATGATCAAACGTCACGAACTCGTCAAAGAGGTTCGCGGAAAAGGCCTGATGATCGGTATCGAATTCGGCACACCGCGCTCGCTGGCTCTCAAGGCATCCTGGAATCTGCTCGAAACCGCGAACAGCGGACTCTTTTGCCAGCTGATCGTCATTCCGCTGCTCAAGGAGCACAAAATCCTGTCTCAGGTCGCGGGACACGGCAATCATACGATCAAGCTCCTGCCGCCGCTTATCATTGTGGATAAAGACTGCGATTGGATCGAACAGTCCTTCGAGGCAGTCATTTCAGATGCGCACCGGGTTCCCGGCGCGATCTGGTCGCTGGGAAAAACCCTGGTGGAAAACGCCGCGCGCGCCCGGGTCACCGGCTAACCTTCCTTGAGCGCGGCAGCCGCAAGCGCGTATCCGCCCTGCGCGCCGTCAATAAAATGCACGTGGTTAGGATTGACCGGCGACGGCGTGAAGCAAGTCATCATCGCCGCATCCTGCCGATGCACGCCGTAACGAACCAGGCCCCTGGCCGACGCCTCTTTTAAGTAGTCCTCGATCTCGGCCGCCAGTTCGGGCGTGCAATCGAGGACCATGCGCAGCGAATCGTCGAACTTGCGGAAGTCGGAATTTTCGATCAGCTCCTGCGTGTACTTCGCCGGGATGAAGCGGCCGATGCGTAAACCGCTGCGCATGATGAGAAAATAAAGCAGCGTCATCGCCAGGACCTTGGCCTTGCGGGCGCGGACCGATTCACCGGCGCGGCGGGAGGCGCGCGCCTCGAGGTCATAGCCTTGCGGGGGCCACTTGAGGCGCAGCCCTTGTCCGGGAAGAGGACGCGAGGCATCGGGCGTTTTCTCAACAATGCGGGTGACGGCCTCGACCACGGCGCGGAAATCGTCGGGGCTGGCGCGTGGTCCCGGTGTGACCACGAGCGACAACACCTGCCCGCGTTGCGACGGGATCAATTCATAACGGCAAGACAGGCCGGACAGGTCGGGATGCGATCCGGATGGAGCCTGAGGCACCCCGATTTCGCCCCGCTTCATCGCCGCGTCCGCCCAGGCCATGCCGCCGCCGGAGAACATCGCAATGCTGACGTTGTCCGACGGCATGTAGCGGGCAACGCGAACATCGCGCCCGTGCACGCGGATGTCCGCCACCGAAACCATTCCGACGCGCAAGGCGAGATCGAGGTCTTCCGCGACCCAGGTGGCTGTCTCGGCCAGCGCCTGCCGCGCCAGCGCGGCATCTTCCGACGGCACCGCGAAGCTTGCGCCATCGCCGCCGAAGACGAAGGGGAAGTCCCGGCCCTTGAGCGCGTTGGCGACCGAGGCAATCACCGCTGCGCCAGCCATGTTCACCGCCTTGTAGCGGTTTTCGCGGATCGCCTTGGTGGACTGTTTCACGTCGGCGACGCCGACCACCCAGTCGCCTGGAAGCGGCCGGAAGCACGCTTCATCGGCCACCTGGGTGAAATCGCGGAAGACCGCAAGGCGTCCATAGAAATCGCTGGTCGAGGCGGGTGGGTTCATTGTGACAACGTTAGCCGATCCGCGCGCGGGCTGCTTCGCGCGGCTTGCGGGTCAATCGCAACGCTTGCTGGTCTGGCGCTGCGGTTTTAAAATTGGCTCGGAGAAAAATCCTTGTGAGCAGGGTGCTGGGATCATCATGAAACGGCCTGACACGGACTCGGTAGGCTGCAGTTTCCGGACCGTTCTGCTGGTGCTGGCCGTCACCTCGTTTCATTCCCCGGTTTTCGGTCAATCTGCCGATCTCGTGCTTTGCGACCGGATCGCCGCCGATCCCGCCGACCCGGATAAGCCGGCGGATGTCAAAGGCACTGCCGAAATCGCGCCATCGGATATCGCGACAGCGATCAAGTTCTGCAAAATTGCCTCAACGTCGTCGCGCCGCGCGCTTTACGAACTCGGCCGTGCCTATGCCGCCAACAAGCAAATGCCGGAAGCGATGAGCGCCTGGCGCAAGGCAGCCGACAAGGGCAGCACGTCGGCCATGGTCGAACTCGGAGTGATGCTGGGAACGGGCACCGGCGTGGCCAAGGATCCGGCCGAGGCGCGCAGACTGTTCGAGCGTGCGGCCGAGGCTGGCAACCCGCGCGGCGTCAGTAACCTCGCGGCGCTATCCGGGGGAGCGCCGTCGGACCCCGTCAAGGCGCGTGCCTTGCTGTCAAAGGCCGTGGAAGCGGATTCGGCGGAAGCAGAATATCAGCTTGGATTGATGACGGCCGACGGCGTCGGCGGTCCGAAGGACGATGCCGCAGCACGGGCGTTGTTCGAAAAGGCGGCCGCGCAAAATCATCCTGGCGCACTCGAACGAATGGGCGCGTTTTCGCAAAGCGGGCGGGGCGGCCCACAGGATTCAAGCGCCGCCAAGGCGTACTACGAGAAGGCCGCCGCGCTCGGCAATGAAGACGCCAAGGCCGCGCTCAAACGCGCGGAGTGTCCCTACGTGATCAAGGACAAGAACGGGAAGTTCGTGACCAGTCTTTGCTTCTAGGTCGGGTCCTCCGGGGCCGGGCCGCACCATCCAGGCAGGTATATCGCGTCCTGACTTTTGGCCAGCTTCAACGCGGTTTCCAGCGCGCGGTCAAAATCGCTTTCGACAAGCTTGCGCTTGATCCGGTTGCGGAGAAAATCCGCCCATAAGAATTCGCTAAATGGCGTCGTATCCTTGGCGAAGCCGCCGGCCCGCCTGAGTTCTCCGGCAAGCGAGCGGAATGGATCATCAACCAATTCACTGATCGATTTCGGAATATCCTTGTGGTGGCGTCGGCGGCCGGCATCGTCAAAGGGGTGCATCAGGTTGCGATTGTCGAGCACGAACCAGAATGTGTCGTTCTCGAGCATGCTGAGGTTCGAAATCACCGTGACTGTCACCTTATTCACTCCCTCTTCGTGGAGCGCGCGAGCCAGGTGATGATGATCGATGACGTAATGGCGTTTCTTGGGGCCGAGAACGACCGGGATCATATGAGTGCCGAGAAACTTCGAACCTTTTTCGTCATTTATTTCCCGCCATCGCTTGCGCTTGGCTTTGACCTCTCGCATGCCCACCGTGATCTGGGTCGGACGCAGGTCGGCAATCGCAACCGGTGTGAGTATTGGTTCTCGAACGGCGACCATGGCAATTCTCCCTCGCGGCGTTCGTGACAAACATTGCCTCCAGCCCGAACGTTAAGTGAGGCCGGCAATGACGGCCTACTTTAGTACGTCTTGAGGCCGTTCGATTCGATTTGATTCGTCTGGCGCCTGGACGATCAATGGCCAATCGGGTTGTCACAAAGCTGCGCGGCGCGCGTGCGGGAAGACATCCGCGGCTGTTCATTCCTTAACGAATGCTTGCGATTTTGCGGCAGAGATGTGGCGAGAACGCCGTGTTGCTGTCGTCATAGGCAACGCGCGCCGCATTTGGAATCAAATGCACGCAAATGCGACATGCACGCGACACCGCGCATGAGTCACGCGCATGGAACGTATGTTCCGCCAAGTGTGGCGGTGGTGGCGGATTGCACTTATGTTGCGTGCAACAACAATAAGAAACGGGAAACGCCTTGGAGTCGTCGAGCCCAACAAGGGAGATGATCCATGGCTTACGCCCCATACACCGCCGCACAACGGGACTTTATTGCCGACACATCCGCACCGACTCGTCCCGGAATTTTCCGGCGATTCTTCGATGCATTGATGTTGTCGCGTCAGCGCCAGGCTGATCGCGAGATTGCGCGCTATCTCAACAACAGCAAATTTACCGATGAAGCCGAGCGCGAGATCGAGCGCCTTTTCCTGTCGACGCCGCCGCGCTTCTAGGGATGTCAAAGGAGAACTGATTCAATGACTGCTCTACCTCTCTTTGCGTCCATCCCGCTGTCGGTTGTCGGTTTCAGACGCCTCATTGCGTTCCTCACCGCGTTTTTCGAGGTGATCGCCGACGCGCAGCGCCAGGCCGCGGCCGCGCACAAGCGCTATCCTTTCGCCGAGTGGTAAGGAATCTCAGGCGGCCCCTTCGACCACGCGCATATCGCGCTCGACATTGCCGGTGCCAAGCGCCTTGAGCGCTTCCTTGTAGGCGGGAGTGTCGTGGCAAGCGACAGCCTTATCGAGGCTGTCGAATTCGACCAACACCACGCGTTCGTTCATTCCGGCCTCATAGATTTTTGCCGGATTGCTGCGGGCGAGAAAGCGGCCACCCGCACCCTCAATCGCGGGCACGGCGAGCTTGGCATAGGCCTTCCAAGCTTCAGGACTCTTCACCGAACGATAAGTCACGACCCAGTAAGCCTTCGGCATATTACGCACTCCCTGTTTTCCGTTCGGTAAAACCTAAGGCGCAATGGCCTTGCGCAGCAAGGCCCGCGCATCGTCGCTGCCGTCAAGCGGACGCAGCGTGCGCCGCGTCACCTTCCAGCCGTCCTTGCCGCGTTTGAGCTCCCAGCGGTTGGCGCCTGCGCGGTGAATGCGAAAACCTGTTGTCGTGCCGTGGCCGGACACTTCGCGCGGCGCCGCCTGCCGGTCGGGCGTGATGATCTGCAAATACGACGTTGCGACGGCGGTGTCGCCATTGAGCTCGACGCGCGGAAGGCTGGCGAAATGGCAAAGGCCGCCGGCAATGGCGGCCTGATGTTCCTGCGTCTTCACGATTGCCGCGATCGCCTCATTGCCGGCCGCGCCTTTGCCGCCGCCGAGATCGATCTCGCCATCGATAGCGAATGCATCCCGGTAGTAGCGGTCGGTACCGGTATCGGCCGCGGGTGGATGACTTGCGATAAGCTGGTAGATCGCGAGCGTATCCTCGACCGCGCGCAGACGGTCCTCCAGCATGTTCTGTGGCGTGTTCATCGTGCTCTCCCCGAGATTGCGCCGGGAGCCTACACACACATTTCACATGCCGCGACAGGGGCCGGCGGGGGCCTCCGCCAATCAATTTTGCTCCACAACCGACGCGAAGCCGAGCTGACCAACATGCGCTTTCATGAGAATGATTGGGATTATTGCGGCACGGCATATGGATTCTAGCGGCGAATCGCACCAATTCGTGATGGAACCGTAGGGGATTAACCCCGTTGCGTCACAAAGTTGCCTGAGTTTCACATGAAAAGCCGCACTCCCCCCACAACTCTGGAGCCGCTATGATTCGCAAACTCGCATTCACAACGATGCTGGTTGCGCTCGCCGCCACCCCGGCGCTCGCGCAAATGCGTTACGCGAGTCTCGATGCCAACGGCAATCTCGATGCATTGATCGCCCGCCATGCCGCGGCGAACAATGTGCCTGAGGATCTGGTGCGCCGTGTGATCAAGCGTGAGAGTGGTGGAAATCCGCGCGTCGTCAGCGCGGGCAATTACGGGCTGATGCAAATCAAGCTCGCGACCGCCCGTTCCATGGGATACACCGGCGATGCCGCTGGTCTGCTCGATGCCGATACGAATATGACCTATGCGGTAAAATATCTTGCCGGCGCCTACCGTGTTGCCAACGGCAATTCCAGTCAGGCGGTACATTATTATGCTGCCGGCTATTACTACGCCGCCAAGAACAAGGGCATGGTTGTGACGCCCAACAGTCAGGCTCTTGATTCATTCGCTTACGTGGCGCCAAGCAGCAATCAGAAGCTGGGTCGCGCATACGCGTTAAGCGAAGGCGCGGCATCGTCATCCAGTCTGTATAGTGGTCGTCTCGACTACCATTGATTGATGCGTAACCGCATGGATCGCCGCTCGCGGCATTGCGAGCGGGCGTTCTCCTGTCGTGTTTGAAAAATCCCGGACCGCGCTAATAAGGATTAGTGCGCGGCACCTGGGAAAATGCCGACTGCTGAAGTGACTCGTCGGATGCGTATGGCTGCTGCTGATATTGCTGAGTGCTGTAGTTATACGGAGGCTGCGGGTACCGCCCGGGCTGCTGAGTGCCGTAGGCGGGCTGCGGATACCGCGGAGGACTGTAGGCCGGTCTTTGGTACTGCTGACCGCCGAACAGTATTTCGAAGAAATTAAACTGCTGTCCGGTTTTTGTCGTCGCCTTGGCGGTGTGGACCCGGTGGACCCGGCGGCGGGCTTCCCGCTGCGCTTTGGCCTCCGGATTGGCAGCGTCTGGCGTGGTCACAGGTGGTCCGGCCGATGACGGTTCGCCTTTTTCGACCGGTATGCCGACGCCCGGCGTAGCCTTGACCGATCCGGTATCGTCCGGGTCGGACTCGCTCCGGTCGCTGGGCAGGCCCGCGATCCTGGGCGGGGCCTTGTTCGCGGGCATCGGCGAGTCGGGCAGGTCGCGCAGACGATTAAGTTCATCGGCCCGCTTGAGCGCGGAATAAATCAGGAGTTGCCGCACTTCAGGGTGGCGGTCGCGGTCGAGCAGCGCGCCACGCGCCGGCACAATCGCCGAATTCAAGGGTGCGCGAGATCCGTCCGGCGGGCTCAGCGCCAGGACCAGAATAAAAATGGCGAGAAGTACGCCGCCCACGGGAAGAATCCGGAGAATCGGCAACATGACACCTGTGCATAACTGAGTCGGTCTTAATCCCAAAGCCCGGCTTGCAAACAGCTCATTCGGCAACCGAAGGTGTGCGCCTTTTTTATCACGGGCGCTTTGATGGGACGGTCATGGAAGGGTCGTGACAGCCCCCCTGACGGTTGCTACGAAGCGGCTCCATTTGTGTTGCGGGGTAGCGTCATGATGAAAAAGCCGAATTGCCCAATCATCGCCATCGAGGAGCATTACTGGGACCCGGAATTGGCCAAACATTTTATCGGTCCCGAAGCCGGCCGCGGTAATGAGACGGACGAGCGGCTTTATGATCTGGGCAGTCTGCGCATCAAGGAGATGGACGAAGCCGGGATCGACATCCAGGTTCTCTCGCATGGCGCGCCGTCCACGCAGAAGCTGGGCGCAGTTATTGCCGCCGATCTGACCCGGCAGGTTAACGACCGCCTCGCAAAAGTGTGCGCGGCCAATCCTAAACGTTTTGCAGCTTTTGCGGCCCTTCCGACTGCGGACCCGAAAGCGGCCGCCGACGAGCTTGAGCGTGCGGTCACCAAGCTCGGCTTCAAGGGTGCGATGCTGCACGGGATGTCGAATGGTGAGTTCCTCGACCTTAAGAAATTCTGGCCGATCTATGAGCGCGCCGAAAAGCTCGACGTGCCGGTTTATTTCCATCCTTCGCTGCCGCATCCAAAGGTGACGGAAATTTACTATCAGGACTATGCCAAGGACTTCCCTTTGGTGGTGCGGCCGGCCTGGGGCTACACGGTGGAAACGGCAACTCAGGCAATCCGGCTGGTGCTCTCGGGCGTGTTCGACGCGCACCCTAATCTAAAGGTCATTCTCGGTCATTTCGGCGAGACTTTGCCGTTCCTGGTCTGGCGCATCGATACCTCGCTCAAGCGGCCGGGGCAGAAGTCGATGATCTTCCGCGATATCTTCTGCAAGAACTTCTACGTCACCACGAGTGGTTTCTTTTCCGACCCCGCGTTGATCTGCTGCATGCTTGAGATGGGCGTAGACCACATCCTGTTCGCGGTCGATTGGCCGTTCGTGATGAACCCGCCGGCGGTCAAGTGGATGGAAAGCGTGTCGATCTCAGATTCGGACAAGGTCAAGATCCTGAGCGGCAACGCAAGGCGCCTCTTGAAGATGTGATCAGGCACTGCGAATTGGGTGGTGCCGGTAATAGTCGGCATCGGCCTGCGACTGCTTCCACTCCTTGTTGCCGCGCCAATCGCAATGGTGTGCCCGCATATCGCTGCCGTAACGTACGCGGAACAGCAACGTGCGTGCCGGTCCATTTTCGTATTCGTGCACTTCGCCGGGAGGGTGGACGACGAAGGCGCCGGGAGTCACACCGACTGTTTCGGTCGGCGTTCGCATGGTGCCCCCGCCGGAAAAGCAGAAATAGATTTCAGTCGCAAGCGGGTGGCAGTGATAGGGGCTGATCTGGCCGGGCTCCCAGCACGCCACTGTAAAATCACCTTCGGACACTTTGCCGAGAATCTTCTCGACATGATGTTTTGGATCCCATTGCTGCTCGCGATCGAGGCTGAAAACGTGCATGGCAATGCACTCCGGCAAAATGAAGTGTGCAGGCTAACCCAATCATCTGTAGGACTGGATAGGGCGTTGCGCATCGCCCGTGCGCATTGATAGAAGGATTGTACAGGGCCCGTAGCTCAACTGGTTAGAGCCGACCGCTCATAACGGTCTGGTTGGAGGTTCGAGTCCTCCCGGGCCCACCACGCAGTTCACCGAATCTCTGATCACAGAGACTTTGCCGGAAAAGCCCGCGCTGGCGGGCCATATCTAACATGGGATTTTTGATATCCGGTCTCTGCCAGGCAGGGCTGGCCGAATTCGAGGCTTAGTCTCCGGCCGGAAAAATTCTGGTCCCGGCGCGGACCGTTCTGAAACCGGAAATTTTATGACGACAGGCCAAGTCTCTCATATTGGCGGGTCCATTCAGCGGGGAAATCGCGCAGGGTCGCTACTCCAATGCCACGGGGTAGCCGTCCATCAACCGCGGCCTGCACGAGTGTCGGCGCGATAAAGGCCAGAGTTATC
The DNA here is from genome assembly GCA_035626335.1 of Pseudolabrys sp. Taxonomy (GTDB): domain Bacteria; phylum Pseudomonadota; class Alphaproteobacteria; order Rhizobiales; family Xanthobacteraceae; genus Pseudolabrys. The sequence goes on from DASPNW010000031.1 coordinate 186,648, forward strand.
GTTCGATTGACCTGCCTGATACTACATTTCTCGCGCGCTGCAATTTGCTCAACATTCGTCACCGTTCCCGCGATCAACTCATCGATCCAGTGTCGCCCCTTCGCGATCGCGGTGACAAGCTTGACACGGGTTTCGGCTCGGATTGGACGGGGGTCCGGATGAGAGGGTGTCGAGGTCGGGAGAATGATCTCCCGCGCCCGTTTCGCTGCCTTCTTTGTCCAGGTAATGTTTTCACTGAGGTTGGTCCGTGTAAACTGTACGGTGAGATGATCCTGCTTTACTTCAACACGACCAATATGAGAGATCAGTTCCGCATCGTTGAGCGAGTCGGGGTTTGGCGTTTCTTCGCTGGTGTGCGGCGATCCTGCAAGATGTTTGCGCACGGCACTGATGATGAGTGTCTCGATCTCCGCAGCGGGAATCCGCTTGAGCCTTGCGGCCTTGTTCGGCTGCCCCTGAATGAGCGGTGCGGAGATGTAATAACGGTAGCGCACGCCATTCTTGACGGCGTAGGAAGGCGTCATACGGTTGCCGCGCTCGTCAAAAATGCGACCCATTAAGAGCGATTGAGATCGTTGCCTGGCTTTGGCGTGATTGGTCCTCTGTTGATCAAGTTTGGTCTGAACCCTCCCGAACAGCGCTCGATCGAGGATAGTGGGTTGCTCGCCCGGGAAGACCTCGCCCTTGTATCGGACCTCACCGACATAAAATGAATTGCGCAGCAAAGCGGCGAGCGATCCGCGGGTGAACGGGATGCCTCCGATCGCTCTTCCGTTTGATAGCTGACGCAACTTGGTCTTGATGCCAGTCTTCCTCAGGTCAATAAGAAGAAGGTTCAGGCTGCCGAGGTCCAGGTAGCGACGGAAAATGTGGCGGACCGTTTTGGCTTCGTCCGCAACTACGGTGATCTTTCTGTCTTTGGCCTGGTAGCCCAGGGGAACCACGCCGCCAACCCAAAGGCCCTTGCGTTTGGAGGCGCCGATCTTGTCGCGGATACGCTCGGAAGTGACTTCCCGCTCGAACTGGGCGAAGGACAGCAACACATTAAGTGTGAGTCTGCCCATCGAAGTCGTGGTGTTGAACTGTTGCGTGACTGAGACGAAAGACACGCCGTGAGCATCGAACAGCTCGACCAGTTTGGCGAAATCGGCCAAGGACCGCGTCAGGCGATCGACCTTGTACACAACAATGACATTGATCTTGTGAGCTCGAATGTCATCAAGCAGTTGCTGCAGGGCAGGGCGGTCAGTCGAGCCGCCCGAGAATCCGCCATCGTCATAACGCGCACGGACCAATGTCCAACCGGCATGGGCCTGACTGCGGATGTAGGCCTGCGCCGCATCATATTGGGCATCGAGCGAGTTGAAGTCCTGATCGAGGCCGGATTCGGTCGAGACCCGGGTATAGATGGCGCAGCGGACTGATCTTCTGGTGGTCGCCGTCATGACTTGCCTTCGAGAGCGATCTTATCGCGCAGACCGAAGAACCGAGGACCGCTCCAATTGGTACCGGTGATGGCAAAAGCCACTTTAGACAAGCTGTCATAAGTCTTGCCATTCCAGGCAAAGCCTTTGTCCACCACCGTCACTCGATGGACCCGAGCATTCCACTCACGCATCAGAACTGTGCCGGGTTTGAGCTCGGTCCTTTGGCGACCGAACTCTTCCGTCAGTCGCGCTGCCTTGGGTGCCCCGCCACCGGTTGCGATCTGTTTCAACAGCCGAGCGGTGGCGGGATCGAGATCTCCCCGCTCGTCGGCCTGGAAGCGATAGGCAAGAATGGCAAACAGCAGGTGACGGGGCAGATGAGAAGGCGGCCGTCGCCGGAACGTGCTCCTCCAGCGTGCCCGCAGACCGTGGAGATCGAGATCGCGCAGACGCGCGATCTCGTCACCCAGCGACAATCTGATTGCCTTCTTGGCAACCGGTCGTGTTTGTCGCATCGCTCTACGCCGCCGCGGACGTCGTGCGATCCGCAATGCGGTAGACGCGTCCGCTCTCGTCGGCTGTAGAGACAAGAGTGAGGTCGAGCTTCTTGCGCACCACACCAGCGAGAAAGCCGCGGACCGAATGCGACTGCCATTTCACTGCACGCGCTATCGCCTCGATGGTTGCGCCACTTGGTGCCTGCAACATCGCAATGATGCGAGCCTTTTTGCTTCCGTGGCGTGTCGTCGGCTGCGAATGTACGGTCTTGCGCGAGGTCGTGCTGCTGGTTTTGGTCTTTTTGTTGCTTGTGCGTGATGTGGGTTTGCGCTTCGACTTGGGCATCGGGGATCTCCTTCAGTTGCGCGGCGATGATCGCCGCACCACCGAAGCCCCACCGCATCAAAGAAGCCGGCAGGGCAGGATCCCCGAAGCGCGCCAAGCGCCTCTGAAACTGAGCACAGTACCGCTCTGTCTGCGCAAAAAAGCCAGTCCTTTCTGAATAATCTTATTGCTGATTTAGGGTGAACCTGAGCACCCGAGGATCGAACTCGCGGCTAGGATTGCCGAACAAGGCGCCAACTAATGTCCGCTTTCGGGGGTAAAGCGGACATGGCGTATTGCGGCGCACATGTCCGCTCATGACCCAAAGCGGACATGGCGCCCCCAACTTGCCGTGGCGCACAACAGCTCCGGCGGCGACCGCGCCATTGACAATCGCGGTATTAGCGTTGGCTTAGAAAGATTGGCAGACCGC
>DASPNW010000032.1:0-219403 GCA_035626335.1 Pseudolabrys sp.
CCGGCATGGGCGAACTGGTCGGCCTCATGCATCAGTTATTCTTCGGGCTCGACCCGGGCGAGCGGCTGTCGGCCCGGATCACGCTCGATCCAGTGGTCGCCTTCGCAGTGCCGACCGTTTGTGGCCTGCTGTTTGGTGTCATCAGCGCTTACATCGCACGCCGGCGCGGCACCGAGGTCGATCCCGTCGAGGCCAATGCGCTGCACGGCGGCCGCATGTCGATCCGAGGCAGCCTGATCGTCGCGGCGCAGACCGTGTGGTCGAGCGGGGTTGGCGCTTCGGTCGGACTTGAAGCCGGCTACACCCAACTCGCCAGCGGCATCGCATCGGCGATCGGGCGGGCGTTTCGCCTGCGGCGGAGCGACTTGCGCGTGCTGGTCGGCTGCGGCGCGGCCGCCGCGATCGCCGGTGCCTTCGGCGCTCCCCTGGGCGGCGCCTTCTATGGCTTCGAATTGATCATCGGCAGCTATTCGATCGCTTCGCTCGCCCCGGTCGGGATGGCATCCCTGGTCGGCTATTTGACTGCGCGAGTATTCACGCCAGACCGGCTGGGCATCGAGACGGGTGCGGTGGCCAATCTTGCGGTGCATGATGTCGCGATTGCTGCTTTCGTCGGTGTGCTTGCCGCCGCGTTCGGCATTCTTGTGATGCGCGGCGTTGCGGCCTGCGATCTGATATTCACGCGCCTCAAGGTGCGACCGGCGCTGCGGCCGATGATCGGCGGCGCGCTGGTCGGATTGTTGGCGATCTTCTCGCCGCAGGTGATGTCATCCGGGCACGGAGCCTTGCACCTGACAGGCATCTTCAAGCTGCCGCTCGCGACGATCGCGCTGATCTTCGTGTTAAAGACGATTGCTTCCGTCGTCTCGCTTGGCTCCGGCTTTCGTGGCGGCTTGTTCTTTGCGTCGCTGCTTCTTGGCGCGCTTGGCGGTCAATTGTTCGCATTCGGGCTCGGCGCCGCATGGCCGGGACTGCATATCGATCCGGATTCGTACGCGATCATCGGCATGTGCGCGCTGTCGGTGTCGGTGATCGGTGGCCCGCTGACCATGACCTTCATCGCGCTGGAAACCACCGGTGATCTTTGGCTGACCACGGCGGTGCTGATTGCTGCGATAATCGCCATGCAGGTGACGCGGGAATTCTTCGGCTATTCCTTCGCAACCTGGCGCTTCCATCTCCGTGGCGAGAGCATCCGCAGCGCCGCCGATGTCGGCTGGATCCGCGATCTGACGGTTGCTCGCATGATGCGATCGGACGTGCGCACCGCGCCGGCGGAAACGCCGGTTGCCGTTTTCCGCGAGGAATTTCCGCTTGGGTCGACCAGCCAGGTTATCGCGGTCGACGAAGATGGTCGCTATGCCGGTATGGCGATCGTGGCGGAAGCGCATGCCGCCGAGCTTGCCGCCACTGCATCGGTACGCGGCATCCTTCACCACGCCGATCACATGCTGTTGCCGCAGATGACCGCGCAAGAGGCGATCGCTGCTTTCGATCGGTACGAAGCCGAAGCGCTGGCTGTGGTCGATTCTCTGGAGCGCCGGCAGGTCACCGGGCTGCTCACCGAGGCACACGCGTTGCGTCGCTATTCCGACGCCTCCGAGCGGCAGCGGCGCGATTTACTCGGAGAAACCTGAGGGCATCGAGCGGGGAAGATGTCTTAGTCCGACGATAGTTCCCGCGCGGCGAGACTTACCTTTCGCAAGTGATGGAACCGTGGCTCGTAATCGGGGATCGGCTTGCTGAATGCCGCGAGACTGACGGCCAGGAGTTCGATCCGGTCGAGCTCGACACGCGTTTTTTCGAACGCGCGATTGAGTTCACTTTTGACCCGATCAATTGCAGTGTCTGACGTCATTGTAGCCCGTGCCTTTATTTGGATAAGGCGGTCGTCGGGGGATGGTTCCTAATTTCGAATAGTTGATCGTAGTTCAATTAAGGAAATGTGAGCGCCTAATTGCGGAACCGCGCCGCCGCCGGTTCCACTGTGCCGCTATGAACGACGTATAGATTTGCGCGGCCGACGATATCGCCGAAGGCCACCGGGTCGGCGCCGGTCATCCACACTTGCGCGCCCAGGGACGACAGTGCGTCGTAAAGCGCCGCACGCCGGTTTGGATCGAGGTGAGCGACCACCTCGTCAAGCAACAACAATGGCGCAAAGCCGGTCATTTGCTTGATCAGACCGGCGTGGGCGAGCACAAGGCGGATGAGCAGGGCCTTTTGCTCGCCGGTGGAAGCTTCGGCGGCCGGAATATCCTTGCCGGCGTGGCTGACGGCGAGATCGGACAAATGCGGACCATCGAGCGTGCGTCCCGCAGCCGCGTCGCGTGCGCGATTGTCCTTCAAGAGCGCGCGATAGCGGTCTTCGATCTCGACGGCACTGTGATTGGACAACAGCTGCTCCATCCAGCCCCGCAATGCGATTCTGGCCTGCGGAAATTCCGGCGCCTCATTGCGCGAGGCATCAAGGGCGGCCGACAACCGGTTGACCGCGTCCGCGCGCGCGGCCGCGACCGCGACGGCGACTTCCGCTGTTTCGTGCTCGATTGCGTCGAGCCAATGCGGATCGTTGGTCGCGTCTTCGAGCAGGCGATTGCGCGAACGCAGGGAACGCTCGAGTGCGGCGACGCGGCTGGAATGCTGCGCGTCGACCGCCAGTACCAGCCGGTCAAGGAAACGCCGACGCTCGGAGGCTGGGCCGTTGAACAGTGGGTCCATCGCCGGCGTCAGCCACACCACGCGCAGGTGGTCGGCGAAAGCCGCCGCCGAGCCGACGCTTTCGCGGTCAATGCGGCATTTGCGGATCGGCGCGGATTCCTCGCCCGCCGGGGGATCGATGCCGGTTCCGAGTGTCGCAAGCCCGAGCATGCCTTCAATTTCGGCCGAGACAGCCCACGCGCCGTCGCCTTCCGCGAAGGCGAGTTCTTCCATGGTGGCGCGGCGCAGCCCGCGGCCCGGCGCGAGCAACGAGATTGCTTCGATCAGGTTGGTTTTGCCGGCGCCATTGGCGCCGGTGAGGACCACAGGGCCTGCGCGCCCAAGCGTGATTTGCGCGGCGTGATAGCTGCGGAAATTTGTGAGCGTCAGGCGTTGAACGAAGGCGGCGGCCATTGACGACCCATACCACCCTCTCGCTTATCGAGAGAAGCTCACACCCGCATCGGCATCAGCACATAGAGCGCGCCTTTGGCATCCTTATCCTGGATGAGCGTGGGCGAGCCGGGGTCGGCGAGCTTGAGCACGGCAACCTCGCCCTCGATCTGGGCGGCGATATCGAGCAAGTAACGCGAGTTGAACCCGATATCGAGCGGGTCCGCCGCGTATTCGACCTCGATCTCTTCGGTCGCGCTGCCTGAATCGGGATTGGTCACCGACAGAACCAGCCGGCCGCCGGTGATCGAGAGTTTGACCGCGCGGCCCCGCTCGCTCGACACGGTCGAGACACGGTCCACGGCGGCCTCGAAATCCTTTTTGTCGACGACCAGGCTCTTGTCGTTGTTGGCGGGAATAACGCGGGCGTAGTCGGGGAAGGTGCCGTCGATCAGCTTCGACGTAAGAACCACGTTTCCGATCGTGAAGCGGATCTTGCCGGCGGAAAGTTCGACCGCGACATCGCCTTCGCCGCTCTCGACCAGCCGTTGCACTTCGCCCACGGTCTTGCGTGGCACGATGATGCCCGGCATGCCGGCGGCGCCTTGCGGAAGCGGCAGCTCCACCTGGGCAAGACGATGCCCGTCGGTAGCCACCGCGCGCAGCATGGCCGATTTGGCCGGGCCTGCGGTATGCAGATAAATCCCGTTCAGGTAATAGCGCGTTTCCTCAGTCGAGATTGCGAACTGGGTCTTGTTGATCAGGCGCTTGAGGTCCGCGGCGGCGAGCTTGAAGGAGTGGCTCATCTCGCCGGCAGCCAGATCGGGAAAATCGCTTTCCGGCAACGTCTGTAGCGTGAAGCGTGAACGCCCTGCGCGCAGCGAAAGGACCGCCCGGTCTCCCGATCCTTCGAGCACGATTTGCGCGCCTTCCGGCAACTTGCGCACGATTTCGTAAAACATATGCGCCGGAACAGTCGTCGAGCCACCAGGCGAAACTTCCGCAGCGGTCGAATCGGTGACCTCGAGGTCAAGGTCGGTGGCCTTGAGGCTCAACTTGCCGCGATCGGCCTTCACCAGGACATTCGCGAGAATTGGAATGGTGTTGCGCCGCTCGACCACACGATGGACGTGGCCCAACGACTTCAAAAGCTCTGAACGCTCGACGGTAACCTTCATGGGAGACCCGCTTCGGCGCCTGCGAAACGCATCCTAAAACCAGGCGCAACAGCAAGCCGGCACTCGCGGAATGCGAAGCCGGGGAGCAAAGGTGACGAAAGAGCGCGCCTTTCGCAAGGGCGCGTTTTTGGCCGGGGGGCATATCCCCAGGCGTCCACAAGCGGCAATAACGCCAAAGGCCCCGCCCGTATGTGGATCGGGGCCTTTGCCAATTCGGGCGCCAGGGTCGCTATTCCTGCAATTGCCGCTTGAGAATTTCGATCTCCTCGGCCAGCGCCATGTCGTTGCCGACCAGGCCTTCGATCTTGCGTACCGCATGCAGGACCGTGGTGTGGTCGCGGCCGCCAAAACGCCGGCCGATTTCAGGTAACGAGCGCAGGGTCAAGGTCTTCGCGAGATACATCGCAACCTGTCGCGGGCGAACCACGTTCGCGGTGCGCCGCGATGACAGAAGGTCGGAACGGCTGACATTGTATTGGCGTGCCACGACCCGCTGGATGTCCTCGATCTTGACCCGCTTGGGCTCTTGCGGACGGATCAGGTCGCGCACCTCGCGCTCGGCCATTTCCAGCGTCACGGCATGACCGGTGAGCTTGTTATGGGCGAGCAGGCGGTTGAGCGCCCCTTCCAGATCGCGGCCGTTGTGGGTGACGGTCTTGGCAATGTAGCCGAGCACCGGCAGCGGCACGTCAAAGGCCGGATGGTGCGCGCGCGCCGCCAACACACGGGCTTTGAGAATTTCGAAACGCAATTCTTCGCCAAGGGGGCCCATTTCGACGACCAGACCGCCGGCCAGCCGCGAGCGCACGCGATCATCGAGGCTTTCCAGATCGGATGGCGGACGGTCGGAGGCAATGACGACCTGACGTCCGGCATCGATCAGGGCGTTGAGGGTATGGCAGAATTCAGCCTGAGTCGATTTACCCTGCAGGAATTGCAGGTCGTCGATGACCAGCACCCCGATTCCACGAAGCGCTTCCTTGAAAGCAAGAGCCGTCTGCGTACGCAGGGCCGAGACAAAGCCGTACATGAATTTTTCGGCGGTCAGATAAAGTACTTTGCGTTCGTTGGCGGCATTTCCGGCCCAGGTCACGGCTTGCAGCAGGTGGGTTTTGCCAAGGCCGACGCCTGAGTGGATGTAGAGCGGGTTAAACATCACCGCGTCGCCGCGCCTGGCGCCCGACACTTGCTTTGCCGCCGCATGCGCAAGGGTATTCGAGCGCCCAATGACGAACGTGTCGAATGTCAGACGCGGGTCGAGAGGGGAACCGCCGAGCGCCTCATGCACGCTCGGGTCGCCAACCGCCATAGGCCGGCCACCGCCGTTCGCATAGCGGCCGCCATTTTCTGCCGACCCGATGTCCGGCTTGGCCTTAGGCAGCATCGCGGATTTTAATACCGCCGAGCGTACGACCAGCTCGACGCGAGTCACTTTCTCTTCCTGGGCTTGCCAGCAGGCGAGGACCCGCTCGGCATAGTGCGACTGAATCCAGCTTTTGAGAAAGCGGGTGGGTACGGATAAGCGCACCGCACCTTCATCAATCGCCTCCAGATCCATGCGCGCGAACCAGCTCGAATAAACGTCGTCACCCACGTCTGCGCGCAAGCGCTCTTTGACTCGTGACCAGCTCTCCTGCTCCCCGTTCGACATTGTATTCTTCTCGATCCGATTAAAGGTGGGACGGACTCGGTTGGCCGGCTTGGCGGCCGACCGCCAACACGCCGGAAACGGGACGCAACAGCACTCGCCTGATGATGTCGTCTGTGAGATGCGGGCTCTGCCGGAATAGTCGGGGTAGCAGAGGGCATTCGACGAAAAGTCGAGAGGCGTTGCGTCTAGCCCGCGGGTGGCGGAGTAGCGCCTCGGATTCCGATTGTGAAGATCGATGCCGTACTGAAATAAACGCGATTTGAAAGTGGGGCTGATTGACCGGCGATGCGGGCTACAGCGACACACGAACCTGCACTGGACAACGCCCATCCAATGCCACCAGCTTTGGTCACTAACCCTGTCTCTTCGCCTGTCATGACATCACCCCTCGAAAGACTTGCGGGCTTTCGCCCTGTGGTTTTGTTTATTGCCAGCGTTTTGGCTTTTCCCGGTGCCGCGCATTGAGCTTTGCCGCGCGCCGAACTTGCTGAACTTGATCCTTTTTTTGCACCGAACTGCCACGACGTATCGAACAGGCTGAAAATTTGACGCAAGTGGCAAACCAAAGCCGTTCTCATCCGCCGATGAGCAGTGACGTGGAACCTTGTTTCTGAACGCGCGCCGAAGAATTCCCGTGCGCGATTTCAAGATACACAAGCAAAAAGGCCTCGCAACGAAATTTACGAATGTGGCGGTAAGAGAAAACACTATTTGCGCCGCTGTTGCGCGAACGCCACGCTTTTGTTTTATGCAACGTGTTGGAGTCGCGCGTAATTTCGGCGCTGAAATTGTGCGGCGGTATTCCACGAACAAAAAGACATTTTAGAATCTACCGCCGGCCAAAAATGCCTGTCACATATGCATTTTTAGGGTCCTTGCGTCGCTTTCCTCTTAAGTCGTTATCGAGGCGAAAAAAAATCTGAGCGAATTTTCGGGTAACCCCCGTTTTAAAAGCCCTTTGCTGTCGCCGGCCAGCGTGATCTGGCCGGTGATTTGGCAAGCAAATGCTTGGCGAGCAAATTTCTCTGACGCCGCGATGACGTTTTGACTACAGCGACGTTTGGACGATCGGTTTTTTGCCGGATGCGTCTCGTTCGTACATCTTTGTACAACGATCTGAAGCGTATTAGTCCCGCACGCGCCGCGGCCGGGCCAATCGTTTACTTGCCGAGCTTGGCAATGCGATGAGCGAGGCGCGAAACTTTCCGACTGGCATTATTCTTATGTGTGATGCCACGTTGCGCGGACCGCATGATGACCGGCTCCGCCGCTTTGAAAGCCGCCAAAGCCGCCTTGCGGTCGCCGCTTTGAATCGCTTCCTCGACTTTACGCACGGAATTCCGCAGTACCGAACGCCGCGCCTTGTTCACTTCGGTCCGGCGTGCGATCACGCGCGTGGCTTTGCGGGCGGACTTGGTATTGGCCATCAATCTCTCATTCGCAAGTGGTGCTTCCGGCGGATGTCCGCGAAAGCGGCCGGGATTTACAAGAGGTTACGGCGGCGAAAAACTTCGCCGCCAAGGGAGAGGCTTATAGTGAGGCCGCGCGCGGGCGTCAACGTCCGCAAACACCGGCTTTATGCCACACGCTTGGCTCTCACCGCGTCGTGACCGGCGATGACCGATGCGCGGTCAGCGGCCGAGAATGGCGCCAAGGGCGGTCTTACGCGTGCCAGGCCTGCGTCGCTATGGATATGAGCAAGCAATGCTTTCACGCCTGACACAAGGGCCTTGCCATCGAACAGTGTGCGGATCGCGACGGCCTCGTCGAGCGCGCCGGTATCACCTTGACCCCACGCGCGCGCGCAGAGGTCGGCGTTGAGATTGGCGGTCGCGGAGATGCAGCCGGCGAAGGCGCCCGAACGCGCTTCCATCAGGCATGCCTCGGTTGACGGAAAGACCGCGAAGTCCTTGGAGATCGCAGCGGCCGAGCGGGCATAGGCCATGTCGCCGGAGGAATCCTTGAGGCCTACAATGCGGGACGAAAACGAGTCGAGTAACCGGCGGATCAAAGCCGCGTGCCATGGCAATCCCGACATCGCGGGGAAGTGATAAAGATAAATCGGAATCGGTTTTCGTTCGGTCGCCTTCACCAAGGTTTCGATGTAGGCGATCAATCCGTCGTCGGGCACACCCTTGTAATAGAAGGGCGGCAGGACGAGCGCGCCGGCAAAGCCCAGCTCGGCCGCGTGCCGCGTCAACGCGACCGCATCCGATACCGAGGCGGCGCCGGTACCGACCATCAGGCGATTTAAAGGCAGCCCGTTCGTCTTGTAGGCATCCATGACGCCTTTGCGTTCGTCGACCGAGAACGAGGTCGCTTCACCTGTCGTACCGAGCACATTGAGGCCATCACACCCGTTGTCGAGCAGATAGCGCGCCAGTTTGACCGCGCGCTTGAGGTCGGGAGCCCCGCCTTCGTCGATTGGCGTGGCGATGGCTGCGATGACACCGGAAAGAGGCTTGCTCAAGATGTTCCCCGCTTCGTGATGGTGGCTAGCCGCTGACGTTATAAGCGGCCAAAGCTGCCATGTTGACCAGTTGGTTGTCCTTGGCCCCGAGCTGCACGATCTGAACCGGCCGATCGAGCCCGACCAGCAGCGGGCCGATGACCGTGGCTCCGCCGAGCTCCTGCAGCATTTTCGTGGAGATCGAGGCCGAGTGAAAGGCCGGCATAACCAGCACGTTAGCCGGCCCCGAAAGGCGGCAGAACGGATAGGCCGCGGCGAGCTCGACGTTGAGCGCAACGTCGGCAGCCATTTCGCCGTCATACTCGAAATCGACGCGCTTGCCGTCGAGAATTTTTACCGCCTCGATGACCCGCGCCGATCGCTCGCCCGGAGGATGACCGAAGGTGGAGAAGGCGAGCAGCGCCAGCCGCGGCTCATGGCCGAGCCGGCGCGCGACGCCCGCAGCCTCGATGGCGATTTCGGCAATCTCTTGCGCTCCCGGCATTTCGGTCACCGCGGTGTCGGCCACCAGCACGGTGCGCCCGCGCGCCACGACAAGCGAGACGCCGATCACGCGGTGCCCGGGCTTGGGATCAATGACATGACGAACGTCTTCGAGCGCGACGGAGAAATTGCGGGTCACGCCGGTCACCATCGCATCGGCATCGCCAAGTGCGACCATGCAGGCCGCGAAATGATTGCGGTCCTGATTCACCAGCCGCTGGCAATCGCGCACCAGATAGCCGTGCCGCTGCAGCCGCTCGTACAAAAAATTGATGTAGGCGGCATTGCGGGTCGACAGCCGCGCATTGACAATTTCGATGCCGTCACCAAGCTCGATGCCGCTGTCGCGCGCGGACTGACGCACGCGGTCCTCACGGCCCACCAAAAGCGCCGTGCCGAGCCCTTGATGCACAAAGCTTGCGGCAGCGCGGATCACCTGTTCCTCCTCGCCTTCGGCGAAGACGACGCGCTTGGGCTGCCGGCGCAGCCTGTCGAACACCTGCACCAGCGTGCCCGCGATCGGGTCGCGCCGCGCGTTCAATTGGTGCCGGTACGCATCCATGTCGACGATCGGCTTGCGCGCGACGCCGGTATCCATGGCGGCCTGCGCCACCGCCGGCGGCACGTAGGAGATCAGCCGCGGGTCGAATGGCACGGGGATAATGTAGTCGGCTCCGAATTTTGGCCGCGCGCCATAGGCGCTGGCGACTTCGTCCGGCACGTCTTCGCGCGCCAGTTGGGCGAGCGCGCGGGCGGCGGCGATTTTCATTTCCATGTTGATGGCGGAGGCGCGCACGTCGAGTGCGCCGCGGAAGATATAGGGAAAGCCAAGAACGTTGTTGATCTGGTTCGGATAATCCGATCGGCCCGTTGCCATAATGGCATCGTCGCGTATGGCGGCCACCTCTTCGGGCGTTATCTCCGCGTCGGGGTTGGCCATGGCAAAAATAATCGGCTTGGCCGCCATCGACTTGATCATGTCCGCCGTGAAGGCGCCCTTGACCGAGAGGCCGAAAGCCACGTCGGCGCCCGCGAAAGCGTCGGCCAGCGTCCGCTTCGACGTCTTCATGGCATAGCCCGATTTCCACTGGTTCATGCCGTCCCTGCGGCCCTGGTAGATCACGCCCTTGGTGTCGCAAAGGATCAGGTTGTCGGGTTTGAATCCGATCGCCTTGAGCAATTCCAGGCAGGCGATGCCGGCGGCGCCCGCACCGTTGCAGACCAGTTTGGTGGTCGCGATCTCGCGGCCGGTCAGGTCGAGCGCATTGAGCAAGCCGGCAGCCGCGATGATGGCCGTCCCGTGCTGATCATCGTGAAAGACGGGTATGTCCATCAGTTCGCGCAGACGCTGTTCGATCACGAAACATTCCGGCGCCTTGATGTCTTCGAGATTGATGCCGCCCCAGCCCTTGCCCAGCAGCTTGACGCAGTTGACGATCTCGTCGGGATCGGCGGAATCGACTTCGAGATCAATCGAGTCGATATCGGCGAACCGCTTGAACAGGACGGCCTTGCCTTCCATCACGGGTTTTGCCGCCAGCGCGCCGCGATTGCCGAGGCCGAGAATGGCGCTCCCGTTGGTAATCACCGCGACAAAATTGCCTTTGGTGGTGTAGTCGTAGGCGCGGCTTTCATCCTCGGCGATGGCGAGGACGGGCACGGCGACCCCGGGCGAATAGGCGAGCGAAAGGTCGCGCTGGGTTGCCATCGGCTTGGTTGCGATGACTTCCAGCTTGCCCGGTCGGCCAATGCTGTGAAATTGCAGGGCTTCCTGGTCGGTAAAGGTCGGCCGGCTGCGGCCGGCGGGGGGCTTGGGCATTTTTACTCCATGGACGCGACCGGGACGCCGGTGCTGGCGACGTTAGCGGATGCAACCGCAATGACTCAAGGGAAGGAACTTCTGCCGGTGGTACGGTTGAATGAAAGACAGCCGCGGGTTAATCGGTGCCACGTAAACGATTCATATGAATGGGGCCTATGATCCGTTTTCTTTTCCGCTTTGTCGGTCTGATCTGCCTGGCTGCCGGGTTTATCCTGCTGATCTATGACGGCACCAAGTCGATCGCAGGCAATGCCATTTTCCTGACCAGCGTGCGCACGCTGTGGGAATTACTCAATGCGGGCAGCCTCACAAGGCTAGAGCCGATGATCAGGCCGTACGCCGGCGGTTACCTCTGGGACCCGGTTATGGTCACGATCCTGTCAGCGCCGAGCTGGGGCCTGCTTGGCGTTTTCGGCATCCTTTTCCTCGTGCTCGGCCGGAAGAAGAAGCCGTTGATCGGCTATGCGCGGTCGTAGCCGTCTATCCAAAACGTGATTGCCATGGATGCTCATGGGCGGCTCATGAGCGTTCATGGGCGTTTCAGAAGGGCTCCGCCCGACATATATTGAAGCTGACGATTGCAGGAGTACCAAAACATGTTCGGCTTCAAGAAAGTTGCGATGCCAAAGCCCGGCGAAGCGTTGCCGGGCCGGGCCAATCCGATCCGCACCGCCACTGCTCATTTTGTCAATCATCGCGCGCTCAAAGGGCCTTATCCGGAAGGATTCGAAAAGGCGATGTTCGGTCTCGGGTGTTTCTGGGGTGCCGAGCGCATATTCTGGCAATTGGGTGACGGCATCCACGTGACTGCGGTCGGCTACGCCGGGGGGATGACGCCCAATCCGACCTACGAGGAAGTCTGCTCGGGGCGCACCGGCCACAACGAGGTCGTGTTGGTGGTCTACGACCCGAAAAAGATCTCCTACGACACGCTGCTCAAGACCTTCTGGGAAAGTCACGACCCGACCCAGGGCATGCGCCAGGGCAACGACGTCGGCACCCAATATCGCTCGGGGATCTATACGTTCAATGCCGCACAGCGTCAGGCCGCGGAGGCCTCAAAGGCGATGTACGAGCAGGAATTAAAGAAGAAACGCTACGGCGCCGTCACCACCGAGATCGTCGATGCCCCGGAGTTCTATTTCGCCGAAGACTATCACCAGCAGTATCTGGCCAAGAATCCGATGGGTTATTGCGGCCTCGGCGGCACCGGAGTGTCTTGCCCGATCGGCACCGGCGCCAAGCTGACGCAAAGCGCACCGGCGTAGGTGCGTTTGCGGCCTCGGGCAGGAGAGAAGCATTGATTGCGACATGGCCGGGCTCGTCCCGGCCATATCGTTCGCGAAGCTTGGACGCGTCACTTTTTCATGTGCTTGGCAAGAAATTCCTGCGTGCGCTTCCACGCCAGGTCGCCGGCTTCCTTGCGGTAGCTCGCGCGTTCATCGCAATAGAAGCCGTGCGGAGCGTCCGGATAAGTGTAGATTTCCGCCTGTGGCTGTTTTTTCTTGATGCTCTCCACGACGTCCATCGGAATGCCGTCGTCCTTCTCGCCGAAGTGCATCTGTATCGGACACCTCGGCTTTTCGTCGGCAAACTTGCCGATCATGCCACCGTAGAAGGCGACCGCCGCCGAGAACCCCGGAATGCGACAGGCGGCGAGAAACGCTGCGGTGCCTCCCATGCAGAAGCCGACAACACCGAGCGGCCCCGTGCCTTTCAGGTCGCCCTGTGCGGCGGCGATATCGGCGATCATGTGGTCCCAGTTGAGATTGCCGAGATAACTTCGGGCATGGGCTATTTCGTCCGGCGTGTAGCCGCTTTCAAAATTGCGCACGAAACGGTCAAACACCGCCGGCGCGACCGCGACGTAGCCGAGCGCGGCGAGCCGATCGCAGACCGCGCGGATGTGGTGGTTGACCCCGAAAATTTCCTGCACCACCACCATGCCGCCTTTTGGCGTCCCGGACGGATCGGCGCGGTAAGCTCCGAGCGAGTGCCTGTCGGTGGTGGTCAGAGTGAATTGCTTGCCCAATGGAACCTCCCGCTATTTTGATGACGCACAAAATCCCGCCCGGCTTTTAGCACGGCCCGCCGCCGTTCAACCAGTCGTTCAAAACTCCGAAGTTGCAAAGGTCCCGGGACACCAAGTCACGTCAATGCCTTTGCCAGCAACTCGTAGGAGCGTTTGCGCGCCGCGTGATCGAACAGCATTGTCGTGACCATGAGCTCGTCGGCTTTAGTGGATTCGATCAAAGGCATGAGCTTCGCCTTCACCGTTGCGGGCGCACCGACCGATAACCGTGCGCGATTCTGTGCGATGCGCGCTCGATCGACCGGTGTGTAGTCGAAACTTGTGGCGTCTTCCGGCGAAGCGAGCGGTAGAAACTCGCCTTTGGCGCGACGGACGATGTTGAGATCCACGGTCGTCGCCAGCCTTTCAGCTTCCTGGTCGGTGTCGGCGCAGACCACATGGGTCGCCAAAATGGCGTAGGGTTTATCGTGCGACGGCGACGGCTTGAAGTTGTCGCGGTAGAGCCGCATTGCCTCGACCGCATCGAAATTCGCGAAGTGGTGCGCGAAGGAAAAAGCGGCGCCGATGTGCCCGGCAAGTTGGGCGCTGTAGTCCGAGGAGCCGAGCAGATAGATCGGCGGCAGCCTGACGTCAGAGGGCATCGCGCGTACATTGTGAAACGGGTGCCCGGCGGGAAATCCGCGGCTCTCCAGCAGCATCAATTCCTGGAAGCGGTCGAGGAAATCGTCCTCCTCGCTGATACCTTGCCGGCGCCGAAGCGCATAGGAGGTCGCCGGGTCGGTGCCAGGCGCGCGACCAAGGCCCAGATCGATGCGTCCCGGAAAGAGCGCCTCCAGTACTTTGAAGCGCTCCGCCACCATCAACGGCGCGTGATTCGGCAGCATCACGCCGCCGGAACCGACGCGCATGTTCCTGGTCACAGCGGCGATTTGCCCGATCATGATATCGGGCGCCGAGCTCGCGATCGCCGGCAAATTATGATGTTCGGCCACCCAATAACGCGTAAAGCCGAGGCCATCGGCGAGTCGCGCAAGATCGAGGGAATTGCGCAGGGCCTGCGCGGCCGTCGAGCCGGCGGAGACCGGTGATAGGTCGAGGATGGAGAGCGGGATCATGCTAGTTGCTCACACTAACATGTGAGTGCCGTCTTTTCGCCCGCATGATCCGGCGTATGATATGCGAGCCTCAAGGGAGCGCTTCCGATGGCTTCATTGATCGAATGGAAGGTGCCACAGTCTGTGCAGCCGCGTGCGGAAGACTATTCCTACGATCTCGAACGTGCGCTGTCCTCGGTGGTCGGCCTGCATTCGATCGTCCCGCCGGACGCCTTCACCGCCGACACGCTCGGCGTCGAACGCGCCGGCAACGGCGTCCTCATCGATGAGGGCCTTGTGCTCACCATTGGCTATCTGATCACCGAAGCCGATACCGTGTGGCTTCATCTTGGCGATGGCCGCGTCGTGCAAGGGCATGCGCTTGGTTTCGACCAGGAAACCGGTTTCGGCCTCGTGCAGGCGCTCGGCAAGATCGATCTCCCCTCGCTTGCGATCGGCTCTTCGAAAACGGCTGAAGTCGGCGAGCGCGTCGTCGTCGGTGGCGCGGGTGGGCGCACGCGATCGCTTGGCGGTCGCATCGCCGCCAAGCAGGAGTTTGCCGGCTACTGGGAATATGTGCTGGACGAAGCCATCTTCACTTACCCTGCGCATCCGAATTGGGGCGGCACCGCGCTGATTTCAGGTGAGGGCAAGCTGATCGGTATCGGCTCGCTGCAACTCGAGCGCGCGCGAGAAGGCAAGAACGAACATCTCAACATGGTTGTGCCGATCGATCTGCTCGGTCCGGTGCTCGAGGATCTTCGCAAGTTCGGGCGATCGAATCGTCCGGTCAGGCCGTGGCTCGGGCTTTATTCGACCGAGATCGAAGACAAGATCGTCGCAGTCGGCATTGCCCCCAAGGGGCCGGCGGCGCGCGCAGAAATCAAGACGGGCGACGTTGTGGTCGCTGTCAAAGGGGAGCGCGTGTCGACGCTTGCCGCCTTCTATCGCAAGGTCTGGGCGCTCGGGCGCGCTGGCGTGGAGGTGCCGCTCACGCTTTATCGCGAGGGCGTCACGTTCGACGTGCGGGTCAATTCATCTGACCGCGCGAAATTCCTCAAGGGCCCGCGGTTGCACTAAGCACACGTCGTACGTGCCACGGACGCGGCGCGTCACAAGCGCAATCCCCGTCAAATCTCTTCAATCTTGTCCACGCGGTCCGGATAAAACGCCAAATATTCCCGGATTTCGCCAACCGCCGGGAAGGGTTGCTCGTAAGTCCACACCGCGTTCTCGGCGCTGCGGCCGTCAGCAACGATGCTGAAGTAATTTGCATCGCCTTTGTAGGGACAATGCGTGTGATGATCGGTGCGCTTGAGCAGGCTCATATCGGCATCGGCGCGCGGGATATAGAAGACAGGCTTGTAGCTTGCTTCCTTCAGGGTGAGCGTATGAGTGCTGTCGGCGATGACGCGGCCTGCGAACGTGACGCGCACGTGTTTGCCGTTTTTCGCGATTGTGATCGGATGGTCGGGTCCGGGAAGTTTCATTTCGCTCGCCTCACTGTCCCAATGGATAATGGTTTGTAAACCACAACGCACGCGGATACAGCGTGCTCATTACAAATAGCTAGGCGCCGCATGCCCTGCCTTCCACGGCGGATTGCGAAAAGTTGAACGATCGCCCTCAATGAAATTACAGAGTTGGCGGCCTAGAATGCCGGGCGATTGAACGCAACGTTCCCCGCGATTGTCATGGCCAACAAGCAAATCGAAAAGATGCTCCAGGGTCTCAATATCCTGGTGGTCGACGACAACGCCTATATGCGCCGCCTCACGCGCCTGATGCTCACCAATCTTGGCGCCAGGTCAGTGCTCGAAGCCACCGACGGCCTCGCCGCGCTCGAGGCCATCCGCACCAGCGATCCCGATGTCATGCTGCTCGATTGGGACATGCCGGTGCTGAACGGTATCGAGGTACTGCGCATCGTTCGTTCGCCCGGCGTGTTTCCGCGTCCCAACATTCCGGTAGTTATGCTGACGACGCGCGCGCAACGGACGCAGGTGAACGAAGCATTGCGCGCCGGCGCGAACGAATTCCTGCTCAAGCCGACGTCGCCCAAGGCATTATGCGACCGATTGATCTCCATCGTGTTCAAGCCAAGACCGATGGTAAAGCTTGGCAGCTATTACGTGCCCGAGCCGCGGCGCATGCCGGCGCCGCGCGAGGCAGCGCTGGCGGACTAGACAAACCTGGGTCGGAGTTTTTGCGGCCTGGCAACGTGGGCCGCAAATGGTGGCGCGCCCGAGACGATTCGAACGTCCGACCTTTGCCTTCGGAGGGCAACGCTCTATCCAGCTGAGCTACGGGCGCGCGTAAGCCCTCAATAGACGAAAGGCCTGCGAGCGGCAACGGGCCGGGACTGCTTCTGGCCCGTACAGTGCGTCGAGCATCGAGCTTTCTGTGGTTAAGCCTGCCGACCCGCGGCGTCCCGGCTATGCGCCTTCGGACGAATCCCTTACTGCTTGGTTGTTCGCGCATTTTGCGCCGCAAGGAGCATTTTCAAATGGTAGCAGCTGCTTCACCCAAGCCGAAAGCCGGCAAGCCGGTCACCACCAAGCACTTGGCCGCCGCGCTCTCGGAACAGCATCAGCTCAGCAAGAAGCAGGGGCTGGAGATGATGGAAGACCTGATCGGCTTGATCACCAAGCACCTGAAGAAAGGTGAGCGGGTCAAGATTTCCGGCCTCGGCATTCTGGTGGTGCGCAAGCGCGCCGCTCGCATGGGCCGCAATCCGATGACCGGAGAGGCGATCAAGATCAAAGCCAGCAGGAAAGTCGCGTTCCGCGCCGCCAAGGATCTCAAGATGGCGATCTGACGGCCATCGGTTTTCGTCCTGCAAACCCCGCCGGTCATTGGCGGGGTTTTTGTTTGCGCGGGCTGCCTCGCCTAAGAACGATGCAGTTGCTATCTTTTTCTACAGATCGAAGAGAACCAATTTCTATTCGAGCAATTTCTTTGCGTGGGAACTTTCTTTGAATGCGGAAGTAAAGAGTGCGATGCAGGCTTGTCGCGCATCCGCCCACGAATAGGATCTCGAACTCGTCGCATGATTTCCGGGCAAGGAGTGAGGTGCCAAAGCAATGTGTGGCCTCGTCATCTTGCGTAACGCGCGGATCGCCGCGGCGTCCGTGACGTTGTGCGTATCGTTGCTGGTCATGGCGACGCAATCCATGGCGCAAACGATTCTGAGGATTGGTCACTTTCCAAACATCACGCATGTTCAGGCTCTGGTCGCTCACAACTTGTCACGCCATGGACGGGGCTGGTTCGAGCAGCGTCTCGGGCCGGACATCAAGATCGAATGGTACGTCTACAATGCCGGACCAAGCGCGATGGAAGCGATTTTCGCAAAGTCCATCGATGTGACGTATGTCGGGCCAAATCCGGCGATCAACGCCTATGTGCGCTCAGGCGGGAAAGAAATCCGCATCATCGCCGGTTCGGTGAATGGCGGCTCCGCGCTGGTGGTTCACAAGGGCTCGCCGCTCAAGACGGCAGCGGACTTTCGCGGCAAAAAAATTGCCACGCCGCAATTCGGCAATACCCAGGACGTGGCGGCGCGCGCCTGGCTTGTGGCCGGCGGCCTGAAAATCACACAGGCCGGCGGCGATGCGCAGGTGTTGCCGGCCGCAAATCCCGACCAGCTGTTGTTGTTCAAGCAAAAGCAGATCGACGCGGTGTGGACGGTTGAGCCCTGGGTGTCGCGTCTGGAACTGGAAGCGGATGGCGAGGTTCTCATCGACGACCGGCAGGCGATTACCACCGTGCTGGTGGCCCGGGCTGACCTGCTTGCAACGCAGCAGGGCTTAATGCGTAAATTGGTCGATGCGCACCGGGAGCTGACGAACTGGATCCTGGCGAATCCCGCCGAGGCCGAACGGATGGCTCGCGAGGAATTGGACGAGGAAATGCATACGAAATTCTCGCCCGACCTCATCGCGAAAGCGTGGAGCCGGATCGTTGTGACCGGCGATGTGACGCTCGATTCGCTCAATAAATTCGTGGCGAGCGCGCAGTCGGTGGGGTTTCTGCGCGGCGCGCCGGATATCTCCCAACTCGTTGCCAATCCATGAGCACGAACGATTCCGAGCCTCGGGCATCGCCGCCGGCCGAGCTTGTCGTCGAGAGCATCGATAAGTGGTTCCGCACCGAGCGCACGACCACCCATGCCCTGGCGGACGTCGGTTTTCGGGTCGTAAGCGGGGAATTTGTCTGTTTGGTCGGGCCAAGCGGCTGCGGTAAATCGACGCTACTGGATATCATTGCCGGACTGACGATCCCGGATAAAGGCCGTGTGCTGGCGGATGGACAACTGGTCCACGGCCCGGGACGGCACCGGCTGGTGATGTTCCAGGAATCCGCGTTGTTTCCCTGGCTCAATGTTTTCAACAACGTCATGTTCGGGTTGCATCGCAAGCCCGAATTGGCCAATCGGGAACGCCGTGTGATTGCCGACTATTATCTCCGGCTGGTCGGCTTGGAAAAATACAAAAAAGCGTACGTGCACGAATTGTCGGGCGGCATGAAGCAGCGCGTGGCGCTGGCAAGGTCGCTGGCACCCGATCCACGCGTGCTATTGATGGACGAGCCGTTGTCCGCGCTCGACGCAATCACGCGCGAACAACTTTGTTACGATATCCAGGAAATCTGGCAGAGGCGGAGAAAGACGATTGTCCTTGTCACCCACGATGTGCGCGAAGCGGTATGTTTCGCTGATCGCGTTTTTCTGTTGTCGCCCAGTCCGGGGCGAATCCGCGAGGAATTTCGAATTCCGCTCGCGCGTCCCCGCGACATCAACAGCGCGGAATTGGCACACATCGCCCAGCGCATCATGGTGGCGCTGAAAGGCCATCTCGGCGAGACCCATGAGGCCGCCGAATGAAGCGTACGTTTGTCGTTGCCGCATTTTTCCTCTTGCTGATCGGGATATGGCACTTGGCAACAGCGAGCGGCCGATGGTCATCCATTCTGCTGCCATCCCCGGCAATGGTTGGCGAATATCTGTGGGGCGCTCTGCGCGATGGCTCGCTCATCGAAGCGATCAAGGTCACTCTCAGGCGGTTGCTGATCGGCTACGCGATTGGTGTCGCGATCGGCCTGCCGCTCGGTCTCCTGACAAGCACGTCCGAATTTTTCGAAGATACGATCGGCTCGCTTGCTCTGGGCCTGCAGACCTTGCCGAGTGTATGCTGGGTGCCGCTTGCGTTGCTTTGGTTCGGGCAGACCGAGACCGCCATGCTGTTCGTCGTCGTGATGGGCACGGTCTGGTCCGTGCTGCTCGCCACCGACACCGGAGCGCGCACAATTCCTCCGATCTATGCCCGCGCCGCGCGCACGATGGGCTCGGAAGGGTTCGATAAGTGGACGCGGGTCATCCTGCCGGCTTCGCTGCCGTTCGTCGTGAGCGGCATGAAGCAAGGCTGGGCGTTTGCCTGGCGCTCGCTCATGGCCGCGGAGATTTTTGTCACCATCCTCACCGGGTTCGGCCTCGGCCAATTGCTGCAATATGGCCGCGAGCTGAGCGCCATGGATCAGGTCATCGGCGTCATGGTGGTTATCGTGGTCATCGGCCTGGTTGCAGACAAGGCGCTCTTTTCCCCGTGGGAGCGGTTTTTGCACCGGCGCTGGGGCACCGGACTGAAATAGGTGCATCGACAGGATTACTGTTGACTTTATTCCTATAGGGTGATATTCCTATATGCGTCCTGCTCGATTGAGGGCGTCATCTAGAGGCGTCTTGATGGTGGAGCAGGATGCGGCGCCCGCGGGCGTGCCTCGCAAAGCACGCACTCGGGCGGCATCGGAACTCCGCCCGGCGGCCAATACGGGCTGCCCGCCAGGAGCATGGCTGACGGCGGACAAGCACGGTGTGCGAAATCCGCCGCAAAGCGCGGCCGATGCCGGAAGGAGAACGCCGTGATGGCGCGCCGGGAGGCGCCCGCGTTCTCGAGAGGGAGCGCGGCACTCAAGAACAATGGTTGCGCCACCTGGCGCGCCATCCCCCTCGCATTTGCGGGGGCCACGAAAAAGGGACCACGGCGTACCCGGCGCCGCAAAGAACACGGGTGATGCCGCTTGCCCTGTTGTGCCGAGGTGCGAACCGGGCAATGCCCGCGCGGGAAGCGTTGGCTACCAAGGCGCGCAAAGGTCTATACTGCGCCGAAGAAATTCCGGGAGAAGATTCATGTCGCAAGCGGCCGAGAAGCGCGGTGGTATGCCGGCGATGCTCAAGGATGCGGCGTTCGTCTGGGACGACCCGCTCGATCTCGAAAGCGAACTGACCGAAGAAGAACGCATGGTGCGCAACACCACGCGGGGCTTCGCGCAAAGCTACCTGATGCCGCGTGTCACCGAAGCCTTCCGCGACGAGACATATGATCCCGGCATGTTGCCCGAAATGGGCAAGCTCGGCCTGCTGGGGCCGACCATTCCGGAAGAATATGGCGGTGCGGGGCTCGGCTATGTCTCCTATGGATTGATCACGCGCGAGCTTGAGCGCGTCGACTCCGGGTATCGCTCCTCGATGTCCGTTCAGTCGTCGCTGGTGATGTATCCGATCTATGCCTATGGCACCGAGGCGCAGCGCCGCAAATATCTGCCGAGGCTTGCGACCGGCGAAACCATCGGCTGCTTCGGCCTCACCGAGCCCGATCACGGCTCCGACCCTGGTTCAATGGTCACACGCGCGGAGAAGATCTCCGGCGGCTACAAGCTCAACGGCGCCAAGACCTGGATTTCAAATGCCCCGGTCGCGCATGTCGCGGTGGTGTGGGCGAAGCTCGATAATGTGATCCGCGGCTTTCTGGTTGAGCGAGGCGCGAAAGGTTTTTCCACGCCGAAGATCGAAGGCAAGCTGTCCTTGCGCGCTTCGATCACCGGTGAGATCGTGCTGGAAGACTGCGTGGTGCCGGAGGAAAACCTGCTGCCGAATGTGAAAGGCCTCGCGGGTCCTTTTGGCTGCCTCAACAACGCGCGCTACGGCATCTCCTGGGGTGCGATGGGCGCCGCGGAATTCTGCTGGCACCGCGCGCGGCAATATGTACTCGACCGCAAGCAGTTCGGCCGGCCGCTCGCCGCCAATCAGCTGGTGCAAAAGAAGCTCGCCGACATGCAGACCGAGATTGCGATCGGCCTGCAAGGTGCGTTGCGGCTGGGGAGGATGCTCGAAGCCGGCAAGGCCGCACCACCATCGATCTCGCTGATGAAGCGCAACAATTGCGGCAAGGCGCTCGACATCGCGCGGCTCGCCCGCGACATGCACGGCGGCAACGGAATTTCCGAGGAATACCATGTAATGCGCGTGCTATCGAACCTGGAGACGGTCAACACCTATGAGGGGACGCACGACATCCACGCGCTGATCCTCGGACGCGCGCAAACCGGCATCCAGGCGTTTTTCTGATTCAATCTGCAATGCTGGCACTCATTCCGGTCATCCCCGCGAAAGCGGGGATCCAGTGCGGCTTCCCGCGGGAATGAGTGGAAGAAAAGTTTTCACGCATGGATTTGATAACAGTCGCCTTTCTGGCCGCCACCGGGGTCGTTGCCGGCATTATCGCGACGATTGTTGGCGGCGCCGCGGTCGTTATTTATCCGGCACTGATCGCCACCGGAGTGTCGCCGCAGGTTGCGGCGGTTTGCAATCTTGCGTCGATCGTGCCTGCCACCATGCTGGCGGCGTTGACCGACCGCTCGCAATTGCCGTCGTTTGATCGCGCGTTTGTGGGCCTGATCGTCGCTTCGATTGTCGGCGCCGGTCTTGGCGCCGCCTTTTTGTTGCTCACGCCCGCGCAGCTGTTCGCGCAGATCGTGCCGCTGTTGCTCGGCTTTGCCACGCTGCTGTTCGCCTATTCCGAGCGGATCAGCCGCTGGCTGCGCGCACGCGCCGAGGACCGCGGTCATGCCATGGCGTTCAACGTCGCCAGCCTGAAGGTGATTTTGCCGGTCTCGTTTTACGGCGGCTATTTCGGCGCCGGTGTCGGCATCCTGATGCTTGGTGTGTTCTCGCTGGCAACCGGTGGCGACTATCGCTCCGCCAATGTCGCCAAAAACTTCGTCTCCAGCCTCAACGGCTTTGCTGCAACGTTGGTCTTCGCCACTCATGGCGCCGTGCTGTGGCCGCAAACGCTTGCGCTGTCCGCCGGCACGATCCTCGGCGGGCTGATCGGGGCCCACGTTGCGCGCGTCATTCCGCGCAATGTCGTGCGCGTGCTGATTGTCGTTGTCGGTGCGGCGCTCACGATCGCGTTCGCGCGGCGATATTGGTTCTAGAGCGCGGCCGAATTGACGCTGTGCGCCAGGGCCGCGACGCGGGCGGTCATCTCGCTGTTCGGGTCGCTCAGCGGATCGATGACGGTGAAATGATTGGTGCCGGCGATTTCCTCGTAACGTGTGAGCGCGTGGCCGCGCCGCCAGGCTTCGGCGATCGATTTGCTCTGGCGCAGGAACTCGCCCGATTCCAGTGCGCCGACGATTGCGTCGAGGCTTCGCCCGGCCGGCGCGCTCCAGTACAGAGGGGATATGCGCCGGGCCTCCGTTTCATCGAGCCGCAAATCCTGATTTTGCGACACGTGCACCATCGGCAGGAGATCGAACACGCCGGAGATCGCATAGGCAGCCGGCACGAGATCGGCCGGGACATCGGCCGCAAGCGCCTTCCAATCTTGCGCGACCATGCAGGCCGCAAGGTGCCCGCCGGCCGAATGGCCGTAAACGAGGATGCGCTGACGCCGCTTGCGCCAAAGATAAAGACAGGCCGCGCGCATCTGCTCGATGATGTCGGCGATCGCGACATGCGGGCAAAGATCGTAGCCGGCGACCGCTACTGTCACACCGCGCGCATTCGGCCCCGCCGCCATTTGCGAAAACATCGCGGGCTCGAGCGAGCGCCACCAGCCGCCGTGAATGAACATGGCCAGCGGGGCATGGTCATCGTCCCTTGCCGGGAAAAGATCGATCGTCCGACGCATCGATGGCCCGTAAGCCATGCCGAGCTTGGCGTTGTGCGCGGCCGCGCGATACGCAGCCGCCTCGCGCTGCCAGCGGGCAAAAATCTCCGGATGCTCCGGCACGCGGGCGCGATTATCGTATTCAACTTCGTAATCGATCGGCATGGCAGAACCCTTTTGGGGCGGGCACGAAAAGGACCGGCTATGCGCCGGGCCGAAACAACGTTATTTCTTAGCCATGAAAATCGGCGGCAAGCAAATGCGCAGCATTTGGGTCGAGAGCGACGGCGCCAGTCTCGGCATCATCGACCAGACAGAGCTGCCGCACCGCTTGGCCATCGTTCGGCTCGTCACGCTCGAGGATAGCGCCCGGGCGATCAAGACCATGCAGGTGCGGGGAGCGCCGTTGATCGGGGCGGCCGCTGCCTACGGCATCTGGCTCGCCCTGCGCGCCGACGCATCGGATGAGGCTCTCGAACGCGCTTATGCCAGGCTTATCGCCACGCGACCGACCGCGATTAATCTGAAATGGGCCCTCGACGAGATGCTCGCCGCCGTGCGTAACCGTCCGCGCGCGGAACGGGCAGAGGTGGCGCTGCGTCGCGCCGGCGAGATTGCCGACGAGGACGTGAACATCAACCGGGCCATTGGCCGGCACGGGCTGAAAATCATCGAAGGGATTGCCGCCAGAAAAAAGGGTGAGCACGTCAACGTCCTCACCCATTGCAATGCCGGCTGGCTGGCGACGGTCGACTGGGGCACCGCGACTGCGCCGATTTACATGGCCCACGACAAGGGC
This sequence comes from Pseudolabrys sp., assembly GCA_035626335.1. Lineage (GTDB taxonomy): Bacteria > Pseudomonadota > Alphaproteobacteria > Rhizobiales > Xanthobacteraceae > Pseudolabrys. The sequence goes on from DASPNW010000032.1 coordinate 23,574, forward strand.
ATGCCGGTGCACGTCTATGCCGACGAAACACGGCCGCGAAACCAGGGAGCATCGATTACCGCCTGGGAGCTTGGCCATCACGGCGTGCCGCACACCGTGATTGCGGACAATACCGGCGGTCACTTGATGCAGCATGGCCTCGTTGACATGGTGATTGTGGGCGCCGACCGCGTCACCGCGCAGGGCGACGTCTGCAACAAGATCGGCACTTATCTCAAGGCACTCGCCGCGCACGATAACAAGGTGCCGTTTTATGTGGCGCTGCCGTCGCCGACCATCGATTTCACCATTGCCGACGGCCGCGCCGAGATACCGATCGAGCAGCGCGCGGCTGATGAAGTTGCGACGATCAAAGGCATCACCAAAGAGGGGCGCCTGGAGACCGTGCAGGTGGTGCCGGACGGGACGCCTGTCGCGAACTATGCCTTCGATGTGACGCCCGCCCGGCTTGTCACCGGGCTGATCACCGAACGCGGCGTCATTGCCGCAAACCGGGCGGCGCTCGCGCAAACTTTTCCCGAGCGCGCCGAAGTCCGGCCAAAATCAGAACGCAGGGTCAGCTGATGGCCTTGCTCTCCACGTCGCTTGCATTGCCTATCGATGGGCGCCAGTCGGAAACCGCGCTCGCCATCGCGCGCGGCACCGCGCGGCTGTTGCATGCGCACGGGCGCTGCGTGGTCAGCGAATTGGCTTTGCCCTCCGGCCGGCGCGCCGACCTCGTCGCGCTCGATCCGGGCGGCGAACTCTGGATCGTCGAGATCAAGTCCTCGATTGCGGATTTTCGCGCCGACCAGAAATGGCAGGACTATCGCGCCCACTGCGACCGGCTGTTTTTCGCAACCACGATCGAGGTGCCCTGCGAGATTTTTCCGCCCGATACCGGATTGATTGTCGCCGATGCCTTCGGCGCCGAGTTCAAATGCGAGGCGCCCGAACACAAGCTGCCGGCGGCGACACGCAAGTCGATGATGCTGTTGTTCGCCCGCGCCGCCGCGATGCGTCTGCAATCGCTCGCCGATCCCACCGGGCCTTATGGAGATGTCGGCTGACGGTCAGCGCGGTGCGCGCTTGGCCAGAATGCGCTGCAAAGTACGGCGGTGCATGTTGAGCCGGCGCGCGGTTTCCGAGACATTGCGGCCGCACAATTCGTAAATGCGCTGGATGTGTTCCCAACGCACGCGATCGGCCGACATCGGATTTTCCGGCGGTTCGATCTTGACGTTGTCCAATGCGAGCAACGCGGCCACCACGTCGTCGGCGTCGACAGGTTTGGCCAGGTAATCGACGGCGCCGAGCTTCACGGCGTTCACCGCAGTCGCGATATTGCCGTAACCGGTGAGAATGATGCCACGCGCATCGGGCCTCCGGCGCTTGAGCGCGGAAATCACATCGAGCCCATTGCCGTCGCCGAGCCGCATGTCGACGACCGCATAGGCAGGCGCCGATTTTTCCACCTGCAGCAAGCCTTCAGACACCGACTCCGCGGTCGAAACGGAAAAGCCGCGCTGCTCCAGCGCTTTGGCGAGCCGTTGCAGGAAAGAAAAATCATCCTCGACGATCAGCAGGGATCGTTCGCCGGAGATCTTTTCTTTTGCCGCCGGGTTGGCGGCTTCACTCGTTCTAGCGTCCACGTTACCACCAGCACTTCGCGCCCTTGCGCGCATCCTAGCGCGAGCGGGGCACAAATTTCACGCAACAAATAGTGATTGTGCAAGTCTGCCTCAAGTCGCTGCGAATGTTAATGATTGCTCGAAATCGCTGCGGCTCCAGCTCAGCCTGATGACTGCACCCTTTTCGGGCAGGGGTCTATTTTCAAACAATAAAGTTGCGCCCGAGCGCTCGAGCAGCGTCTTGGCGATAAAAAATCCAAGCCCCAGGCCGGTCGGTTCGTCTCCGGTATCGTTTTGTTGATGCCGGCGGCTGGTGACGTAGGGTTCACCAATTCGAGCCAAAATTTCCGGCGCAAAGCCCGGGCCATCGTCACCGATAGTGACTCCGACGGAATCCTCATCCCACTGCGCGTCGACCGATACCCGGTCGCCCGCAAAATCAACCGCATTTTCCAGCAGATTGCCCAGTCCATAGAGAATGGCCGGATTGCGCGCGCCGACCGGCTCGCGGCTGCGGTCGTCCGGCGCGGTGACGTCGATGGCCACCCCGAAATTGCGGTGCGGCGCAACAACCTCCTCGATGAGTGCCGTCAGCCGCATGCGGTCGAACGGCTCTCCGCCTGCCGACAACTCGGTTAGCTTGGCCAGGATATCGCGGCAGCGTGTCGCTTGCTCGCGCAGAAGGCGGACGTCATCGCCATGCGGGGCATTCGGCGCGATCGCGCGCTCGAGTTCCTTGGCAATGACCGAAATGGTGGAGAGGGGCGTGCCCAGTTCGTGCGCGGCGGCGGCGGCAAGTCCGTCAAGCTGGGAAAGATGCTGTTCGCGCGCGAGGACCAGTTCGGTCGCCGCAAGCGCGTCCGAGAGCTGGCGTGACTCCTCGGTGATCTGCCACGCGTACACTCCGATAAATCCGATCGCGAGAAGAATGCACAACCAGACGCCCATCATATAGATCGGCGGCAACTGCAGCGGATCGTCGCTGTCCCACGGGAGCGGGTAGTGCACAAACACGAGTATTGTCGCGCAGGCCACCGCGAAGCCGCCCAGCAAAAGCGTGAACCGCGGCGGCAACGCGGTTGCCGACAGCAGGACCGGCCCCAAAAACATAAACGCGAATGGATTCTGCAATCCGCCGGTCAGGAACAGGAGCACTGCCAGCTCCGCAATGTCGAAGGCCAGCAGCCAGGCGGCGCGGTCGGGCTCGAGCCGTTGGGTCATATGGAAACGCAATCGCAGCGCCACATTGAGCCAGGCCGCCAGAACGATCGCCGCAAGACACGCGTAGATCGGCAGCTCGAAATCGAAGCCGTAATAGACCACGAGAACCGCCGTGGTCTGCCCGATGATCGCAAGCCAGCGCAGTCGCACCAGCGTGTCGAGGCGCACGTTGCGGCGCGGATGATGCTGACTGAGGCCAAACACAGGCATAGGGCAGTCTAACGCCACGCGGTGCGCGCACAAATTGCCCCCGCATCGCGGGGCTTGCACTTCCTGCGGCGGAGCGTCACATCTTTCGCCCTATGGATGCGCAAAACACGTCCGCTATCGCCGTCGACCAATTGGTCAAACGCTACAAGGGCGTGGCGGCAGTTGATGGCATTTCCTTTCGTCTGCCCCCGGGTTCGATTACCGGCCTGCTGGGCGGCAACGGCGCCGGAAAGACCACCACGATTGCGATGATCATGGGGCTGGTCACACCCACCTCCGGCACCGTAAGCGTGCTCGGTGTGCAAATGCCGCAGGAGCGTTATCGGGTCCTGCACAGGATGAATTTCGAGAGTCCTTATGTCGACATGCCGATGCGTCTCACGGTGCGGCAGAACCTTTCGGTATTTGCGCAGCTTTACGCGGTAAAGAACATCGACGAACGCATCGGCAGCCTGGCTGCCGAGCTCGATCTGACCGAATTTCTCGATCGGCCGACCGGCAAGCTGTCGGCGGGCCAGAAGACCCGGGTTTCGCTCGCTAAGGCGTTGCTCAACAAACCGGAAGTATTGCTGCTGGACGAGCCAACAGCATCGCTTGATCCCGACACCGCGGATTGGGTGCGCTCGCGGCTCGAGCGCTATCGCAGTGAACAGAGCGCAACGGTGTTGCTTGCCTCTCACAACATGGGCGAGGTCGAGCGTTTGTGCGAGCGCGTCATCATCATGAAGAAAGGCCGCATCGAAGACGACGATACACCGGCACGTCTGCTCGCGCGCTACGGCCGCGAGACCCTGGAAGAGGTGTTCCTCGATGTGGCGCGCGGGCGACGGCACAGCGAGGCCGCAAAATGATCGACAGCGATGCCGGCATGGAATTCTCGTTCAATCGCGTCGCCGCCATGGTGCGTCGTTACTGGTATCTGCTGCGTTCCTCGTGGCCACGCATTCTCGATCTGATCTATTGGCCGACCGTGCAGATGCTGATGTGGGGTTTTCTGCAGGTCTACATTTCGCAAAACGCCGGGTTTTTTGCCCGCGCCAGCGGTGTCTTCATCGGCGCGGTGCTGTTGTGGGATATCCTGTTCCGCGGCCAGCTTGGCTTTTCCATTTCATTTCTCGAAGAGATGTACGCGCGCAACCTCGGCAACCTCATGATGTCGCCGCTGCGGCCGGCCGAATTCCTGCTTGCGCTCATGATGATGAGCATTGTGCGATTGTCGATCGGCATGATCCCGGTGTCGTTTCTTGCCATCGCGTTCTTCGGCTTCAATCTATGGGCGCTCGGTCTCGCGCTCGTTGCGTTTTTCGCCAATCTCATTCTCACGAGCTGGGCGGTCGGAATTTTTGTCGCTGGTTTGTTGCTGCGAAATGGTCTTGGCGCCGAGAGCATGGCCTGGACCATCATGTTTTTGTTTCTGCCGCTGACCTGCGTCTACTATCCGGTGGCGGTTTTGCCGGAATGGCTTCAGTACTTTGCCTGGGCGCTGCCGCCGACCTACGTGTTCGAAGGTATGCGCGCGCTGGTGATCGACCATGTCTTTCGCGCCGATCTGATGATCCAGGCCTTTGCGTTTAATGTTGTGATGTTCGCGGCTGCATCATTCGCTTTTTTCAAGCTTTTGCAGAGCGCGCGCGTGCAGGGCTCGCTCTTGCAAACCAGCGAATAGCCGAAAAACCCTTTAGTTCTTTAGGCTTAACGCGACAGTCCGCGTTGTAAACCGGACGCCAAGAACTTATCTCTATGTTGACGCTATGACAGAAAAACGACAGTCTCCCGCACCGCAGCGAGGCCCGGGGACTGATTCCATGGCAATAGGCGAATTCGGCGGAGCGGCAACGCTTTCCGACGATAACGGCACGTTGCTGGCGACGCCGATGTATTGGTTTTACGAGCTAGGCCATGCCGCGCTTAATCCCTCGCGGGCCTTCGCCGACGCCACCCGGCTCTTCTTCAAAAATCCGGCCAATCCGCTTGCCCACACGGCCTATGGCAAGTCAGTGGCGGCGACGATGGAACTGTTCGAACGGTCGACCCGCCGCTATCGCCGTCCGGAATGGGGCATCGAATCAACCACCGTCGGCGCCGAGAAGATTCCCGTGCACATCAAGAGCGTGTGGCAGCGTCCGTTCTGCCAGCTCTTGCATTTTGAACGTGCCTTTGCGCGTCCGCCGCGCCGGCCGCAGCCAAAATTGCTGATTGTTGCGCCGATGTCGGGCCACTATCCGACGCTGCTGCGCGGGACAGTAGAGACCTTTCTGCCAAATCACGACGTGTACATGACCGAATGGGTCGACGCGCGCATGGTGCCGCTGTCGGAAGGACGCTTCGATCTCGACGACTACATCGACTACATCATTTCGATACTGCATCTGCTCGGCGGTGATGTGCACGTGATCGCCGTTTGCCAGCCGTCGGTGCCGGTAATGGCCGCCATCGCGCGAATGGAGGCCGACAACGATCCGAATGTTCCACATTCCATGGTGCTGATGGGCGGGCCGATTGACACGCGCGTCAATCCCAATGAGGTCAACAAACTCGCGGAGCGGCGCGGGCTCGGCTGGTTCCGAACCCATGTCATCACCAAGGTGCCGTTTCCGCATCCCGGTGTGATGCGCGACGTCTATCCGGGCTTCCTGCAGCTTCATGGTTTCATGAGCATGAATCTCGATCGGCACATTGAAGCGCATCACAATCTGTTCCTGCATCTGGTCAAGGGCGACGGAGACTCGGCTCAGAAGCATCGGGAGTTCTACGACGAATATCTGGCCGTCATGGATCTTGCGGCCGAGTTCTATCTGCAGACGGTGGATACCGTGTTCGTCCGTCATGCGCTGCCCAAGGGCGAGATGACCCACCGCGGTCGTCGCGTCGATCCGGCCGCGATCAAGCGCGTCGCGCTGATGACGGTGGAAGGCGAGAACGATGATATTTCCAGCGTCGGTCAGACCGAGGCGGCGCACGCTCTATGCGTCAACATTCCGGCGGAGCATAAGGCCCACTACATGCAGCCCGCCGTCGGCCACTACGGCGTGTTCAATGGTTCACGCTTCCGGGCGGAAATCGCGCCCCGCATCGCCGATTTCGTGCTGTCGCGCAACGGCGGGCGTAATCAGAACTCCGCTGTGTTGAAAGTTGCGGCCCAGCGTTGATCTCGCGCCTACGCACTTATTTTGGCAAACTGTCGAGCCGATCTGATTCGAGGTCGACAATGTCCGCACCGTTGCGCGCTCTGCTCTTCCGCCGCACCAGCGAGCCGTCGGCGATTACAATCGATCTCGACGGTGAAATCTATCTTGTGCATGTGCGTCGTCATCGGCAAGCCCGCCGCTACACGCTTCGCATCCACGCCACAAGCCGCGAAGTCGTGCTTACCATGCCGCCGCGCGGCAGCGCGAGACAGGCCAAGGAATTCGCCGAGAAAAACAGCGCCTGGATCGCAACGCGGCTCAACCGCCTTCCAGAGGCCGTCCCCTTCGCGCACGGTACCGTGCTGCCACTGCGCGGGCGCGACCATCGTATCGAGCATCGCCGCGGCGCAAGGGGTACGGTCTGGATCGAGACGCGCGAGAACGAACACCTGCTCTGCGTTGCCGGCGAGGAGCCGCATTTGCCGCGCCGGGTGCGTGACTATCTCAAGCGCGAGGCAAAGAACGATCTGGAATCGGCAAGTCGGCTTGCGGCGCAGGCGCTTGGAGTCACGATCAGGCGGGTATCGGTGCGCGATCAGTCGAGCCGCTGGGGTTCGTGTTCGTCGACCGGCGTGCTTTCATATTCCTGGCGATTGATCCTTGCTCCGCCCTTTGTGCTCGACTATCTCGCGGCGCATGAGGTCGCGCATCTCATCGAGATGAATCACTCGCGCCGCTTCTGGCGGCAGGTTGAACGCATTTGTCCGAATATGGGACGCGCCAAAGCCTGGCTCGATGCGCACGGCGCCGACCTGCATCGCTACGGTCTCGACCCGCGTTCGTGAGAACTCTGCGGAACCATTGACCTATGTTGCGGCCCGGAACTTTCGCGCTCACGGCTTTGCTGGCGGCGTTGAGCGCAATCGGCCCGCTTACGACCGACATGTACCTGCCATCCCTGCCGGATATCGCACGGCAGCTCGATGCCTCAACGGCCCAGGTGCAGCTCACGATTTCCGCCTATCTGATTGGCTTCGCAGTGGGGCAGATTTTCTATGGCCCGGTGTCGGATCGACATGGCCGCAAGCCCGTGTTGCTTGCTGCGATCGCGCTTTATTGCGTGGCAAGCCTGGCTTGCGCGCTCTCGCGATCGATCGAAATGCTAATCGTCGCCCGCGCGTTTCAGGCAATCGGGGGTTCCGGTGGTATCGTGCTTACCCGCGCCATCGTACGCGATATTTATTCGGGCGCCCGCGCTGGCCGGGAATTGTCGCTCATCGCTTCGGTGATGGCGCTCGCGCCGGTATTGGCGCCCATCGCCGGTGGCGTATTGCAGACCGTTTTTGGCTGGCGCGTGGTTTTCATGACGCTAGTTGCCGCGGGTCTCGTCGGCACGGCCGTCGTCTCGATTCTGCTTCCGGAGACGCTGAATACGCGCGCGGCTGAACCTGTTTCGATCGCATCGATGTTTCGTTCCTATCGCGTGGTCGGACGCAATCCGGCATATCTGGCTTACCTCGGTATTACATCGGCGAGTTACGCCGGTCTTTTCGCGTGGATTTCGGGCGCCGCATTCGTGCTGCAAGGTCTCTATGGCCTTACGCCGTTCGATTTTGGTGTCGCCTTTGCGCTCGGTTCTCTCGGCTACATGACCGGGTCGGCTCTGGCGGCGCGGATCGTGATCAAATTTGGACTGGACGGCGTGCTTGGTCTCGGCGGCTGTGCTTGCGCCGCGGGCGGTCTCGGAATGGTGGTGGCGGTCGCGCTCGGGCTTACATCGTCCGTGTCACTTGTACTGCCTATGGCGGTTTACCTCGCCGGACTTGGCATGGTGCTGCCGCAGGGTATCGCTGGAGCGATGACGCCATTTGCGGAACGTGCGGGTGCTGCCTCTTCGCTGTTCGGCTTCGTGCAGCAAAGCATCGCGGCTGTCTGCGGTGCGGCTGTCGGCTGGTTCCTGGGTCAGAGCGCGTGGCCGCTGGCCATTGGGGTTGCGGCGATGGGCTGCGCGACCTTGGGATTGTGGCTGGCCACGCTTCGCGTCCGCGGCGCCGCTATCAAGCGCTAGATTCAGCGGCGGCCAAAAATATTGTTAAGCAGCCAGCCGTCGAGTCCGCCACTTCCGGCGGTCGGCGAATTGTTGGCTGCGACCGGCACGGGTATCGGTGCGGGCGGCGTGGGTCTCGATCCGCCGCCGAAGAGTCCGGAGAAAAAACCGCCGGGCGAAGTCCCCGGCAAGCTTGCGACGGGAACCCCTTGATGTGCACCGCGCATGAAGCGGCTCCAGATTTCCGCCGGCAAGGTGCCGCCGGTCACATGCTTGGTCGGCGTGCCATCGTCGTTGCCGAGCCAGACGCCGGTAACAAGATGGGATGTGTATCCGATAAACCATGCATCGCGGAAATCTTGCGAGGTCCCGGTCTTTCCGGCCGCCGGCCAGCCAGGCAACGCTGCCTTTTGCGCGGTGCCGATGGTCAAGGTCTCGGCCATCATCGCGTTCATCATCGCGACGTAGCGCGCATCGATAATGCGGCCGAGCTGCTGGATGCTGCGCGCGTAAAGGACCTTGCCATTGGTTGCGGTAATCTTGTCGACGACGCGCGGAATCAGCGCATAGCCGCCATTGGCGAAGGGCGCGTAGGCGCCGACCAGTTCGAGCATCGAGACTTCTGAGGTGCCGAGCGCGATCGAGGCATTTGGCTCGAGTTTGGAAGCGATACCAAGCCGGTAGGCGGTGCGAACAACCGCCATCGGCGTGACTTCTAGCGTGAGACGTACCGAAACAGTGTTCAACGACAGCGCAAGCGCTTTGGTCAGCGTTACCGGTCCGAAATATTCATGACTGTAATTTTCAGGCTGCCAGCCTTTGACGTTGATCGGCTTGTCCTCGCGCACGGTATCGGGCGTAAGGCCATGCTCTAGCGCTGTCAGATAGACGAACGCTTTGAAGGCGGATCCCGGTTGGCGTTTGGCGGCGACCGCGCGATTGAACTGGCTGTCGGCATAATTGCGCCCGCCGACCAGGGCGCGCACTGCGCCGTCCGGCGTCATCGCGACCAGCGCGCCCTGTGCAACGCCATTCTTGTCGCCCTTTTGCGCCAATTCATCGTTGAGCGCCTTTTCAGCGCTTGCCTGCAGGTTGGCATCGATCGTGGTCTGCACCACGATGTCTTCGTCGATGTGGCCAAGCGTGTCGTTAAGCGCGTCCATGACCCAGTCGGCCACATAATTGACCGAGCCGGTGCTGGCTTGCGCAACGATGCGCGGTGGGTGCGCCAATGCGGCGCGTTCGGTGATGCCGTTGATGAACCTGAGCTCCGCCATGGAGCTGAGCACAATTTGAGCGCGTTTTTCAGCGCCGTTGAAATTACGCGTCGGCGCAAGTCGTGATGGCGACTTCACCAGTCCGGCGAGCAGCGCAGCTTCGGCCAACGTAATGTGACGTGCGGATTTTCCGAAATAGCGCTGCGAAGCCTGTTCGATGCCATAGGCGCCGGAGCCGAAATACACTCGGTTGATGTACATTTCGAGAATCTGCGTCTTGGTGAATTTGCGCTCGAGCCAGAGGGCCAGGAGCGCTTCCTGGAGCTTGCGGGTAATCGTGCGTTCCTGGGTCAGAAAAAGATTTTTGGCGAGTTGTTGGCTGATGGTGGAGCCGCCCTGGGCGACACCGCGATGCAGGACGTTGGCGACGAACGCCCGTCCAATGCCAAACGGATCCACACCGTGATGCTCGTAGAAACGCCGGTCCTCGATGGCGATGAAGGCCTTCGCCACATAACTCGGCATTTCTTTCAGGGGCAGCGGTTCGCCGGCGAGATCGCCGCGGCGGGCAAGGGCGCGACCTTGCATGTCCACGATCTGTATCGAGGGGGGGCGCTTGGGAATCTCCAAGGACTGGATTGGCGGCAGGTGCGCGCCAACCCAGGCGACAACACCTGCGCCTCCGATCGCGAGCCACAGGCAAGCGACCAAGCCCCAATACGCGATCCGGCCAATTAACGCGCGCTTGCTGCGGGTAGGGCGCTTCTTGCGTGCGCGGCGCTTGCGGGGTTTCGCGCGAGGGTTTTCTTCGGCGCTCGGCGCAGGGCGATCATCGGCCGAAATGTGCAGATCCGGTCCATTGTCGAACACCGGCTCCTTGCGCGCGCTCGCTTGTCCTCTTTTCGACGCCATAGCGCGACCCGTTTCGCCGGCGCCCATGGAGAACCGGCCCGATCGGCACGCTAAGCGGCCTAATTTAAGGGCTCGTTAAGATGACCGGGTCGGTGAATCCCAGTTGGCGCGTTAGGCCGGTTGGTACGCCGACGGCACGGAAAGCCGCGTATCGAACAAGCCGGGCAAGGTATGGGCATCGGACGCTCTGTGGCTGATCGTCATGCTGTCCAAAACCCAAACATGCGCGCCCGCCGTACCGCGCGATGCGGGACGTGAAGAACCGCTATTGGCCTTGAATGGAAAACTTGTCGCCGCTGAATGCTCGTTGGTGTTCAACCGGCTGCCGCTGGCGGCCGGCGCCTTCCTCTGTGGGTTGCGCCTCAGCCCGCGCCGCAAGTGCTGCGGGTTTGATCTTTGTCAGAGCTTCAGGAGCTGAGGGGGCTCTCGGCTGGGCAGCAAGTACGGCATCCGATGTCATGTCGGGCGCTGGCGCGGGCGTGGCGACAAGAGTTTGTATTGAATCGGAACGCCAGGCCTTCGGAAGACCGTAACGGCCGCTGGTGACCACCGCTTGCGTATCTTTGTCCAGCGTTGCATCCGCAACGAACAGTAATGCAACCAGCACCGAACCTACCACCGCGAAGTAAGTGAAAATTGGCATCGCACGCGTTCCCACTGACACTGTCCGCTATTGACCCATAGCGGGCATTTCGACTGGCCGACTCTTGTCTACGCTCGCTGCAAGACGGACGTCAGCGCACACCCGCCAGGAGCGGCCACAGCTGGCCGCCGAGGCTCGCTGTTACCACCGTGAACCAGGCAACGAACAAGGTCAGAGCCAACGTGGTGATACGGATATTTTTCCACATTCCGCCAGCTTAACCGCCAGGGATACGTGGGCACTTATACACGCGTATATTCAAGTATAGGTCGGGCGGGCCGCACCAGACCGGCTAACTAAGGCCGTGTTCTGCGTAACACGTTCGTATAGACACCGCGCCCCATTCGATGAGGATCTCATACGCATTCACAATGGAGCGCTATGGGCTGCGCACGCACACTCGACCCGCAATAAAAGGGACGACCAAGGGTCCGTCTCGACATCAATCACTTATGCGGGAGTACACGGCAATGAATCTCGTATCACTCATCATGAAATTTCTAACGCCAGACATGATCGGGCGCATCGCAACCTCGCTCGGTCTCGATCGGAACGGCGCATCCTCCGCAATCGAAGCGGGGGTGCCGGGATTGCTGGCGGCGCTCGCCGGCGTTGCCAATAAGCCTGGCGGTCCACAAAGGCTTGCTGATGCTGCCAAGCAGGAAGTCGGCACACTCGACAAATTTGCGAGTTCTTCGGGCGCAGCGAGCCCAAGCGTTCTCGCGGAGCGTGGATCGCGAATACTCGGCTCGCTCCTTGGCGACCGGGATCAGGCGGCGCTCGCGACCGCAGTGGGCAAATATTCCGGCGTGGGAACGGCCGCAGGCAGCTCATTGCTCGCGGGGTTGGGCCCGCTTGTTATGGGCGCGATTGCCCAGCAGCAAGGCTCGCGCGCTATCGATGGCAACAGCATTGCAAGTCTTCTCGCGGGCCAGAAAGACAATATCGCCGCTGCGCTTCCCTCGGGCTTCGGCAAGTTGCTTGGTGGCACGGGCCTGTTCGACACGATTAACGACGTGACGAGACGAACGGCTGCGGCGGGCGCCGAGACGACACGCGCCGCCGCCGCATCGGTGACGCGGACAATCGACGACACGCGGCGCTCTGCCGCTGCAGCAGCGTCCACCGGTACAAACTGGCTCACTTGGGCCATTCCTGCGTTGGCGATTGCCGCGCTGCTGGTCTGGCTCGTCGGGCGTCCCGCGGAGCAGGCGGTTCAACAGGGCACTACCGCCTTGCAGAGCTTGACGGTGGGCGGAATGGATGTCGGGAAGCAGGTCACTGACAGCATCGGTAACCTGCGTACAACGCTTGCCGGCATTACGGACGAAGCGTCGGCGCGGGCGGCGATGCCTCGACTCCAGGCCGTCACGGCCCAGATCGATAAAGTCAACGCAATGATGGGACAAATGTCAGACGGGCAGCGAAAGTTGCTCGCCGGATTGGTCAATCCCGTGACGTCGACACTCAATCAGTTGTTCGACAAAGTGCTGGCGATTCCCGGTGTGGCCGAAATTATAAAGCCTACCATTGATACGCTGAAAGCCAGGCTCGCAACTTTGACCGCCTGAATGTCGCGGCCCAAACATCGGCCGTCCGCACACGCGGACGGCCGATGCATCACTCGATGGGTTGCGGTCCCGAAATAGCAGTGCAATAGTGCAATATTCCAACTTCTTGGGACGGCCAGCGTATTAAGTCGCTGCGTTAGGATTTCCGATGAGCCCATCGAATGGTGACGATGCTGCGACGGCTCGCTCATCAAGTCTAAGGGGAATGCGTATTCTCCTGGTGGAAGATTCCTGGCAGCTCGGTATGGCCCTCAAGAGCCTCCTTCGGAGCCTCGACGCGGAAGTTGACGGACCAGTTGCGACAATGATTGATGCCGAGCATCTGATTTCCGAACGCGTCCCCGACGCCGCCGTCGTCGACATCAATCTCCGGCAAGGTGAGCGCTCGTACGGACTGATCGATCGATTAGTTGGTCGAGGTGTTCCCGTTATTGTAACCTCAGGGTATTCGGATCTCCCGAAGGTCCCAACGGAGGCCCACGTTCTCGAGAAACCCATCAGCGAGGAGAAGCTTATCGCGATATTGCGCTCGGTTTTCCGCGGGCAGTGAGATTTGCCGCTCGCTAGTCAGCCAATCTTCATCTCTGTTCGATAGGGACGTCGATTTTGCAGCGGACTCCGTTGGGTGCGAATGTGAGGTCTACCATTCCACCAAGCTCGTGAGGGATCAATTCGCGTATGAGGCTGGTCCCATACCCGGGGTTGGCAGGACTAACCACCGATGGGCCGCCGGTTTCCTGCCATTCAATTCTCACGCGCGCTGTCCCATCCTCGCCATCCTGGCGGTCCCAACTTACCGAGACATGGCCGTTGGGGTTCGACAGCGCCCCATATTTTACGGCATTCGTCACGAGCTCATGAAGCGCCATTGCCACCGCCTGGGTCGTCGCCGGGGCGAGCGTGACATCAAGGCCGTGGATCGTAGTGTTTGCAATCGTCACGTACGGCGCAAGCTGATTGTGGACGAGATCAGCAAGATTGACACCACTCCAACGGCTTTGGCTGAGAAGTGAGTGGGCATTCGCCATGGATTGAATGCGCTTGTCGAGTACTTCAACAAACTGGTCAACCGAACTGCTGCCCTGGCGCGTATACGTGCTGATCACGGCAACCTTCGCGAGCAAGTTCTTGACGCGGTGATCGAGTTCCGCGATCAACAAGCCTTGACGCTCCTCGGACTGTTTGCGTTCCGTAATGTCAACAGTCAGTCCCTTCAGCTGCACACACCGGTCAGCTTCGTCAAATTCCGCTCTTGACGATTCTTCAAGCCAAATTTCTCGGCCATCCGGACGACCGAAACGGAATGTCATTTTATATGAAGGCTTGCCGGGACTGACAGAGTGAACGAGGGCTTTGAAATGCGCGCGGTCGTCCGGGTGGATTCGCGCAAGGAATTCACTGGCCGAAAAGGTCTGCTTTGGATTGAATCCAAGAATTTGCGCGGCGTTGTCACTGCGCTGTGAGGAGTTGGTGCGGGCATTCCACTCGAACGCCAGAACACCTCCCACTTTCAGCGCTTCTTGAAGGCGCGCTTGGCCCTCAAAAAGAGCGGCCTCGTGCTGGCGTCGCTCGGCGAAGAGCGAAGCAAGAACGAGTGCGCAGAGGGAGGTAGCCAGAATGGTGGCTTGGGCAGCCAGGACGTGCTGTTCGATTGAGAGAGTGGAGTCACCGAAATAACCGATGCCAAAGGTTGTCATCCAAACCAATGTGAAGGCAATGATGAACGCGGCGCCTGATGCAAATACGGGGCGACAACGGGCTGCAAGCCACAGCAGCAGCGGAAACAGCGCGGCAATTGGCACAACAATTCCCCAATGGCCCCGCGGCAGAAAAATTACAGTTCCACTAATTCCGGTAAGTATCACCAGCGCTAAGATGCCTTCGATCAGCTCGCGCCGCGGCGGCGGCTTGCGCGCGGCTGAAGCAAGCTCGATTATCAGCGGTGCAATCGTAAGAATTCCGAGCGCGTCGGACGCGAACCAGTGCTGCCAAATGGATAAAACTGGTGCCGCCGAGTTGTGGAAGTACAAGAACCCTGCAGTTCCGCCAACTCCCGAGACGGCGGCTGCGACCGTCGCCGCCGCCAGAATTCCCAGCACATGGCTCAGCCTGTCGAGACTAAATCCCAACCCAAAGTATTTCTCGATCAGCCATCCCGCCAGCAAAGCTTCGCCTGCGTTGCAGAGGGCGAAGACAATTGCGCCCATCAAAGTCCGGTCACCCAATAGATTGGCAACGATTGTTGCGACTGCCGCGCCAGCCGCCACCGGTAATCGCGCGCGCGGGCCGGTCGCGATTAAGACGCCGGCCGCAACGCCTGAAGCGGGCCAAAATACGGCCACGCCGTCGGGCTTAGTCAGCAAAAGGAGACTCAACCGCGCTGCTAGGAAGTAGGCAATTCCGACCAGAACAGAGAGGCCAATCAACTGGGCCCACTGCTGCGGCGAATGACTAGTGGCAGGCAGCTTGCGTTCGACCTGCTTGGGTACGTACTGCAACAACTCACCCCTTCCGCTGCACTACGTGTATAGCACGAACTTATAAAATATGGATGTGCGAGGATGACCACTTCTGGCCCAGGTTGATCCGCAGAAGCGTTGAAACTAGGCCCTTGGGCCTCCGGGGTGCTTCGCCATTAGGTTTGAGATCTGCCGCAAAAAATTCACTCAGAAACAATTTCTGACGGCATTCGGTTGCAATGGGTCGCGGTGACGTGATCTGAGATCAAGCGAGGCAATACGTGAGTATCTTGCGTGCTTGCGCGGGGTCGGCGATTGGGCTGACTGCTGGCTCACAGTCGAGAAGTGTGTGTGTGGGAACTGGCTTTTCAATCGAAATGGAATTGTGCGCGGGAGGCAAGGCAATCGGCGCTAACGGCAGCCGGTCCCCTTTACCGGCCCGATTGACCGAAATGGTGACGACCGTTGCATTGTCGGCGGTGACTGGGCTCGTTAGCACAGTAACGGCGCCGGCGACGAAGCAGCTAAAGGCAGTCATCACCGCTAAAAGTTTAAGTTTGTTACCAGAAGTATTGTGCATGCAAATGTGGGGGGCTCTGGGTTGCGATCGCTCGTTAGGAAATGGCGTTCAAAATCAACAGGCCGACAAATATGGCCGTCAGCGATAAACCAAAAACTTCTGCGGTCGCACGCTCGTCCATGGCCATCTCTCCGTTCAACGGATATTCGCTTGACCGATGTCTGTGTACGCCTTGGTTTTGCCTGCCTTGATCACAACGTCGGCGGTTTCGATGCGGGTGGGGGCCACGCTGTCGAGCCGCGCATTGATTCCGATGGCTACCACGGCGATCGACGCAACAAGAGAGACAACCACGATCTTGAGGTGGGTGGATTGCCCTGCGGACCAGAGTGAACCGTCCATGGAGTGTCCTCCGTCAAAAATCATTGCTCGTGTCTTCAGTAAATTCCGTGCGCCCGAGAAACGTTGGCAACCGCGTTTCTCGTTGCGTGCTGAATTGGGTGACCTTGGCTCGCTACAGTCTGCGAGCGCGCCGGTTGCATCGGCAGCACGACAACCTTCGTCCCCACATTCACTCGTGTGTAGAGATCGATGACATCCTCATTCAGCATGCGGATGCATCCGCTGGATACTTGCTTGCCGATTGTGGACGGGGCATTCGTTCCGTGGATGCGGTAGACGGTGCCACTGAGATACATGGCGCGTGCGCCAAGTGGATTTCCCGGACCGCCTGCCATAAAGCGAGGCAGGTACGGCTGGCGGTGAAGCATTTCCTCTGGCGGAATCCAGTCCGGCCATTCCGCTTTGCGCTCAACCGCCTTCACGCCTGACCACGTGAAGCCCTCGCGGCCCACTCCGATTCCGTAGCGAATGGCTTTGCCGGAACCGAGCACGTAATAAAGATAAGTGTTCGGCGTATCGATAACGATCGTACCGGCGGCTTCGCGCGTCGGATAATCAACCACGTGCCGGTGCAAGCGTGCCGGAACCTCGGCGGCTATTTGGACGTCATCGGCATCTGTCGGCTCCTGCAAAGCCTGCTGGAATATGAAAGCGCCTCGATTGAATGGGGCTGCATACCCGAGCGGTTCAGCGAGCGCCGCGTCGCCGGCGAATAATGCAACCGCTGTCATTGTCGCGAATGTGAGGCTCATTCCGTGGATTCTGTTGCTGGACATCACAAAACCCTCCGAATAATTCCGAGTTACTTCGAATTGCGGGTCGCTGCGCTTGGCAAGTAGCCGGCCACGACAAATCGCACTTCAGAGGCTTTGCCAGTGAGCCGGCGGCCATCACGAATGCAGTCGCTTGGGTAATAAGGCCAAGCATGCTGAGAGCATTTGTCGTCGGCCCGCCGAGTATCGAGTCTGTCGCTCTTGGCTGAAGGGGCGCTTGCCTGTACCGCCGTGCTCGGTGCCGTGGCGAGCGCAACGCCGCCAATAAGCGTCGCAACTGCAAAGCCACCAATAACAACGGTCCTAAACATCTTGAGCTCCCTGCAACGAATTAAGCTTTTTTGATTGCAGGGAGCGTAGGGCGGTGACGATCGGTCGCGCCACTGTACGCTGGTTAAAGGCAAGTATCGAAAAGAGAGGATGACCTATACGAAGGTATCGAGCGGTCCGGTCAAATCATGCCGAAAGCTGTAACTCAACGGTGATCTGTGTATTTATTCCAAAGGTCGAAATTGTCATGTACGGTTCAATGATTGACGTCGTTTGCCGAGTCATTGGTGATGCAAAAACCGGCAAAAGTTAAACGTACCAGCTTGGGCCGTCGCCAGCCTTCCGGTAGGGCGCGCAAGATTTCGAAACTGCAGCAGCTGCACGAACGGTTATCCGAGCTTCAGCTCATTTACGATACCGCACCCATCGGGCTTGCTTTCCTGACTCTCGATTGCCGTTACCTCCAGATTAATCAACGATTGACGGAAATTTGCGGTATCTCGGTTGCCGATCATATCGGGCGGTCGGTTCGCGAAACCGTCCCGCGGGTGGCGGAGCAGGTCGAAAAATTAGTTCATACTATCGCTCGCACCGGAGAGCCCATTACGGGAGTCGAAGTTCGTGGGCAGCGAGCTGACAGACTCAACGCCGACCATATTTGGATTACAAACTGGCATCCTTTGAAGAATGCCGAAGGGCATATTGTTGGCGTTAATGTGGTTGCCGAAGACATAACCGAGCGCAAGCGCGCCGAAACAGTCCTTGCGGCGAGCGAAAAGGCATTACGTGAAAGCGAGACGCGTTTCCGCGACCTTGCCGATAACATCAGCCAGTTCGCATGGACGGCCGATACGGACGGTAGACGATATTGGTTCAACAAACGCTGGCATGACTATGCCGGAACCACACTCGAAGAAATGCAGGGCTATGGTTGGAGAAAATTGCACCATCCAGACCATATCGATCGTGTCGACAAGGGTATCCGGCAAAGCTTCAAAGGCGATGAACCTTGGGAAGACACCTTCCCGTTGCGTGGTCGAGACGGCAAGTACCGCTGGTTTCTCTCGCGCGCTCTGCCCATCCGCGACGAAACCGGCAAGGTTGTCCGGTGGTTTGGAACCAATACCGACATCACGAAGCAGCTTGAAGCAGAGAAAGCCCTCCGCGAGCTCAACGAGACGCTGGAGCAGCGCGTCGAGGCGCAGACACGAGAACGGCTTCAAATCTGGAACGTGTCGCAGGACTTGCTGTTGGTGACCGATCTGGACGGCAACTATCTCAGCGTGAATCCCGCCTGGACCGCGTTGCTCGGTTGGTCGGAAACAGAGCTGCTCGGCAAAACGTCCCAATGGCTGCTGCACCCGGATGATCGCGACAAGACGCGCGCGGAAATCAGCCAGCTCGCCGCAGGCCATGTGACGCAACGTTTTGAAACCCGCTTTCGTCACAAGAACGGCTCATACCGTTGGTTGTCATGGAAAGCCGTTCAAGACCATGGGCGAATATACGCAATGGCGCGCGACGTCACAGGCCTCAAGGATGCCGAGAACAGGTTGATGGAGGCCCGGCAAGAACTTTCACAGGCCGCCCGCCGCACAACGCTGGCAGCAATGTCGGCTGCGATCGCGCATGAGATCAGGCAGCCGCTCGGAGCGATCGTGACAAACGCCAATGCTGGCCTTCGCTGGCTGAATCGGCCGACGCCGGATCTCGATGAAGTGCGCGATACTCTTACACATATCATTGCAGACGGTCACAGGGCTAGCGAAGTGATCCAATCAGTACGCGGGATGTTCGCTAAGGGTGATCACGCGGGAGCCCCGCTCGATACGAATGAACTTATTCGCGATACGATCGCGATAGCGAGCAACGAGCTGGAGACGTCAGGAGTCGTTGTTGAACTTGAGCTGGCCGGACAACTTCCTTTGATTCCTGCGCACAGAGGCCAGCTTCAGCAGGTCATTTTGAACATCATTACGAACGCCACCGACGCAATGCGCGCAATCGACGACCGGACGCGAGTGCTGCGTGTGCGATCCAGGCCCTTCGACTCGAATGGGGTGGCTGTATCAGTACAAGATTCCGGCACCGGAATAGACCCGGAAAACATTGATCGTGTCTTTGAGACCTTTTTCACCACCAAAACCAACGGCATGGGGATGGGCTTGGCCATATGCCGGTCAATCGTCGAGGCTCATGGTGGAAATTTGTCTGTATCGCCAGGCATACCCCATGGGTCCGTATTCCACATCGTCCTGCCCGGTATTCAATGATAGAACTGGTCGAGGAAAATGGCCGTTGAATGAAAAACGAACGATCCGCAACGCTGCCGGTCGTTTTCGTCGTTGACGACGATGCGTCCGTGCGCGAAGCGCTCGGTAGTTTAATACGGTCAATAGGATTGCGGGTCGAAGCGTTCGCTTCCGCACAGGAGTTCTTTACAGCAAAGCGACCTGACGCGGCCTGCTGCTTGATCCTCGATGTCAGGTTGCCAGGGCTAAGCGGGCTGGATTTTCAAACGGAACTGACGAAGGCTAAAATTAAGATTCCTATCATTTTCATCACCGGCCATGGCGACATCCCGATGTCTGTGAAGGCCATGAAGGCGGGCGCTATTGAATTCCTGACCAAGCCGTTTCGTGATCAGGATCTGTTGGACGCCATCCAGGTCGCGCTCGAACGCGCCCGGGCCAGTCACGAAAGTGAGAAGGCGATTTCCGAATTAAGGGCAAGATTCGAGACGCTCACGCCGCGCGAACAAGAGGTCATGGCTTGGGTAACCGGCGGTCTTTTGAATAAACAGGTCGCCGCCGAAATCGGAGTAACCGAGATCACGGTGAAGGTGCATCGCGGAAAGGTAACGAAAAAAATGGGAGCGAAATCTTTGGCCGATCTCGTGAAAATGGCGGATATCTTGGGGATTCGCCGCACGAAATCGTAGGCAACTATACCTTGGTGTAATTCCTCGATCCAATCCGATAGCTAATCTTTACCTTCGAGATTGTGCGCATCGCTCCGCAAAGACCTACATGCACATCATCGAGGAAGCCAACTTGTCGAAGGTGCCTGTGATCGCGATTGTTGACGACGATGAATCGTTCCGCCGAGCCACAATGAATTTTGTACGGTCGCTTGGCTATGGAACGGCCGCATATGAATCCGCCGAAGCGTTTCTGCAGTCGAACCGTATCCATGACACTGATTGCCTGATTACTGACGTGCAAATGCCAGGCATGACTGGAATCGAGCTGCAAGGCCGATTGATTGCCCAAGGCCATCGGCTGCCGATCATCTTCATTACGGCCTTTCCCGAAATGAAGGCGCGTGCGCAGGCGCTTGCCTCCGGGGCAGTCGGATTTTTGGCCAAGCCGTTTAACGATCAGGGTTTGATCAATTGTCTGAATACGGCGCTTGCTGCTCGCGGCGCCTGATCGGCATTGTGGCGCGGATTGCTACGGTTTGGGATTTGTAGGCGCTAGTTCGCCTCGTTACGCGGCAGCCCCGCAGTTGATTTCAGACGACGAAGTTGCCGCAGGCGACGGCTCAGACCCTTGTTTGTGAGGTGCATCTTTGCACTAGCGCTTCTTGCTGGCAGGGGCTTGCCGCTTTCGATCATAACGCTAGCAAGCCAAAAATGCTGCCAAGCAAACTTGTCGGCGCTACGAAGTCTGACCGAACCAGTTGCCGGTTTGATCATAGCACACCTACCAACCTTTACTTATTGGGCGCTCGCTAGAAGCGGCCATAATTGGCTGCCGAAACTCCACGTCACGACCGCGAACCAAACAACGAGCACGCCAACGGCAATTACGCCAATACGGATTGTTTCCCACATATGTTTAAATTACTGGGATACGGGCATACGTCGGTACTTATACATGGGTATAATTTGGTATAGGTCGAGCACGCCGCCAGCCTTGGTCACCTGCTCCAATCCTCCAGCTAAATCTGTAGTCAGAAGGCGCTTATTTTCTGTTGGGCGCTTGCGCCTTTGTGCGACTGCTGCGGAAGCGCTGTCGCGGTGATCGCTTCGATAGATCAACCCAAGCCAAAAAAGAATGTGCTCCGATAACACGAGTAGTGGAGGTCGCCGCCGGAGTTGCTGCGCCCAAAATGCATGCACCGGCGTCGCGTTGTTGCGCTCGCCGGTGCACCACGTGAGCGGACAAGCGGGGACTTGTCCTAGGGGCAATTGCAACGTTATCCATCCGGCATCGCGTTGACAGCTATACGCTCGTATATTGCGGTGTAGGGTCGGGTTTTCCTGCAGCGGCTGGCAGCAGTTCACCAATTGCTCAGGCAGACCACTTAGAAGCGGCTACTGAGCTGCCGCCGCCGGTTAATTCAGGAATTCAGGTATCCACTGTCGCGAAACCAGCGCACGGCATCTTCGATCCCCTCAACGTAGGGCCGCGAACGATATGAAAGCTCCTGCTCGGCTTTTGTCGATGCGTAAAACATGCGGTGCTGCGCCATATAAACTCCGGTCAGCGTCACGAATGGCTCTCGTCCCGTGACTTTCGCGACGGCTTCAGCGCCAAACGCAATGGGGACGAGCGCGCGCCAAGGCAGCCGCATGCGCGCTGCACGGCGGCCGACCAACCCCGCAATATCGCCCAGCATCTGCGAAAACAGGACGTTCTGTCCGCCGAGAATGTAGCGTTCGCCGATCTTCCCGTAATGGAGCGCGGCAAGGTGGCCGCTCGCCACGTCGTCAACGTGCACGAGATTCAAACCGGTGTTGACAAATGCCGGAATGCGGCCCCTGGCGGCTTCTATGATAATTCTGCCGGTCGGAGTGGGCCGCACATCGCGCGGTCCGATCGGCGTTGAGGGGTTAACAATCACGGCGGCAAGACCCCGTTCCGCAACCATGGTCTCTACCAATCTCTCGGCAGCGATCTTGCTGCGCTTGTAGGCGCCGATGCCCTCATTCTCGCGTAGTGGAGTAGTTTCGTCCGCCGCTTCGCCCGCTCGCAAGGCAATGGTCGCTACCGAGCTGGTGTAGACGACCCGCTCGACGCCCGTATCCAGCGCCGCCTCCATGAGGTTGCGGGTTCCTTCCAGATTGGTGACGAAAATCTCGCGTGGGTCGCGCGCCCATAAGCGATAGTCGGCCGCTACGTGAAAAACGTAGCGCGTATCCGCGGTTGCGCGTTCGATTGATTTTCGATCGCGCAGATCGCCTTCGAAAAAATCCAGGTTCAAACCGGCCAGATGCCTGCGCGGGCTTTTGCCGCGAACCAGCGCCCGTACCGAAAAGCCGGCCTCGACCAGCTTGTGCGCGACAGCCGAGCCGACGAATCCGCTCGCACCGGTGACGAGGACTTTTTCCTTATTGCTCATGCGTCGTACGTCCCGATACGCGAGCAGCGATTTTCGAATCGCAGAGGCATCGAAGCTGCCTGAGACTCAGCCTCCAAGCAGTTTCTGGGTCCGATCGCGCAGCCGCTTGACCAAACCATCCGCACCGCCTGAAGCAATGATCGAAGCAAATTCGTCGCGGCGCGTGGCGAGATCGCTTATCGTTCCGTTGAGATAGACATCGATCACGCGTCCGCCGCGGACCAGGTAATTGATGGTCACAGTCCGGCCGCCGGGCTGTAATAACTTTGTTTTGACAATTTCGCCACCGCCACGCGGCTCAGGCACCGACTGCGGCTCAACAACAAAACTCTCCCCGGAATAGTCTTTTATCTGGCTTGCATAATCCGCAACGATGAATTGAGCGAAAGCATCCCGCACCGCGCTCTGCTGGCTCGGCGAAAAGGTCGACCAAGCGGGTCCCACCGCCAGCCTCGTCATCGTCGCAAGGTCGAAGGCGGACGTAATGGCTGGCGTGAATCGCTTGTCACGCTCGCGCACGGTCAGGCGCCCGGCTTGCTGGATCGTCGGCATCAGCTGCTGATAATAGGATTGGATGTGCGCGACCGCCGGGCTCGACGATTGAGCCCGCAATGGCGTCGAGCCGAACAAGACGACTACAAGAATGCTGACAGTCTGGATAGAAGGGCTCAAACGGAGTTTGACGTTTTTCATTGAGATTATTCCGCTTGCTCCGACGGGGAATGATTTAAGTGGACGGTATGGACTCCCGGCCACGGGTCGGTGTCTTGGACCTTTTTGGGATTGGATTGAGGCCCCGTCAAGTGGCGAAAACGTACGCGACAGCGTGAAATGAATGTGCTCTTTTCGCAAATTCCATGAGCAAAAATTTCAATCAGCTGTCAGTCGTCGCAACTACGCAGGTCGTGCGCCTATCGGCTCGCTATTCATGGCTCGTGATTATCGTCTTCTCGCTGGCAGCTATCGCTTCGGCCGGCTATTTCGCGCGCCACTTCGCCATTACAACCGATAGCAACAAGCTCCTGTCCGGCTCCTTGCCCTGGCGGCAGCAAGAGATGGCGCTTGACCGGGCATTTCCCTGGCGGGTCGACCAGATCATAGCCGTTGTCGACGCAACGACACCGGAAACCGCCGAGCAGGCCGCTGACGCACTCGTGAACGACCTCTCGCCCCGTTCGGAAGTGATCCGCTCCGTGAGCCGGCCCGATGGCGGCGACTTCTTCGCGTGCAACGGCATCCTATTTCTCAAGCTCGACGAGGTGCGCCGCGATGCGGCCGATTTAATTGGAGCTCAGCCATTTCTCGGGACACTGGCTGCTGATCCGACGCTGCGCGGCATTCTTCGTACATTGTCGCAATCGATTGAGGGCGTCGCGCTGGGAAAGTCAAAACTCGAGGATTTAAGGCCGGCGCTGGTCGCAATCGCCGATGCTCTGGAAGGCCTCGTGAACGGAAAGCATCCTGCCTTCTCCTGG
Source organism: Pseudolabrys sp. (assembly GCA_035626335.1). GTDB lineage: Bacteria > Pseudomonadota > Alphaproteobacteria > Rhizobiales > Xanthobacteraceae > Pseudolabrys. Next base: position 47,378 of record DASPNW010000032.1, read on the forward strand.
CGCAAGTTGATAACAGGGCGCGTGCCGGAGGCATCAGAGCTTCGTCGCTTTGTAAACATTCAACCTGTGCTGGATTTTGGTGATCTGCAGCCCGGACACAAGGCGACTGCGGCCATTCGCGAGGCGATCTCCAGGCTTGGGCTGACGCCGGAGCGAGGCGTCAAGGTGCGTCTCACAGGGTCCGTGGCCCTTTCGGACGAGGAATTCGCGACGATCGCGGACGGCGCCACCTTGAACGGAATCGTGACATTTCTTCTTGTTGTGCTCGTGTTGTGGCTCGCGCTGAAGAAGGCCCGCATCATCCTCGCCGTTTTACTCAGTCTCATTGCTGGGCTCACGTTCACTGCCGCTATCGGCCTATGGATGGTCGGCGCCCTGAACCTGATCTCGGTTGCCTTTGCCGTGCTCTTTGTCGGGTTGGGCGTTGATTTTGGCATCCAGTTCAGCGTCCGCTACCGCGCCGAACGGCACGCATCGCTCGACCTTCATGATGCTCTTGTCGCGACCGCGCGTGGGGTGGCGGGGCCGCTTTTGCTCGCGGCGGCATCAATCGCTGCGGCATTCTATTCATTCCTGCCGACCGCTTATGTTGGCCTGTCGGAGCTCGGGCTGATCGCGGGGACGGGTATGATTATCGCCCTCGCGACGACGGTAACATTACTGCCGGCGCTGCTTGCCGTACTCAAGCCCGCTGGCGAGCCGGCCGCAATTGGTTATGCGGCGCTTGCGCCCGTCGACCGTTTTCTTGAACAACAGCGCAAGTGGGTTGTTGGCATAACGCTGGCAACGACGATCGTTGGCTTGCCCCTGCTCGCCGGTCTGCACTTTAATTTCAATCCGCTCGATCTGCGCGCCCAGGATACCGAATCGGTTGCGACGCTGCTCGATCTGATGAACGATCCTGACACAACCCCAAACACGATCGACATTCTTGAAAGCAATACTGAGCGCGCATCTGCGCTCGCCGAACATTTGCGTCAGCTACCGGAAGTCGCCCGGGTGGTGACGCTACAAAGCTTCGTCCCCAAGGATCAGGACGCGAAGCTCGCGATCATCGACGACGCAAGTTTTTTCCTGCGAAATACCCTCAATCCTGACCAGATCGATCGCGAACCGACGCCGGCGGACACTTTGACGGCCCTCGAAAAAACCGTCGATGACTTGCGCGGTGCCGCGAGCGACCTCGACAGCCCTGCTGCTGTTCAGGCGCGCCGTCTTGCGGGCCTGCTGGCGGCATTGGCCAAGGGGCCATCGGCGGCTCGAAACGACGCGGAACAGGTTCTGGTTGTGCCTCTGATGACAACCCTGCGCCAAGTGAGAGATCTCCTCGGCGCCGAACATGTAAGCATCGAGACGCTTCCTTCCTCGCTGACCAGACGTTGGGTTTCGCCCGGCGGACCAAGCCGGATAGAGGTGGCTCCCAGCGGAGATGGCAATGACAATCAGACTTTGCGGCGCTTTGTCACTGCGGTCCGTAAGGTTGCACCCGAAGCTGCCGGAAAGCCGGTCTTCGTTATTGAGGCGGCGGCGACTATCGTGAAGGCGTTCCTTCAGGCCGCTGTCTGGTCGGTGGCGTCGATCACGTTGATCCTGTTCGTCGCCCTGCGGCGCTGGACCGACGTCGCGTTGACGTTGGTGCCTTTGCTGGTCGCTATTGTCGCTACACTGGAAATCTGTGTACTGATCGGGCTGCAGTTGAATTTCGCAAATATAATTGCGCTGCCACTTCTTCTCGGCGTCGGCGTTGCCTTCAAAATTTACTACATCATGGCGTGGCGCTCTGGAGAAACGAACTTCCTGCAATCAAGTCTGACGCGCGCTGTTCTGTTCAGCGCGTGCACGACCGCGACTGCGTTTGGCAGCCTGTGGTTTTCGCATCATCCGGGCACGTCGAGCATGGGCAAGCTGATGGCTCTGTCGCTGCTGACAACGCTTTCGGCAGCGGTTCTCTTCCAGCCCGCGCTGTTGGCCACACAAAACAAGGCCAACCCCAACAAATAACAGCCTAAAACCACTGATAGTGGCAAAAAAGCAACAGTTATGTCGGTTCGGCTCTGCTAGTTTATGTGCAGAGCAAAACTGACCGGCGCTTGCGCCGGCAGCTTGCTATCAATTTTCCGAAGAAGCCTCGCGCTGGCGAGAGGACCCAAAAGGAACGGAAAAGTAGATGCGTCGCGGTCGAGCTTGGGTCAGATGCGTGATCGCGTGCCTATTACCTGTCCTCGTGGGGGCGTGTGCCGCGACGCCCAGGGATGCGTCATTACCGATCAATGATCCGAACGAGGATGCGAACCGCCAAGTCCTGGCGATGAACCAGAAAATGCTGGTCCCTGCGGCGGAAATCGTCAAGGCAGCAACTCCGGGACCCGTGCATGACCGCTTGCATGACATAAACTCGAACCTGAAAGAGCCGCGCATCTTCGTAAATAACCTGCTGCAGCTCCGCTTCAACGCAGCCGCTTATACGGCTGCGCGGTTCGCGATGAATTCGACCTTCGGCCTCGGCGGCCTTGTCGATCTTGCAACCCGGGAAGGCGTGCCGCAGCAGAGCGGCGATTTTGGTCAGACACTGTTCGTCTGGGGAGTCGCTGAAGGCCCTTACATGATGCGACCATATTGGGGGCCAACCACGACGCGCGACGCGGTGGGCGCCACCGTCGATCTTTTCGCCGATCCAGTCGGCCTGCTGTTTGGAACGCAGCTCGGCGTCGCCATCACGACTGCAAGCCTGGACACGATTGTTCGGCTTGGCCAGTTCAAGCAAGCCGAAGACGCCTCCATCGATTTTTACAGCTTCCTGCGTTCGAGTTATTACCAGACCCGCCGCGCGGAGTTGCGCGAGGCGGTCGGCTTACCAAACGAGATCGACTCGCCGGCCACCGCACTGGATGAGACCACAAACGCCGCGCAGCCGAAAAGCGCGTCGGCTAAGCCTCCCCATCCTCTTTCCGGCGAAGCAAATAATGTCCTTCGACCCAATACCAAGCAAAAAGGCCGGGCAACCCCAGAACCAACTCACGCACTCGCTTTGTCAACGAGATAGCCAAAGCTATTTCCGCCGGCAAACCGAGCACCGCGCCAAACAAGACCATGCCACCTTCCAGAACGCCGAGCGCTCCCGGCACCACGAACGCTGCGGCGCGGGCGCCCGAAGAAAGGCTTTCGAGGATAAATGCATCAGTCATGGAGATGGGATGACCCACGCACCGCGTCACCAGCCAGACTTCGCCCGTGCCGGCGACCCATCCGGCAATGCGCCACAGGTTTGCGCGCCAGAAGGACTCGCCACTGCGATAGGCCTGCACAACGGCATCATCCATTGCTGACGCGCTAACGACGAAATGGGAGAGCCATTTCCCGGGTAACAGGCCGCGCGCTAGTTTGGCAAATCTCGCAAACATGTTCTTGTGTTGAAACAAAATGAAAGCTGCAACCGCCACGAAAAACACCGCAATGCCGATCAATACGACCCACACCACATTTGACACAGCGCGCTCCGACGGCCGCGCCAAAAGCAAAATGACCCCGGCGATGACAAAAACCATTTGTGTGATCACACCGACGGTGGTGTCGACGACCATGCTGGCCGCCGCCTGTACGCTGGGGACACCGCGCAGATGCGCCAGGCGCGCGCTCGCGACGTCGCCACCGACACTGGCGACCGGTAATAGCGCGTTGATGGATTCGCGGATCCAGCGCATCCAGGTGACACTGATCACATCCGGGCGACTTGAAAGGGGCAACAGTTCGCGCCATGAAAGAGCAGAGAAACAAAGCGGGACGATGTGATAGATGGCTATTGGCAGCAACCACCACCCGATGACGAACATGGCGCGAGCCACTTCACCCGCGCCGCTGTCTACAATCAGGTAGACGACGAGCACAAAGCCAAAAAAACCGGCAACGATGAAAGAAGCTGAAATGACTTTACTCCGTGTTTGTTCGCGACTGACCTCAAAGACAACGAACGCCGTCCTATGCTCACTCCAATTGCGCCAAGGCTGATCCCGGGTTCAATGCAGCCTGCAGATTTGCATACCGCCGTACCGGCCGCACCGATCCTGGTCTTCCTGCCGGATTCCGGTGCGTCGCTCCATGTGACCGCGCCCCCACACGATGATGAACCAAGGGTGCTTGGGCTCGGTCTAATGCAACGCACGATTATGGTTGCAGGCCGCGCCGGCTATCGCCAGTTTTATTTTCTGGCGCGCGATCAATCCGCGCCGCCGGGTGTTGCTCCGATTGCCAGTTGGGGTGCACTTGCCACTGCGCTTGCGCCACATCAGCCAGGCCCGCTCATTATCACACGGGCGACAGTTCTCGCTGAAAGTGAGTGGCTCGAACGACCAAGTGAAATGCAGATCGACCCGGCCACCTGGGCGGCGGTTCCGCGCCGGGTCGTCACGCTGGCTGGAGCGGCGTTACCACATGCGCTTGCGGCGCTGGACGCGGACGGAGGCGCCTACAGCCTGGCGGCCGTGGAGGATCGACTTACGCGTCGCTTTGGGACGCCGGCCAAAATCTCGGTCTCTAGCGCTCCAATGGTCGTGGCGTCGTCGGCTGACGTCGATGTCGCGGAGCGGCGTTTATTACGCGGACTCGTCAAGGACACCGATGGATTCATGGCGCGCCACATCGAGCGGCCTATCTCCTTGCAGATTGTGCGCCACCTCGCGCCGACGGCGATAACACCAAATCAGATCACTTTGTTCTCGGTTATCATCGGCTTGCTCGGTGCGCCCTTTTTCCTGTCGACGCTCTGGCCGTGGCAAACGGTCGGCGCCCTTCTGTTTCTGGTACATTCGATCCTGGATGGATGCGACGGTGAGTTGGCCAGGCTGCGATTTCAGCAAACACGATTTGGTGGCGTCATCGATTATTGGGGAGACAATGTCGTTCATATTGCCACCTTCGCATGCATGGCTGTCGGCTGGAGCATGTCCATCGGCGAGGCATGGCCGTTATTGCTGGGGGCCGCAGCGGCTCTCGGCAGCCTGGGATCAGCGTGTTTAGTCTATTGGCGCGTCATGCGTCCCAAGGACGACACTGGCCCGCTCTTTACTTCGGTTTCCACGGCGCCCGACCGGCGGCTCGCGCGGCTGCTCGATGCCGCGTCACGCAGGGATTTCATCTACCTTGTGCTGATCCTTGCGTTGTTCGGCAAGTCGAATTGGTTTCTGGTTCTGGCCTCGGTGGGCGCGCCGATATTCTTTTTCCTGTTGGTATTTATCGCGGCGCGCGAACGGTTTGCAAAAAGACAGGCAGCCTACGGGACCTAGCCGTCGAGCGGCAGGCGGGCGCCGTCCGCTGCACTCGACCGCTGTGCAAGGTCGATCAGTTGGGCACACAGCACTGCCTGGTCCAGATTGCCCTTGTCGCCGCCGATTGCGGCAATGCGGAAGTCCTCCGCCACGCCAACGAACCAATCGCGATGATGCGATCCTTCAGACAGCGACGGCGGGCAAGACCACCGCCGTTCTCCCGAATTCGATCTGACAATGACATTGTCATCCGCGACATGGATGTGACCTTGCTCGCCTTCGATCTCGATATGATTGGCGCGCTTGTCGGCGGCCCAGGTCAGGTAGATGTGGGCGCTGCCGGAATTCAGATCGAGCGTAATCGTTGCGGTATCTTCCAGCGGCCATTCACGGAAACGGCGGTTTTCCAGCAATGCCCTGACGCCCACGGGGGATCCGGCCCAGCGCATGACGCAATAGAGCGCATGCCAGCCGTGGTCGAACAGGATTCCACCACCCGCTATCGTCGGATCGACACGCCAGTTCTTGCCAGCGTCGGGACTAACTGCGGCCGCGGGTCCGGTGCGCAACGTTTGCCAACGGACGGACCGCACCTCGCCAATCGCGTTTCCGTCAACTAGCGTCGAGATTTTGCGGCAGATCGGTGCCTCTAGCCAATTGTGAACCGTGTGCACCACGCGTCCAGAGCGCCTCGCCGCCGCGGTCACGATCTGCGTATCTGCCACCTTAGTAACCAAGGGCTTCTCGCAGAGGACATGAAGACCCGCCTCCAGAGCTCGTTTGATGAGCGCTGTGTGGCTGCTCGGTGGTGTGCAGATATCGACGAAATCGAGCGTTTCGCCGGAAAATAAATCTTCCACGTTTTCGTACCACCGCCCGCCGGGGCACGTTTCCAAAAAGGCCGCGCCACGTGCGGCAAGGGCGTCGGTGGCGGCGACAATCGCGATATCGTCTCGGGACTGCCAGCCAGGCAGGTGCCCTTTCGCCGCAACATTTCCAAAGCCGATAAATGCACCTCGCAGCACGCGCCGCAGCCTCAGTCGAGGCCGAACTGCCGCGAAATGGCGGCAAACGACTGATCGAGAATATCCACGCCGCGCATCGCCTCGTCCTCGCTGATCACCAGCGGCGGGTTAATGCGGATAACGTGCGAATACGACATCGTGACGAGGCCGCGCGCCAGCGCCTCATGAAAAAGAGCGAGCGTAATGGATTTGTCCAGTGGCACCTTGGTCGCGCGATCGGCAACCAGCTCGACGCCGATCATCAGGCCGCGTCCGCGGACATCGCCGATAAAGCGGTATTTGTCCTGCAGCCTCTTGAGCGCGTCGAGCATCAACGCGCCAACGCGCGCCGAATTTTCGACCAGCCTTTCGTTGACGATGGCCTCAACTGCGCCAAGCCCGGCGGCGGCGGCCAGCGGATTTCCGCCGTAGCTGGATGAGCTTCCGCTCGGTTCGCCAAACGGCTTGGACGACATAAGTTCGAACGATGACGCGACGCCGCTCAAAGGGAAGCCGCCGCCCATCCCTTTGCCTATCGTCATGATGTCGGGTTTGAGATCGAACTGCTCGGACGCCCACATCGTCCCCGTTCGGCCGAAACCGGTCAGGATCTCATCGGCAATGAGGAGCGCGCCAAACTCGTCTGCGATTTCTCGCACAGCGCGAACGAAATCATCGGGTGGTATGACATTGCCGGCGGTACCTTGCATTGGTTCAAGGATGATCGCCGCAACTTCGTCCTGGGTATCGTTCTTTACAACGTTACGCAGATGCTCCGCACAGGCGAGGCCGCAGGTCGGATATTCAAGCTTCCAGGGACAGCGATAACAGTTCGCATAAGGCGACAGATGCGTCCCGGGCGGGAAGGGCCCCTGGTGGTTGCGATAGCCGCCGCCGAGCAAGCCGATGACCCCCGCGGTCTTGCCGTGGTAGCCGCCCCAGAACCCGATGAACTCGAACTTCTTCGTGGCCGATTTGGCGAGACGGAAGGCGGCCTCCACCGCTTCCGCGCCACCGGAAAAAAGCTGGATGTGCGTAATACCCTCGGGCAACAAGTCGCTGACCATTTTGAGAAACCGGGCGCGGGTCTCAGTCGTAAAGCTGCCGAATGTGGAGCGTGCGAGTTGCTCGCTAAGGCGCTTGACGTAATGAGGATGGCAGTGGCCGACACTGCCGACGGCGATGCCGGCAATGAAATCGAGATACTCATTTCCGTCGACGTCGAAAATCGTGCAGCCCTGTGCGCGGTCAACTGCAATTTGTGAATAAAGAGCGATCGATTGCAGTCCTGGCGCCATCGCCTCGGCCTCTAGATCGAAAATCGCTTTTGATTTCGGGCCTGGCACGATGCGCCGCCGGGCGCGGTCCTTTGGCGCCGGCGCGACGTTACGAGAAGGAGCGCCTTTCATGAATCAACTCCCTGTAGGGGCTACGATGCGCAGGCGCCGCTCGAAGCGTTCGGTCAGATGGTCCGCAATTGCATGAGCGGCACGATCACGATACCGCGCATAGCTTGGCCAGGCATTGATGTCGATGATCATCGGCTTTCCGTCAGCCTGGATGACGGCGTCGCCGCCAAAAATTTCCAGCCCGAGAGCCGCCGCAGCACCGAGCGCGGCCTGACGCAAGCGGTGCGCCTCGAAAGGATGACCGAGCATCCCCTTGTCGCGATGATAAAACCACTCGAACCAGGTGGGATCCCTCACCGCCACAGCGCTTCTGACGCCGTAGAATTTAACGAGATCCCCGGCCACATGCTCCTGAGCGACAATGAACGGGATGCCGCGCTTGGCAAACCGTTCCAACGCCTCCTGCCATCCGGCGTCCGAAGCGATGTATATGACATCGGAAGGTTGTGTAGCGTGGAAATCGTATCGTTTGATCCATACGGCTGCCGCGGGTCGTGATTTGTTGGCGCTGGTGGCGACAATCCGGCTAATAGGCGTGCAGACCTGATGCTGGGCAAACAACTCGATCATCCGATGGCGATAGGTGTTGCGGATCGCATCGGGGGAGTTGACGACGATGGAGCCCGCTTTTTGCGCGGCGCCAAGGCGATCAAGGACTGCGCCACGCTCGCACATCACGAATATATTGGCGCAACAGATGTCGGTCGCCGCGTCGGCATCAATAAGCTGGACACTAAAACCGCGCGCCGCCAAGGCCTCACCGACACTGTTCATGATGGCACGGTCATCCTCGACGCGCCCGGGCGAGTGATCCGGTTCACGATAGATGCCACAGCAGGTCCTGACTCTCGCGTTCATGCGTCAAGAGTCCTGCGTTCAACATCGAGTTCTGCGGATTCGGCAGCCGCGATGTCGCTTGCCCGGTCAATATCAAACACGCATGGTAAGGCGACGCCGTAGACCGGCTGGCGCTCGGCAACCAACCACCCGAGATAGTCGCGGAGCCGGGCGAAATCAGTCGAGGGCGCAGGAGGCCGCTGTGCCGGCAGCCAATAGAGGCCGGCTGTAACATGGCTGCCGTCACGGCCGCCGAGCTGCCGAATACGTGCGTTCAACGGATCCAATGTGGCCCACAATGGATTTTCGTCGTCGACATGATCGGTGACACCAAGCACGACCGCTTCTTTCGCAAAGCCTGAGGCCGATTTCACAAACGACTGGAAATCCTTGACGGGCATGACCGTGTCGACCGTTGTGATCACCGCCGGTGCGTTTGCCAACCGGCCTGCGACAAGCTGGAACGTGGCATAGGACGACGGGGTCGTGCGAACAATCATATCGAGATCGAAATCTCCTGCATTGTCGTGAAGCCATTGCCGGCAATCGTCACTCGTCTCGTTGATAACGATGGTCAACCGGCGAATGCCGACGGATCGGAAGCGATCGAGGGCAAGAGCGACAAGCGGGCGCCCTCCGACCGGCACCATCGGTTTGCTGACGCGATACCCGTCTGCTCGTAAGCGGGTTCCGTCGCCCGCAGCGATGATGCCCCCTTGGAGGTTCGAATGCGCGAATGTTCCGGTCATCTCAAGATCTGCATTAAATCACGCAACTCGGTCACCGCAGACTCCGGTCCCGCTTTAGACTCGGTGGCTTGGACATCTTGCGGCGCGATCCAAATGAAGCGCATGCCCGTTCGCCGGGCTCCCTCGCGATCGCGACGCAATGAATCGCCAACAAACACGGTTGTCTCGGGAGTTGCGCCAAGAGCGCCAAGAGCCGCGCGGAAGATCGCAGGATCTGGTTTCTCGGCGCCCACGCGATGGCTATCCACCATCACGGCGAACAGGGAGGCGAGGCCGGCGCCATGACAAACCGCTTCGAGATTGCCGTAGAAATTCGACACGATGCCAAGCTGATATTGTTCGCTTAAGGTCTTCAGCACAGGCCGATTGCGTTCGAATGCAGCCGCGGCATCTGATAGAAAACGCGATGCCACACGCCGTCGGCGACCGCCGTTGCTCTCTGTGGCTGGTTTGGTTGCATCGTTTCCTTTGCAGCGATGCGCGAGTTCAACTTCAAGGTTGGCAGTCAAGGCATCGACTGTTCCGGAGAGATCGGCTGTAGGCGAGAGCCCTCCCACAAGCGGGGTGTCCGCCGCAAAGAAGACGGGCGTGAACGCATCGGCAGCTATGTCCAGACCTTCGGCGCGGTAAAGCGCGTGGAAGCGTTCCTTCCATGCCACGCCATCCGCGTCGAGCGTCCCGCCAAAGTCGAACAGCAGCGTTTCGATCGGCGCCTTCATGCTATGTGCCCGTGCACCGAGCCAGCCCAGAAAATATCTGAGAGCTGGTGAGGACGACGTCCCGTCTGCGCCTACTATGAGCGGGCGGGATTAAATGCAAGCTTTGCGCGGGGCTCGTCGGCCGAAAGATCGAAATGACGACCCTCGATGAAGGCGTTGCATGCCTCGAGCGCAACGCTGTCGCGGAACTGTCGTGGGGGGCTTTTCATATAATACGCTGACGGCGCCTCCAACGGGCCTGCTTCGCCCCGCTCCAACGCCAGCTTCGCGCAGCGGATCGCATCGATGACAACGCCGGCGCTATTTGGCGAATCCTCGACCGAAAGCCGCATTTCAAGTTCGATTGGCGCGTCGCCGAAACCGCGTCCCTCCATGCGGATGAAGCAGACCTTGTTGTCCCGCTGCCATGGCACGTAGTCGGACGGCCCAATGTGTATGTCTCGCGGTTGGAGTCGTTCATCCAGCTGCGATTGCACGGCCTCCGTTTTGGAAATCTTTTTCGACTTCAATCGACTCCTCTCAAGCATATTGAGGAAATCGGTATTGCCTCCGGTGTTGAGCTGATAAGTCCGATCAAGGCCAACCCCTCGATCGGCAAACAGCCGCGCCAATGCCCGATGCACAATGGTCGCGCCAACCTGACTTTTAATATCGTCCCCGATAATCGGAATGCCAGCATCCCTGAATTTCTCCGCCCAAGTATCATCCGAGGCGAGAAACACGGGAACGCAATTGATCATGGCAACGCGGGCCTCCAGACAGGCCTGGGCGTAATATTTGACCGCGCGCTCCGAGCCGACCGGAAGGTAGCACACGAGCACCTCGGCACCCGACGCGCGCAGCGCCGCAGCGACATCAGTCGGTTCGAGGTCGGCGGGGCGGAAAGCGGCATCATCGGGGTAATCGGCCATGTGCGCCGCGACCCCGTCGAGCAACGGACCGGCTTGCACGATCACATTCGATACCGGCAAGGCGCTTTGAAAGATGCGGGTGCAATTCGGCTTCGCAAACACCGCCTCTTCCAGCGGGCGACCGACCTTGCGCTGGTCGACGTCAAACGCCGCGACAAACTCGACGTCGCTGCAGCTATAGCCGCCTATGGTATGGCGCATGATGCCTTCGAGCGCATTGCCTTGGCGGTCACGATAGTATTCGACGCCCTGTACCAACGCGCTCGCGCAATTGCCGACGCCGGCAATAGCCACTCGGATGTCCCTCTGCATTTCTACCCCTAAGCCCCCAAAAAAATGATATTGACCGGCCAGAAACTCGCTGACAAGCCAAACCATAAATGAAATCTCGCACTAAGTCTCTGTTTATGCGGGGATTTTACTCGCCAGCGAAATTCGCGACATTTAAGTGACACCTCAGCTCGCGGCGGCCTTCGCCAGCTTGTTTTCATCAGTGGCCGCAAGCAGCGCGATCAATGCCCGCTTGATTGCGGCCTGCCGCGTCGGCGAGCTGATTTGAGCGCCCATCAGGTCGGTGACGTAGAACACGTCCACCACGCGCTCGCCGAAGGTAGCAACGTGTGCCGACGCAATATTGAGGTTGAGCTTGGAAAGAGTTGCGGTCAGTTCGTACAGAAGCCCCGTACGATCGAGGCCAGTGACCTCGACCATCGTGTAGCGGTGCGACCACTGATTGTTGATCGTCACAGTTGGCTCCAGCGCAAAAGCGCGGATGCGACCCTTCGGCGGCGTCCGTTTGGCCACTACATCCGGCAGCCGCAACTCGCCGCGTAAAGCCTTCTCGATTGAGTCAGCGATGCGACCGGCGCGGCGTTCCTCATCTTCATCTCGATCGAACTCGCGCGACAGCGAAATGGTATCGAGCGCGCTGCCGTCGGTCGTCGTATAGATCTGCGCGTCGACAATGTTGGCGCCGGCCATGGCGCAGGCGCCGGCAATGATCGACAGCAGCCAGGGATGATCCGGCGCAAAGAGCGTCAGTTCGGTCACCGCCCGCTCCGCATCGAATGCGACCGTCGTTGCAAGACGCTTTCCGGCGTCCTCGGTCGTGCGCACGAAGTTGGCATGCTCGATCTTGTGGGGAAGGTCGACCTTGAGCCAATAGGCCGGGTAGAGCCTGGCGATGTACGCCTCGAGACGCTCGCGCGGCCAATCCTTCATGGCCTCGCGGAATTCGTTCTGCGCGATCGCTACGCGTTGCGCGCGGTTGACCTCGGAGAATCCGCCCGTGAGCACCGGCTCGGTCTCATAATAAAGCGTGCGGATCAGCTGCGCCTTCCAACCATTCCACACGCCGGGACCGACAGCGCGGATATCGGCGGTGGTGAGGATTGTGAGCAGCTTGAGCCGTTCCGCCGACTGCACCGTCGCAGCGAAATTCTCGATTGTCTTGCGGTCCGACAGATCACGCGACTGCGCAACGCTCGACATCACGAGATGATTTTCAATCAGCCAGGCGACCGTCTCGGTATCGGCAGCCGAGAAACCGAGCCGCGGACAGAACCGCCTGGCCACCCGCGCACCGGCAATCGAGTGGTCCTCCGGCCGGCCCTTGGCGATATCGTGCAGGAACAGTGTGACATAGAGCACGCGACGATGCTCGGGCAAGATCTTGTGGATCAACTCGTTGGCGAGCGGCGTCTCGGTGTTGTTGCCCCGCTCGATTTCCGCGAGCACACCGATACAACGCAGCAGATGCTCATCCACCGTGTAGTGGTGATACATGTTGAACTGCATCATGGCGACGATCTTGCCGAAGGCCGGCACAAATTGGCCGAGCACGCCGGCCTCGTTCATCCGCCGCAGCACAGTTTCCGGGTCGTTCTTTGACGTGAGGATGTCCAGAAAAAGCTCGTTTGCTTCCTCGTTTTCGCGCAGCTTGGCGTCGATCAGGTTGAGCGAGCGGGTGATCGCGCGCATGGCATCCGGATGAAAAGCCAGGTTGTGCTTCTGCGCCAGATAGAAAATGCGGATCAGATTGACCGGATCGCGCTTGAATACGCCGGCCTGCGCGAGCCGGATGCGGTTCTTGTCGACAATGAAGTCGTCGCTTTCGGCGAGCTTGCGCCGTTTCACCGGCCGCAGCCGCGCCATCAGACGGCTGAGCACCGGCACGCTCTTGGCGTGACTGTCTTCCAGTTCGGCGCACAGGATCGCAGTCAAATCGCCGACATCCTTGGCGATCAGGAAGTAGTGTTTCATGAACCGCTCGACATCCTGCAGGCCGGGATGTTCCGTGTAACCGAGCCGCACAGCGATCTCGCGCTGAATGTCGAATGACAGGCGCTCCTCGGCGCGGTTCATCAGGAAATGCATGTGGCAACGCACGGACCAGAGGAAATCCTCGCAACGGCGGAACAGTTGATATTCTTGCTTGTCGAAAACGCCGCGCTTGATCAGTTCGTCCGGCTCGCGCACCCGGTAAACGTACTTGGCGATCCAGAACAAGGTGTGGAGATCGCGCAGTCCGCCTTTGCCATCCTTTACGTTCGGCTCGACAAGATAGCGCGACTGCCCGCTGCGACGCACTCGATCTTCGCGCTCGGCCAGCTTGGCGGCGACAAATTCCGCGGCACTATTGCGAACGACCTCGTTGTCGAAACGCGTCACCAGCTCGTCGTATAACTTTCTGTCACCGAGCAGAAAACGTGATTCCAGAATGGCCGTGCGGATTGTCATGTCCGCCTTGGCTTGCCGGATGCATTCGTCGACCGAACGGCTGGCGTGGCCGACCTTGAGCCCGGTGTCCCACAGACAATAGAGAATTGTTTCAGCGATCGACTCGCCCCAGGCAGTTTGCTTGTAGGGCAGCAGGAACAAGAGATCGATGTCAGAACCCGGGGCCTGCAAGCCGCGGCCGTAGCCACCGGTCGCGATCACGGCCATGCGTTCGGCCTCTGATGGATTTTGCGACGGGTACATGCCGCGCGCGAATTCGAAGAGAATGCGAATGATGTCGTCTTCCATCCGGCACAGCCGTTCGGCGCAGCGGCGGCCATGGCGATCGTTCAACAGCAGCTGCTCCGCTTTGGTACGGCCGTCGGCGAGGGCGACCTTGAGCCGTTGCGCCACGAGCGTGCGCAACTCGCGCTCGCTGCCGGTATGGCTCTTAGCCAGTTTTTCAAGCTCGACGGTTAGCGCGCGCGTATCGATCAGATCGTTCGATCCCCGGGAAGGGCGTTCGGACGTCGAGCGGGTGTCTTGGTCGAGGGCGAGTGAAGCCATGGGCGGTCGGGGATAGCGGAGGCGGAGGATCAAGTCATCGGGTAAGGCCAAAGATAATTGTCGCTACAGAATTCCGGTAAGATTGAAAGAAAATACTACAATGGACCAGAAAATCGCTCATATTTTACGTTTGACCTCGAAAAACGAGCTACGTATAGAATGTTTGTAGCGCCGATTTGAGCAAGCAGCTTGCGGGCGCTTAACAAATACAGCTAAAGCGCGGGGCGACACCCCCTCGCAAGCTGACAGCGGGCCATCCGGTTCGCTTCGATCCACGAGACGCCGGCGCCGGCAAGCGCAGGCGTCGCTCATGCGAGGAGATTGCCATGCGTTTTCTGTCGCGCCGTTCGCTTTTTGCCTCCGTGCTCGTGGTTGGCCTGTTGCCGACCAGCACGCTTTTTGCGGCTGACAAGCCGGACACGATCAGTATCGATTGGGCGACCTATAATCCGGTGTCTATGCTGCTCAAGAACAAAGGCTGGCTGGAGAAGGAATTCGAAAAGGACAACATCAAGATCCGCTGGGTGCAGACACTTGGCTCCAACAAGGCGCTCGAATTCCTCAATGCTGGCTCCATCGATTTCGGTTCGACCGCGGGCTCGGCGGCGTTGGTCGCCAAGATCAATGGGAATCCGATCAAATCGATCTATGTCTATTCGCGTCCCGAATGGACCGCGCTCGTTACACGCAAGGATACCGGGGTAACCAAGATTGCCGATCTCAAGGGCAAGCGCGTCGCCGTCACCCGCGGCACCGATCCGCACATCTTCCTGGTCCGCGCCTTGCTGTCCGCCGGCTTGAGCGAAAAAGATATCCAGCCGGTATTGCTGCAGCATCCCGACGGCAAGACGGCGCTGATCCGCGGCGACGTCGACGCCTGGGCGGGTCTCGATCCGATGATGGCTCAGGCCGAAGTCGAGGATGGCGCCAAGCTGTTCTATCGCAATGCCGCCGCCAATACTTGGGGCATCCTCAACGTCCGCGAGGAGTTCGCCAAGGATCACCCCGATCTCGTGAAGCGCGTGCTCGCAGTCTACGAACAGGCGCGCAAATATTCGCTGGCGCATTACGATGAGCTGAAAGCCGACTTCATCGCTGTCACCAAGCTGCCGGGAGATGTCGTCGACAAACAGCTCAAGGAACGTACTGAGCTCACGCACAGTAAGATCGGCGCGCCGCAGCGCGAGTCCATTCTTGCCGCTGGCATCGCGTTGCAGCAGGCCGGCGTCATCCCGGCCAATGTCGATGTAAAGAAGGCGCTCGATGATCTGATCGACGATCAGTACGTCACCGTGACGACGAACTGATATCCGCCTTGCCTTTCTCGAGTGGTTTGATGACTGTTGTGCGTATGGACGCAGCCATCGAGCCATCCACGGCGCAATCGGCTACGCGCAAGAGCGACCTTGCGCGGTTTGCGCGTCCGATGCTCGGCCTGCTGGTGCCGGTCTTGCTGGCCGGCGGGTGGGAGCTTGCCGTCCGCTTTGGTTGGTCGACTGGGCGTCTTGTCCCGCCTCCCTCGCGCATCTACGCGGAATTTGATGAACTGGCGCGTTCAGGCGAGCTGCTACGGCATGTGATTGCAACGTTGCTGCGGGTTGTCAGCGGTTTCGCCCTGGGCACCGTCGTCGGCACAGTGCTGGGAGCGATCGCGGGCTACTCAACTCTGGTGCGCCGGTTGATCGATCCTAGCCTGCAGGGCTTGCGCGCGGTTCCTTCGATTGCCTGGATCCCGCTGTTCATCCTGTGGTTGGGGATTTTCGAAACGTCCAAAGTCGCCTTGATCGCGGTCGGGGTCTTCTTCCCGATTTACCTCGGTGTCATGGGGGCGGTCCTGTCGGTAGACCGGAAGATCGTTGAAGTCGGACGTGCCTTTCGGCTGTCCGGCCCTGCCATGGTGCGGCGGATTCTTATGCCGGCGGTGTTGCCCGCCTACGTGATCGCTTTGCGGTCGGGTTTGGGGCTTGGCTGGATGTTTGTTATCGCCGCCGAATTCATGGGCGCCTCCGAGGGCCTTGGTTATCTGCTCATTGACGGACAGCAACTGGGCAAGCCCGCCGAGATCGTTGCTGCGATACTTGCCTTCGCCGTACTCGGCAAGACAACCGACTGGCTCATCGCGCTGGCCGCGGCCCCGTTCCTCCGCTGGGAAGATCGCTTCTCGCGTCAGGGAGACGCCTGATGCTGGTATTGGAAAATCTTGGCAAGACTTATCCCAACGGCGTACGCGCGCTAGAAGGCACAAGCTTTGCCGTCGAACCGGGAGAGATTGTTGCGGTGGTCGGCGGCTCCGGGTGCGGCAAATCGACTTTGCTGCGCGCAATCAGCGGCCTCGATCGGCCAACTCAGGGGCGCGTCTTGCTCGATGGCGAGCCGATCACCTCGCCGCATGAGAAAATCGGTATCGTCTTCCAGGAGCCGCGCCTGCTTCCCTGGCTGACGGTTGCCGGCAATGTCGCGTTCGGACTGACGGATCGGCCTCTGTCGCGCCGGCAGCATCGTGCCGCGGCGGCGCTATCGCGCGTCGGCCTGGGTGAAAAGGCGCGTGTCTGGCCGCGCGAATTGTCTGGCGGTCAGGCGCAGCGCGTCGCGATCGCCCGTGCGCTCGTGCCGCAGCCGGAGGTGCTCCTGCTCGACGAGCCGTTCTCCGCGCTCGATGCCTTTACCCGCGTCGATCTGCAGGACCATTTGCTCGACCTGTGGGCCGACCTGCGGCCGATGATGATCCTCGTCACGCACGACGTCGACGAAGCCATCGCACTCGCCGATCGCATCATGGTGATGCGGTCGCGCCCCGGCCATATCTTCGAGGAGATCGCCGCCGATCTGCAACGGCCGCGCGACCGTCATTCCGCTGCCTTCGATCACATCAAGGCACGCGTGCTCAACGCGCTCGACCGGTCGCTTGTGGGCGAGCGCGTGCCAGAACAGTCCGCGCTCGAACGACCTGGCACCGGCGCGGCCATGTGGTGGTAGGCACCCTTGTGTTTGACTGGGCCCAGCCTGTAGTTTCCCCGCGATAAAATACAAAGGAGCAAAGTATGGATGCCGGCGAATTACGTGCGATGCAGGCACCGATCAAGGAGCGCTACAAGGGCGATCCCAAGGCGGCTTTCATCACGCTGAAAGCGAAAGGGGCGCTCGACGACAGCAATATCGCCTGCAAGGTCGAAACCGGCCGCGCGCTGGCCATCGCGGGCCTGCATCCGGCGACCGGCGGTTCCGGGCTCGAGCTTTGCTCCGGCGACATGCTGCTGGAAGCGCTGGTCGCCTGTGCCGGCGTCACGGTGAAGGCGGTCGCGACGGCCCTCGATATACCGCTCAAGTCCGGCAAGGTTTCCGCCGAAGGCGACCTCGACTTTCGTGGCACGCTCGGCGTTGCCAAGGATGCGCCGGTTGGTTTTGCGCAGATCAGGTTACGGTTCGACCTCGATACCGACGCGCCGCAGGAAAAGCTCGATCAGCTTCTCAAGCTGACCGAGCGCTATTGCGTCGTTTATCAGACCATCAAGAGCGGGCCGACGGTCGACGTGCAGATGAAGCGGGCCTAGCCATCGCCGGTAGTGACGCGGGCTGCGGACTGTGGTTCGCTTCCTCCCGAGAACGAGAAAAAATCCGGGAGAGCGTCCAATGCGTATGTTCCAGGTCTGCGTTTGCGGTCAACCGCTGCAGCTCAACGAACAACCCACACCGCAACCGACCGGCAGCGAAGTCCTGCTAAAAGTTCTTGCGGCCGGTGTCTGTCACAGCGATCTGCATCTGGCGGACGGGTGGTTTGATCTCGGCGGTGGCAAGAAGATGAGCCTCGCCGACCGTGGCATGAAACTACCGGTAACGCTCGGTCACGAGAATGTCGGCGAGGTGGTGGCCTTCGGCCCCGACGCAAAAGGCGTCAAGGTTGGCGACCGGAGGCTTGCGCATCCGTGGATCGGCTGCGGGACCTGCGGTCCGTGCAAGCGGGGCGAGGAAAATCTTTGCCGCGCCATGCGCAGCCTCGGGGTATTTTCGAATGGCGGCTATGCCGATTTCCTGATGGTGCCGCATCCGCGTTACCTGTTCGACATCGGGGATCTCCCGCCGGAACGCGCGGCGCCACTCGCCTGTTCCGGCGTCACGACTTTCGGCGCCCTGAAGAAAATTCCGACGCTGAAAAGCGAACCGACGGTGATCATCGGCGCCGGCGGACTCGGGCTTATGTGTCTCGCTTTACACAAGGCGATGGGCGGCCACAGCGCCATTGTGGTCGACATCGATCCCGTCAAGCGCGAGGCCGCCAAAAAAGCGGGTGCCGCCGCCGTGGTTGATGGCAGCGCAGGCGATGCTTCGCAAAAAATCATCGACATGACCAACGGCGGGGCCTGGGGCGTGATCGATCTGGTTGGCTCTTCGCAAAGTGCAAGGGTCGGTTACGACAGCCTGATCAAGGGCGGCAAATATGTCATCGTCGGGCTTTACGGGGGAGACCTCACGGTGTCTTTGCCGCCAATTCCGATGCGGGCTCTGACCATTCAGGGATCATACGTCGGCAGCCTGCCGGAGATGAAGGAGCTCATCGACCTCGTGCGGCGCACCGGTGTGCCGCCGGTTCCGGTTGCGACGAGACCGCTTGCCGATGTGAACGCCGTGATGGATCAGCTGCGCGCCGGCAAAATCATCGGACGCGTCGTGTTGACACCAGCGTGACCTGACGCATTCGCCGAAAAGTGAAACCGGCGAGAGCGATCTCTCGCGGCGACGATCTGATATGCGCGACCATGGCTTGCGCAAGGCGCAACGGCGTGGTCATGTCCACCGCGCCAGATGTCTCCCGATCTTTATTTCGCGCTCACGCTTCTTGTCAAAATGGTCGTCACCGCCGCGTTTCTGCTCGCGGCCACGATCACTGCCGAGCGCGCCGGGCCGCTGGTAGGCGGACTGGTTGCAACTCTGCCGATAAGTGCCGGCCCGGTTTATATCTTCCTCGCTCTCGATCACGATGCGCACTTCATTGCTCAAAGTGCGCTCGGCAGTCTTGTCACCAACGCCTACAACGTGATTTTTGCCGTAACCTACGCAATGCTTGCGCAAAAGCGCTCACTGATCGTTAGCTTCGGTGCCGCGATCACGGTTTGGATGGCACTTGTATGGATGGGTGCGGGTGTCCGTTGGACCAATGTCTCAGCGGTCGCGTTCAATGTGGTTGTTATCGGTAGTTCGTTGTGGCTTTCGGCTGCACTCCGTCATGCGCCGATGCCGCGTGTTCGGACACGCTGGTATGATCTCGCCTTGCGAGCAACGATGGTCGCCTTGCTTGTCGGAGTCGTCGTCACGCTTAGTTTCCGCATCGGCGCGACCGCGAGCGGCAATCTTGCGGTTTTCCCCATCGTGCTCAGTAGCATCATGATTATCCTGCATCATCGCGTCGGCGGGCCTGCCACCGCAGCAGTCATGGCGAACGCTGTCATCGGGCTCGGCGGGTTTGGCATCGCGGTCCTTGTGCTCAACCTGACAGCGGAAACGCTCGGATCGCCGTTGGCCTTGGCGCTGGCGCTGCTGGTTTCGCTTGGCGGCAATCTGATGATTTACGTCGTGCGTCAACGCCTCGCTACGGCATGATCAACGTGCTCGCCGATCCGTTTTTCTGGTACGGGCTTGCACTCAAAATTGCGATGACCGCCTCGATCGTCGTGGCGGCGTCTGTTGTGGTCGAGCGCAGCGGCCCATTGATCGGTTCGCTCATTGCCTCGCTGCCCACCGCGGGCGGCGCGGCCATGATCATCCTCGCACTCGAACACTCGCCGGATTTCATAGCGCAAAGCGCGATCGGCAGTCTGATCGCAAACGCGGCTTGTGCGCTGTTTGCGCTCGGCTACGCGACGCTGGCGCAAAAACACTCATTGCGCCTCAGCCTTGGCGGTGCATTCTTGATCTGGCTCGTCACAGTGTTCCTGTTGCGGCTGGTCCATTGGACGGCGATGAGTGCGGTGGTGCTCAACGCGGTGATTTATCCAATTGCGATCGTTGCAGCAGGTCGCTTCCGGGTCACCGGCGCGGTCAAGCGCGTGGAACTTTCCGGCACCGATCTCGCCTGGCGAGCCGGGGTGGTGACGCTTTGCGTCTTGCTTGTCACGGCGGCGAGCAGCTCGATCGGCTCTTATTTCTCGGGCGTCTTTGCATTCTTTCCGGTGGCCATGGGTTCGTTCTTCATTATTCTGCAGCCGCGCATCGGCGGGCCGGCGGCGGCGAGCGTCGCCGCGCATGTGCTCACTCCGCTTATCGGGCTGGGCTTGGGTCTGCTCGCCGTGCATCTGCTCGCTGAGCCGATCGGCGTCTGGTGGTCCTATGCGGTCGGCTTGTCGATCGGACTTGCCTGGAACGCATTGCTTTGGCTGGTGCGCAACTGGCGCCAGCGGAAACGCGCTAATGCAGCAGGCCGAGCTCCAGGCCTTTGATTTGCAGCGCAAGGTAGCGCGAGAAAATCCGGCATTGCGCCAGGCTCCCGGCGGTGAACCAAAGTCCGGGCTGTGCGGTCTGCCGCCACATGTTCCGCAGTTCTCCGCCTTCGTCGAATCCCCAGACAGGTCCGATGCGGTCGGCGATCTCGTCGCCGAGGTAGAGCCGAACGGTCTCCTGCTGGTTTTTGTAGCCGGTTGCCAGCACGAGCAAATCGGCCGGCGCGACGCGGCCATCGCGCAGCCGAGCGCCTTCGGCGACAAACCTGTCGATGTCGGCGAATTGGAGCAGATGCACCGCACCCGACATGATCAGCTCGGAACAGCCGACGTTGAAGTAGTAACCGCCGCCACGCCGCAGATACATCATCTGGAAACCGGTCTCGTCCTCGCCGAAATGCAGGCGAAAACCGCGCTTTTCAAGGCCTTCGAGCAGCGCCTTGTCTACCTCGCGCCCTCTGGCGGTGGAGATCTGATAGGAGCGTTGCAGAACCGTATAAGGGAACGACGTCGCCAGCAGGTCGCAATCCTCAAACGGGATGCCTTCCGAATAGATGGCGTAAACGCTCTGCGCCTCTTTAAGGCTCACCACATAGGTCTTGCTGCGCTGGATGATCGTGACATCCGCGCCATGTGCGTGAAGCTCCTGCGCGACATCGTGACCGCTGGTGCCGGTGCCAAGCACAAGCGCCTTGCGGCCCTTCCATTTTGCAGCGTCTTTGAAAACGCCAGAATGCGCTTTGGTGCCGGCAAAATCGTCAAGACCGGGCAGATCGGGCGTGGAGGGAATGCTGCTCACACCGGTTGCAAATATCAGATGACGCGGGCGCATGATGCGTTCGCTGCCATCCGTTCGCCGGAGTGTGACGCGCCATTCGCGGCGTTTCTCGTCGTAACTTCCCGCGACAAGCTCGGTCCCCGTCCAGTAATTGAGTTCCATCGCCTCGACGTATGACTCGAACCAGTTCGCGAGCTTGTCCTTCGGAATGTAGACAGGAAAAGTCGGCGGGAACGGCAGATAGGGCAGGTGATTGACATACACTTCATTGTGCAGTGTCAGGGAGTGATAGCGGGTGCGCCAGTTGTCGCCGACGCGCGCATGGCGGTCGACGATCAATGTGTCGATGCCGAGCTGATGCAGACGCGCGGCGATCGATAGTCCGGCCTGTCCGCCACCGACCACGATCACCGTGGGATCATGGTCGGTATATGTGCGGGCCCTGGCGAGGCGATCGCTCCAGTTCTCGGCGCCGAAGTCGCGGATACCGTCGCCAGCCTCCGCCGCGCGCCTCTTGAATTTCTCCTCGTGGCCCTTGAGCTCTTCCAGGGTCGTGACGATTGTCCATGCGCGCAAACGAGAACCAATTTGAGGATCGGGAACGAGGCGCACGACACCGGCACCGGGACCGAATGCCGTTTCAAATTCGAACAGGACTTCGATATTGTCGGTTCCGGCACGCGTCACCCAGCGCGGGGGTGTTCTGTGCGCCGGAAAATGAAAATTCGTCGGTTTGGTGCGCGCAAGCGTCTCGCGCAACATGGCTTCTATCGCCGGCCGGCCGGACAGGGTCTCGATGGTCCAGGTAAACGCCAGCACGTCACGCCAAAGCCCGCCGGCGAAAAACAAGTCCGCGACTGCTGTCACGTCTCTTGCCTGCAACGCTGCCTGGAAAGTCTCAAGCCAGCGCTGCGCGTCCGCCGGTGCCGTCGCCTGCTTCCTGTCGGCGATATTCATCATGCGAACAGACTTGCGCTAGGCCTTACGTTTCTCCGCAAGCTTTGCTTTTAGCACATAAAGCGCTTCCATCGCTTCGCGGGGCGACAGATCATCCGGGTTAAGCGTAGCAAGGGCAGCGGCCAGAAGATCCTCGGCTGGCTGGTCTATGTCCTGTGCGGGTCTGGAAGGGACCGCAAACAGAGGCAGATCTTCGAAGCCTTTCGGCGCCGCCCGGTCTTCCTGTTCGAGTTTGGCCAGCACCAGTTTGGCGCGGTCGATCACGCTTGCCGGGAGGCCGGCGAGTTTCGCCACCTGGATGCCATATGAGCGATCGGCGGCTCCGGCGACGACCTCGTGCAGGAACACCACCTCGCCCTGCCACTCCTTCACGCGCACAGTGGCGTTGCACAGACGGCCAAGCCGGCCGGCGAGCGCGGTCAGCTCATGAAAATGCGTCGCGAACAGCGCCCGGCATTTGTTGACGTCGTGCAAATGTTCGACCGTCGCCCAGGCGATCGACAACCCGTCGAACGTCGCCGTGCCGCGGCCGATTTCGTCCAGGATGACGAGCGCGCGTTCGCCGGCTTGATTGAGGATTGCGGCGGTCTCCACCATCTCGACCATGAAAGTCGATCGGCCGCGTGCGAGGTCATCGGCAGCACCGACGCGCGAGAAAAGCCGGTCGACGATACCGATATGGGCGTGCTTTGCCGGGACGAAGCTGCCCATCTGCGCCAGGATTGCGATCAGCGCGTTCTGCCGCAGAAACGTGGACTTGCCCGCCATGTTGGGTCCGGTGATCAGCCAAATGCGGCCGGCGTCGGAATCCTGCGGCGGCGACAGGTCGCAATCGTTTGCGACAAATGGCGCGCCGTCGCGCGACAGGGCTTGTTCCACCACCGGGTGACGGCCGCCTTCGATGACAAAGCGATGGCTGTCATCGATATGGGGCCGTGCGTATGCGCGTTCGGCGGCAAGCTGCGCGAGCGCACTCGCCACATCGAGACGCGCGAGCGCCTCGGCGCACTCCTTGATATTGGCGCTCTCCGCCACCACGCGCGCTGTAAGGCGCTCGAAAATCTCCAGCTCCAGCCCGAGCGCGCGCTCCGCGGCGCTGGCGATTTTCGATTCAAGTTCGCCGAGTTCCGCGGTGGTAAAGCGGATCTGGCCGGCGAGAGTCTGACGGTGGATGAAGGTCCCGTTGAAAGGCGCAGCCATCAGCCGCTCGCCGTACTGGGCGGTCACTTCGACGAAATAGCCAAGGACATTGTTGTGCTTGATCTTGAGAATACGGATTCCGGTGTCTTCGGCGTAACGCGCCTGCAACGCGGCGACGACACGACGGGATTCATCACGCAGCGCACGGGTCTCGTCGAGTGTCGTGTCGTAGCCCTCCCTTACGAATCCCCCGTCGCGTTTGAACGCCGGCAATTCCGCTGCCAATGCAGCGGATAACTCGGCAGCGAGCATCCCGTCTGGCTTTCGGCAAGCTTGCGTGGCCGCCGAGATTTCCACGGGCGGTTCTTTGAGCGAGGCGAGGGCGCGCGCAAGCTCGGCGGCGGCGAGCACGCCGTCGCGGATCGCGGCAAGGTCGCGAGGGCCGCCGCGCCCCACAGCCAGTCGCGACAGTGCGCGGGCAAGATCCGGCGCGGCTTGCAAGCGCGAGCGGGTTTCCGCGCGGGCGGCGGTATCGCCGACAAAACTCGCGACGGCGTCGAGCCGTCTGGCAATTTGCGCGGGATCGGTGAGCGGTGCTGACAGGCGCTGCGCCATCATCCGGGAACCGGCGGCAGTCACGGTGCGGTCGATCGCGTCGAGCAACGAGCCTCGCCGGTCGCCTGCGAGTGTGCGCATGAGTTCGAGATTGGCGCGGGTGGCCTGGTCGATCGCCATGCTGGCGCCTGCGCTCTCGCGCAGGGGCGGCGACAACGGCGGGCGTTTGCCGATCTGCGTTCGTTCGACATAGGTGATGCAGGCTGCAGCGGCTGTGAGTTCGAGCCGTGTCAGCGCGCCGAAAGCTTCGCTGGTCGCCACCGCGAAAAATGAGGCAAGCCGGCGCTCGGCGGTCGCGCTGTCGAATACGTCGCGCCCGAGCGGCGCCACCGCGGGGAGGGAGCGCCAATAACCTGCGAGATCGGCTTCGCTAAAGAGCGCGTCCGAAACGATAATTTCACCCGGTTCAAGTCGTGCAATTTCGGCGGACAACGAGGCGCGATCGCATTCCGTAACGCGAAATTCGCCGGTGGAGATATCGATCCAGGCCAGCGCGAACTGGGTGTCGTCCCCGGCCGACGACGATCGCGCGCGTGCCACCGCCAGCAGATAATTATTCCTGCCGGCATCGAGCAGCGTGTCCTCGGTCAGGGTGCCCGGGGTCACCAGCCGGATGACGTCGCGCCGCACCACGCTTTTGGCGCCGCGCTTGCGTGCCTCGGCCGGATCTTCAAGCTGCTCGCACACCGCAACGCGATGGCCGAGCGCGATCAGGCGGTGAAGATATTCATCGGCGCGGACGACTGGAACGCCGCATAACGGCACGTCCTTGCCGAGGTATTTTCCGCGTTTGGTGAGCACGATGCCGAGCGCGCGCGAGGCGACCTCGGCGTCTTCGAAGAACATCTCGTAGAAATCGCCCATCCGGTAGAACAGCAGGCAGTCCGGATTGGCGGCCTTGATCTCGACGAACTGCGCCATGGCCGGCGTGACGCGGCCTTCGTCGGCGGGCGGCACGCCAGATGTGTCGTTTTCGGCCGGAGCGATGGGTTGCGTCTGCGCCATGGGCGGCGAGGTTAGCAGATGAAAACCCCGCTTCTACGGATACCGGCCCCGGATTGACGCGTCATGCCCGGCTTTATGCCGGGCATCCACGGATTTCTTTTGCCTCATTACCCGTCATGCCCGCACATAGCCGTCCGAAGGACGGCGTGCTTCCGCACGCCTATGTCGCGGGCACTTAGGTCTTGAACTTCACGCCGGTAATCGCCTCGAGGTTACCGTGCCAGATTTTCTCCTTGTCGGCTTTCAGCATGTCGATCCCATCGATGATGCGCAATGTTTCGCGCGTGTACATGGTGCCCTTCTCGGGGTCGAACGGGCAGTCGGACGCAAACACGATCTTGTCGAGGTCGTAGAAGGCAAGCCCCGCGTGAGTCGCCGGCACGCCGCCGAACACCGCTGTGTCTGCGTAGAAAGAATGCTTGAAATAATCGAGGGGGCGCTTTTTCAGCCTTTTCAGGATAAGACTCAGGTCTTCGTCGGAGGTCCGTGCGCCAAGCTGGTCCCAACCCGGACCGATGCGGCCTTCCAGCATCGGCACGATGCCGCCGAAATGATGGGTGATGATTTTCAGGTTCGGGTATTTGTCCATGATTCCCGAGAACACCAGCCGCGCCATTGCCGCCGCCGTTTCGTACGACCACCCGAAGGTCCACCAGATTTCGTATTTCGATTTCTTTTCGGACAGATAGTCCGGGAAATTCGCGGCCCGCGCCGGGTGCATCCAGACCGGCTTGTTGAGCTTGTTCATGGCGGCGAAGAACGGCTCGAACGCCGGATCATCCAGCGGTTTACCGGCAATGTTGGTGTAGATCTGCACCCCTAACGCGCCGTTCTTGAGCGCACGCTCGGCTTCGCGCACGCCACCGTCCGGCGCGATCAGCGCTGCTTGTGCGACCCAGCCGGGGAATTGGTCGGGGTATTTGGCGCAGATATCGGCAAAGCCGTCGTTGACCAGCTTGGTGTATTCCTCTGTCAGCTTGCCGTCGCCTTTGGTCATCACCTCAAGCGGCGGCATCGGGTAGGAAATGATCTGCGCATAATCCTTGAAGCTGCCGACGATCTTGCGCCGGATCTCAAGGTCATGGATGCATGGAATCTCGCGCACGCGCTTGCCAATGTCGGCATGGCCGCTTTCGACGATCTTGTTGAAATATTTCTCCGGAATAAAGTGGGTGTAGGCGTCGATGCGCATGGACTCTCCTCTGTGACCTGCCGCTTAAGGACTCAATAAGGCGTTATGACGTTGAGCAGCGCCTGTTTGCGTTCGTTGACAACAACGGTACGCGCGCGTGCGAGTGCGTCGGGTAGATCGGCGGGTTTTTCGACGCGCTCCGCGTGAGCGCCTTGCGCGCGCGCCATCTCCTCGAATGCTGGTGACGGGTCGAGATCGGCAAGGGTACGGCCATCGTTCTCGCCCGCGACGCCGTCTTTGAACATTGACAGCGTCGCGCGGCGCACCGCGCCGTAACGGCTGTTATTGAACACGATGGTCAAGATCGGAAGATTGTGAACGGCCGAGACCCAGTGTCCGACCATGGGATTGGCGAACATGTAGGCGCCGTCGCCGAGTGTTGCGACGACGAATTCATCCGGTGCAGCCAGTTTGACGCCGAGCGCCGCACCGAAGCCCCAGCCCAATCCGCCCGCGGGTCCGAGTGCGAAAAAAGTGCCGGGTTTTTCGCGGGCGCAGTGATCGGGACGCAGCGGGTATTCATTGATGATGATGGCGTCTTTACCGACCGTTTCGCCGATCGTGCGAGAGAGATACTCCGGAGAAATTGTAGTACCCGCGGCCGAATCCTTCGCCAATTGCGCGCGTCGTGTCCGCATGCGGTCGGTCAAACGGGCACGCCTGGCAGCGATGCGCGCATCGGCCATTTGCAGACGCGGCTCGACCGCGCGCACCAGTGCTTCAAGTGCCTGAGCGGCACCGGCCTGCACCGCAAGATCGCTCGGGAAGCTGCGCATCGGATAGCGCACATAGAATGGATCTTCGCCGACATGCGCGACGCGGCAACCCCCAGGCGGATGCTGCAAGTGCGGAATCCATGGCACGTCGGATTCAAGCACGATCACCAGATCGGCATCGGCGAGAAGCGCGCCGGGCTCGAAGCCGAAATGCATCGAGTGGCTGGAAGGCAAGCACACCGTGCGGGGATTGTGCGTAACGACCGGGATAGCACAGCGCTCCGCCAGACGGTCGAGGAGAGGAACTGCTTCGGCGGGCAGGGTCGCGGTGACAATCAGCGGACGCTCTGCCGAAGCGATCCACTCGGCGAGTGTTCCGATCGTGCGCGGGTCCGGATGTGCCGCTGCAGCCTGTGGCCGGGCCTTCACCGGCCCGATCGGTTCCGGCAGCGAAGCCGACAAAGGCTCGCGCGGAAGAACCATATAAACAGGGCCTCGGGGATGCGCCATCGCAACTTCAACCCCGCGTGTGACCATGTCACCGATCTGGCCTGGCACGCGCAATTCATAATCCCACTTCACCAGTTCGCGCACCATTCCGGCCTGATCGAACATTTCCTGCGCCCAATGGATCGGGCGCGTACGCGAGCCGAAGTTTCCCTTTTCGGTGACCGGTGTCCGGCCCGCAGCGAGGATGAGCGGCACGCGGTCACGCGAAAGATTGGTGAGATTGTTGATGGTGTTCGCGGTTCCGACATTGACATGCACCATCACCGCCTGCGGGCGGCCATTCATCAAATAGGCGCCGTGCGCCATTGCAACCGCAAGGTTCTCATGCGGCACCAGAACAGGTTTTGGGACCTTGGCATTTGTCTTCTTTGCGCGACTGAAGGCCTCCACAATCGGCGGGAAGTCCGTGCCGGGATTGACAAAGAAATAATCGGTGCCGTGATCGGCAAGCGCGCGCAGGAATGCTTCGGCGGCGATTGTTGGCCGTTGTCCCGTCGGTGCCGCCGCCATTACGTTTCGTCCCTCAATCGTCCGCTCTAAAGGTGCCCGGACGCCGTTTTTGTTGGCGCGGAGTCATAACCGAGGAGGCCGAGGGTGACAACGGACCGGAGCGCGCCCCAGGCCTGATTTATTCGGCAGCCTGGAGCACCGTCTGGCCGTTGATGTCGGCAAGGCACTTCGCGAGGCTTTCGCCTTCCGGATCGACCAGGGCGGCGGTGCGTGCGCTGGCGACGGCATCCGCGGCGCGTTGCTGCGGGATCTGGCCGGCAAGCGCAGGACGGATCACGCGATCTTCGATGGTCCGGTAGTTCGCCAGTCCGCGCGCGTGCGTGTCGCCGTAGCCCTTGATCAGACGCGCGCATTCGGCGACCTCCAGGGCAAAGCCGGCGGAATGCCGTGTTGCCTCGCGGATCAGGACGAGCCAGGATTCGATCTGTTGCTGTTCCTGCTTGTAGCGATGACCATACGGGCGCAACGGCCGCAGTTTGGCGAGCATCAAGAACCGCAAATAGCCGCTGATCGAGGTGGTGTTGATCTCCATGCCGAAATAGACGCGCCCGAGCCAACCCTTGCGTTCGGCAAACCGTAGAATCGGTCGCGCCAGGAAGGATGGGAGCAGCTGGCACAATTCCTCGATGCCGGGCTTGAGAAAATCATGCACCGAGAAAGGCTCGTCGTTTACGCGCAGCTCGTCTTGCGCGATGCGGCGCATGCGTGCGGGCGAGATTTTTGCCTGTGCAACGCGCACGACGTCCTCGTAGGACATGCGCACCGCGAGGTGCCGCGCGACTTCCTTCAGGAGTTTTCCCTGCGCGCCGATGGTCTGGTCGGCTTCGGCGATCGGCCGGAGGCGGCTGAGGTAGAGCCACGCATAAGGAACGTTTTGATAATGGATCAGCCGACGGACGCCCTCGAGCCCGGTCACCTGCGCGACGGCGGGGAATGTACGGGCGACTTCATGTTCGACCAACGCGGGTGTACCGGCGGCGTTGGTCTTTTTTTCGGTGAATGGCGCGGGTCGCGCGTTCGCGCGCGCCGCTTCAAATCCGGCGCGGAATCCACGCAAATTGGTATCGACTGACTTGCCGTCTTCGCGGATTGCCGCCTCGTACTGCTCAGGCTTCAGCGGCAGCCGCCCGCAGCCGGCGATGGCGCCGAGCATTACGGCATTGATGATCGATCCGCTTTGCTTGGCGAGGGCATCCATATCGACAAGAAGAGCTTGCTTGGCGTGGTCCTTGATGACCCTGATCAGTTTGTCACGATCGAAACGGCCGTCGCCCATCGCGATCTTTTCGTCCATGGCATAGAAGCGGCTGAGCGATCCGATCACATGCGTCCGATCGGACGTGGCGTAGCCGTTGGCGACGGCTCGCCCCGCTTCCAGCAATTCGCTGGCCACTGCGATATCGATATCGCCGACGCCCGGGGTGAGGGCGAGTACAGGCCGCTTGCCGCCAAGCTCACGCGACGGCACAGGCAAAATTTCAATGTAATAAGTCGTCGCGCCGGTGCGTTGCGCCACGCCGGGAATTGAAGTGCTCTGTACCGGGAAGCCGGCTTCCGCCGCCGCCGTTACGATCCACTGCGTCAGCACGCCGCCACCTTCTCCGCCGAGGGCGGCGATCAGCATGGTGATGGGGCGCGGTGTGCTCATGCGATAACCTTGCCCGCATAGCCGCCGAGCCAACCAATGACCTTCTGCCGGAACCGGTGCACAAGACGATCGCGTCGGGTCGGGTTGCGCACGATTTCGGCGCGGTAAAATGAGGGACACAGCACCGCTGCGTGCGCGACTTCGCCGCACAGGCCGCAACCGACGCATGATTCAATGACGGTTGCCACGGGATCGGTACGCAGCGGATCCGGCGACGGTTTCACCGTCAGCGAGGGGCAGCCGGACAACCGGATGCACGAGTGATCCCCCGTGCATATCTCATCGTCGACGCCGTAGCGCGCACGCGTGACGCGCTCGCCACGTTTGAGTTTCTCGGCGTCTTCCGCTCGGATACGACGCTGACGCGCGAGCTGGCATTCGCCGTCCGCGATAATCACCTTCAGGCCGCGCTCGGCCGTCTTCATCGCTTCCTTGAGCGTCTTGACCATCACGCTGACGCTGTAAGTGCGCACCTTGCGCAGCCAATGCACGCCCATGGTCCGCAATGTCTGCTCGATATCCACGCCAGGAACGGCGCCGGCACGGCTCATCGTGCTTGACGGGATATATTGTTGGCCGGTGGCGGAGGCGTAGCCGTTCTGCATCACGATCAGCACGCCATCGCCCTTGTTGAACAGATTTGACGCTACCCCGGTGATCAGGCCGTTGTGCCAGAAGCCGCCATCGCCCATCACCGCAATGGGTCGCCTTTGCATGTTCGGAGCAACCGCGGCCGCACTGGCGAGCGACATGCCGTAACCGAGGATGGAATTGCCAAGCGAGAATGGCGCGAAGGTTGCGAACGAATGGCAGCCGATGTCGGCGCTGATGTGAGTTGGACCCAATTCCCGTTGCATCAGCTTGATGGCGGAAAACACCGGCCGCTCCGGGCAACCTGTGCAGAAGGCCGGTGGCCGTGGCGGCAACGGGCCTAAGGCCGACATCGCCTTAGCTTTGTGCGCAATCAAGCCGCGGGCTTTTTCCGCGAGAGTGTCGGCATCGATACCTTTCGGCTTTGTGTCCTGGAAAAACGCGGCAAGTCCTTCCAGAAGGACATCGGACGCATATTCGCCCGCGTTTGGCAGAAGACCCTTGCCGAGCACGCGCGTATTGATGTCGCCGCGTCGCAGTTCGACGTTGACCGCCTGTTCGATATAGTCCGGAAAACCTTCTTCGACCACCAGGACGGCGCGCTTGCCCACGCAGAACTCGCGAAGCTCCTCCGGAACAAGCGGGTAGACGACATTGAGAACCAGCATCGGGATGCGCGAGACGCCGAAGACGTCGGCGAGGCCCATGCGTTCGAGCGCGCGCAACACGCTGTTGGTGAGGCCTCCCATGACGATGATGCCAACGTCATTCAGGTCGCCAACAATGGTTTCGTTGAGTTTGTGCTCGCGAATGAAGGCGCGTGCGGCGGGCAACCGCTCCTCTACTTTGAGGCGTTCCTGGGTAAAGATGACCGGCGGATGCGCTAGCCGTCCGTATTCGAAGCGGGGCGGGCCGGCCAGCTTGTCGATACCGGAGACAATTCCCTTGCGATTGTCCTTGGCCGCGAACTCGCCGGTCGCGTGGCAGGCGCGGATGCGCAATTCGAGCATGACCGGCGCGTGGCTCGCCTCCGACAGTTGGAAGCCTTTCTCAACCGTATTCACGATCGACGGCAGATCGGGGCGCGGATCGAGCAACCACATCGAGGACTTCAGGGCGTAGGCATATGATCGTTCCTGGATGACGCTGGCACCTTCGCCGTAGTCTTCGCCGAGAATGATCATGGCTCCGCCAATCACCCCGGGTGATGCCAGGTTGGACAGTGCGTCGGCGGCGACGTTGGTGCCGACGATTGATTTCCAGGTCACGGCGCCGCGCAGAGGATAATTGATCGATGCGCCAAGCATGGCGGCGGCGGACGCTTCGTTTGCGCAAGTCTCGAGATGCACGCCGAGTTCGGACATGATGTCCTCGGCATCGACCAGGACGTCAAGCAGGTGCGAGACCGGGGCGCCCTGATATCCGCCGACGTAAGACACGCCCGATTGCAGCAGCGCCTTGGTGACGGCCAGGATGCCTTCGCCGTGGAAGGTTTCGCCGTCGCCCAATTTCAGGGCCTGCACTTCTTTTTTGAACGAGCGTTCCAAAGCGGCCTCCGGCCGATGGTTGGGAACCCAACTATTATATCATAAGCGGGCCGAGCGCGAGCAATCCGTGCAAATATGCTGTCAGAACATGCTGTTGCCGTTGGCCGATTGCTCCGGGATGTCCTGGCGTACGTCCCAGTGCTCGATCACCTTGCCGTTTTCGAGCCGGAAGATGTCAACGATCGCCGCGCCGCGCTGTCCCGGCTCCGGCACGTTGTGGACGTGCAAGATCACGAAATCGCCATCGGCGAATGCGCGCTTGATCTCGCTGTGGTAGCTCGGAAACTTGGCTTTAAGGAATTCGATAAAGGCCTTGAAACCTTCCGGCCCATCGGCGGCGCGTGGATTGTGCTGCACGTATCGTGTGCCGAAATTCTTTGCGGCAGCCTCGAAGTCCTTTTGGTTGATGCCCTTCTCGTAGAGATCGATCACGACTTTCTTGTTGGCTTCCTCCTGTGCCGTGTTGCCAGCGTGCCCCGGCGCGACGGACATCAGCAATGCGGCAAAGGCCGCTCCGGCGAACTTCCACATGAATGCACCTCCTTGCTCGCGTTTCGAATTCGTCCTCACATGTGTGAAGGCAACCACAAAGCGATGATCGGGAAGGCGATAAGGATCACCAGCCGGATCAGGTCGGTCGCGATAAAGGGGATAACGCCCTTGAAAATGGTAGTGAAACTCACGTCCTTTACGACACTTTTTATCACGAACACGTTCATCCCGACCGGCGGATGAATAAGACCAAGTTCGACCGTCATCACGATAATGACGCCGAACCAGATCGGATCGAAGCCGAGATGGGTGATGACCGGAAAGATAATCGGGATGGTCAGGATGATCATGGCCATCGCGTCCATCAGACAGCCGAGCACGAGATACATCAGCATGATCAGCGCCAATACGCCGTAGCTACCGAGGCCGAGGCCGGTCAGGAATTCCGTCACCTTCTGCGGCGTTTGCGTTATGGTTAGAAAATAGCCGAACAGCAATGCGCCGATGAGAACCGTGAATACCGCGGCGGCGGTGCGCGTCGCCTGTAGCAGCGATGCGAGAATCTTGTCTTTGTCGAGTCTCCCGGTGAGCACCCCGATGAGGAACGCGCCGCTTGCGCCGACGCCGCCGGCTTCGGTCGGCGTAAACCGCGGCAGGAACGGAAGGCCGTAGAGGCCGCCGATGACGAATACGAACAGCAAAAGGGGCGCCCAGATATTCTTGATGCCCTCGATCTGTTCCCTCCGTGTCGCGCGCTTGCCGGTCGGCAGAAAATCCGGTTGTGCGTAGCCAATGATTTTGATCGTCGCCATATACATCGAAATTGCAAGCAGGCCGGGAACGATGCCGGCGATGAACAGCTTGCCGATGTCTTGCTCGGTGATGATGCCGTAAACCGCCAGCACCGTTGAAGGCGGCAGCATGGCGCCGAGCGTGCCGCCGGCGGCGATCACGCCGGTGGCGAAGCTTTGCGGATAGCCGAAGCGCCGCATTTCCGGATAGGCCACGGCCGAAAACGTGGCGGCGGTTGCGACCGAAGAGCCGCAAATCGCGGCAAATCCGCCACAGGCAGCGACGGTGGCAAAGCCGAGACCGCCGCGCAGATGCCCGACGAAGCTGTTCGCGGCACGGAACAGGTCCCGGCTCATGCCGGAATTGCTCACGAAAGTCCCCATCAGCAGGAACATCGGAATGACGCCGAAGGTGTAGTCGGTGACCGTGCGCATCGAGGTCTGCCCGACCAGCTTGAGCGCGGGCGCGCCGCCGTTGAGATAGGCGAAGCCGGAAACGCCGACGAGGCCCATCGCCATGCCGACCGGCACGCGCAGCAGCATCAACGCGAACAGCGCAACAAAACCCAGGACTGCGACGGCATCGGTGCTCATCGTCATTCGACCGGCTGCGCCTTCGGCTCCGCTATCAGTTCGGGCCGGAAAATCAGGCGATAGGTGCGTATGGCAATCAGGAGCACAGCCGATACGTCGCCGAGCCACGCGATCAGGAAAAACGGCCAGGTCGGCAGCCGAAGATCGAAGGTAAGCACGTTGTCGTAATAAGTGCCGCGCACTTTGTCGAACAGCGTATAAGTCTGCACCGTGACCACGAACAACAGCACCGACGTGGCAAACACGTCGATGATGCGCTGATAACGCGGGCCGACATTGGCCCAGACCAGATCGACGGTGATGTGGGTGCCGCGATAAGAGGTAGCCGCAATCCCCCAGAAAATGAGAATGCCGAGCATCAGCCGGCCGAAATCGTACGAATCCGGGATCGAATAATTGAACAAATTGCGCAGCAGGACCGCGATAAAGATATTGGCGGCGACGATCCCGACGAATGCCGCTGCAACCCACTCGATCGAATCGATGAAACGATCCATGTAGATGCGTTTCACGCTAGGCTCTCCTTGGCCTGTCCAATATCAGGACGGCGGCGGCATGTGCCGCCGCCGCGTTATGGTACGGCCCGAACAGTCGGTCGATCGACGGTCTCAGTAGCCCGCGCTGTCTTTCGCCAACTGCGCCTTAAGCTCCTTCATGATCGTGTCGGGATCGCCGCCCGCCTTTTTCACGTTATCGGCCCAGACCTTCGCCAGCGGTTCGGCGGCCTGTTTCCATTCCGCAACCTGCGCCGCGCTCGGCTCATAGACCTCTTGAGCGGGGTCGGACTTGATCTTGGCGATGCCGGCGTGTTCGAAGTCGGCCCAAGGCGCCGCGACCTTCAGCGCCCATTCATTGGTGCAGTGATTGTCGATCACCTTCTTCTGCGCCGCCGACATCTGCTCGTATTTATCCTTGTTGAAGACGAAGGCGAACGTGGTGACGTATAGCGGCATGTCGAGGTGATATTTCGTCACCTTGTCGATACCGAACAGCAGTACCGAGCCCCACGGGAATGTCACCGCATCGGCGACGCCTTTTTCCAGGATATCGCGGACTTCCGGCGCGCTCGCCTGCACATTGGTGGCGCCAAGCTGCGTCATGAAGGTCGCCATTGTGGCGTGCGCGGGCCTGATTTTCATACCCTTGAGATCCGCCGGCACCAGGATCTTCTTTGTCTTCGAATGGAACGCGCCGGGGTCGTGCACGAAGGCGAGACAGAACTTAACGTCCTTCATTTCCGCTGCGGCGTATTTGCGGTACCAGGCGTCGATCGACTGCGTGCCGCCTTTGGCGTTGCTCATCAGGAACGGCAATTCGCCGGCGCCGATGATCGGGAATCGCCCGGGCTGATAGCCAGGATTGATATAGGTCAGGTCGGCGATGCCATCGCGCGCCATGTCATAGTGGTCAAAAGCCTTGCCGAGTTGTTGCGATGGATAGACCTTGTACTTGATCGTGCCGCCGGAATCTTTCTCGACCGAGGCGCCCCATTCTTCCAGCGCCTTTTGCAGCGGATGCGACGGTGGCACCCAATGCGAAAGCTTGAGTTCGAAAGTCTTCTCCTGCGCGAGCGCGCCGGCGACGCCGCCAATCAACAGCGCGGCAGCGTAAACACATCCGGCCAAACGGCGTTTCATAACTCTCTCCCTTGGGGGTTTGTCGTTGGTGTAATCCAACTTTTTGGATATTCAGCCGGATGTGAGGTAAGTTGTAAAGCTTATAGTTTGGCATCAAACTAAATGCTCAAATTGAGCAGCGGGTGGCAGCGCGCTTCGTCATAAGGAAGTGCCATGCATGGGACGAACGGTACGGGCGGTCGTACACGCGGCAGGAACGGCGAACCCTTTGCCGGGTCGATCAATTTTGGTCCGCTCGCCTATTGGGTGGGGTTCAACCTGCGAATGGCGCAGGAAGCCGCATTCCAGGCATTCTCCCGCCGTTCGCAGGAGATCGGCGAGAGTCCAGGACGGTTCGCCACTCTCACTCTCATTGCACGCAATCCCGGCATCAGCCAAACGGAGCTGTCGCAGGCCAATGGCCGCGACAAGTCCAGCCTCACGCCCGTTGTTGAGGATCTGGTGCGGCGCGGACTGATCGAGCGTAAGCGAATGGATAGCGACCGGCGCACCTATCGGCTGAATCTGACGCCCGCCGGAAAGAAAGTTCTGACGACGATGACGCGCTGCGCGCGCCGGCACGAGCGCAACCTCGATCACCTCATCGGCGCACGTGACCGCAAGCGTTTCATTCAGATTTTGAAAAAGATCGCTGCCGGGATCGAGTAGACGTTCGTTCAGCCGCATAGCGTGATGCACTGCCTCTCCACCGTCATGCCCGGCCTTATGCCGGGCATGACGGTTGAGAGGCCTGGTCGTGACGAATGAGATGACGGCAATCAATTCCGGAACTTAGCCAGCACCGCTTCGGGAACAGGATGCGACTTGAGCCGGCCGTTTTCGCCGCGCACCACCCAAACTCGCTTTTCCGAACACTCCACGCAGGTTTCGCTGCCGAGACTCAATTTGTGCTCAACGTCAAAACTCGAACGGCCAAAGGCAATCTTGCTCTCGA
The DNA here is from genome assembly GCA_035626335.1 of Pseudolabrys sp. Lineage (GTDB taxonomy): Bacteria > Pseudomonadota > Alphaproteobacteria > Rhizobiales > Xanthobacteraceae > Pseudolabrys. The sequence continues at coordinate 83,641 of DASPNW010000032.1, forward strand.
CCGTCACGTCGTCTCCGAAACGCGTCGGCTTTAGAAATCGCGCGCGCGTGCGCACCAGTGGAAAGCCTCCGAATTCAAGATTTTTGAACATTTGAAATTTGGTCATTCCCAATGCTCGCTCGAAGATCAGCGCAGTGGAAGCGTCAAAAATCTCGAAATAACGCGGATAGAAAATAATGCCGGCGGGGTCGCAGTCGCCCCATTCGATGCGCACCTTGCGAGTGTTGCTGAACGTCGTCACGGCGATCTCGCGTCAGCGCGGCGCCATGCGCAAGGCGCCATCAAGGCGGATGACCTCGCCGTTCAGATAGGCATTGTGCACACAATGGAGTACAAGCGCCGCAAATTCACGCGGCTCGCCCAGGCGCTTGGGGAATGGCACCGCGGAGCCGAGAGAATCCTGCGCTTCTTGCGGCAGCGCGCGCAACATTGGAGTGGCAAAAATTCCGGGCGCTATCGCCAGCACGCGTATACCGAATTGGGCAAATTCGCGCGCCGCGGGCAACGTCAGCGCGGCAACCCCGCCCTTTGAGGATGCATAAGCCGCCTGTCCAATCTGGCCCTCGAATGCTGCGACGGATGCAGTGGAAACGATGACGCCGCGCTCGCCGCCGGCCAACGGCTCCGCCGCTTGCAGGCTGGCGGCGACAAGCCGCATCATGTTGAAGGTCCCGATTAAATTGATACGAATGACGCGCTCATAATCGGCGAGCGGCATTGGTCCTTCACGCCCGACGATGCGCTTGGCGGGGCCAACTCCGGCACAATTGACCAGAATGCGCGCCGGTCCATGCGCAGCGATGGCCTTCTTTACCGCTGCCTCACCGCTGGTGCTGTCGGCGACATCGCAGGCAACGGCAATGCCCTTGATGCTGTCCGCCACTTCAGCCGCCGCCTTTTCGTTCACATCGACAATCGCAACTTTGGCGCCTGCTGCAGCCAGTGCGCGCGCACACGCAGCGCCGAGTCCTGAAGCGCCGCCGGTGACGATTGCGCCCTGACCTTTGGTCTCCATCAACGCTTTCCTTCCGCCATGATCACTTGCGAGGATAGAGGTGTCGCATAGAGTTCGTCCACCAGAGCGGCGCGGTTCTTTAAAACCGCGCGTTGGTTGATCGAGCCCTTGTCGGTCATCTCACCTTTATCCATGGACGGCGGATTCGCCATCAGGATGGCCCTGTCCACGCGTGTCGAGGATCCTGAACTGGCCGCGGCGAACTTTGCCAAGAGCTCTGCAAATTTTGCACGCACGGCTGGCGCTTCGACGATCTCGGCAGGCGATGCGGCAGGGCTTAAGCCGCCGAGTTTTCGGCACGCCTCAACGTCCGGAAATACCAGCGCCGCGATGGCGTCGCGGTCGGCGCCGGCAAAAACGACATCGCGGACGTAGGGCACAAAATGATCGACCAGACGCGCGCGCAGAGGCCCCACGCTGACCCATGTGCCGGTGGACAACTTGAAGTCCTCGGCGATCCGGCCATCGAACAACAAACCCTGCCCGGGATCATCGGGATCAACGAACTTCAGTGCATCGCCGATTTTGTAAAAACCCTCTTCGTCGAATGCGTCACGGGTCAGATCTTTCTGTCTCCAATAGCCGGGCGTGATGTGCGGGCCACGTAGCCGCGCTTCCAACTTGCCCTCGTTTGGCACCAGCTTGAGTTCAACGCCGGGCGCCGGCAGGCCGATATTGCCGGGCCGGTCGAAATCCCACGAGCATGCAAGCGCCAATGGCGAGGTTTCCGTCGAACCGAGCGAGGAGAGGAAAATAATGCGCTCGCCCGTGGTCTCGACCGCAAGCTGCGTGAGGTCGTTCCAAGTGGTCTCGTTTAGGCCGGCACCGGCATAAAAGAGAACCTTCAAACGGCTGAAAAAGTTGCGGCGCAGAACCTCGTCGGCGCGGAAATGTGGGACAAGCGCTTCGTAACCCTTAGGGACATTGAAATAGATAGTGGGAGCAATCTCGCGCAGGTTTCTCGCGGTCTTCGGCACGCCCGGCGGCGTGGGATTTCCGTCGTCAATATAAAGTGAGCCGCCGTTCGTGAGTACCATATTGAAATTGTGGTTGCTGCCGAAGGTATGGCTCCATGGCAGCCAATCGACGACGACCGGAGGCTCATCGGCGACGAAGGTGAAACCGCAAGCGAGCATTGCCTGGTTCGAACACAACATGCGGTGGGTATTGATGACGGCCTTCGGATTTCCGGTTGAACCGGACGTGAACAGAAATTTGGCAATGCCGTCTGGCGTCACCTTTGCATGCGCGGCGGCGACCCCCGCCGTGTCGTCGGCGCCGAGGAGGTCGGCAAACAGTGTGCTCTTTCGGTCGCCCAGCGGATTGCTTGTGACGACCAGTTCGACCGCGTCCGGTACGGTTTCATAAATCGCCCGCGCGAAGGGGCCGCCATCATTGACAAAGACGAGCCCGGGAGTGAGCAGATCGATGATCGTGCGGAGTTTTCCGAAATCGCTCGACATCAACGAATAGGCGGCCGAGACCGGCGCGTAAGGAATGCCGACATATATCGCCGCCAGACCAAGCAGCGCGTGTTCAATATCGTTGCCGGACAACACCACGATCGGCTTTTCGGCAGAAAGTCCGCGCCGCAACAGGGCAGCGCCGATCCGCTTAACGCTGGAAAGAACCTGCGCGTAAGTCAGCTTGCGCCATTCGCCCCGGGCATTGCGTTGCGCGAGGAACAAACGATCGGGCGCATTCCTGGCCCAGTGTTCGAGAGGCTGGCTAAGCTTGTGGTGATAGGCCCCCAGTCCCTGCGCCGCGCGGATATGGATGACTCCAGTGGCGCGGTGTTCGATCACCGGATCAAGCCTGCCCAGCCGCACGGGTCGTAGCGGCGCCATTGATGCCTTGCCGGTGTCTCGGGCTACGCTCGCCATTTGTCTCCCGGCTTTCTCCGTTACTTGCGCGTGGCCTTGGGCGCGCGCTTTTCGAGAAACTCTTTTACGCGCGCTTTAGCAGTCGGATCGGCCTGCGCAATCGCCGACATCAAGGCTTCGACGGCGAAGCCACTCGCGGGATCCATCTCGGCAATGCGCGGTAATGCCTGCATGACGGCAAAGTTGGTCAGCGGCGCATTTGCGGCGATGCGCTGCGCCAGTTCGAGGCCTTTGGCGAAGCCTTTGCCGTTGTCGACAAGATAAGTGGTCAGACCGATCGCCTGGCCTTCTTCCGCCGTGTAGGTCCGTCCCGTCAGCATCATGTCCATCATGCGCGCCACACCGATCAATGGCGGCAGCCGCACCGAGCCACCGCCGCCAACATAGATGCCGCGGGTGCCTTCCGGCAGCGCGTATAATGCGGAGCGTTCGGCCACGCGCACATGCGCCGCGGCAGCAAGTTCCAAACCACCGCCCACCACTGCGCCGTGCAGCACCGCAACCACCGGAACGTTGCCAAATTGAATTTTTTCGAAGGCGCGATGCCAGAGTTTCGAATGCGCAATACCCTGTGTGACGTCGCGCTCCCTCAGTTCCGACAGGTCGAGACCCGCCGAGAAATTCTCACCCTCACCCGTGAGCAACACGGCGGCGATGCCTTCCGGCAGCTCGGTGAAGAATTCCTCGATGCCGACAATCGTCTCGTCATCCAATGCGTTACGTTTGTGCGGGCGGTTAAGCCGCAGAATGGCGACGGCCTGCTCCCGTTCTGCAATAAGCGAGGCTGGAAGCCGGATCGCAAGCCGTTCAGCCATCATTCCACCTCGTAGACATCAAGCCGCACTGCCCGCGGTTCTCTTTGGCCCCGAGCGAGGGCGAGAATCCGATTGAGCCAGTCAACCGCGGGGTCTGCGGTCTCAAACCGCATCACGGTCCGGAAATAATAATGACGCGGATCGACCTTGTCGCCTCGCATCAACCTTTCCATCACCTCGGGCGGGCCGTGCCGCAAGCCCTCGCTGGTGACCATGATGCGGGCTCCGGCCTCGGTCTCGATGGTATAGCGCGCCTTGATGTCGGCCGCGCCGTCGGTGCGGATAATCTGCCAATCGGCACCACCTGGAAGGATACGGCCCGTCAGTTTTGGTCCGCTGACCTTTCCGCCAAGAATGCCGATTACGCGACGCTCGCCGTAGGGCGTGCGGCCGAGATTGGTCACGGTCTCGAGTTCGGCTTGAATCGTGAAAATCGGCTGCTTACCCAACATAGATGGCGATCCGTTGGAGTCCCAACTGTCCTGCGTACGCCATTTGACCCTGCCAGTGACCGGCCGTAAATACGAGATCGCAACCGGGATTTCATCAACATGGCGCGTATTTCTTCGCTCGCCGAAGCCGTTAAATCAGCCGTCCGCGACGGAGACACCGTCGCTCTCGAGGGGTTCACTCACCTTATTCCCCACGCTGCCGGGCACGAGATCATCCGCCAGGCGCGTAAAGGGCTGACGCTGATCCGGATGACGCCCGACCTCGTTTACGATCAGCTCATCGGCATGGGCTGCGTTTCCAAGCTGGTTTTTTCCTGGGGTGGCAACCCCGGCGTCGGTTCGTTGCATCGCCTGCGTGATGCGATCGAGAATGGCTGGCCAAACAAGCTCGAACTGGAAGAACATTCCCATGCGGCGATGGCCAATGCCTATGAAGCGGGCGCCGCGGGTCTGCCTTGCGCCATTTTCCGCGGCTATATCGGCGGCGATCTGCCGAAGGTGAATTCCAAGATCAAACGAGTGACATGTCCGTTCACCGGCGAAGAACTTGCCGCTATTCCGGCGCACCGGCCGGACGTCGCGGTGATCCATGCCCAGCGTGCCGACAAGGCCGGCAACGTCATGATTGAAGGGGTGCTTGGCGTGCAAAAAGAAGCGGTGCTCGCTTCCAAGCGATCGGTGGTTACGGTCGAGGAGATCGTCGACGAACTTCCCGAGCGCAGCCTCAATGCGGTGGTGTTGCCGCACTGGACCGTTGGTCACGTGGTTGAAGTGCCGGGTGGTGCGTTCCCCTCCTACGCCCAGGGATATTATCCACGCAACAACAACTTCTATAAAGAATGGGATGCGATCTCGCGCGAACGCGATTCCTTCCTTGCCTGGGTAAAAGATAATGTGTTGGCGAAAGGTCCCGACGTTTTCGCCAAATATGCGCGCAAGCATCGCATTGCGGCGGAGTAAGACAGCATGACCGACTTTAAACCCAACGAAATGATGACGATCGCCGCGGCCCGCGCGCTTAAAAATGACGACGTCTGCTTCGTCGGGATCGGTCAGCCGTCGGCTGCCTGCAATCTGGCGCGGCTGACCCATGCACCGAATATCACCCTCATCTATGAATCCGGTACGCTCGCCACCAGGCCGAATATATTGCCGCTGTCGATCGGCGACGGCGAACTGTGCGAGACCGCAATTACGACAGTGTCGGTGCCCGAGATGTTCCGGTACTGGTTGCAAGGTGGCCGCATCAAGATCGGCTTTCTCGGCGGCGCGCAAATTGACAAGTTCGCGAATCTCAACACAACGGTCGTTGGTCCCTACGACAAGCCCAAGGTTCGGCTGCCCGGTGGCGGGGGTGCGCCGGAGATCGCCACCTCCTGTGGGGAGATCTTTATCATCATGTCGCAGGGCAAACGCAGCTTCGTCGACAAGCTCGATTTCGTTACCTCGATCGGCCATGTTTCGGGCGGCGATTCCCGCGCCAGGCTCGGCGTGAAGACCAAGGGCCCGACCAAGCTGATCACCGATCTGGCCTTGTTCGAGCCCGATCCGGAAACGAAGGAAATGACCGTCGTCTCCATTCATCCCGGGGTCACCCGCGGGCAGATTCAGGAAAACTCAGGCTGGCCGGTCAAGTTCGCGGCCAAGGTTGCGGAAACCCCGCCGCCCACCCAGCGCGAACTCGACGTGTTGCGCGATCTTCATGCGCGCACGAACCGCGCGCACGCAGAGGCCGCATAATGGCGGGCCGCGACGTATTCCTCTGCGATGCGATGCGTACCCCGATCGGGCGCTATGGCGGCGCGCTCGCCAAGGTGCGGGCCGACGATCTCGCCGCAGTTCCGATCAAGGCGCTGATGGCGCGCCATCCCAAGATCGATTGGGAAAAGCTGGACGAAGTCTACTACGGCTGCGCCAATCAGGCCGGGGAGGACAACCGCAACGTCGCGCGTATGGCGCTTCTGCTTGCCGGACTTCCGGCCAGCGTGCCGGGCGTGACCTTGAACCGGCTGTGCGCATCCGGCCTGGAGGCTGTGGGCACCGCCGCCCGTGCCATTCGCGCCGGCGAGATGGAATTCGCCATTGCCGGGGGCGTCGAATCGATGACCCGCGCGCCCTTTGTGCAAGGCAAGGCAACGGAAGCCTTCTCCCGCGCGGCCGAAATCTATGACACGACCATCGGCTGGCGCTTCGTAAATCCGGTGATGAAACAGCAATATGGCGTCGATTCCATGCCGGAAACCGGCGAGAATGTCGCGGAAGAATTCCAGATCACCCGTGCCGATCAGGATGCCTTCGCGCTGCGCTCGCAACAGCGCGCGGGCAAGGCGATCGCATCGGGCTATTTCGCCAAAGAGATCGTTGCGGTCGATGTGCCGGGAGGAAAAGCCGGCCCGATCAAAGTCGATAAGGACGAACACCCTCGCCCCGACACCACGCTCGAGCAGCTTTCCAAGCTGAAAACCCCGTTCCGCAATCCGGGCACCGTCACCGCGGGCAACGCCTCCGGCGTCAATGACGGCGCTGCCGCGATCATCATCGCATCGGAAGCCGCGGTGAAAACACACGGACTGAGCCCGCGCGCCCGCATCCTCGGCATGGCCTCGGCGGCGGTGCCGCCGCGCATCATGGGCATCGGTCCCGTCCCGGCAACCCAGAAGCTGATGGCACGCCTGCAGCACAAAATTTCCAGTTACGATTTGATCGAGATCAACGAAGCCTTTGCCTCCCAGTCGCTAGCCTGCCTAAGGCAGCTGGGACTTGCCGACGATGCCGATCACGTCAATCCGCATGGCGGTGCGATCGCGCTTGGTCATCCGCTTGGCATGTCGGGTGCCCGTCTCGCGCTGACGGCGGCGCATGGCCTGCAGGAAAACGGCGGCAAGCTCGCACTTGCCACGATGTGTGTCGGTGTCGGTCAAGGTGTATCGCTCGCAATGGAGCGCGTTAGCTGAAATTGCCAACAACCAAGGAACAACAATGACGCTCGTTTTCCCGAAAGAGAGCTTGAGCGCCTTTCCCAAGCATCTCTCGCCCGGCTATCGCAGCACGGTCAAACGCTCGCCGTCGAAGCCTCTGATCATCGTTCCGCAAACGTTGTCCGAGCTGACCGGACCGGTCTACGGCCACGACGCGGTGCAGGAAGGCGATGCCGATCTCACCAAGCAACACAAGGGCGAGCCGCTCGGCGAACGTCTCATTGTGCACGGCCATGTTCTGGACGAGGACAAGCGGCCGGTCCCCGATACGCTTGTGGAAATCTGGCAGGCCAACGCCTGCGGCCGCTATGTGCACAATGTCGACCAGCATCCGGCACCGCTCGATCCGAATTTTACCGGCGCAGGGCGCACGATCACGGATTCGAAAGGCTACTACCGGTTCATCACCGTGAAGCCGGGCGCCTATCCATGGGGCAATCACCACAATGCGTGGCGGCCGAACCACATCCACTTCTCGGTATTCGGTCATTCATTCCTGTCGCGTCTGGTGACGCAAATGTATTTCCCTGGCGATCCGCTTTTCCCGTTTGACCCGATCTTCAATTCCGTGACGGACGAGAAGGCGCGCCAGCGCATGGTCTCCCAGTTCGATCTTGAGAACACCATTCCCGATTGGGCGCTTTGTTTTCGTTTCGATATTGTGCTGCGCGGACGCGAAGCCACACCCCAGGACACGGATAAGCACTAAATGTCGGAGATCACGCCATCACAAACCGTCGGGCCATTCTTTGCCTATGGTCTCGCGCCCAACGGCCGCTGCCATTGGGATCCGAACGGCAGTTACAATTGGAAAGAAACGATCGGCGATAATCTCATCACGCCCGACGCGACCGGCCAGAAAATCCGCATTGAAGGCCGGGTGCTGGATGGCGATGGCCTGCCGATCAACGACGCAATGATCGAGATCTGGCAAGCCGATGCGCAGGGCCGCTACGCTCACGCGCGTGGCGAGAAGCCGCGGCCGAACGCAAAGTTCACCGGGTTCGGCCGTTCGGCCACCGACAAAGACGGCGTCTACAGTTTCGACACCGTCAAGCCTGGAACGGTGCCCGGGCCGGGCAACAAGCCGCAGGCCCCGCACATCGTGGTCTGCATCTTTTCGCGCGGCATGCTGCGGCAGATCTACACCCGGCTCTATTTCTCCGACGAGACGGCCAACGCCAACGATCCCATCCTGGCCCTGGTCCCGGCAGACCGGCGCGGGACTCTCGTTGCCCACAAAGAGATGCGGGGTGGGTTGCCGGTCTATCGTTTCGATATCCGCGTCCAGGGCGAAAACGAGACCGTTTTTTTCGAAATCTGATCGAATACCGGTGTCTCGGCCCGGTCGGGCCGGGTTTCCTTATTCTCGTCCGGCCTCTTTCGGCCCACAATCGCCCTCACGGAAAGGTCCAGGTTCGTAGGATAGGTCCCACTGCGGGCCCATTTGAACTCTTATGCCTGTGAAGTTTGCCGGTTTTCCGATAAATTATAGGGCTTTGTATGTGGGCAATGGGCCCACCCACTTTGCCCACCTTTTCACATGCCGTTTTTCTGATTGACGAAGACGGGGGGACTTGGTTCGCTCTGAGCCACAACGGCCTTCAGAGCCGGTCAGGGAACGCCGCCATGAACGAACAGATCCTCCAGGAGATCAGCGAATTTTGCCGCGTTCGCGGGCTTGCCGAATCCACTTTCGGGCGGCGCGCCGTCAACGACGGCAAGCTGGCGAGCCGGCTGCGCAATGGCGGCCGCATCACCACCGACACGCTCGAGCGCATTCGCGCCTTCATGGCGCGTAACTCGGACGGCGCGCCGGCGCGGCGCCGCGTGCTGTTCGAGCCGACACCGCCCGGCGTGCTCCCTGTCGTGAAGCCGGCGGCGCCGCCGGTCGCCTCCGGGCTCGCCACCGACGATCCGCAGCGCAATTTCCGCTTCTTCGACAACCGGCAGAAATATCTGCTGTTCGTGAACACGTGCTCGGAGAAATGGGAAGTCGCATCACGCGTCAGTCTTGAGCTCGCCAATATTCATCCGCGTCCGCCCGCGGTGCGCGTATTTGACGCCGGCGTCGGCGACGGCACAGTGCTGGCGCGCGTCATGCGCTCGATGCACGACCGATTCCCGACGACGCCGTTTTATATCGTCGGCAAGGAAATCAGCCTGGAAGACGTCCGCCTCACGCTGCACAAAATGGCGGACCGTTTCGTCGAGCATCCGTCCAGCGTGCTTGTCCTTACCAACCTCGCCTATGCCGAGGCGCCCTGGCTCGCGGTGAAATCGCTGAGCGCAGCCACCAGCCTGGTCTGGAAAGAGCTGGCCATGGACGGCAGCACCGCGCACAGCTTCGAAAAGCAAATCACCGATCTCGAACCGTTCCTGGCGGAGAACTGGAAAGCGCGCGTCAGCGCAAAGAGCGGCAATCCGGTCTATGAACGCCCGGTGATCCTCGTGATCTATCGCAACGATCATCGCTTTCTTCTCGATCAGGTCGTGCCAAAGCCGGGCGGTACCGTCGCCGACTATGACCTCGTAATCGCATCGCAGCCGTATCGCGCGCGCGCTTCGCTTGAGTTCAAAGCCAAACGCGTGCTGGCGCCGCTCGCGCGTGCGCTCGGGCCGGGCGGCCGCATGATCGCGATCCACTCCTACGGGCACGACCCGGGAATGGAGATCATCAACAGGGTCTGGCCGAACGACAATCCATTCGTGCACAGCCGTCACGATCTGCTCAAGGAAGTGAAACACGACCTTGGCTCCGCCGGCCGCGATCTCAATTTCAACGCATATTCCGATCAGCGATCGCTATTCCGCTACGACATGCATACGTTACCCTCGGAGATCTCCTCTTCGATCGGCACATCGACATTGCTCGCGGCGTGGAACGCGGCAATCTACGTCGCCCAGGTCGAGGACGATCGGTTGTCCGATGTGAACAGTGATCGCCGTTATGTCGAGGCGACGCGCGAAATTCTCCAGAAGCACGGCGGGCTGTGGTTTTACGATGAATCCTTCGTGATCTCGCGCCGGCGCGAATAGGTGTCGGCCGATGCCAGCCGCCGCCGCTCCAGCACCAGCATCCGACCCAGCCGCCTTCGCGCGACATTTTTCGCTTGAAGCGACTCGTCCAAGCGCAGCGGAAATTGCCGCGCTTGCCGATTCTTTGCCGCGCGGCACTCCAATTTATCTCACTGCGGTGCCGACACAGGATCCGCGCGAGCTGGTCATGGCGGCCGCCGCCTTGCGCAACGCCGGGCTCGAGCCCGTCGCGCATGTCGCGGCGCGGCGGCTTGCCAGTGCCGGCGCGTTGCAGGATTTGCTCACCCGGTTTCATGGCGAAGCCGATATGCGCCGGCTGCTGGTGATCGGCGGCGATGTGGATACACCCGGCGCATTCGCCGATGCGCTCGCTGTTATTCAGAAGGGCGGCCTGCGCAAGGCCGGAATCGAGGAAATCGGTATCGGGGGCTATCCCGAAGGCCATCCGCGTATCCCTGCCGGCCGTCTCGAAGCCGCACTCGATGAAAAGATCGCCGCCGCGACGGCGCAGGGCTTGCGCGTCCATATCATCAGTCAATTTTCATTTGCTCCGGAACGCATCCTGGCGTGGCTCAAGCAATTGCGCGCGTGCGGCATCGGCAAGCCGGTGAAGATCGGCATGGCGGGGCCGACCAGCGTACCCGCGCTGTTGCGATATGCTAGGCGCTGCGGGGTTGCCGCTTCTTTGCGCGGGCTTGCATCGGGGGTCGCCAGCGGTCTTGTCGGCCATGTCGGACCCGGCGCCATTATCGAAGCACTTTCTGCCACAGACGGTCTGGGCGACGTTGCGCCACATTATTTTTCCTTCGGCGGAACGCTTGAAACCGCAAGGTACGCATGCGAAGCCGCCGCAGGACGGCACGGCGCCGGCCGTGCTATGGCTCGAAGCAATTAAGACCCGCCGGCAAGCGCGGGCCACTCGCGGAGGAACGATATGCAAAGAACGAAGCCGCCTTTTCGCGCCGATCATGTCGGGAGCATCCTGCGGACCGCGCCGGTCAAAGACGCGCGGGCGAAGCGCGAAAAGGGGACCATAAGCGCGGCGCAGCTCAAAGAGGTGGAAGACCGCGAGATCGAAAAGATCATCAAAAAGCAGGAGGACATCGGCCTCCGGCTCGCCACCGACGGAGAGTTTCGCCGTTCCTGGTGGCATTTCGATTTCTTCGGCATGCTTGACGGCGTTGAGATCTACGAGCTCGACCACGGCATTCAGTTTCAGGGCGTGCAGACGAAGCCCCGCAGCATCAAGGTGACAGGTAAAATCGGATTTTCGAACCATCCGATGCTGGAGCATTTCAAGTTTCTCAAAGCGCACACCAAGGTCATGCCGAAGATGACGATCCCGGCCCCGACCGTGATGCATTTTCGGCTCGAACCGGGTGCGGTGGCAAAAAGCGCCTATGCAGACCGCGATGCAATCTTCGACGATCTCGCGGTGACCTATCAAAAGGCGATCAAGGCCTTCTACGATGCCGGTTGCCGCTATCTGCAATTCGACGATACGGCTTGGGCCTATCTGTGCTCACAGGAAGAATTGAAGAAGGCCAAGGATCGCGGTCTCGACGTCGATCACCTGCAGGAGACTTACACGCGCTGCATCAACAAAGCGCTGGAAGCAAAACCCGCCGACATGACGATCACCACCCATGTTTGTCGCGGCAACTTCCGTTCGACTTTTATTTCCTCCGGCGGATACGAGCCGGTGGCGCAGAACATGCTGGGTAAGTGCAACTATGACGGTTATTTCCTGGAATATGACACCGACCGCGCCGGCGGTTTCGAGCCGCTGCGGTTTTTGCCGAAAGGCAACAAGATCGTCGTGCTCGGGCTGGTTACCTCGAAATCCGGGCGTCTGGAGCCTCGCGCCGATATCAAGAAGCGCATTGAAGAGGCGACCAAATTTGTCGCGCTCGACCAGCTGTGCCTATCACCGCAATGCGGGTTTGCTTCAACCGAAGAGGGCAACGTGCTGGCCGAGGACGAGCAATGGGCCAAGCTCCGCATGATTGTCGAATTGGCGGAAGAAGTTTGGGGGAAGTAATTGGCTCAACGCACCGCGCCGCCTTTTTGTGCTGATCATGTCGGGAGTCTGCTGCGTACGGCACCGCTGAGAGATGCGCGTGCCAGGCGCGCCAAAGGCGAGATTGATGCCGCCGCGCTGAAAGCAGTCGAAGATCGCGAGATCGAGAAAATCATCAAAAAACAGGAGGAGGTAGGGCTGAGGCTTGCCACCGACGGTGAATTCCGTCGTTCCTGGTGGCATTTCGATTTTTTTCGCGGACTGGCCGGCGTCACGCCGATTTCGACCGCAACCGGCATCCAGTTTCATGGCGTTGAAACGAAACACGAAGCGATCCGGATCGACGGTAAAGTCGATTTTGTCGGCCATCCGCACCTGGAACATTTCAAGTTTTTGAAGTCGCACTGTCGCGTCACGCCGAAAATGACGATCCCGGCGCCGAGCACGTTCCATTTTCGTCAGGGCCGCGCCATGGTGAGCAAGGAGGCTTACCCTGACCTCGACGCTTTCTTCAACGATATCGGCGCGACCTGGCGCAAGGCGATCCGCGCCTTTTATGACGCCGGCTGCCGTTATCTTCAGCTCGACGACACCGCTTGGGCGATGATGTGCGACCCAAAGGAACGCGAACAATCGAAGGCGCGCGGCGATGACCCCGACAAATTGCCGGCGATCTACGCACGCGTGACCAACGCCGCACTGGAAGGCAAGCCAGCCGATATGGCAATCACCATGCACTCCTGCCGCGGCAACTTCCGTTCGACCTGGATTGCGCAAGGCGGCTACGAATTCGTAGCCGAGCAACTCCTCGGCAAGACCAATCTCGATGGCTATTTCCTGGAATACGACAGCGACCGCGCCGGCGGCTTCGAGCCTCTTCGCCATTTTCCCAAGGGGAAGAAACAGCTTGTTCTGGGCCTCGTTACGTCGAAGAGCGGGCGGCTGGAACCAAAAGACGACCTCAAGCGACGCATCGATGAAGCCACCAAATATGTTGCGCTCGATCAGTTGTGCCTGTCGCCCCAATGCGGATTTGCCTCCACCGAGGAAGGCAACGTGCTGGCCGAAGACGAGCAATGGGCGAAGTTGCGGATGATTGTGGAGTTGGCCGAGGAAGTTTGGGGGAAGAACTAGCTCAAGCCTCGAAATGACCCAGCGTACCCAGCCACCGTTTCGCGCCGATCACGTAGGAAGCCTCTTGCGCACGGCGCCGCTGAAAAGCGCGCGTGCAAAACGGGAGAAAGGCGAAATTTCCGGGGATGAACTGAGAGCGATCGAGGATCGCGAGATCTCGGCGATCATCGGAAAGCAGGAAGGCATCGGTCTCAAAGCTGTCACCGACGGCGAATTCCGCCGCGCCTTCTGGAACTACGACTTCATCGGAGCGCTTCCCGGCGTTGAAGCCTATCTCGGAGAGCGCAAGATCAAGTTTCAAGGCGTCAATCCTAAACCAATGATGCTGCGTGTCACGGGGAGGCTGGGCGCCTTCTCCAGTCATCCGATGCTTGATCATTTCAAATTTGTAAGAGAGCACACGGGCGCGGTTCCAAAGATGACGATCCCGTCGCCATCGAGCCTGCATTTCCGATATGGCCGCGACGCCGTTCCGGAATCGATCTATCCGGACATGAACGATTTCTACCGTGATCTCGGCCAGACCTATCGCAAGGCGGTCCGCGCGTTCGCCGATGCAGGTTGCCGGTACCTCCAGCTCGACGAGGTCAATTTCGCCTATCTTTGTGATCCCAAGCTGCGTGCTCAGGTGGCCGCCAGGGGCGACGACCTTGAAAGATTGCCGGCGATTTACGCGGGCATGATCAATGCCGCGATTTCCGACATTCCGCCCGACATGATCACGGCCATGCATCTGTGCCGGGGTAATTTCCAATCGACATTCGTTGCATCGGGCGGATACGAGCCGGTGGCGGAAATCCTGTTCAACACGATCAACGTGAACGGCTACTTCATGGAATACGACAGCGATCGCGCCGGCGGTTTCGAGCCGTTGCGTTTCGTTCCGAGAGGCAAAACGATTGTGCTTGGCCTCATCACGTCGAAATCCGGGCGGCTTGAATCAAGGGATGAAATCAAGCGGCGCATCGACGAGGCCGCAAAATATGTGCCCCTTGAGCAGCTTTGCATCTCGCCGCAATGCGGCTTCGCTTCAACCGAGGAAGGCAATATCTTGGCCGAAGACGAGCAGTGGGCCAAACTGCGGACGATTGTGGAGATTGCTGAAGAGGTTTGGGGGAAGAAATGAATTATGTCCCGGGCGCGGCGCTGCACAAAGTGATGCGCTGCAGACCCGGGACCGTTACGATGCGCGGCGGTCCCCGATCAGCGGTGTACCGCTAACGCGCTGCACTGCATCCGGGATACGAGGTATCACAATGTCACAGCGGACAAAGCCACCGTTTCGTGCCGACCATGTCGGTAGCCTGTTGCGTCCAGCGGCGCTGAAAAAGGCACGTGAGCAGCGCGCCAAAGGCGAAATTACGCCCGCGCAGTTGAAGGAAATCGAGGACCGCGAGATCGCGCGGGTTGTCGCGAAGCAGGAGGATGTCGGCCTGCGATCGATCACCGATGGCGAGTTCCGCCGCTCGTGGTGGCATCTTGATTTTCTTTGGGGCCTCGACGGCATTGAAAAGCATGTGATGGATACAGGAATCCCCTTTACCGGCGTGACGACACGCAACGAAGGGCTGAAGGTCACCGGCAGGCTCGACTTTACCGGCCACCCTATGATCGAGCATTTCAAATTCGTCGCGTCACACACCAAGCGCACACCGAAAATCACGATACCTTCGCCGTCGGCTGCGTATGGACGACCGGTTCCAACGCCGATTGATCGCGATGTTTATCCAAAGCTTGACCGGTTTTTCGACGATCTCGGTCAGGCTTATAAAAAGGCTGTCCGTGCCTTCGCCGACGCTGGCTGCCGTTACCTCCAGCTCGACGAAGTCTTTATCGCCATGCTCTGCGATCCGAAATATCGCCAGTCGATGAAAGACCGCGGAGATGATCCGGAGCACCTCGGCGAACTCTACGGCGATCTCATCAATACCGCGATGTCGGACATCCCGTCGGACATGATCATCACGATGCATATGTGTCGCGGCAACTACAAATCGACATATATGGGGAGCGGGGGCTACGAAGCCGTGCAAGAGGTGCTGTTCAACAGGATCAAGGTGCACGGCTTCTTCATGGAATACGACAGTGAACGCGCCGGCGGTTTCGAGCCGCTGCGGATGCTTCCAAAGAACAGAACCGCCGTGCTCGGCCTCGTGACGACCAAGACCGGGCGGCTCGAGTCCAAGGACGAGATCAAACGCCGTATTGACGAGGCGGCCAGGTTTGTTTCGCTCGAACAGTTATGCCTTTCGCCGCAATGCGGCTTTGCCTCAACCGAAGAGGGCAACGCGCTGGCCGAGGACGAGCAATGGGCCAAACTGCGCATGATCATTGAGCTTGCCGACGAGGTGTGGGGCCGCTGATGGCGCGCATGGTTGCCGGCAAAACCGCCATCGTCACCGGGGCAGGGCGAGGCATCGGACGCGGCATCGCGATGCTGCTGGCGCAAGAAGGCGCTCGCGTCGTGGTCTGCGACATCGGCGCCAGCCTGCAGGGCGAGGGCAACGACGCCGGTCCTGCGCAGGACACCGTGGACGCGATCAAAAAAGCCGGAGGCGTGGCGTTTGCCTCTACGCTTTCGATCACCGAACCGAAAAATGCGGAGGCTATCGTCAAATCCGCGCTCGATGCCTTTGGTCGTGTCGATATTCTCGTCAACAATGCCGGCATTCTGCGCGATGTGATCTTTCACAAGATGAGCTGGTCCGATTGGTCCGATGTGATCGGCGTGCATCTCAATGGCTCATTCAACATGAGCCGCGCGGTTGCTCCGCTTTTCCGCGAACAGAATTCAGGTGCCTTTGTACACATGACGTCGACCTCGGGTCTGGTTGGGAATTTCGGTCAGGCCAATTACATGGCGGCTAAATTGGGGATAATGGGCCTGTCGCGCGGAATCGCGTTGGATATGGCGCGCTTCAACGTGCGTTCGAATTGCATCGCGCCCTTTGCGTATACGCGCATGATCGAATCGATTCCGGCGCAATCGGAGGAGGACAAGCGCCGCATTGAGGCTTTCCAGCGCATGACGCCGGAAAAGATCGCGCCGCTCGCCGTCTTTCTTTGTTCGGAGCCGGCCGCCGATATCAGCGGGCAAATTCTCTCTGTCCGGAACAATGAGATTTACCTGTTCAACCAGCCGCGGCCGGTCAAAACCATTCATCGCGCCGAGGGCTGGACGCCGGAAACGCTTGCGCGCGAGCTCAAAAGCGCCTTTGCCGGGGCGTTCACGCCGCTGGAGCGCTCTGAAGACGTGTTCAATTGGGACCCGATCTAGCGCTACTTGTCACGCGGGGAACCAGGCTGCATAGAATGGCCCAATGAAAAAGCGCGCGACCGAACACGATGAATATGCCGATGTTCGCGACGGTGTGCGTGCGTTGTGCGCGAAGTTTCCCGGAGAATACTGGCGCGCGCTGGATCGCGACCGAGCCTATCCGACTGAATTCGTTGCGGCGCTGACGAACGCCGGCTATCTCGCGGCGCTAATTCCCGAGGCATACGGCGGTAGCGGGCTCGGTCTCGCTGCTGCCGCCGCAATTCTGGAAGAGGTTCATGCTTCCGGCGGCAACGGTGCGGCTTGTCATGCGCAGATGTACATCATGGGCACAATCTTGCGTCACGGCAGCGACGCTCAGAAGGAGCGCTACCTTCCGCTGATCGCGACCGGCGAACTTCGTCTCCAGGCCTTCGGTGTGACCGAGCCGACGTCCGGTACCGATACGTTGTCCCTGCGTACGACGGCGCGACGCGAGGGCAACGATCACTACGTCATCAATGGCCAGAAGATTTGGACATCACGCGCCGAGCATTCCGATCTGATGCTTTTGCTCGCGCGCACCACGCCGAAGGAACAGACCAAAAAACGCACCGATGGCTTGTCGGTGTTTTTGGTCGATATGCGGCTCGCGCAGGGCGCCAATATCGCAATCAATCCGATCCGGACCATGATGAACCATGCGACCACGCAGATATTTTTCGACGATCTGCGCGTGCCTGCCGAGAATTTGATCGGCGAGGAAGGGCAGGGTTTCCGCTACATTCTGGCGGGCATGAATGCCGAACGCATTCTGATTGCTGCCGAATGCATTGGTGATGCCAAATGGTTCATCGCCAAGGCAACGCAATATGCCAAAGATCGCGAACTATTCGGCCGGCCGATTGGGCAAAATCAAGGTGTGCAATTTCCCATCGCGCGCGCTTATGCCCAGATGCGCGCCGCCGAACTGATGGTGCAACAGGCCGCGCGCAAATACGAAGCGGGCGAGGATATCGGCGCGGAAGCCAATATGGCCAAGTTGTTGGCGGCCGATGCCTCCTGGGCAGCTGCGGACATGTGCGTGCAGACGCATGGCGGCTTTGGCTTTGCCGAAGAATACGATATCGAGCGTAAGTTCCGCGAGACGCGGCTCTACCAGGTGGCGCCGATTTCCACCAACATGATCCTCTCATATCTGGCCGAGCACGTGCTTGGTCTGCCGCGGTCGTATTGAGATGTCGTTGCCGCTCGAGGGCTTGCTCGTCGTCTCGGTTGAGCAAGCCGTGGCGGCGCCGCAATGCACCTGTCGTCTGGCCGACGCCGGCGCGCGCGTGATCAAGGTCGAACGTCCCGAGGGCGATTTTGCCCGAGAATATGACCATGTGGTCCACGGCGAGAGCGCGAACTTCGTCTGGCTCAATCGCGGCAAGCAGTCGGTTGTGCTTGATCTGAGCAAGACTGACGACAAGGTCTTGCTGGAGGCGATGCTCGCGAAGGCCGACGTGTTTGTCCAGAATCTCAAACCCGGCGCCGTCGGCAAACTCGGTTTTGCCATGGCGCGGCTGCGCAAGGACTATCCGCGGCTGATCTGCTGCTCGATTTCCGGCTATGGCGAGAGTGGTCCCTACGCCCAGCGTAAGGCCTATGACCTTCTGATCCAAGCTGAATCCGGTGTGTCGTCGGTGACGGGCGGCCCCGAAGGGCCCGCACGTGTCGGTGTGTCGATTGTCGACGTGGCTGCGGGCCTCAACGCCTATGAAGCCATTCTCGAAGCGTTGATTGCCCGATCCAAGACAAACCAGGGCGCGGAGATATCCGTCTCAATGTTCGATGCCATGGCGGAATGGATGACCGTTCCGCTATTGCACGGAGAGGGCGGCACGCCGTTCAAGCGCATCGGCCTCGCGCATGCGGCGATCGCGCCTTACGGCGTATTCAAGAGCGGCGATGGCGCCGATATTCTGATAGCCATTCAGAATGATCGCGAATGGCGCGTCTTGGCGGAAAAGGTACTGGATGATGCCGCGCTCGGAAGTGATGCGAAATTTGCCACCAATCCCAGGCGCGTGGAAAACAGACTGGAGACTGACAGGAAAGTTGCGGCAGCATTTGGCAAGCACGATGTTGCAGCTTTGATGAAAAAGCTCGCGGCGGCCGATATCGCGTTCGCACGCGTCAACGACTGGGAATTATTGGCGAAGCATGCGCATCTGCGGAGGATTACCGTCGGTGCCCCCAGCGGGCCGGTGACGATGCCGGCGCCGGCGCCTCTGCGCGCGGGGCAGGAACGGACCTATGGCCCCATTCCGGCACTCGGCGAGCACACAGAGTTGATCCGCAAGGAATTCCTGCGTTAGCGCTCAGTCGATCGCCGCATGCTCCGGCTTTGCGCCGGGCGTCCGCTGCACGGTGCCGATGATCAACACCAGCGGAGTCACGGCAAGCGTGAGGATCATCAGCAGCTTGAAGTCGTTGATGTAGGCGAGCATCGCTGCCTGCTGCGTGACGATGGTGTCCAGCAGGGCGCGCCCGACGTCGGTGTGCACGTCAAGATTTCCGGCTACATCCGGCATTTGCAACGCGTTGTTGAACGGCGTCACCTGTTCGGTCAATCGCGCGTGCATCTCGGTGGTTTTGCCGGTGAGATTCGCGATCACCATGGATATTCCGATCGACGAGCCGATATTACGCGTCAGCGTGGTGATAGCGGTTGCACCGGTTCGCAAGTGGCTGGGCAAACTGGCAAAGGCTACGGTCGATATGGGCACGAACAGCAAACCAAGTCCTATGCCCTGCACGACGCTGGTGACGACAATTGTGGTCTTCGTCACGTCGAGTGAAAAGCCGGTCATATAGTAAAGAGTTCCGCCTGCAAGGATCAGTCCGCACAGGATCAGATAACGCGGCTGGACCATGCGCATCAGCCGCGGTGCCACCATCATGGTGAGAAGTGTACCAACCCCGCGGGAGCCGAGCAGGAAGCCGGCGGTCTGGATCGGATAGCCAAGCAGGTTCTGCATAAATGGCGTAACCAGCGCCATGGTGCCGAACAGCACCACGCCGATCACCACCATGAAAATACAACCGCTGACGAAATTGCGGTCTTTAAACATCTCGAACCGGACGAACGGTTCGTTTGTAATCAGCGAGTGGGCAAAGAAGTAGTAGAAACCGGCCGCCGAGACGATTGCCTCGATCCAGATTTCATTTGAATCAAACCAGCCAACCTGTTCGCCGCGATCGAGCAGCAGTTGCAAGGATCCGATGCCGATGGCAAGCGCGACAAATCCGAACCAGTCGAAGCGTAAATGCTCATGCCTTTGCGTTTCCTCCATGAAAACGAGCATGCCAAGAACGGTGATGATGCCGATCGGCAGATTGATCAGAAACACCCAGTGCCAGGAATAATTGTCCGTGAGCCAGGCGCCCAATGTGGGGCCCATGATAGGTCCCAGCATGACGCCGACGCCCCAGATCGCCATCGCTTGCCCACGCTCTTCGGCTGAATAAGCATCGAGCAGAACGGATTGCGACAGTGGCACCAGTGCAGCGCCGGCCATGCCCTGCAGGAGGCGGAACAGCACCATTTGCTCGATGTTTTGCGCCAGCGCGCAAAGGAACGACGCGACAGTGAAACCGCCAACGCAGATGATGAACAGCTTCTTGCGGCCGAATCGGTCCGAAAGCCATCCGATCGGCGCGGTCATGATTGCCGCCGCAACGATGTACGACGTAAGTACCCAGTTGATCTGGTCGAGCGAAGCGGACAGTGAGCCTTGCATGTAGGGCAGGGCGACGTTCGCAATGGTGGTGTCGAGCGCCTGCATGACCGTTGCGGTCATGGTGCAGATCGTTATCAGTACGCGCCGCAGCTTCGGATCCATCGACGCGAAGTGCACCGTCATTTTGCTTCTCTCGCCTGCGCCGACATGAACGGCAACCGGCTATGGCCTGTGTCGATCTCTACATTCACACTCATTCCGGAACGCAAAAGGTGCGTGTCATCGTTCTTGTCGAAAGCGATCCGCACCGGCACGCGCTGCACGACCTTTACCCAGTTTCCGGTCGCGTTTTGCGGCGGCAGGATTGAGAATTGGGCGCCGGTTCCCGGACTTACTGCGACCACAGTGCCGGTAAAGGTGCGATCGGGAAAGCTGTCGACATCGAGCGTCGCCTTTTGGCCGACGCGCAGATAGGTGATGTCGGTTTCCTTTGGATTGGCGTCGACCCAAGGTGCGCCATCATCGATCACGCTCAGGATTGGCGAGCCGGCAGCGACAAAACGCCCAAGCTGGATATTGTCGACCTGCGTTGCGGTGCCGGAAATCGGCGCGCGCAGCGTGGTGTGATCGAGATCGCGCTGTGCCTGATCGAGTGCAGCTTTGGCCTGAGCATATTCGGGGAATTGCTCGAGCGGCAGGTCGGGATCGCCAAGCAATTGGTTCAGCGTCGAATCGCGTTGCTGGACTGCGAACTCCGCCTGCAATTGCGCCGTGATGACCGCAGCCATCGCCGTGTCAAGGTCGGCTTGCGATCCGGCTTGCGTGCTCACCAGCTTGCTCTTTCGATCGACATCCTTCTGCTTGAGGTCGACGTTCTTCCTGGCGAGATCCGCAAGCACGTCCAGTGATTTGAGGTTGGTCTTCAGCTTGTCGAAATCGCTGCGCGCGGTATCGAGCTTGGCCTTCGCTTGCCGCTGCGCGAGGACAAAAGGCTCGCGATCGAGCGTGAACAGCTCATCGCCGGGATTGACGTGCTGGCCTTCGCGGACGGCAATATGGGTGATCTTTCCGGAGATGTCCGGCGTGATCAGAACTTTCTGCGCGCCGACATAGGCGTTGTCGGTTGAAATGTAGCGCCCGCCGGAAAGATAGAGACCGAGCCCGATGACAACCGCGAGCGCCGGCAGCCCGACCAGCAGGATCATGCGCAGGCGCTTGCGGCCGATGCGCGCAATCAGGCCGCCGGATGCCCCCTCGGTTTTTCCTTCCGGCGATGTTTTTGCTTCTGGTGCCGGTACGATCTTCAGGGCTTTCTCGGTCATGACTTATCCAGCGGCTGCTTGTTGTTGGTTCGCATTGTGCGCAATAGCCGAGCGCAGATTGTCCTTTACCGCGCCGAGTTCCTTGAGCATGCGCTCGATTGACGTCATGGAAATTCCGTCAAGGACGGTTTCCATCATGTCGGCCCCGAGGTCGGCCAGCCGGTCGAGCAAGGGCTTCGCCGCCGGCTTCAGGTACAACCGATTGGCACGCCGGTCGTTCGGATCGGCACGGCGCTCGATGAGCCCGTTGTCCGACAGACGATCGAGCAGCCGCGTCAGCGTGATCGGTTGCAGATCGAGCATGTCCGCGAGTTCCGTCTGCTTAAGGCCCTCGTGGCGATCGATGCGGATCAGGACAGCCCACTGCGCCCTGGAAATCCCGAACTGACGCGCCCGCTGATCGGCATAGGTTTTTATCAGGCGGGCTACGTCCATGATTGTAAAGGCGAATTCGCGTTTGACCGGCTGTTGCGGCATGATCTGTCTCTGGTTGAACCCAATTATAATAAGCAAGCTTATAATAAGCACAATATGCCATTTTGACAGATCTGTTGTGCTCGCAGCGCGCGGGTGACGGGCGCAGTTGCGTCGGGCAAAGTTGCGATCCCCGCCTTCCGCGCAACAGGAACTCAAACCATGGATATCGGCTTCATCGGACTCGGCAATATGGGACAGCCGATGGCACGCCGGCTGATCGAGGCCGGTCATAAGCTCGTCGTTTACGACACCCGCAATGATGCAGTCGCGCCGTTGGTGGCAATTGGCGCACAGGTTGCATCTTCGCCGGCCGATGTCGCCGACCGGGCCGAAACGGTGATGGCGAGTTTGCCGTCGTTGCAAATTTCCGAAAAGGTTGCGACGGGCCAGGGCGGCGTCATTCACGGCAAGCGCATCAAGCGCTTCGTCGATTTGTCCACCACCGGTTCGCGGGTTGCCGCAAAAATCGCGGCGGCATTGGCGAAGAAAAACATCGTGCAGATCGACTGCCCAGTCAGCGGTGGCGTCGGCGGCGCCAGGAAGGGCACGCTGGCGGTTATGGTTTCAGGTCCGAAGGCCGATATCGATCTGGTGAAGGACGTACTCGCGGTATTCGGCAAGGTCTTCGTCGTCGGCGAGAGGCCCGGCATGGCGCAGACCATGAAGCTCGCGAATAACTTTCTCTCCGCCACAGCGATGGCGGCGACCTCCGAAGCGGTGGCAATGGGCGTGAAAGCGGGACTCGATCCGGCGGTGATGATCGATGTCATCAATGCCGGTTCTGGCCGTACCACCGCTTCGGACGGAAAGTTTCCGCAGGCGATTTTACCACGCACCTTCAACTATGGTTTCGCAACGGCGCTGATGCTTAAGGACGTTCGACTATGCGTCGAGGAAGCCAAGAATCTGAGTGTCCCCAATTCCGTAATGACGACGGTTCTCGATCAGTGGGAGGCGACCAATACGGAATTTGGTGGGGACAGTGATTTCACCGCCATCGTCAAAATGATCGAACGACGTGCCGGCGTCACCGTTGGTACGGAGAAAAAATCATGAGCGACGATATACACGAAATCTACGCGGTCTGTTATGCGACCCACGCGCGTAAGCGATCGGAAAACTACATCTTCGGCGACCCACACGATGAGATGACCTCGATTGCCTATTACGTGTGGGTCATCAAAGGACCGCACGGAACCTTTGTGTGCGACACGGGTTTCGATGCGGTGGCGGCCAAGGAACGAAGCCGCACGATCATTCATCCCGTCGGCGAAGGTCTAAAAGCTCTCGGTGTACAGCCGGACAAGGTCGATCACGTGATTGCCACTCACATGCACTGGGACCACGCGGGCAATTACGATCTTTTCCCGAATGCGCGCTATCACATCCAGGACACCGAGATGGCCTACGCCACGGGGCGCTGCATGTGTCACCAGATGTTGCGTATACCGTTTAGCGAAAGCGACGTGCTGGCGATGGTGCGGAAAGTCTTTGCTTATCGCGTCGAATTTCATGACGGCGTCGAAGAACTTGCGCCCGGTATCACGGTGCACAAGATCGGCGGTCATTCAAAGGGCCTCCAGTGCGTACGTGTGAAAACTAGGCGCGGCACGGTGGTGATCGCATCGGATTGTTGCCATCTTTATTCGCACCTCGATGAGGGGCGGGTGTTTCCGATCACCTACAGCGTCGGGGATACGCTCGAGGGCTATAAAACCCTGAAGAAGCTCGCGACCTCACGCCACCACGTCGTACCCGGCCACGATCCGGAGGTCTTGAAGATTTATCCAGCGGTAAAATCAGGGCTGGAAAACTGGATCGTGCGGTTGGATGTCGAGCCAAAGGTTTGACGGCGCGTTACACCAGCCCCAGTTCGGCGAACGCATCCTTGTGGTGCTCCGCGCTCTCGGGCGCAAAGCAGCAAAAAGTCACCCGGGCAATACTGTGTGGGCGCGCCGCAATTTCCGCCGCGACGGTTCCCACGGCAATGCGCGCTGCACGATCGGGCGGAAATCGATAAACACCGGTCGAAATTGCCGGAAAGGCGATGGACGTGAGCAAATTGCCGGCTGCGAGATCGAGCGCCGTTCGATAGCAGCTCGCAAGAAGGGCCTCCTCGTCCTGATTGCCGCCGCCCCATACGGGCCCGACGGCATGAATCACATGCCTGGCCTTGAGCCGGTAACCGCGCGTGATCTTTGCGCTGCCGGTATCGCAGCCGCCAAGAGTACGGCATTCGGCCATTAATTCTGGTCCAGCCGCGCGATGGATGGCACCATCGACGCCCCCACCGCCTAATAGCGAGCGATTGGCGGCATTGACGATCGCATCGACGTCGAGCGTGGTGATATCCGCGACGACAACGCTGAGAACCGTCTGCCCGATTCCGGCCGTGAGCTCCGTCATGTCCGCGATGTTATCACGCGGTTGCGGCCTGTGGCGCGGACTCGAAATCGACACTCGACCGCACACCAATATCGTCGTAGTGGGCATCGAGGAAGCGCCGAGCAGCGCGTCGGCCGCTGGTGTGCAGCATTTCGAAAAAGTCATAGTCGGTGCTGAGCCGGCTGGCCGTATCGAGCGTTTGTGCCGAGCCCGAGAGGGCAATGCGATGCAAGTTAATGCGCCGGTAGTGCCCTTCGCCGATGCCACGGGGCAGCTTGCCTTCGTCGATCAACTTGCCGACGAAGGTAATGCCGCGCAACTCCGACATCAGCGAGGAGTTGAAGGTGATCTCGTTGATTCTCGCCAAAATCTCGTTTTGAGTCTTCGGCACTTGCTTGCGTTGCGGTGGGTTGATTTGGACCAGCAGCAAATTCTCGGTCTGCGTGGCGCCAACTAACGGGTACAGCGCGGGATTTCCGACGTAACCGCCGTCCCAGTATGGCTCGCCGGCGATCTCGACCGCCCGAAAAAGATGCGGCAGGCAAGCCGAGGCAACAATCATGTCCGCGGTCATTTCCTCACGTCTGAACACGTGCAATTCACCGCTTTTCACGTTCGTGGCCGAAACGAAAAGTTGCAGATCCTTGCAGGCCCGCACCGCGTCGAAATCGACAAAGCGTTCGATTAAATCCTTCAATGGATTGATGTTGAGTGGATTGAAATCGTACGGCGAGAGATATCGCGTCAGCGCTTGCATCCATAGGCCGACCGGCGTGCCCTCGATCGGCCAGAACGAAAACAGGCGATCGACCGCGCGCCGCTGCACATCAGGCAGATTGCCGCCAAGGCTAGCCGCACGCCAGAATTCGGCGAGACGCTTGCGCGCCTCGTCCGGTCCGCCTCGCGCCAATCCGTCTGCCAGCATGATCGCGTTGACCGCGCCGGCGGACGCGCCCGAAATGCCTTCGATCGTCAGCCGGCCGTCATCGAGCAAATGATCGAGCACGCCCCAGGTGAAGGCGCCGAGCGCGCCGCCGCCCTGCAGTGCGAGATTGATGCGTTTGCCCGGTTTCGGTTGTTCCGACTTGGCGCCGCCGAATGCACGGGAGAGAAATTCGATCATCGCTTGAGTTTCACTGCGCGACCCAACCGCCGTCGATTGAATAGGCCGAGCCAGTTATCGTCTCCGCTGCATCGGTGCACAGGAAGACGGCGAGCGCTCCGATGCTTTCAGGCTTGGTGAATTCATGCATCGGCTGCTTCTCGGACAATAACTTGATCGCCTCGTCTTTTACGCTGGTACCGGACGCCTTCGCCCGCGCGTCAATCTGTTGTTGGACCAACGGCGTAAGAACCCAGCCGGGGCAGATCGCGTTACAGGTGACACCAGCGTTGGCGGTCTCCATGGCAACTACCTTGGTTAGGCCTACGAGACCATGCTTGGCGGACACATAGGCAACTTTCTGCGTGCTCGCCACGAGTCCGTGCGCGGAAGCAATATTGATGATACGGCCCCACTTCCGCTTCTTCATCATCGGCACTGCGACGCGGATCGTATGGAACGAAGACGAAAGATTGATCGCAATGACCGCGTCCCATTTCTCGATCGGGAAATCTTCGATATTCGCGACGTGCTGGATCCCGGCGTTGTTGACCAGAACATCGAGCGAACCGAATTCGCTCTCGGTTGTGCGGATCATGTCGGCGATTTCCGCCGGTTTAGTCATGTCGGCGGCGGAGTAGCGTGCTTTGACACCAAAGTCCTTCTCGATGCTGGCGCGGATCTGGTCAATCGTGGCTTTGTCGCCAAAGCCGTTGAGCATGACGTTGGCGCCGTCCTGCGCGAGTGCACGGGCGATGGCCAGACCGATACCTGAGGTCGAGCCGGTAACGAGCGCAGTCTTGCCTTTAAGCATGGCAGTCCTCACAGGCCTGAGCCGCCAATGGCGGCAATGTGGTTTCCGGAATTGGCGGGCGGGAAACTGCCCCTATTTTTGTTGCACCGCAATATATATGTTGGTGATTTACGGATTCGAGCGGTTTATCGTTAGACTTCAGTCTGAAGGCGGAACAATTCTTGGCCAGAAAAACACACGCGCACATGATATTTCCCAAGCCCGGCCATGACCATCGGCGCTGCGCGAGCGATGCTATCGCGCACGCTGAAACGATCTGTGCTGCGCGCAAGGAACGGCTGACACCAATGCGCCGCCGCGTCCTCGAGACATTGTTAGCGAGCCATCAGCCGCTCGGCGCCTATGATCTGATCAATCGCCTGTCGGTGCGTGGGACGAGACCAGCGCCGATCACCGTCTATCGGGCGCTCGATTTTCTGCGCGAGCAGGAACTTGTCCATCGTATCGAAAGCCGCAACGCCTTCTTCGCATGCGTGCACAACCACGATGGGAATGATCCCGTGGTGTTCCTGATCTGCGAAAAGTGTGGTGTGGTCGGCGAAGCGGCTTCTGCCGCGGTGGCTGACACGATCATAAACGCATCGCGGGCGGCGGGATTCGTCCCGAAGACACCGGTGATCGAGATCTCCGGCATCTGCGCGCATTGCAAGGCGGCGTGAGGCAATTCCCGCATTGTCCAGCCCCGCCTACACATCGACCACGCGTCCGCTCGACGCGCTCGCTGCCGGCATTGTGGTGGTGTTGTGCTTGTCCTGGGGATTCAACCAGGTCGCGACCAAACTCGCGATTTCTGACATCCCGCCGCTGACACAAGCCGCAGTGCGTTCGGCCGTCGCCGCACTGTTGATTTCGGGCTGGTGCCGATTGCGCGGCATCCCACTGCTTAAGCATGATGGCACGTTATGGTTCGGCCTTGCCGCGGGATTTCTCTTTGCTGCCGAATTCATCCTGATCTTTCAGGGACTGCTTTACACAACGGCTTCGCGCGCAACGTTATTTATATATCTAGCGCCATTTTTCGTGGTCCTCGGCGCTCGAATAGTTCTACCGGCGGATCGCTTCAGTGCAGCCCAGTGGCTGGGCCTTGGCCTATCCTTCCTCGGGATGCTGATTGCTTTTGGAGTGCCGACGCCGGCGACCGATCCGCGCCAGCTCACCGGCGACGTGATGATGGTCGGTGCGGCGTTGTTCTGGGCGGCAACCACCCTGATCATCAAGGCCAGCCCGCTGACGCGCGTTTCGGCCGAAAAAGTGATGCTCTATCAACTCGTCGTGTCGGCGCCGGTCATGGCGGCAATAGCGCTCATTATCGGCGAACGTATAACGCATATGCCGTCGGTCTTGGCGCTCGGTTCACTCGCCTATCAAACCGTTTGGGTCGTCAGCATAACCTTCGTCGTCTGGTTTGCGTTGATTGCCCGCTTTTCAGCGAGCCGTCTTTCGGCTTTTACGTTTCTCACGCCGCTTTTTGGTGTCGCCGCCGGTCATTTTGTTCTCGGCGAACCGCTGACGCTAGCTTTTGCGGCGGCAGTCGCACTGGTCGCGACCGGTCTCGTGCTGGTGAACAGAGCACGCTAATGCTACGAATAAAAGCTTATATTTTGAAGCATCGTCAGCGCGTAACCGAAAATGCCGGCACGTAACAACATTTCGACAAGCCAGGGCCAACGAGCGGCCATTGTCGACGAAATGCTGCAGCGTGCAATGTCGGCAATCCAGAGCCAACGGCCCGACGAGGCCGCGCGATTGGCGCAAGACGTCCTCAATAAAAATCCAGGTCATCCGAATGCAATGCATCTTTTCGGCTATGCCCTCCTGATGCAGGAGCGCGCGGAAGAGGCGATTGCCCCGCTCGAAAAAGCATTTCGATCACTTCGCGATCCTGCAATCGAAACCCAACTCGCAATCGCGTTGCGAAAGGCCGGACGCCTGGACGACGCGCTCGCCAGGCTTGCGCGCGCGGTCAAACGGAAACCGCCTTTCCCCGCCGCCGTTCACGAATACGGCTATATGCTTTATTCGCTGGGGCGCGCCGACGAAGCGATCGATGTGCTCAAGGGCGGCGTCGAAGCGGCTCCATGGATGGCTGACCTGCCAATATTGTTGGGTTGGGTTTTCCACGCCCGGAACGATGGCACCAATGCCAAGGGAGCGTTTGCGCGCGCTCTTGGCATCGCGCCAAACCATACGGACGCGCTTTATGGGATGGGTCTGGTCCTCATGGACGCAGGCGAATTTGCGCAAGCGTCCGAGTTCTTCCAGCGCGCTTTGCTAAACGATCCTTCAGACCAGCAATCGCGCCTTTATCTCGGTGCGTGCTTGCTCGAGCTTGGCCAAACCGGCACGGCCTCGGTCTGCCTGAGACAAGTGACACGCGGCGGCGCGAATTTTTACGGTAAAGCCCTGAAGGTCCTGAGTTCGTCCAGCAGAGGACGTTTCTGGCTGCAGCCGAGCGCCGCGGCAAGATTTTTCAGGGGCGAGCAGAGCTAGCGCTTTGGCGCGCGAAACTCCCTGCGGTAAATGCCGGTTTCTTCCGCGATGGCGCCGGCGGTTGCGAGCAGGCGCTGGGCATCCTGTTCGGAGAGAACGGAGAACTGCTCAACCCAGCCTTCCCGTTTGATCGCGATGCATTGCGCCACCGGGGTTCCCTTTGGAAGAATGCCATTGAATGTAATGTCGTTCCAGCGCGCCGGGAAATGGACCAAGCTGTCGACGTAAAGATCCGAATCAACCAGGCCGGTCAGAGTCGTGAAAGGCAAGTCTGCGCGGTTGACCGGGTGCGTGACGAAAAGCGAATATCCCGCCGGCAGTCCAATCGTCCAAAAATTATTGAATTTGATGATGAAGCGATCATCGTCAAAAAATGGAGTTCCTTTGACTTGAACGCTGTCGTGATAGTCGATGGGCGAACGCGTTAGATTTCTCAAATTTCCAGCCACGGGAATTTCGCTGACCCAGCTGAATTCGCCGTTCTCCACCTTGAGGTCCGCGACCAGCGGCATCAGAAAGCCGAATGTCATCGCATCGATGAACGGCGGGCATTTCTTTACGGTCATCAGTTCCTTGTTGGAGACCGAACTGAAGCAATGCTGCGGCAAGGCCTTGAACCAGTCAGGCAATCCTCGAACGGCAGGGATCGGCCGGGGCAGGACGTGCTCCATTTCCGGCGGACACAAAAACTTCACGGTCAGTTGGTTTACCTGATCCATCGGCGTTTCCGGCAGCAATTTTCGGGCTCATTAACTCCTCGCGCAATTTAACGCATGCCAAAGCGCACGAATAGGCACGAATGAACAAGAATAGATTGTCGCTGCGGCGCGCTGGCCGTACTATATTGAGTTAGGATTTTCGAGGCCGGAGTAGTTGCGAATGGCATTGTCTGCGCGTCATAGATCCGTCGGGGTCGATGTGGGCGGCGTCGTTGTTGGCGGCGGGGCACCGATCGTGGTCCAGTCAATGACGAACACCGACACGGCCGACGTGGAGGCGACCGCGCGTCAGGTGGCGGCGCTGGCGGCAGCCGGTTCCGAGCTGGTGCGCATTACCGTCGATCGCGACGAAGCGGCCGCCGCGGTACCGCGCATCAAGGAGCGGCTAGGCGCGTTCGGTGTGCGTGTGCCGCTGGTTGGTGATTTCCATTACATCGGACACAAGCTGTTGGCTGATCACCCGGCCTGCGCCGAGGCGCTCGACAAGTATCGCATCAATCCCGGCAATGTCGGCTTCAAGGACAAGAAGGACAAACAATTCTCCGCCATCATCGAGATGGCACTCAAATACGGCAAACCGGTGCGCATCGGCGCCAATTGGGGCTCGCTCGACCAGGAGCTGTTGACGAGGCTTATGGACGAGAATGCGAAATCAAGCACCCCGCGCGATGCCCGCTCCGTGATGCACGAGGCAATGGTGCAGTCCGCGGTGCTGTCGGCGGCGCGTGCGCAAGAACTCGGACTGGCGAAGAACCGCATTATCCTCTCGGCCAAGGTGTCCGCGGTGCAGGATCTGATTGCGGTCTATGCCGAACTGGCTCGCCGCTGTGACTACGCGCTGCATCTGGGGCTGACCGAAGCCGGCATGGGATCCAAGGGCATTGTGGCCTCGTCAGCGGCGATGGGGGTTTTGCTGCAACAGGGCATCGGTGACACCATCCGCATCTCGCTCACGCCCGAACCCAACGGCGATCGCACCCGCGAAGTGCAGGTGGCGCAGGAACTCCTACAGACCATGGGGCTGCGCACCTTTGTGCCGCTGGTGGCGGCCTGTCCGGGCTGCGGGCGGACCACGTCCACCACGTTCCAGGAACTGGCCTCCGATATTCAGGGGTTCATCCGCGATTCGATGCCGATCTGGAAGACGCAGTATCCGGGCGTGGAGACGCTCAACGTCGCCGTCATGGGCTGTATCGTGAACGGCCCGGGGGAATCCAAGCATGCGGATATCGGGATCTCGCTGCCCGGCACCGGCGAGCAGCCGACCGCCCCTGTGTTCATCGACGGCAAGAAAGCCGCCACCTTGCGGGGAGCCACGCTCAGCGCCGATTTCAAGCAAATGGTGATCGACTACATCGAACGGCGGTTCGGTCACGGCCAACGCGCGGCCGAGTAGACAGCTAAAACCAGCCGCCGCCGTGACTGCCGCGGTTCGCGACACTCGCTTCCTCGAGATCCAGTTCGTATTCGATGCGGCGGCGGGCGTCGTCGGTGATCTTGCCGTCGCGCAAGAGCTGATAGATAAATTCCCGTTCAGCGTCGATCAGTTCTTTTTTTACCGACGCGCTTAGCCGCAGTTGCTCAAGGCTTTGATCCAAATTGTCCGGCAGGATTTGCGTGCGGCTCTGGTTACGCGTACGCAGGAGTTCGATCACTTCGTCCGGCAATTCGCGTTCGTTAATCAGTTTTTCCAGACGCTTTTCTACTTCCTTGAGGGCCGCACCGCGCGCGTCGAGCTCGTTTTGAATCTCGGTCTTGCGTTCTTCTCGCCCCAGTCTGTGCAGGCCAAGCCGGCGCAACACATAAGGAAGCATTGCGCCTTGTCCGACCAGCGTCACGATGATGACACCGAAGGTAATGAATAGAATGAGATCACGGTGCGGAAATGGCGCTCCGCTCAGCACTGCGTAAGGGATGGCCAGCGCAACTGCGAGCGAATCCACGCCACGTATTCCGGTGAAGGCCAGGAAAAACACCGTTTGCCATCGCGGCGAGGGATCGCGCCTGGCAAGCGACGGAATCAGCCAGCGCGGAACATAGGTTGCCGGAAAAACCCAGATGAATCGCGCCGCGATTGCGATCACTGTCGTCCATACCGTCGCAATGAGCAGCTCGCGGATCGTGAAGGGGTGTGCCTGCTCGAACAGCGCACGCGCCTCGAGACCGGTCACCAGGAACACCAGGCCCTCGATCAGATAGACAATCAGGTCCCAGAAGAAGATTCCCTGCAGCCGGGTCGCTGATGGAATGAGAAGTGGCCCATTCCAGCTGACATAAAGGCCGCAGGCGACGGTTGCCAGGACGCCGGAGCCGCCGAGATGCGCCGGCACCCAGAAGGCGACGTAGGGCGTCATCAGCGACAATGTGATCTCGACGCGTGGGTCGTGCGCCCACTGCCGCAGGCGCAGGCTAAGCCAGCCGATCGCGATGCCGTAAATTGTCTCACCGATCACGATGAGCACGAAAGTGCCGGAAGCTTCTTGGAGCGAGAACGTTCCAGTGCTTATCGCGACTACAGCGAAGCGATAGAGCACCAACGCGGTAGCGTCGTTGGCGAGGCCTTCGCCTTCCAGGACCACAACAATTCGGTGCGGCAAGCCGAGCTTCCGTACGATGGCGAGTGGTGCCACGACGTCGGTTGGCGAAATAATGGCACCAAGGAGAAAGCCCACAGACCAGTCGAAATTCAGCAAATAATGTGCTGCCGCGGCGATGGCGCAAGTGGTGAATACCACGCAGCCGAAGGCGAGCAGAATGATTGGCCGCAGGTTGAATTTGAATTCGCGCCAGCTCATTGCGACGCCGGCGGAATAGATCAGCGGCGGCAATATCACCAGCAGCACAACTTCCGGGGCGATCTCGACCCTCGGAAGACCCGGAACGAAGGCGATGCCGATGCCGGCAACGACCAGCAGGATCGAGGGGGATGTGTTCAGCCGCTTGGCGGCGACCGCAACGGCCGCCAGCAGCGCCAGCATGAAAAGCAGCGTCTGTACGACCTCGGTCATGTCAAATTAAATTCGCTACCATGTTTACCGTGAGTGCCAGCACGACCAGATTAAAGAAGAATGACAAAACGCCATGGATCGAAGCGACGCGGCGAATAACCTTGCTCGTAATTGCGACGTCAGAGACCTGCGAGGTCATGCCAATCACCAATGAGAAGTAGAGAAAATCTCGATAGTCCGGCTTGTGGTCGCCGGGGAAACGCAGCCCACCGATTATCCCGTCGCTGCGTTCGCCATAATATTCATGCGCATAGTGGAACGAAAATATCGTATGCACAAAAGTCCATGACAGCAGGATAGTAACGAACGCCAGCAGTACATGGAGCACTGCACTGCCGTGAGTTCCCCCTTTGGCGCCGCCGAGCGCGAAAACGACAGCAACGAGGCTCGCGAATGTCGCGACGATCGATAGCACGAGGATAAACGCGGCGCCTTCGTCTTGTTCCGACGCGCGGCGGCGAATCTGCGCGACGTCGGCGTGCCACATCATCGGAAGCGTCAGAACAAGATAGACCGCGACAGTTATGCCCCATGCGGTCAACGCACGTGTTCCCCACAGTAACCCGAGCGGCGCTGCCGCAGTAGCGGCGACAATCCCGACGGCGATCGCAATTGCAAGCTTGGCATGGAGTTTGACGATGCGCAGCAGCAATGCTGATGGCGGCGGCAGGCGGTTGCTTTTGGCCATGTCGCGATCCTTGCGCGCCGTTCAGGTTTTCCGCTCAGCGACGAAGTGGGCGGCAGCGCGCAGAATATCCGCTCTTGCCCCGAAGGGCGCCAGTGCGGCGTCGGCCTGCGCAACCAGCTCCTTGAGATGGACACGCGCGCCTTCAGTGCCGAGCGCGGCAACCAGTGTCGCCTTTCCGGCGGCGGCATCTTTGCCGGCGGCCTTGCCCAGCGTCTTCGCGTCGCTCTCCACGTCGAGCAGATCGTCGGCAATCTGAAAAGCCTGACCGATCGCTGTGCCGTAGCGGTCGATGCTGGCGTGTGCGTCAGCGTCGGCTTGTCCGAGAATGGCTCCGGCGCGACAGGCGAAACGAATCAGGGCGCCGGTTTTCATCGCTTGCAGGGTCGCGATCTCGCTTTCCGTTAGCCTCCGCTTTGGGTCAAAGCGACCTTCGGCGGCGAGATCGAGCATTTGCCCGCCCGCCATGCCACCCAGACCGGATGCGCGGGCGAGTTCCGCAACCAGGGCGACACGTACCGCCGGATCGCGATGCACTTCGGTTCGCGCCATGACATCGAAGGCGAGCGTCAGGAGCGCATCGCCGACGAGGATCGCCGTTGCATCATCGAATGCCTTGTGAACGGTCGGCCGTCCGCGGCGTAGATCGTCGTCGTCCATGGCCGGCAGATCGTCGTGCACCAGCGAATAACAGTGCACGAGTTCAAGTGCTGAACCTGCCATGAGTGCACCTGTTCGCGCGGCACCAAATACTGCGGCTGTCTCGACCAGCAAAAATGGCCGCAGACGCTTGCCGCCATCCAACGCGGCGTGCCGCATGGCGGCGACAAGCCGCGGCGGGCGTGAAATTTCGCCGTCGAGCGGCGAATCGCCGAGGAGCCGCTTGAGCAGCATTTCGGTCTCCGCAGCCACCGAGGCGAGCCGGGCGGGAAAGTCGCTGACACCCTTGTTCATCGTGGCATTGTTTAGCCGGTGCACATGGTCTCGCAAAGTGGGCGGTGATAGCGGGTCGAATAGGTTAATGTTTGCCCGTGCAGCAATCGGGCCAAAAATCGGGATTCGGGCGTATCCTGACGCTGCGGCGGCCATTACGTGTCGTTGCTGTCATCATATTGGCGGTGTTTTTGCTGCCTTACCTGATCACGCCGCTCTACGCTGTGATCAATCCCGTCTCGACGGTTATGCTCTCGCGACGGCTGAGTGGAGCGAGGGTAGAACGGCAATACGTCCCCATCTCGCGAGTCTCAACGGCGCTTCCGCTCACGGTGATCATTGCCGAGGATGGCCGCTTCTGTAGCCACCATGGAGTCGATTTCACCGAGATACGCGAGGCCATGGCCGAAACCGACGACGTCGATGAGATGCGCGGTGGTTCGACGATCACGCAGCAGGTGGCAAAGAACCTGTTCCTCTGGCAGGGGCGCAGTTATGTGCGAAAGGCGCTGGAGTTTCCACTGGCGCTATGGATCGACCTGGTATTGCCGAAGCGGCGAATTCTTGAAATTTACCTCAACATCGCGCAATGGGGTCCCAACGGCGAATTTGGCGTCGAGGCCGGTTCCCGGCGCGCCTTTGGCAAGTCGGCTCGCGATCTTTCCCGCTATGATGCCGCGTTACTGGCTGCGGTCTTGCCCAATCCGGCCAATCGCAACGCGAGGCAACCAGGACCGGGCTTGCGGCGGCTGGCAGAGCTCTATGTTGGTCGGGCGGCGCAGGCGCCGGCTGCGGCCGCTTGCCTGCGCCAAAGCCACTAGCCTTGTCGCGAGCCTTCATCTATAAGCCCGCCTTCAAACAGATATATCGCGCATTTTGAGGAGTTACGTCCCATGGCTGTGCCGAAAAGAAAAACCTCGCCGTCGCGTCGCGGCATGCGCCGTTCCGCCGATGCGCTCAAGCGGCCAAGCTATGTTGAGGACAAGGATTCCGGCGAATTGCGCCGTCCGCACCACATCGACCTGAAGACCGGCATGTACAAGGGCCGTCAGGTCCTGAAGGCCAAGACTGAGGTCTAACGCGATATCGGGCGGCCGGAGGTAAAGCTGCGCCATGTCTATGCTCGGCTTCCCCCTGCTGCTGATTCCATTCGCGATTTACAACATCATCGCGTTTCTGATGCCAGGGGTGAGCTGGACCGGCGCAATCACCACCGTGCGCATGGCATCCGGTGCCGACTGGACCATGTCGGCGGGCGACATGCTTGTCGCATTGGCAATCCTGCTGCTGTGCGCCGAAGTCGTGAAATCGACGCGTATCGGAATTCGCACCGTTGTCGACCATGGATTGTCGCTCATCCTGTTCTTGGGCATGTTGGTCGAATTCATCCTGGTCCATCAGGCCGCCATTGCAACCTTCTTCCTCCTTCTTGTCGTAAGCTTCGTCGATGTGCTCGGCGGCTTTGCTGTGACTTTGCGCTCGGCCCAGCGGGATCTTACGGTTGAGGGTGTCGAGCGGGCCTCGCCCTGATCGTTCCACCATTTCTGGTTTTGCAATGAGCCGCGATTTTCAGCTGCCCGGCCGCTCGCCCGTGATTGCCTGTGAAGGCATGGCGGCAACCTCGCATCCATTGGCAACGCTCGCCGCAATCGACGCGTTGCGCGCAGGGGGTAGCGCCGCCGATGCGGCGGTTGCGGCGGTCGCGGCGCTGTGCGTGATCGAGCCGCACATGACCGGCATCGGCGGCGACTGCTTTTGTCTGGTGTCTCGGCCGGGCAGGCCGGTCTGGGGCTACAACGGTTCTGGCCGGGCCGGGGCGAAAGCGTCCGATCGAGCCCTGCGTGCCAAGGGATTAACCGAGATCGGCGATTCGATACATGCAGTCACAGTGCCTGGCGCAATCGACGCCTGGGAGACGATCCTGAAATCGCATGGCCGCTTCGGTCTCGATCGCGCGCTGGCGCCTGCCATCAAATATGCCGAGGGCGGATTTCCCGTTGCCGCGCGTGTCGCCTGGGATTGGCAGAGACATGTTGGCAAACTTAAAGCCGACTCCGCGGCGGCAAAACATTATCTATTCAATGGCAGTGCACCTCGCGAAGGCGATGTCATCCGCTTCCCTGCGCTTGCCACTACCCTGAAGACCATCGCGGCCAAAGGCGCGCGCGCCTTCTACGAGGGTGAGATCGCCGACGACATAACGAAGACACTCGCCGCGCGGGGATCTTTCCTCACCGCGGAAGACTTCTTCCTTCATCGCGGCGAGGCCGTTGAGCCGATTTCGACCAATTACCGCGGGCTCGACCTGCTCGAGATTCCACCGAACACGCAAGGGCTCACGGCGCTGGTCATGCTCAATATCCTGGAGAACTTCGACCTCGCTTCGCTCGATCCATTCGGCGCCGAACGTTTCCACCTGGTGCTGGAGGCCGCGCGCTTGGGCTATGCCATTCGCGATACCCACATCGCGGAACGGACGTATATGCGAACGCCGGTCGCCGACCTTCTCGACAAGAAATTTGCCAAGAAGCTCGCGTCGCTTATCGATATGAAAAAGCGGTCAAAGCTGCCAAATGCGCCCGCGCCGGGAAACGATACGGTGTATCTCACGGTGATCGATCGTGACCGCATGGCGGTATCATTGATAAATTCGCTCTATTCCAGTTTTGGCCTCGGCATCTGCACCGAGAAGAGCGGCATCATGCTGAACAATCGAGGCGCATGCTTTACGCTTGAACCCGATCATCCAAATATATTTGGTCCCAACAAGCGGCCGATGCACACCATCATTCCCGCGCTTGCTATGCGCGATGGCCGCTGCGACATGAGTTTTGGCGTCATGGGCGCACACTATCAGCCGATGGGCCACGTGCAGATCATCCTCAATATGGTCGACTACGGCATGGACGTGCAGCAGGCGATCGACGCTCCGCGTTTCTTCTTTGAGGGCGAAAAGACCGACGTCGAGCACGGCACCCCGGCGGCGACGATCGAAGGGTTAAAAAAGCGCGGGCACGATGTGGTGATGGCGAGTTTGCCGTGGGGCGGCGCGCAAACGATCAAGATCGATTGGAGCCGCGGCGTGCTGATCGGCGGCTCGGAGCCGCGAAAAGACGGTTGCGCGCTCGGCTATTAGGCGGTCAGCGCGGCGGTCGCCCGATACGCGGCAAGTGCCACATCCGGTTCGACGCGACGACGTTCGCGGGTTTGCGGATGATGCTCTTTCGTTGCGACGAGTTGGGCCAGAAACGGGGCATGGCGATAACAGGTTGTCAGCTCAGGCGTTTCGGTCGCGCGCGAGTGCACGATAAGCGCGCGGCTTTCGGCAGGCTGCTTGTCGCAGACCGATTCATCCCGCGCCGCTGGTTCAGGTTGGGGCACGGATGTGTCGAATTCGTCAGGCCGCATTGCAATACCGTGTCAGTTCAGGACATCGAGTCCCTTTCCGCCACGCAACGGGCAAGCTGTGTGCCGCACGCGTTAACGCGCCCGACACCTGCGAATTTCCTACCTTTCTTGCTTTACGGACAGCCTCGGCGTTCCGAAAAAAAGCGGTAAGAGCCCCCGCTGATGGTAGCCGGCTATTCCTTTCCGCCGAGCCTATCCAAGCGCTTCTGCATCTCGTCGAGTTGACGCTTGAGTTCGTCCATTTCGCTGCCGGAGCCCTGCGGTTTATCCGACGATTTTGTCTGGCCGCGCGCAAACGGTGCAAACATGGCGAATGTCTTCTCAAACATCTCCATGTTTCGCCGGACCTGATCCTCGAGAGGGCCAAAAGCCCCGACACCGAAAGCCTGCGCCATTTGTTCGCGAAATTTGCCCTGCTCCTTCGAGAGGGAGTCGATCGAGGCTTCCAGGAAACGTGGCACCAGCATCTGCATGCTGTCGCCGTAAAAACGGATCAACTGCCGCAGAAAAGCGATCGGCAGCAGGCTTTGGCCTTCTTTGTTCTCTTGTTCAAAAATAATCTGCGCAAGCACCGAGCGCGTGATGTCCTCGCCGGTCTTTGCATCGTAGACGATGAAATCGTCGCCGCTCTTGACCATCGCTGCGAGGTCTTCAAGCGTCACGTACGTGCTCGTGCCGGTATTGTAGAGCCGCCGATTGGCGTATTTTTTAATAGTGACCGGCTCTTTTTTGTCTTCTGACATGCTGACGACGTTTCCCCTGCCCAGGCTTTGAGCATAGCCAATTTCCGCTTCCGTGGGCCACCGTTTTGTGGCGGCGCGGCAGATGGCGGGAGACCGGGGCCACCCTTGCGGAAAAGGTGAAAAAGCGCCAATTGTCGCGGGTATCTGCGAGGCAGGTCTTGTTGACAGACCCGCGTGGCCTGCCGAGGATGTGGCAGCGCCAAAATGGTCAGCCCCGCCCGCCAAGGCTGTAACAGGAGCTTCAGATGAAAGACGATATCGTCATTGTGAGCGCGACCCGCACGCCAGTCGGTGCTTTCAACGGGGCATTCGCGAACCTGCCGGCGCACGAACTTGGCAGGGTTGCGGTCAAGGCAGCTCTGGAACGGGCGGGTGTCGAAGGCGGTCGCGTCAGCGAAGTGATTTTAGGTCAGATACTGACGGCCGGGCAGGGTCAGAATCCGGCCCGGCAGGCGTCGATTGCAGCGGCTATTCCAGTGGAGACCCCCGCTTGGGGCGTGAACCAGCTATGCGGATCAGGCTTGCGTGCGGTTGCACTTGGCTATCAGGCGATCGCCAACGGTGACAGCGAGATCGTTGTGGCGGGTGGCCAGGAGTCGATGAGTATGGCGCCTCACTGCCAGCATCTGCGCTCCGGCATTAAGATGGGCTCATTCGAAATGATCGACACCATGATCAAGGATGGGCTCTGGGACGCCTTCAACGGCTATCACATGGGTACCACCGCCGAGAACGTTGCCAAACAATGGCAGATCACCCGTCAACAGCAGGATGAATTTGCTGTCGCCTCGCAGAACAAGGCCGAGGCCGCGCAGAAGGCCGGAAAATTCAAAGACGAAATCACTCCGGTCACCATTAAGTCGCGCAAGGGCGATGTGGTGGTGGATACCGACGAATATCCGAAAGCCGGCGTCACGATGGATTCGATTGCCAAGCTGCGCCCGGCCTTCGACAAGGAAGGCACCGTGACGGCGGCTAACGCTTCCGGCATCAATGACGGCGCCGCCGCAGTCGTTTTGATGAAAGCGAGCGAAGCCGCCAAGCTCGGCAAAACCCCGCTCGCGCGTATCGTGTCGTGGGCACAGGCCGGCGTCGACCCGGCAATCATGGGAACCGGCCCGATCCCGGCCTCGCGAGCCGCTCTTAAGAAAGCCGGCTGGAAGAAAGAAGACCTCGACCTAGTGGAGGCGAATGAAGCTTTTGCCGCACAAGCCTGTGCGGTCAACAAGGATCTCGGGTGGGACACCGCAAAGGTCAACGTCAATGGCGGTGCCATCGCCATTGGCCATCCGATCGGTGCTTCCGGCGCACGGGTCTTGGTGACCTTGCTGTACGAAATGCAGAAACGCAACGCGAAGAAAGGCCTTGCGACGCTTTGCATCGGCGGGGGAATGGGCATCGCAATGTGTGTCGAGCGATAGGCATGCTCTCGATCAATTTACTCGATGGCCGGGCTTGTCCCGGCCATTTTGTTTTAAGAAGATAGCCGGGAGGGTGGAAACATGGCACGCGTAGCATTGGTGACGGGCGGCACTCGTGGAATCGGAGCGGCAATAGCCAAGGCGCTGAAGACCGGCGGTTACAAAGTTGCGGCCAACTACGGCGGCAATGACGACGCCGCCCAGAAATTCAAGGCCGAAACGGGAATTCCGGTGTTCAAGTGGGACGTGTCGTCATACGAGGCCTGCGCCGACGGAATCAAGAAAGTCGAGGCTGAAGTCGGGCCCGTTGAAGTGCTGGTGAACAATGCCGGCATTACACGCGATGCCATGTTCCATCGGATGAAGCCGGAACAATGGGCAGCGGTCATCAACACTAATCTCGGCTCGCTGTTCAATATGTGCCGGCCGCTAATCGAGGGAATGCGCGAGCGCAAGTTCGGTCGGATCATCAACATCTCCTCGATCAATGGGCAAAAAGGTCAAATGGGCCAGACTAATTATTCCGCCGCCAAGGCCGGCGAGCTCGGGTTCACAAAGGCGCTCGCACAGGAAGGTGCCCGCTCCGGGATCACGGTGAACGCGATTTGCCCGGGCTATATCAATACCGAAATGGTGCAGGCGGTACCAAAGGATGTCCTGGAGAAATCCATATTGCCGCTCATTCCGATCGGACGGCTGGGCGAGCCGGAGGAAATCGCGCGTTGCGTCGTATTTCTTGCCTCCGACGACGCCGGGCTGATCACCGGTGCGACACTCTCCGCCAATGGCGGACAGTACTTCGTCTAGACGCCAGCAAGTCTCATGAAGGCATTTCTAGTCGGAGCAGCAATCGTCGGTGTTTTGACGCCGCCGCTCATCCGCACGGCATCCGCACAAGATATCGATGCGCAATGCAAAGATGTCTACGACAAGGTTGCCTGCGGATGCGCGCTGCAGAACGGTGGTCGCGTCATTCCACCGGCAGTCGGCGTCAAGCGTGAAGGTTTGAAGTTGCGCCCGCAGGAAGGACCGACGCAAACGCTTGATGGCGGGCAAGTCGCATTTCCGAAATACTTCAGGAGAGATGGCCTTAAGGTCCACAAAAGCCGCGCTCTTGAGGGCTATCTGGCTTGCATGCGTCTCAACGGCCGCAAGTAGAAATCCCTCGCTCAACGGCGGCGTTTCGGCTTGCGTCTAGTCCGGTGCTTTTTCGATGATCCCGGTTTTGATTTTTTCAGACGCAATGCGCTTTCGGCCTTGTCGAGCCGCACGTTCCAGTATTCCCAGGCGCGTGCTACCGGCCCCGGTCGCAAATTGTACTCACCAGCGAGCCGCGTCTCCGCCGGATTCAGCGGCGAGACATGGCCCAGCATGTGTGCCTGAATCTGCAACGCCGCATTGCGCGCCGTATAAATGGTGCGGAACGTAAGCTCTTCCAGCGTGGCGCCGGCAACGGTCGCGCCGTGACGGCGCATGAGCACGATCCAGTGCGCACCGAGTGCCCGCGCCAGCGAAGCGCCTTCTTCGGGCTTCGCTACGATGAGAGTTGTGTCACCGAATTCGTCGCGAGAATCCCAGAATGGCACCTTTTCGCCAAGCGTCGCGCCGAGATGATAGACCGGCTTGAGCTCCGTGCCGGAAATGCAGAACGGCAGAATGGAGGGCGCATGGTGATGGCACACGGCGTTCACGTCTGGCCGTGCCTGATAGATACCGCCATGGATAACCCGTTCGCCATAAAGCCGCACATCGGTCGGGTTCACGGGCTGCGAGTCGAGGGTAAATTCGAGAATATCTTCAGGCTGCACCAACTCGGGTGCGCGAGAGCGTGACATGAGATAACGCCGCGGGTCGGCCGGATGACGCATGGTGACGTGGCCAAAGGCGTCGAGCACGCCTTCGTTGGCAATCATGCGGTTCGCGCGTGCGATCAGTTCGCGCGCTTCATCGAGGTTATTGGGCACAATAATTCCCCTTTCAAAATTTCCGACGTTTTATAGCGTTTGGTTGCGTGGCGACCAGCCTTTATGGGCCAGCTCGAAACCCTCGAAGGAAAAGCCAGGCGCCACAGTGCAGCCAGTCAGTGTCCACGCCCCGAGGCTTTCCGCCGCTTGCCAGGCGCGCGCCGGCACCGTCACCTGCGGCACCTCACCGGCGTGGATATCCGCACCGAGGCGGAAGATCTCTTCTTTCGCGCCATCGACCAATTCAAGCTTGAGTGGAGCGCCGGCGTAATAGTGCCAGATCTCAACTGCGTCGATGCGGTGCCAATGGGAACGCTCACCGCGCGCGAGCAGGAACAGGATAGCCGTGGAGGCGGGGCGGCCATCCACCTGTCTCGGGTCGCGAAATGTCTCGCGATAGTGCCCGCCCTCCGGGTGCGGCTTGAGCTCAAGCGCCTGAATCATGTCGGCGGCCGTCGGTGTACGCATGTGGTCGCTAGAACTTGTTTTTTCGAGCCCGGATCTCGGCGAAGACCTCGGCCGCCGGTTTACCGGTCATGCCGATGCCGGCGGCAACCTCGGGCGCATCCGCGCGCAGGAACGGGTTTGCCTGTTTTTCCTCGCCGATCAAGACCGGTATCGTCGCCTCGTTTCGCGAAATCTGCTGCTTTGCCTGCGATTCACGCGCCGCAAGCGCCTTGTTGTTTGGCTCGACAGTGCGCGCGAACTTGATATTCGCGGCGGTGTATTCGTGCCCGCAATAAATCTCCGTGTCGTTGGGCAGGTCGCGCAGCTTGGTCAGCGAACGCCACATTTGTTCGGGGGTACCTTCGATGACGCGGCCGCAGCCGATCGAGAACAGCGTATCGCCGACGAAAGCCAGCTTGTCACCATGAAACCAATAGGCGATGTGCCCCAGCGTGTGACCGGGCGTCTCGATGACATTGGCCGAGAGGCTACCGACCTTGACCTTATCACCTTCGCGCACGGTTTCGTCCACCGCCGGAATTTTTGTAGCCTCAGCCGCCGGCGCCACCACGCGGCATTTATATTTTGCCTTTAGCGCTTTGATGCCATCGGTGTGGTCTGCATGGTGATGAGTGACCAGGATGTCCGTCAGGTTCCAACCGGTCGCTTTGAGCGCCGCCTCGATCGGCGCCGCCTCAGGCGCGTCGATTGCGGCCGTGGCGCCGCTTTCAGGGTCGTGCAGAAGCACGCCGTAATTATCGGATCGGCAGAGAAACAGACGGGTTTCCGCAGGCATAGCTTTGGTCCTCTTGGCATTCTTGAACAGGTTAACCGTATCATGCGGATGAATGTTGTTGCACGTGCGCGGTTCCGCGCCGTTAGCGGTTTGCTACCCGGTTTCATGGTAGTTTCAACGCATGTCGATTGACGTCGTTGATCTGCGAAATTTCTACGGCCAAAGGCTAGGGGTCGTCGCCCGGCGATTTATCGGTCGCGGCATCCGCACGCTGTGGGGCGATACGTCCGGCCAGCGTGTGCTTGGCATCGGCTACGCCACGCCCTACCTGGGCTTGTTTCGCGAGGAGGCCGAACGGTGTCTCGCACTGATGCCGGCAGGGCAGGGCGTCGTAAAATGGCCCACGACACGCCCGGCTCTATCTGCATTGGTCGATGAAAATGAATTACCGCTCGGCGATTCCGCGGTCGATCGCGTGATGCTGGTGCATGCGCTGGAAATGACCAACGATCCGGGTGCGCTGTTGCGCGAAGTATGGCGGGTGCTCGCGTCCGGTGGCCGATTGCTCGCGGTCGTACCAAACCGGCGCGGCCTGTGGGCCCGCATGGACACCACGCCATTCGGACATGGCCGGCCTTATTCGCGCAGTCAGATCAAC
Organism: Pseudolabrys sp.; assembly: GCA_035626335.1. Taxonomy (GTDB): domain Bacteria; phylum Pseudomonadota; class Alphaproteobacteria; order Rhizobiales; family Xanthobacteraceae; genus Pseudolabrys. The sequence continues at coordinate 127,270 of DASPNW010000032.1, forward strand.
CAGCTCCTGCGCGAGACCTGGTTCACGCCGACGGGATGGAGCGAAGCGCTCTACGTGCCACCGATTGCACGCGGTTGGTTCCTGCGGTCTGCCGTGGCATGGGAGCGCACGGGCGCAACTCTTTCGGCGCCATTCGCCGGAGTACATCTGGTTGAGGCGACCAAGCAGGTGTATCGGGCGATTCCGGCGCGGCGCGAAAAGCGGCGATTGGTGCCTGCGCTCGAACCAGCATTGGCTCCGTCACCGGGCCGATGATTCAATTCAGAACAGTGGGCCGGATTTAGTCCGGCTGTCGCGGCTCGTCGCCGCCGCTGCCTTCGTCCTGCGTCGGTTGGGGTGTCGCGCCCTGCTGATGACCACCGCCGAAATCGGACCGGTCGGGCCGGTAGCCGCCTCCGCCGCGATGACGACGGCGGCGACGGTGCATTCCAAAGCGATCCTGACCGCGATCGCCCTGGTCATGACCGTTCTGTCCCGAATTCTGTTGCGGCTGCCCGCCGCCACCCGTGATAAATGCAGGTAATCCGCCTACCTCTTGTCCCCCTTCATGACCGCCCTGTTGGTTTGGCTGTTGATATGGTTGCGGCTGATGCTGTGGTCGGTTGTGCACCTGTTGATCGCGCGGCGGGAATGGTTGCGCATCTCGCGGCAGATAGGGCTGCTGCTGCGGTTCGCGCGGCCCGTAACTCGGCTCATTCTGTCCCATGAATGGTTGGGCATCGTCGTCCTCGCCGTCAAATCCTTCGTCGGCGTTTTGCTGGCCGGGTGCGCCCTGCTGTTGCGGTTGCTGGTTGTAATACGGGTTCTGTTGTCGGAATTGCTCCTGGGCGGCGGCGATCAGACGAAAATAATGTTCAGCATGCTGATAGTAATTCTCAGCGGCGACCGGATCACCGGAACCCTGTGCGTCGCGCGCGAGCTGGATGTATTTTTCCGCAATATGCGAAGCGGTGCCGCGGATTTTGACGTCGGGACCGTTTGATTCATAAACGCGCGTGAGTGGATTTTGGCTTTTGCGGTGGTTGCCGCGTCCCCGCATGCGCTTCTGACCGTTTCTCATGATGTGCCTGTTATCGCCTTTCGCCTGTCTCGGCGTTCGCTGCCGAACGCACTACCAAATTGCAAGTCCGTACAAACTTCATCGCGCGGCCGGACCAGTTGTCCGCGCCAATGATCGAACCATTGTCGTCTTTATCGCGATAGCCGCAGCAACCCCATAGCCGCGATCTCGCCGCGGCGTTGCCAACCTCTCGTTACGCGCATCGTCCTAGGTTTCGAAAATTGATGCGCCCAACCGGTGAAGCATCCAAACCCGTATCTGGCGATTTCGTTTGCCGTCTCTTCGTAGACGGCGCTTCGTCATCCGCCTTGCGCCACACCTCACAGAGCGTCTGCTCTAGGGTTCATGGCGATGCAACCGTTACGGGTCGATTCCGTAGTTCGGAAGCTAGTCGTTTCCGAGACATAATCCAAGCGATTTTTTTGCCGATAAATGAGCTCTGCGTTTTTCGTCAGGTCGGGATGCGACACACTCATGACACGAAACCTGCGCCGAGCACGCGCGGGATTCCTGCCAGATCCTTGCGCGCAACGCCGACATTTAGTCCCGCATTGGTAAACAATGTGCGCACGGCCGCCTCTTGGCCCGCTCCCAGTTCTACGAACATCCGTCCGGCCGGTGCCAAAAGGCGTTTTGCGTCAGCCGCAAGGGCACGATATGCGGTCAGCCCGTCGCCGCCGCCATCAAGCGCTATCATTGGATCGTAATCCCGCACCTCCGGTGCAAGGGTGGCAATCTCGTCATGCGCGATGTAGGGCGGGTTCGAGACGACCAGGTCGAATGGCCCCTGAACTAGCGAGGCCATGTCGCAGGCGACAAAGTTGCAACGCGCCTCGAAACCAAGCCCCGCGGCGTTGGCTTGCGCGACCCGCAAAGCAGCCTCGCTGACATCGGTTCCGGTACCGGTCGCGCGAGACAGCTCGCTCAGCAAGGCAAGCAACAGTGCGCCCGACCCGGTTCCGATGTCGAGGACACGCAGCCTTTCCATTCGAAGACCATCGCGCACGACATGATCGAGCGCTCCTTCGATGATGGTCTCCGTTTCGGGCCGTGGGACGAGAACATCGGGGGTTACCGTGAAAGGGAGGCTCCAGAATTCCTTTTGCCCAAGAATACGCGACACCGGCTCGTGCTTCAGTCTGCGCGCCGCAAGTACCGAAATCGCCGCTACTTCTCGTGCCTCCAAAATGCGATCCGACTGGGAAATCAGCCGCGCGCGGTCGAGGTGCAGCGCGTGCGCGACGAGCACGCGCGCGTCTACATCCGCCTCGTTGACCGCAGACGAGCGGAATGACTGCGCGACAAGGCGAAGAGCCTCGGAAACCGAGGTGCCGTCCTTCAGGCCGGTAACGACTCTCACGTCGCGCCTTCGGAAGCCAGCAGTTCGGCCTGATGTTCAGTGACCAGCGCATCGATGACTTCGTTGAGCGCCTCGCCTTCGATGATCTGCGGCAGTTTGTGAAGTGTCAGATTGATACGGTGATCGGTGACGCGGCCTTGCGGGAAGTTGTAGGTCCGGATGCGTTCGGAGCGGTCGCCCGAACCGATCTGTCCGCGCCGTTCTGCCGCCCTTTCGGCATCGCGTCTGGTGCGCTCGGCGTCGTAGAGCTTGCTGCGCAGATAGCCCATCGCCTTGGACTTGTTCTTGTGCTGCGATCGCTCTTCCTGCACGAAGACGACAATCCCGCTCGGGATATGGGTGATGCGGATCGCCGATTCGGTCTTGTTAACGTGCTGGCCGCCGGCACCCTGCGCGCGCATTGTATCAATTTTCAAATCGGCATCGTTGATATCGATATCCACGTCTTCAACTTCGGGAAGCACCGCGACGGTGGCGGCAGAGGTATGAATGCGTCCGGAAGCTTCGGTATCGGGGACACGCTGTACGCGATGCACCCCCGATTCAAACTTGAGCTTGGCGAAAACGCCACGGCCGCGCACCGAGGCGACGATTTCCTTGAAGCCGCCTTTGGTGCCTTCGCTGACGGACAGAATTTCCGTCTTCCAGCCCTGCTTGGCCGCATAACGCTCGTACATTCGAAAGAGATCTCCGGCGAAAAGCGCGGCCTCGTCGCCGCCTGTGCCTGCGCGGATTTCAAGGATCGCGTTGTGGTCGTCCATCGCATCCTTTGGCAGAAGAGCCAGCCTGATCTGCTGCGCCAGCCTGTCCTTGCGTTCTTGCACCTCATGTCGCTCGATATCGGCGAGCTTGCGCATTTCCGTGTCCGTCGACGGATCATCGATGAGGGCTGAAAGTTCTGCGCTCTCTTTGTCAGCGGCGCGATAGGCTTTGATTGTCTCGACGACCGGGCTGAGTTCGGCGAACTCACGCGACAATTTAACGTAAGCTTCCGGGCTCAAGCCGCTGGCGAGCTCGCTTTCCACCAGTGCATGGCGGGCGAGCAGTGCGTCCAGTTTTTGTTGCGGCAGCACGATCAAAGCTGCAACCCCTCCGCCGCGGCAAAGCTTTCGAGTTTTTGCCGGATAGAGACACTCCCGACCGGCTGCTCGAGGCAGGGCAAAAGCACGGCCTCGCCCTTGCGGCAATCGAGGTCGAGCAGCAAGGCCTTCACTGGGCCGACTGCGGATGGCGTTAGTGACAGGGTGCGATAACCGAGAATGGTGAGCGCCAAGGCGCCGATGGGTTGGGACGCGAGTTCACCGCATAACGTTACCGGCTTGTTATGCTGCTTTGCCTTGTCCACGATGTCCTTGAGCGCGCGCAGCACCGGTGCCGACAGCGGATCAAATCGTTCCGACACACGGGGATTGCCACGATCGGCGGCATAGAGGAACTGCATCAGGTCGTTGGAGCCGACTGAAAGGAAATCGACGCGCTCCAGCAATTCGTTGAGCTGAAACAGAAGCGAGGGTACCTCGACCATAGTGCCGATCTCGACTCGCTCAGGTAACTCGTGCCCGTGCCGGCGCAAATGAGTCAATTCGACTTCGACAAGCGCCTTGGCTTTGTCGAATTCCTCCACGACGGCGATCATCGGAAACATCAGCCTGAGGCTGCGCCCGCCCGCCGAGCGTAACAGCGCGCGCACCTGGCTGCGTAACAGGCCCGGCCGGTCGAGGCCGAGTCTGATCGCCCTCCAGCCCAGTGCCGGGTTTTCTTCTTCGATGTTGCGCATGTACGGCAACACCTTGTCGCCGCCGATATCGAGCGTTCGGAATGTCACCGGTTTTTTCCCGGCCGCGTCGAGTACCGCGCGATAGAGCGCGAGTTGCTCGCCGGTGCGCGGCAATGTCGACGCCACCATGAACTGCAATTCGGTCCGAAACAGACCGATGCCGGCGGCGCCGGTATCTTCGATATGCGGAAGGTCGATGGTCAGGCCCGCGTTGATCATAAGTGCGATTTTCTGACCGTCCTTGGTGACGCACGGCCGCTCCCGCAGCGCGCGATATTGCGCTTGCCGGCGGGCGCGCAGCTTCACTCGTTCGCCATAGGACGCTTGAATGTCCTGCGGCGGACGCATGTGAATATGGCCGGTCGAACCGTCGACAATGATAGCGTCGCCCGGCTCGACCAGGCCTGTGGCATTGTCGATTTCGCCGACGGTCGGAATGCCAAGCGCGCGTGCAACGATCGAAACGTGCGAGGTCGGCCCACCTTCTTCCAGCACCAGCCCGCGCAGTCTTTTCCGGTCGTAATCGAGCAGTGCCGCCGGGCCCATGGAGCGCGCCACGACAATGGCGTTTTCCGGTAATTGCTCCTTCGTCGGCGCATGATCTTGGCCCATCAGCACCCGCATCAAACGGTTGGCGAGGTCGTCGAGGTCGTGCAGTCGATCGCGCAAATAATGATCGGAAGCACGTAGCATGCGCGCACGGGTATCGGACTGGACGCGCTCGACACCGGCTTCAGCGGTGAGGCCGGTCGTTACCGCTTCGCGGATCTTGTGCAGCCAGCCTTGGTCGTAAGAAAACATCCGATAGGCTTCGAGTACATCCCGGTGCTCGCCGCCGTCTGCGACATCACGGTGTTCGACCAGCCGATCCAGGTCTTCGCGCAACGTAGCTATGGCCGCATCAAGCCGTTTGAGTTCCTGTGGCACATCGTCGGCGATCACGTTGGTAATAACCACGCGCGGCTCATGCAAAACGACGTGGCCGAGGGCGATACCGTCGGACAGCGAACTGCCGACAAGATGCATCGCGTGGCGGGCAACGGGCTCTGCACCGGGTTGGGCGAGCGAAGACAGCTCGCCGGATGCGATCATCTCGGCGAGGACCATCGCCGTGGTTTGCAGCGCCTCTTCTTCTTCCTCGGTGTAAGTGCGTCTCGCGCGATTCTGCACAACCAGCACGCCAAGCGTGTTGCCCGCGCGCAAGATCGGCACACCTAGAAACGAGTGATATATCTCTTCGCCGGTTTCCTCGCGGTAAGAGAAGGCGGGATGCGCCTGCGCATCCGACAGGTTCATCGGATTGGCCTCGCTGGCGACCAAGCCGACCAGGCCTTCATCGGCTTTAAGGACAGTTCGGTGGACCGCTTCGCGTTTCAGGCCTTCAGTGGCATATAGCTCAAGGGTTCCATCCACGCGCAGGACGTAGACAGAGCACACCTCCGCCACCATGTTGGCGGCGATCAACACCACAACCTTGTCGAGGCGATCCTGTGCGCTGACCGGCTCCGCCATGACTTCGCGAAGCCGGCGCAACAGCACGCGCGGACCACCGAGCGCGCCACGCATTATTGAGGTCCTCTGACCACGGCCTTGGGCCGTGGCTCATTACGGCCAAATCGTGTACGAATGGCGACGCCGAATCCGGCATCCGGAGCCGCTTACGCGCCAGCCTATAGCGAATGCTCTAGGCAAGGGGCAAGCCAAAGAGCGAATTCTCATCCTCACCCTTTCGGAGCTCTAGCCCTTATCCAGCCCATAGAGCGTATGAAGCGTACGTACCGCCAGGTCGGTTTGGGCCGCTTTGATCAGCACCGAGAACTTAATCTCTGAGGTCGTGATCGCGAGGATATTGATCTTCTGTTCGGACAAGGCCTTGAAAGCCTTGGCGGCGACACCGGCATGACTGCGCATGCCGATGCCGATAACCGAGACCTTGGCGACGTCGGTCGCCCCGTCAAGCCGTTCGTAACCGATCGATCCCTTGGCCTTTTCGAGGGTGACGCGGGCACGCTCATAGTCGGCCGAGGGCACCGTAAAAGTGAGGTCCGTGGTAGCGCCGTCAGCCGACACGTTCTGCACAATCATGTCGACATTGATATTGCTATCGGCAAGAGGGCCAAAGATCGCGGCGGCGACTCCAGGTTTGTCCTGCACGCGGCGAATCGAGATTTGTGCCTCGTCTTTTGAAAAGGCGATGCCGGTGACGACTTGTTGTTCCACGATGTCTCCTTCGTCGCAAATGAGCGTACCCGACGGCGGCTTGGAGGGATCGATATCCTCCGGTTTCTCGAAGCTTGAACGCACGAAGATGCGTACATTGTGCACCATGCCGAGTTCAACCGAACGAACCTGCATAACCTTGGCGCCGAGCGAAGCGAGCTCGAGCATTTCTTCGTATGCGATCTTGTCCATGCGGTGAGCCTTCGGCACCACCCGCGGGTCGGTGGTGTAGACACCGTCCACGTCGGTATAGATGTCGCAGCGTTCGGCGCCGATTGCAGCGGCGATTGCCACGGCCGAGGTGTCGGAGCCGCCACGGCCGAGGGTTGTGACGCGCCCGGTTTCTTTATGCATGCCCTGAAAGCCGGCGACGACGGCAACCTGGCTGTGCTCTTTGAAGCGCTTGATCAGTTCGGCGCCATTCACATCCAGAATGCGAGCGGAGCCATGCGCGTTGTCGGTCAGGATCGGCAATTGCCAGCCTTGCCAGGACCGTGCATTAACGCCCATGCCTTCCAGTACAATCGCAAGCAGTCCGGCAGTGACCTGTTCACCCGTGGCGACGACCGCGTCATATTCGCGGGCATCGTGCAGCATGGCGGCCTGTCGAGACCATTCGACGAGCTGGTTGGTCGCGCCCGCCATGGCGGAGACTATAACGGCCACATCATAGCCGGCATCGACCTCGCGCTTGACGTGGCGCGCCACGTTGCGGATGCGGTCAAGGTCGGCGACGGACGTTCCGCCGAATTTCATTACCAGGCGAGCCATGGCATTCCCGGGTACGTGGAAAGGCGCTAACAAGCGGCCGACGCAAATCGTTAACGTTTCGAGTGCCGGCCGAAAAGGCGCGTATTACATACCGGCGGGGTACGGCAATCGCAACATCGCCGCCATAACGCTGCTATAGTCGCGAAGAATTAAGGCCCGATGATGCGGTACATCGATCACATCCTCCAACCCGGCGAGACTTTGGCTTACACAACCACCTTGCACTGGATCGTCTATTTTCCGGCGATTGGCCTTTGGCTGTTGGCCTTCATTTCGCTTACTGCTGGCGGTGCCGCCGGGCCGGTTGCAATTCTGGTCGCGCTCGTTTGCGCGCTGGCCGGGCTGGCGTTGGCTTTCGGTGCCTGGTTCAGGCGTTGGACGACAGAGATAGACGTGACCGACCGTCGCATCGTGTACAAACGGGGCTTTGTCCGTCGGCATACCGTCGAGATGAATATGGACAAGGTTGAGAGCGTTGATGTCGACCAATCTATACTGGGACGTATGCTCAACTATGGCGACATCACCATTCGCGGGACCGGCGTGGGGATTGAACCGTTGCATAACATCCACGCGCCGCTCGAATTTCGCAATCAAGTGACTGCCCGCTGATATCGAGATGCCCGGAAAAAACATGGCAGGCAAGCCCCACGCATCGTCAGTCGACCAAGCCGAGATCGAGCGTTTCTCGCGCTACGCCGCGGATTGGTGGGATCCGCGCGGGCCGATGGCGGCACTTCATAAGTTCAATCCCGTAAGACTTGGTTACATTCGCGACCAGACGACGGCATACTTTGGCCGCGATCCCAAGAAGCTGGACTGCCTGAAAAGCCTGCGCATGCTGGATATCGGTTGCGGGGGCGGTATTTTGTCCGAGCCGCTGGCGCGGCTCGGCGCGGAAATGGTCGGCGCTGACCCGTCGGATGAGAACATCTCTGCCGCAAAATCTCACGCCGACAAGTCTGGAATTACCGCGGATTATCGCGCCACGACAGCCGAGGAGCTCGCTGCCGCGCGAGAACGCTTCGACGTGGTATTGGCTATGGAGGTGGTCGAGCATGTCGCCGACGTTCGCGCGTTCGTCGCAAGCTGCGCGTCGATGGTCAAACCGGGCGGGCTTTTGATCGCGGCCACGCTCAATCGCACCTTGAAAAGCTTTGCGTTTGCCATTGTCGGTGCCGAATATGTTCTGCGCTGGCTGCCACGCGGCACGCATCAATGGGATAAATTTGTAACGCCCGTGGAACTCGAAGACGCGGTAGAGCGCGCTGGCTTGCAGGTAACCGGAGAACGCGGCGTGATCTACAATCCGTTAGCCGACCGTTGGCAGTTATCGTCCGATATGGACGTCAATTACATGCTGGTGGCACAACGCCCAAAGCAAAAGGGAGAGGCGGCATGATCCTCGAATTGGTTGAATTCAATTCTCCGAACGGCTGGAGCCGTCAGCAAGTGGCCGAAGAGGCGCGCAACGTTGTTCCAAAATGGCGAGCGAACAAGGAATTGCTGCGCAAGCATTTTTTGCTCGAACTTAACGGCAAAACCGGCGCGGGCGTCTATATCTGGCCATCGATCGAAGCGGCGCAAAAAGCGCATAATGAGGAATGGCGGCAATCCGTTATCAAGCGCACCGGTGGCGCGCCGACCATCCGCTATTTCGATCTGTTTCTGCTGATCGATAACGAGAAGGGGTCGGTGACCGAATTCCCCGAAGCGGCGGAGATCCGGTCGGCTGTGGCCTGAGCAGACAACAATAAGCTTCGACCCAATGCTCTGGGCCGTCTTCACGCTGATTGCCGCGGCGGCGCAGACCGCGCGCAACGCCATGCAGCGCGAGCTGACGGCGAACCTTGGCACGGTCGGCGCAACCCATGTGCGCTTTTTGTTTGGCTTTCCGTTTGCGCTCTTGTTCCTCGCAGGTGTCCTCGCTGCGACGGGCGCGGAATTGCCGAAGCCGCCTCCTATGTTCTGGCCTTGGGTGCTCGCCGGCGCTTTCACCCAGATCGCGGCCACAGCGACCATGCTCTCCGTGATGGGCCAGCGGTCCTTTGTGGTGGCCTACGCCTTCATCAAGACCGAGCCGGTTCATGTGGCTTTGTTCGGGCTTATTTTTCTCGGTGACAAAATCACTTCGCTTTCAGCCGCCGCTATTCTCATAGCTACGGCTGGTGTGATCATTATCTCGCTCAAGGGGAATTCGGACCAAGGCAGCAGCGTGCGTTCGACCATGGTCGGGCTGTTCTCCGGTGCGCTTTTTGGCCTTTCGGCAATTGGCTATCGTGGCGCCATCCTGTCCCTGCACCGGCCCGACTTTGTGGTGGCGGCAACATTCACGGTGACGGTGGGTTTGGTCATTCAGGCGGCGGTCTTGTCGCTGTATCTGGCGTTGCGCGATCGCAAAGTTCTGCAAGCTATTGCACGCGCCTGGCGGCCATCTTTGTTTGCTGGCTTTATGGGTGCTTTCGCCTCGGAGTTCTGGTTTCTCGCCTTCGCTATCACCACCGCAGCCAACGTGCGCACGCTGGCACTCGTCGAGGTCCTGTTTGCGCAAGGCGTAACCCGGTTCGTGTTTAAGCAACCGACGACGCATCGCGAGATCGCCGGCATCGTGCTGGTGGTGATCGGCGTGGCCTTGCTGGTGTGGGCGTATTAATTGCGCTCGTCGGGCAGCGGGGGCAATGGATGAAATTCGATGCCTTCCTCAGATAGCTCGCCTGCTTCCTCCGCAGAGGCCACGCCGTAGATCGAACGATGCTCGATTTCGCCGTAATGCATTTTCCGAGCTTCTTCCGGGAATTTTGCGCCGACATTGTCAGCGTTTTTGACGAGATGGTCGCGCAGCTCTTTGAGTTTGGTACGAAACTCCTGCTCCTGCGGCGAAATCATTGCGACCGGCGCGGGTACCGGCGGTGTCGTTGCGGCATTGGCGCCTGCCGCTGTCTCGTCGGTAGATACGCGCCGCTTCTTGGCAGACGTGGATAGTCTTGGCGCCATGATCGCTTTTTCGACCTTGGCGGAATTGCAATGTGGGCAGGTCACCAGCCCGCGCTTTGCCTGCTTGTCGTAGGTGGCGGAATCCTGGAACCAACTTTCAAAGTTGTGGCCCCGCTCGCAGACGAGTGCGTAGTGTATCATTCCGTGCCCCGCACGATATGCAGATGCGCAGGCTCCACCATCGGTTCAACGATTTCAAATCGCCGGCCGTGCTGGAGCGAGGGAATGCGCGCGCGCGCTTTGGCAATTTCTGCGGGGTTGATCTCGGCCATAACTATGCCCTGCTCGATGCCGCCTTCCGCAATGATGCGCCCCCAAGGGTCAACGATAAGTGAATGACCATAAGTATCCCTGCTGCTCTCATGTTTACCACCTTGTGCGGCGGCGAAAACAAAGCAACCATTTTCTATTGCCCGAGCGCGGATAAGGACGTGCCAGTGCGCTTCTCCGGTTTGTTTGGTGAATGCCGACGGAATCGCCAGCATGGTGGCGCCGGCTTCGGCCAGCGCGCGATATAGCGCGGGAAAGCGCAGGTCGTAGCAAACGGTCAAGCCGAGCCGGCCCCACGGAAGATCCGCCAGCACTCCCAGTTCGCCAGGACGGTAATTGCGTGATTCGCGGTAGCTCTCGCCATCCGCGAGGTCTACGTCGAACATATGGATCTTGTCGTAGCGGGCTACGATATCGCCCTTCGGATCGACAAGGAACGAGCGGTTGGCGGCCCTGTCGTGCGAAAGTTTGATCGCCAGCGAGCCGATGTGAATATAGATGCCAAGCTTGCGGGCAAGTTCGCGCAAGGTCGCAAGCGAGGTATCCGCCTCTTCGTCGACGATCGCGGAGAAAAGCTGCTCGCGCTTGGCGGCCAGGATGTTGGTCATCTCCGGGGTGAGCACATAGTCGGCGCCGGCGGATTTTGCCTCGTCGATCATGCGCACTGCGTCATCGATATTGGTGCCAGGCTTGAGACCCGAACGCATTTGGATCATCGCGGCATTGAAGGCGCCAGTGCTCATGCGAGTGCCCCGCCGTCCGCCGCCAACAGCGGATCGAGCTTGCCGGCGCGCTCAAGCGCGTGCAATTCATCGCTGCCTCCAACGTGCACTGTCCCGACGAAAATTTGGGGCACGGTCATGCGTCCATTTGCGCGTTGAATCATTTCATCCCGGCGCTTCCAGTCGCGGCTGACATCAATCTCATTGTAGTTCACGCCCTTCCGCTTCAGCAAAGCCTTGGCGGCGCTGCAATATGGGCAATAGCGGGTCGTGTAAATTTCGACGGGTGGCATAGCAGTATTTCTGGGGCGACCTGACGGTCTTTTATATGGGAGCGCGCGCGGGCGCTACAACCCGCGCGAAAACCAGTACGTCGATGTGGGCAACGCCGGCCCGCAGCAACGCCCGGGCGCAGGCATCGACCGTTGCGCCGGACGTAAGCACGTCGTCGATCAGTACGATGCGCCGTCCGGCAATATCGGCCCTGCGTTCGGCCGGTACACGGAAGGCACCTTGCACATTGTCGGCACGCTCGGTTTTCGACAATCCAACCTGTTGTGGCGTGGCGCGAACGCGTTTCAGGCCGCCATGCACAACCGGCACATTACCGAGCGCGGAGATGACGCCTGCAAGCGCAGCCGATTGATTGAAACGACGCGCCCACTGCCTGCGCCAATGCAGCGGTACCGGGACGAGCGCGTCGGCACTGCTCAGCAGCTCGCGGCCGGCACGCGCCATCCATCGGCCCATTATGGGTGCAAGATCGAGGCGGTCGCTGTATTTGAGGCCTTGGACCAGCTTACGGGCGACATCGTCGTACCGTACGGCGGCGCGTGCCCGATCATAGGCCGGTGGGTTGGCAATCGCCTCCATCGACAAAAGACCCGGGCCTTGATCATAGACGAAGGGAAGGCCCAGTCGCGCGCAGTATGGCGGTTCGATAAGCGCCAATTTTGACCAGCAGGGTGCGCAGAGGCCTGCGCCTTCGCTGAGTGGCTCGCGGCAGGATGGGCAAAGCGGGGGCAGAACGAAGTCGAGTACGAGCCGCAACCCTGCCCGCGCGCCGCCGCGTAACCACGGAGTGCGCATTTGTGATTCGTCCGGACTTGCCGAAACAAGCTCGTTCATGCTGCAACCGTAGCATAGGCAAGCATGGGCGTGACAAATCGCGCGTGAGCGCGTGAGGACAAATCAATGTCGTCAGGTCCCCAGATCTTTGATCGTTCGTTGTTGCGCGCGCGTCAAAAGCGCGCCCGCGTTTTGGGCCCCGCGACCTTTCTGCTTGATCACGTTGCCAGTGAGCTGGACGAACGGCTCTCTGCCGTGGTCCGCCGATTCGATGCCATCGTCGATCTTGGCACGCCAACCGATGCGGTCCGGCGGACGCTTGCCGCAAGCGGCAAATTCGACATGATTGTCGCCGCTGAATTCGGTGCCATGGAGTTGGATCGATCTTTTCCGCGAGTGGCCGCCGACGAAGAGGCGTTACCGTTCGCGGATAACTCGCTCGACCTGGTAACGTCGGCGCTAGCATTGCAGTTTGTCAACGATTTGCCGGGAACGCTGATACAGATTCGCCGGGCATTGAAGCCGGACGGATTGTTCTTGGCCGCCCTGGTCGGCGGGGACAGTCTGGCCGAGCTGCGCGAGGCGATCGCGACCGCTGAAAGTGAGATTGAGGGAGGGATTTCGCCGCGAGTTGCGCCGTTCGCCGATGTGCGTGAACTCGGCGCGTTACTCCAACGCGCCGGATTTGCACTGCCTGTCGTCGACAACGAACGGCTTGTTGTGCGCTATGAGTCGGCCACCGCGTTGATGCGCGATCTGCGGCACATGGGTGCGACAAACGTCATGTATGAGCGACTGCGCAAACCGCTTAAACGCGCGATCTTGGAACGCACGACGACAATCTACGCCGAGCGCTTTGCAGATGCGGACGGCCGCCTGCGCGCCAGCTTCGACATCGTCTGGCTGTCGGGCTGGGTGCCGCACGAAAGCCAGCAGAAGCCGCTAAAGCCCGGCTCGGCCGCGCAGCGATTAGCCGACGCACTCGGCACCAGGGAAATATCGGCGGGAGAAAAGCCGGAGCGCCCCAGCTAGAGCAGCGCCATCAGGTGTGCAATCAGCGGCACATCCGCCGGCGGCATCTGGTAGTCGTGCAGCCGATTCGCCTTTACCCACGTGACTCTCTGGCCTTCAGCAGGGCTCACCGTTCCATCCCAGCGCCTGCAGACGTAGAGGGGCATCAAAAGATGAAAGTCCGGATAACTGTGGCTTGCGAAAGTGAGCGGCGCGAGACAGGTCTCGTTGACGGTTATTCCCAGTTCTTCTTTTAACTCCCGAATTAAGGTCTCCTCAGGCCGCTCGCCGTTCTCAACCTTGCCGCCGGGAAACTCCCACAATCCTGCCATCGGCTTCCCCTCGGGCCGCTGTGCGATCAGTACGCGGCCGTCGACGTCAATGAGGGCGCAGGCTGCAACCAGGACAATTTTAGTGGCCACCACCACCCCTCAGCCTCGACGGTTCTAGGATCGGTAATCGCCATTAATGGCGACGTATTCCTTGGTCAGATCACAAGTCAGCACCCGATCGCGGCCCTTGCCCAGACCGAGCGCCACTTTCAACTGGATCTCCGGCCTTTTCATTGCCGCAGTCACGCTTGCTTCGTCGTAACCGGGATCGCGCGCACCCTTGTGTGCGACGCGAATACCGCCGAACCAGATCGAAAGTTTGTCTCGGTCGGCGGGCTCGCCCGCCTTGCCGACAGCCATGACGACACGGCCCCAATTTGCGTCCTCACCCGCAATCGCCGTTTTGACAAGCGGCGAGTTGGCGATCGACATCGCAATGCGACGGGCCGAAGCCTTGGATACTGCGCCTTCGACCACGATCTCGACCAACTTGCGCGCGCCTTCGCCGTCGCGCGCGACCTGTTCGGACAGATTTGCCAACACAGCATGCAGGGCTTTCTTGAAATCCTTCAGGCGTGGATCGTTAGCGCGGGAGACACGCGAAGCGCCTGCCTTGCCCGTTGCAAACATCATCAGCGTGTCGGACGTCGACGTGTCGCCATCGATTGTCACGGCATTGAAGGTATCTGCGACGCCTTCCTTCAAAAATGATTGGAGCGCGGAGGCAGAAATCGCCGCGTCCGTGAAGACGAAGGAAAGCATGGTTGCCATGTCGGGCGCGATCATGCCTGCGCCCTTCGCGATGCCGTTGACCGTGACTACCGTTTTTCCGATCTTGGCCGTTGCGGTTGCAACCTTTGGGAACGTGTCGGTCGTCATGATCGCGCGCGCTGCGGCGAGAAAATCGCCCGCCTGCGCATGCGCCACCAATCCGTCCATCACGCCGTCGAAGGCCTGCGCCTTCAGCGGTTCGCCGATCACACCAGTCGAAGCGAGAAAGACGTCAGCCGGCTTGCAACTGACCGCGCGAGCGGCAATTTGCGCCGTGAATTTGCAGGCGTCTCGACCGCTCTTGCCGGTGAAGGCGTTGGCGTTGCCGGAATTGACCACGAGTGCGCGTGCCGTTCCTGTTTTCAGATGCGCGCGACACCATTCGACCGGCGCCGATGGGCATTTCGATCGCGTGAACACCCCGGCCACAGTGGTACCGGCTTCGAACAATACGAGCAGAACGTCGGTGCGCCCCGGATAGCGGATGCCAGCCGCAGCCGTTGCGAGCGTTACGCCAGGAATTGCCGGCATATCCGGCACGTGGACCGGGGCGAGGGGGGAAACTGAAGAGCTCATGGGTGCGTCATCTGACCAGATATCCATGTGCGTACCTAAGCGAAATGGCCGGCACAAGGCCGGCCATGACGAAATCATTTGATCAATACGATCGAGGCTACTTCTTTGCTGGCGCGCCTGGCTTGTCTTCGGTTTTTGCCGGCTTGTCCATGCGCTCGATTTTGGCGTCGGCGCGGAGTTTTGTGACCAGCTCGGCCTGTGCCTTGCGCATCACGAAATTCTCGATTTGCGGCTTCACATCTTCGAATTTGGGCGCCTGTTTTGTGCGTTTATCTTCAACCTTGATCACATGCCAGCCGAACTGCGTTTTTACCGGGTCCGAAATCTGCCCCGACTCTAACTTGAAGGCGACGTCGGAGAATTCCGGCACCATTTGCTCCTTTGTGAAATAGCCAAGGTCACCGCCATTGGCCTTTCCGGACGGATCCTCTGTCACTTCAGTCGCGACCTTGGCGAAGTCCTCGCCCTTTTTCAGCCGCACAATCACTGCCTTGATCTTATCCTCGGCTTCCTTACCGGCCTTGTCGTCGCCGGCCGGCGCGCGGACCAGGATGTGGCGCGCATGCACCTCCTTCTCTTCCGCGATCTGTTTGACCGCCTCATCATAGACTTGGCGCATCGCCTCGTCGGTGACAGCTCCCTTACCGACCGATTGGAGCAGCCCTTCCATAAGCAGCTTTTTGCGAGCGAATTCGAGCTTGCGCTTGAAGTCGGCGGCATCCCCGAATTTCTTGTCCTCAGCGGCCTTCGACACCAGGATCATGTCGGCCACGAATTGCACCAGGTAATCCTGCTTGGCCTCAGGTGACATGGGCGGGATTTGTCCGGCCTCATCTTCGGCGGCGGTGAGGTCGCTCTGATGAACTTCAACACCGTTAACTTTAGCCACAAGCGGGTCCTTATCCTGGGCGCACAGCGGCCCAGTCGTAAGGATCAGCACGGCCAAGGTGGTGGCAATGAAACCGGCCGGACCTGATCGGACCGGGACGCCGGTAGATACGGTAATCGTCATAGCGTTATCCTTGAATATATGGGCCGCCGGTTCGAACCGGCAGTGCGCGGACTATTCGCCCAACAACCGTGGCATTGCAATGGCCGACTGAGGCGAATGGGTCCAACCTCCGCGTGACCGTCTTGTTAAGGCCGCACCAAGCCGCCGATTGACAACAATCCGACCCCCTCATATCTCTCGCTCACCTTTAGCAGTTCGCCATTTGCCGGCGTGTTTGGCGTCGAATTTGCCCGAAAAGTGCCGCATTCCGGAGCGCCGGAAGCAAATCCGGCCGCGGCGGCATGATATAAGCGCCCGGCCTACGTTAGGAGCTCCCGAATGATCGGCGCCGTCGCCCGCAAGCTGTTTGGATCCGCCAACGAGCGGCGCATCCGCAGCTATGAGCCCCGCGTGCGCGAGATCAACGCGCTGGAGAAGGAACTTGAAGCGCTCTCCGACGATGAACTGAAGGCCCGCACCGATCATTTCAAGAAACAAGTCAGCGAGGGCACCTCTCTCGATGATCTTTTGGTTCCCGCCTTCGCCACCGTGCGGGAAGCCGCCAAGCGCACGCTCGGCCAGCGCCATTTCGACGTTCAGTTGATCGGCGGCATGATTTTGCACGACGGCAAGATCTCCGAAATGAAGACCGGTGAAGGCAAGACGCTGGTTGCGACTCTTCCGGTTTATCTCAACGCGATTGCCGGCCGCGGTGTGCATGTCGTCACCGTCAACGACTATCTGGCCAAACGCGACGCCGAATGGATGGGGCAGATCTATAATTTCCTCGGGCTTTCGGTTGGAGTCATTGTGCACGGGCTCGACGACGATCAGCGCAAGAAAGCCTACGATTGCGACATCACTTACGGCACCAACAACGAACTTGGCTTCGATTATCTGCGCGACAACATGAAGTACCGCCTGGAGGATATGGTCCAGCGTGGGCATATTTTTGCGATTGTGGACGAAGTCGACTCAATTCTTGTCGATGAAGCGCGCACGCCGCTGATTATTTCCGGTCCGCTCGACGACCGCTCGGAATTCTACAACACGATCGACAGCTACATCCCGCAACTCGACAAGACCGATTATGACGTCGACGAAAAGCAGCGGACAGTGACGTTGACCGAAGCGGGCATGGAAAAGCTCGAGCAGAGGCTGCGCGCAGCCGGCCAGCTCAAGGGTGACTCGCTTTACGACGTAGAGAACGTATCCGTCGTGCATCACGTCAATCAGGCGCTCAGGGCGCACAAGCTATTCCAGCGCGACAAGGATTACATCGTGCGCAACGGTGAGGTCGTGATTATTGATGAGTTTACCGGTCGTATGATGCCGGGCCGGCGATATTCGGAAGGTCTGCATCAGGCATTGGAAGCGAAAGAGCATCAGCCGATCCAGCCTGAAAACCAGACACTCGCTTCGATTACCTTCCAGAACTATTTCCGCATGTACGAGAAGCTTGCCGGTATGACGGGCACGGCAATGACGGAAGCGGAAGAGTTTATGGATATTTACGGCCTCGAGGTGCTCGAAGTGCCGACCAACATGCCCCTCGTACGTCTTGATGATGACGATGAGGTTTATCGAACCGCGGCTGAAAAATATCGGGCGATCCTGACGCTGATCGAGGATTGCAAGATCCGCGGTCAACCCGTGCTGGTCGGCACGACGTCAATCGAAAAATCCGAACAGCTCGCCGAGATGCTCCGTCAGAAAGGCTGGGAGCAGCACGACTTCTCGGATCCCAATGCTTTCGCCGCGCTCTATTCGGGTGACGAGGGAGCCTCGAAGAAAAAAGTCTTCGCCATTCTTAATGCCCGCTATCACGAGCAGGAAGCCTATATTGTAGCCCAGGCCGGTGTGCCGGGCGCCATCACCATTGCCACCAACATGGCTGGCCGCGGCACCGACATTCAGCTGGGCGGTAACGCCGACATGCGTATCCGTCAGGAAATTACCGACATTGCCGATCCGCGCGAGCGCGAGAAAAGCTCGCATGCGGATGAGATTCGCAGCCAAGTTGCCCGGCTGAAAGAAAAGGCACTTTCCGCCGGGGGTCTCTTTGTGCTCGGAACCGAGCGCCACGAAAGCCGGCGGATTGACAACCAGCTGCGCGGTCGTTCGGGCCGACAGGGCGATCCCGGTCATTCCAAATTCTTTCTGTCGCTTGAAGACGACCTCATGCGTATCTTCGGGTCCGACAAGCTCGACGGCATGTTGCAGAAACTGGGTTTGAAGGAGAACGAGGCGATCGTTCATCCATGGATCAACAAGGCTCTGGAGAAAGCGCAACAGAAGGTTGAGGCACGCAACTTCGATATCCGCAAGAATTTGCTCAAGTTCGACAACGTCATGAACGATCAGCGCAAGGTGATTTTCGAGCAGCGGCTTGAGCTGATGCGCGACGAGGCCGTCGACGAAACCATTGCCGACATGCGCCATGCGATGATCGAGGATTTGGTCGCCAAGCACATCCCGGCGAATGCTTATCCGGAACAGTGGGACACCGCGGGTCTCGATCGCACATTGCGCGAAGTGCTTACGCTCGAGCTGCCGGTTCAGGATTGGGCGAAGGAGGAAGGTATCACTGAAGAGGACGTGCGCGAGCGCATCACGCGGCGCGCCGATGAATGGATGGCAAGCAAGGTTGCCAAATGGAGTCCCGACGTGATGCGTTACGTCGAGAAGTCCATTTTGCTGCAGACCCTCGATCACCTCTGGCGTGAACACCTCGTCATGCTCGAACACCTGCGCCAGGTGATTGGCTTGCGCGGTTACGGTCAGCGTGACCCGCTCAATGAATATAAGGCGGAGGCCTTTTCGCTGTTCGAAGCAATGGTGGCGCACTTGCGTGAGGCGGTGACCGCCCAGCTCATGCGGGTCGAGGTCGTCCAATCACCGCCGGCTGAAGAGGCCAAGCTTCCTTACATGGAAGCGCACAAGGTCGATCCGACAACGGGCGAAGACGAGATGGCGCCTGCCTTGGCGCCGGCTCTCGTCGGTAATGGCAACGGCGCGCAGCCAGAACGCAATTCGAAAGATCCGTCGAGTTGGGGCAAGGTCGGCCGCAATGAGCCATGTCCCTGCGGCTCCGGCAAAAAATTCAAACATTGCCACGGCAAATTCGCCTGAGGTCCTTTGGCAACAGCACGCAAATAACGCCGGCAGTCCTGCCGGCGTTATTTTTTGAGCGACCTCGCCAAATTTCTACGGAATGCGCGGTCGCGTTTGAGATGCCATTCGCGGCTCATGGCGTGACGTTTGCTCGCGCAACGTTCTGAATAGAGGAGCACCCAAACGCGGCCGCGCGTCGAGCGTGCGCCCTTGCCGGCATTATGTTGCGCCAGCCGCCGGACGACGTCATCGGTCCAGCCGACATAAGTCAGGTGGCGATCGTTCGCGAAGGTGCCGAGGACATAGACGTAGCAATCCATGCTTCGTCCGCTCGTGCCACGCGGAAATAGCTAGCGGAAACTGCCGAATGAGCCGGCCGGGACCACCGGCTGTGCGCCTGTAAGCAAGCCGTTGTTGCTCGCCGGCGGTGTCGAATACGCTGTACGAATTTCCGGCTGCTGCTGGCGCGGGGGCTCTGCTTTGGCCGCTTGCACCGGCGGGGTCGGCTCGGGCGTGCGCGCGGTCTGAACTGCCTTTGGTGCGACGTCACGCTGAACCGGCGCGGCCACGGTAGAGGTACTGCGCGGCGGTACGGACGCCGTGGCGGAGACCGTACGGGCAACCTGCTTCGGTTTTGCTGCCACGTCGGTATTGGCGCTGCGGGTCACGACCGGCTCTTTTTCAGGTGCCGACGGGGCAGCTTCCGCGTTTGAGCCAAACCAGCTGCCGATTAACCCGGCAATCGTGGTCGGCTGCGAGGGAGCTTCGCCTTGCTTTGGCTGCGGTGCAGGGCGCGGCATCGGCACGCTTGCTACGACCGTTTGTTCGCCGGTGACCGCGGCAGGTTCCTGTCTGGCGGACGCTTCGGCGCTTGCGGCCGGCGGGGTGGTCGTGCGTGGCAGCGCGCCCGGCGCATTCGATACGCGTGGCAGTGCGCCCGGTGCGTTCGCTACCTGATAGCGACCGTTGTTGTCGAAATCGTTCTGCGGCGAAAGCTTTGCGAGGAATACCGGATTCATACCGCCGTCAATACCGGCGCGGGACGGGACCGTCGATACGCCGTTGGCGACGTATTCCGCCATTTTGCGCTGTTCTTGCCGCTGGTGATCGATGACCGCATCGGCGATGTTTTTGTCGAGTTGATAGGCCGGACAGGCGGCCTTCGCGTTGAACGCCAACGGCCGGTTTGAATCGCCGGGACTGACCGCATCGAAGACGTAACGTCTGTCGCAAATCGCGACCTTGGGCTCCTGATGCGTCGCGTCGAAATGGTCGTAGCCCTCTTTCAACATTTTCCAGAACGCGAAGTTCGGATTGTTGCGGTGCTTGGCCATGTTCATTGCGGTCATGCGGAACGGATAGGCCTGCAGCTGGAACGACTTCTGCCCGCCGAAGAACGACTCGCGCGCCAGGGCGTAGATTTCCTGAATCTGCTCGTCGGTCATGGCGTAACAGCCGCGCGAAGAGCAGTCGCCGTGCACCATCAGTTCCGAGCCGGTATAACCCATCGCGCGGTCATAGGTGTTGGGAAAACCTGTATTGAACGCGAGGTAGTAATTTGAATTCGGATTCATCTGCCCCGGCGTGATGGCGTAGAAACCCTCCGGCGCCTGGCGGTCGCCCTCTTTCTTCTTGGGACCCAGATCACCGGACCAGCGACAAATCGGGTAGGTTTTCAGAAGTTCGAATTGGCCGTCGCGAGTTTGTTTCCAGATCTCCATCTCCGACTCTTCCTTGAAGATGCGGGCGAGGATCGGAGATTGCTTATCCATATTTTTCGCCGTCATCTCGGCGAGAGTTTTTTCGGAAAGCGGCGCGTGCGCGCGGCCGGTCGGTGCAATTGTTTCGGGGTCACAGCCAGCGACCGCAATCGCCACGGCCACAGCCGCGGACGCCAGAAGCGCTCGAGCAAAAGGTCGATTCAAATCTGGTACTCCCCGAAGGGGCGGGCCCTTATTGTGTAATCGTTATCCTTAAGATGTGGCATCTGCAAGGCGGTACGCGCTATCCCAGACTACCGCTAACCCCATGGTAAAGCAAAAGTAAATGCTTCCTTAATCAAGTGACGGCGCGGCCCATTGTGAGGAACTTCTCGCGCCGCTGTCTGCGCACCGTCTCCCGATCGAGTCCGCTCAATTCGGCAAGGGCGCCGGCTATCGCCTCACCGGTCGCGGCCATCGCGGCCTGTGGATCGCGGTGGGCACCCCCGGTGGGCTCTGCCACCACGGCGTCGATCACGCCCAAGCGGACCATGTCCTGAGCGGTGATCTTCATGCTGGTCGCTGCCTCCTGCGCCTTGGCTGTATCACGCCACAGGATCGAGGCAGCGCCTTCAGGCGAAATCACGCCATAGATCGCGTGCTCCAACATCAAGATGCGATTGGCCGTGGCAATCGCGATAGCCCCTCCGGAGCCGCCTTCGCCTAGGATCACAGCGACGTTCGGTACGCCAAGTGATAGGCACGTCTCGGTCGAACGAGCGATTGCTTCCGCTTGGCCACGCTCTTCCGCGCCGATGCCAGGATATGCGCCGGCGGTGTCCACCAGTGAGACGACCGGAACGCCGAAACGGTCGGCCATCTCCATCAGCCGAACGGCCTTTCGATAACCTTCCGGCCGCGCCATTCCGAAGTTGTGTTTGAGACGGCTCTCGGTGTCGGAGCCCTTTTCATGGCCAATGACGCACAGGCTTTCGCCGCGAAAGCGGCCAAAGCCGCCGACAATCGCGGGGTCGTCGCCGAATTTCCGGTCACCGGCGAGCGGGATGAAGTTACTGACCAGCGCGGCAATGTAGTCGAGACAATGAGGCCGTTGCGGATGCCGGGCAACCTGTGTTTTCTGCCAAGGCGTGAGCTCTGCATAAAGTTCTTTCAACGCCAGCGCGGCCTTCGACTCGAGCCGATTGATCTCCTCGCCAATAGCGACAGCGTTCCCGGTTTCGCCCATTGCGCGCAATTCCTCCACCTTGGCCTCGAGTTCGGCCACCGGCTTTTCAAAGTCGAGATAACTGCGCATTGGGTCCGGGCGACAATGTTTTCGGGGCGAACTGACGCGGGCGAAGCCTCTAAGTCAAGCGAACGGGCTAATTTGGCTTTTACGTACGTCTTTGGCTAGCTGTCCGCCAACGGATGCAGATCGCGCACCAGTGTTTTCAGGCGCTCTTCCAGCACATGGGTATAAATTTGCGTGGTCGAAATATCGGCGTGTCCGAGAAGGGTTTGCACCACGCGCAGATCCGCGCCGTTATGCAGTAGATGGCTGGCAAAGGCGTGACGCAGCACGTGCGGACTCAAGTTCTCGGCTCGAATGCCGCTGGCCTGGCCGAGCGTCTTTAGTTCGCGTGCGAAGTGCTGACGGGTCAGATGCCCCTTCTCGCCAAAGGAAGGGAATAGCCACTTCGACTTGGTGTGATGTTCAGCTGCGTTGCGTAACTCGAGATATTCGGACATCGCGCGTTTGGCCGGCTTGTTGAGTGGCACAAGCCGTTCCTTGCCGCCCTTTCCGCGCACAACCAGCATACGCTGGTCTCGTTGGGCCGCAGACGCTGGCAACGCCACGAGTTCGGAAACCCGCAGTCCGGTGGCGTAGACCACTTCCAGCAAGCATAGCAGGCGTGCGGCCCGCAGCCGTTGAGCAGGCGGTTGTTTCTCATTCTCACTATTCGCCCGCGCGATCTTTAAGAGCGCATCGACATCCGCGATCGACAACACCTTCGGGAGAGTGCGCGCGCGCTTGGGCCCTTCCAACACGGCGGCGGGGTCGTCGGCGCGTTGACCTTCCGCGTAGAGAAATTTGTAGACTTGGCGCACTGCCGACAAGCGACGCGCAAGCGATGACGCCTTGAAACCACGCTCCGAAAGCATCGCAATAAATTTCCGCAAATCGTCAGTTGTGGCGCTGGCGATCGTGCGGTGTGCCGCGCGCAGATGTGCCGACAGATCATCAAGATCGTTGCGATAGGCGGAAAGCGTATTCTCGCCCGCGCCGCGCTCGGCTGCGAGCATGTCGAGAAACAATTCAACCACCGCCTCGTCGGATGCATTTGGCCGGCGGATCATCGACTTGCCCAATTCCCGGCGTCAGTGATTTTTGAGAAATCTGTCGGGCGGAATAGTCACGACGATCTCGCGCGGCTGATACTTTACAAAAGTTGCGAGCGAGAACACCGCGCCATAACCTAGTCCGACGAGCAGACCGAGAAAGACCAGAAATCTGAATAGACTCGGCATGTTCAAATCCGGCAAACGTCCGTGCACCAGCGCCTAGCGATTTTAGGCGAGTCACGTCCACGTTCCGGAACCGCTGACAAGACTGCCCTCGCGGTTGTCACGATTGCTGGTATATGGAACCGTGGATTCGTCTTGGAATCATAGCATGGTTGACGGTGCCATTCAAAAGTCCGCAGAAAATAGCCTAGAATCGGCGGTGGTCCGTGCGCTTGGCAGCCGCTCGATCGTGCTTGTCGGCATGATGGGCGCCGGCAAGTCTTCGATCGGACGAAGGCTTGGCGGCCGACTTGGAATTCCGTTCATTGATGCCGATGCCGAGATTGAAAGCGCTGCGGGCATGACGATTCCCGAAATTTTCAAAAAGCACGGTGAGCCGTATTTTCGCGCGGGCGAGAAGCGCGTGATCGCGCGCCTGCTCGATAACGGCCCGCAGGTGCTGGCGACCGGCGGCGGTTCCGTGATGGACGCGCAAACGCGAGCGTTGATCGGCGAAAAGGGAATTTCGATCTGGTTGAAGGCAGACATTGACGTCTTGCTCAAGCGCACTAAGCGCCGCAACGATCGACCATTGGCGGAAAAAATCAAAGATTTGCTGCCCGAGCGCGAGCCACTCTATGCTCAAGCCGATATCATCGTGCAGTCGCGCGACGAGCCTCACGATACCATTGTGGACGAGATCATGACGCAGTTGCCGAGGCGTCTTGGTTTCGGCACGGAGAAATCGCCATGACTGCGCCGTTGCGACAGACCGAGCCAAGCGTAGTCAGAGTCGCTCTGGACACGCGTGCCTACGACATTGTGATCGGCCGTGGCCTGCTCGCGAATCTTGGTGATCGTATCAAGACGGTGCGTTCCGGTGCGCGGGTTGCGGTCGTCACCGATGAGACCGTCGCAAAGTTTCACCTCGCTGCGGCCGAGGCCGCGCTTAAATCCTCCGGCATCGATAGCGCGCAAATCGTTGTGCCGGCAGGTGAGGGCTCCAAGAATTATGCGACCTTTGAGCAAATCTGCGAAGCGATCATTGCCGCACGCGTCGAGCGAAATGACCTTGTCATAGCGCTGGGCGGCGGCGTAATTGGTGACTTGGCAGGATTCGCGGCTTCCTGCGTCCGGCGCGGGCTGGACTATGTCCAAATTCCAACAACGCTTCTCGCGCAAGTCGATTCTTCGGTCGGCGGCAAAACGGGAATCAATTCTCGCCAGGGCAAAAACCTGATCGGCGCCTTTCACCAGCCGGTGCTGGTGATCGCAGACACGGCGTTGCTCGACACATTACCCAGGCGCGAGTTTCGTGCCGGCTATGCCGAGATTGCCAAATACGGCCTGCTTGGTGACGCGGCATTTTTAGCCTGGCTCGAGAAAAACTGGCAGGATGTGTTTGCCGGCGGTTCGGCGCGCGAGCACGCGATTGCGGTCTGCTGTCGCGCCAAAGCCGGCATTGTTGCGCGTGATGAGCGCGAGACAGGCGAACGCGCACTGCTCAATCTTGGGCACACTTTTGGCCATGCTTTGGAAGCCGGCTGTGGGTTTTCCGACCGGTTGTTGCATGGCGAAGCCGTGGCGCTAGGTATGGCGCTGGCATTCGAGTTCTCCGCCCAGAAAGGCCTTATCGCGGCCCCGGAAGTCGTGCGTGCGGCCGCGCATCTTGCGGCCGTCGGCCTGCCTACCCACCTGAAGGACGTCCCCGGTGGAGCACCGGGGGCTGATGTTTTGATGGATCTGATTGCTCAGGACAAAAAGGTCAGGCGCGGCACGCTCACATTTGTTCTGGTGCGCGGCATTGGCCGAGCCTTTGTCGAAAATAACGTCGATGCCGCCGAGGTGCGGGCCTTTCTCACTCATAAACTTGCCGAGCGATGACCGCGAACGACTGGATTTCCCTTGTCGTCGTCCTGATCTGCCTGCTGCTCTCGGCCTTCTTTGCGGGCAGTGAAACCGCGCTGACTGCGTCCTCGCGCGCCAGTATGACGCGCCTGGAAAAGCACGGGAACCGGCGTGCCGCCATCGTCAATCGCTTGCTCGCGCAGCGCGAGCGGCTGATTGGCGCGCTTCTGCTCGGCAATAATGCCGTCAACATTGCAGCCTCGGCGCTGGCGACCGGCGTGTTGCTTGCGTGGTTCGGCAACGCGGGCGTCGTGTATGCGACAGCTCTGATGACCGTGCTCGTCGTCGTCTTCGCTGAAGTATTGCCTAAGACAGCCGCATTCAACGCGCCAGACCGGCTTGCACTGGCGGTGGCAAGGCCGATGCAATGGGTCGTCAAGCTGCTTGGCCCGGTCCTCATGGCTATCGAGAAGCTGGTGTGCTGGATCCTCGAGCGGTTCGGTATGGACGTCGGCGAGGAGCAGGGCGTGCTCTCGGCGCGCGAGGAGTTGCGTGGCGCGGTGGACTTGCTTCATCGCGAGGGCGATGTGGAAACTCTCGATCGCGATATGTTTGGCGGTGTGCTCGATTTGCGCGAGCTGGCGGTCTCCGATGTGATGATCCACCGGACCAACATGATCACGGTCGATGCCGATAATCCACCTGAGGATATCGTGAATGCTGTCATCGGTTCACCGGTCACGCGCCTGCCTTTGTGGCGTGGCAATCCCGAGAACATCGTCGGCATTCTGCACGTCAAGGATCTCTTGCGGGCCCTGCATGCGGTCGATGGCGATGCCGCCAAGGTCGACATCGCGTCGCTGTTGACCCCGCCGTGGTTCGTACCCGATACACGTCCGGTCGCAGAACAGCTCAAGGCGTTCCGGCGCCGCAAGACGCCGTTCGCGCTCGTCGTGGACGAATATGGCGAAGTCGAAGGCCTGGTGACACTGGAAGACATTCTTGAGGAGATCGTCGGCGACATCACGGATGAGCACGATGTAGCGATACCTGGCGTTCGCCGTCAGCCCGACGGTTCGGTGAATGTCGACGGCGCGGTATCGATACGCGACTTGAATCGCGTCATGGACTGGAACTTACCCGATGAAGAAGCCACCACGATTGCCGGCTTAGTGATTCACGAGGCGCGCTCGATCCCGGAAGTCGGGCAGAGCTTCACGTTTCACGGGTTTCGGTTCAGGGTCTTGCGCCGCGCGCGCAATCGCATAACAGCATTGCGCATCCAGCCGCTGCCGCGGACACGGTAAACTAAAAGCTAGACGCCCCCTTCGCCTGGCGCGGCGGCATGGATGGCGAGTGCATGGACACCGTCCTCAAGTTCGCCTGAAAGCAATTGATTAATCATCCGATGCCGCTCAAGCCGGCTCTTTCCTTTAAACGCTTCCGACACAATATAGACCCGAAAGTGAGTTTGCCCGCCGGGCCGGTGCCCGGCATGGCCCTCGTGCTTATGGGATTCATCGAGCACCTTGAGGCTGTCTGGCGTGAAAGCCTCGGTCAACTTTTTAGTGATGATATCGGCGGTCCGCATGCTGCCCGCTTAGGAGAGGGCGGTCCTCCGGTCAATGGCCGGTCATACGATCAAGTCTTGAAGGCGTCACCTGTAAAAGCGCATAATGATCGGTCATGAAATTCGACTCACCGCTATTTGACCGCATCCGCGTCAAGCCGGCGAAGGATCGCCGCCCGAAGACTGGCGGCCCTCGCTGCGAATGGCATGGCTGCAAGGAAAAGGCGACCCACCGCGCGCCCAAGGGACGCGGACGCGAGAATGAGTATTGGCGGTTTTGTCTCGATCATGTTCGCGCCTACAACCAGTCATACAATTTCTTCACAGGCATGAGCGATGCCGCGGTGATGGCCTACCAGAAGGACGCCCTTACCGGCCACCGTCCGACCTGGAAGATGGGGACCGGCAAAGGCAATGTACGGCCGGATATGCGCGCTTTCGGCAGCCATGCCGATCCGTTTGGGTTATTTGGCGAAGGTGTGCGCGCGGAACAACGGGCGCGCGCTGAAACCCGTCCGATCCGTAATGCCGAGCGCAAGGCTCTCGACACCCTCGGCCTGGACGTTGGTGCGACCCCGCAACAAGTGAAGACGCGTTTCAAGGAACTGGTAAAACGTCATCATCCGGACGCGAATGGCGGCGACCGCTCCACCGAGGATCGGTTGGTGGAGGTCATCCAGTCTTACAACTATCTGAAATCCGTAGGATTCGGCTGAGCGACCGGCGCGCTGCTCAACCCAGCCCCGCCTTCTATACAGGGCTATTTGCACCTATCTTATTGAAATAATTGATGGTGTCATTCGGCTGCGGCGGGTTTTTCGCCGCCTTGGCCTCTGCTAAGTTGCCGCCGCCATCAGCCGGAAGGTACGATTCGCGCCAAAATCAGGGGCTTCGGCGTTCCGAAGCCACGGAGGATCAATGACCGCTGCAGTGCAAGAAATTGCCGGCCTGCCGGACATGAAAGTGTCGGTCAGGCAGGTTTTCGGAATCGACAGTGATTTGGAAGTGCCGGCGTATTCGCAGGCCGATGAACACGTGCCGGATATCGATGCCGATTATCGGTTCGACCGCCCGACCACCCTCGCCATTCTCGCAGGCTTCGCCAAGAACCGCCGCGTCATAGTCACCGGCTACCATGGCACCGGCAAATCCACCCATATCGAGCAGGTGGCGGCGCGGCTCAACTGGCCCTGCGTCCGCGTCAATCTCGACAGCCACATCAGCCGTATCGACCTGATCGGCAAGGACGCCATCGTCATCAAGGACGGTCAGCAGGTGACCGAATTCCGCCAGGGGATTCTGCCGTGGGCCCTGCAAAACAATGTCGCGCTTTGCTTCGACGAATATGACGCCGGACGGCCCGACGTCATGTTCGTTATTCAGCGCGTACTCGAGGCGTCCGGGCGGCTGACGCTGCTGGACCAAAGCAAGGTGATCAAGCCTCACCCTGCGTTTCGCCTGTTCGCAACCGCCAACACAGTGGGCCTCGGTGATACCTCGGGCCTTTATCATGGCACACAGCAGATCAACCAAGGCCAGATGGACCGGTGGTCGATCGTCACCACGCTCAATTATTTGCCGCATGACAACGAAGTCGAGATCGTTCTTGCCAAGGCCAAGCACTATCGCAATGAGCAGGGCCGCGACATCGTCAACAAGATGGTGCGTGTCGCCGATCTTACGCGCAACGCGTTCATGAACGGTGATATCTCAACCGTGATGAGCCCGCGCACTGTGATCACCTGGGCGGAGAATTCCGAAATCTTTAACGATATCGGTTTTGCGTTCCGTCTCACGTTCCTCAACAAGTGCGATGAACTGGAGCGGCCGATTGTCGCTGAATTCTATCAGCGATGCTTCGGCGTCGAGCTGCCTGAGTCTTCTGTAAACGTGGCGCTGACATGATTTTTGCCTCTCCCGGATGCGAGGAGAGAAAGATGTCTGATGGCCTCTAACATCAAAGCCAAGCCGTCGTCGAAAGAATCGCCGACTGAACCGTTTAAGCGAGCGGTTACCGGCTGTCTGCGCGCGCTTGCACGCAAACCAGAACTCGAGGTTGCCTTTGCCGCCGAACGGCCGGGCCTCATGGGCGGCAAGGTTCGTCTGCCGGAGCCACCGCGCAAGCTCGGCAAAGCGGAGGCCGCCATCGTTCGTGGACATGCCGATTCAATTGCCTTGCGGCTCGCGTGTCACGATGCCGCCATGCATCGCCGCCTGCAGCCGGCCGGTCAACAGGCTCGGGCGGTTTTCGAGGCAGTGGAACAGGCGCGCGTGGAGGCGATCGGCGCTCGGCGTATGGACGGTGTCGCGCAAAATCTCACGGCGATGATCGATGAGCGCTTTCACCGCGGAAAGTTCGACCAAATCACCGAACGGGCCGACGCGCCGATCGAGGACGCACTGGCGCTCATGGTACGCGAGCGCCTGACGGGTATGGCCCCGCCACCTGCCGCAAAAAAACTGGTCGATCTGTGGCGGCCACTGATCGAAGACCGCGCCGGTAGCGATCTCGACCGGCTGGAAAATCTCGTCGAGGATCAGCGTCAGTTCAGCGACGTCGTGCACGATTTGCTGGACGCGCTCGAAATGGGCGAGGACCGCAGTCATGACTCCGAGGAAGAGGAAGATGAGGGCGAGGAGGATCGCCGCAAACAACAATCCGGCGAAGATGGCGAAGCGGCCGACTCCGACGAAATGCAGCGCATGAGCATGGAGGACACCCAGGTGTCCACCGAAGATATGCCCGATGCAGCTGCGGAGGCGGCGGAGGCTCCGACTGCCGACATGGCCGACGACACCGATATGGGCGATGCCGAGACGCCCGGAGAGCCGCAGCGCCCACGCCATTTCGGCGCCAACGAACCACGCGGACCGGACTATCGTGCTTTTACAGCCAAGTTTGATGAAACCGTCGGCGCCGAGGACCTGTGCGAGGCCGAAGAACTCGACCGTCTGCGGGGTTATCTCGACAAGCAACTCTCGAATTTGCAAGGCGTCGTGGCGCGTCTCGCCAATCGACTTCAACGTCGTTTGATGGCGCAGCAGAACCGCTCTTGGGAATTCGACCTGGAGGAAGGTCAGCTCGATCCGGCGCGCTTGTCGCGCATCATCATTGACCCGCTCCACCCGCTTTCCTTCAAGGCCGAGAAGGACACCGAGTTCCGCGACACGGTCGTCACGCTGCTGCTCGATAACTCCGGGTCAATGCGCGGCCGTCCAATTACGGTGGCCGCCACTTGCGCGGATATTCTCGCGCGCACGCTCGAACGCTGCGGTGTCAAGGTCGAAATCCTCGGCTTCACCACGCGTGCCTGGAAGGGCGGGCAATCCCGTGAACACTGGCTCACCGCCGGCAAGCCCGCCAATCCGGGCCGGCTCAACGATTTGCGCCACATTATTTATAAATCGGCAGATGCGCCTTGGCGGCGCGCCCGCAAAAATCTCGGTCTGATGATGCGCGAGGGCCTGCTGAAGGAGAATATCGATGGCGAGGCCCTTGATTGGGCGCATAAGCGACTGCTGGCTCGCACCGAGCAGCGCAGGATCCTGATGATGATTTCCGATGGCGCGCCGGTAGACGATTCCACGCTGTCGGTAAATCCGGGCAACTATCTGGAGCGTCATCTGCGCTGGGTCATTGAGGAGATCGAGACGCGTTCGCCGGTGGAGCTTATTGCCATCGGCATCGGTCACGACGTGACGCGTTACTATCGCCGTGCCGTTACCATCGTCGATGCCGAAGAACTGGGCGGTGCAATGACTGATAAGCTTGCCGAACTGTTCGAGGAACATGCCGGTGTTGAACGGCCGAGCCCGCGCGTCCGGAGGCGCGTCGCTTGAGTTCTTCTCGCCGCCGTTGGCTCATCGCCGGTGTTTTCCTTGTCGCTTTGGTCGGGGTGGTTGGATCTTTTGCCCTTGCCGACGCACGGCTCTATGCTGAGGCGCCTACCCGCATCGAAATCGATGCAACGCCGATCACGTCGTTCGACAATCGTGAACCGTCTCAGGTCCGATTCGGAAGTTTGGAATTCCGCGGCGGGCTTGTGCTTACGTCGCCAAATCCTGCGTTCGGTGGAATTTCCGGCATTCATGTCGAGCGGGACGGTGAACATTTTCTGGCGATAAGCGACAAAGGTTCCTGGCTACGCGGCCGTATCGTGTATCGCGATGGTAAGCTCGCCGGTATCGCCGATGCCGAAATGGCGCCAATACTTGGTGCCGATGGCAAGCCGCTGGCTGCGCGGGGCTGGTTCGACACAGAAGCGCTCGCTGAGCGCGACGGCATATTCTATGTCGGTATCGAGAGGGTTGAGCAGATCGTGCGGCTCGATTACAGGCGCGATGGGTTCAAGGCGCGCGCCGAACCGATTAAGGTGCCACCCGATTTTAGGAGCTTCAAATACAACAAGAGTCTGGAATGTTTGGCGTCGCCGCCGCAGGGTTCCCCTCTTGCAGGGCAATTGATTGTCGTTACCGAGCGTAGCCTTGATGCCGACGGCAACCTGCGTTCCTTCCTGCTGGATGGAGACCGCGTTTCGCGTTTCAGCGTCAGACGTACTGACGAATTCGATGTCAGCGACTGCGCGATCCTTCCGCCCGACGATCTTTTATTGCTTGAACGCCGCTTTTCGCTAACGCGTGGCGTTGCAATGCGCATTCGGCGTCTGCCGCTCGCAAGGTTGAAAGCGGACGCGCTGGTCGATGGCCGTCCAATGATCGAGGCGGATCTCGGCTACCAGATCGACAATATGGAAGGTATTGCTGTGCATCGCGCGGGTAACGGCGAAACAATCGTCTCGCTGGTTTCGGACGATAATTTCTCGATTATTCAACGCAATCTGCTGTTGCAGTTTGCAATCGTGGGAGAGTGAGCGCCCTCAGGCGGGTCCGGCCGCCCGTTTCTTTGCGATTTGGCGCTTGAGTTCGAGCATCTTTGGCGCCAGTTCATCGTCTTTGGCCTTGAGCAGAAACGCATCGAGTCCGCCGCGATGGTCGACGGTCTTGAGCGCGTTGGCCGAGACGCGCAGCCGGACTTTGCGGCCGAGGGTGTCCGAAATCAGCGTGACGCTGCGCAGGTTCGGGAGGAACCGCCGCTTGGTCTTGATGTTGGAGTGGCTCACTTTGTGGCCGACCAGTGGCTTTTTACCGGTCAGGTCGCAACGCCATGACATAGCTCAGTCCTCGAAAAACATCAGCACGGGTACGCGCCGATAAAGGTCAATCGTCTGGGTTAAGATGGCGGACGTATAGAGAGGGGGATTAGGGGCGTCAAGCCGAGCCATTGGACGCACTTTAAAGGATTTCCAGTATCGGGATACGTGAACACAGATTCGACGAAATCCGCGCCGACGACAGGTGCATACTGCTGGCCGTCACTCAAATCACCTGTGCCGGCGCGCGGAAGGATTGAGCCTTGCGTCAAACGATACAACGCTCATTGTTGGCGTCAGGCACGCTGATCTTGGCCGTGTCCGGCTCGATTGTCTCGGTTTGCGCGCAGGGCCGGCTTGAGGCCCACTACTCCGCCACGCTTGCCGGCATTCCGATAGGCCGCGGCAGCTGGGCCATCGACATAACGGACACTCAGTATACTGCCGTGGTCAGCGGGACGACGTCCGGCCTTTTGCGCGCTTTCACAGGCGGTCAAGGCAATGTCACCGCGCGCGGCACGCTAAACGCCGGGCACCTGCTATCGTCGACCTATGCTGCGGATATTAGCGGCCGCAAGAAAATCGACTCGATCCGCATCACCATCAGCAATGGCAACGTAAAAGATTTCAAGGTCGACCCCCCACTGGACAACGACCCCGAGCGGGTGCCGATCACAGAGGCGTCTCAACACGGCGTGCTTGACCCAATGACCGCTTCACTGGTCCGAGTCCCTGGAAATGGTGACGTGCTGTCACCGGAGGCCTGCCAGCGTACGATGGAGATTTTCGATGGCAGGCTGCGTTACGACATGCAATTCGCCTTCAAGCGCATGGACAAGGTCAAGGCGGGCAAGGGTTACTCCGGCCCAGTCGTGGTTTGTGCGGCCTATTTTTCACCGATAGCTGGGTTTGTCCCCTCGCGGGCGGCGATCAAATATCTCTCCAAGCAGCGCGATATGGAGGTGTGGCTCGCACCAGTTGCTGGAACCCGCGTGTTGGTGCCCTACCGGGCGCAAGGGCCGACGCCTATTGGCCAGGCGGTGCTTGAGGCTTCAGAATTTATCTCGGTTCCGATCTCGGCCGGCGCCTTCGGCAATGGTTCAAAGACGCAGTGATCCATTTCGGGCTTGACTCTTCGGCTCGGGGCGAATCCAAGATCGCGTTAACGTTTCGGGGTCGAAAAATGCTCTTGAATCCGGCCCGCACTACTCCATCTTGTGGCCGGGGAGTTAGCAGTCGCCAGATGTCGCCGTGAACGAAGTCATACACGGTCGGAGTCAGCGATTCGGGCGCGATTCGTTCCAGACTCGTTCTAGAGCTTAACCACGCCCATGTCTGTCGTCGCATTGTGATACAGGAGGCTCATGGGAGACCTGCCTAGAGGTTCTGCCATCAGCCCGGACGCGTAATGCCCCTTACTTTTTCTCCCCAATCTTCCCGGACATCGCGCGTTCGCGGTGCGGGTGTCACGGCAGTTCTCGGTCCTACCAATACGGGTAAGACCCATCTCGCCATCGAGCGCATGCTGGCGCATTCCTCCGGCGCAATCGGGCTGCCACTGCGGCTGCTGGCCCGCGAGGTCTACAACAAGATTGCTGAGCGGGTCGGCAAGGACGCGGTGGCGCTGATCACCGGTGAGGAGAAGATCAAACCACCCAATCCGCGCTTTTGGGTTTCCACCGTTGAAGCGATGCCGCGTGACCTCGACGTCGCCTTTCTCGCCGTCGACGAGGTTCAGCTCGGGGCCGATTTCGAGCGTGGCCATGTGTTCACCGATCGCATGCTCAATGCTCGTGCCCGCGAGGAGACCCTGGTCCTTGGCGCCGCGACCGTGCGGCCGATGGTGGAGAAGTTGTTGCCCGGTGCACATGTTATCAGCCGGCCACGGTTATCCACGTTGACCTATGCGGGCGAGAAAAAGCTTACGCGGCTCCCGCCGCGATCGGCAGTCGTCGCATTTTCCGCGGAAGAAGTTTATGCAATCGCCGAATTAGTCCGCCGCCAGCGTGGGGGTGCCGCGGTTGTGCTGGGAGCGCTTTCGCCGCGAACCCGTAATGCCCAGGTTGCTTTGTATCAGTCCGGCGACGTCGACTATCTGGTTGCGACCGATGCCATCGGGATGGGACTCAACCTCGATGTTGACCATGTCGCCTTTGCGTCGGATCGAAAATTCGACGGCTATCAATTTCGGAAACTAAACCCGGCTGAACTTGCGCAGATTGCGGGGCGCGCCGGACGCGCAACGCGCGACGGGACATTTGGCACAACCGGCCGCTGCGATCCTTTTGAACCGGAACTGGTGCACGCTCTAGAAAGTCACAGTTTCGAGCCGATTCGCCTGCTGCAATGGCGCAATACCGATCTTGAGTTTGCCTCGATCGGCGCGCTGCAGGCCTCCCTTGCCGCAACGCCAAATGAACAGGGGCTGACGCGCGCGCCGATAGGCGAAGACATTCTGGTTCTGGAGCATGCGGCGCGCGACGAAGATGTACGCGCACTCGCGCACGACCCTGCCGCTATCGCCCGTTTATGGGATGTTTGCCAGGTTCCCGACTATCGCAAAATCGCACCAGCCACCCATGCCGAATTGGCCGTAACCCTCTATGGATTCTTGATGCGAGAGGGTAACATCCCGACCGACTGGTTCGCTCGTCAGGTTGCTCAGGCTGATCGGACCGACGGCGACATTGATACTCTCTCCAACCGGATCGCGCATGTCAGGACCTGGACTTTCGTCGCCAACCGGCCCGATTGGCTCGCCGATCCGGACCATTGGCAGGCGGTCACGCGCACTGTGGAGGACAAGCTTTCCGACGCGTTGCACGAGCGTTTGGCCGAACGTTTCGTGGATCGCCGCACTAGCGTGTTGATGCGGCGGCTTCGAGAAAACGCAATGTTGGAAACCGAAATCGGGAAATCTGGCGAGGTGACCGTCGAGGGCCATGTGATAGGCCGCCTCGACGGATTTACGTTTGCACCCGATGCGTCAGCCGCCGGCTCCGAGGCCAAGGCGCTCAACGCCGCTGCACAAAAAGCCTTGGCCGGCGAAATCGAGGCACGCGCCACCAAGATTTCGCAGGCTTCCAACGAACAGATCGTGCTCGCCGCCGACAGCGCACTACGCTGGACCGGCGATCTGGTCGGCAGATTGACTGCCGGCGACGACACTTTGCGTCCGCGCGTGCGCGTGATTGCCGACGAGCACCTCACCGGCCCGGCACGTGAATTGGTTCAAACGCGGCTCGATCTCTGGCTCAAGAACCACATCGAAAAACTGCTCGCGCCACTTTTCTCGCTTACGGCCGCCGAGGATGTGACCGGCATGGCGCGGGGCGTTGCATTTCAGCTGGTTGAATCGCTGGGTGTGCTGGAGCGGCAAAAGGTGGCGGAAGAGGTCAAGGGTCTCGACCAGCCGGCGCGCGCGACCTTGCGCAAATACGGCGTTCGCTTCGGCGCGTATCACATTTATCTTCCGGCGCTGCTCAAGCCCGCGCCGCGAGCGCTGGCAACACAGCTGTGGGCGATAAAGCACGAGAGTCCGGAGGCGAAAGGCGTGAGCGACTTGCTGCACCTTGCGGCGAGCGGGCGTACGTCAATTCCCGTCGACAAGGAAACTCCGAAAGCGCTTTACCGCACTGCCGGGTATCGTATTTGCGGCGAACGCGCCGTACGCGTCGATATTCTGGAGAGACTTGCCGACCTTATCCGGCCAGCGCTGTCCTGGCGCGAAGGCGCTCCGGGTCCCAAGCCAGACGGCGTTTTCGACGGACGCAGCTTTCTGGTGACCGGTGCCATGACATCGCTCACCGGTGCTTCGGGTGAAGACTTCGCGTCCATCTTGCGTTCGCTCGGCTATCGCATGGACCGCAAGCCAAAACCTGCCGAGGCCGCAAAGACTGCCGCTACCGTCAGCGCGGGAGCGGCGAGCGATGCAACCCCGACGACCGCGGAATCTGTGCCGGCGGATTCTCCAACGACGGAAGCGGTATCGGTTGCCGATGCGCAATCGCGAAGATTGCTGCCGGAGCCGGAAATTCTCGCGCCGCCGGCGCAGGAATCTGCGGGCGCCGCAACTGAGGTGACAAAATCGGCGGCTGAAGTTGCTGCCGCGGACACGAGTGAGCCGGCCGTGCAGGCGGCGGACAACGCACAGATGACCTCGACTGAAAACAAATCTGCTGAGGAGCCGGCTTTTATCGAAACCTGGCGGCCGGCCGGGCGATCCGAGCGCCGTCCGCATCGGCCGCGCCGGGCGCAGCGCCCACCAACGCAAGCGAGCCCGCCAGTGGAAGCTGCCGTCACGCCGACAGAAACTCCGGCGGTGGTGGTCCCCGATGCCGTTGCGCCGCAGCGCGGCCCTCGGCGGCCACGCCATGATCAGGGCGATCGTCCGGACCGCCAGCAACGCCTTGACCGTCATGAGCGGCAACAGCGAATGGAGCGTCAGGGCCAGCGTGGCGAGCGCAATGAACGTGCGCCACGCCGCGGGTCGCGCCGCGATCGCGATGACGGAATTGGGCGTGCAGAACGTGAGCAATATTTCGCGAAGCCGCACGGTTCCGACCGACGCGACAAACAACCCGACCCAAATTCGCCCTTTGCCAAGCTTGCTGCGCTCAAGCAGCAACTCGAGCAAGGGGCCAAAGAGCCGTCTTGAGCACGGCTTCGCAAAGCCTGGATCGTCAACGCATCGACAAATGGCTCTGGCATGCGCGCATGGTTCGCACGCGTAGCGCGGCTGCCGCGCTCACGACGGCAGGGTTCGTCCGGCTTAACGGCAAGCGCATGACGGCCGCCAGCCACCCAGTGCGAATTGGTGATGTGGTGACGCTCGCTCTCGATCGCGCCGTCAGGGTGATTCAGGTCGAAGGCCTTTGCGAGAGGCGCGGCGGCGCCCCCGTCGCTCGCAGGCTTTACCGCGATTTGACCTGAGATTCCGCGGGCGGGGCCTTCATCTCGCGTGGACTAGTCAGCTAGGTCTGTCGATGGCAAGCCTGCTGGTTGCGGCATATGCGGGGTTAGTTTAGGCAGCGTTCGTGATTATCGGCCGGAGTGGGGAATGACTTACGTCGTCGTCGAAAACTGTATTAAGTGCAAATACATGGACTGCGTGGAGGTGTGTCCGGTGGACTGCTTCTATGAAGGCGACAACATGCTGGTCATTCATCCGGACGAATGCATCGATTGCGGCGTGTGCGAGCCCGAGTGCCCGGCGGAAGCAATAAAACCGGATACGGAATCGGGGCTGGAAAAGTGGCTGGAACTCAATGCCCAATACGCCAAGAACTGGCCCAATATAACGGTCAAACGGGAGGCGCCTCCAGACGCCAAGGATTGGGACGGGGTCCCGGACAAATTCAAAAAGTTCTTTTCGGCGGACCCCGGTACCGGCGACTGAATTTACCCGTCTAGGCGGTACCCCGCGGCGCCTCGGGTCTTTGTCGCAGGGCGTTAACCGATTCCGGTAAATTGCAGGATTGTTGCACCAGAATTGCAGTTTTGGATCGTCATAAGGCTTTGATTCCGCCTAAAAATGTGCTA
The DNA here is from genome assembly GCA_035626335.1 of Pseudolabrys sp. Lineage (GTDB taxonomy): Bacteria > Pseudomonadota > Alphaproteobacteria > Rhizobiales > Xanthobacteraceae > Pseudolabrys. The sequence goes on from DASPNW010000032.1 coordinate 164,621, forward strand.
TATATGTAAAAAATGGACAGGAACGGACGTCTCACCGGTGCGCTCCCCCTTCGGGAGCATTATTTTTCGGTGGTCGGGTTCCCGAGTTCCCAGATCAGAGGGCGTGCAATCCACGCGTGAGCAGTGGCCGGAAAAACGCGTCATAAATCAAAGAAAGGTTCCACCAGTATGAGTCGTGGACCGAAAAAGTCTGCCGAAGCTCGGCGGACCTCCCATGCCTCGCGCGGCGCCGCCCGCGGTGGGGCCCCTGCAGCCAAAATGGCCGGCAACCGCAAAGGTGCCGGCGAAGGAGTCATGCCTGGAATGACCTCTAATAAGAAGACTACCCAACGACAAGGCTTTAAGACCAATGAATTCATTGTCTATCCGGCCCACGGCGTGGGCCAGATTATGGCAATCGAGGAACAAGAAGTCGCCGGTGCCAAGCTGGAACTGTTCGTCATCAACTTCATCAAGGACAAGATGACGCTCCGGGTTCCGACCGCCAAAATCGTGTCTGTGGGCATGCGCAAGCTGGCTGAAGGGCCGCTGGTCAAGCGTGCGCTCGAGACGCTTAAAGGTCGCGCGCGTATCAAGCGCACGATGTGGTCGCGCCGGGCACAGGAATACGAAGCCAAGATTAACTCCGGCGATATCGTCGCCATTGCCGAGGTGGTCCGCGACCTTTACCGGTCGGATACTCAGCCGGAACAGTCTTATTCGGAGCGGCAGCTATATGAAGCCGCGCTGGACCGGCTGTCGCGCGAGATTGCGGCGGTTCAGCGGGTTACCGAAACCGAGGCGATCAAGGAGATCGAGGCGGCGCTCGCCAAGGGCCCACGCCGCGGTCCCAAGCCTCCTGAGGATGCTGGCCCCGACGAAGGCGTTGAGGAAGAGGCGGCATAGCTCGCCCGCAGTTCAGCTACCGAAATTGAAGCCCGGCGCTTGCGCCGGGCTTTTCGTTTAGTAAAACGCAACCTGCCGCCAGTTGCCTCGACCATCGCCCGGGCTAAAATGTCGCCGATCACCCCATCGACGGTATGGAGTAGGTAATGACTGCCATTCGCGGCTATGTCGCGCCGACCACTGAATCCGATGCGCTTGGTGTGCATTCGCTCGATCAATTTGTGCTGGCAGTACCCGATGCGTCGGTGGCGCAGGATTTCTACGGCCTGTTCGGCCTCGACGTGCAACGCGACGGCAATGCGCTCGCAATCAAGACATTTGGCCACGAGCACCGCTGGGGATCGGTGGTTGAGGGCACCAAGGCGAAGGCGCTGCACCATCTTTCATTTGGCTGCTATGCGGACGACCTCCCGCGACTAAAGGCGCGCATCGAGCAGCAAGGCGTCAAACTCATCGATCCGCCTCCCGGTTTTGAGAGCAATGGAATTTGGTTCCGCAACCACGAAGGCGTGCTGATCGAAGTAAAGGTCGGGCCGAAAGTATCGCCCGACAAAAAATCCGAAAGCCAATGGATTTCTGCGCCCGGCGGCGTCGCCGCGGCGACCATCAGGGAAAAAGCGCCGCCAGTGCGCCCGCGCCGGCTATCGCATGTGCTGATTTTCACACGAGACGTCGGCGAATCGATCAAATTTTACGAACGTACCCTTGGGTTGCGCCTGTCGGACCGCGCGTCCGATCTCGTTGCCTTCATGCACGGCATCCACGGCAGCGATCACCATCTGCTGGCGGTGGTCAAATCGTCGGCGCCCGGCTTCCATCATTGCAGTTGGGATGTCGGTAGTCTCAACGATATCGGTCTTGGCGCTATGCGTATGCATGACAAGGGTTGGACCAAGGGCTGGGGCCTCGGGCGCCATGTGCTCGGCTCCAACTATTTCCATTACGTGCGCGATCCGTGGGGCAGCTTCTCTGAGTATTCCTGCGACATCGATTACATTCCAAAAGAAGAGCGCTGGCCGGCTGCCGACCACAAGCCGGAGGATTCGTTTTATCTCTGGGGTCCGGACGTGCCGCGCGAATTCACGATCAATTACGAAGGCGGCGAAAGCTGAGCGCTTTCACTCCGCGACGATCTTTACCTTCTCGCCTGGCTTCAGGCGGTCCTGTGTGCCGAGACCGTTCAGCGCTCGAAAGCGTTCGAGCGCGTGATCGGATATGGCCATTTTGTGCGCGAGTTTTTCGACCGTGTCGTTTGCACCGGCGGTAACGATCTTCAAATGCATCGGTTTGACCTGTTGACTTTCCTTCAGGGTCATTCGCCGAAAAGTCATGACGGATTCGCGAAACTGACGGTCTACCTGCTCGTTTCTCGTCTTAGCGGCAAAAATAAAACGATAGACGTCGCTGCCGAAACGCACTGCGAAAATTCGGAATGACCAATTTCCGCTTTCGGCCGTGGCTGTCGCAGTCGGAAACCCGTTGACGGAAAATTCCTCAACGCTTGCAGAATCGACATTCTCCATCCATCCCGACTTGAGGTAATCGGGCAGCGATTGCTCGGCCGGTACGCCGATCACATCAAGGCGTAATGCTTCGTCTCCGCCTTCCTTGAGGCCGAGTACCGCCTGCGCCGTGTTATCGAGCGTGAAGCCCGCCGGGGCGACGAACGTAAATCCGAGTTTGGGATGCAAGAAATGCCGGCCGCGGGCAAAACCTTCGCTCGGGTCTTCGCCATAAACAAGGCCATCGAGATCGCCGAGATATTCGGCGCGGTCACGTTCGCCGCCACCCGGCCCGCTGAATTGGCGGGCATTCGAAAGCGCGTTTTTCACGCGGTCGGGAGTTGCCGGATGGCTGGAGAGAAAGTCGAGCATACGCGGATCCGCGCCGCCACTGGCGGCCTTCAGGTCGGCGTTGCGCTGCATGTCTGTCAAAAATCGAGATGCACCATAGGGATCGAATCCCGCACGCGCTGAAATACCTACTCCAATGCCATCGGCCTCGAATTCCTGCGCGCGCGAAAATGCGGCTAGCGTGAGTTTCGATTTTGCCAGGGCCAACGCTCCTACTTGCGGATCACTGAGAACGTCATTCACCACGTGACTGATGATCGCGACCTGCCGTGCCTGCTCCTCGCGGATCGCGGCATGGCGCGCGATGACGTGCCCCATTTCATGTGAAAGCACGGACGCAAGCTCGGCCTTGTCGTTGGCGAGAGCAATCAATCCGCGCGTTATATAGAGCCGCCCATTGGGGAGTGCAAAGGCGTTGATCGCCGGTGAGTTGAGAATAATGACCTGATACTTGAGATCCGGCCGTTCGGATGCTGCCACAAGACGGTCGACGGTCTTCGCGATCATGGCGTGCAGGCGTGCGTTTTCGTATTCGCCGCCATAGGATGCGAGTATGCGCGCATGCTCGCGTTGTGTTGCAGGTTCCTGCTCGGACTGCGAAGCCGCCTGCGGTATGGGAAGCGAAACAAGACGGTTGCCCGACGTGCTTGTGCATCCGGCCAGCAGCGAACCTAGAATGACGGCGATCCCAAACGCGCGGCCTGCGATTCCGGTCGTTAGCGTGGCCATGCCGCTTTACTCACAATAGCCTTACTCAATGAGCTCGATCTGTTCGGGCGCGGCAGCCTCGATCACCGGGCCGGCGTGCTGTTCGATCCAACCACGTACCCTGATTGGATGCCCTTCCAGCTGTTTTGGATCGACGCCAGCCGTGGCGAATTCCCGCCGATGACGCTTGAGAATGGTAACGGTGAAGTCCCGCGTCCAGCGCCGCCCGAAATTCAAATACATTGTGGCGCCGCTTTCACGCACCGACAAGACCCTGCCTTCTATCAGCGCAAATTGACCCCGCGCAGCCGCTATCTGGTTGGTATTTTCCGACTTTAAAGGGGCAAAATTGGGGTCGGCCCATAACCCGAGGCGCGCCAGGCGCGCCGCGCGTTCGGCGCGCAGCATTGCGTCGGCGCAGGATTTGTCGCCAATCCTCGCCGAAACCCGCGCCTGACCTCGCTCCACCATAGATTGCTGCACCGATTGTTGGCTGTCGTCGACATAGACAAAGGCAACGAGGCGGCCATAACGATCCTGCCCGGGGCCGAGTTTTTTCAAACGCACGTCGCGCCCGCCAACGAGTGATTGTAACGCGCCGCGGCTTTCCTCAGTAACTTCGATCGCCGTCAACCGCAGTTCGCGGCCATCGGCGAGTAATAACGTGCGGCCATCGCGTATGCCGGCGACCCTGCCTGTTCCCATTTCTGCGAGTTTGCAGGATTCCTGCGCGGCTGCGCTGTACAGGAGCGCCGGCAAAGCCATGGATAAAATCGCGGCCAGAGCCTGGGAGAGAGAATGTTTCATGAACCGATGGTCAGAACTCGCCGCCAAAAAAGCGCCGATTGAGATGGCAGCCACATATCGAAGCGCTAGAATGTCTCGAATAGTCTAGACGTAATTATCGCCGGGGAGGGTACGAATGCAAACGCGCCGCGCTTTGCAGAATCGCCGCAAGTTCCTGACATCGGTTGTCACTTTAGGCGCGATGGCAATCTCCGGAGCGCGCGGCGAAGACAGCCACTGGCCCGACCGTCCCGTGCGGATCATCGTGCCCTATCCGGCGGGTGGCTCAACCGATGTGCTCACGCGGATACTGGCCGAACGGCTAAAAGATATGTTCGGCCAAACCTTCGTGGTCGAAAACCGTGCAGGCGCCGGCGGCAATATCGGGATTGCGGCGGTTACCGGCAGTCCACCGGACGGCTACACCGTCGGTTCTGCAACGATCGGTCATTTCGCGATCAATCAATTTCTCTACAACAAAATGCCTTACGATGCTGAACGCGACATGATCCCAGTCTCTCTGACCTGGGAATTGCCCAACGTTTTCGTCGTCCCGACGGATTTTGTGCCGGCGAAAACGCTGGCTGAATTTCTCGCTTGGGCGAAGCAAAAGGGACAGGTCAGTTTCGGGAGCCCTGGCGTCGGCACCACGCCGCATCTTTCCGGTGTGATGTTTACCAAACGCTCCGGCATCGACGCGATCCACGTTCCATTCCGTGGTGCTGCGCAAACGATACCCGCCATGCTTGCCGGTGACGTCAATTTTGCAATCGATAATCTCGCCTCGTATGTCCCCATCATCCAGTCAGGAAAAATGCGCGCGCTCGCAGTGACCTCGGCACAGCGTTGGCCGACTTTGCCGAATATTCCGACAATGGGTGAAGCCGGCATCGAGGATTTCGTGGTCACGTCATGGGCGGCCTTTGTGCTGCCGGCGGGCACGCCGCGCCCGATCGTCGACAAACTCTCCGCGGCCCAGCGGCAGATCGCGGCTGAATCGTCCGTTCAGGAGCGTTTCCTGGTTGCGGGCGCGCGTGTGCTTGCGAGCACGCCCGAGGGCGCGCTTGCCTTTGCCGCCAAGGAGCGAATGATCTGGAAAGACGTCGTCGCGGCTTCCGGCGCGAAAGTGGATTAGACCGAAGACCGGTGTGTCATACCGCCGTCTGTGCTACATCGCAGTGTCGCGGTCCCGTAGCTCAGCAGGATAGAGCAGCGGTTTCCTAAACCGAAGGTCGGAGGTTCGACTCCTCTCGGGACCGCCAAAAACTTTTTTCTGCGTTAAGGCTGAGTCCTGAGCCTCGGGGGAGGCAATGCGACGGCGCAAGTTCATCACGCTTCTCGGCGGCGCCACGGTTGGATGGCCGCTTGCGGCGCGCGCGCAACAGCCCGGGCGGGTACGTCGCGTTGGTATTCTGATTCCTTACGCCAAGGGTGATAGCGAGAACGAATCGCTCATTCGGGCGTTCAAGCAAGAACTCGAAAAATTGGGCTGGCTTGAAGACCGCAATATCCAATTTGATGAACATTGGACAACAGACGACATGGGACTAGTGCGAGAACATGCAGCAAAACTGATGAGCTCGAAACCAGACGTCGTCGTCGCCACTGGCGGCAGAGTTATCCCGATTTTGATGCAACTCTCCAGCTCTATCCCAATCGTGCTCCCAGGCGGGAGTGATCCGGTCCGTACTGGCTATGCAAAAACGTTGGCACGTCCAGGCTTGAATGTTACCGGGTTTACGCTCTTCGAGTTGTCGATCATGGGCAAGTCGCTTGAGGTATTGAAGCAGATTGCGCCCGCCGTCGTTCGGGTGGCGCTGATTTATAACCCGGACAATCCTAACAGCGTTATCTATAGGCAGAGTTCCGAGGCAGCTTCTGGTCCGCTTGGTATCGGACCCATCGACACTCCCATTCACGGATTTACTGACATTGATCGCGCCGTAGCAAATCTGGCCCGCGATCAAAACAGCGGCATTTTCTTCCTGCCTGACATCACGACGCTGGGACTGCGCGATGAAATCGTCGATCTGGTAGCACGTCGCCGGCTCCCGGCAATATATTGGGATTCTTCCTTCGTTAAGATTGGAGGCTTGGCGTTTTACGGAGTCGATCGTACGGACATATTCCGGCGATCGGCGGGCTATGTCGACCGCATCTTGCGTGGCGAAAAAGCCGGGGATTTGCCATTCCAGCAGCCGACAAAGTACCAGCTCATAATCAACCTAAAGACCGCCACGGCGCTCGGCCTCGACGTGCCGCTGCATCTCCAACAGCTCGCCGACGAGTTGATCGAATAACATGGTCGTCTTTGCTGCGCTTCACGAGCGCGGCGCGCCGGTGCGGATATTGGTCGGCTGCTCGTGCAGGTCGGCTTTTGGCTTAAGTCCACCTAATTCGCGGGCATTTGTCTTTTGCCCGATCTTAAATCATTTAAAGCTGTAACAGCATCTTTTTGCGCCTCCAGGATCGCTAAATTTGCTGCAGCGATAACCGTGCTTTTATCAGCATCAGGATGCAGCATTTCAATGTAATTGGAGAGTGTAACAAAAAAGTCATTTCGTTCTTTTGCGCATGCCCGTTTTGTGAGCACAAAAAATTCCTGTGCCGACATGTTTGTCGGAACTACTCTGAGAATTTCAGTGGCCAAGCATTTCCAATAGCCGTCTTTGAAAAATTCCTTTGTGTTTTTAGCTTTTTCCAGTTCAGCCTGAGTGAACCCGGACAATAAGAACATCGCGGCCACAGGGATTGCAAAACGTAATGTCATTGCCAGACTCTCACGGCTGCACTGCTGTCTCGTGCTTATATCAGCTTCGTAACGACACTCTCGCCGCCCATCAGGCCCAAACGGACGCGCCGTAGGTATTCTGGTTCCCACCAACATTTTGTGATCACGTTTAAGTGGTCCGTATCCGTCATTGGCCCTTGGCAAGCCACTCCCGGTGTTGGTTCAAAGTGTGCCAAACTAGCCCGGTTGTAGTGGAAAAGCGACATAACGACATAACGACATAACGACACAAGGAATAGTGACGATGGCCCGCTTTGGAATTCCTCGTCGAGGTTCCGATGAGCAAGCAAACAATATTGCGCAGATAAATTGGCGGCGCGGATTATTGCGCGTCTGGCTGCTGTTGTCCGCCGCATGGATCATGGGGTGGATCGTCTATTTGATCATCTACGGGATACAGGGCGGGTTCAAAAGTCCTGGTGACCTCCTCGCTATACCGGTCCTTTTGGTTGGCCCGCCTATCGCCCTTTTACTATTCGGGTTGGTAGCGGGATGGGCGTTTCGCGGGTTCAAGCCGGAATAATAGGGCATGGATTGTCCGCTTTCGGGGTAAGGCGGACATTCGAATCGACCTGATTGATGTGCGCCCAGCGAGCGTCTTCATCCCTCACTCTCCATGGCTGCCCTGGAGGAACTCGGAGTCGCACTGGCCAGGCCGGCGATTGCTGCAAGTTCACTTTCCAGATTTGCGATTCGACGGCGAAGGTGATCGTCGTTGATCTGCATGAAGGCGCTCGCGGCCTTGTCGGCAAGCTCCGCGAGCATGGAGCGTTCGTCATGGCTTAGCGCGTTGCCGGTCGTATGCGGTCCATAGAGCGCCAGCCCGACGCAACGCAACCGGTCCCCTACCGGAACGGCAAGAATCGGCCGCATGAGCCCACCCGGAAGGCGAGTGCGCGTAGCGGCCTCGGAATTAACGTCGTACGGACGATGCGTCCGCGCCAGTTCGAGCAACGGATCGTTCGGGTCGAGTGTCGAGGCTGCATCTTCCCATGCTGGATCGGCGGCAGTTCGTCGGAAAATATGACCCTGCTCTCGAAAGACGCTGGCTGAAGCAAGGCCAAGCGCATTATGAACGCCGTGGACGAGCTGTGCTTCGATCTCGCCAAAATTCTTCGCCCTCAAGACAGAATCGCCGAGCCGTTGTCCGGCTTTTGCGATGGAACGATTGAATAGCCAATTCAAGTAATGGACGGCGGTGTCGTGGATTTTCGACGTAAAAAAAAGAATAAGGGCGGCGATTGTAACCCAGGTCCAGGCTGGCAACGTGACTTTCTCACTGATCCCTTCGCGAACGTGATCAATGCCCTCGTGCAAGAAGAGAATCGGAAAACAGAGCAAGAGGCCAAGAATGGTCACGCGGCGCAGAGGAATGCTGACCTTAACGACGTAGGGTCTGCGTATCGCCTCGCTGACGAGCAGGCAAAGCACGCCGTTGATGAGATAAAGCAGCCCCCACAGTTGCTCGGGCGGGGAATAGTCGGGCCACAGGACGTTGAGAAGTGTCGTGGTTGTGCCAGCGTCCGCAAAAACGAGCGCTGGCAATCCAATGAGGCAACCCCAGATCATCCAGCGCAGGCGCTGGTAATCCTGCGGCGGGAGTTCGCGCTGGCGCGCAAGCAGAATGACGAACCCACAGACGGCGACGACGAGGCCGCTTATTACACCGGCCCTCGTCACGATTTCTGTAGGATAGCCCAGCAGATTTGCGTAGCTGAGCGCCAGCAATAGCACCAGAAACATTGCGATGAACGGTAAACTTCGCTCGAGCGGCCGCCACCTCATCGTCGTTTCATCCGTCGGCGCTCTTAGTGCGAACCAGATGAAGCCTGCCAATCCTACGCCCTGCGCGATAGCTCCAGCGAGATTCTGCGTGAGCAATGCAACTGGCGAGTAAAGCTGCAGCATCGCATAATATTGTGCGGATTGACCTGGATTGAACCAAATGACGTAAAGGAAAAACCCCCACGTCATAAGTCCTGGTCTCGACCAGACGAGCCAGGCAGCCGCCAGAATAACGAGCATCGATGCGAGCTGATCAAATAGCAAAACCACAAGCACCCACCCGTTGTAGGGCCTCTGTTTTGAGATGATGTCAACTTGTCGCGCCGGCCGATCCGCGGTGGCAGCCAACACGAGTTCGGCGCGTCGTTGGTTGGTGACGAGGCGAAATCCGCCCAAGGCCGCCATCGCACTCGCGCATCTTTGAGTTCGTACGGGAATGCAGCGCATTTGCTCGAGATCGAGTCTGTCACCGGCGCGCAGACCAGCCTGAAAGGCGGGGGAGTCCGTTTGGTTTAGGAACGGCCCCTGCACATCGGTGACAACGCCGTCGTTGTTGGCATAGAAACCGAACGATCCCAATGGCTGATACAGCCGATAGAAATCGGGAACAATCATCGCCAGCGCCCATAACGTGAGCGCCACAAGAAGCGCGCGACCTGCGATGTGCCAATAACTGCTCATTCCGCCGTCATTTTCCACGATCCGTTGGAGGAAGCCAACCGGGACGCCCGATCCCGCCGCAAACACAAATGAATTCACCCGCGGCCCTTCCGGGGTGCTGGAAGACCTCCTACAGTTTCAGCAATGTCGTTCATGCTCAGCAAGTGGAAAGACCAATCATGCGTAGTGGACGATTCGATTTTCCCAATGCCAAGGGCGAAAAGTTGGCGGCGGTGCTCGACATGCCGCTCGGCAAGACGGCGGCCTTCGCGCTGTTTGCGCATTGCTTCACCTGCGGCAAGGATATCCTGGCAGCAAAGCGAATCGCCGAGCAGCTGGTGTTGCACGGTATCGCTGTGCTGCGTTTCGACTTTACCGGGCTGGGCGGGAGCGAGGGAGAATTCGCCAACACGAACTTTTCCTCGAATGTGGACGATCTGATCGCCGCTGCCGATCATTTGCGCAAGATGTATGACGCACCCGCAATCCTGATTGGACACAGCTTGGGCGGCGCCGCAGTGCTAGCCGCTGCGCACAAAATTCCCGAGGCGCGCGCTGTGGCCACCATCGCTGCACCCTACGATCCCCGTCACGTCACCAACCTGTTCAAGGCGGACATCGATAAAATTCAGGCGCAGGGCGAGGTCGAGGTAACTCTGGCAGGACGGCCCTTCCACATCAGGCGCGAGTTTCTCGAGGACGTAGCCGAAAAAAAGCTGCACGATTGTCTCGCCAATCTACGCAAGGCTCTCCTGGTCTTCCATTCTCCGACGGACGATCTGGTGGGTATCGAGAACGCCACGCACATCTTTACCGCGGCAAAGCATCCGAAGAGCTTTGTCTCGCTCGCCGGCGCCGATCATCTGCTCAGTCAGAAACGGGACGCAATGTATGTGGCGGATGTTATCGCCACCTGGGCCAAGCGATATCTCGACCAGCCCGAAGCAATGGCCAAAGCCGATGTCGAGGCCGGTCTCGTGTTGGTGCGCGAGACGCACAGCGGGAAGTTCCAGCAGGAGATATTGACAGGCTCACACCACTTGTTGGCCGACGAGCCAGTCAAAGTCGGTGGGCTCGATTCCGGCCCCGGGCCTTATGATTTTCTGTTGGCAGGGCTCGGCGCCTGCACTTCGATGACAATCAGGCTTTATGCCGATTTCAAGAAACTGCCGCTCGAGAATGTTTCCGTACGGCTAAGTCACGGCAAGATCCACGCCAAGGATTGCGAAACCTGCGACACCAAAGTCAGCACGCTCGATCACATCGACCGTGCCATCACACTGGAAGGCCCGCTCGACGAAGAACAACGCAAGCGATTGATGGAAATCGCCGACAAATGCCCGGTACACAAGACGCTGCAATCAAAAATCGATATCAGCACCTTTGAGCAGCGCCCGGGTGAATGAAGCCCGCCAGCATGCGTACGCTGCGTGGAGGTTGGCCGATTGCTTACACAGAGGAACTGCAAATGGCCCGTTCTTGCAATCATTTAAAAGATATCCGTGACGTGACACCGAGCGCGCTCGGCTGCGAGGAGTGCCTGAAGACCAACGGTGTGTGGGTTCACCTGCGTCTCTGTCGCACGTGCGGCCATGTCGGGTGCTGTGATGATTCTCCCAATCGTCACGCCACGAAGCACTTTCACGCTACCGGCCATCCCATTATCGAGGGCTATGATCCACCCGAGGGGTGGGGTTGGTGCTATGTCGACCAGGTGACATTTGATCTATCGGACCGAATGACTCCGCATAACGGGCCGATCCCCCGCTACTTCTAGCCAGGGCGTAACTTAGTCGCGGTCTGATCGTAAGCGCCAAGCCATGCCGAGGACAAACGCTATGGCAAGAACGATCCAGACGGCCATGTGAAACGGGCCATATCCGCCGTAGCCCAATGAGTCCGTCATTCCCCACCACATGATCAGTTTTTCTCGCGGCTTAGTCCGGTGTCAGTGATCCGGGAGCGTCCTGTACGCGGGATAGGCGGGCGTAAGCTGTCCCCGCTGGTTGGGGGCGGAGAACGGCCTCAGATCGAAATTGAAGAAGCCGTTGCCCTGACCGAATGCATTCTTGCCGGTGAAATTCTCGAACTGCTCGTCGGGATCGACGTACTTTGCGCTTCCGTCGGCGTTAGTTCCACTTTGCGGGTCGATGGTGAAGGCGTGCGCGGCGCTAGTCACGATAAACGCAGCCATGGAGGCGCCTGCAAGCAACACGAGCAGATTCCGGGGCCGGAACACATTCATTGATGCCTCGCGCAAGTCGCCCTGATGAAGCCCCCCAAGTACGGTAAGGCAAGCACGGAATCAGAGCAACTTGTTCTCGCCCCGACCGTAGTCCCAACCGGGACAGTCCAGTCGCGCCCGCAGATGTCCGCCTAGCGAGGGATTGTTGCGCGCACGCTCTCAAGTAACGGGTCGATGCGATGGTAACCGGGTGAGCACTCGAAAAATCATAAGCCTCTGTGACGCCGCTCACCCACGCTTCGCGTGATCGGGGAGCACACATCGTGTTGCCTGGGGCAGGCATCGGCGCAGGAGGCTCACATGCGTGCGGCGCTCAACATTGTTCTGGTCGCTACAGGGATTTTGATCAGCGTTATGGTCCCGCCCAAGACGGCAGCAATTACTAACTTCAATGGCGAGGGACACAACGTAGCGGTCGTCAACGGTCTTCATATCGCGATCCCCGACGATATGAAGACGTTTTCTCCCGATCTGGTGCCGCTACCCTGATCTGACGCCCGGAAAGACGAAGAAGTTAAAAATGCGCGGCGTTGGGAGACAGCCGGTTTCTCCTGCGACTGGAGCTACGGCGACAACCGCGATCGGGGTGGTTGTTGGGGGCGCAGCCGAGCCGGTTTTCCGGTCATCGTCGTACCCATCGAGCGCAAATCATCTGGCGTAAGCCAAGCCAATTTGTCAGGCGGAGTAGCGACCATCTTCTCTATGATGCGCGAAGGGACTCCGAATTCCTCGGCAATGAGCGCCATCGACATCGTCACGGCGTTCGACTGCAAGGTTTCCTGCCCCGATTCATTTGAAGCACCATGAACGCCGACGGATGTGGCGTAATTCGCATATTTCTCGCGCCCCGCGGCGAATATGATGAAACATATTGACGCGCACTTTGCGGAGCCGACAATCGACGTTGAGATTTTGCTGTCGCGGACCATGTCGGCGAGTTTGACGCCCTCCAGAATAAGGCCGCCCAGCGAGTTAAGCCGGATTGCTACGACTTCACGGTTGCCACGATTTGCAGTTTGAATGATCGACTTAAGGGTGTCGGAGTCGCCCGCAACGATTGCGCCGCTGAGGGTAACAATAATATTCCCATCCTTTCCCGGGGCAGCCGACAAACTCGCCGCCTGAGATACCGACGAAATCGAAAGAATCGACGCCATCGCGAACGCGAAAATTCTGCGCGACATTGCGGTATACCCCAGCCTGCCTGGTCTATCGGCCACACTCTGCTTTTGACCCAAAAGCGAACATGGCGACGAGGGCCACAATGTCGACCAAGAACTCATAACCCATATTGATCCACCAGCCGTCATCGGCGAAAGTTAAAATAGCACCAAAGGCTTGGCGTTTCGTATCCAAACCATGGTCCGGCAAGCGGGCTATCCTTTGGGGGGCAGTGTCAGATGCACGAGAAAAGCACGCGCCGGCTCCTCGCCTTTTTCGTCGTTTTGTTCATTGTGCTCGGCGCTGGTGCGATTTTCAGCACCTACATTTATAACAATTCTCCCATTGGAATTGGGACGCTCAGTGGCGAACTCATTGGGGCAGCAGCTTTGGCTTCGATTTTCGCAATTCCCGTTCGACGGGCAACGTATACGCCCGCCATTGTTCTGACGATTGCGGCGTTGGCCGTCGGAATTGGTAACACGTCAAAACTAATTGACAGCATTGATGCGAGCCGGGGCATGAAAGAACTGAGCGCCGTGCAAGACCCCTCTCAAATCGAGCAGGCGCTGAAAAAAAATCCATCGAATACGTTTTTACAGCTCATGGCCGGGGCAGCTAAGTTGGCGCAGGCTACTGACCGCGCCACCGCGGAATTATTGGCGGAAATTGAGCCACCCGCACTGAGCAAAGACATCAATTTCGCGACCGCGACTCGTGCCGACTTGCAGGCATATCGCAGCAACCTCAGAACCGCGGAGACAAATGCGGCGGCGGCAATGCCGCGTCTCGCTCCTCTTGCCAAAAAAGAGCGGGACGAGATTGATAGTCTATCGCGGTCATTGAACGTTAGCGACGATTTAAGGCGCAATTTGCTGGCCGGAGTCGACAAACGGCAAGCTAGATTTTTGGCCTTTACGTCAAAGATGATGGCCGCGCGCGCAGAACTTTACGGCGCGCTCGGAAAGTATATTACAGTTTTGGTGGAGCAATACGGGCATTATAGCGTCGGGCCAAACGGGCAATACCAATTTCAAGATAGTTCAGTGGTGGTGCCATTTAACGTGGCAGCCAATGCGGTCAAAGTCGCCGCGCGGCGGGTCGCTGAGTTGGATGCCGAGGGAAAACAGCTAACAAAATCGCAGCAGGAAGGGTGGGAACGTTTTCGGTCAATGAGTCAATGAAATGACGTATCGTGCAGCGGCGTGAACAGACATCGGCCAAGTACTAATTACCAGTCTTGTTACCAGTCTTGCGAGCGGCACGGTTTACCGGAGCGCTTCTCTCGTCTCTTACATCAAGCGGCGCATAATTACCGTTTCCGCAGTTATCGGTTTGGATGGCTGCGCGTGCGTCCACCACGACTCCATCAGATATGAATACTGCATAGGTGGCCGGCAAATTATTGAGAGTCAGACGGATACAAGCCTCCCACGCCCAGCCGTAAAGATTCGTTTGCACCATCCTGATCGTGTCGGAAATTTCGACGTGTTCGACCTTTTTATTTGCCTGAAAGATTCCTCCTCGTTCCCTGAAATAAAAGACCTGGTTCGGATTGAGAAGGCCGTAAATATTTGTCGAGCCGCCACGGTCATCAAATTCCGATTTTGCTATCAAACTTTTTGCGATGATGGCGCGGTAGTTCGGCGTTGTCCCTTGTGGTGGCTCGCTTGACGGCAAAGATGTCGAAGCGCAGCCCCCGATGGAGATCAACAGGAAAGCCGCATACAATATGTTTAGTAATTTGCGTCCCATGAACGCGCCAACAATGCGATAATCCTTCCGTCGCACCCAGCTTACGCTTTGTAGCAGCGTCTGTGACAACTCGTAGATTTGCCCTTGGTTCACCGTCTTGGGCACACTCCCGACGTCAGAAATTGCCCACAGCGGATGCCCCTCCCGTGTCGGCGACGTAAAGCGGACATGACGCGGGTTTATCGCAATTTTTTGTTTGCGACCCGAAGCGGACATCCCAGGACACGCCAACCCTTTAGTATGCTAGTTTGAGGCGATACGATGCCTTGGCCTAAGCCTTGAGGCGGACATGAGGCGGCGCGAGTTCATTGTGCTCTTCGGGAGTGCGGCGGCGTGGCCGGCCGTTGCTATTGCACAGCAGGATAAAAAGAAACGGCTCGTCGGGTTGATTACGCCATTCAACGATAAAGAAATGATGCCGCTTGTCGCGGCATTTCGCGCGAGGATGCAAGAATTGGGGTGGATTGAAGGTCAAAATATCGTTTTCGATATTAGGACCACGAGCGCGGACTATGGAAAGTTGGATACAGAAGCAGGGAGCCTGGTTTCCGCTTCGCCCGATGTCATTATTGCGCAAGGAACACCTGGCCTGCTTGCAGCAAAACGAGCTACCAGAACCATACCTGTCGTGTTCACCCAAGTTGCCGATCCCGTTGGTCAGCGCTTGATCGACAGTTTGGCTCACCCGGGTGGCAATGCCACTGGTTTGACCAACTTTGAATTCGCATTCGGGGCTAAGTGGGTCGAGCTATTAGCTGAATTCGATCCCGCGATTTCGCATGTGACGCTCATAACGAATCCCGCCAACGACAATACCGCACAATTCGTAAAGGTGATTACGGCGGCAGGAGACACCAAAAAGGTGTCGGTGCGCGTTGCCTCGGTCCGCGATGCGGCGGACATTCAAGAGGCAATTGAGAATTGCAGCAAAAAGCCGGGAGGGGGTTTGATCATCTTTCCGGACAGCTTGCTGATAAATTACCGTGAGCCGATCGTGGAGCTGGCGGCACGATATCGGTTGCCAGCGGTGTATCCCTTCCGAGTTTTTCCAGAGGTTGGGGGGCTTTTATCCTATGGCCCCAATTTTAGATCCATTTTTCGCCAGACTGCCGAGTACGTCGACAAGATACTTAAGGGAGCCAAACCAGCGGATCTGCCGGTTGAGGCGCCGACCGAACTGGAGTTCGTCATAAACCTGAAGACCGCCAAAGCGTTGGGTCTCTCGGTCTCGCCGCGGCTGCAGATCGCCGCCAACGAATTGATTCAATAAGCGAGATTATGTCCGACGAGCAGCCGGTTGCGACGGTGAAAGCGGTCAGCGACTTCCCCGAGAAAAAGTAATCGGGTCAGCTTCCGCCGTCCGGAATGAAGCAGCAACGCCAATTCACGCCGCTGCTGTTTTTCGCCACTGTCCGCTGATCACCAGCAGCGCCAAACCGGACGCAGCACCCAACCACCGTAACGCCAGACGCGGACGCGTACCCAGCCGCAGTTCGGACCGGCCGCATACCAATAGGGGTTTCCCCAACCCCAGCCGGGTCCCACACCCCAGGCGAAAGCCGGGGCGAAGCCTACGGCAAATGCCGGACCCCAACCCCATCCGCCGCCACGCCAGCCGCCCCATCCGCCGCGCCAGCCTCCACCCCAGCCTCCATGCCAACCGCCACCATGCCAACCGCCTCCATGCCAACCGCCGCCCCAACGCGCCTCGGCGCTGCCGGGCGCAAACGCGACGACACTGACGATCAACATGACGGCTGCGAGAAATTTCACGAGCTTTGACATCGATGCATCTCCGTTGGCGCCCCGCCACTCAAGCCATTATAGCGAAATCCTCACAGAGCAGAATCAAGTCACGTCAAAGTGTTCGGCGGGTAAATGTCCCTTTTCCGGGGAAGCGGAGATCGTGCCACCGGCAAATGGCATAGTGCTCGATGTTGCACCCGAGGCGCTTTCCCGGTGCGGGCTGGAACCGCTACGATCATTTGCCCTGAGCCTTCGGCGCTGCGTGGCGACGGCGCGATTTTATGGTGCTTTTAGGTAGCACCCGTCCACGTGCGTTCGGCGCTCAGGCGACATTTGCTCGATGCCCGAAGATCTGCAAATTGGGGGGGACTGTCGTGAGACTGCCCGACCGGGTTCTCGAGCCGGTTGAACGGCTCTCTGAAATTTTGTTTGGCCTTATAATGGCCCTGACCATAACAGGCGCAGTCAGCGTTATCACAGCGGATCGGTTCGAGATCCGGACCATGCTGATTGCTGCGCTCGGTTGCAATCTGGCCTGGGGAATCATTGACGCCGGAATGTATCTGATGGCTCGCCTTGGTGAGCGTGGACGCAACGCAGTTCTTGCGCAAGCGGTCCGTGCGACGACCGATCGCGAAAAGGCTCACCGCATACTCGCAGAAGAATTGCCACCGTTACTCGCATCGACTGTTACGCCAGCGCAACTGGAATTGTTACGTGAAAAAATTAAAGACATGCCTGCGTCCGACGTGCGCCCCAGGCTGACGATGCGTGACTGGCGAGGTGCATTTGGCGTTTGCGTTCTCGTTATTCTGTCTACATTTCCGGTCGTCATTCCATTTATTGTTATTGGAGATGCCAGGGCGGCATTGCGTGTTTCCAATACGCTTGCCGTCGTGCTGCTGTTCCTGTGTGGTTTTCTTTTTGGGCGTCATGCCGGACTCCCGCCATGGATAACCGGCCTGATCATGGTGGCGGTCGGCGTGGTCCTGGTGAGCATTGCGATAGCCCTGGGAGGGTGAAATTGGTCGATTCACATCTGCGTTCGGTTGGATCGAGCGTGGCCACCGTTGTTGCAGCGTTGGTAATTGGCGGTGGTTCGGCGCGTGGACAGGCGCCAGCAGACAACTTCGGCAGTGCGATAAGTCTCGGCGGCCGCGGATGGTCTTCGTTTGAACCCATGCCCGTTACCTCGGATCGCGCGGCCAATCAGCTTGAATTCAGCTTTCGCGGTGGTTTTGCAACCGACTACATATATCGGGGCACAACGCTATCCGACCACAAGCCGGCCGTCGGCGCCGCCGTCGAAGCAACATTTGCTCAGCTCTATGCCGGCGTTGCTGTTGCAAGCGTCAAGTTGCCAACACAACCGGCTGCTGAAATCTCGATGAGCACCGGAGTGCGCCAAAAGATCGGAGAAATCGACTTCGATCTTGGCGCGACCTATTTCCTTTACCCAGGGGAAATATCGACCAGTCCGAGCACCGATTATTGGCAAATAGCAATCCGCGCAGATAAACGGATTGCCGAATCGCTGCGTGTTGCCGGCGGATTTGCCTATTCCCCGAATGTTTCCAACACCGGCGCTTGGAGCTGGTACGCGGCCGGTGGCGTGGGTATTGACGTGCCCAGTCGACTGCTTCCAGCGGATATCAGCGTGTCGTTCACCGGTGGTGCCGGGTATTCCTGGTTCGGCAATCAGTCGCAAGAGCTCGGCGGTTTTCCGCTGCCTGCCTACCTGAATTGGCAAGCCGGCGTGACTTTCACCCGCAAGGTCTTCAATCTCGACCTGCGCTACTACGACACCAATCTCTCGAAGGAAAATTGCTTTGTTCTGACCGGCGACCCAAACGCACGCCCTGGCGGGACAGTCGATCCCGCGACGAATCCCGAAGGACTGACCTCGCGTTGGTGCAACGCCACCTTTGTTGCCAAGCTCTCCTTTGCGTTGAATTAGCCGAACCCTTGGGGCTTATTGCCCGTGCAAGACTTCAGTTACCGAACATTAATTTCGTCGAAAGATCCGCGTAATGCGGATTTATTCATTGAGACGCGCGCTCGCTGCGGCTGATGCCTGCATCACCCATGCCGCGGGTCGAGGGTATGACCGCAAAAATATCGCCGTACGCATTTTTGTGAGCGTCTCATGTGGCTTCCGATTTCTACTGCGCCATTCGACCGCGACCTCGAATTGGCAGTTATCGATGAAAGCGGCGTTCACACAACGATTTTTCCTTGCCGACGAGTTCTTGGCGGATGGATAAAGGCTGGAATGAACAGGTGGGTTGATTTGCGTCCGACACATTGGCGTGAGTGGACGAAAGAATCCTGACCCGTCCGGCCGATTACCAAACATTAATTTCCCCGAAACGTCGGCGTAATCCGAAACTTTCCATTGAGACGGCCGGCGCGGCGCGGGTGTCGCCGGCAATTTGTTCATGGAGGGTCAGAAATGCTTACGTCCACACATTCGCCTCGGCGCGCGATTTTGTCAGCCCGCCGTCTTGTCCTGCTCGCGACAGTCGCCGGACTCGGCGCGACCGCGCTCATCGTCGGTACAGATGCTCGCGGTGTGCTTCCCACTATCGGCGCTGCGATTGCGGAGACCGCACAACGTCCCGTCGGCTTCGGTGATCTCGTCGAAAAGGTGAAGCCCGCGGTCATCTCCGTGCGCGTCAAAATGCACGAAAGCTCCGAAACGACGGGTTTCGATGCTGATCGTGGCGCAGGCGCCGAGCCAGGCTTCCCGGAGGATCGCTTTTTCCGCCAGTTTGGCCTGCCGCGCGGTGACAAACCGTCGCAACCGAAACGCAATTTCACTATGGGCCAGGGCTCAGGCTTCTTCATTACCGCCGACGGCTACGCGATCACCAATAACCACGTCGTCGAAAAGGCCGAAGAGGTCGAAGTCAAAACCGATAATGGGAAGACCTATACGGCCAAGGTGATTGGCACAGATCCGAAGACTGACCTCGCGCTCATCAAGGTCGAAGGCCGCAATGACTTTCCATTTGTGAAGCTGGCGGAGCAAGCGCCGCGAATCGGCGACTGGGTTGTTGCCGTGGGGAATCCCTTTGGTCTTGACGGCTCGGTCACCGCGGGAATCGTCTCGGCGCGCGGCCGTGATATCGGGGCAGGCCCCTACGACGATTTCATTCAGATCGATGCGCCGGTTAATCGCGGCAATTCGGGTGGTCCGAGTTTCGATGTGAATGGCAATGTTATTGGCGTGAATACCGCGATCTTCTCTCCGTCGGGCGGATCGGTCGGCATCGCCTTCGCAATTCCTGCCGAGACGGTGAAGACTGTCGTCGCCCAACTTCGCGACAAAGGTGCAGTCACTCGCGGATGGATCGGCGTGCAGATTCAGCCGGTCACTGAAGAGATGACCGAAGCGCTCGGCTTGAAGAAGCCGGAAGGCGCACTCGTCGCTGAGGTGCAGGCCAACAGCCCGGCCGCCAAGGCAAACATAGCCTCTGGTGACGTCATCACTGGCGTCAATGGCCAGCCAGTAAAAGACGCGCATGAACTGGTGCGTGCGATCGGATCGATGGCGCCGCAGTCGACCGTCAAGCTCGCCGTCATTCGCAAGGGTAAGGAACAGTCGGTGTCTGTGACGCTCGGCGAGTTGCCTAAAGAGCGCCAGGCGCAGGCTGGTCCGGCCGAGCAGAAGAAAGCCGACAAGGCGCCGCTCGGCTTAACCTTGGCGCCGGCATCGAGCGTGGCCGGAGCTGGTTCCACGGGTGTCGTCGTCGCCGAAGTCAGGCCGGACGGACCGGCCGCTGAACGCGGCGTGAAGGCTGGCGATGTGATCCTCGACGTGGCGGGCTCGGTTGTTTCGACACCGGCCGACGTGAAGAAGGCACTCACCGACGCGCGCACGGCAAACAAAAACAGCGTTCTGATGCGCATTAAGTCCGGTGATGCGACACGGTTTGTCGTCCTGCCAACCGGTAACGCCTGAGCCGACAATAACCAACCGGTAACGCCGGAGCCGACAATAACAAGTCATCGAGGACGAGCAGTCATGCTCGTCCTCGAATTTTTTATTCTCGAGAGTCCGCGCATGCGGTGATGGCCGCTGCACCTATCAAGAGGCGCCTCATGGAGGCACGGGCAAAGGTGGAAGCGGATGAGACTCGGATCGAGGCGGCGGCGCCGACGATAGTTGCGCCGGGGGGTCGGGCGACGGGCGTGGCGGGATGAGAGCCGCCCGCGATTGAGGTGCAGGTGGCATCTTTTGCCGGATGGCGTGCTCGCGTGGTTGCGGTTTGGCGGCATTTTGGGCCGTCTGTTCTCGCTTGGCAGCCAGCTGCTCGAGCCGTTGTTGTGCGGCGGCAAGCTGCTCTTGCTTCGCGGCCAGTTGCTCCACCCCGCGCCGCACGGAAGCGAGGTCTTGCGCCATCGCCTCGAGCTGTTTCAGCAGCTCGGGAGATGATTGTGCGGTCGCGCCAGGCGCGAGTGCAGTTTGTGGAGCAGACCCTGATTGTGGAAGCGCCGCGCCTGATGCGGGCACCGGAGCGGCAGGAGTAGCGCGCGGCTGTTCGGCTGCGATATCGGCCTCATGGGACGGTGTTGCGGACGAAACCCGATGAGACTGCCAAGCGAACGTGCCTGCAACACCAATCAGAGCCACCAGCAAAAAGCTGACCAAGGTTGCAGTGGTTCGCCGGCCAATCGAAGGCCTGTCGATCGCGAAAAGATCACCGTCGAAGCCGGTAGCCCGAGGCGTTACTTGGATCGACGGCTCGCTGACCTGCGGCCCAGCGGAAAAGTCAGAGCCTTCCCGAACATTCTCGATGTGCGGATCGGATGCGGCATTGCGTTCCTTGGCGGCCAAATCGCCGGCAAGAGCCTCAAGCTCGCTCATGAGCACAAAAGCTGTTTTCGATGGCGCTTTTGCGGTCGGCGAAACGGGCGTTAATGCCTCATCTTCTGAGGGCATTTGAGGGGCATTGGTTGGGCAGGTTTCCTCAGCTGTAACGTCGACAAGCTGAGACGACATTTCGTCATCCGGATCGCGCGTTGATCCGGCCGGCCAACTGGCTGTCGGCTCCGGCACAAGGGAGGCGATATCGGTCTTATGGCATCGCTCGCTGAGCAGGCCCTGTGAGGAATCCATTGACGCTCCGACATCAACCACGTTGAGAGAGCAGCCGACTTTGCCGCGGCCGCCAAAACAGGCCACCATGGTGTGACAAGAGGAAGGCGGGAGGGCAGCGAGCAAGTGGCATTCTTTTGGCCAAATTGTTGGTCCAGTCCGGCAGGAATGCCGACAGGTGGCCCGGTGTTATCACCGATACCGACCCAGGAAATCGTCAGAGAGAGGTCGAAGCGTCAGGATTGCGCCATGTCGCCACGTCTGTTCAATATCCTTGCCGCCGGTGTAATCGCTGTTTTTGCGCTCGCATCAACGGCTGATGCTTCGAAGACGCGCAAGCACAAAAAAGTCGAGGACTCCTCAACGTCAGCGTCCACACCCGTGCATGGCCGGGGTTACAAACTTGTTCCCGGCCCGCCTCTGTACTTCGGCGACGTTTACCTCGGCTCCGATCCCGACCCGAACATCCGCTTCCAAATCTTGCGAGATATCAGCGGCAGGCTTGGCGGCGATCAGTGAAGGTCACGGCCGGACCAGATATTGACGGACGCTACGTCCACTCACGACCGGCATAAACTAATCGCGCCAATTTAGTCTTGTGACCGGATTGCCACGACGAACAAGCGTCGTGTGTGTCCAGGCGGAAACGGTATGTCTCTGCCTCCAAGCCGGATCAGATTACGTTAATTCTGCAGGCAGGCATCGTTTACACCGAATGGAGATGCGGATGCGCACAACCTTGGTCGCGATAGTGATGGCATTGACGCTCGCCGGATGTGCGAACAGTCGACAAGATCGGGTTCTGGGCGGCGCATTGATCGGCGGTGGCAGCGGTGCGCTCATCGGTGGTCTGGCCGGCGGCACGGCGGGCGCCGCGCTTGCGGGCGGACTGATTGGTGCTGCGGCTGGTGCGATTATCGCCGACGCTACGAGACCGGGCTGGTGCTATTATTGGCGGCATCATCGTCGCCACTACGTGCGCTGTTGATCAAGCACAATTTTGCCGGCCTCATTAATTCCGGCGCACGCGCCCCTGCGTCGCTGATCAGGCAATCGCGGCAAAAAAATTTTTACTGTTGTGGTAGCCGGCTGTGTGAGCGAACGCGCACGTCTTCAAATCGTCCACGAATGATCACAGTGCTGGTCCGCTAAGTTCTCATTTCAGTCGGACCGCGGCCACGAAGATAGCCAACAATGCGTCGCTCTTCTCGACGGTATCAAATTGCCACGGCATGCATCATTGGTCATTTACATCAGTTGCGGCGATTTCAAACATCGCCCTGCAGAAAACGCGAGCGCGTTTCTGCCCCTTGCGAGGCAATTGTGTAAGAACGTTGCTCATCGGTACGCTGGCCGCAACCTTGATCGGCTGCTGCCCGATTTCGCCGCATGCGATGTCGAAAGAGTGTATCTCGAACGGTTGTTTCTCGAGAACCGCCGCGAGCGCGCCGATCCAAACAAGGCCAGCGTCATTCAAACCCGGTTCTGCAACAACAAAAGTGAAGTTCACACCGTCCGCGCCCGCGCCAATGCCGGCGGCTGCAGAACCGGATAACGCGGTCCATTCAGTCGAAAAAGAAGCAAACTCTCCGACCACCACGGCGCGCGAGGCTCCGGCGCCTCGTCAGTCCCCCGAGACACCCGATGACATTCTGAACAAAGCAAAGATTGCAGTCGCTGCGAAAATTGAAAATCCGGCATCCGCCAAGTTTGGCGACATGAAGCGGGCCACCAGAAAAGATACATTTGGACAGCCGGCCGACACGATATGTGGTTACGTCAAATCTAAAAAGGCTTCGGGTGAAGAAGCAGAAGAGAGACCGTTTCTATATCTTGTGAAAGAGGACCGGGCATACATCGACGACGGCTACCCAGATTCAGTGGCGGCGACCACCTATCGCGCCATCTGCGGCGGCGCGGCTGGTGAAAATCTCCGTCGGCAATAAAACCGATCTCCTTCCGGCGACGCATCGCCGGTTTGTCGACAGAATCAGGCGATGGGAAACGGTATTCTTATCCTCCGTTTACGTTGCCGTTGAGCAACATCATTCAGCAAATGACATAAAAAGCCATAAAAAGCTCTCGACGCGGTAAGTGGATAGGGCGCCTGCCACAGTCTGGTACTTATTTGTTGGCTAACGAACGATCTCACCGTTCACATGAACCTACGAAATCAGTTGGATTGGGGGACGTAATGCTCCGAACGAGATTAGCGCTCTTTGCGGCACTGACAGTTGGCCTGGCTGCAAGTCAGGCGTCGGCCGCTGACCTGCCAAGAAAAGCTCCTGCTTACGTGCCGCCGGCACCGCCGCCATACGTTTGGACCGGGTGCTATCTCGGCGCCAACGTCGGCGCAGCTTGGGCGCATGCGGACGTCGACAACGTTACCACTGGCGGCAGCATTTCGCGCAGCTCGGATACCGGCTTTGCCGGCGGCGGCCAGATTGGTTGTGACTACCAGATGGGCGCTTGGGTCGTTGGCATTCGCAACATGTTCGACGGGACGAGCATCAGCGGCAGCAGAACATTTGCCGACCCGAGGACATTTGCCGGCACCGGTACCGTCGACACCAAAGTAAATTGGTTCGACACGTTAACAGCGCGTGGCGGCTACCTCATACAGCCGAACCTGTTGTTCTACGTGCAGGGCGGCGCGGCGTGGGCGCGGGCGCAAGCAACGGCTTTCACTCCCGCCGGGGCAGTTGGCTCGGTTTCCGGCAACAGCAACACCGGTTGGACGGTTGGCGGCGGTGCCGAATGGATGTTCGTGCCTCACTGGTCTGTGTTTCTCGAGTACAACTACATGGGGTTCGGCACACGTAGTAATGCGTTTCAAGTCTGCGGCCTTGGAGTTTGCGATACCTTTAGTGCAAAGGCCAATGTGTCGGATGTGCTTGTGGGCGTGAACTACAGGTTCTAGAAGCTGTAAGTGCGACCAAGAGTTAGAAACCCCGGCTCAATCGCCGGGGTTTTTATTTGGAAAACTCTCAATACGCCGATTGCGGCTACTTGGGCTGAAGCAGCGAAACTGCGGACCGATATCAAACGGTGACGCGGCGAAAGTGCTCGTCATCCGGCGTCCCGTCATTCTAGAGTAATTGGATGCAGGGTCGCCACTGCATGCCAGTCCCGGAGCAAAAATTTCCCATGCTCCTTTTGTCAATTTGCATTCGGACGCTGTTGTCCGCTGTCGCGGTGCTTTTTTTGATCGGCGCGCCTGTGAGCGCTGCCGATTACCCGACCCGTCCGATCATGCTGGTCGTGGCGTTC
This sequence comes from Pseudolabrys sp., assembly GCA_035626335.1. Taxonomy (GTDB): domain Bacteria; phylum Pseudomonadota; class Alphaproteobacteria; order Rhizobiales; family Xanthobacteraceae; genus Pseudolabrys. The sequence continues at coordinate 189,367 of DASPNW010000032.1, forward strand.
CCGCCTGGCGGACCGAGCGATGTTCTTGCACGCATTGTCGGCAAGAAAATGGAGCAGCTGCTCGGCGTGCCATTTGTGATCGAGAACCGCCCCGGAGCCGGCGGCAACATCGCGGCGGAAAGCGTCGCCCGTGCGGCACCGGATGGCTACACACTGCTGATGGGCAACAACAGCATTCTCGCGACCAACGAAAGCCTATACAAGCACATCAACTATAGCCCTGAAAAAGACTTCGTGCCGATCACCCTGATCGGCACGCAGGCCAATATCCTCGTGGTCAACCCCGACGTCCCGGCGCGCTCTCTGAAAGAACTGATCGCGCTGGCGCAGACGCAGCCGGGTAAAATCAATTTCGCATCCTCGGGGTATGGAGCAGCCGCGCACCTTGCGGGCGAATTGTTCAAGTCCGAGGCAAAAATCAACATTGTGCACGTGCCCTACAAGGGCGCGGCGCCCGCACTACAGGATGTTATCGCCGGCCATGATCAGATGATGTTTGCCACCGCCGCTTCCGTGATCGGCCACATCGAGGGCGGGCGCGTGCGCGCATTAGCTGTGACGACGCTCAAACGCACCGAAGCCTTGCCTGACCTGCCAACGATGGACGAAGCCGGCCTTAAAGGTTTCGATGCAAGCACGTGGCATGGATTGGTCGCACCAACCGGAACGCCGCCCCAAGCAATCGCAATCCTGCACAAGGCGGCGGTCAAGGCTCTCCATGATCCCGGTGTCCAGTCCTCGCTCAGCAAGCTCGGTGTTGATATCGTCGGCGATACGCCGCAGGAATTTCAGACCTATATCAAAAGCGAAATCCCGAAATGGACGGCGATCGTGAAAGCTTCCGGCGCCACACTGGATAAATAGCAAATGAACAAGGTCGATCGGCCGGACGGCGCGCTGGCCCGCAATATGCGGCGGCTTGGCCACCTTGATTTGCCGGGGGCAGGACAGGTGACTGTCGCGGGCCACTATGCCTATGTCGGGCACATCCCGAACAAGCAGAACCTCGGGACCTCGATCGTCGATATTTCCGACCCGAAAAACCCCACTCTTATCGCGACCGTTAAGCTCGATGATCCCACATCGCACAGCCACAAGGTTCGCGTTGCCGGCGACCTGATGGTGGTGAACCACGAGCGCAATCCCACGCCGGTCGGCCGGCGCGCCGAACAATTGCCGGGCGTGCGGCGCGAACTGCACGAAACACTGGGCCGCGAGCCAAACCGCGCCGAGTTGGCACTGAAACTCAATGTTACCGAGGGAGATCTCATTGAGATCGAGGCGGCGGAAAGGCAGCTATATCGCAATGGCGGCTTTCGCATTTATGACGTGGCCAATCCTGCGGCGCCAAAACTAATCCACCATCAGCTGACCGGCGGCATCGGGGTCCATCGTTTCGATATGGATGAACGTTACGCCTATATCTCCACCGAAATGGAAGGCTTCGTCGGCAATATTCTCGTGATCTACGATCTACGTAATCCGAGAAATCCCGATGAAGTGTCGCGCTGGTGGATGCCGGGGCAAAACGTTGCCGGTGGAGAAAAACCCACCTGGTCCGGCAAGCGGCACCGGCTGCATCACGCCTTGCGTTTCGGTGACGAAATGTGGGCAAGCTGCTGGCATGGGGGCTTCCGTATCGTTGACGTAGCCGACTTGAAGAAACCCAAAACGGTGGCGTCTTACAACTATCATCCGCCGTTCCCCGAGCCGACCCACACGGTGATGCCTGTGCCTATCAAGCTCGGCGGCAAGCGCATCGCGATTGCTATCGATGAAGAGGACCAGGCCCAGAGCGCTGACGAAGAGCGGGCGCGGCGCGGGCGGCCGCACGCCGGCATGTCGATTTTTGATGTCAGCGATTATGCGAAGGTGAAGCCGGTTTCGCTGTTTGAGGTAAGCGAGCTTGATTCGCCGTTTGCCCGCACGCCCGGCGCGCGTTTTGGCGCGCATCAATTCCACGAGCGGATGGCCGGTACCCTGGTGTTTGCCGTGTGGTTTGCCGCGGGCCTGCGTGTAATCGACGTTGCCGATCCCTCGGCCCCGCGAGAAGTCGGTTATTTTATCCCCGAGCCCGCGGGCGGACGTCCAGCGCCACAAAGCAACGATGTTGTGCTCGACCGGCGAGGGCTGATCTATGTTGTCGACCGGCACGTCGGTTTCGACGTGCTCGAATTTGACGGTGGCCGGGCGGCCTGACGCTCTCACTCTCCGGCGCGATAGAACGCCGCGGCGTCCGCACTGAATGCCTGGCGCGATTTTGGATCAAGGTAAAGCATGTGTCCGCCGCGATAGAGCTTGAGTTGGGCCCGGCCGGCCGGATTGAATGCGGGCATGTGGTCGAGGATATAGCGGGTCATGGCGTAGGGCGTGATCATGTCCGAATAGCCGTGGGCGATCATCAAGCGAAACGACGGACCATAGGCGAGCAGCACACGCAAATCATCATCTGCGCTGGCCTGTGCGCGGCCGCCCTGCCAATCCCAGCGGTTGGTGACGTCGCCTGCGAGAAGCGAATAGGTCATCTCCGTCTTGAATCCGAGCTCGTTGCGAGCGTAGGAGGCCATGGCGCCACCGTAGGCGCGTGACAACGCATCGAGGATGGGATCCGGCGCGCGCGACGAACGGCGCTCGGGATAGGGATCGTCTGCAGCGAAGGTCGCGTCATAGTGGCTGACGATTTTGTTATCGCCGGAACGCAATGTTTTCACATAGGCGTTTGCGGCAAAGCCTTGCGCTTGTGTCACTGCCTCCAAAGGCAGGCCGGACATTTTTGCGACGCGTTCATAAAACGCCTTTGCGGTTTCACCTTTTGGCGGTGCGCCGGCCAGAGCCACCAGGTAGTCCGTCATCGCGAATTTTTCGGCCGCTGCAAGCGCATCGGGGCTAAAGGCATTTTTGCGTTCAAGCTCCGCCGCCGCGAGCGACGGCAATTGCAATGCCGCGTGCAGAGCGGATTGGTCGTCGCCGAAAGTGAGCCAGCCCTCCAGGAGCGGCGATAGCATGATAATGCCGGAAATCGTGATGCCTTGGTCGCTCTGCAGCGCGCGCGCAACTTTGGCGGCGCGGAAGCCGCCATAGCTTTCGCCAAAAAGATATTTCGGCGAAGCAGCGCGATTGTTCTTGGCAATAAAGAGCGCGATCGCCTTGGCCATAGCGTCCGCATCACTGCGCACGCTCCAGAAATTCTTGCTGTCATCCGGTTTGGCCGCGCGGCTCCAGCCGGTGCCTATCGGGTCAATGAGCACCAGATCGGTGAAAGCAAGCCAGGTATCAGGGTTGTCGCGCAGGCTTGCACGCGTCGCATCATGGCCATCCGGCCCGAAATCGAGAATGCGCGGGCCGACCAGACCGAGATGCAGAAAGGCGGACGCCGCGCCAGGTCCGCCGTTGAACACGAATGTCAGGGGGCGGTTCGTTGGGGCATCCTTTGCGACATAAGCAGTGTAGAACACCGATGCGCTTTGATCGCCCGATTGGTCGTAGAAGGCGAGCGTGCCGGCTGTTGCCGTGTAGGCAAGTTTGCCGCGCGGTGTATCTATTGAATGTTCGGTAACGGCATCGGCTGGCAGCAGCCGCAGCACGCCTTTGCTGTTCTGGTGCTGATCGCTGCGGGTGCCGGTGTCACCGGCCTTGTCTTGCGCGTTCGCGATACCAACAGTGCTGACGAAAGCGATCGCCAGCGCTAAACGCAAAGCGGAGGAGGGGATCATCGCGCGTCTGGGACTCCAATCAAACATGCGCCCCCGAACGCCTGTCCGTCCAATCCGGTCTGATAATCAACGTCTGCCGCGGAAATTCGGCCGGCGCTGCTGCGGAGCGGGAGAGGGCGCGTCGCCTTTGTGACGGAAACTGATCCGTCCTCGCTGCAAGTCGTAAGGCGACATCTCCACGATGACACGATCGCCGACGCCAGTGCGGATCCGAAACTTGCGCATCTTGCCCGCGGTGTAGGCGAGGACTTCGTGCTCGTTGTCGAGTTTCACCCGGAAATTGCCATCCGGGAGAACTTCGGTGACCGTACCGTCGAACTCCAGCAGTTCTTCTTTCGCCATCCAGTCGTCTCCAATTAGCCTTTTACCCGGTGCGCATCGCGGCGTGACCCATTCGGGCGCTGCAGGAATGTAACATTTCGAAGTCCGTTTGGCTCGCCCTTCCCAGACTTCCGATGCGGAGGCTGCGCCGGGACATTGTGCTGGTTATTCCCGCCATTGTGGCGCCGCGGTTTATGGCTTCCCCGATGATGCGCCCGGCCATTCTTGCGGTCCGGGGTGTGGTAAGGGGCCGCATGCGCCGTCGCAGGCTGCTTTCCGGTACGACGGTCGGTCGCTGGGATCGTTATGCGGATCAGCCGTTCGATGTCGCGGAGGTAAGACCGCTCTTCATGATCGCAGAACGAGATTGCCACTCCTTCGGCGCCGGCACGCGCGGTGCGTCCGATGCGATGGACATAGCTCTCGGGAATATTCGGAAGATCATAGTTTACCACGTGGCTCACGCCGTCGACATCGATGCCTCGGGCGGCAATATCGGTGGCAATGAGCGTACGGAGTTTGCCGCTGCGGAAGGCGGCGAGCACGCGCTCGCGCTGATTCTGCGACTTGTTTCCGTGAATGGCTTCGGCCGCGATGCCGCCCTTGTTGAGGGCGCGTACCACCTTGTCGGCGCCGTGTTTGGTGCGGGTAAAAACCAGCACGCGGTCGACATTTTCACCCTTGAGAACTTCGGCCAATAAGGCGGGCTTCGACGCTTTCTCGGTCAGGATCACGCGCTGATCAACGCGGTCCGCGGTGGTGGCCTGCGGCGTTACCGACACGCGTGCCGGATCGCGGAGCATATGCGCGGCGAGCTGCACGATTTGCTGCGGCATGGTGGCCGAGAAGAACAGCGTCTGCCGCGCTTTCGGCAGCATGGAGACAATTTTCTTGATGTCGTGGATAAAGCCCATGTCGAGCATGCGGTCGGCTTCGTCCAGCACCAGCACTTCAATTTGGTCGAGGCGCAGCGCGCGTTGATTGACCAGATCGAGCAAGCGACCAGGCGTTGCCACGAGAACTTCGGCGCCGCGAGAAAGTGCGCGGATCTGACGGTTAATCGGCACGCCGCCGATCGCCAGTGCGATCTCCAGTGGACGAATGTGGCGGCCATAGGCGCGGAAGCTGTCGGCGATCTGTCCAGACAATTCACGTGTGGGAGAAAGCACCAGAACGCGACAGGATCTCTGCGCGGGGCGCAGACGCTTGTTAAAGAGGTGATTCAGGATGGGCAGAGCAAATGCCGCGGTCTTGCCGGTGCCTGTTTGCGCGATGCCGATGACATCACGTGCCTGGCACGCAAGAGGGATGGTCTGAGCTTGAATCGGAGTTGGCGTGATGTAGTTCTCTTCGGCGAGGGCCCGAAGGATCGGCGCTGCGAGGCCGAACTCGTTAAATGAATTCAAAGAGTCTCTTTCTTGTACGGCGAAACGGCCGTGCTTTACCGCCGGCGGAGTCGCGGGTTCTTAATAGACATCCCGCGTGGCCAGGGTTGTCGGTTTTTGGAGAAACGGAAGAGGCGGGGCGAAATTCGTCTTAATGAGTTTCGTGCACGCAGCCCGCAAACCCGGGATCGGGTCTTTCATCCGTTGCCGGTCATATGACAGCCGGCGGTGTCCTTTTCAAGGCGCGGACGTTCCTTATTTCACCTAATGATGAATAAAGTGGTCGCGGGCGGCCTTTTTCCCCTGATGGACAAGGCGGGGAAGATCGGGGAATGTCGGCCCCGAAAATCCGGTTTCGGCACGAAATAACACTCTGGAGTCGTTGAAATGCCCTTTTCCAGGGCCTCCCAAGCCCTTTCCCGCTTTACGGTCCTCGATCTCACGCGCGTTCGCTCGGGTCCTACATGCGTCCGTCAGCTCGGCGATTGGGGCGCCAATATCATCAAAATCGAGACGCCGCCGCATCTGGTCGACGGCGAGGGTCCGGGCGGTCCGCGCGAAGGCTCGGACTTCCAGAATCTTCAGCGCAACAAGCGGGGCATGACGCTCGACCTGAAGTCGCCGCAGGGTATCGCGGCGTTCAAACGTATGGTCGAGAAAGCCGACGTGGTGGTCGAGAACTTTCGTCCCGACGTGAAGGACCGCCTGGGCATCGACTATGAGTCGCTCAAGAAGGTCAACAAACGCATCATCCTCGCCAGCATTTCCGGTTTTGGCCAGGACGGGCCTTACGCCAAACGGCCGGGTTTCGACCAGATCGCGCAAGGCATGGGCGGGCTTATGTCGGTCACCGGCGCGCCGGGGGGCGGACCGATGCGGGTCGGCATTCCGGTTGCCGATCTCACCGCCGGATTATTTTGCGCGCTCGGTATTCTGACGGCGTTGCTTGAACGCGAGAGCTCCGGCGAAGGTCAGTGGGTTTCAACTTCGCTGTTGCAGGCACAGATTTTTATGCTCGACTTCCAGGCCTCGCGTTTCCTGACAGAAGGCGTGGTATCGAAGCAGGCCGGCAACAATCACCCGACCTCGATTCCGACGGGCGTATTCAAGACCAAGGACGGATATTTGAATATCGCGGTTGCCGGTGCGGTGATCTGGGAGCGTTTCTGCAGTGCGGTCGACCATACGGAGTGGGTGACGTCCCCGGATTACAAAACCGGCAAGTTGCGGTTACAAAACCGCGACGCCCTCAACGCCGAAATCGACAAGGTGACGGCGACGAAATCCAGCGCCGAGTGGGTCGATATTTTCAACAAGGTTGGCGTGCCGTGCGGCCCGATCTATTCAATCGATCAGGTGTTCGCCGATCCGCAGGTCAAACATCTCGGCATCGCGCAGGAATCGGCTCGTTCGGACGGCAGCCGGCTCGGGCTCGTCGGCCAGCCGTTCAGATTGTCGCGCACACCAAGCAAGATTGCTGTGCGGCCGCCCAATCTCGGCGAACATACCGACGAGGTGCTCAAGGAATTCGGTTTCGCCGATAAGGATATCGCGGAACTGCGCGCCGCCAAGGCGATTTAAGGAGTGTACGGGATGTCGCAGACCGACAAGATGCTTTCGCGCAAGGAGGGTAAGGTCGGGTATCTGACCTTCAACAATCCAGAGCGCCACAATGCCGTTTCACTGGAAATGTGGGAGGCGGCGTCAGGCTTTCTCGAGGACTTCAAGAACGACAGGGACATCCGCGTCGTCGTTGTTACCGGCGCCGGCGGCAAGGCCTTCATATCGGGTGCTGATATCTCCAAATTCGAAAAGGAGCGCTCAACCCAGGAAGGCGTCGACCGCTACAACGCCGCGGTCGATCGCGCAAACAGTGCCTTCTACACATTTCCCAAGCCGACGATCGCCATGATCCGCGGCTATTGCATCGGCGGCGGAGTTGGGCTCGCTCTTTGCTGCGACATGCGCGTTTGCACTGAAGGCTCGAAATTTGGCGTGCCGGCCGCGAAGCTCGGTCTCGGTTACCGCTTTGACGGCCTTAAGAAGCTTGTCGACCTTGTCGGTCCATCCTTCGCCAAGGAGATTTTCTTCACCGCCCGGCAATTCACCGCTGCCGAGGCCCAGATGATGGGCCTGGTCAACCGTGTGCTCGCGGATTCGGAGCTCGAGAGCTACGTCAAGGACTACGCCGAGACGATCGCGGCCAACGCGCCGCTCACCGTCGACTCCGTTAAATATATTGTGGGCCAGGCGGTCACCGACGAAAGCAAACGTGATTTGAAGAAGTGCGATGATCTCGTGCAAGCGTGCTTTGCCAGTAACGACTACAAGGAAGGCCGCAAGGCGTTTATGGAGAAGCGAAGGCCGGCATTTACCGGGTCCTAGGTTTTGGTGGGGCGGGCGGAGAAGGGAAAAACGCCTGCGGTGTTTGTTCTAAACGTGCCAAATGATACAGCCGCGATAAGCGGCGGGGCGTAGGGGAGGAAGCGCGTGGCGTCTGTCGAGTTGCGAGATCTGACCAAGCGATATGGCACCGTCGCGGTGGTCGACGATATATCGCTTACCATCGAGCATGGTCATCTGGTTTGCCTCTTGGGTCCGTCCGGCTGCGGCAAGACAACAACGCTGCGGCTGATCGCCGGGTTTATCGAGCCGAGCGAGGGTGAAATCCGTGTGGGTGAAAAATTGGTGTCTTCGCCGGCACACACGCTGCCGCCCGAACGGCGCAACATGTCGATGATTTTTCAGAGTTATGCGCTCTGGCCGCACATGACGGTGGCTGAGAATATCATCTACGGGCTGAAGCTGCGAAAATTGGATCGCGAGACCATCGGCAAGAAACTGAACGCCATTCTCGCGACGACGCGGCTCGCACCGTTGGCACAGCGTTATCCGGGCGAATTGTCAGGTGGCCAACAACAACGCGTGGCGCTTGCCCGCGCGCTCATTGTCGAGCCGGAAACACTGCTTTTGGACGAGCCGCTCTCCAATCTCGACGCCAACCTGCGCGAGGAAATGCGTTTCGAAGTGCGCCGTCTGCATGACGCTTATCGCTATACGACAGTCTATGTCACTCACGACCAGTCGGAGGCGATGACCACTGCCGATCTGATTTGCGTCATGAATGGTGGAAAAATCGAGCAGTCGGGATCGCCGGAGGAAATCTATGACCGGCCGCGCTCGGAATTCGTCGCGCGCTTCATCGGTTCGAGCAATGTCATCAAGGGCAAAGGACTCGACGCTTCCCGCGTTGATTTTGCAGGTACTTCGCTCCGCTGCGTCGGCGAAAAAATCAGTTCCGGCACGCCAACAGCAGTCTCGATTCGCCCTCATGACATCGCTATTTCCGCGGCTCAACGTCAGGGCGAGAACATCGTGCCGGCGACCGTCGTGCGGCAGGTCTTCCTCGGCGGCAATCGGGACTATATGGTTGAGGCCAAGGACGGCACGCAGCTGCGCGTGCTCACCGCGGCGGGCGAGAATATAGCGCAAGGCAGCGCGGTTTGGCTGCACTTGCCGCCCGAGCGTTGCCGGGCACTTGCTGGATAAGAAGAAAATTTCGCGGGGGCGAAAAAAAAGATGGAGGATACGCCAATGAAAGGCTCGATGTTTTCACGCCGTCACCTGCTGATCGGTTCGAGCGCGCTCACCGCAAGCGCCATTTTTTCGACCAAGGTGATGTCGGCCGCGCCGCCGGCCAGCCCGATCACCCCGGCGCTGATCGAAGCGGCGAAAAAGGAAGGCAAGGTAGTCTGGTACACCTCGGTCGATCTGCCGCTCGCGGAAAAGATTGCCAAGGCATTCGAAGCCAAATTCCCGGGCGTTGCGGTGCGGGTCGAACGTTCCGGCGCCGAACGCGTGTTCCAGCGCATCGGTCAGGAATACGCCAGCAACATTCACGCCTGCGACGTCGTCAATTCGTCCGATGCAGCGCATTCGATCGTCTGGAAAAAGGGCAATCTGCTGGAAGCCTACGTGCCCGAGGACGTCGCAAAATTCTATCCGGCCGAGCACAAGGATCCGGACGGCATGTTCGCGAGCTTCCGGATTTGGGTCTCGATCATCGCCTACAACACCAATCTGGTGAAAAAGGAAGAGGCGCCGAAGAGCTTTGCCGATCTGCTCGACCCGAAGTGGAAGGGCAAGATCGTCAAAGCGCATCCGGGCTACAGCGGCACCATTATGACTGCCACGTATCAGATGCAACGCGATCTCGGCTGGGAATTCTTCGAGAAACTGGCGGCGCAGAATATCATGCAGGTGCAGTCGTCGGCCGATCCGCCGAAGCGCCTGGCGCTCGGCGAGCGCGCGGTGATGGCCGACGGCAACGAGTACAACATCTTCGAGATCAGCGAGAAGGGCGGACCGGTCGCGCCGGTCTATGCCAAGGAAGGTTCGCCACTGATCGTTGGGCCGACCGCCATGTTCAAGGCGGCGCCCAATCCGAACGCCGCCAAGCTGTTCTGCAATTACAGCTTCTCGCCGGAATGTCAGCAGTTGATCATCGATGTCGGTGGGCTGCGCTCGGTCCATCCGCAGACCAAGGACAAGCCGGGCCGCACGCCGTTCAAGGACATCAAGACGATGAAGGACGATCCCGCCGCGGTCGAAAAGATGAGTGACGAGATCAAGCAGCACTACAGCAAGATCTTCAAGGTGTGATGACCCTCGCGATACCTGCAGCGCCGGCGCCAAGAACATTCGGGATCGACGTCTCGAAGCCGGTACTCTATGGCGTCGCTGCTGTACTGGTGATTTTGATCGTGCTGCCGTTGTCGTGGCTGTTTGTTTACAGCCTCACGGACGGCAAGGGTTCGCTCACCCTGGCCAATTTCTATCGGCTGTTCACCGAATCGGCATTTCGCGAACCGCTGATAACAACCTTCATCATAGCGACGTCCTCCGCCTTCATCTGCTGCGCGGTGGCGGCGCCCATGGGCTGGCTGGTGGCGCGCACCGATTTGCCGTTTGGTTCGATGATCCGGGCGCTGGTGACCGCCTCCTTTGTAACGCCGCCATTTCTCGGTGCCATTGCCTGGGAGGTGCTGGCTGCGCCTAACAGCGGACTGCTCAACAAGATCTTCCGCAGCTTGACCGGCGCAGAACAGGATCAACATCTGTTCAATATCTACACCCTGCCGGGCATCATTTTCGTGATCTCTTGCTACACCTTCCCTTACGTCTTCGTGCTCGTCGCCAACTCCCTCGACCGCACGCCGGGCGAACTCGAGGATGCATCGTCGATCCTCGGCGGCGGACGCTGGTATACCGCGCGGCGCATCACTATCCCGCTGGTGCTGCCGGCGTTGCTCGCCGGCGCGCTGGTCGCATTTCTGCAAGCGATGACGCTGTTCGGCTCGCCGGCAATCCTGGCTTTGCCGGCGGGCTTCCACACCATGACCACCAAGATCTGGAGCCTGTTCCAGTACCCTCCCAAGCCCGAACTTGCCGCCGCTGCCTCGTTGCCGCTTCTTGTTCTCACGGTCATTCTTTTGCGCGCGGAGCATATGATCCTCGGTCGGCGCGGTTATTCGGTGGTCGGCGGAAAGTACGGCGCGCCTCGCTTGATCCCGCTGTACCGCATGCGCTGGGTGGCATTCGTTTTATGCATGCTTGTGCTGATGTTGCCGGTGTTCCTGCCTTACGCGGCGCTGCTTAACGCTGCATTCTCGCCGGTCGCCACCACGTTCCTGACCTGGCACAACGCGACTTTGCACAATATCCAGTTCGTGCTGTTTGATCTTTCAGCGGCCTCGCTGGCGCTCAAGAATACCGTGATCCTCGGGACGGCTACCGCCACTATCGGCACGGTAATCGCTGTGGTTATTGCTTACGTGACCGCGCGCCAGGCCGTGGCAGGATGGCGCGTCCTCGGCTTCCTTGCCACCGCCCCGATCGCAATCCCTGGTATCGTCCTCGGCGTCGGCCTGTTTCTGAGCTACACGCGACCGCCTTTCGTGCTGTACGGCACCTTGTGGATTTTGCTGATTGCTTTCGTCACCATCGCGCTGCCCTCGGCCTATCAGCAACTGCAAGCCGCGTTCCGCACCATTCACCCGGAGTTGGAAGACGCCAGCCGGATTCTCGGTGCGACGCGCCTTCGTTCGCTATGGGAAATCACCGCGCCGCTGCTGCGTACCGGCGTGATTGCCACCTGGTGCTTCATCTTTGTCGGCGTCATGCGTGAATTGTCGGCCGCAATTATTTTGTTTACCTCTGAAACAAAAGTGATCTCGGTATTGATCTACGATCTCAACGAGAGCGGCGATCTCGGCGCCATCGCGGTGATCGGGATTGGCATGCTGCTGATTACATTTGCAGTGGTGACCGCGGTCAATCGTATCCCCGGCTTCGGCACCGTACGCTTCCGCACCTGATAATCATGGACGCCAAGTTACCAAAGACCTCGGTCGCCGAGCATCTGGCTGACCGCATCGTTACCCTGAGGCCAGGTGGGCTTCCGCCGGCCGTCCGCACCAAATGCGAGGACCTGCTGATCGACGTGGTCGGCCTGTGCATCACCGCACGCAACGAAGACTACGTCGTTAGCACGCTGGCCGGCAGCGACGACGAAGGCCCCTGCACTGCAATCGGGCACAAGCGCACCTTAAGCGCCGCGAGCGCCGCTTTCATCAACGGCACAGCGGCGCATGGTGAGGATTTCGACGACACGTTCGAAGGCGGGCCCGTGCATGCGGGAGCGGTGATCGTGCCGGCAGTACTGGCCGTCTGCGAACGCCACAAGCCGGAAGGTGCTGCCGCACTCCTCGGAATTGCAGTCGGTACCGAAGTGATGTGCCGGCTGAGCACTGTTGTGCCCAAGGCAGTGCACAAGGCCGGTTTCCACCCGACCGCCGTTTTCGGCGCGATGGGGGCGGCGGCCGGAGTCGGTGCCGCGCTCGGGCTCAACGCCAAGCAGATCGTCGATGCACTTGGCATCGCCGCAAGCTTCGCGGGCGGTATCATTGAGTATCTCGCCGAGGGTGCCTGGACCAAGCGGTTGCACCCTGGCTGGGCGGCGCAATCGGGCATCCGCGCGGCGCTCCTCGCGCGCGGCGGTTTCTTCGGCCCTCGTACGGTGTTTGAGGGAGTGCACGGGCTTTTCCACGGCTTTGCGCATACGACCCAGGGCAATTTTGATGCGCTCACCGGTGATTTTGGCACGCGCTGGGTGACCGAGACATTGGCATTCAAGCCTTATCCGTGCGGGACAATGGCGCATCCTTATATCGACTGCGCCAAGCGGCTTGCCGCACGCGGCATCCGGCCGAGCGATGTAAAGGAACTGATCTGCGAGGTTGCGGAGGGCACCGTGCACCGGCTCTGGGAGCCGCTCGCCGACAAGCAGCGGCCGCCGAATGGCTTTGCCGCGAAGTTTGCTACGCCGTTCCTGCTCGCCACCGGCTACGTGCATGGCGGCGTCGGGCTCGATGCCTTCACCGAGCAGGCAGTACGCGATAAAGATGTCCTCGCGCTTTCGTCGAAGGTTCGTTACGTGATCGACCCGGGCAATCCTTATCCCGACAATTTCACGGGTCACATTCGCGCGGTTCTCAACGACGGACGCGTGGTGGAGGAACGGCAGCCGCATTTTCGCGGCGGAGCGCGGGAGCCGCTCACGCGCGCCGACATCGAGGAGAAGTTCGCGCTCAATTTCCGCCATGGCGGTTGGGACGACCAACGTGCTGTTTCGGCGCTTAAACGGCTGGCGAAACTCTACGACGGCAAGATCGAATTGGCGTTTTTACGGGGATAGTTCAGGCCATGGCTGACGGTAAAGAACTCGCCGGGAAGGTTGCCATTGTCACCGGCGCCGGACGAAACATCGGACGCGCAATCGCGCTGTCGCTCGCACGAGCCGGCGCTTCGGTGATCGTGAACGTGCGATCGAACCGGGCCGAAGCCGATGGCGTCGTGCGGGAAATCGAAGCGGCTGGCAGCAAGGCGGTCGTGGTTCCTGGCGATATCGGCGATGAGAAGACAGCTGCCGCGCTCGCCGAGGCTGCGCTCAAGCACTTCGGCCGTATCGATATTCTGGTCAACAATGCCGCGCTCCGCCGCGAAAGACCTATCGCCGACATGAGCTACGCCGAATGGCGCGAGGTGATGAATGTTATCCTCGATGGCACCTTTCGCTGTGTGCATGCGTGTCTGCCGGCACTGAAGAAAAACGGCGGGAGTATCATTAACATCGGGGGAATGAGCGCTCACATCGGCTCAAAAGATCGCGCCCACGTGATAACCGCCAAGGCGGCGCTGGTCGGGTTTTCTCGCGCGCTCGCCCACGACCTTGCCAGCGACAAGATTACCGCCAATTGCGTGGTGCCCGGCGCGATCGATACGACGCGACCGGCCGCCGCGCAGCAGCCGGCACATCATCTGACTCATGGCACGATCACGGGAGAGCGGGGCAAGTCCGAGGACGTTGCGGCGATGGTGCGCTATTTGTGCGGGCCGGGTGGCCGGTACGTTACCGGACAGACCATTCACGTCTCTGGTGGCGCTTATCTCGGCTCATAACGCATGCCGCGCGCGGCAGGGTGGCCGCGTGTGTGCTTAAGTGCTAATCCATAACCCGATAACTGTTCCGGGTCACAAAGAGGTTCCTATGTATTCAGAGCTGGGTCTTTACATCGACGGCAAATGGCTCAACGGCGAAGGCCGCAAGGGCGAGGACGTAATCAATCCAGCGACCGGCAAGGCGCTTGCGCACCTGCCGCACGCGAGCAAATCCGATCTCGACGCCGCGCTTGCCGCCGCCGAAAAAGGCTTCGCGGCATGGAAAGCAACCCCCGCCTACGACCGTTCGAAGATTATGCGCAAGGCGGCCGATCTGCTGCGCGAACGCTTCGATCAGGTTTCAAAGGTGATGACCCAGGAACAAGGCAAGGTCTATGTCGAATCGCGGGCGGAAGTGCTGACCAGCGCCGACATCATCGACTGGTATGCGGAAGAAGGCCGTCGCACTTATGGCCGCGTCGTGCCCGGCCGCCAGAAGGGTGTGCGTCAACTCGTGTTGCAAGAGCCCGTCGGCGTCGTTGCGGCGTTCACGCCGTGGAATTTCCCGACACTGACGCCGGTACGGAAAATTGCCGGCGCGCTCGCGGCCGGCTGCTCGATCATCATCAAGGCTTCTGAAGAAACGCCTGGCGGCTGTGTCGAACTGGTGAAATGTTTCGCCGATGCAGGCCTCCCGGCAGGTGTGCTCAATCTCGTATTTGGAGTGCCGGCCGAAGTATCCGAGCACCTGATCCCGAAGAAATCGGTCAAGAAAATCTCCTTTACCGGCTCAGTGCCGGTCGGCAAGCATCTTGCCGCGCTTGCCGCCAAAGGCATGAAAAGGGCAACCATGGAACTTGGCGGCCATTCGCCGGTCGTGGTGTTCGAAGACGCCGACCCCGAGAAAACCGCCGATACCATCGCTGCATTCAAATATCGCAACGCCGGCCAGGTCTGTATTTCGCCGACGCGCTTCTACGTGCACGAAAATAACTACAAAAAGTTCGTCACCCGCTTCACCGAATATGCCAAGGGCCTGAAACTCGGCGACGGCATGGAGAAGGGCATTACCCTGGGCCCGCTCGCCAATCCGCGCCGGCTCGACGCCATGGAATCTTTCGTCAACGACGCCAAGGACCGCGGCGGCAAGGTGGCTACCGGGGGCTCGCGCCACGGCAACCAGGGCTTTTTCTTCCAACCGACCGTCATTACCGACGTGCCGGACGATTCCAAGATCATGACCGAGGAGCCGTTCGGTCCTCTCGCGCCGATCGTGCCATTCAAGACCTTTGACGAAGTGGTGGAACGCGCCAATTCGCTTCAGTTCGGCCTTGCGGCCTATGCCTTCACCACGTCGGACAAGAACGCGTCAGCAATCAGCGATGCGCTTCAGTCGGGCATGGTAGGTGTCAACAGCATCGCCATCTCGACGCCGGAGACGCCATTCGGCGGCATCAAAGAATCGGGCTACGGTTCTGAAGGCGGCATCGAAGGTCTGCAGGCTTACATGAACACGAAGTTCGTCTCGCAGGCGTAAGGCCTACTTCGCCATCCCCTTCCGGCACGCCTCCCACACCTTGGCGGGCGTCGCCGGCATATCCATGTGGTCGGCGGCGCCATTCGGGATCGCATTGGAAATCGCGTTCATCACGGCGGCAATTGCCGCCGTCGTTCCCGCTTCGCCGGTACCCTTGACGCCGAGCGGATTGCTTGTCGCCGGGACAGAATGCACCGCCTCGCGCAGTTCGGCTGGCATATCGTGGGCGCGCGGCATGCCGTAGTCCATGAATGAGCCGCTCACCAACTGACCGCTTCCGGAATCGTAGACTGCGTTTTCGGTCAACGCCTGCCCCAGCCCATTCGCAATCGAGCCCTGCAGCTGGCCTTCGACGATTCTGGCGTCGAGCATGACACCCGGATCGTCGACCGCGGTGTAGGTAACGAGATCGACCGCACCGGTATCGGGATCGATTTCCACCTCGGCGATATGGCAACCGTTCGGAAACGTCAGCGGCGTCTCGGTTTTTTCCTTCGCGTCGAGGCTTTCGCCAAGCTCCTTCGCGCGTTTTGCCGTTTCAAACAGCGAGATTTTGCGGTCGGTGCCAACCACTTCAAATTGCCCGTTGCGGTACTGGATGTCCGTCTCGGAGGCTTCCAGCAGTGCTGAAGCCACTTTTTTGCCCTTCGCCAGCACGGTACCCGCCGTGAGCACAATCGCACTGCCGGCGCACATCGCGGAGCGCGAGCCGACGGAGGCGAAGCCGCTCAGTCCCAGTGCGGTGTCACCGTGACGATGCTGGATTTTCGCAGCATCGATGCCGAGCTTGCTGGCGAGGAGATGGGGAAACACAGTGGCGTGCCCCTGGCCGGTCGATTGCACGTTGCAGCCAAGGATGAGTTGTTCGCCGCCGGGAAACGAAACCGACGCCTGTTCCATCGGCATGGCGCCGGCATGCTCCAGCATGCACGACACGCCTATGCCGCGCAGCTTTTTGCGTTTTGCCGATTCACGGCGGCGCTTGCCGAAATTGTCGAAGTCTGCGAGCTCCAGCGCCTTGTCCATGATTGCGGGAAAATCGCCGCTGTCATAGGTGTTGATCGGAGTCTTGAACGGTATTGCCGACGGCGGAATGAGGTTCTTCTTGCGCAACCTCACGGGATCGATGCCCGTCACACGTGCGGCCTCCTCAACCACGCGTTCGAGTGCGTAGTTCGCTTCGGGCCGTCCGGCCCCGCGGTAGGGACCGATCGGAATCGTGTTGCTGAAGTAGCAGGCGACGGAAACGTCGATTTTCGGGATCCGGTACATGCCGGGCAGGCAGCGCGCAAAATTATTGGTGTTAATGCCGACGCCGGCCGTGCTCACATAGGCGCCCTGGTTGCACAGGTGGCGCACGCGCAACGCCAGGAACTTCCCCTTTTCATCGATCGCGAGTTCAGCCTCGGTGATGGTGTCGCGTGCCTGCGTGTCGGTGACGAAGGCTTCCGCGCGCGTCGACTGCCAATGCACGGGCCGGCCAAGTTGGCGGGCCGCCACAAGGAGCGCCGGATATTCCGGGTATGGGGGCGTCTTCATCCCGAAGGCGCCGCCGACATCCTCGGTGATCACGCGCAGCTTCTCATTTGGTACGCCCATGACAGCGGCATTGAGCGCGCGCAGCGAGTCCGCGCTCTGCGAACAGGCGTAAAGCGTGTAGCTTTCGTTGGCCTTGTCATAGAGGCCGGTAGCGCCTCGCGTTTCCATCGAAGCAACCACCATGCGCTGGTTGGTCACACTTACCTTTGCCACATGCGGCGCCTTGGCAATAATGCCGGCGACCTCACGCTCGTTCTGCTCGTCGGGTATGGGGCCGGGCCAGTCGACGCAAAGATTTCCCGGCGCCTCCGGGTAAAGCTGCGTCCCACCCTCTTTCATGGCGTCGCGCAGGTCGATGACCGCCGGCAATTCCTCATACACAACGTGTACGAGTTCGGCGGCGTCTTGAGCCGCCGCGAGTGTTTCCGCGACTACCATCGCAACAGGGTCGCCGACATGCATCGCCCTCTCGCCCGTCAGTGCCGGGCGGAACGGCATGATCATCTTGGCGCCACCGCGGCCAGCCACCGGCGGATGTCGCGACACGCTGCCGACATTTGCTGCCTTCATGTCCGCGGCGGTGAATATAGCCAGCACCTTCTTCGCCTTGCGGGCCTCCTCCGTATTCACCGAAACAACACGGGCGTGAGCATGTGGTGACCGCACGAAGGCGGCGTAGGCGGTATTGGGCAAGCGTGGATCGTCCATAAAGCGGCCGGCGCCGCGGACAAGGGCATCATCCTCGACGCGCGGCGTATGTTTCGGTGAAGAGCTTGCCGTCATGACGGGATCCGATAAATGCCTGCGAGGCCTCTTTTATAGCGCAAAGGAAAGGCCGGGACAGGGGCTTGCGTCAACGCGCCAGCTGCGGCACTCAAGCGCTCCTTGCCCTGCGCGGGTGGTGTGTTTCGGGTGGTGAAATGAGCAAAGCGCGAACGATTGATACTCACACGCATGTTTTGACCGAAGAAACCGCCACGCTGCTGCGCAAGGAAGCTCCCAAGGTGCCCGTGACGATCACGCCGATCGACGCGGCATCGGCGACACTCGATGTCGGCGGTGTCGCCTATCGGCCCTATCCGCGCGGCGGCTTTGATATTGCGCACCGCTTGCGCGACATGGACGAAGCTGGCGTTGACGTTCATGTGCTCTCAGTCACGCCACAGACATATCTCTACAATCAAGAAGCCGCTCTTGGGACTGCTACCGCCGCGATCCAGAATGATCAGATCGCCAAACTGGTCAAAGAAAATCCACAACGGTTCATGGGGATCGCCACTCTCCCGATGCAGGCGCCGGAAAAGGCCGCCGACGAACTCAGGCGCGCGATGACCAAGCTCGGCCTGCGTGGCACCATGATTGCCTCCAATATCATGGGTAAAAATCTCGACGATCCGAGTTTCGAACCGCTATGGGCAACCGCCGCGGAACTTGGCGCCTTCGTGTTTGTGCACCCGAACAATGTCGCAGGCGCAGACCGAATGAAGTCTTATTATCTCAACAACTTGATCGGGAATCCGCTCGACACCACGATCGGTGCGGCGTGCCTGTATTTCGGTGGAGTGCTTGATCGTCATCCCAAGCTTACCATCGTGCTCGCCCATGGTGGCGGATTCACGCCATATCAGGCGGCGCGGTGGGAACACGGTTGGCGCGTGCGCCCCGAGCCAAAAAAGAATATTTCTAGCCAGCCGACGAATATCGCAAAGCGCTTTTATTACGATACGATCCTGCATTCGGCGCCAGTTCTGGAATTCATGGTCGGGCATGTCGGGGCCGATCGCGTCCTGCTTGGCAGCGATTATCCTTATGACATGGGCATGATGGATTGTGTGAAACACGTGCGGTCACTAAAGATTTCAGACGCCGACAAGGCGACAATTCTGGGGACACGTGCTGAAGCTTTGCTGTCGGGGAAATCATGAACGTTCAGGACGCCAAAGCCGCCCGCATCCCAATAGGGGCCGTTACGAGCCTGATCGTCGACGCGATGGTCAAGGCCGGCGTGTCGAAGGATGACGCCGGCAAAATCGCCGAACTCATGCTGGAGGCGGACCTGATCGGCGCCGATGCACATGGTGTATTCCGTTTGACGCAATATGTGCAGAGGCTGAAGCTCGGCTCGACCAATCCAAAACCCAGCATCACGGTCAACCGGACTGCGCCGGCCACCGCGCTCGTCGACGGCGATAACGGCATGGGACATCTGGTAGTGGCGCGTGCGGCGCAGACTGCCATTGAGCTTGCGCGCGAGTGCGGTGTTGCATGGGTCGGATGCCGCATGTCGGGCCATGCCGGGGCAGCCGGTGTCTATGCCGCGTTGCCGCTCAAGGTCGACATGGTGGGTCTCTATTCGGCGGTGGCCAATGCCAACCACATGCCGCTGGCCGGCGGTGCCGAGCCGCTGTTGGGGACCAATCCGCTGGCAATCGCGGTCCCTGCCGGAAAAGAAGCACCAGTGGTGCTCGACATCGCGACTTCTATTGTTTCATACGGCACGATCAAGAATCATCGTTTGCAAAACAAACCGTTGCAGGCCGACTGGATGATCGATCCAAAGACCGGTGAAGCGATTGTCGATCCGCACAAGAGTGCGGAAGCGCTCTTGCTGCCAATGGCCGGTTATAAGGGGGCGGGACTCGCGCTGATACTTGGCCTGCTTGCCGGCACTCTCAATGGTGCGCTGTTTGGTCGCGATTGCGTTGATTTCAACGCCGAGCCGGACAGAATTACCAACACAGGACAGTTTGTGGTCGCACTGGACCCGAGCCGATTTCAGCCGCTCGATCAATTCAAGGCGGAAGTCGACCGGCATATTCGCGAGCTGCGAAATACAAAAGCTTTGCCCGGTCAAAGTGTTCGGCTGCCAGGCGAGCAACGCGCACAGCGTCGCGCCGACCGGCTGCGCAACGGATTACCGCTTGCGCCAGAACTGCTTGCACAACTCGACAAACTTGCAAACGAATTGTCGATAAAGCGGCTGCGTGAGCGCGGCTAGGCCCGAACGTCACGGCATCACATAACTGCCTTATTTGTCGTGCTCAACGGAACAAATCGAATAAATCGCCGTTCAGTCTGCGGCCTTGCCCTCGATCAGTGCGAGGCCGTGGATGCGGCATTGGCGTAAATCTTTGTCGAATCAAATTGATGACGCTCATCGAAAAGAAAGAAAATATTGTCGCGTGGGTCAAAAGGACACTGACCCACCTTGGCTTGGTCGTCGCGTGCGGCACCGCGCTGTCCGCAATTCCGGTGCTGAGTGTCTCCAGCGAGAACACCTTCGACCGAATTCAGGCGGGCGAGTGGGTTACCGCTTCGATGTACTGGGAGGACAAGCTCGTTTCGACCGGGAAGAGTTTTAATCCAATCGGATGGCACGCGGCTCACAAAACATTGCCGATGGGCACCTTGATCCGCGTCTCAAATCCAAAAAATCACCGGTCGATCAACGTGACCATCAACGATCGAGGCCCGTTTGTCGCGAACCGCGATCTGGATCTCAGCCTTGGTGCCGGCACGCTGTTGGGGCTTCAGGGGCTAGGCACCGTCTATATGGAAGTTCTGTCGATTCCGCCGATCAAAAACATGCAACGGCCCGTGGTGGAAAGCCTTTTTGCGGTGAACGATGCCAACGCCAACTGCGTGGGTGTTTCTGCCTGTTAGGCTTCTTTTGCAGGGCCTGAAGTTGAGCGGCTTTTTGACACGCCTCCTGCGGGTGTCCATCGCGAATTGCCGTCAAAGCGGGCGCATTTATAGTTAACCCATCATTAACCTAAAAGGGTAAACAACATTTAACGATTACGGCCAATTTGTTAACTATTAGCGGTGTGAGGGGCGGGGCGGAAGATTGCGCTCGTTGCGGGCCTTGAGTGGTAGCTACTGCCTGCCGACGGCTCTGTAGCGCGACCGCAAAGTCCCGCCGCAACGCATCCTGTCCTGTCTCGGCTCGTTAGCCTGCGAAGGGTCAAGCGCGGGCAAACCGTGCTGTGTGGCATACGAGGGAGTAGCGCCCGTGACGGCAGGAATCTTGCTCAGCAGCCAAACGCGCGGTGATTGGGTCGAACTCAGCGCTGCCGGATCATGGACCGCCGAATATGCCGGTGCGATCGAGCCACAGGTGAACGCTGCCACGCGGGGCGTTACGGCACGCAGCATCGCGATCAACATTGCCCGTATTGATTATCTCGACACCTACGGCGCATGGCTCATCGAGCGCACGCTGCGGAGCTGGATAAGCCAAGGGCGAGAAGCTCGTCTCGTCGGATTGCGCGAAGATTATCGTGGCTTGTTCGAAAAAGTTCATGCTGGAACACAGGCGCTGCCGCCGCCGCCTCGCACGCCCAACAGCATCGTTGCAACGCTTGAAAGCGTGGGAAGAACAATGGCAACGGTCGGCGGCGATCTTGTGCTGCTGGCGCAAATGCTTGGTTCGCTGATCGTCGCGCTCAAGCGCGTGGCATTGCGGCCGACAAGTTTTCGCTTCACGTCGATGGTGCATCAGCTGGAGCGCGTTGGTTGGCGCGCGGTGCCAATCATCCTCCTGATCACCGTATTGATCGGCGCCATTCTCGCGCAGCAGGGCATTTTCCATTTTCGCAAGTTTGGGGCCGACATCTACGTCATCGATATGGTCGGCGTCTTGGTGTTGCGCGAAATCGGCGTGCTGATTGTTTGCATCATGGTCGCCGGCCGATCCGGGAGTTCCTACACCGCCGAACTCGGAGCGATGCGCATGCGCGAGGAGGTCGATGCCCTGCGCACGATGGGCTTTGATCCAATAGAAGTTCTCATTTTGCCGCGCATCCTGGCCCTGGTCATTGCGGTGCCGATCCTGACGTTCCTCGGATCCATGGCCGCGCTCTACGGCGGCGGCCTCGTGTCGTGGCTTTATGGGGGCATCCAGCCAGAAGTTTTTTTGGCGCGCCTCCGCGAGGCGGTTACGGGTACCACGTTCGAAGTAGGAATGATCAAGGCGCCTTTCATGGCGCTGGTGATCGGCGTCGTCGCCTGCGTGGAAGGATTACAGGTGCAAGGCAGTGCCGAATCGCTCGGCGAGAAAACAACCAATTCCGTGGTCAAATCCATCTTTCTGGTGATCGTGCTCGACGGCATTTTCGCCATGTTCTTTGCTTCGATCGGAATGTGACATGGCAAAGGATCCCGTCATTGAGGTGCGTGATCTGGTTGTCGAACTGAAAGACCACCGGATCCTCAATGGCGTTACGCTCGACGTTTATCGCGGAGAGATTCTGGGATTCGTCGGCGCTTCGGGCGCGGGCAAGTCGGTTCTCACGCGCACGATCCTTGGCCTGCTGCCGAAACTGGAAGGGCAAATCAATGTTTTCGGCGTCAATCTCGACGAGGCTGGCGAGATGCAACGGCAGGAGATCGAGCGGCGCTGGGGAATCCTGTTCCAGCAAGGCGCGCTGTTTTCTTCGCTGACGGTTGGCGAAAATGTCGAATTTCCCATCCGAGAGTATCTTGATGTTTCGGACCGTCTGATGACCGAAATAGCGATAACAAAGCTTGAAATGGTCGGGTTGAAGCCGGACGTATACCGAAAGTTCCCCTCCGAACTTTCCGGCGGCATGATCAAGCGCGTCGCTCTTGCCCGGGCGCTGGCGCTCGATCCGGAAATTCTTTTCCTGGACGAGCCGACATCGGGGCTCGACCCGATCAGTGCCGGCGATTTCGATCAGCTAATCCTGACGTTACAGCAGGTTTCGTCGATGGCGGTATTTATGGTAACCCATGACCTCGACAGCTTGCATACGATCTGCGACCGGATTGCCGTTCTCGGCGACGGAAAAATCATTGAAGCCGGCACCATGGATACGATGCTGGCATCGCAGCATCCATGGCTGAAGGCTTACTTCCATGGCGTGCGCGCTAGGGCAGGCCTGCAAGCCGCGGCTCGGAAATAACGGAGTGGAGTGATGGAGAGAAAAGCGCATTACGCACTGATCGGATTGTTCACGTTCGCCGTGGTCGCGGGCGCCTTTGGCTTTATCTTCTGGCTGCATCACTCGTCCGGCAAGAAACAGGCCGTCGCGTATCGCGTGATCTTTGACAGTTCGGTGTCGGGATTGCAGGTGGGCGGCAACGTTCTGTTCAACGGCATCCGCGTCGGGGAGGTTACCAATCTGCGACTCGATCCGGATAAGCCATCGCAAGTTATCGCGTTGCTGGCGGTCAACAAGGCAACGCCGATCCGTTCCGACACGCGCGTGGGCCTTGAATTTGCAGGCTTGACGGGCGTTGCCTCGGTGTCGCTCAAAGGCGTCTCGCCGACCACGCCGCTGATCGAGCGGGAAGAGGGGGAACCACCCACCTTGAAGGCCGATCCAAGCGCCAGTCAGGACATGATGCAGGCCGCACGTGAGGTGCTCAACAAGGCGGAAGAGGTCATTGCCGCCAACCAGGAAGCGCTGCATCAGGCGATTGCGGATATTGCCACGTTTAGCGCTTCGCTCGCGCGCAATAGCGATAATGTCGACACGATCATGAATACCACCCGCGAAGCGATGAGCAATGCGAAGGAAGCGACTGCTTCAGCGCGGACCCTTATCGACAATCTGGACAAGCGCACGGATGAGATCACGATCGGCGTCAACAGGATGACCGCTACCGCGACACGGCAAATCGATATCGCTGGCAAGGCAATCACGGATCTCGCCCACAATCCGCAACGCTTCCTGTTCGGAGGCAGCAGTGCCACGGCCACGACGCCGGCGCCGACGCCAACGCCGACCCGTACAACGCCTGCGCCAACGCGCAGGCAACCGCAGCAATAGTCCGGTCAAGCGGCAGCGCGGACTTCGTCGGGATCGAGCGGAAGTTTCACGGGTTGTTTACGCTTGGCCGACAGATCGAGCGCTTTGGTTAGCATCAGATTTCGGTGTGCCTCTTCCACTGTTGCGGCCGCCGTTGGCAGGCCAAGCGCAACGCGATTGAGCCACGAGTCGGTCTCTTCCGCCATCGGGCCGCGGAGCTCACCGAGCGCCATGTCGCCGGGCGGGTAGCTACCCATGAAATCGACAAGCCGTGTCGCGTCCGGATTGTAGCCCTCCGACTGCGGTTTCGAGACCGCAAGTACGATGTCGCGGTGCGTGTCGTCGATCGTAAGCACGCCGGTGGTCCCGACAATGCCGACCTCCAGCGAATACACCGCGGCCGGCCAGGTTACCGGCAGCGCCCAGGACATGTTGAGATGATAAATGGTGCCGTCGGAGAAATTGATCATGCCGGCGGTGCCGTCGATGCCTTTGTATGCCGGGCCCAGCACCTTGTCGACCGAACGCGCGTAACATTCGACCGCCGTCTTGCCCTCGAGACACCACATGCAAATGTCGAGCGCGTGGGTGCCGGAAATGACCATGGGTGAGATGGTCGCGGGATCGTCGGTGCGCTTGTAATTGTCGATCGCCACCAGGCGATTCATGAAGGCCCGCGAGGTCACCATCGTTACATCGCCCAACGCGCCGGTGCGGCATTTTTCTTTCGCAGCGAGCCAGCGCCGGCGGAATCGCTGCGTGTAACCGACAACGGCA
Source organism: Pseudolabrys sp. (assembly GCA_035626335.1). Lineage (GTDB taxonomy): Bacteria > Pseudomonadota > Alphaproteobacteria > Rhizobiales > Xanthobacteraceae > Pseudolabrys. The sequence continues at coordinate 213,911 of DASPNW010000032.1, forward strand.
TCCAGTTTCGCCGCCTTGATGGCCTTCAGCACGCGCTCCGATTCTGCAAGATTGGTGGCGAGCGGCTTCTCGATCAGCATTGGCACGCCGCGCTCGACGGCGGCCATGATCGGATCGACGTGCAGATGTTCGTCGGTGCAGATAATGGCGGCGGTCACCTCCGGCCGCTTCAGCAATTCGACATGACTTTGCGTCACAAAGTCTGCATCAATCTTCGGACCGACTTCGCCGGCGCGGTTCGGATTTTTTTCGGCGAGGCCGATCCACTGGACCGCTGGATGCCGCGCGGCCACCTCGCCGCGAAACAATCCGACGCGGCCGCCTCCGATGATCGCCAGGCCAACTCCCTTGGCGGACTTCCTCATTGGTTCACCCCCGCGCGGATTTTCTGCTTGAACTCGGCAATGGCCGAAATCGTTTCGTTTGTCAGCGGCAGATCGACCGGCTCATTGCGATCAGCCGACAGGTCGGCGGCGCTGTATGTTTCCATCACGCGTCGCGCGCTCTCCGGTGTGACCATAACGGGCGTGTCGCGGATGCAGGCTTCCAGAAAGTGAATCGTTTCCGGCCCCATGCCGCCGGCGAAGACATTATCGACCCACTCGCCCGGCATGGTCGACATCGGAAACACCTGACCATCTTTTTGCGTGTTGAGCCAGTTGTCGCGCTGGGTATCGTCAAGAAACAGCGAGCCCTCGGTGCCGGTGATTTCGATCCAGGTTGCGCAGTAATTGGGATAACTTGGCGGCAGATTCCAGCCGCCGCCAATCATGACCGCGACACCGTTGTCCATGGTTACGGTGGTGAACATCACATCGTGAGAGCCATTGATGGGCTCCATATAACCGTATGCGCCCTGCGAATAAACGCGGACCGGCTTGGCCGGCTCCAGAAGCCAGAGCACAAAATCAAGGTCATGAGTGGATTCCATCACGACAGGAGAGAGGCGAACGCGGCTCGCGATTTTTTTCCCCAGGCTGCGCGAAAGATGCCGGCTCACCAGGACTGACACGACCTTGCCAAGAGTGCCGTCAACGATCTTCTTTTTGGCGTATGCAATTTTCGGGTTGAAGCGTTGCGAATAGCCGATGGTGAATTTCAGGTTATTGCGCTTGGCAAGCTGGATAAGCTCGTCGGCTTCCCATAGTTCGAGCGCGATCGGCTTTTCCAGCATTACATTCTTGCCGGACTTCAAGCAGTCACGGCAGATCGGATAGTGGTTCGACTCAGGGGTGGTCGAAATGTAGACGACGGAGATATTCGGATTCTTGATGATATCGTTGTAATCGAGCGTCGCAGTGGCAGGCTTGTAGAGCGCCTTTACTTCGGCCAGCCGGTCCGGGCGGATTTCGCACAGGTGCAATTTGTCCACCAAAGCTGTTCGCGCGAGCGTTTCCGCGCGCGTGCCTCCGACCCACCCGACACCGATCACCGCAGCTTCAACTGTTTTCACCAGACTTCTTCCTTCCGTTTCTTATGATGTGGCGCGGCCGGCCGGCCGCGCGCGGCAGACTAGCCCACGCGTGTAACGACCGGAAGGGCGTGATGTCTCAGCGCGCAAAAGCAGCTTGATCGACACCGAAAACCTGCGCAGCGAATTGCGGATAGACCTCCGCCACTTGCGGCGCGACGATCTCGCGCATGAGCTTGAGCGTTTCGGAGGAGGGGGCCGGTGTTTGTGGCACAGTGACCGGCTTCGCGAAATCGAATCCGGTGTTTTCGGCGACCTCGTCGATCGTATGGCCCGGATGTACGCTGGTCAGGGCAAAGCGGCCATCGACGAAGCTGAACAGACAACGGTTGGTCACCAAGGCGACCGGGCCGCCCGAACGATAGATGTTGGCCTTGCTCGTGCCGGGCGCGCTGACGAAATCGACCTTGGGCACGAGCGTTCGGCGTGAATGTTCGGTACGGAAAAGGATCACCTTTGGCACCACATAATAGAGATAGGCGGAGCCAAACGAGCCTGGAAACCGGACGTTCGGATGCCGGTAGTCGCCGGTGCTCACAAGATTGACGTTACCTTGCCCATCGATTTGCCCACCGGAGAGAAAAAATACGTCAATGCGGCCTTGGCCGGCGCAATCGAACAGTTCGCGCGCCCCATCGGTGAAGAAATTGTGCTTGCGGCTTTGCAGCAGCGAAACATAAGGCCGCCCGTGACCGCGTTCGCGCGCCAGCAGTGCCGCGGTCGCCGGGATCGGCGAAGCGTTGCCGACTGCCACGTGGCGCACGCTGCCGATCAGGCGTGCAATGACGTCGGCAAGGAGTTCTTCGTCACGAAAATTTCGCTCACGCGGCGCGGCGTTCATGGACGTACCGTTCGAGATAATCGGCGAAGCCTTCTGTCGTTGCCGCCAAGCGGGCGTATTCGGCAAGATGATCCGGATCGGCAGAATAAAAGTCCGGCAATCCCAGGGGCCAAGCGCCCCGTTCAGCAAGGGCGACGCTCTCGACGTAGAAACCCGGCAGCGTGCCGGCGGCAAGCGTCGGATCGTCAAGCAGATTGCCCTCGTGGATTTTTTCCACCGTTGCGACGGTTCTGCCTGCGGCGTGCGCCATGGTTGCCAGTTCGCGCTGCCGCCCGATCCAGACATTGCCGAAGCGATCCGCCATCGGCGCGTGGATCAGCGCCACATCCGGTTTGATCGCTGGCAGCAGTACGATCGGATCGTCTTCGGCGAACGGGCTGTCGATGATTTTCCAATCGTCGCGATATTTCAGCACATCCGAACCGATGAGTCCGCGCAAAGGCATAAACGGCACGCCCTTTTCGGACGCCTGTAACGCCGCATGCAGCGCCGGACAGGTGGCGTCTTTCATTTTTATCGCGCCCGATGTGATTGCGGCGGTGAATCGTGGCGCCGGACCGAATTCGCCAAGACTGACGGCGCTTGTTTCTAGAATCGCGACGGAGTTGGTGCCGATCAGAAGGTCAGCTTGCAGGCTCGATGTCGGCAGCGCGACGAGATGCAACTGCCTTACGCCGCGTCTTATGAGTGCGCGGGTCGCCGCCATCGGCACTCCGGAGACTTCGCGCGGAACCACCAACATGCAGCCGTCGGCAATCGGCGCGATGGCATCGTCTATTGATTTCGCCAGCTGAAACATTGTGGTCCGCACGGTACGCGATGTTGCGCCGTCGTCACTTTTCCCATTGTTGCCCTTGCAACGTCCACTGGATTTTGCGACTTGGGGTGGATGCCAGCGACCCTGCAAGAGAAATTGCGCGCCAGCCGCTTTGTTATTACTGCCGAAGTGACGCCGCCGGTGTCAGTGGAGCGCGCCGAACTTTTGGCAAAAGCGCGGCCGCTGAAGGGCCTTGCCGATGCCGTCAACATAACCGACGGCGCCGGTGCGCGGCCCCATCTGGGCGCTGTCACCGCCGCTGCGATTCTGGTGGAACAGGGCATCGAGCCAATTCTTCAGCTCACCTGCCGAGATCGGAATCGTATCGCCCTGCAAAGCGATTTATTGAGCGCTGCGGCCTCGGGCGTGCGCAACCTTCTGATGTTGCGCGGCGACGATCCGAGCGCGGGCGATCAGCCGGATGCCGTGCCGGTTTTTGATCTCGATCCGCGCTCGCTGCTGGAGACCGCGCGGCTGCTGCGCGATACCGGAGAACTTCCCACCGGCCGCAAGGTTACAGGTCGCGCCGATTTCTTTCTCGGCAGTGCCGACAATCCGATCGATCCGGCTCCGGGTTGGCGCCCTACCGGTCTGTTGGCCAAGCTCGATGCCGGCGCGCAATTCGTACAGACCCAATTTTGCATGGACGTCGGGCTTGTGCGCCGCTATATGGCGCGGCTCGCCGAGCATGGCGTAACCGATAAGCTGTCGGTCCTGATCGGCATTGTGCCGCTGCGCTCAGCGAAGTCGGCGCGCTGGATCAAGGAAAAGCTTTTCGGCGCCGTCATTCCCGATGCGCTTGTCAACCGCATGGAGCGCGCGAAGGATCCGGCAGCGGAAGGCCGCCTGGCTTGCATTGAAATGGTGCGCGAATTGGCAAACGTGCCGCATGTTTCCGGCGTCCACATCATGGCGCCGGGAAACGATGCCGCAGTGCCTGATATCATCAAGGCGGCGCGAGACAGTATCTCCCGTCTCGCGCCTGCCTGATCTTCAGCTCAGCGCCGATTTGACGCGATCCGGCGAGAACGGCACGCGGCGGATACGCACGCCGGTTGCATCGAAGATAGCATTGGCAATCGCCGCCGCTACCGGTCGGATTGACGGTTCGCCGGCGCCGGTTGGCGCAATGTCCGGATAATTGATCAGCGCCACGTTGACCTCGCCCGGCGTCTCAGTGATGTCGAGGATCGGGTAGGTCAGCCAGTCCACGCTGGTCACCGATTTGCGGTCAAAGGTGACTTCCTCCCACAGCGTGCGGCTTACACCCTGGACGATGTTGCCTTCGATGCATTTCACCAGCCCGTCCGGATTGATGATCTGTCCGCAATCGTGCGCTACGGTAAATTTGCGCGCGAAGATCTTGCCGGTCGAGCGGTCGATATCCACTTCGGCGACGATCGCGACACGCGTGCCGTTGCGTTGCGAATACGCGATGCCGCGGCCCGAAACCTTGTTTCCGCTCTGGTCGCGCCGTGGCGACGGCCGCGACTGCCAGCCAGATTTTTCGGCGACCGTTTTAAGCAGAGCGACATCGCGCGGCTCCTTGACGTGACGCAGCCGGAATTCGATCGGATCGACATTCAAGGCGGCCGCCACCTCGTCAATGAACGACTCGCTCGCGAAGTGGATCTGCGGTCCAACCGGATCGCGCAAATGCGATGTGCGCAAGGGCGACGAACGTTCGAGCAAGGGCGGGATAGTTTCCCATCCGGCGCGCTTGTTGTCGAAGGCATAGGACTCAGCCGGGATACCGAAGCCATCGCCTGATTTGAGGTCGCCGCCTCGCGTCTGTCCGGCCAGCGTGTCGAACGGCTTGCTGCCGTTCGTATCGACATCGACACGCGAAAACGCCTTGCTCATGAACTCGTAGGCGGTGACTTTGCCGGACGCATCGATCGCCGCCCGCACCTTATGCACCGAGGCCGGGCCTTTCGGGTCCCAGCCGGTGCCCTGGTCGCGCATATATTGCACGCGCACCGGCTTTCCGACGGCTCTCGCGAGCACGGCGGCGTCCATCGCGCAATCGTCGGCGTCATTGCGGCCATAGGAGCCTGGTCCGGTCTTCCAGATCACGTGAACGCTTTCCAGCGGCACGCCGAGCGTCGACGCTATGCCCTGTTGCACGAAGTGCGATTTCTGCGTGCCCGACCAGCAGGTGACCCGGCCGTCCTTGATTTCGACCAATGCGCAGGCCGGGCCCATGCTGGCGTGCGATTGGAACGGCCATTCATATTCGGCCTCGATCACTTTCGCGGCGTTTTTGAACGCTTCGTCAACATTGCCGTTCTCTTTTTCAATGTTGCGTTTGCGTACGCTGGCTTTGCGGATGTGGTCGTAAAGTGACGTTTGTTCAGGGAAGGG
>DASPNW010000033.1:0-3023 GCA_035626335.1 Pseudolabrys sp.
TCGCGAACGAAGAAGCTTCGCCTCGGCGTCATGGGGGTCGTGCTGCCCTACTACCATCCGGCGCGGGTCGTGGAGGAAATCGGCATGCTGGATCACTTGACCAGCGGCCGATTGGAAATCGGTACCGCTATAGGTGTGCCGCAGGAGCTCAGTCGTCTGAACATGACGATGGCCGAGGCTCGCGAACGCAATGACGAGATTGTCGAGGTTCTCGATGCGGCCTTAACCAATCGCGTTGTCTCCCACCGCGGAAAATATTTCTCGTTTTCCGATCTGCGCCTGCTGCCGCGGTCGTTGCAGCAACCGTCTCCTCCGCGGTGGACGACCGTCGTCAGCGCGGAGTCCGCGCGGCGGGCCGCTCGACGCCGAATAAAGATCAGCACGGGCTTCAATTCAACGCAAGTGATCAAGCGTATCTTCGATGCTTATCGAGAGGAAGCAGACATCGCCGGCTACTACGCTGGCCCGGAGTGCTTTGCGCTGCGACGGCGTGTGACTGTGGCGCCGACTAACGAGCAGGCGCGCTTCTACGCACAAGCCGTAACCGATCGCTTGAAGAGCTTTCTGGCCGAAGACGAACGCCTGAGTGCGAGCGTACCCGACGCGCCACCCCCCTCCGGCGGGTTCACGCTTAGCGACGACGAGTTCATCACCGGCACGCCAAAAGAGGTTGCCGAAAATGTCATCGAGCAATGCCGAACCGTTGGCGCCGGGCATTTCCTGACGGTGCTTAACTGGAGTGCGCCAGTTGACGAAGTTGCCCAGGCTCACGAATTGTTCGGCGGCGAGGCTATTCCCTTATTGCGGGCGGCCTTATGAGGGGTCAGGGTGCGCCCGTCGGAGAAAGACTTGCAACTAGCACAGGAGCAAAGATTGCAGGCGAATTGAGAGACGCTCTGGATAAAAGTTTGAGGTCGATGGGTCGACAGAAGTCGATGAGAAGTGTTTTGTTGTTGCCCCGTCACTCCCATTCCATCATCAACGAAAGCGCTAACTATCTGATCCAATTGGTCTGTTTTCGGCTTCAAAAATCCAATACCGTCATTTTTACCATCGCAAAACCGTGTTCGTGTCTGCCAATCGATCAGATGGTCAATCGATGGCGATGCAACCTCGCACTTGATGAGCCCGGCGCCGTCGGCAGCGACGATGTCGATATCGGAAGGCTTCGCCTTTCTGAGTTTTGCGACTGTACGATCGACGATCGAGTGTGTCGGCGCAGCCTGATCGTCGCTGCCTTCAGACGCAAGGATGCGCGCCTGCTCGCGTACGTTGGGGAGCGCCGAAGTTTGCGATTGTGATTCTGTCAGCGGTACCGGCCTTGGCCTCCGGCAACGGTATCTTCTTCACCCTCTTTCCTGCGGCCTTTTCGCCCACCAGCCCAGCGGCGGATTGGGGATACCGTGCTTTCTGCAAATTTTGTGAAGCGCGACATCGGAAATCGCGAACTCTTTCGCCAAGTGCGTCATCGGCGTGGACCAAACAAGTTCGTAAAATTGTTCACGCGTGAAAACTTGAGCCACGGCGATCCTTCCGGAACATACAATCGCAAAAGACGGTTGAAGGGCTGCTACCGCGCGATATTCAAATGTATGCAATGTCCTCGCCACACTTGTGCCGGTGGTGTATCACTCAACCCTATAGCCGAGCGCCCGATATCCAGATCGCCGCTTTGCCGCCATCCGCGCAAGTATGGGCACGAGGTCATCGACATAGTCGACAACGAGAACCTCTGTTTTACCAACATGCTGCCGGTGAAGCCGACCGACATATTGGGCCAACGTGCCCTTCCACGAAATGGGCATCGTCAAGAACAGCGCATCCAACCGTGAGTCATCAAAGCCCTCGCCGATGTAACGCCCTGTCGCAAGGACCAGCCGTTCCTGATCGTCCGCCACTCGCAGCCTGGCATCTGATACCTTGCGTTCGGCTGCTGACATCCCGCCTCGAAGGACAACAAGATTGCTCACGAAGCGCGAAAAGCGGCCTTGAAGGTATTCGAGATGATCCCGGCGCTCAGTCAACACAACTGGTGACAACTTCGCCTCCAGCGCTTTCAGCACATCGTCGAAGATCAGGTTATTGCGCAGCTCGTCCCGCGCGATGGCCGCATAGACCGCCGGCATGGAAGGACGGTCCGATTCTCCCAAGGGCGGCGGCAATTGAAATTGCGTCGATTGAGTCTTGACGCGGTGAACAATTCGCCGCCCCGCCGCCTGGGCACGCGCATCAACGCGATGCCGAACAGGGCCGCATTGCATGAAGATGATCGGATGATGACCATCTTTGCGGGCCACCGTCGCGGACAGTCCGAGGACATAGCGCGCTTTCGCCCGGCGGGCCACAAGCTCAAAACTCGCCGCCGAAAGATGGTGGCACTCATCGACAACCAGATGACCGTAGTCCGCCACCATGTCGGATATCTCACCTCGGCGCACGAGGCTCTGGATCAACGCGACATCAATGACGCCAGTCGGCTTACGGCGTCCGGCGCCGATAACACCGATGTCCTTCGGATCGATATCGAGGAATGTCCTTAGCCGCTCCACCCACTGGGTGAGTAACTCGCGGCGATGGACAAGAACGAGCGCATTGCATCCGCGTTTCGCAATAAGGGCCGCGGCCACCACTGTCTTGCCGAAAGCGGTCGTCGCCGCGAGCACGCCATTCTCATGCGGAAGAAGAGCCTCAAACGCCCTGAGCTGCGGCTCGTACAGCGTCCCCTGAAACCGTACTCGGCTCGCAAGGGGATTGCCAATCACCCTCAGATCATTCAACTCAACCTCGGCGCCCTCGGCTCGGATCAGCTCAACAGCTTCGTCGAGGCATCCGCGAGGCAGCCCCACATGACGCCGATGAAGTTCGGCGCAGGAGATAATCCGAGGCTTGCCGAAGGTCGGGAAACGCATGGACTGCGCACGATAGAACTCTGGGTTTTGGAAGGCTGCCAAGCGTATGAGCCGCGCCGTCGTTGCCGCCGGCAAATCGGTCCGATCTATATAGAGTTGGTCGGCGACCACTAT
>DASPNW010000034.1:0-111666 GCA_035626335.1 Pseudolabrys sp.
GCGGTCCTGCGGGCGCTTGGGACCCGCGAGCGACGGCTCGACCGAGGACAATTCGAGCTTGAGCACGTCGGTGAAGACCGGGTCGGGCGTGTTCTTGGTGCGGTACATGCCCTGCGCCTTGGCGTAGGCGACGACCAGGGCGACGCGGGATTCCGGGCGCGCGGTGCTGCGCAGGAAGTCGATGGTGTCGTCGTCTACGGGGAAGAACCCGCAGGTGGCGCCGTACTCCGGCGACATGTTGCCGAGCGTGGCGCGGTCGGCGATGGTGAGATGGGTGAGGCCGGGTCCGAAGAATTCGACGAATTTGCCGACGACGCCGCGCTTGCGCAGCATTTCGGTGACGGTCAGCACCAGGTCGGTGGCGGTGACGCCTTCCTTGAGTTTGCCGGCGAGCTTAAAGCCGATCACCTCGGGCAGCACCATCGACAGCGGCTGGCCGAGCATGGCGGCTTCCGCCTCGATGCCGCCGACGCCCCAGCCGAGCACCGACAGACCGTTGACCATCGTCGTATGCGAGTCGGTGCCGACCACGGTGTCGGGATAGGCGACGTCCATCGTCGCCTGCTTGCCATCGGCTTTGACCTTGTCCTTCTTGCTCCAGACCACACGCGACAGATATTCGAGATTGACCTGGTGGCAGATGCCGGTGCCGGGCGGCACCACGCTGAAATTGTCGAACGAGCGCTGGGCCCATTTCAGAAATTTGTAGCGTTCCTGGTTTTGCCGATACTCCTCGTCGACGTTTTTCTTGAATGCCTGGTTGTTGCCGAAGAATGTCACCGCCACCGAATGGTCGATGACCAGATCGACCGGCACTTGCGGGTTGATCTTTTTGGAATCACCGCCGAGCTGTTTCATCGCATCGCGCATGGCGGCGAGGTCGACCACCGCCGGCACGCCGGTAAAATCCTGCATCAGCACGCGGGCGGGGCGGAATGCGATTTCGCGTTCGGACGTTTTGGTCTTGAGCCACTCGGCGACCGCCTTGATGTCGTCCTTGGTCACCGAACGTCCGTCTTCGTTGCGCAACAGGTTCTCCAGAAGCACTTTCATGGAGAAGGGCAATCGAGAAATGCCCTTAAGTCCGTTTCGCTCGGCGGTGGGAAGACTGAAGTAGGCGTAACTCTTGCTACCAACCTGGAGGGTTTTGCAGCATCTAAAGCTGTCGAGCGAAGTCATGTCGGCTGTTTCCATTCCCCGGCCGTTGGTCGGCGCTGGTTCGGACTAAGCTATTGGCAAGGTGGTGCTTTTCTCGCTGGCGAGGCTTGCGTCCGATGTCGAATTACGTAACGTCGCAAGTCCGGGCTTATAAGGTCTTTTCGCGCCCGACGCTATATTGACCGGGGAACTTCGCAAAAAATGCTCGAAATATCGGGGTTTTTCTGGCCCGGTGCCGCCCGGCCGCCGCCCATTACCGGGCCGTGGCAGCCATGATGCGACTTAAAGCCGACGAATTGGCCTGCAACCGGGGCGGGCGCTTGGTATTCCGCAACCTGAGTTTCGCTGTCTCTAGTGGCGAAGCTATGGTTGTTACCGGGCGCAATGGCGCCGGAAAATCCTCTCTGTTGCGTATGATCGCCGGGCTAGTGCGGACCGCCGCCGGACGGCTGACGCTCGACGGCGGCGATCATGATACGCCACTCGCTGAGCAGTGCCATTACCTCGGCCATCAGGACGCGATGAAATCGGCTCTCTCCGTGGGTGAAAACTTGAAATTCTGGGCCGAATTTTTCGGCGCCCGAGAGAGCGCCATCGAGCCGGCACTCGAAGCTGTGGATCTTGCGGCCCTGGCCGATTTGCCCGCCGCTTACTTGTCCGCCGGCCAACGCCGGCGCCTGTCGATTGCTCGTCTTGTAGCAGTGCAACGGCCAATCTGGCTGCTGGATGAACCCACGTCTGCGCTCGACACATCGTCACAAGAAAAACTCGCCGAACTCATGCAGAACCATCTGGCCGGCGGCGGAATGATTGTCGCCGCTGCGCACGGACCTATAGGACTCTCGCGCGCACGCGAGCTGAAACTAGGACCGATATGATCGCCTTTACAGCCCTCCTCACTCGTGACATTCGGCTGGCAATTCGCGTGGGCGGCGGCGCTCTTATGGGTGCGCTCTTCTTTCTGATCGTCGTCACCATGATGCCGTTCGCCATCGGGCCGGAGCTCGCGCTGCTCGCGCGCATGGGGCCGGCGATTCTTTGGCTTGGCGCATTGCTGGCGAGTCTGCTTGCGCTCGACCGGCTGTTTGCCACCGATCACGACGACGGTTCGCTCGATCTTTTGATGATGGGCCCCTTGCCGCTCGAGCTTTCGGTCGCGACGAAAGCGCTTGCGCATTGGCTGACAACCGGACTGCCGCTTGTTGCAATCGCGCCGCTGCTCGGGCTGATGCTTAATGTCGAATTGCACGCAATGGGCTGGCTCGTCCTGACCTTGTTAGCGGGAACGCCAGCGCTCACCTTCATCGGACTGGTTGGCGCCGCGCTCGCCGTGGCGCTCAGACGCGGCGGATTGCTGCTCGCAGTGCTGGTGCTGCCACTGACCGTTCCGGTCCTGATCTTCGGAGTCGCCGCGGCCAACGCAGCGCTCGCTGGGGCCACGCCGTTTGGCCCACCTTTCACCATTCTTTGTGCGCTAACCTTGGCGAGCCTGGTGCTCGGCCCGATCGCTGCTGCGGCGGCCCTGCGTCATGGACTTGAGTGAGATGATAAGAGACTGCCGATGCCGATGATCGACCTTGCCAACCCGACGCGTTTCTTGACGGTCGTCAACCGCACACTGCCGTGGTTGATCGCGGTCACCGTTATCCTTTTCGCGATTGGTCTTTTCTACGCGATGAACGCACCTGACGATTATCAGCAAGGCGCCACGGTCAAGATCATGTTCCTGCACGTGCCCGCAGCCTGGCTCGGTATGCTTGGTTGGGGACTGATGAGCGTCGCCGCATTGGGCACGCTGGTTTGGCGACATCCGCTCGCGGATGTCGCCGGCAAAGCGGCGGCGCCGATCGGCGCAGCTTTTACATTCATCTGTCTCGTCACAGGCTCGCTTTGGGGCCGCCCAACCTGGGGCACCTATTGGGTGTGGGACGCGCGGCTAACCTCGATGCTGGTGCTGCTGCTTCTTTATTTCGGAGTTCTCGCGCTTTACTGGACGGCCGAAGAGCCCAGCCGCGGTGCGCGCGCGGCTGCAATCCTATCGCTTGTCGGCGCGGTCAATCTCCCCATCATCAAGTTCTCGGTCGATTGGTGGAACACGCTGCACCAACCTGCCTCGGTATTCCGCATGGGCGGGTCAAAGATCGATCCCGCGCTGTTGACCCCGCTGCTGATTATGACCATGGCATTCACGCTGCTTTTCGCAACGCTCCACCTCGCTGCGATGCGCAACGAAATCCTGCGCCGGCGGGTGCGCAGCATGCGGCTGATGCAGGCGCGGGAACTGCACGCATGATGAATCTCGGGCCGCACGCCGATTTCATCGTCGCCGCTTATGCGGTGACCATATTCGTGGTGGCTGCGCTGGTCGCCTGGATCGTACTCGACTATTCGGCACAGCGCCGCGTGCTTGGCGACATGGAGGACCGTGGTCTCACCCGGCGCTCGCAGCGCAAGGCCGGACGATGAGCACAGCATCGAGCCAGGGTTCCGGCAAAACGCGCAATATCCTGTTGCTCCTGCCGCTCCTTGCGTTTCTCGCTCTGGCCGCGTTGTTCCTCTACCGGCTCGGTGCCGGCGATCCGTCGCAGATTCCGTCCGCATTGATCGGACGCCCCGTGCCTCCGACGGATTTGCCGCCGCTACCCGGACTCGAACGCGACGGAAAAGCGGTGCCCGGCCTCAACAGCGCGACATTTCAAGGTGCAGTAACGCTGGTGAACGTGTGGGCTTCGTGGTGCGTGCCCTGCCACGACGAAGCGCCGTTTCTGGATCAATTGTCGAGGGACAAGCGCATCCAACTGGTCGGTATCAACTACAAGGATGCACCGGATAACGCACGGCGATTTCTCAATCGCTATGGCAACCCCTTCGCCGCCGCCGGTCGCGATGAAGCCGGCCGCGCCTCAATCGACTGGGGCGTCTATGGCGTGCCGGAGACTTTTCTGGTCGGCCGTGACGGCAAGATTGCCTACAAGCTGATAGGTCCGATTACGGCGGACAATCTCACGCGCACGCTCAAGCCGGAAATCGAAAAGGCCCTACGCTAGTCCTTGCCGCTTTTCTCCGTACTGTATTTCGTCAACAACGGAACCTGCAGCGCAGCGAACAGAAATGTCAGCGGTACCACTCCGAATAATTTGAAGCTTACCCAGAAATCTGTCGTCTGCGTGCGCCAGACAAACTCGTTCAGGATCGCCAGTGCAAAGAAAAACAGCGCCCACCGCCAGGTGAGTTTACGCCAGCCTTCGTCCCGCAGGTGGAAGACCGAGTCAAAGACCATCCCGAGGAGCGGCTTGTTGAACGCAAGCCCGCCGACAAGCGTAGCCCCGAACAGAACATAGATAATGGTCGGTTTGAGCTTGATGAACAGGTCGTCGTGCAGGACCAGCGTCAACCCGCCGAAAACGAGAACGATCGCGGCGGTAACGAGCGGCATCACCGCCAGGTGTCGTGTCAATGCGTAGGAGACGACCAGTGCAACAAGGATCGCCGCCATGAACGCGCCGGTCGCGACATAAATGCCGTACTTCGCGTTGGCAGCAAAGAAAAGCACCAACGGGCCGATGTCGAGCGCCAGCTTGAGGACGGGGTTGAGTTGCTTTTTCTCGGCCATGCGGTGTCTCTAGCGTGCGAATTCCGATTTGTCATGGGCTCTAGTTGTCGCGCGGCAAAGTCGGGTGTTAGCCTCACCACGACGAAAAAACTCGCACGAGATCCATCGATGGTTCGCAGCGTCGTCGCCGTTTGCGCATTGCTCTTGTCCGCCATGCAGGCTTTCGCACAGAGCGATTTCAAGGTTACGTTGCTGGGCACGGCATCGCCCGCGCCGCGCACCAACCGCTTCGGACCGAGCACGTTGGTCGAGGTGGGCGGCCAGGTGCTGCTGTTCGACGCCGGGCGCGGCGTGCCGATCCGTATGGGCCAACTCAACGTGCCTGTCGGCAAGATCGATGTGCTGTTCATCACGCACTACCACTCCGATCATGTGTCCGGCATTCCAGACGTCTGGCTGACCGGATGGCTCGGACCGGTGTTCGGGCGGCGCAAGACGCCATTCCATGTCGTTGGGCCGACCGGCGCCAAGAATTTGATGAGCAGTCTCGAAAAGGCCTATTCGCTTGATATCAACATCCGCGAGGTTGATGAGAAGTTACCGCCTTCCGGCATTGCCGTGAATGTCGAGGAGTTCGAGAAGGATGGCGCGGTCTACGAGAAGGACGGCGTGAAGGTCATCGCCTTCGAGGTCGATCATGGCGACGCCATCAAGCCATCGTATGGCTATCGTATCGAGTACAAAGGGCACGCCGCGATCATCTCCGGCGATACGCGCTACAATCAGAACGTCATCAAATACGGAACCGGCGCCGATCTGCTGATTCACGAGGTGTGCATCGCACGCCCGGAGTTAATGTCGTTTCCGTTTGCCAAGGCGATCCTCGCGCACCACACCAGCCCGCATGATGCCGGGCGCGTGTTCGCGCAGGCCAAGCCCAAGCTCGCCGCCTACACCCACCTCTCGTTTCTGAGCAGCGAGAAGATCCCGGAAGCGACGGTTGACGACGTCGTGACGCAGACGCGCGAAACCTATGACGGACCGCTGGAAGTCGGCGAAGATCTCACGTCGTTCGAGATCGGCGATACGGTGACCGTGCACCGTTGGAAGCCGTAATCACTCAATCCTCAAGCCCGACCACGGCACGCGCAAAATCGCGCGCTGTAAACGGCGCCAGATCGTCCACACCCTCGCCGACCCCGATGAAATGCACCGGCAAACCGAACTTGTCGGCAATCGCGATCAGAATGCCGCCACGCGCGGTACTGTCGAGTTTGGTCATGACCAGGCCGGTGACGCCGGCGGTCTTGCCAAAAATCTCCACCTGGCTCAGCGCATTCTGGCCCACGGTTGCATCGAGCACCAACAGCACCGAATGCGGGGCTGTTGGTTCGACCTTGCGGATGACGCGTACCATCTTTTCCAGTTCGCCCATCAACTCAGTGCGGTTTTGCAGACGGCCCGCCGTGTCAACGAGGACTACGTCGACGCTCTGCGTTTTGGCTGCTGATATCGCATCGAAAGCGAGACTGGCCGCGTCCGCGCCAGGCTCGCGCGCCATGACAATCGCATCGGTACGCTCGCCCCAGATTTTCAATTGGTCGATCGCGGCGGCGCGAAAAGTGTCGCCGGCCACCAACATCACCCTCTTTCCTTCGGCACGGAAACGAGATGCCAGTTTGCCGATCGTGGTCGTCTTGCCGGAGCCGTTAACACCGGCCACCAGAATGACGAAGGGCCGTGTTGTTAGCTCCAGCGGCTTGGCCACGCCCGCAAGCACCTTCTCGATTTCGCCGGCAAGCGCCTCTTTCACTTCGTCGGACGTGATTGTTTTTTCGAAACGACCTTCGCCTAGCGCATCCGCGAAACGCGCCGAGAATTCCAACCCCAGATCGGCGCGGATCAATTCGTTTTGCAGTTCCTCCAGTGTCTCGGCGTCGAGTTTCCGCTTGGACACCAGGCCGGTGACGGCACCGCCGAGCGACGACGACGTACGCTTGAGCCCGCCGCTCAGGCGTTTCCACCAATTTTCACCCTGTGTGCTGTCGTCCATGCGGCGCCCGTGATAGCCGTTTCGGCATGACATCGGAAGAGATGCTCGCTCGCCTGCTCTATCGCGACGGCCTGATGCTGGTCGTCGACAAACCCGCCGGATTGCCGGTGCACCGGGGCCCGAAAGGCGGCGAAGCTTTCGAAGACTATTTCGATGCATTGCGCTTCGGTTTGCCGCGTTCGCCTGCATTGGCGCACCGGCTCGACCGCGACACGACCGGCTGCCTGGTCCTCGGCCGTCACCGCAAGGCGCTGGCGCTCCTTGGCAAGCTGTTCAAGCAGGGTCATGTCGGCAAGTGCTACTGGGCCGTGGTCGAAGGCGGCCCGGAAGCGAATGAAGGCCGTATCGATATTCCGCTCGCCAAGCGAGACGATTCGCGCGGTTGGTGGATGAAGGCGGACAGCCACGGCCTGCCGTCAGCGAGTACCTGGAAAGTGATGGGCCGAGGGCCCGACATCAGCTGGCTTGCGCTCGAGCCATTGACGGGGCGCACGCACCAGTTGCGTGTGCACTGCGCCGAAATGGGCTGGCCGGTTGTTGGCGACAATATCTACGGGAAAGCCGCGCGCACCGGTGGCCCGTCACTTCATTTGCATTCGCGCGAGGTGACCGTGCCGATTTCCAGGAACAAGCCGCCGGTCAAAGTCATTGCGCCGGTGCCGGGTCACATGCGCGATTCATTGAGCAAGTGTGGTTGGTCCGGCTCCTGACGAGTTATGACCGGGCGGCCACGACATTTCAGTAAAGCATCGCTTTTATCTTTTCCGGCGCCTCGCGGTCGTAGGTCTCTCCGTCCATTTTTCCATGGCTCAATTCGGCAATGATCGTCCCGGTCGACGGCAAATTTTTGCGGTCAATTTTGGTGGCCTCATCCCACAATTTTGAACGGACGATCGCCTTCGAACAATGAAAATAAACGCTCTCGACGTGAACAATCGTCACGCAACGCGGCAGCTTGTTGTTAACCGCAAAGCCCTGCATCAGTTCGGGGTCGACGGAGATTGAGGCCCGGCCATTGATGCGCAAGGTTTCGCCGACGCCCGGGATTAGAAACAGCAGTGCGATGCGCGGATCGCGCAGAATATTGCGAAAGCCGTCGAGGCGATTGTTCCCTGGACGATCAGGGATCGCGACCGTCTTTTCGTCGAGGATGCGCACAAAGCCCGCGGCATCTCCCTTGGGCGAACAGTCGAGGCCTTCCGGCCCCGAGGTTGCCACCGCCACGAATGGCGCCGCCTCGATTAATTTGCGGTAGCCGTCGTTGATATGATCGATTTCTTTGATGACCGAGGTGTTTAACGTCTCGCCGTAGAGTGACTGGAGCTGCTCCATCGTCGTGATCAGGTGATCGCGGTAGGCCATCGTCGGTCTCTCCCCTAAGCGGCCAATAATTGGCGGCCGTCGTGCCCCGCCATCGTCAAATCGAGAATAGCGCCAGGCTCCACCGGGCCGGCAAGCCGCACCGGAATGAATTGCTCGGTACGCCCGAGCGCGCGCGATTCCGCAAGCACATGGCGGCGGCAGCCAATTTCCCGGTCGAGGTGGCGCCGCATGGCGATTTCGCCTTTTTCGCGCAAGCGCCGCGCACGTTCTTTGATGATGGCCCGGTCCACCTGCGGCATCCGTGCGGCCGGCGTGCCGGGTCGCGGCGAAAATGGAAAGACATGAAGCTGCGCCAACCCGCATTCGTCGACCAGATCGAGCGAGCGGACGAACATATCTTCGTTCTCGGTCGGGAATCCCGCGATGATGTCCGCACCAAATGCAACGTCCGGACGCAGGCGGCGCACGGCGTCGCAAAAAGCAATTGCATCGTGGCGTGCGTGCCGCCGTCTCATGCGTTTCAGAATGAGATCATCACCGGCCTGCAATGACAGATGGAGATGCGGCATCAGCCGCGACTCGCTTGCAATCGCGTCGAGCAAATCGGCGTCGGCCTCCACCGAATCGATTGACGACAATCTCAATCGTGCAAGCTCCGGCACATCCTTGAGAATGCGTTTGACCACCGCACCAAGGCGCGGTGCACCGGGCAAATTCGTTCCATAGCTTGTGATGTCGACACCGGTAAGCACGATCTCACGGTACCCGTTGTCCACGAGCCGCCGCGCCTGCGTCACGACATCCTCAATCGGCAGTGAGCGCGAATTTCCGCGGCCATAGGGGATAATGCAGAAGGTGCAGCGGTGATCGCAGCCGTTCTGTACCTGAACGAACGCGCGTGCCCGGCCCTCAATGCCGTCGATCGTGTGCGGTCGCATTGCCTTTACCGCCATGATGTCGGACACGGCGATTCTCGCCCCAGCCGCCAAGACTTGAGGGTCGAATTTTTCCTCATTGCCGATAACGCGATCGACTTCGGGCATTGCAGCAAAAGCAAGGGATTCGGTCTGCGCCGCGCATCCGGTGACGACAATGCGCGCGTCCGGCGTTTCGCGCTTGAGGCGGCGGATGGTCTGCTTCGCCTGACGGACCGCCTCCGCGGTCACGGCGCAGGTGTTCACGACAATCGCATCGGCAACGCCGGCAGCGGCAGCCTCGCGCCGGATCACCTCCGACTCGTAGGCGTTCAAGCGACAGCCGAACGTGAGGACACCGACACTCATTGCACGCCTGCCTTGGCGAAGAGCGCCGCATCGAAGCGGCCCTTGAACTCGAATTCCACCGGACCGGTCATCAAAACATGGTCGTCCTCTTTACGCCATTCAATGATGAGATCGCCACCCGGAAGCGTCACCTTCACCTTGCGGTCCGTGCGCCGGAACCGCGCCGCGGCGACCGCGGCGGCGCAGGCAGCGGATCCACAGGCCTTTGTCAGACCGGCACCGCGCTCCCACGTACGAATGATGATGTGGTCGCGCGCGACGATTCGCGCGAGCGTGATATTGGCGCGCTCGGGAAAAATCGGATGGTTTTCCAGCAGCGGCCCGAATCGTTCGAGATCGTAGGCATTCACATCGTCGACCCAGAAGATCGCGTGCGGATTGCCCATGCTTACTGCCGACGGGGAATGCAGCACCGGATTGTCGATTGGGCCGATTTGCAATTCGATGGCACGGGTATCGCGGAATTCTTCCGCCAGCGGAATCTCGTTCCATTTGAATCGCGGCGGACCCATATCCACGGTGAACAAGCCATCGGCACCTTTCCGGCAGTTGAGAATGCCTGCCGTCGTCTCGAAAACGAGATCAGTCTTGCCGTTCTCTTTGGAAATCAGATCGGCAACGCACCGCATGCCATTCCCGCATGCTCCTGCTTCCGAGCCGTCGTTATTGTATATGCGCACGAACGCGTCAGTGCCGGACGTACGCGGCGGGTAGAGCGCCATCAGCTGATCATAGGGTGCACCGTCGGGCCGCGCGGCCGCGCGCGCCTCGTCCGCTTCGATCTTGCCGCCGCGAGCGCGCATATCGACAACGACGATTTCGTTGCCGATCCCATTCATCTTCACGAAAGGCTGATTGGCGAGTACGCCCATAATCTGCTTTGCCCGCGTTTCGCCCGTTTTATATGGCGAATAAACGCAGATTGACCAGAGGCCATGATAGAATGCGTAACAATGCTGGCGAATCGCCGGACCGCCGCAAATGTCGGAGAACCGTGATGTCGCCTCTCAAGCTCATTCTGATCGTCATCCCCCTGGCGTTTGCGCTGGGCGCGGGCCCCGCTGCGGCACAAAACGCGCCCACCCCATCCAAGCCCGGCGCAACTGATCCGATGCCGCCGGCGGCGGCCAAGCCGAACGCACCCTCGCCGTTGCAGCCTGGCGATGCCTTTGGCGAGGCGGTCACGCTACCCGAGCGGACTATCGTCTACATCAAGGGCTACAGCAAATGGGACAGCGCATTCGATACCCTGGTTGATGCATTCAAATCGCTGCGCGAATATCTCGACAAGCAGGATCTCAAACCTGCGGGTCCCGCCATAACGATCTATACCCAGACCGATGATGCCGGATTTTCATTCCAGGCCGCATTGCCCGTCGCGCAAGCGCCGAAGGACCCGCCGAAGGGCGACATTGCCGTCGGTCAGGCTCCATCGGGACGTGCGCTTAAGTTTGTTCATCGCGGTTCATACGATGCCATGGATTCGACGTATGAGGCGATCACCAATTATCTCGACGACAAGCAGCTCGAGGCCAAGGATTTGTTCATCGAGGAATATGCCACCGATCCGGTGAATACAGCTCCCGACAAGCTGGTGGTCAACGTGTTCGTGCCGGTGAAGTGATGATTCAGTTGCGCGTTCTGTTTGCCTTGTTCGCGGCCGCCGTGGCGCTGGCGCCCGCACGCGCGACGGAGAGACTGGTGACCGTCACTGGCGAGGCGACCGTCGCTATTGCGCCAGATGCTGCTGTGATCCGCATTGGCGTCAACAGTCAGGACAAGACCGCGCGCGAGGCTAGCGAGGCTAATGCGAAGCAGATGACCACTGTGCTCGCCACTCTTAAGGACATCGGCATCGCGGATCGCGACATTCAGACATCACGATTGTCCCTGCAGCCGCAGTACGACCCGAACAAGAGCGGCACGCCGCGCCTCACCGGCTTTCAGGCCACCAATCAGGTCACGGTCAGGATCCGCGACATCGACAAGCTGCCCGCGCTTCTCGATCGCGCGATAGCAGCAGGCGCAAACGAAATGTCCGGGATCGAATTCGTGGTGTCGGAGCAGTCGAAGCTTCTCGATCGCGCACGCGACGACGCTATTGCCGACGCACGGCGGAAGGCCGAACTCTTCGCGCAAGCCGCAGGGAGTAAAATCGGTCACGTGCTCGCCATCACGGAAGAGGGTTCGGTGGCGACGCCGCGACCCATGCAGACCATGCGCGCCGGCGCGGTTCCGATCGCGCCAGGCGAGCAGACCTTACGGGCGGCGGTGACGGTCAGCTACGAATTACAGCCGTAGTCGACCTTATCTTGACTTAACCGTGGGTCAACCCTAGGTTCCGCCCGTTCTCGATAGAGACGTGGAAATCTAGCTCTGCCGCCCGGTCCATATGGAGGCCGGAGGCCACCGCCCGACAGCGCAATGCGCCCTCGGGCGTAAAAGTGTTTGAACCAGCCTCATTCTGAGGAGCCCGCGAAGGGGCATCTCGAAGGATGCGGCGAACAATGAGGATGGGCGACTCATCGATCGAGGTGCACACGCGCCCCAAGATGGGGTCGCCAGGTAACGAATGTTCGACAACCTGTCGGAAAAACTGGGCGGCGTCCTCGACCGCCTCACCCGCCGCGGCGCGCTGAGCGAAGCCGACGTCGATGCCGCATTGCGCGAAGTTCGCCGCGCCTTGCTCGAGGCGGATGTCGCGCTCGATGTGGCGCGCGCTTTCATCGAAGGCGTGAAGAAACAGGCGGTCGGCGTCGAGGTGATGAAGTCGGTCACGCCCGGCCAGATGGTCGTGAAGATCGTGCACGACCAGTTGATCGCGACACTCGGCACCGACAGCCAGGGCATCGATCTGCATGCCGCACCGCCGGTCGCTATCATGATGGTCGGTCTGCAAGGGTCCGGCAAAACAACGACGACAGCCAAACTCGCCAAACGGCTGACCGATCGTCAACGCCGCAAGGTGCTGATGGCGTCACTCGATATCCGTCGTCCGGCGGCGATGGAACAGCTCGCCGTGCTTGGACGCGACGTGCAAATCGACACGCTTCCGGTGGTCGAGGGGCAATCGCCGCCGCAGATTGCCCGGCGCGCGGTCGAAGCCGCCAAGCTCGGCGGCTACGACATTGTCATACTCGATACCGCCGGGCGCACCACGCTCGATGAAGCCATGATGAGCGAGGCGGCTGAGGTCAAGCGCGCGGTCAATCCACATGAGGTGCTGCTGGTTGCCGATGCACTGACGGGCCAGGACGCGGTCAACCTCGCGCGCTCATTCGACGAACGCGTTGGGCTGACTGGTATCGTCCTGACCCGCGTCGATGGCGACGGCCGCGGCGGCGCCGCACTGTCGATGCGCGCGGTGACCGGCAAACCGATCAAGCTCATTGGCACCGGAGAAAAGCTGGACGCGATAGAGGAATTCGACCCTGCGCGCATCGCCGGCCGCATTCTCGGCATGGGCGACATCGTCGCACTGGTCGAAAAGGCCGCCGCGAATATCGACGCCGAGAAGGCGATGCGTGCCGCCGAGAAGATGCGCAAGGGCGCCTTCGATCTTGGCGATCTGCGCGAACAGCTTACGCAGATGCAGGGGATGGGCGGCCTCGGCGGGCTGATGAGCATGCTGCCCGGCATCGGCAAAATGAAGAATCAGCTTGCGGCCGCCAACATCGATGAAAGCGTCATCAGGCGGCAAATCGCCATTATCGATTCAATGACTCCGCGGGAACGCCGCAACCCGGATATTCTCAAGGCCAGCCGCAAGAAGCGGATTGCCGCCGGCTCCGGCACGACGCCGGAAGCGATCAACAAGCTGCTCAAGATGCATCGCGGCATGTCCGACATGATGAAAATGATGGGGAACGCCAAACGCGGCCCCCTCGCCGGCCTCGCGCAAGCCATGGGCATGGGCACCGGAATGCCATCGCCAGAGCAGCTGGCAGAGATGGCGAAAAATATGCCGGGCGGGCAATTGCCCCCGGGCATGCCAACCCTGCCGCCGAATATGCCTGGCCTGCCGGGCCTGGGCGGAAAGTTTCCTGGATTTCCGGGCGGTCTTCCGCCCGGACTTGGAAAGAAGAAATGATCAACGATCAATAAGAGTGAGAAAGGACTAAAGATGTCTCTTGTTATCCGTCTTTCCCGTGCCGGTACCAAGAAGCGGCCGGTTTATCATGTCGTGGTCGCCGATAGTCGCGCGCCGCGCGACGGCCGGTTTATTGAGCGGCTGGGCCATTTCAATCCGCTGCTGCCGAAAGAAAAGGCCGAGCGTCTCAAGCTCGATCTCGAGAAGGTGCAGGCCTGGATGAAAAAGGGCGCGCAGCCATCGGATCGCGTAATGCGCTTCCTCGATGCCGCCGGCGTCATGAAGCGGCCGAAGCGCAACAATCCGGAAAAAGCGATCCCGCGCAAGGAACGCAAAGCCAAGGACGAAGAAGCCGCCAAGGCCAAGGAAGCGGGAGACGCGGCGGCCAAGACGGGTGCCACGGCCAAGGCTGCGACAGACAACGCGGCTGCGGAGAAGCCGGCCGCAGCGCCGGCGGCGAGCTAAGGCTCGCTGCATCCCGCCGTGACCGGCCGCATCTGCGTTGCCCGTATCGGTGCCGCGCACGGCGTCCGCGGCGAAGTGAAGCTGTGGTCGTTCACCGAAGATCCGGCCGCGGTCGCAAGCTATGGCCCGCTGGAAACGGAAGACGGCATGAGACGCTTTGAGATCGAGGCGTTGCGCCCGGCGAAGGATCACTTCGTCGCGCGCATCGCGGGCGTTGGCAACCGTGATGCGGCGGAGAAGTTACGTAATCTCGAACTGTATATTCCGCGCACACGCCTGCCGAAGATAGAAGAAACTGACACCTTTTATCACGCCGATCTGATCGGTCTGACAGCGGTGACGAAAGACGGCGAGACCATTGGTACGGTATTGGCCGTTCACAATTTCGGTGCGAGTGATGTCATCGAAATAAAGCCGGCTGTTGGCGATCCGCTGCTCCTCCCGTTCACGGAAATGATTGTTCCGGAAATCGACCTCGCGGCGCGCAGGATCGTTATCGTTCCTCCCCCGGAGACCGAATAACGATGTGGCGCGCCAGTGTACTGACGATTTTTCCGGAGATGTTTCCGGGACCGCTGGCGCAAAGTCTCGCCGGCAAGGCGCTCACATCGGGCATCTGGTCGCTCGACACGGTCGACATCCGCGCACATGCGGCGGATAAGCATGGCACCGTCGATGACACGCCGGCCGGCGGTGGGCCCGGCATGGTGATGAAGGCGGACGTGCTGGCGCGTGCACTCGATGCCGTGCAGCGTGATTCCCGTCCGCGCCTGCTGATGAGCCCGCGCGGCGCCCCGCTGACGCAAACGCGCGTCGCGGAATTCGCGAATGGTCTCGGGGCCGTCATAGTTTGCGCGCGCTTCGAAGGTGTCGACGAGAGGCTCATCAAGGCGCGGCACCTGGAAGAGGTTTCGCTCGGCGATTTCGTGCTTTCCGGAGGCGAGATCGCCGCATTGGCATTGCTTGACGCTTGCATACGGCTCTTGCCCGGCGTCATGGGCAAGCAGGCATCGGCGGCGGAGGAAAGCTTTGCCGAGGGCCTGCTCGAATATCCCCAATATACGCGTCCGCCAATTTTTGAAGGCGAATCGATCCCCCAGGTTCTTACGTCCGGAGACCACGCCAAGGTCAAAGCGTGGCGCCGTGCCGAGGCCGAGCGGCTCACGGCACACCGGCGCCCGGACCTTTGGACCGCCTATCAGAAGGGAAAAAAGGCTGAAAAGACCCGGAATCCAAAGGGTGACAAGCCGAATACTTTGTAATACAAGCTCGCCAACCCATTTCAGACCAGGTCAAGACCGCGCGCCGGTTGCTGGCGCTGCCGACGGAGAATTCGCGATGGATATCATTCAACAACTCGACAAAGAGCAGGTCGAAAAGCTCTCGGCCGGCAAGGAAATTCCCGACTTTCAGCCTGGCGATACCTTGCTCGTCAACGTCAAGGTCGTCGAAGGCGACAAGACCCGCGTGCAGGCTTACGAGGGAGTCTGCATCGGTCGTTCAGGTCGCGGAATCAATGAGAACTTTACCGTGCGCAAGATTTCGTACGGGGAAGGCGTTGAACGCGTGTTCCCGCTGTATTCGCCAATGATCGATTCCATCAAGGTGGTGCGCCGCGGCAAGGTGCGCCGCGCCAAGCTTTATTATCTGCGCGGGCTGCGCGGCAAAAAGGCGCGCATTTCCGAGGCGCAAGGCGCCGGCGGGCCTGAAGGCGCCGAAGCGGCTCAAGAGTAGCGGCAGCTATCCGCAAGCGTATCAAGGGGCCGCAAGTCGGCCCCTTTCTTATTTACGGCCCGGTCATTCATTGTCGAGCCGGAAGCGATTGGCTATATAGCGGGCATGATCTTTAAAGCTCAGCGGGTTGTCCTCGTCGACCACGCGCGACTGCCGTGGCGCTTTTTCGGCCGGCTGACGGCAGTGCAAGCGGGACTTTGATCGCGCCCGGCGGCGCCGGACGTTTTCACTTCTTTTCCCCTTCGCTTTTGAGCAAAAGTTATCAAGCTATGAAACCGCGTACGCTCTACGACAAAATCTGGGATGATCATCTGGTCGATGAACAGCCGGATGGAACCTGCCTCATCTATGTCGATCGTCACCTCGTGCACGAGGTTACTTCCCCGCAGGCTTTTGAAGGTCTGCGCGTTGCCGGACGCAAGGTGCATGCACCGGACAAGACTCTCGCCGTTGTCGACCATAACGTGCCGACCTCCGACCGGAGCAAACCAAATCCCGATCCAGAAAGTGCCGAACAGATTGCCGCGCTGGCAAAAAACGCCAAGGATTTCGGGATCGAATATTTCGACGAATTCGACAAGCGACAAGGCATTGTCCATATCATCGGCCCTGAACAGGGCTTTACGTTGCCCGGCACCACGATCGTGTGCGGCGACAGCCACACAGCAACGCATGGCGCATTCGGTGCGCTCGCCTATGGAATCGGCACGTCCGAAGTCGAACACGTGCTGGCGACGCAAACGCTGATCCAGAAGAAATCAAAGAACATGCGTGCGGTGGTCGACGGAAAATTGCCCGCCGGCGTCACTGCCAAGGACATCATCCTCGCCATCATCGGCGAGATCGGCACCGCCGGTGGTACCGGATATGCGCTGGAGTATGCGGGCGAAGCGATTCGTGCAGTCTCGATGGAAGGCCGGATGACGATCTGCAACATGTCCGTTGAAGGCGGGGCAAAGGCCGGTTTCATCGCGCCGGACGAGAAGGCCTACACATATCTCAAGGACAAGCCAAAAGCGCCAAAGGGCAAGGTCTGGGACGAGGCCATGCGCTATTGGGAGACATTGCGCTCCGATGACGGCGCTTATTTTGATCGCGAGATCAGGCTCGATGCGGCCAAGCTGCCGCCGCTCGTCACTTGGGGCACCAGTCCGGAGCAGGTCATCACAGTCACTGGACGCGTGCCGATTCTTTCTGAAATTTCCGACGAGAAGAAACGCATCGCCGCCGAACGCTCGCTCGGCTACATGGGTCTGAAGGGCGGCGAAAAGATCACCGACATCAAGCTCGATCGCGTATTCATCGGTTCGTGCACCAATGCGCGCATCGAGGATCTGCGCGAGGTCGCGCGCGTTGTCGAAGGCAAGCAGGTCAATGGCAGCGTCAATGCCATGATAGTGCCAGGCTCGGGCCTGGTGAAAGCGCAAGCCGAGGCCGAAGGCCTCGACAAGATATTCAAGGCCGCTGGCTTCGACTGGCGCGAACCGGGATGTTCGATGTGCCTCGCCATGAACCCGGACAAGCTGCAGCCCGGCGAACGTTGCGCTTCGACTTCCAACCGAAACTTCGAGGGACGCCAAGGCTACAAGGGGCGGACTCACCTTGTTTCGCCGGCAATGGCCGCCGCTGCCGCAATCGCCGGCCACTTTGTCGACGTGCGGGAATGGAAATAGCAGCACCGGGCCGCGGTCGCCTGCGTCATTCCCACCAGCAACGCATTTGTGGTGTAATGACCGGACCGCTAACACGGTATTCGGTCACCAGCCACGAGCGACACTGCCGCACGGCGTTGGGTCCGGGATAAACGCGCCGACGATAGACGGTGATACGTGGCCGGTTGGTCTGGGCCGCAAATTCCCACGTTAATTGTGGTTTGGATTCAACCCGGCCGCATGCGGGTCCCGGGTCGCAACCGGCACCAGCCGATACCTGCGCCGGCACGCTGACCAGCGGTGCCGACAACAAGCCCACAAGCGAAAGAGTGGCTGTAATCCTTTGCATCCAGCTACTCACGTGAGGCCAAGTAACCGTCGCCCATCCAAGGCCGTGCCGTCAACCGCTTGGTTGGCGTGGGAACCTCCCCTACAACATTGGCATGACGGGCGAATTCGATCATTGGGGAGGGCTCGCTGCACCATCCCTCGCCGATATTGAGGCGCTGGCGACGGAGGCCTATTCCCGCCTGCCTGAGCGATTCCGAAAATTGTGCGACGGCCTTGTCATCCGAGTCGAAGATTTTCCGGACACGGAAATCGTTGATTCCATGCGACTCGAAAGCGAATTCGACCTGCTCGGTCTGTTCCAGGGTGTGGGTTTGCCTTTCCAGTCGGATACAGCGCCGGAATTGATGCCCAATATGATATGGCTCTATCGGCGCCCTATCCTGGACTATTGGGCGGAACACGAAGACACGTTGGGCGCCATCGTGACCCATGTGTTGGTGCACGAAATAGGTCACCATTTCGGCCTCTCGGACGCCGACATTGAGGCGATAGAGGCAAGCGTAGAATGAGCTTCAATCTAGAAAGGCGATGGTGACTATTCAAAAACAGAATTGGTGGATGGCGGCCGGTTGCGCCAGCATCACACTCCGAGGAGATTCGCGATGATCGTGACCGTTTTCCGTTCCCGCCTGATGCCAGATGTGCGCGAGGAGTATGTTGCATTGGTCGACCGCATGATCGAGCTGGCTGCCACCATGCCCGGGTACATCTCTCATAAAGGTTTTTTCGCCGAGGATGGCGAGCGGGTGACTGTCGTCGAGTTTGAGCATGAGGAGGGCATGCGGGCGTGGCGCATGAACCCCGAACATCGCGCAGCGCAGAAAAAGGCGCGCGAGATTTACTATTCTGAATACAGTGTTCAGGTATGCAATGTGGTGCGGGAATCCAGATTTAAGCGCGAGGAGCGCGTGGCGAGCTGAATCCGAGTGTTTCCAGACGGCACCATTTGCATACCTGGGTCTATGCCGCCTGCTATTGACCGAACCGCCGGACCCCTTATGACAAGGACTGTGCGGCAGCCGGGAGTTTAGGAGCCATGGAAAAATTCACTACACTCGAAGGCGTTGCTGCACCACTGCGCGTCATCAATGTCGACACCGACATGGTGATCCCCAAGCAATATCTGAAGACCATCAAGCGTACAGGTCTCGGCAAGGGCCTGTTTTCCGAACAGCGCTACAAGGATGACGGCAGCGAAAATCCGGATTTCATGCTCAACAAGGCGGCCTATCGCAAAGCCAGGATTCTGGTTGCCGGCGACAATTTCGGCTGCGGCTCCTCGCGTGAGCACGCGCCTTGGGCGTTGATGGATTTCGGCATTCGCTGCGTCATTTCAACATCGTTCGGCGATATTTTTTACAACAATTGCTTCAAGAACGGGTTGTTGCCGATCCGTGTGTCGCCGGATGATCTGGAAAAGCTGTTCGACGATGCTGACCGCGGCGCAAATGCGACGCTCACCATCGATCTTGAGAAACAGGAAATCCGCGGTCCCGATGGCGGCGTCGTTCATTTCGAAATCGACGCCCATCGCAAGCATTGTCTGCTCAACGGTCTCGACGATATCGGCCTGACCAAGCAGAAGCAGGCAAAGATCGAGAGCTACCAGGACAAGGCCCGATCAGCAAGACCGTGGGCGTGATTGCCGGCGCGCGCCGCTCGTAACCAGACCAATTCAGTCTTCGCCGTCCTCGCCCATCTCGCCGATGTGATGTTGTGCGTACAGTTCGAGGCCGAGTTTAGCGACAAGATCAAGCTGTGTTTCGAGGAAATCAATATGATGTTCCTCGTCCGCCATTAGCTTCTCGAATAGGTCGCGCGTCACGTAGTCTCGCGCGCTGTGGCAATACGTCGCCGCTTCCTGATAGAGGGTGCGCGCAGAAATCTCCGCCGCTAGGTCGCAGTCCAGCACTTCTTTGACATTCTGGCCGATGTGCAGCGGATCAAGCACCTGCATGTTCGGGAAGCCATCGAGAAAAATGATGCGCTCAACGAGCTTGTCCGCGTGTTCCATTTCCTCGATCGACTCCTTCCGCCACTGCTTTGCCAAATCCTTGTAGCCCCAATTGTCGAGCAGCCGATAATGCAGCCAATACTGATTGACCGCGGTCAATTCATGCCGAAGTGCCTTGTTGAGGAACTCGACGACTTTTGCGTCACCCTTCATAACCGGCTCCCGTTGTAGGCGCTTCGCGGACGTCCGCGTCTCGTCCGGACGTTAGCAAAAAAAAACCTGATGCGCTGCCGCAACCGGTAGCAAATTTCCACATCGAAAAACTTGTCGGGGGTTTGCCTAGAGCGCGTCCGCAGCATGCATCGCGCAGGCACAGCCAACCGGACAGCCGACTTTGGCGCCGTGGAGTGTCTCGTCGATGATCTTGCGAATGGTACGAGCGCAGCGCCCGCACTGGGCGCTGCAGCCGAGGCAGCCATAAACGTGGCTCGTCGAACGCCGCGCCGCGGCGCTGGCCGCGCTTCGGACCTCGTGGTCGCTCAATACGTTGCAGGAACAGACAATCATCGAACACCTTGTCGGGGTATTCGCTAACCGGTGCATTGCTCTGAGTCAAAATAAAACTGCTTTTTAAAAACGTTCTAAACTATTGTCCCTGCAGCATTTTCATCACCAAAACGCCTTCGAACTTGGTGAATTCATCGATAATGATTTGGCCGCGCGACCTTTCAGGACGATTGTGCGATCGTCTCCGCGATCGCGACGGTACGGCGCGCCATTTCGGCGTGCAGCCGCTCGACCATGCGGCCGTCGATCGAGACCACGCCTTTGCCTTTGTTCTCCGGCATGTCGAAGGCGGCAATCATTTTGCGCGCCTGTTCGACCTCGGCCAGTGACGGCGAAAATGCCTTGTTGCACGCCTCGATCTGGTTCGGATGGATGAGCGTCTTGCCGTCGAAGCCAAACTGGGCCCCTTGCGCACATTCCTCAGCGAAGCCGCCGGCGTTGCCGATGTCGTTGTAGACGCCATCGAGAATGTCGATTCCGTAAATGCGCGCGGCGGCGACACACATTGACAGCCAGGACAGCATCGGCGCGCGGCCCGGCACCAGGCGTGCGCGTGTGTCCTTGGCAAGGTCGTTGGTGCCCATCACAAAGCCGGACAGACGGGTTTCCGAATCCCGTGCCTCGGCGGCAATGGAAAGAATATTGAAGATGGCGAGCGGCGTCTCGATCATCGCCCACACGCGGGTTTTGTGGTCGGTACCCATATCGAGGAGCCGCCGGCCAATCAGCTCCAGCGTTTCCGCGCTCGACACTTTCGGCACCAGAATGGCATCAGGTGCGGCATGAGCGGCCGCAGAAAGATCGTCGGCATGCCACGGCGTGTCGACGCCGTTGACGCGGATGAAGACCTCGCGCCGACCAAAACCGCCGCCTTTGACCACGTCGACGACTTGCTGGCGCGCGGCCTCCTTCGCCTCCGGCGCCACCGAATCCTCGAGATCGAGAATAATGCCGTCGACAGTGAGCGTCTTCGCCTTCTCAAGCGCCCGCGCATTTGAACCCGGCATATAGAGCACGCTGCGGCGCGGACGGATGGTCATGGTTGCCGACCCCTGTTTCAACCTCAAGCCTATCGTCAGCGCAATCGAGGCGCCACTCCCACACTAAAGCCCGTTGCCAAGAGCGATCCTGCCATGATTGTGTGAGTGCGATCCATCAGACGGGAGCGACATGTCATTTCCTCAGCAACTAATTGACGGCTATCGCGCGTTCCTCATCGGGCGGTTACGCCACGAGCAAGATCGCTATCGTGATCTCGCCCAAAGCGGCCAATCGCCGGAAGTCATGGTGATTGGCTGCTGCGATTCACGCGTATCTCCGGAAGTCATCTTCGATGCGCGACCCGGTGAGTTATTCGTCGTACGCAACGTGGCAAATATCGTGCCGCCTTACGCACCGGACAAACAGGCTCATGGCGTTTCGGCCGCCCTGGAATTCGGCGTCGGCGCGCTCAAGATCAAGCACATCGTCGTGCTTGGTCACGCGCAGTGCGGCGGGGTCAAGGCTTATGCAGAAGATGCCGAGCCGCTTTCACCAGGCGATTTTATCGGCAACTGGATGAAATTGATGGCACCGGCGGCAGACAAGGTCGGTCCCCGCGGTAAGTTGTCCCCAACAGATTATTTGACGCAACTTGAGCAGGCGAACGTCGTCAATAGTCTCGAGAACCTGATGACATTTCCGCGCTTGCGAAAACTGATTGAGCGCGGTCAGGTCCTGATTCATGGCGCTTATTTTGGCGTAGCCACCGGGCAGCTTTCGGTCCGCGATCACAAGACCGGAGTGTTCATCCAGGCCGCTGCCGACGATTACACCCGGCTTTTCTCGCAGCCGCGTTTCTGACCGACCCAGCCCGCCGATTACCTGGTCTTAACCGTAATTCGCCGGTTTCTCCCGTGTGATCCGTGGCGGCACAGGTAGTCACGGTTACCAAGAATGCCGGGATTTGGCCTAACGCGATGGTAATTACCGATTGTTACAGATAGCCGTAATTCGCATTGCCACGATGGTCCGATCCCGTGATGGAAGAGCGTTCGCTTATCGCCGAGATCGAAGGCACTTTCGCAAGCGGATCGGTCGAGAAACAGGCGGAAATTGTCCGCCGCGTCACCGACCTTTTCCTGGCTGGCGCCGATCGCTATTCCGACGAACACATCGACCTGTTTGACAGCGTTATTTCTCGCCTTGCCGAGAAGATTGAAACCAAAGCGAGAGCGGAGCTCGCACATCGTCTGGCCCACGCCGACAATGCTCCCCCGACCACCGTCCGCAATTTGGCCCATGATGAATCAATCGAGGTGGCCGGTCCGATATTGAGCCGTTCAAACAGGCTGACTGATGAGGATTTGCTGGCCATCGCCAGTGGCAAAAGCCAGGATCGGCTGCTCGCGATTTCAAAACGTTCGACGCTCAGCGAAAAGGTCAGCGACGTACTGGTGACGCATGGCAACCGCGACGTTGTACTTTCGGTGACAAAGAATGATGGCGCACGCTTTTCCGAAGCCAGCTACGGCAAGCTAGTCGACAAATCAATCAACGACGAAGTGCTTGCAATCTGCGTCTCTATGCGCAAGGACATCCCGCAAGCGCATTTTAACGCGCTGATCGCGAAGGCCTCGGAAGTCGTGTTTGAGAAGCTGGTGGCCAGCAACCCGCACGCGGTCTACGAGGTGCACAGAGTATTGACCGACATCACCGGGCACGATACGGGCGCGCAACCGAAGACAAAGCGCGACTATCGAGAAGCCGGAGCGCAGTTCGACATTATACGGCGTTCGGGTACCCCCGTTGACCCCGTCGTGTGCGAGTACGCCGCCAAGGGACAGTTCGAAGAAACAGTCGCTGCGCTTTCGGCGCTCTGTCAGACGTCAAGCAAACTCGTCGAAAGCATTATGAACGACGCGCGGGCAGAAAGTGACTTCGCGCTCATTCTGGCAAAGGCCGCCGGACTGTCATGGCCGACCGCAAAGCAAATTTGTATCCTGCGCCGCAAGGCTTTTCGCTACTCGCCGCAAGCCATCGAAGCTGCCCGGCGCAGTTTCGATCGCTTGCAACTGGCCACCGCGCAGCGCCTGGTGCGCTTCTACAATGAACGGAACTCGGCGCTCGCTAACTTCCAAGAGCTGGCGCATCAAATTCGTGCGCAGGACAGCACAAACCCTCCGCCCCGTAAGGCGTCATAGCAATCGTAAATCAGGAACGATCGGCAGAACGGTCTATGCCGCCCGGCGTTTTGCCTGGATCAGCTTCCGATTGATCAGACATTCGGCGATCTGGATCGCGTTGAGCGCGGCGCCTTTGCGCAAATTATCAGACACAACCCACATCTGTAGACCATTATCGATTGTCGCATCCTCGCGGATGCGGCTGATATAGGTTGCATCCTCGCCAACGCACTCATAAGGCGTTACGTAACCACCCGGCTCGCGCTTGTCGATGACAAGGCACCCCGGCGCGTTGCGAAGAATCTCGCGCGCCTCGTCCGCCGAAATCGGATTCTCGAACTCAATGTTGACTGCTTCTGAATGACCGACAAAAACCGGCACGCGCACGCAAGTGGCGGTCAGTTTGATTTTGGGATCAAGAATCTTCTTGGTCTCCATCATCATCTTCCACTCTTCCTTGGTGTAACCGTCCTCCATGAACATTTCGATTTGTGGAATAACGTTAAACGCAATTCGCTTGGGGAACTTCTTTGTCTCGACTTCATCGATGGTAAACACCGCCTTGCTCTGTGAGAACAGTTCGTCCATCGCTTCCTTACCGGCGCCTGAAACTGATTGATAGGTTGCGACCACAACGCGCCTGATCTTCGCCTTGTCGTGCAACGGCTTAAGCGCGACCACGAGCTGCGCGGTTGAGCAGTTTGGATTTGCGATAATGTTCTTTTTCGTGAAATCGGCAATCGCGTCTGCATTCACCTCGGGCACGATCAGCGGTACGTCCGGGTCCATGCGCCAAGCGGAAGAATTGTCGATCACCACGGCACCTTGTGCCGCGATCTTCGGCGACCATTCCTTCGACACCGCGCCGCCGGCTGACATCAAGCAGATATCGACGTCGGAGAAATCAAAATGATCGAGCGCCTTTACCTTCAAAGTCTTGTCGCCGAACGAACACTCCACGCCCTGACTCCGGCGCGACGCAAGGGGAACCACCTCGTCGGCAGGGAAATTGCGCTCGGCAAGAATATCGAGCATCTCGCGCCCGACATTGCCGGTAGCACCCACGACGGCGACCTTGTAACCCATTGTTAACGCTCCGGAATAAATTACCACCCGGTCACTGGCTGAGGGCAACCGGATCGCAGCGCTTCTAGGCGAGAACAGCCTTCAACACAACGGCACCCTGCCCCGACAATCGCATGCATCCGGCTCTGCGCTCGTGGCGTGATGAATTGGCTCACAGCCCTGTGCGGGCCCTTGCATATCTGGGTGCTCTTGCGCTGCTGTCCATGGCCGCAGCGCGCCTTTCTCAATCATCTGAGGTGATGACGGACATCACTCCGGTGCATCGATCGGAATGGATCGATATCGAGCGGCCATTCCCCGCTTTCGCCTTATCGATCCCCGAGGCTGCCGATGTAGCTTCGAGCTACGCGATCCGCCGGCACATCGAAGGCGGGGGCCGCAAAGATGTTCTCGAGCTGGGCGAAACAGATGGCGCGGGGCCCTATTTGAGAGTCGAGATCTATCGACCGGGACGCGAGATTCGCCGGTTCGCAGAAGCAAGAACCGAGATCGTCGATGGTGCCATCACTCTCGGACCAACCGAGATCGCAGGTGTCGCCGAACCGCTTGCCAGCAAATTCGGGCCCTTGACGGTAGTTCCTTTTGCCACCTCGAAGGGAACTCCACGCCGTTGTCTCGGTTTCGTTCGCGCATACAGTGACCCACGTTTGCAAATATCCGGCTGGTTTTGTCAGGGCGGTGCCGAATTTATCGAGCAAAGCACACTGGCATGTGCACTTGACCGCTTGACGCTCCTTGCAGCCGGCAGCGAGCCAAAGGTCGGTTCGATATTCGCGAAGGCCGAACTCAACCGCAGTTATTGTGGGCAGCGCGATACAATTCTGGCGGCAACGCCGAAATATCATTTGTTGTGGAAGGCGCTGGCAAATCGACCTGAACCGCGGCGCATTGGCCGTTGAGCGCGAGAAAATTCTCGCAGTAGTGCGCCAGACAATTGACTGAACAAAAGATTCGTCGGATCATATTCCAATAATAATATCTGAAGCGCCGGTGATGACCGGCATGCTTCGGGGAGCCTCTGGGGAGAGGAACGATGATTACACGACGTCACCTGCTGGGTACGGCGGGCGCCAGTGCCGCACTTGCCATCACCGGACACGGAATTGCCGAAGCCGCGAGCGCCGGTCTTACGCCGGGTGTGCCAGCGGGCGTCGGCACCGTCGCAACCATGGAAGCGCTGCCGGGCAAGAAGCCGCTGATCAAACTCTCATACCGGCCACCCAACTATGAATCGCCTCTCGAGGTGTTCCGCACACCGATAACGCCGAACGACGAGTTCTTCGTTCGCTATCACCTCGCCGACATTCCCGAGGTCGATGCCAAGACATACAAGATCAAAGTCGGCGGCGACGGCGCCAGTTCGCCGGTCGAACTCACGCTCGATGATTTGAAGAAGCTTCCGGCATTCGAGGTGGTCGCGGTCAACCAATGCTCCGGCAACAGGCGCGGACTGTCGAATCCGCATGTCGTCGGCGTGGAATGGGGTTACGGCGCCATGGGTTGCGCGCGCTGGAAAGGCGCGCGGCTCAAGGATGTGCTGGAGAAGGCCGGATTAAAGAAAGAGGCAATTGAGGTTGCATTCGACGGTGCCGACGGTCCGGCAGTCGACAAGACACCCGACTTTATCAAGAGCATCCCGGCTTGGAAGGCGGTCGAGGATTCAACGCTGGTCGCCTACGAGATGAACGGCCAGCCGCTGCCGCACTGGAACGGTTTCCCCGCACGCATCGTCGTGCCCGGCTGGACCGGTACCTATTGGATGAAACACGTGGTCACGATCAACGCGCTGACCAAGCCGCAGGGCGGATTCTGGATGACCCCGGCCTATCGCGTTCCGGTCGGCAAATTTGCACTCAGGGACCGCTTCGTCAGCCAGGAAAATGCGACCAGCACACCGATCACCGAGATGGTGGTTAACTCGCTGATCACCAGCCATCGCGACGGCGCCAGAGTGAGTCCCGGCAAGGTCGCGGTCAGCGGCATGGCATGGGACGGCGGCTATGGCATCGCTTCAGTGCAGGTCTCCACAGATGGCGGCAAGACCTGGTCTGCGGCAAAGCTCGGCCAGGATCTCGGTCGTTTTGCCTTCCGGCCGTGGAGCTTCGACTTCATCGCCAAGAAGGGCAAGAACACGGTCATGGTCAACGCGATCAACAAGCTCGGCCAGAGCCAGACGTCCGAGCTGATATTTAACCCGGCCGGCTACCACAACAACGTGATGCAGAGCATCACGCTCAACGCATAAGGGAGGGGGTTATGCGCGCATTCTTGATCGTTGCCATTGGCGCACTGATCGCGCTTCCCGCGGTCGCCGACGAAAAACCGGTGCAGCTGAAAAAGGCGCCGGGCCTCGATAAGGTCGAGGCCAATTGCCAAGCCTGTCACAGCCTCGATTACATCCCGATGAATTCTCCTTTTCCCAACGCGGCGCTGTGGGATGCGGAGGTCACAAAAATGATCAAGGCCTTCGGTGCCCCGATCGACGATTCGGATGCCAAGGCGATCGCGGAGTATTTGAAGGCCAACTACGGCAGCTAGTTCGCCACGAAGCCTGCTGGCCCGGAGAATGGCCCCGTCCTCCGTGGGTTTTATTTCGAATTTACCGATATTTACCTGGAATCAGGGCCTATGATGGGAAACAGAAGCCCGCTAGACTGCGTTATAACAAAGAGCCAATGGTCGAGGATCGCATGAAACTGAAAGCCATTGCCGGGGCGTTCGTTCTGGCAGGAGCCGTGGGTTTGCTGGTCGCACCGGCAGGCGCGCAAACGGGCCAAGCGAGCCAGCCAAAGAACCAAGCAAGCCAGCCAAAGAACAAGACCGCGGTTTATAATCGCGACCACACCGTTATGGTCAGCCGCGACGAGGATGGCCGCACGCGCACAAGGATCATCGTTCAGAAGCGTTCGTATCTTGACCCTGGCACGGAAACTTTCCCGGGAGAACGTGTCCGTAATACAGGTTTTATCGAAAATCCAAACCAATACGCTGGCAGCGTGATCAACAATACGTCGGCGGGTCTTTACAATACGCAATCGGCGCTACCCGGGCCGTGGACCCTGCCGGGCAAGAACAATCCCTGGATCGGATACTAGAGAAAACGGAAACTCCAAAATGAAACGCGGATATAAGGCCGCGTTTTCTATTTTGTGGCTGGTGTTAAGCGGCGAGCTTTTCCAATTCGGTTAATATCGCCGACCCCATTTCCGCCGTTGAGACGACCTTGGTGCCCTCCGACTTGATGTCGGCCGTGCGCAGACCCTTGGCGAGCGTCGCGGAAATCGCCTGGTCGATCCAGTCGGCCTGCTTTGCCAGACTGAATGAATATCGCAGCGCCATGCCAAACGATGCGATCATCGCAATCGGATTGGCGATGCCCTTGCCGGCGATGTCGGGCGCAGAGCCGTGCACGGGTTCGTAAAGTGCCCTGCGTTTTTTTGTTTTCGGATCGACTTCGCCCAATGACGCCGATGGCAACATGCCGAGCGAGCCGGTCAACGTTGCCGCTATATCCGAAAGAACATCGCCGAACAGATTGTCGGTAACGATTACGTCAAACTGCTTGGGCCAACGCACCAGCTGCATGCCGCCCGCGTCCGCCAGCATATGTTCGAGCTGCACGTCCTTGTACTCGCGCGCGTGCAGCGCCGTAGTCACTTCGTTCCAGAGTACGCCCGATTTCATGACGTTGCGCTTTTCCATCGAGGTGACTTTATTGCGTCGTTTGCGCGCCAGCTCGAAAGCAACGCGATCGATGCGCTCAATCTCGTAGGTATCATAGACCTGCGTATCGATGGCACGCTTCTGGCCGTTGCCAAGGTCGGTAATTGTCTTCGGCTCGCCGAAATAAACTCCACCTGTCAATTCGCGCAGGATGATGATGTCAAGGCCCTCGACCACCTCGCGCTTGAGCGACGAGGAATCGGCAAGCGCAGGATAAACAATGGCCGGACGTACGTTGGCATAAAGGTCGAGGTCCTTGCGCAGCCGCAGAAGTCCTGCTTCGGGCCGCACGTCATAGGGCACCTTGTCCCACTTCGGTCCGCCGACCGCTCCGAAAATGATGGCATCGGCCACCTTGGCCTTGTCCATGGTGGCGTCGGTGATCGCCACTCCGTGCGCGTCGTAACAGCAGCCGCCGACCAGAGCTTCTTCGGCGATGAACTTGTCGGGGCCTTTTTTGTTAAAGAAATCGATGATGCGCTTCACTTCAGCCATCACTTCTGGGCCAATGCCATCGCCCGGGAGAAGAAGTAGTTTATAGGTCGCCATGCACGTTACCTCGCAAGGAACTTACTGCGCGGATTGCTAAAGCCTCGCCGCACGCTTGGCAACCTGCGACACTGCGCCGTTACGGCAATTGAGGGCAGCCGATGTCAGCTAGTACCAGAGTCGTAATCATCGGCGCAGGCTTTGGCGGTCTGGAAGCGGCCAAGGCGCTGAAACGCGCGACGGCCGATGTCATCGTCATCGATCGGCAAAATCATCACTGTTTCCAACCACTGCTCTATCAGGTAGCAACCGCGGCTCTGTCCCCGGCCGAAATCGCCTGGCCGATCCGGCACATCCTGCGTCCGCAACGCAATGCG
Source organism: Pseudolabrys sp. (assembly GCA_035626335.1). Taxonomy (GTDB): domain Bacteria; phylum Pseudomonadota; class Alphaproteobacteria; order Rhizobiales; family Xanthobacteraceae; genus Pseudolabrys. The sequence continues at coordinate 29,023 of DASPNW010000034.1, forward strand.
ACCGTACTGATGGAAGAAGTGCACGGAATCGATCTCGATAAAAGGTGCGTCCATACGCAATTCGGCGATCTGTCCTATGACTATCTCATCATCGCTACTGGAGCCATGCATTCCTATTTCGGTCATGACGACTGGGCCGACTTTGCGCCTGGTTTGAAGCGCATCGAGGACGCTACGCGAGTCCGGCGCAGCATTCTGATCGCTTTCGAGCGAGCGGAAGTGGTGCAGGATCCGGACGAGCGGCGGCGATTGCTTACTTTTATCATCGTCGGCGGCGGCGCTACCGGCGTGGAAATGTCCGGCGCCATTGCCGACGTCGCGCGCCAGACTCTCGCTGCCGATTTTCGCCGCATCGATCCACGTTCTGCACGCATCGTACTGATCGAGGCCGGCCCGCGAATACTGCCGACGTTCCCGGAGAGCCTTTCAGATTACGCACGTGATGTTCTCGTAAGCGGAGGCGTCGAAGTAAAAACCGGAACTCTTGTAACAAAATGCGACACGCGCGGTGTCGACCTCAAGAATGGGCGTATCGATGCAGGCACCACAATCTGGGCTGCCGGCGTGATGGCATCACCGGCAGCGCGCTGGTTGAATGCGGAGGCAGATTCCGCCGGGCGCGTCAAAGTCGGTCCGGACCTCTCGCTTCCGGGCCATCCTGAAGTTTTCGTTGTCGGGGATACCGCCACAATAGTCGACAGCAAGGGTCGTCCAGTTCCTGGCATCGCGCCTGCCGCAAAACAAATGGGAAAATATGTCGGGAAGCTGATCACCGCGCGCATTGCGGGCCGCGAGTGGAACAAGCCATTTCGCTACATGCATCTCGGTGATATGGCGACGATCGGACGGCGCGCCGCAGTCGTTAAGTTCGGACGGCTCGAACTCAGAGGCTTCCTGGGCTGGGTGTTCTGGAGTGTCGCCCATATCTATTTTCTGATCGGACTTCGCAACCGCTTCGTCGTGGCTTTCAATTGGTTTTGGGATTACGTTACTTTTCAGCGCGGCGCTCGGCTGATCACAGATGTGCCTCGCGAAGACTCGACACGCGACGTTTAACCCAGGCGGAATTCCGCCAGCGAGCGGTAGATTTGGAGGCAATGGTGAACAATCCCTGCAAGACGCTTTCGACCGCACTCGTCGCAATGTCGCTTCTTGCCATAGCGGCAACATCATGGGCCGTTGAGCTCGATCCGAAGGTTCTCGCCTATAAGCTGCCGGACCAGATCAACTGGGGTCCCGTCACACCGGCGGGCAATCAGCAAGCAGTCCTGTTTGGCGATCCCAACAAACCGGGACTGTACGGAGTCATGGTGAAATGGCTGGCCGGCAATCACTTCAGCAAGCCACATTTCCATCCCAACGATCGTTTCATCACGGTGTTGTCGGGGATATGGTGGGTCGGCAGCGGACCTGATTTCGATCCGGCCAACGCCAGTGTGCCAATGCCCGCCGGTTCGTTCGTGACGCATTACGGCAAGCAGGTGCACTGGGACGGTGCCAAAGACACAGACGCCGTTTTGCTGATCGTCGGTGACGGTCCGGCGACATCAACACCGTTTGGCACACCGCCTACAACCCGCTGAACCAGTTGTAGCCTTTGTCTTCCCAATAGCCGCCCTTGTCGGTGTTGGTGACTTCCATCGCGACGACGTATTTCGGATTTTTAAATCCCAACTTGGTGGGAATCCGAATCTTCATTGGGAATCCGTAGGCGCGCGGTAAAATCTGGTTGGCGAATTTGAATGTCATCTGCGTCTGCGGATGTAATGCCGTCGGCATGTCGATTGTGTTGGTGTAACCCTCGGCACACTTGAACCAGACATATTTTGCGCGGGTGTCAGCACCGATGCGCTTGAGGAATTCCGACAGCGGAGTGCCCTGCCAGGAACCGATCGCGCTCCAACCTTCGACACAGACGTGCCGCGTGATCTGCGAGACCTCGGGCAGCGCATGCAGTTCGTCCAGCGTCCACGGTTTTTTATTGTCGACCAGGCCAGCGACTTCCAACTTGTACGTTTTTCCATCCACCTGTGGCGCCTCGTCCTCATCGTAATAAGCATTGAACGGAAACGGCTTGGTGATGGCGCTTTCCGGAAAAGTCGGCGCGAGCTTGCTGCGGCTGAAAAGCGCCGCCTGCGCACCGTCGTTGAACTCTGAAATCTTGCGCAACACGCCTTCGGCGGTGTCGCCGTCGATGATGTCGCAGCCGGTCAAAAAGGCGAGAGCGCCGAGGCTCGCCGCGCCGCGCAGGAAACCGCGCCGGCTGGCATCGGGCATCTGTTTGGCCGCGTCCTTGATGAGCAGCTTTGGATCTATCCCAGGGATAATCTTGCGTTGGCGCATGATTTCTTCCCTAACGTCCGGTGATCATTGCACGTAGGCTTTTCGGCACAATCAGCGCCAGTGTCACGTGAACAATTAGAAATCCGACAATCGCGCTCATTGCAAGAAAATGCACGTACCTGGCAATATCGTAACCGCCAAATAATGTTGTCAGTTCCTGAAACTGCACCGGCTTCCATATCGAGAGTCCCGACAGCACGATGACGATGCCTGCCAAGATCACGCCGGAATAAAGCACCTTCTGCACGGCGTTGTAGTGCGAGAGGTCATCGTGCGCGAGTTTGAAAGTCAGTGCCGCTTTTACGTCTGCGACCACCTCGGCCGGTCGAATCGGGAGAAGCTTGCGCCGGAAACGACCGGTAGCGATGCCAAGGGTAACATAAACAACCCCGTTGACGACCAGCACCCACATGGCGGCGAAATGCCAGAGCAATGCGCCTGCGAGCCAGCCGCCGAGGGTGATGCTTCCGAGAAACGTAAAACCGAACAAGGGCGATGCGTTGTAGATTTGCCACCCCGAACCAATCATCACCAGAATGGCCAGCGCATTGATCCAATGGCAGACGCGGACCCAGCGGGGGTGGATGCTTGTGTCGGGGGACACCATGTCTATAGCTTCAGCGCTCATTGCGGCCTGCTTTTGTCGGTCAATTTCTAGCCCTTGGGTAAAGATACGGCGCGGCCGGGTCCGTGGATGCGCGAATTTTTCTTCATCGTGTCGTACCAGAATTCCCCCGAACGACTGATATTGCCCTTTCTCCGCTACCACAGCGCCAGAACACGTCCTCATCAGTTTCCCGTTGTCGCAAGCTGGCGTTTGGCTCACGGTTTTGTGAGAATATATTGCCGGACACGATCGAATAAAGGAGTGAATTTGTGAGCCCTGCCCCGAAGACCAGTCCGGGCAATTTCTTCGAGGATTTTCGTCTCGGTCAGCAAATCAGCCACGCCACCCCGCGCACCGTCACTCTCGGCGATGTGGCGCTCTATAACGGGCTGTTCGGTGCGCGCTTTGCGGTCCAATCATCCGACGCCTTTGCGCAAAGAATCGGCTACCCGCGGTCTCCGCTGGATGATGTGCTCGTGTTCCATGTCGTGTTCGGCAAAACGGTGCCGGATATCTCCCTCAACGCGGTCGCCAATCTCGGCTATGCCGACTGTCGTTTTCTCAAGCCTGTCTTTCCGGGCGCTACCCTGAGCGCCGTTTCCGAAGTCATTGGCCTGAGAGAAAATTCCAACAAAAAAACCGGTATCGTCTATGTACGATCGCGCGGCTTCGACGAAGTTGGCGACATCGTGCTCGACTATGTCCGCTGGGTGATGGTACGCAAGCGCGACGAAGCGGCATCCGCGCCGCCCGAAAAAGTGCCCGAGCTTCCCAAAAGTGTTGAGGCGGCAAGGCTTGGCGGCGCATGTCCCACGATAAATGGGGCGGCTTACGACAACGTGCTCGCGGGAAGCCGCTACCGTTTCGGCGACTACGAGGCCGGTGAAAAAATCGATCACGTCGATGGCGTGACGGTCGAAGAGGCCGAGCATCAAATTGCCACCCGGCTTTATCAGAACACCGCGCGCATCCATTTCAACCAGTTCACCGAAAGCAAAGGCCGCTTCGGACGCCGTTTGATTTACGGCGGGCACGCGATTTCACTCGCGCGCGCATTGTCTTTCAACGGACTTGGCAATGCGTTCCAGATCGCGGCCATCAATGGCGGACGCCACATCTCGCCGCTATTCGCAGGCTGTACAGTATTTGCGTGGACGGAGATCCTTGCGTGCGCGGATGTGCCAGGCCGCAAGGATGTCGGTGCGCTGCGTGTGCGTACCATTGCAACCAAGGATCGGCCTTGCGCTGACTTCCCGCTTAAAAGCGGCGATGACTATGACCCGGCGGTGATCCTCGATTTCGACTACTGGGTGCTGCTGCCGCGTTGAGCGCTACACACTCGCGCGCAGATGGTCGACGAGCTGCCGCGCATAGGGCGGGAGAGCTCCTACATCGCGCACACAGATGGTCAGTTCACGCGGCGCCCAGGGATCCGTAAGCCGCACGGCGTTGATCGCCATCGTACGCTCGGTGCGCCGCACAGTGGTTTCCGGCACGATGCCGACACCGACGTTGCATTCAACCAGACGACAGATGGCATCAAAGCTGCGCAGCTGTACGCGCAGGCGTAGTGGACGGCCAATGCGATTGGCTTTGTCGGCGAGGAATCGTTGAATTGCGCTGGCGCGGTCAAGGCCGACCATGTCGTAGTCGAGGACTTCAGCGAAACCAATGCGCGAGCGGGCAGCAAGCGGGTGATTTTTTGCAACCACAAGCACGAAACGATCGCTTCGGAAAGGAAACGTATTCAATCCGCCATAGTCGACAGTGCCGGCAACGATACCGATGTCGGCATTGCCTTCCGCGATCAGGCCGACAATTTCGTCGCTCAAGCGCTCCTCGAGATCCACGCTGATGTCGGGATGGGCCATCAAGAACGAACTCAGCGTTTCGGGCAAAAATTCAGTGAGCGCGTTGGTATTGGACAGCACCCGCACCTGACCGGCGAGCCCGCGCGCGTAAGGACTGAGGTCCTCCTGAAGGCGTTCGCTCTCGGCGAGGATTGCCCGCGCATGCTGGAGCAGCGTTCGGCCGGCCTGGGTCGGAACCACGCCCTGCCGCCCCCGCACCAGGAGTTCCGTACCGAAACCCAACTCCATCTTGCGGATACGGGTCGAGGCGGCCGCAAGTGCCAGATTTGAGCGGACCGCCCCGTGAGTAATGCTCCCTGCCTCGACGATGTGCCGGAACAGGTTGAGGTCTGTGAAATCGAAGCGCATCGCATAGCCTTCTTATTTCGCGAAGGTAGGCTACATAAAACGCATATTGCAATAGGATAATGTCGAGTTCAAGCTTCGCAAATCATGAAGTAGCGGGTTGCAGCGCCGGGTCAAGTGGAAAGTTTGGATGTCGACGGCGTCGCCCCGACGACAGATTTTGGGGACCGGCGCATCACGCGGCAGGCTATTTCCGGAGAATGATTATGGCCAAGCTTGAGGCGGGAACACCGATGGAAATGCAACGAGCGCGGCCGTTGTCTCCGCATCTGCAAATCTACCGGCCGATGCTGACGATGATGATGTCGATCGTCCATCGTATTACCGGGAGCGCGTTATATATTGGGATGCTGCTGCTCGCCTGGTGGTTGATCGCGGCAGCATCCGGACCCAACGCCTATGCCAACGTCGAATGGTTCATGGGCAGTCTGATCGGACAGCTGGTTCTGTTTGGCTACACTTGGGCTTTGCTCCACCACATGCTCGGTGGCATTCGCCATCTGATCTGGGACACAATCCATGGCTTCGAGCCGGCCGAACGCGAACTGCTGACGCTCGCGACATTGACCGGATCAATTGCGCTCACGCTTATTCTTTGGGTGGTTGGCTATCTCGTGATGGGAGGGCCGCGATGACCGAGTCTCAGTCCATGCGCACACCGCTGCGCCGCGTGCGCGGTTTAGGTTCAGCCCATTCCGGCACGAATCATTTCTGGTACCAACGGGTGACCTCGGTTGCTGGAATCCCGTTAACCATTGGACTGCTGGTCATCATCACCGCGTTGCTTGGGCGCAGTCACGCAGCGGTCGTGCAGATCTTGGGCTCGCCGATCGTCGCGATCATAATGCTGCTGTTCATCATCAATACGGCGTATCACATGTGGATCGGAATGCAGGAAATCATCCTAGACTACGTTCACGACGATAGATGGAAGCTGCTGAGTTTGATGGCCAACACATTTTTCGTTTTCGGCGTTAGTCTGGCCTCCATCTACGCCATTCTAAAGCTGTCGTTCGGGGTTTGAACCTAGGTTTGGCGCATGGCAACGAACGGAAAAACGAACGGCACCTCTTCGGTCAACGGCCGCGCTTATCCCATCGAGGACCATAGCTACGATGTTATCGTAGTCGGCGCCGGCGGTTCCGGCTTGCGCGCGGTAGTCGGTTGCAGCGAGGCAGGGCTGCGCACAGCGTGCATCACAAAGGTGTTTCCGACGCGCTCGCACACGGTCGCCGCGCAAGGTGGCATTGCCGCAGCGCTCGGCAACATGGGAGAGGACGATTGGCGGTGGCACATGTATGACACCGTCAAGGGTGCCGATTGGCTCGGTGACCAGGATGCGATCGAATATCTTTGCCGCAACGCGCCGGCGGCTGTTTATGAGCTCGAACACTGGGGCCTTCCTTTCTCGCGCCGTGACGACGACGGAAAAATTTATCAGCGCCCGTTTGGAGGGATGACCACTCACTACGGCAAGGGCACCGCACAACGTACCTGTGCCGCGGCGGATCGTACCGGCCACGCCATGCTGCACACCATGTACGGACAGGCACTCCGTCACGCAGCCGAGTTCTATGTTGAGTATTTCGCGATCGATCTGATTATGGATGACGAGGGTCGCTGCCGGGGTGTGGTGGCACTTAACATGGATGATGGGTCGATCCATCGTTTTTCCGCCAACATGACCATCTTGGCGACCGGCGGCTATGGCCGCACCTATTTCTCTTGCACTTCGGCGCATATCTGCACTGGTGACGGTAATGCCATGGTATTGCGGGCCGGGCTGCCGCTCCAGGATATGGAATTCGTTCAATTCCATCCGACCGGCATTTATCCGGCCGGGTGCTTGATTACCGAGGGTTCGCGCGGCGAAGGCGGCTATCTTGTCAATTCCGAGGGCGAGCGATTTATGGAGCGCTATGCCCCTTCGGCCAAGGATCTTGCATCGCGCGATGTGGTCTCACGCGCCATGACGGTAGAAATTCGGGAGGGTCGCGGAGTCGGTAAGGAAAAGGATCACCTGTTCCTGCATCTCGATCATCTCGATCCCGCGGTGTTGCACGAACGCCTCCCCGGCATCAGCGAAACGGCGCGTATCTTCGCCAATGTGGACGTGACGCGCGAACCGATTCCGGTATTGCCGACAGTGCATTACAACATGGGCGGCATCGCTACGAATTATCACGGCGAGGCGCTCACCAAGAAAAACGGCAGTGACGACACGGTCATTCCCGGTCTCATGGCACTCGGCGAAGCTGCCTGCGTGTCGGTCCATGGCGCCAACCGGCTCGGCTCGAATTCGCTGATCGATCTGGTGGTCTTCGGACGCGCGGCGGCGCATCGCTGCGCCGAATTGCTCACCCCGGGAGAGAAGCAACCCGAATTGCCGAAGAATTCGGCGGACATGTCGCTGGCGCGGCTAGACAAATTCCGCAGCGCATCGGGCGGCACGCCGACCGCGAAGTTGCGGCTTAACATGCAGAGAGTTATGCAAGAAGATTGCGCCGTGTTCCGCAGCGGCGACGTGCTGGACCAAGGCCACAATCGCATTCATGACGTCTACGAAGGCATGGCCGATGTTCATGTCAGCGATCGCTCGCTGATCTGGAATTCGGACCTAATCGAGACGCTCGAACTCGACAACCTGATCGCCCAGGCCGTCGTCACCATGGATTCGGCAAGAAACCGCACGGAAAGTCGCGGCGCGCATGCGCGGGAGGATTATCCGGAACGCGACGACAAGCACTGGATGAAACACACGCTGGCGTGGATGGATGCAAAGGGCGGCGTGAAACTCGATTATCGCCCCGTGCACGCCTACACGCTCACCAATGATATTGCCTATATCGAACCCAAAGCCCGCGTTTACTGACGGAAACTGGCCATGGTCGAATTCACGCTGCCGAAGAACTCCAGGATTACCGAAGGAAAGAAATGGCCGCGCACATCGCACGCGACGCACGTGAGCGAATTCCGCATCTATCGCTGGAACCCGGAAGACGGGCAAAACCCGAGTGTCGACACCTACTACGTCGACCGCGATGATTGCGGGCCTATGGTTCTCGACGCGCTGATCTGGATCAAGAACAACATTGATCCAACGCTGACCTTCCGTCGCTCCTGTCGCGAAGGGGTATGCGGCTCATGCGCGATGAACATCGACGGCACCAACACATTGGCTTGCACCAAGGCCATCGACGATGCACGAGCGCCCGTGAGAATCTATCCGCTGCCGCATCAGCCGGTGGTAAAGGACCTAGTGCCGGACCTGAATAATTTTTATGCGCAATACGCATCAATCGAGCCGTGGTTGAAGACGACGACGCCAGCTCCCGAGAAGGAGTGGAAGCAAAGCCACCACGACCGCGCGAAACTCGATGGCATGTACGAATGCATCTTGTGTGCTTGCTGCTCGACGTCGTGCCCGAGCTATTGGTGGAATTCGGACCGCTATCTTGGGCCGGCGGCGTTGCTGCAAGCCAACCGCTGGGTTCAGGACAGCCGCGACGAAGCGACCGGTTCACGGCTCGACAACCTCGAGGATCCGTTCCGGCTTTACCGCTGTCATACGATCATGAATTGCTCAAAGGCCTGCCCGAAGGGTCTCAATCCGGCAAAGGAGATCGCGGTATTGAAAAAGGCCTTGGTCGATCGCCAACTCTGAGCAACATACAGTACCTCGGCTGAATGGCCGATGCCAAAAAGTTGTTGGTTACTCTTATACAACTTTGGCTTGAATCAATAAATCCATTGGTGCAAGGTTCGACCCGCTTTTCGCGGGATTTTCTGGCGTGCTTTGGCGTCTAATTATTTTGTTTGCGGGCGCTATCTTTTGCACGGCTTGCGGGCCGATCTCGAAATTGCCGCCGCTGCCATCCGACGAGGTCGAAGCGGAACGGCGCAAGGAACAGATCGATCAGATTCGCGATTACTTCGCTCAACGCAACCGCCTGCATAACGTCGCTTTTCGCCTTCGTGTCGCCAACCGCGACGACTGCAAGGGCTGGGCCTGGGCGCAGATTGGTCTCGACGCCGGCACGGTGCCGAGCTTGCCACGAAAATATCGCTCATTCACTCATGAGGCCCTGTCCGTCAGCTGGACGCAGGCGACCGTCCTCGCGGTCGCCGATACGTCGCCGGCGGCCGCTGCCGGAATCCGGCCTGGCGACTACCTTTTGACATTCAACAACGAGCCTGTTCCACGAACGGAAACGGCAGGATGGATTGGCGGTTTTGTGCGTGACAACGGAGAGCGGCCAATTCAGGTCCTCGTGCGCCGCGATGGCATCGATGAGATGCACACGGTAAATCCGGTAAAAGCATGCGCCATTCCGATTGAGCTGAAATCCGATTCATCCGTCAATGCTTTCACAACCGAACGGGCAATCGTCGTCCATTCGAGCATCCTGCGACTGGCACGCAGCGACGCGCAACTCGCGCTTGTCATCGGACACGAACTTGCGCATGCCAATCTTGGCCATCTGGGCAAGCAACAAGCGAACCAGGTTCTTGGTTGGGTCGCCGGCGCGGCAATCGATGCGGGCATTATGCTTGGCGGAATATCGACCGGCGGCGCGTTTGCAAGGCAATTCACGCGGGCCGGCGGGCGGGCGTTCAGCGTCAGTTTCGAGCGGGAGGCGGACTATGTCGGCTCTTATTACGCCGCACGGGCCGGCTATGATCTTGCGGGAGCGGAAGAGTTCTGGCGAGCCGTCTCAATGGAAGATCCCGACAGCATTCGAATCGCCGCAACGCATCCGATGACGCCGGCACGTTTTGTACAGATGCAGAAAGTCGCCGCAGAAATTCGCGACAAGCAGCGGCGCAATGAACCGCTGATCCCTGAACATAGAATTATCCAGGCGGACTCTGAATCCACACCGGTTCGGGACGAAACTCTCCGCTAGTTAAGCGCACTTCCGGGCCTGGCAAAGTTTCTCAAGTTCGGGGAACGGCTTATAGGCAGCGCTCCCGCACTGTTCTTTTGTCGCCTCGATCAATTGATTGAGGTGGCCATCGTAGAAATACGCAATTCGATCCTTACTGCCGGTGTAGATCTTGCTGAGATCGCGAGAATCCGAGCGTATGCAGACCACGTAGCGCTCATCATTGCCCGCCCGCCGCAGCACCGGCTCGCTGATATACGCGTCGCGCACATTGGTCGGATCATCGAGCGAAGTCGTCATGGTATTCAAAATTTCGTTCTTGTAGTTGGAAGGAAAAGCGTTTGGATTCTCGTCCGGCTCCGCCTTTTTGCTCGACGAACAGCCGGCAATGACCAGGAGGACGCCCGAAAGTACGCATAGATTCGCGGCGTATCGGACCATCAACGGTTCCTTGCAGGGCACTCAATCAAGTTTCAGCTTGCGCCGCCGCTGACCGAGTGTGCGCAGGCGCAATGCGTTGAGCTTGATAAAGCCCTCCGCGTCGCGGTGGTCGTAGGCTACCGCGCCCTCTTCGAAAGTGACAAGCTCCTGGTCGTAGAGAGAGTATTTACTCTCACGGCCGACGACTGTGACATTTCCCTTATAGAGCTTGACCTTTACACGACCGCTTACAAATTCCTGGCTCTTGTTGATCGCTACCTGCAGCATTTCGCGCTCAGGCGCGAACCAGAATCCGTAATAGACCAGCTCGGCATATTTCGGCATGAGTTCGTCTTTGAGATGCGCGGCACCGCGATCGAGTGTAATGGATTCGATGCCGCGATGAGCGGCGAGCAAGATCGTCCCCCCCGGCGTTTCATACATCCCGCGCGACTTCATGCCAACGAAGCGATTCTCCACGAGATCGAGTCGGCCGATACCGTTAGCGCGACCGAGATCGTTAAGGTGCTTGAGCAGCGCCGCCGGCGACATTGTCTTGCCGTCGATCGCGACCGCGTCTCCGCGTTCAAAATCGATTGTGATAGTGGTCGGCCTGTCGGGCGCATTTTCCGGGGCGGCAGTCCGCGAGAATACATAATCAGGTACTTCCTGGCCCGGGTCTTCCAGCACTTTGCCTTCCGACGAAGTGTGCAAAAGATTGGCGTCGACCGAGAATGGCGCTTCGCCGCGCTTGTCCTTGGCAATCGGAATCTGGTGCTTTTCGGCAAACTCGATGAGTTTTGTCCGGGACGTTAAATCCCACTCGCGCCATGGCGCGATTACCGTCACGTCCGGCTTGAGCGCATAGTAGGTCAGTTCAAACCGAACCTGATCGTTGCCCTTGCCGGTTGCGCCATGCGCCACCGCATCGGCGCCAACCTTCTCCGCAATTTCGATCTGCCTCTTGGCTATCAGCGGCCGCGCAATCGAGGTGCCAAGCAAATATTGCCCTTCATACAGCGCGTTTGCCCGGAACATCGGGAAAACGTAGTCGCGCACAAACTCTTCCCGCAAATCCTCGACAAAGATGTTTTCCTTTTTGATACCGAGCAACAGCGCCTTCTGCCGCGCCGGCTCCAGTTCCTCGCCCTGTCCGAGATCCGCGGTAAAGGTGACGACCTCGCATCCATAGACGTTTTGCAGCCACTTCAAAATAATCGATGTGTCGAGTCCGCCCGAATAGGCGAGGACGACTTTCTTCACATTCTTCTTCGTCTTGCCGTCAGGCATCGGACAACTGCCAGTTCAAAAATTGCGGCGGACTATAGGGCCAAAGACAAGCGGCGCAAAGTACGCCCTGGTTAACGGCATGTCTCGGAAATGCAGTTTTTCCGGCGCTATTTTGCTTTCCCGTTTCCGCCGAAGAGCCCGACGACAAAATCATGAATGGGCAAAGCGAAACGCTCGAGCGCACGCTCGATGCCGTCGTCCGACAGGCGTGTGCTCGGGCAACGGTAGATCAAGGCGTAAGCCGTCCAGACGATAAGGAAGGTGAACAGGCCCGAGAAAATTACATCGGACGGGAAATGCGCGCCGGCCATCACGCGGATCGCCGCCATCCCGGTACCCAGCGCAAGCGCCGCACCATAGGCGATCGCACGCCACTGCGGTGGTGCCAGGGCCGCGGGCGCGATGGTCCAAAACGCGCCGGCCACGTCGCCGGAAACAAATGAACAGTTCGCCGGGCAATTGCCGCGCGGATCCCACCAGGGAACGAAGTTTTCGTTGCCGCCGAACTGCGTTACGTCAATCGGTCGCGGGCGGCCCCAGTGATCCTTGAGGAATACATTGACGAGTAGCCCGGGTGCCAGAACCATGGTCGCGATCAGAAAAACGATCGCGCGCCCGGATATCAGCAATCTGCGGCGCGGTAGAATGAGTTTGATACCGAGTGCCGCCACCGCCGGAGCAACCAGCAGCGCACTGGCCCATAAACCGACATCCCGCGCCAACATCAGCGGCGGATAAATGCGCAACGCGAACATGTTGTGGTTCGTATCCTCAAACTTATAAAAGTAGCGCGCGATGCTTAAATCGAGTTCGGAATAAAGTCCGAAGGCTGCGCCGGCAACAACAGCAATGGTAAGCGCGATTATGAGTCCGGTCCGATTCATGTGCGCCTCGTCTAGCCGAGACTTTCAAAAATAGAAAGGCGGCATCCGACGAGGCCCGCTATATTGCGGCATGGCAGGGCCCACCCTCGATTTCTGGTTCGATTTCGCCTCGACTTATTCCTATCCGGCGGCAATGCGCATCGCGCCGCTGGCGACCGCAGCCGGCGTCACCGTGCGCTGGCGTCCGTTCTTGCTGGGACCAATTTTCAAAGTGCAGGGCTGGACGACCTCACCATTCAATCTGTATCCGGCCAAGGGCCGCAACATGTGGCGTGACCTCGAAAGAATCTGCGGAGCGCTTGATCTGCCTTTCGTGCGGCCACAATCGTTCCCACAGAACACTTTGCTTGCGGCACGCGTGGCGTTGGTGGGACTGGCAGAGGCATGGGGCGAAGATTATTGCCGTGCGGTCTTTTGCGCTGAATTCGGTGAGGGCCGCGCGGTCGAGAAGGCCGATGCCATTGCCACCGTACTGAGAAAATTCGGACAGGACGCCGGAACGGTACTCAACAGCGCGCAGTCAGACGAGATCAAGTCGCAACTTCGCGCGAATACCGAGGAAGCCCGGCGGCTCGACATATTCGGCTCGCCAAGTTTCGTTACGCAGGATGGTGAACTGTTTTGGGGAAATGACCGACTCAACGCCGCGCTCGAATGGGCGAAGCGCTAGACGGCGGGTGGCTCCCGCCAACGACCTGCATTGCGGCCGGCAACCAGCCAATAGACGAGTCCGCCGATGATTCCGGCCGCCGCCGCGAGCTGCAAGGCGTTGCCGACCGGCGCTACGTCCGTTGTGTTTTCCAGCCTCACGGAAATGTCGGAGCCATAATAGGACGCCAGCCCGACCAATGCGCCGCCGACACCATAGTAGAGAAAGTTGCGTAACCGCGCGGCCTCCGTGATGACGATCACCACCAACGCTGGCAAAAACGCAACAGCGCCGACGAAACTGGTGGCGAAGAATGAAACGATAAAAAAGCTCACCCGCTCGAAGGGATCGGAATCAACACCAGCCCAGTCCGGCGCCACGATGCCAATGGCAAGAGCAATACCCGCGGCAATGATAGCCAGGACAAGCGCAAAAAAGATGACGATGATCCGGCCGAAGAGGGACATAATCTATTCCTTTAAATGAAGTGGCGCGGTCACTCCACCATGACCATAGCACGTAGCGCCATGCGTTCTCGCGCCGAAAGCTTTTCGGTTGCGCTCTTGAGCTGGCCGCACGCGGCCAAAATGTCGCGGCCGCGCGGTGTGCGTACCGGCGAGGCATACCCCGCGTCGAAAACAACCTGCGAGAACTTCTCGATCTGTTCCCAGTCCGAGCACTCGTAGTTGCTACCCGGCCAAGGATTGAACGGGATAAGATTGATCTTGGCGGGAATGCCCTTGAGCAACCGAACCAGCGCCTTGGCGTCGTCGATTGAGTCGTTCACGTCCTTGAGCATGACGTATTCAAAGGTGATGCGCTTGGCATTGGAAACACCGGGGTAGTTGCGGCAGGCCTCCAGCAACTCGCCGATCGGGTACTTGCGATTCAGCGGCACAAGCTCATTGCGCAGTTCGTCGCGCACTGCATGCAGGGATATCGCCAGCATGCAGCCGATCTCGGCGCCGGTGCGCGCGATATTGGGCACGACTCCCGAGGTGGAAAGCGTAATGCGCCGCTTGGAAATGGCGATGCCTTCGCCATCAGCCACAATGAGAAGTGCGTCGCGCACCGATTCGAAATTGTAGAGCGGTTCACCCATACCCATGAGCACGATGTTAGTGATGCAGCGATCGCCGCTCGGCACTATGCCGCCGGCCGGCCGAGTACCGCCGACCTCGGGCTTGCCCGAGGTCGGATCTGATGTTCGCAAGTCGGGCGAGCCTGATTTGCGGTACCAATCGCCTAGACGGTCGCGCGCAACCATCACCTGACCGACGATCTCTCCCGCCGTAAGATTTCTGACCAGGCGCTGGGTCCCAGTGTGGCAGAAAGTACAGTTGAGCGTGCAGCCGACCTGACTGGAAACGCATAAGGTCCCACGTTCAGTGTCAGGGATGTAAACGCACTCGACCTCATGCGGACGCTCGCCTTGCACTTCACCCGGCAGCCGCAGCAGCCATTTGCGTGTGCCGTCGACCGAAACCTGCTCGGCAACCACTTCGGGGCGAGCCAAAGTAAAACGCTCGGTTAGCGCCGCACGAAGCTCCTTCGAAACGCTGGTCATTTCCGCAAACGACGTGAACCCGCGGAAATAGATCCAATGCCAGAGTTGTTGAACACGCATCTTGCGTTGCGCTTCGGGCACGCCGAGCGACCCGAGTGCGTCGGCAAGTTGCGTTCTTGTCAGGCCGATCAGCGACGGTTTTTCCGGTGCCACATAACGCTCGAGCGGCGATTTTTCGACGAATGCGGTCGAGGCCGTCACTGTCCGTGAACTGGTTGCCATGGGGACTATCATCCGCGCCGCGTGGCGCTGACGGCAATATAAGATCCGAGCGCCCTACTTGCACTCCTCCGCGACCTTGTCGAGCGCCTGCCCAATGCCCTTTAGCGAGTAAGTATCGGTGGTTTTCGTGCCGCGCGCCGACTCGCTTTTAACTACCAAATCGGACCCTTTGCGCATTGTTTCGACCATCTGCGCCTCTTCCGCCGCATTTTTCACCCACGCGCCATCGTTCTGCGTGTACATGGCATAGGTTGCCGGGCCGATCGCGGCGCTGGCATCGTGACCTGGTTTTTGCGGGTAGCCGACGATCACCGAAATCTCGTTCCTTACTTTTTCCGCCGGGCGCGTCGAGACGAACGCATAAGAGGGGTCGCGGGTGCGCCCGGCAGGTTCACTCGCCGCCGATGTCGGCTTTGACAGCGCGAAGCAGACCTTTTTGCCGCCCGGCGACGCCCGATAAGCGCCCCACTCACCAAATTGACCGAGCAATACAGCCTGATCGGTGGGATTGGCCGGCTTCTTCTGTTGCGCCATTGCAGAGACATTGAATGCGGTTGCGGCGAACAGAGCGGCGCAAATCCGGACTAAAGCAATGATGTTCATCGGGCCCTACCGGTGACGATTAATGACGGTCGCTAAGAGCCGCCCTAAAGAATCGCTGGATATTAGCGCATTACGGGGGAATGTCGGCAATGTGAAGGCGACATAGCGAAGCGCCGAGGGCGGGCGCCTTGCTAGGACCGCGAGGCCTTGCTATTCGCGCTGCACAATTCGCCGATCCGGCCGCCATGAAAGCCCTGCTCTGCACTCGGTACGGCACGCCCGACGACCTGACATTCGTCGACATCCCCGAGCCTGTTCCCGGACCGGGAGCAGTGGTCGTGCGGGTGGAGGCCGCCGCGCTGAATTTTTTCGACACATTGATTATTGCCAACAAATACCAGACCAAGCCGCCGCTGCCGTTCTCGCCTGCCGCGGAATGCGCCGGTACCGTTGAGGCTCTAGGGAGCGGAGTCACGCAGGTCGCGGTGGGCGACCGCGTGATGGCTTACACGGGCTATGGAGCGGCGCGCGAACGGATCGCGATTTCCGTCGACAAGATCGTCAAGATCCCGGACAAGCTCGATGTTGATCGCGCTGCTGGTCTCTGCGTCACTTATGGCACCACGCTGTACGCACTAAAGGATCGCGCCAAACTCAATGCCGGCGAAACCCTCGCCGTGCTCGGTGCGTCCGGCGGCGCGGGGTTGGCGGCAGTCGAACTCGGCAAGCTAATGAATGCGCGCGTGATCGCGTGCGCATCGTCGGCGGCGAAGATCGCGTTCGCGCGCAAACACGGCGCCGACGACGGGATCGACTATGGGAGCGAAGATTTGAAGGAGGCCTTGCGCCGGGTCACGCAAGGTCGCGGCGCCGATGTGATTTATGATCCCGTCGGCGGCGCCTACGCGGAAGCTGCGTTACGTTCGATCGCCTGGAAGGGACGTTTTCTCGTGGTCGGATTTGCCGCTGGCGAAATACCCAAGTTGCCCCTCAATCTCGTGCTGCTGAAAGGCTGCGACGTCCTTGGTGTGTTTTGGGGTTCATGGATTGAGCGTGATCCGGCCGGCCATCGTGCCAATACCGAACAATTGTTAACCTGGTGCGCTGAAGGGAAATTGTCGTCTCACGTGCACAAGGTTTACCCGCTTGCAGAGGCGCCGGCGGCGTTCAAGGCAATCGCCGCGCGGCAAGTCATGGGCAAAGTAATCTTGCGACCCTGAGCATCGTCGTCCCTTCTGGGAGACCACGCTTATTCCTGCGAAGAGAACTTCGCGAGTTTATTTTTTGCCGCTACGCGATGTTCCGGCCGGATGTGGCCCGCCACCAGATTGATCGCGGTCGCCAATACGGCGGCATCGTCCGTAAAACCTAGTATTGGCAAAACATCGGGAATGACATCGGCGGGCAACACGAAATAGGCGAGCGCGCCCATCAGCGAGGCTTTCACCGTCAGCGGCGTGCCATGATCAAACGCGCAGTAGTAGGCGGCGAGCAAATCCTCGGCAAAAGGAATCGATCCTGCGACGCTGCGCGCTTTGCGCCAGAACTGACGGCGAAACGCGCCGTCATCGTCGGAACCTTGCGAGAAATCAAAGTTTGCGAATGTCATCCGGGCTATGTGGTCGGGGATTGCGGCCTCTGCAAGGACCCAATTTCAAAGATTCCAGTCCTTAGCCCGATGCGACTTTGTCCATTGCCTCGGCAAGTTTCACATCGAGATCGGTTAACCCCCCGGCATCATGGGTCGATAACGTCACCTCGACAGTTTTGTAGACATTGAACCATTCCGGATGATGATCCATTTTCTCGGCGATGAGCGCGGCGCGCGTCATAAAGCCGAAGGCCTGATTGAAATCCTTGAATACGAATTTTTTTGTAATGGCGTCCCGGCCCGTCGTTTCCGACCAGCCTCTGAGCCGCGTCAGAGCAGATTTGCGGGCTTCTCCGTTGAGTTTTTGCGCCATGACATGAACCTCCTTGCACCCGAACACGTAGCCGCCGCCACGGGTGCCCTCATATTACCTTTTGTAAGGCAACTACGACCATATGGCACGCCGTGGCTGTCCGCCGGGCTTGCGGCAAGCGAGAGTCATACGCCCGTCGTCTTACCTTTTTCCCGCTGTCAGAAACCGCATTCACCCTCCGATGTGATTCGGCGGAGGTCACTCTATGTCCGGGCGCTTGCGCACCGGCAGCGCGACAACGCGCCGCCGGCTCCTGACGACTTTTGCCTCGGCGACGGCAACGACCGCATTGAACACGCTTGCAGCGCCTGCTTTCAGCCGCTCGGCGCAAAGGCCGATGATCACGCATGGGGTGCAATCGGGTGATGTATCTGCCGACTCAGGGATGGTATGGGCGCGCACGGACCGTCCTGCCCGAATGCAGATCGAGATCGCAACGAGCGATAGTTTCAATGACATACACTATGCGTCATTCGTTGATGCGTTGCCGGAAACCGATTTCACCGCCAAAGCCCTGATCGAGGACTTGCCCGCGGGACAAGACGTCTTCTACCGGCTGCGCGCCCAGGATTTGTCTTCGCCCAACTCAATCGGCAAGCCGATGGTGGGCCGTTTCCGTACCGCGCCCTATGATCGCCGGTCCGTCTCGTTCGTATGGTCGGGCGATACCGCCGGTCAGGGTTGGGGTATCGATACCTCGCGCGGAGGCATGCGCACCTACGCAACGATGCTGCGCAGCCGGCCCGACTTCTTTGTCCATTGTGGCGACAGCATCTATGCGGACTGCGCAATTCCGGTGCAACAGAAGCTGCCGAACGGCGAAACCTGGCGGAATATAGTCACTGAAGAAAAGAGCAAGGTCGCCGCGACGCTTGCCGAATACCGCGGAAACTACAATACAACCTGCTCGACGCAAACCTGCGGGCCTTCAATGCCGAAGTCCCGATTTTCGCCCAATGGGACAACCACGAGGTCATGGAGGATTGGTCGCCGGGCGAAGCATTTGAACGCCGCGGCTATGCAACAAAAAGCGCACTGCTGCTCGCCGCGCGTGGGTGCCGCGCATTCCATGAGTACATGCCGCTGCGATACGTTCCCTCCGAGCCGGGCCGTATCTACCGGAAGATTTCATATGGCCCGCTGCTCGAGCTGTTTCTTCTCGATATGCGCAGTTATCGCGGCCCGAACAACTCGCGCGCGGAGAGTCACTACAATCCGGACAGCTATCTTCTCGGCCCGGCGCAGGTCATGTGGCTCAAGCGTGAGCTCCAGCGTTCTGCGGCAACCTGGAAAGTAATCTCAACCGATAGTCCGCTGAGTACCGTCACGGCCAATGCGCCCGACGCTCGCACTCCCTCCGGCCGTGGAATTGAAATTGCCGATTTGCTCTCGTTCATGCGGCGCGCCGGCATTCGCAATACCGTGTGGATTACCGCCGACCTGCACTACACCGCCGCGCATTATTTCGATCCGAACAATGCGGTTTTCCAGGATTTTGAGCCGTTCTGGGAATTCGTTTCCGGCCCTATCCACGCCGGGACCTGGACCTCCTCTCAACTGGATCGCATGTTCGGTGCACGCGTCGTTTATCAAAACGCGGCAAGCCATGAGCAGGGCGAAAACCTCGCACCTTGCTTCGGCCTTCAGTTCTTTGGCCATGTGGCGATCGACGGGAAGACCGGGGTACTAACCGTGACACTAAAAAATGTCGAAGATCGAACGTTATGGTCGATCTCGCTCGAACCAAACTCTGATGAAAACGTACGGCGCGTCGCCCAACCGCTGCCCGGGTGATCGTCTGAGTCCGTGCGCCCAAGTGGATTGCCCACAAAAGTCATGAATACGTCATGCCGCCGTCGATAATTTGTCAGCGACCCCGGCGAACGTTCCGTGCTCAACTGGGAAGCGGAGGTTGAAATGGCTATACGTATCGGTAAGGGGACGACACGCCGGCGCTTTCTGGCGACAAGCGCGGCTGCGACAGCTTTTACAACAATCGGTGGTATTGCTCGCCCATTTATCAGTCGAGCCAATGACCACCCACTGATCACGCACGGCCTGCAATCCGGAGATATCTCGATCGATTCCGGAGTTATCTGGGCACGCGCGGATCGACCATCGCGCATGCTGATCGAAATTGCCACGACCGACAGCTTCAAGGATGTCAGCAACGCCGGATTTGTTGACGCGCTGCCCGAAAGCGATTTCACGGCAAAGCTTCTGGTCGAGAACCTGCCGCCCGCACAGGACATTTTCTATCGCGTGCGCTTTCAGGACCTCGCCTCACCGACCATCGTGGGCGAGCCACAGGTTGGCCGCTTCCGAACCGCGCCAAACGATCGGCGTTCCATCAGTTTCGTTTGGTCCGGCGACACTGCGGGGCAAGGCTGGGGCATCGATGAAGCGCGCGGCGGCATGCGGGCCTACGCGACGATGCTGAAAAACCGGCCGGACTTCTTCATCCACAATGGCGACAATATTTACGCGGACGGCCCGATCGCAGCCGAACAGAAAATGCCGAACGGCCAGGTGTGGCGAAATATCGTCACCGAAGATAAATCGAAGCCGGCGGAGACACTGGTCGAATTCCGTGGCAACTATAAATACAATCTACTCGACAAAAACGTGCTCTCGTTCAATGTCGAGGTTCCGATATTCACACAATGGGACGATCACGAGGTCACCAATAACTGGTGGCCCGGCGAGCCGCTGACCCGCGCCGAACATCAGCGCAAAAAATATGTCGACAAGAATGCATTGCTGCTCTCGGCCCGCGCCGCGCGCGCTTTTCATGAATATACACCGCTGCGCACCACACAGGTCGAGCCGGGTCGCGTCTATCGCAAAATTTCCTATGGCCCGCTGCTCGACGTATTCATGCTTGATATGCGCAGCTACCGCGGCCCCAACGGCGAAGGCAAGGAAGATGCCTACGGTCCCGCCGCCTATTTCCTCGGCCCTACCCAGATCGCCTGGCTTAAGGAAGAACTGGCAAATTCGCGCGCAACCTGGAAGGTCATCGCTGCCGATATGCCGATTAGCCTTGTGGTCGTCTACGACGTTGACCGCAAATGGGGGGTCGAAGCCGTGGCGCAAGGCGATGACGGCACGCCGCGCGGACGCGAGCTTGAAATCGCCGACCTACTCTCCTTCATCAAGCGCGCCGGCGTGCGCAATACCGTGTGGATCACAGCCGACGTGCACTACACGGCAGCCCACTACTACGATCCCGATAAAGCAGCGTTCCAGGACTTCGAGCCGTTTTGGGAGTTCGTCTCAGGCCCGATTCATGCCGGCACCTTCGGCCCCAATCCGCTCGACAAGACCTTCGGCCCGCAGCTCGTCTACGTGAGGGCGCCGGGCAAGGAGCAAGGCCAAAATTTACCGCCGAGCGAGGGCCTGCAGTTCTTTGGGCACATCGCAATCGACGGCACGACCCAGCAGATGACGGTAACGCTCAAAGATGTCGATGACCGGTCGCTTTGGGCGAAAACCCTCGATCCGAAGCTCGGCTAGCCCACGGTCCGCGGAAACGCGACATCTTGGCAGGTCTAGCTGCCCATTACCGGCGCGGATCAGCAGTTGCATCTGGACCGCGCGTGACTATATTGCGCCGCAGCAGAGTCGCGGGCCCCCTGTTCGGGCCCGCGCTTGGTTTCAGGAACCGCAATGGATCTTCGCAACGTCGCCATCATCGCGCACGTCGACCACGGCAAGACAACCTTGGTCGACCGGCTGCTGCAGCAATCGGGTGCGTTCCGCGAGAACCAGCGCGTGATCGAACGCGCCATGGATTCAAATGACCTCGAGCGCGAGCGCGGCATCACCATCCTGGCCAAGGCAGCCTCGGTGGTGTGGAAGGACACCCGTATCAATATCGTCGATACGCCGGGCCACGCCGACTTCGGCGGCGAGGTCGAGCGTATTTTGAACATGGTCGATGGCGCGCTGGTCTTGGTGGACGCGGCCGAAGGCCCGTTGCCACAGACCAAGTTCGTGGTGTCGAAGGCGCTCAAGATGGGGCTCAAGCCCATCGTTGTCATCAACAAGGTAGACCGCGCGGACGCCCGCCCGACGCAGGTGGTGAATGAAGTATTCGACCTGTTCGCGGCGCTCGATGCCACCGACGAACAGCTCGACTTCCCGATCCTTTACGGTTCGGCCAAGCAGGGCTGGATGGCGACCACTTTAGATGGATCGCACGATGACGGCATGCGGCCGTTGTTCGACCTGGTACTCCGTCACGTCAAGCCGCCGCAGGTGGAGCAGGGACCATTCCGGCTGCTGGGCACGATCCTCGAAGCCAATCCTTACCTCGGCCGCATCGTCACGGGCCGCATCACCTCGGGATCGGCGAAACCCAACCTGCCGGTGAAAGTGCTCGATCACGACGGCAAGCTGATCGAGAGCGGCCGCATTACAAAGGTGCTGGCATTCCGGGGACTCGAGCGCGTGCCGGTCGACGAAGCAGACGCAGGCGATATCGTTGCGATCGCCGGACTGCCGAACGCGACTGTCGCGATGACAATCTGCGATCCGTCGGTGGAAACGCCGCTGCCTGCGCAACCCATCGATCCGCCGACCTTAGCGATGATTTTCCGCGTCAATGACTCCCCGCTTGCCGGCACCGAGGGCGACAAGGTCACCGGCCGCATGATCCGCGACCGGCTCTTGCGCGAGGCGGAAGGCAATGTGGCGTTACGCGTGCGAGAATCCGACGATAAAGATTCAATGGAAGTCGCCGGACGCGGTGAATTGCAACTCGGCATCCTGATCGAAACGATGCGGCGCGAAGGCTTCGAACTGTCGGTATCACGCCCGAAAGTGTTGCTTAAGGAAGACCCCGCCACCGGCGAAATGCTTGAGCCGATCGAGGAAGTCGTTATCGATCTCGATGAAGAACATTCCGGCATCGTTGTGCAGAAGATGGCCGAGCGCAAAGCCGACATGATGGAGATGAAGCCCTCCGGCGGGGGTCGTCTCCGTCTTGTCTTTCATGCGCCGACGCGGGGACTCATCGGTTATCAGGGCGAGCTGCTCACCGACACGCGTGGCACGGCAATCATGAACCGGCTCTTTCACGCTTACGCGCCCTATAAGGGTCTCATCCAGGGCAGACGAAATGGCGTGCTGATCTCCAATGACAAAGGTGACGCCGTCGCCTACGCGCTCTGGAATCTGGAAGACCGCGGGCCGATGATGATCGAACCTGGGTGGAAAGTTTACAACGGCATGATCGTGGGCGAGCACACGCGAGGCAATGACCTGATCGTCAATGTGCTCAAGGGCAAGAAGCTAACCAACATACGTACCACATCAAAGGATGAAGCGGTTCGTCTCACGCCACCGATCCGGATGACACTGGAAAAGGCGTTGGCCTACATAGAAGACGACGAGCTGGTCGAGGTAACCCCGAAGTCGATTCGCCTGCGCAAAAAGCTGCTCGACGAGAACGACCGCAAGAAGGAAGAGCGCAAGAAAGAGGCCGAGACGGTGTGACGTAATTGGCGCCTGCCACAACTTTTCTGACACATTCATTTTCAAATTGCGGCGCAAGTCGAACCCTGAGATCGAATCAGCTGTGGCCGAATGTTACCTGCCCCGCGCTGTGCCCACAGCCTTCGGCGCCGGGGAACCGGAAAAATGTCGTGGCGATGGGATGTGACCATCATTTTCGATGCACCGCTGCAGGAGTTTTTACGCCTGTGACCAGTAATCCACACCGTTAACCGATCATTAACGATAGGGCTTGAAGGCCGTAAAGTTCGTTGCTTCTATCGCGCAATGTCTACGACCCTCATAGAGATTCGCCGCGCGAAGTCGTCCGACGCGGTGGACGTCGCCGAAACGCATGATGAAGCGTGGCGCGCGGCCTATCAGGGTATCATCCCGGGCAACGAGCTCGACAAGCTTATCAATCGGCGCGGTCCGGACTGGTGGGATTCGGCGATTCGCAAAGGCAGCCGTATCACTGTCCTCCAATTCGGCGATCGCATTGCAGGTTACGCCAACTACGGCCGGAACCGCGCGCGAAGCTTGTTCTATGACGGCGAGGTCTACGAGATTTATCTCCGACCCGAATTCCAGGGTCTTGGTTTTGGCCGCCGCTTGTTTTCCGCTGCGCGCAAGGACCTGAATCAAAGTGGCCTCAAGAGCCTGGTGGTGTGGGCTCTCTCCGACAATGACCCTGCGATGGAGTTCTATCGCGCGCTCGGCGGCCGCGCCGTAGCACGTTCTTCGGAACGGTTCGGCGCCAAGACACTGGATAAAGTCGCCTACGCCTGGCAGGCGTAATCATACTTTTGGTGCCGGCAATCCGTTCTGCGCACATGCAGCGCGCAGGGTATTCAGCAGCAGGCACGCAATCGTCATCGGCCCAACGCCTCCCGGCACCGGGGTAATCGCGCCCGCGATCCTTGCAGCTTCTGAGTAGGCGACATCGCCGACGATGCGCGATTTGCCGCCCTCCCCCGGTATCCGGTTGATTCCGACATCGATGACAGTCGCGCCTGGCTTGATCCAGTCGCCACGCACCATTTCAGGGCGACCCATGGCGGCGACAAGCAAATCGGCCCGCCGGCAAACTTTCGGCAGATCGCTTGTCTTGGAATGAGCAATCGTCACCGTTGCGTTTTCTGCGAGCAGCAATTGCGCCACCGGCTTGCCAACGATATTGGAGCGGCCGATGACCACCGCCTCGAGACCGGCGAGCGTTTCGCGCACTGTCTTGGCCAGAAGGACGCATCCCATTGGCGTGCACGGAACCAGCGCGGGCAAGCCACTGGCAAGCCGGCCCGCATTGAGCGGATGAAATCCGTCGACGTCCTTGGCCGGATCGATCGCGGCGATGATGTTTTGCGCATCGATCTGTTTCGGCAGCGGTAACTGCACCAAAATGCCGCTAACGTCCTTGTCGGCGTTGAGCTTGCCGATAAGGTCGATCAGCTCAGCCTCGCTCGTGGTCGCCGGCAGCTTGCGATCGAAGGCATGCATGCCTGACTCGGCCACCGCTTTGGATTTATTGCGAACATAGACTTCACTCGCCGGGTTGTCCCCGACCAGCACGACGGCGATCCCTGGCACAATTCCGCGATCCCGGCGCAAACGATGAACGGCATCCGCGACCTTGCCGCGCAAATCGGCCGAAATGATTTTCCCGTCAATGATGCGCGCGCTCATGACCCGCCCGTCGCCTTATCGAAACAAGGCTTAGCGCGGCGGGGCGATTTTCTCCAGCGCCGCGATCAAGCTTGGGCCGTCGCCTGAAATAACCAGCCGCTTGAGGCGAGCGGTGGTGCCTGCGGTCAGAGCGACATCACGGCGTGGGACCCCCACGACCTTGGCGATCAAGCGAACAAGCGCAGCATTGGCCTGATTGTCAGCCGGCGCCGCGCGAACGCGCGCCATGAGCGCGCCACGCCCATCTGCCAACGCTCCCACGCCATCGATAGCGTCGCGGCCGCCTTTCGGCGTAAGTCGAATCGTGAGTTCAACGCCATCGGCCGTTCGCGACCACGGCTTTCCCGGCATTCGTTAGAACACGTTCGGGTAGATGTATCGGATGATAACGTTTTCGAGGAACAAGATAATCAGGATCAGGATAACAGGTGAAACGTCGATACCGCCGAGATTAGGCATCAGCGAGCGTATCGGCCGCAACAACGGTTCGGTAATGCGGTAAAGAAACTCGGCGATGGTCGCCACGACCTGATTATGGGTATTGACCACGTTAAAGGCGATCAGCCAGGACAAGACCGCCGCGGCGATCAACAGCCAAATATAAATCTGTAAAACCAAAAGAATAATGTCGAGTACGGCGCGCATGAGTGTCCGCCTGTTCGTAAAACCGTGTGCAAAGTAGCGGGTCGAATGGCGTTGAACAAGTCGCGCCGGCCCGGCGGCACCGCGTCCTTGACAGGCTAAACACCGGGTCCTAAATGGCGGCCTCTCGCCGTAATTTCAGCGCGACGATTGTCGTTGCCAATTGGCGGGGCCGTAGCTCAGTTGGGAGAGCGCCTCGTTCGCAATGAGGAGGTCAGGGGTTCAAATCCCCTCGGCTCCACCAGCCTTCGCTCGCGTGCCGAGCTGCGGCTCGGCGAGCTAACCGCGCGCCCGGCGACCCTAGACCGCTCCCTCCTCGCCGGCGCCTGCCCGAAAATCCAGAGCTGCATTTTCCAGCGGGATTTCAATTCGGCAGTGGAGTCCCTGCGCGTCGAATGTAAGCCGCGCCGTACCACCCAACTCGGCGGCAATACTTCCCTCGATCAATTTCGAGCCGAAGCCGCGCTGTTCCGGATCGGCAACCGGCGGCCCACCTCGCTCGAGCCAGTCGATGCGCAGAACCGGGGGGTTATTGCCAGCGCGCACCGGTTGCCAATGAATTTCGATCCGCCCCCCGGGCAAAGACAAAGCGCCATATTTTGCAGCATTGGTGGTGAGTTCATGCACCGCCATCGCCAGCGTGAGCACCGCACGCGGCCGCAGCACAACGTCCTCGCCACGCAGAACGACACGGTCTGCGCCGGCGCCGCCATAGGGTGCCAGGCTGCCCGAGAACAGTTCACGCAAATCGGCGCTCTCCCAATGGTGAGTGGTGAGCTGATCATGTGCCTTGGAGAGCGCGATCAGCCGGCCTTCAAACCGTTCACGAAAGGCGGCCGGCGTATGTGCCCCACGGGCGGTTTGCGAGGCCAGCGATTGCACCGTCGCCAACGTATTTTTCACGCGGTGGTTTAATTCGTCCATCAACAACTTCTGGCGCTGCTCCGCCGCCTTGCGCTCGGTAATATCCTGCACCACGCGCACCACGTATCGCAGTCGATTGCCCGCGTCACGCACTGGCGAGGATCGCACCGAAAGCCAAATGACGCGGCCATCCCTGCGGACGAAACGCTTCTCCACCGAATAAAATTCGAGCTCGCCGGCAACCTGTTTGCGGAACCCTTCACGATCAGGATCGGCATCGTCGGGGTGTGTGTATAAAAACAATTTGCCTGCCAAAAGTTCGTCGCGGCTGTAACCGGTAATTGCGCAAATCGCCTCGTTCACCCGTAGAAAGCGGCCATCAGGATCGACTTCAGAAATACCGATGGCGGCATGTTCATATGTCGCCGCTAGTCGCTGCTCCTGTTCGAGCGCGTGCAGGCGTGATTGCTCGAGTGCCACATCGGCCCGCTTGCGGTCGGTGACGTCGAGAAAACAGTTTACCGCCCCGACCAATTCGCCCTTCATATTGCGTAGCGGATCGATGTTGACGGATACCACCAGGCGCGTGCCGTCGGCATGTTCGACAATGCGTTCCACATCGCGTACCGGCTCGCCGGTTTCCAGGACTTCGGAAACCATCGAGCGCGCAACGGGCGTTCCATCCAGTTCGAAGAAGCGGATACTTTCTCTGAATTGATCGTGCGTCTGGCCGGGGCTTGGCTTCGCACCCCAGACCGCAACAGCATGCCGATTATATTGAAGGATCGTGCCTTTGGCGTCGCAGATGAAGGTTGCAATCGGCAGCAGTTCGAGAATGCCGTTGGACGCCCGCAACATCGTGCTCAAGAGAGACGGCGTTGGCCGCGCGACAGAATGGCCGTGCTCGCCGGAATCAACCATCCGCACACCCCCGTGTGGGTACTGATCCCCTTCGCCCAGATGAAACGATCAGGTTGAACGACAATTTGTCAATGGCACATCTGCGCACGGATCAACCTGTGCACTGAATGCCGGTCAGGACGCATTTTCCGCGGTTTGATTGGCCGGTGCGCCGCTGATCCAGTGGTCAATAAAAGCGCTGAGCCAATTGCGCGAGGCCAGATCGTGTACGGCACGATCGGCGATATGCTCGTGGCGTTGTTTGGCCCCCGGTAACTCCATCCGGTGCGCACCGCGTACGAGCCAGCGGTACATCATCGCGTGCGTCACTTCAGGATGGAATTGCAGGGCATAACCGGTACCGAAGCGGAATGCCTGCACGCAAAAGGCGTCTCCTTCAGCCAAAAGTTCGCTGCCGGACGGCAGATCAAAACCTTCACGGTGCCATTGATAGACGTGGTCGGGCCAATCCGCGCAGACCTGACGCCCCGCCTCTGTCGGGCGGATTGGGTAATAGCCGACCTCGGCGTGGCCCTGGGGATGTGGATAGACGCGCGCACCGAGATGGCGCGCCATCATCTGCGCTCCGAGACAAATGCCGAGGTACGGTTTTTTGTCGCGCAGCGGGACAGCGATCCAGTCGATCTCCTGACGCACGAATTCCTCGTTGTCATTTGCACTCTGCGGGCCGCCGAAAATGGCAGCGCCGGCGTGCTCATCCATCGTATCCGGCAGCGGGTCGCCGAAACGCGGCCGCCGAATATCGAGCGGATAGCCGAGCTTCGCCAGCGTCTGGCCGACCCGGCCAGGCGACGAGTGCTCCTGATGAAGAATAAGAAGAACGGGCTTTAGCATGGCGATTCCGCGCGTGACTACTAACGTCTTTGCCGGCGTTTGCAATATCGGCGGCGGGGATGGGGCTATGTCCGCGGTGCGGATCTGCGACGGGTCTGCCGTCTGTCGACGACCCACAGGACCAGGCGGCGGGGAATAATACGAATCAACAGGGTAACCAGTTTATTGAGAGCGCCCGGCACTATTGTCCGGTGCCCATCCATCAGACCGCGGTAGCCTGCCTCCGCCACATAGTCGGCAGATTGAGTCAGGACCCCAGGCGCCATGCCGGGCTTGAGGCCGGCGCGCTCGCCAAATTCGGTGGGCACCGGACCCGGGCATAGAACCGCAACGCGCACGCCAAGCGGCTTGAGTTCGCTGTGCAATGCATCGGTGAACGACAGGACATACGCCTTGGTGGCGTAGTAGACGGCCATGCCCGGACCGGGCAGAAATCCGGCCATTGAGCCAACATTGAGCAAGCCGCCGCGATGGCGGGTGAGGCTGTCGACAAAGGCAAGCGATAGTTCGGTCAATACCCGCACATTAAGGTCGATCATTTCCAGTTGCTCGTCGCGGTCGCGTGTGCTGGCGAGCCCGACCAGGCCAAATCCTGCATTGTTGACGACGAATTGCGGCTCCGCGCCCTGTGCCGCCAACGTCTCGCCAATCTGCCGCGCGACGCCGGCATTCAAAAGGTCGGCCGCAATGACAATTGGCCGGCAAGCGCCAGTGGCTGCAATTTCGTCGGCGAGCGTGCGCAACCTGTCTTGGCGCCGCGCAACCAAAGCCAGTTCGTGACCCTCCCGCGCGAAAACGCGCGCCAGCGACACGCCAATCCCCGCCGAGGCGCCGGTGATAAGCGTGACTGGCCGCATGTTACTCATGCGAGGTTGTGGTCCTCATGAAACCGGCCGCCCGGCACTCGGGCGGCCGATCATAGCGTAAGACCGGTCTGATTAGGCGAGCTTGGGATCGAGTCCTTCCAAAGAACGCCGTGCCGGTTCGACACCCCAGAAAAACACGGCAACGATCTGGATAACAAGCAAGCCAATCATCAGCCAGATCACTCCGGGCAATTGATAGTTCACCATCAAATAGCCGACAACGAATGGCGAAACGACAGTCGCTGCACGACCAAACGTATTGCAGATTCCGTTTGCGCGCAGGCGGATCTCCGTCGGGAAAAGCTCCGGCGTATAGACGCCGAACAGAATCGCGGTCTGGATGTAGATCGCAACAATCAACACCGCGCCGACGCTTAGCACAATCGCCGGATCGGATGCGGCGTTGAAATGCGCGTACACCCAACCGGCGGCGATGGTGAGAAACGATGCGCCGATAATTGTCCGGCGCCGTCCAACATAATCGGACAAGACGGCACCGCAGGCGCAGCCCACCAGCGATGCACATGCCAGCACCACCGTGTAGCCGAGCGAATTGGTGATGGTCAGGCCCTGCCGCAAGAAAAACTGCGGCAGGAAAATCACAAATCCGAAGATCAGCGTGTTGATCGTGATAAGGACCCAGCTTCCGACCAGCAGCCGTTGCAGGATCGGCGGCCGGAACATCGAAGCGGCCGTTAGTTGCGGCGCAGGCGTCGAAACAACAGGTGCCGGCAGCGCACCGGCCGTCGCGGCTTCCTCTTCAATTTTCTGCATCAGGCTTTCCGCCTCGGCAGTACGTCCCTGCGCTTCGAGCCAGCGCGGCGACTCCGGCAAGTTTTTGCGCAAATACCAGACGATCAACGAACCGACCCCGGCAATGACGAACATCGGGCGCCAGCCCCAGGTCGGAATGATGAGATATCCGAGGATCGCAGTGACGGGAAATCCCGCGACGACAAGAAATGCCATGAATGACAGCCAGCGTCCGCGCGTTCTCGGTGGCACGAATTCAGTCAACGTCGAGTAGCCGACGACAATTTCAGCGCCGAGACCAAGCCCCTGCACAAAGCGGCAAATGATCAGCTGGGTCATGTCCTGTGCGAAGGCTGCCGCCAGCGACGCAAGTCCGAAGATCAAAAGATTCACCTGATAGGTAAAACGCCTTCCATATTTGTCGCCGACAAAACCGGTAACTAACGAACCGATCGTCATGCCGACAAAGGTCAAGGATATAAATTGCAGATTCTGCGGCAGCGTTGAAAACTTGGTCTGGGTCGTTGACGCCAGGACGCTGGCGGCGACGTAGAGATCATAGCCGTCGAAAAACATGCCGGCGCCGACCAGCCAAAAAATGCGATAGTGGAACGAAGAAATCGGGAGCCGGTCAAGACGCGCGCCGGCGTTTACTGCAGTCGCCATTGGTTCCTCCCCTCGGGACCGTGACCGGTCTGTGCCGGTTCGCGCGGGATGGTAGTCGAGAGGCCGCATGGGCGCTACGGCCCTCTGCGCCCGCGACGACATTTTCGCCGTGCCCTTCGATAACAATCGATTGTGAGAATAAGTCCACGACAGACGGGATTGCCGTCGATTTTGCTATCGCCCGAGGCCTACTGGATGGCCTTGCCTTTACGATAGCTTTCCTCGAGAAGCCGCAGATTGTTCTGGACGTATTTGTTGCCAGGATCCTTGCGCTGGGCAGCTGCGAGGGCTGCGTGAGCGCGCTTGTAGTCGCCGCGCAGCATATACGAGTATCCCTGATTGTTGAGGATCTCGACCGTCGGCCCGAGAATGCCGACGGCCTGACCATAGGCTCGGTCGGCAAGATCGAACCGCCGCAAGCGATCGTAAGTCGCCGCAAGACCGAGCCACGCCTCGGCGTCGCGCGGATGTTTTTCGACGGCATTGCGGAAATGCTTTTCCGCAAGACCAAAGTCGTTCGCACGGTAGTATTTTTTGCCGAGGCTCAACTCATCATACGGATCGCTGCCGAGAAGGCCCGGCTCGGATACGGTCCTTACGCCCAGCGGCGGCGGTACCGTTCCGGTGGTTTCGTCGCCCGGCGGCTGCGGGTCGGACGCGGTGGTAGCCGCCTGCGCCGATGCCGCTTCGGCAGACGGTGCTTTCGATCCGAACAGGTCGGAGAGGTTGTTTGATGTCGAGCAACCTGCCAGCCACAAGCCTGCTGCGGCGACGGTCAATCCTCGGGCAATTCCAGTAAGCATGCCAACGCCTTGCGGAGTCGCCCGGTAACGGGACGCCGTCAGGCTAGGGGAGGATAGTTAAGAAAATCTTCACCGTATCGGCGCCCGGCATGGGTGGCCGAGGCGGCGTCTGTCGAGGAAACCTGCCCAAAGGGACGTGTTGTCAGAAATACCCGCCCATATGCAGGCGTACGACAACAGGTAGCAGGATGACGACGAACAAGACCGGGAAGATACACACCATCATCGGTACAGCCAGCTTGGCGGGCAGGGCGTAGGCTTTTTCTTCGGCGCGCGACAGCCGCTTGTGACGCATGTCATCGCTGTACACACGCATTGCGTCGGTAATGCTCGACCCAAGATCGATCGACTGGTTTATCAAGGTCGCGAATGCGCGGGCCTCTTCCAGCGCCAGACGTTCCGCGAAATGCTCGAGGGCGTCCTTAAGTGGACGGCCGGCGCGGATTTCGAGATTGGTCAAATGGATGTTGGCACTCAGCGACGGGTAACCGTGACCGAGCTCGCGCCCCACACGTTCCAGCGATGCCTCCATCGACAACCCTGAATCGGCACACACCACAAGCAAATCCATAAAATCCGGAAAACCCGAGCGGTGCTGGAGCGTTCGGGCGGAAATTCGCCGGTCAATGTACATACTTGGGCCGACGTAGCCAACGAGGCCACCAGCGACCACCATCAGCCAAAACATTGAACTGCCGGTTGACGGCCTGACGATCGGCACCAACACGAACATGGCAAAGGCCAGACCGATTGCCAACGCCGTACGTCCAATGAAGAAGAAAGCGACGCCCCGCGAATCGTAAATGCCGGCCTGAATCAACCGCCGGCGCAGCACCTTCATGTTCTCTTCGTTGGATGCCGAGTAGTGCTTGGTGGTGTAGTCGACGAGCTTGCTCATCGCGCGCGCGCTCGAATACTGGAGTGAACGCCCGTGATGTGCTCGCTCCTCGTCATTCATGATGCGCGAGGTACGCTTCTTGACAGCGCCGCGCACGCGCACGGCCGCCATAAGCGAAAATGCCAGCGTTCCCGCCGCGAGGAATATCAGCAACGCCATGAACATGGTGTTGCTGTCACCAAGCATATTTCCGAATACCTCGAGGATCATGTCCATCATCGGTCAGATCCTAAAGTTGACCATGCGGTACATGATGAAATTGCCGACGCCCATCCAGCATCCTGCCAGTGCAAGAGCAATTTTCGTGAGATCCTGATCCCAAACGCTTGCATAAAAGGTCGGCACCAGAAACTGGATGACCGCAAACATGCCGATCGGCAGGGAAGACAAAATCAGGGCGGACGCGCGGCCTTCCGCGGCCAGTGCGCGAATCTTGCGACGCATCTTGAAGCGTTGCCGGATGACGGACGAAAGATTCTCAAGAATTTCGCCTAGGTTGCCGCCGGTCGATCGTTGAATTGCGACTGCGGTAACAAACAAAGGCAAGTCGTCGGTACCGATGCGGAAATACAGATTGCGCATGGCAGTTTCGAGATCTGATCCGTAAGTGAGCTCATCGGAGACAATGCCGAATTCGGTGCCGATTGGATCGCGCATCTCCTTCGCAACCATCGAAATTGCAATTGGCACCGGGTGTCCGGCGCGCAACGACCGGACGATAATGTCGATGCCATCGGGAAACTGCGCGCTGAATTTCTTCTGACGGCGCGAGCGCAGGAATTTCAGCACGAACGGCGGCAAGACGATCCCGCAAAGCAACGCCGCAAGAAAGGCGTAAAAGGCACTCCCCTTGATGGTCAGCACGGCCGCAAAAGCGACGGCCGCCCCGATCACGATGACGATTATCAGCCGGCCAAAACCGATGGTGAGCCCGGACTGCAACAGCAGCTGGTTGAGACTGACGATCGGCAACCGGTAATCGCCAGTGCTGGTCAAACCGCGTTCGCGCCGCAATTGCACGAGCACGCTTTCGCGGTCGGTCTTTTCCGACATTACCTTGAGCCGGCGGTTGATCTTCTTGCGATAGGAAGCATTGCTGTAGACAAGCAGATAGATGCCTTCCGCAAACATCGCCGCGGACAGCCCGATCAGCGCGTAGAAAAGGTAGATTGAATTGAAATCGAACATGGCCGGTCAGAGCGGCTGCGAGGGATCGAAATGGTTGCCGGGAATCTTGATGCCCTGGTGCGCAAGCTCGGCCAGGAAGCGCGGTCGCACGCCGGTGGCCTGGAAATGTCCCTGCACGGTCCCGTCAGGCGCGGTGCCGGTGCGCACGAACTTGAAGATTTCCTGCATTTGAATGATGTCGCCTTCGAGACCGGTGACTTCAGCAATCGAAGTGACTTTGCGTCTGCCGTCCGACTGGCGCTGAAGCTGCACAATAAGCTGAATGGCGTTGGCAATCTGGCTACGAATGGAGGCCACCGTCATTGGCAGGCCGGCCATGCCGATCATCTGCTCCAGGCGCGAGATTGCATCGCGCGGGGTATTCGCGTGGATCGTCGCCATTGAACCTTCGTGGCCGGTGTTCATCGCCTGCAACATGTCGAAGGCTTCTTCGCCGCGGCACTCGCCAAGAATGATGCGGTCGGGCCGCATACGCAGAGCGTTTTTCACAAGCTCGCGCTGGCGAATTTCGCCTTTGCCCTCAATATTCGGAGGGCGCGTTTCCATCCGTCCAACATGCGGCTGTTGCAACTGCAGTTCGGCGGCGTCTTCGATCGTGAGCAGGCGCTCCTTTTCGGAGATGAACGCCGAAAGCGCATTGAGCATGGTCGTCTTGCCGGAACCGGTGCCACCTGAAATGATCGTGGTGATGCGCGATTTAACCGCGGCCGCCAGCAGCTCGGCCATTGCCGGGCGTAGTGCGCCGATCTCGACAAGCTTCGTGAGATTGAAAGGTTTCTTCGAAAATTTGCGGATCGAGACCAGTGGGCCGTCAACACCGATCGGCCGGACCGCAACGTTGACACGCGAGCCATCTTGCAGCCGGGCGTCGCACAGCGGATGCGATTCATCGACGCGTCGGCCGACCGCCGAGACGATCTTGTTGATGATACGCAAGAGATGCTGCTCGTCCTTGAAACGCACGGACAGCGGCTCAAGCACGCCCTTGCGCTCCACATAAACGCATTCGTGGCCGTTGATCAGTATATCGTTGATGCTCGGATCCTTGAGCAACGGCTCGAGCGGGCCGAGGCCCGTCATCTCGTCGAGAATTTCGGAAACGAAATCGTTGAGTTCCTGGGTGTTCAGAGCGAGGCGCTCGACCACTACGTATTGCGAAACCAGCTGTTGGACGTGGCGACGGATTTCTTCTTCCGGCACCTTGTCCAGCGCCGAAAGATTGATTTCCTCGATCAACCGGCGGTGCAACCGCACTTTTGCATCAAGCAGCCTGTCGCTGAGCAACGGACTTTCGGCCTGTTGTGCTGGCTGCGTCGGCTCTGTGACCGGCGCCTCAGGAGACACTGTCCAGGACACGCCTTCGAGCGCGGACGGCGACGGCTCTTCCGCAGCCGGAAGCTCAGGCGTTGCGGCGCGCCGGGCTGTGAATCGGCCGACCATCTCAGCTGCCCGCCACGGAGAGCTTGAGTTTCTTCATCAACGGCATGGGCTGAGCATCGGCCGCTGCTTTGGATGCACCCGGATCAAGCACCAGTTTCTTGAGTTCGGCGGTGATCTTGTTGCCAGGCTTGACCTCATCCAGTGGGACTCCGCGGTCGATTGCCTCGCGGACAAGCGCGTAGTCATTTGGAATGGCGCTCAGGAAGGCATCGCCCAGCGTGAGCGCCAGATCGCCGCGACGCAGACCGGAATCGAACATTCGCTGCGCGAAACGGTTGACGATGACCTGCGGATTCGGCCCCTCGCCCAGCCGCTCCTTGATTGCCGCTACCAATTGCTTGGCGTGGCGAAGACCCGGCACGGTGGTTTCGCTGACGATGAACAGTTTGTTCGAGCCCAGCAGCACGCTGTCTGTCCAGGAAAACCAGGTGCGCGGCATATCGAATACAACGTACTCGAAATTGCTGGATACAAGATCGAGCAGGCGCGTCACCACATCGGGATCGAACGAGCGCATTTCCGCCGGCCGATTGGGCGCGGCAACGACGGCAAGGCCCGAAGCGTGATACGAGAGCATGACTTCGAGCAATTGCCGGTCCAGCCGGTCCGGGCGTGGTTCGATTTCCGCCAGATTGAGGCGGGGCTCGAGATCAAGATAATCGGCGACGGACCCGTGTTGAAAATCGAGGTCCACAAGACACGTCGACGGTTTTGTGCGCAGACCGCCGCTGTTGAGCAGAATCATCGCGCTCTGCACGGCCAGTGTTGTGACGCCGGCACCACCCACGGCAGGCAAAAAGGTGTAGATCTTTGCGTCGGTCGGCGCAGCGCTCGCGCCGGGTCCTTTGGCGACGCGGGCGCAGGCGCGCACCAGATCGATAGGCTCGACCGGTTTCACCAGGAAATCGGCGGTCCGCATCTGCAGCAAAGTGCGCGCGACATTCTCATCGAATGTCTGCGTGACCGCCACCACCGGCGGCCATGTGCCCACGCGCGCCATCAGCCGCGCGAGCGCGGCCATCTCGTCGGCACGGCCGGCATCGATGTCAACCACCACAACGGTGGCCTCGGCGACATCGAGCGTGTCGCTTTGCTCGGCAAGGCGACCTGAAACAAGAGCAAGTTCGATGGCAGACGACGCGCTAAAGGTCGTACGCACCGAACTCGCGAAATCGACATCGGCGGTAAGGACCACCACACGCGTTCGATTCGTATCAGGGGTACGGCCAGTGCGCATGATGCAACCGAAACTCCACTTATTTCACCGGAGCCGCCGACGGAGTGGCGACGGGCGGCCCGACTGGCGCGCCGTTGTTTTGCGAGTTTTGCGGATCCTGATAGGCGCCGGACGTGCCTATGCCACGCGGTTGTATGACCCGATTGGTGCGATACCGTTCGAACGCGCCTTCGATCTTTGCACCGTTGAAGGCGATGTTGTGGTTGGCGCTTTCGCGCGGCCACGGGTCGACCATCTGGGTCACGATGTTGGTTGCCACCGCGTTGCCACCGGATTTTGCGATGGTTTCACGCCGGTCGAGATATTCGGAACAGCCGCCGAGCACTACTAAAAGAGTGCCAAGCGCTGCTGTGCGCAGGGCTTTACTGAGCGGCTGCATCGGAGTCCCCCTTCGGCAGATCAAGCATGTGGCCGGTAAACGGCAGGTCCCCGGCAACCGCGATGCGGGCCGTGGACGGCGTGAGCTGCGCGGCTTGCTGCCGCGTGACTTCGGTCTTCCCCAGCAGGAAGAAGTCCACGTCATTCGCCGGCAAGGTATCGTCGGCCGGCGTTCTGATCTCATCGCCGGGCCGCGCCGGACGCACGAGGTGTGGCGTCACAATGATGGCCAGGTCCGTTTCGTTCTTCTGATAAGACTTGCTGGAGAACAGCGCGCCCAGTACCGGGACGCTGCCAAGCCAGGGCAGCTGCTCGATTGCATTCTTGTTGTCGGTTTGCAGCAAGCCGCCGATCACAAAGCTTTGGCCGTCGCGCAATTCGACAGTTGTTGAAGCGCGGCGGACGATCAGCGCGGGCACGTTAACGCCCTGACTTACCGTAACCGTATGGGTCGTATCGATCTGGCTCACCTCAGGCTCGATCTTCAGGTTGATCAGGCTGCGGCTGAGCACGGTCGGGGTGAAGGCCAAGCCGACGCCATATTTCTTATAGTCGACCGTCACCTGACCGAACGATCCGGATATCGGGATCGGGTATTCGCCACCGGCCAGGAAGCTTGCGGTATCGCCGGAAAGGGCGACGAGGTTCGGCTCGGCAAGGCTACGTGCGATCCCCTTCTCCTCGAGTGCGTTGATCATGACGTCCGTCTTGACGCCGGCCGCAACCAGCCGGGCAATCAAGAAGCCAAACGGCGACGCGCCGGAAATGACGCCCGCCGCCGTCTCGCCCGCAATCGAGGTGGGCGTGATCGGCAGATTGTTAGCGGTCACGCGGTTGCCGATGTTGAGGATGCTGTTGTCGCCGACCCGGTTCCACTGGACGCCCAGCTCGCGACCGGCGGTGCGCGAAATTTCTATGAAGCGCACTTCCAGCAACACCTGCTGGGGTGACATCACCGAAACCGTATTGATGATCTCGGGCCCGAACTGGCGCGCGATCGTCACCGCCTTGTCGAGGGTGGCCGCATCGGCGACCTCGCCCGACAGCATGATGCGCCCGTTGACGGTGGAAGCCTTGACTTGGGAGCCCGGGAAACGCCGGCGCAGCTCGTTGGTGAGCCGCGTGATGTCGTATGACACCTCCACGTCGAAAATTCCGACCAGTTTCTTGCCTTCCGCATAAACCGAAACGCGGGTGGTGCCGATCTTTTTTCCCAAGATCGACAGCGCGTGATCGGTGAGCGGATTGACGTCGGCCACTTCCGGATCGCCGACAGTGACGTCAACGAAGCTGCTATCGGTGCGCACGTCCTCTGACTTGCCGATAGGCACGGTCAGCATGACGGTGCGATTGCTGCCGCTGATCTGGATCGACCGCGATTGCGCGTACGCATCGCCGATCATGCCCAAGATCGACGCCGCGATAGCGATGGCCAGCGCGATCGCAAGATCGCGCAGCCAATTGCCCCGCTTTGTGGTCCTGTCCGCATTTCGCCAGTGAAAACCGACGCTAATCTCATTGTGTTTGTTCACGACACACTCCCCACCCCTAAAATGATCCCAAGCCTGGAGTTACCAGGCCACTCGCCCTCGCTCCGTTGCAGCCGAGGCCCCATTACTGCCCTCAACCGGAACGGTGTAATCCTGCTTCGAAGAAGCCCGCGTCACGACCACCGTCGTCGTGGCGGCCCTCTCGGTGCTCACGGGTTCGTTGGTTCCCAAATCGTTGAGCGTGACTTTGCGTGTCCGCACTTCCGCGGTTTCGCCGGCCTTGCGCAGCAACAGCGAGAGGCTGCCGACTGAAGACGCAAGCCATAATTTCTGCGCGTCCACGGTATCGACTTCGAGCGTGACCGACTTTGCTACGGTGGCTTTGGCGGCGCGCTCATCAGCGGTCTGGTCGACCGCGAGCACGCGCGTGTTCTGCAGCACGACTTGAGTCGTGGCCGAGCCTTTTTCGAGCTGGCGCGTGAGTACGATGTCAACGTGATCGCCTGGCAACACGAAGCCGCCGACGCCTTCCACGTCATTGACGCGGATTGTCACGGCCTTCATGCCCGGCTTGACCAGCGCCGACAGCGTGGCGCGCTGGCCGGCTCCGGTGATCTTGAGCGCGAGCACCGGCTCGTTCGCTTCGATCGCGGACAATACGACGCGGCGGCCGCCCGACATCACTTCGCTGATCTTGGCGAAAGCTCCGGCCGGCAGCGCATCGGAAGGCCACGGCACTTCCTGAAGCATCGAGCCGCTGATTTCGGTGCCGAAGCGCAGGGCCTGTTTAGCAACGACGACTGTTTGCGACGCGACCTGCGGTTTGTTCGTCTCGAAATTCTTCGCCCGCATGCTGGCCTGGTTGTTGAGCCAGACCTGCGCGATGAAAACGGCGATCAAGCCGAATACAACGGCGAACCCAATCATGACGATGGTACTGGCACGCACGGCAACAAGCCCCGTTTGACGCGAGCGAACGCAATCTGTTCGTGCAAACACTAGAGGCGAGGCAGTATTGAATTACTAATATCACTGTCGCAATTACGCCTATGCTGAAGGGCACATGAACTCGTAGCGTTTAAATCTGGTAGCCGTGACGCGATAAACTTTAGAGTAACCTTGCAGGAAATTAAGAATACTGGTTTGTATACTTGCGTGGCCGATAAGAAAGAATTCAGCGTGACGATCGCGCGCGGATCCAAAAAGGCCAGCAAATATAGGACTATTATCGCATGCTGACGACGCCTGAGCGACGTTGGGAAATTGGCAAGGCTAAGGCACGGTTACCAAGCAACGGCAGCCGGCGTTGCTCGTGCAGCAACCTTGCGGCAACATGCCCCATCCGTCGCCAGACGAAGGGCATCGCATCCTAAGCCGGAGCGCGATGACATTATTTCCGGGAGAAATCGCAGATGTCTAAACCCCGCATTAGTTATGTCGATCCTTCGACGATTAAGGATCCTGCGATGATCGCGGAATTCGAACGATGCGCGCGGGAAGGAACGCCGCGACCGGAAAGCCAGGCCATCCGCGCGCATGTGCCCGCGACTTTCTGGTCGTTCGCCAATACCTGGCGCGACGTGTTCAAGAATGGCGTCGCCGACCACACGCTCAAAGAGCTCTGCCGCATCTACGTCTCGCGTTCGGTGTTGTGTGAATTCTGCGGTAACCAGCGTTCGATCAAGGCAGCGAAATCCGGTCTCAAGGAAGATGACTATTCCGACCTGATCAATTTCGAGAGTTCGACACGTTACGACGAGAGGCAAAAGGCGGCGCTGGCTTACGCCGAGGCAATCACCTGGGATCTGCCGGCCACGAATGAATTGTGGGATCGGCTGCACAAGCACTTCAGCGAACCGGAACTGGTCGAGATCGGATATTTCGTTGCCATCACAATGGGCCAGCAGCGCTGGCTGCGTACACTCAACATCGAGCATCACCAGATTCTGGCCGGCACCGATGCATCGATGGCGCCGGGCTTTGAAACTCTGGACTCGCTCCAGCGTTCGAAAATGGCCGAAGATTATTGGGCCAAGATCAACGCCAAACCCTCAAAGCAGGCCGCCGAGTGACCGATCAGACAATGGCGGCATCTGCCAACCGTCCGGCACCTGGCTCGCAGGTTGCGAAAGGCGAACCACGTATTCGCGTGCGGGGGCTGGGCAAGCATTACGGCTCGCTCGAAGTATTCCGAAACATCGATTTCGACGTCGGAGAGCGCGAGATCGTTGCGATCGTCGGACCTTCCGGCTGCGGCAAAACAACATTATTACGTTGTATCGACGGCCTGCTGCCGCACGATTCCGGCGAGATCTGGGTGGGCACCGAGCGCGTCACCGAACCGATCGCAGGCGTCGCCATGGTGTTCCAGCACTTCGGCTTGTTCCCCTGGAAAACGGTGTTCGAGAACGTGGCCTATGGCTTGCGCATGGCGAAGGCACCAAAGGCGGAAATCGAGCGCAAAGTACCGGAATTCATCAAGTTGGTGGGTCTCAGTGGCTTCGAAAATGCGTATCCCTATCAAATGTCGGGCGGCATGCAGCAGCGCTGTGGTCTTGCGCGTGCCCTCGCGGTCGAACCCAACGTCTTGCTGATGGATGAGCCGTTTGCCGCGGTCGACGCGCAGACGCGCGAGATCCTGCAATTCGAACTGTTGCATATCTGGGAACAACGACCGACCGCCATGATCTTCGTCACTCACTCGATCGAAGAGGCGGTGCTGCTTGGGCATCGCGTGATCGTGCTCAAGGGACGGCCATCGAGCATTCATGAGACGATCACCATCGATCTGCCTCATCCACGCACGCGAGAGACCCTGCGCAAGCCGCGTTTCGCCGAACTGCGCGAGCGGGTGTGGGGCACGCTGATGCGCGAAGCTCGCGAGGCCGAATTCCATCTCGAACGTTAAATAAGAAAATAGTACAGCTTAATAAAGGGAGGATTCCATGATCCGCAGAACCATCGCGTTGATGGCCGCAGGCGTGATGCTGGCAGCATCGCCGGCAGGCACGGCTGCCGCGCAGGGAAAGAAAGTCGTCGTTGCAATCCCGGGCATTCCGCCCATCTATTCGGTAACCATTGCGTTCGTCGCGGAAAAGCAGGGGTTCTTCAAAAAGCACGGCGTGGATGTCGAAATCCGGCCGTTTGACAACGGCACCGCGGCGGCGCGCGCGGTTGTGGCCGGCGACATCGACATGGCGTGGTCGCCGACACCGCCTGTGATCAACCAGGTCTCGAATGCCGATGTTCCGCTGGTTGCGGTTTACGGCATGCCCAATCCCGACTGGGTCATCGGCACTACGGACGACGGTAAAACCTGCAAGGATCTGGTCGGGCAGGACGTCGGCGTCGATTCGATCAATGGCGCGCGTTCGGTCGCGTTGCGCTCGATGCTGGTTGGTTGCCCGGGCGTGAAGATCGAAGACACCAAGCAGATTGCACTGGGTTCGACGCCGGGGCCCGCGCTGCTCGCGGGCCAGCTGCGCTATGCCGTGCTGCATCTCGACGACCTCGCCGAGATCGAGCATCAGGGCAAGAAGCTGCATGTACTGCTGGCGATGAAGAATACCAATCCGACCAGTCATTATCTCATCATGGTGGCGCGCAAGGACAACCTGGAAAAGAACCGCGACGCGATTGTGCGTACCGTCGCCGGCATGATCGAAGCTGCACGCTTTATGCAGGACCCGAAAAACGCCGATGCGGTCGCCGACGCGGCGTCCATCACGGGACATAACAAGGACGTCAACAAAGCAGCCCTCAAGGCATTCCTCGATATCGATTTCTGGGCTGCAAAAGACGACGGAATGCCGCGCGACAAAATCGAGGCGGTTGCTGCCCTGATGAAGAAAATCGGCTCCATCAATCCCGGCAAGGAGCCGGTCAGCTACGATAAATTCGTCGACGCCAGCGTCTGGAAAGACGCCAATGCGATGGTGAAATAAGACGCAATCAACGGTCGTCCCGGAGCAAGTATCGGCCGTGCAGACAACCTTTCTTCGCCGCCACGCGCCGTTCTGGATCAGCATTTTCGCGGGCATAGCCCTGTGGGAAATCGCCGGGCGCAGCACCAGCGCGGCCTTCATGGTGCCGTTCTCGGAAACGGTGATACGACTTTGGCAATTAGTGAAGGGCGGCGAATTCCTCCCGCAGTTGCTCGATTCCGGCAAATTGTTCGTGAGCGGTTTCCTTCTGGCACTGGTCATCGGAATGCCGGTCGGCATGCTGTTGGCGCGGATCCATACTTTGCGCATCGGCGTCGAGCCTTACATTATGACACTCTATGCCACGCCGATGGTGGCCCTGATCCCGTTCATCCTCTCAATGATGGGCTTCGGTTTTGCACCCAAGCTGCTCGTTGTATTCCTGTTCGCTGTCTTCCCAATCCTCTACAACACAGTGGAAGGCGCGCGCAGCATCAAGCCCGAGATGATCGAGGTTGCGAAGTCCTTCCGATCGAGCGAATGGGCGTTGTGGCGAGAGGTGATGCTGCCCTACACGCTTCCCTACACGATGACCGGCGTCCGTCAGGCGATCGGCCGTGCGCTGGTCGGGATGATCGCGGCGGAATTCTTCCTGTCGGCCACCGGTCTAGGCCAGCTCATCATGAGTGCCTCGCAGAACTTCGATACTGGCGGTGTATTCGCCTCGATCCTGATCATCGGCCTGCTCGGTATCGGCCTGACGCGGCTCGGCCTCGTCATCGAGCAGCATTTTGCGCGCTGGAGACAGTAGCGATGGCCGAGCAAGTCCTCTCCGCGCCGGTCCCCACCACTCACAAGCCGCAAACGGCGGCGAGTCGCTGGTCCGGCCCCTTGATGCCGCGATTGATTACAGGACTTGCGATCGTATTGGTCTGGGAGATCGTCGTTCGCGCCCTCGCGCCGGCTTACGTGGCGAAACCGAGCACAGTGTTGCTCGCGATTCCAAAAGTGCTGACCGATCCTACGTTTCTGCAAGCACTTGGATCGAGCCTTACTGCAGTGGCCGAAGGCCTGGCAATAACCATTGTCATTGGCACTGTCCTCGGACTGCTCATGGGACGCAACGCCACGTTCGACCGGATGTTCGGCGTCTACATCAACGGCTTCAATGCCATGCCGATGATCATCGTGTTGCCGCTGTTTTCCTTGTGGTTCGGTTATTCGGGCGCCGCCCGCATCGCCACCATCATCTTCGCCGCCATATTTGCCATCACCATAAATGTGGCAGATGGCGCGCGCTCGGTTCCGCGCGAATATCTGGAAGTCTCCCGTTCGTTCCGGTCCGGCCGGTTGCGGATGTTGACCGACATCGTCTTGCCCGCGTCGATGCCCTACCTGCTCGCCGGCTTCCGACTTGCCGCCGGCCGTGCACTGATCGGCGCGGTCGTTGCCGAGTTTTTCCTTTCGGTCGGCGGACTCGGCTATTACATCCTCTACAATTCGCGCTCTTACCATCACAACGAAGCGTTCGTCGGCGTTCTGCTGCTTGCCGCTTTTGGCGTCAGTTTCGAACTGCTGGTGAACTGGGCGACGCGGCGTTTCATGCCATGGTATAGGCGCGACGAAAAAACGAGCTAACGCACCGTCTTACGACTCAGCATAAGGAAATGTCGCATGTCATCCGATCCCTTGCTCAGGGCTGCGATCGCGCATTGGGGCCCGCGTTTCGTCGCCAACGGCGTGGTGCTGACGGATTTCGAGGAAGTTACCGGCTCGATGTCCTCGTACAATGACTGGTGCAACGCCTGGTCGGCGCGCGCCGCCCACCATGAGCAACTCGGGCGCGATGCTCTTGCAAAAAAGCGTTTGTTGACCGCGGGCGAATGTCTGCAGCGCGCCGGCGTCTATTATCACTTCGCATCGTTCCTGTTCGTGCAAGACCAGGCGCAGATGAAAACCGCACACAAAAAGCAAATCGAGTGCCGGCAGGCAGCGCTTCCTTATTTGCGGCCACCCGGCGAGCGGGTCGAAATTCCCTATCAGGGCAAGACATTGGCCGGAATCCTGCGCAAGCCGGCGGCCGTCGAACAGCCGCCAATCGTGGTTATGGCGGTCGGGCTCGACTCGACCAAAGAGGAAGGCGATGCCTACGAGGCACCTTTCCTTGCGCGCGGCATGGCGACGCTCATCTTCGAAGGCCCCGGCCAGGGCGAAGCGCAATATGATTTCGCCATCCGTGGCGACTACGAGGTGCCGGTGAAAGCCGTCATTGATTTCGTGGCAAAGCGCCCGGATCTTGATGCAAAACGCGTCGGCATGTGGGGCGTGAGCCTTGGCGGCTATTACGCGCCGCGCGCCGCGGCCTTCGAAAAACGCATCAAGGCCTGCATCGCGCTGGGTGGGCCGTTCAATTGGGGCGCGGCCTGGGACGGATTGCCGGAGCTGACGCGTGAGGCTTTCCGCGTGCGCAGCCATTGCACGACGCAGGACGAGGCGCGCAAAAACGCAAGCACATTATCCCTCGAAGGTATCGCTCAAAATATTGCCTGCCCGCTCTTCATCGTGAACGGGCGGCTTGACCGCATCGTGCCCGCCAAGGACGCCGAACGTCTCGCACGGGAGGCGAAAGGCCCGGTCGAGCTGATGATGATCG
This sequence comes from Pseudolabrys sp., assembly GCA_035626335.1. Classification (GTDB taxonomy): domain Bacteria; phylum Pseudomonadota; class Alphaproteobacteria; order Rhizobiales; family Xanthobacteraceae; genus Pseudolabrys. The sequence continues at coordinate 73,349 of DASPNW010000034.1, forward strand.
AGGATGGCAATCATATTGCGACGAACCGTGCCTATCGTTGGCGCTCGCAAAGCGCGGACTGGATGAAGGAGCAGCTGAGGTAGTCATCGAAGCAGCACGTCTCAGACCTGCACAAATCCCCTTGGAATCGAATGCAATCTTTCGATTCCCTTTTCTGTGACCAGCACCATCTCGCCCGTCTGTACGCCAGCCATACCATCGCGGGTAACGACGTTTGGCTGGATCACTACGGTTTGTCCGGCACGAAATGGCTCTTGCGGTACCGGCCCCGCCGGACGGCTCTTGCAACCGAGAATCGGCGGCAGGTAGCCGCCGCCGTAGCCATGCAGAAGATCGTCAATGATCGTGAAACCTGCATGCTCGATCACGCCGGATGCCTCGATCACTTGCAAAGGCAAGGCACCGGCCCTGAGCACCGCTTTGATTGCATCAAATGCCGCGTCGGCGGCTGCATGTAATTCCTGAAAGAGCGCGCTCGGCGCGCCGAGCGCGAAACTGCGCAGTACCTGCCCCGGATGCTCCCAGAATGCCGCGCTGATCTCCGCCGTTACGACATCGCCCGCCTGCACGCGTCGCATGCGGGGAAACTGACGCGGCACACCGAGATCCGGAGCATTCATGGCCGTGACGCCAATGTAATGGATGACATTTGTGCCGCCGTGCGAAACGTAAGCGCGCTCGATCAGATCTCCCAGTTCGCGTTCGCTCACCCCCGGCTTTAACCCGTCGCGCAACGCGGCCATGCCGAGATCGCTGAAATGCGCGCCAATACGCAACCAGTCCAGTTCCTCCTCTGATTTCACCTGCCGCAGGCGAATGTAGTCGCGGTTGAGATTTCTTAGTTTTCCATATTTCGCCGACAGCGCCGCGTGCTGCTCGGCGGTCAGCGGCCCTATCGTCGCAACCCGATTTTGCCTGGCACGACGCTGCTCTAGGATCTTGGTCGATTCGGCGATCGACAATTCGCCGCCCCACTTAACATCGGCTTTATCGGCGAGGATCCGTGCTTGCGGTGCATGATTGACGTACTGCACGAACAATGCGTCGCGCTCGCCCGGCGTCAACACACCAACCGCCTCGGCGGTGACCGGCCACTGCGTCAACCACTGCACCGCCGAGCCAAAGCGATTGGCTCCGCAAAATATCAGATGATCGCAATCGGCCTGCGCCATCAGCGATTCAATAGCCGTGCGGCGACGTGACATTTCCGCGTCCGAGAAACGCGGATAGTCGGACTCGACGATACGGACGAGATGCGGAGGAAGCGTCACGTCGCCTTCTTGGGCAGAGCCACGATCATGTCGAGCTCGATACGTGCGCCCGGCGACGATAGCTGATTGATACATACCGTCGTGCTCGCCGGCCGCCAATCTCCAAAATATTTTCCCATGGTCGCGTGCATGGCGTCGGCGTCACGGAAATCTGTCAGATATTTGGTGACCTTGATCACATCGCGCCAGCTGGCGCCGACCTCATCGAGGATGGATTTGATCGCGTCCATCGCGCGCATTGTCTGTTCTTCGATAGAGTGCGGGTGGACGTGCTCGGCATCCACATGCGGATGTTTGTGATAGAGCGGCGACGGGGTAGCCCCGGACAGGAACATCAGGTCGCAGGCGCCGACGACCTTCACCGCGGGCGCGTAAGGCATGGTGTGTGCTTCCTCCGGCTTCGGGTGCACGGGCTCGAGCCGGAAGCTTTGCTGCGGCTTGGTCATGACGGTCATCGCGGGCCTCCCATCGGCGGATAATTTCGCACCATTTGGGACTGAAAAACCCGCAGAAGCAACTGTGACGCCTGTTCGCTTCGCATGTTGATCGCCGCACGGGACGCGCTAACGTGCGCCCCGACAGGAGATCCGAATGCCCTCCACGATCCTCGATTCCGCAGTGTTCCGCGACATATTCACCACTGAAGCCATGCGGAAAGTGTTCTCGGACGAGAACCGCGTACAGAAATATCTCGACTTCGAAGCGGCGCTGGCACGGGCCCAGGCCAGGCTCGGCATCATCCCGAAGAATGCGGCGGCCGAAATTGTCCGCCACTGCTCGGCCGACAAGATCGACATGGCGAAACTCAAGGAGGCGACCGAGAGGATCGGCTACCCGGTACTGCCGGTTGTTCAACAGCTCGTGAAGCTGTGCAAGGACGGCCTCGGCGAATGGTCACATTGGGGCGCCACAACCCAGGACATCACCGACACCGCCACCGTCATGCAAGTTCGCGAAGCACTTGCCATCATCGAGAAGGATATCAATGGCATCTGCGATGGGCTCGCTGCCCTTGCTAGGAAATACCGCGACACGCCCATGGCCGGGCGCAGCAATCTCCAGCAGGCCGTGCCGATCACCTTCGGCTACAAGATGGCGACCATGCTGGCCGCGTTCGAGCGGCACAAGCAGCGTTTGAATGAGATCAAGCCGCGGGCGCTGGTGGGCGAATTCGGCGGCGCAGCCGGAACGCTGTCTTCGCTCGGAAAGGATGGCCTGAAAGTCCAAGACGAGTTGATGAAGGAACTCAAGCTCGGCCAGCCGGAAATTTCCTGGCACACCGTGCGCGATCGCATCGCCGAGGTCGGGTGTTTCCTCGGTTTGGTTACCGGGAGCTGCGGCAAGATCGCTTTCGACGTCAAGCTGCTGATGCAGACCGAGGTGGAAGAGGTATACGAACCATTCCACGCTGGCCGCGGTTCTTCTTCGACGATGCCGCAGAAGCGCAATCCGATTTCCTCCGTGTACATTACTGCCCAGACTGCGATGGTCCGGCAGCTCGTCGCTGCACTGCTGGACGCCCAGGTGGAAGACCACGAGCGCGCAACCGGCCCGTGGGAGATCGAATGGATCGCGTTGCCGGAAATCTTCATGCTCTCGGCCGGCGCGCTGGCGCAAACGCGTTTCTTGGTCGAAGGCCTGCAGGTCAACGAGAAGAAAATGCGGGAAAATCTCGACATCACCAACGGCCTGATCATGTCGGAGGCGGTGATGATGGGTCTCGGCGCTGACCTTGGCCGCAACAAGGCGCACGACCTCGTCTACGACATCTGCCGTAACGTGGTGAAAACCGGACGCCCGCTGATCGATTTGCTCGTCGAGAATAAGGAAATCAGCAGGCATGCCGATCGCAACAAGCTGGAAAAGCTCGTCGATCCCTCGAACTATCTCGGCGTTGCCGGTGAGATGGTCGACCGCGTTCTCAAGATGCGAAAATAGTTTGTGTAAGCATTTTACTTGGCCTCTGGCATTGTCCGCCAAATGGCCAGCGCCACGCCAAGAGTAGCGGCACCGATTAAGACGAACAGTGCCGGCACGGTCGCTCCGTATTTCTGCATGACCGCGACGACGATCGTTGCACCGGTCATGAATGCTGCATTGAGGACATTGATCGCGGCGATCGTCCGCGCGCGGTGAGCGGCACCACTCCAGGCCTGCACCGCGGCGAACGCCGGGACAATAAACAGACCACCGCCGATCGCCAGCCCGCACAGGTCTACCGTTACGCGCAGTCCGAGCGCCGAAGCAAACACGACACCCGGCGCAAGTGGCGACATGGCAGGGGCTGCGCCAAGCGTGGCGATGCCCAGATCAAGCGCAAAGCCTCCGAGCAACACCGCGCCTGCCAACGTCGTTTTGAGAACGATACGCCCGCGCGCGATTACCGCTGCAAGACCCGAGCCGACGGCGACCGCAATCGAGAATATCGCAAGATAAACAGTGACTGTTTCTTCGTTGCCGCCGACGATTGTCTTGATGAGTGGCGGCAACAGGGACAACACCACGATGCCGATCAGCCAGAACCAGCTCGTCACCATTGCACCCCACCACAATCGCGGATCGGCACGCAGGTATCGGATCATGGCGCCAGTCGAGGTCACGACGTTCATCGAAATTTTCAGGTGCGGAGCACCTTCGCCAGTCGCCGGGATCAGCAGCGCCGCAACCCAGCACGCGACAGCGAAACCCATGACCAGTGCGGCAAACAGTCCGGCCTCGCCACCGTTGCGCGCGGCTAGTCCCGCCGTGAGGGTGCCCAGCAGGATGGCGACGAAGGTTGCACCCTCCACCAACGCATTGCCGGCGGGCAATCGCTCCCGATGCAGATGATCGGGGAGGATGCCGTATTTGATTGGGCCAAACAGCGCCCCGAGCACACCGAAACCGAGCAGCGCAGCGAACAGCAGCGGGAGCGAAGTCCACACGTAACCGCACGCCGCTAAGGCGGCCACGAAAATCTCGACGAACTTTATTCGCTGTGCGCCCCGGGCCTTGTCGTAACGATCGGCGAGTTCGCCACCAAGCGCCGATAGGAAAAAATAAGGCGCGATGAATACCGCACCGGCGAAGGTGACCAAGGCCTCGGAATCGCGCGCGTCCGACTGAAACAGAATGACAAAGACCAGCGCGGTTTTGAGAAAATTATCATTGAATGCCGCGAAGAACTGGCACCAGAACAACGGCGCAAACCGTTTCGACAGCAGCAGGGGCGGTGGCATGTCACCGCATTATCGCAAAGTTTCAGCCGGTTGCGCTGTCCTCGGTCCAAAAAAAATCAGGCAGCCAATCGGCCGCCTGATTGACCTCGACTATCTCCTCCTCACAACCGTGCATTCTCCTCGTAGGATTCAACGGCCATTGCCCCAAGACCGAAGCAGAGCGCAATGCCTATGACGATCGTAAAAAACGTAATCCACATGGCGGGCCTCCTTTGGCGGGAACAGTCCGCACGGAAGTCAGGGAAAGAAACGCGCCAACCCGGTCGTGGTTCCAGGAAAAACAGATTCAGGAATTGAGCCTTATCGAGGCCTGCAAATCGGCCAGCAAAATACGCAAATCGAGTTCTCTGAATTCCAGATAAATTCGACGTAACCAACGCTGCAGCTCGACATGCGCTGCAAGGGGTATATCGACCGCGCCGCCCGTATTCGAATCCGCGAATGAGAACGGCGGCGTGTCGATGTAGCGGCGCAGGCCAGGCGCCAGCATGGGCAGGCGCACGATGCCCGGACCTCCACCAACGAGCGGGTATTTGTCACGATGCTGGGCGGGCCCAAGGATTTCGTTGTGCACCGGCGCCAGTGCCGCCCGCGCGAAGCGGGCGCGCAGGCTGCGATAAGCTTCGATCGATGTATGGTCAGGCGTCACGATAAAAAGAATCGCCACGGCGACCGAACGGCGGCGCGCTTCCTCCACAAACCCGATCTGATGCGTCACCGAGAAAAAGGGTTCGAATGAATCATGCCCGAGATCGACGACTTTGGTCGTGTCCTCGTCTGCGATCAGACGATCGAACAATGCCATTTGGCCGTTGATATCCCGAACAGTCGCGACTTTGGTCTTTTCGGGCAGAAACTGCGCCAGCGTCCGGTCGCCGGTATTGAGATCGAATGTCGCGACAGAACGGTTTTGTTGCAAATGGAAATCTGCAAGCAGCCGCGCCAGCAGGGTTTTGCCAACGCGTGGACGTGGCGAGGCGACAATGGTGATGGAGCTGCGGAGTGACATCACCTGACCGGACACACGCCGCTTGACCGGCGTGCTTGGATTAAAGGCTAGCCAGCGGCCTGACGGACATTACTTTCCATCTTTGGCGCAACCAGATCGACAAGCTTCACCCGGTCAAACTCACCCCAGACGTTGCCAAGCCAGTGGCGAACGTAGCCGCGCAAGACGAAAGAGTAATTGGCCGCCTCACCCTTCGCGCCCTTATTGCCGACGAATGAAACGAACGGGACACTGGCCACTTCCACCTGCTCGTACGCCATCTCGTTGAGCTTCGGAATGGTGATTTCCTCGGCACCCTTGATCCTCTTGAAATACGAATTGTAGGTAGCCGGATCCCACTCGAAGAACGTGGTGTTGTTGATGAAGTTTTTGACCAGAAAATAGTTGGCGTCTCCCATGACGCGTGCGGTTTCGGCAATCTCCTCGAGCGAGGCGATTGATGGACCCAGAATATGAAACACCGCGAAAGTGATCTGTCCCTTCTTGGCCGATTCGAGAAATCCGATATCGGTCAATGCCTGCAGCGTTGATGACAACAAGCCCGCGCGCACGTCGATCACGGTAACTTTGGCTTCGGCGCTGCCGAGAGTGTCGAAAATTTTCATTTGATCGGAGACCGAGGTTACGTCGACGACTTCGGTCAGATCGGGATGAAACCGTTTCAGTGTGCCGCGTGGCCACTCGGTGTCGAAGGCGCGGGTCGGCGTCTGATGGGCGCCGAAATAATCGATCAAGGTGCGGGCGACCGTCGTCTTACCGACGCCCCCCTTGTCCGCACCGACGAGAATGACAGCAGGTCTGGCCATTGCGCTACTCTACAGAACGACGTGACTGAGCCGATCGCTCAATATCTTACGTTATCGGCGCGGCAGAATGACAGGTTTAATTCGGCAACCAGATACCAAGCCCCACCCCGACCCCACGCCTCAACATAAATTATAGCGGCATTTCAAGCAATTGGATCGCACCCCGCCGGGCAATTCAGCGGTGGGTATGTCGACGCATCAAGACTGGTGCCGGCGGAGGGATTTGAACCCCCGACCACCCGCTTACGAAGCGGATGCTCTACCGCTGAGCTACGCCGGCTGAAACCGCGCCACTGATATCGGCGTGGACCCAGCTTGGCAACCGCGTTTAACGGAACAACTGCCGAAACCGCTGCCACGCGTCGCTGGAGGGCGGTGCCGACGTTTCCGGCACGGGATCGCGATCGAGGCCTGAATCGAGCCCCGGATCATCGGGCGCGTGCACCAGCGGGATCACGGGTTCGACCGGCCTTGCCTTGGCAGGCGTCTTGGGTTTTGCGCTCTTGCGGGGCCTGTCTGGCGGCGGCTCCGGTTTCGCCTCGTCCAGAGCGATTGGGACCGGCTCTGTCACGGGCGGGGCGACCTCAATAATGGGACGGCTGACCCCGATTTCGGCCAGTGGAACTCTCCACTCAAAGCCGTCGAGCCGTCCATTCGGTGATACCGGCAGCCACCGGTCCGACACCACGCCATCTGCGGTCCAAACGGGGTCGCCGGAAGCGTGCATGGCGCGCGTCATCCATTCGCGCACCCGGCCTTCGTCACCGTGTTCGGTTTCCTCAATGTCCGCCATCAGCGTCGCGACGCGACGGGTCGGCGCCGAAAGATATGGCGCCAGCGCTGCCCGCGCTGTTGTGAATTCGCGCGCATCGAGCGCTGCGCGCGCGACCGCCAAGGCTCCTTCGAGCTGGCCCGGCACTTTGTCGGCGAGCTTCTGCATGCGCGCCAGCCGTTCCCGCGCGCTGTCGCCGAGCCGCAGGGTTGCGTAGCTTTCGGCGATATCAGGGTGTGGATTGGCCGCCCAGGCCACTTCCAGGATCTTTCGCGCCTTGCGCGGTTCGCCCGATTCGGCAAGGCGCCGCCCCGCCAGCGCTGCCGCCGGAACCAGGTCTGGCGCGAGTTTGACCGACTCAAGCACCAGCGTGCGCGATGTATCGCGATCGATATCTTGAAGGGTTTGCGCACGGGCGGCGAGCAGAACCGCACGTTTGCGCCGGTAGTCGGTCTTCTCCAACGCGCGCTTCATATGGTCGAGAGCGTCCAGTGCCCCGGCCCAATCAGCCGCGCTGCAGCGATAGTCAAGGACCGCTTGCCCGGCCCAAGTCACCGCGGGGCGAATCCTGGCGGCCTCCTCGGCTGCCAGCCGCGCAGCATCGGGATCGTTGCGCCGTTGCGCCTCGATATAAAGACCCCGCAGCCCCAACAGCTTGGTCTCATCGCGACGAGTCATTTCGCGAAATGCAGCTTCGGCGGCGCTCCGGTCGCCGGCCATCTGCGCCGACTGCGCGGTGAGCAAAAGCGCGAGCGGATCGCCGGGTGACAAACGGGTCGCTTCGCCGGCGGCCACGCGCGCGACGCGCAAGTCTCCAGCGCCGATTGCGATCAAGCCACGGCTGACTGCCAGATAGCCCTTAGCCGCACGGCGATGCCGGAAGAACAACGACACTTGCTCGGGCGAATGCAGAATTGCGCGCACAATCGACCAGAGCAGCACGACAGCAAGCGCAAGCGCGACAACGGCAAGTGCCGCCACCATCACCGAGGTCTCGATGTGGTAGCCCATCCATATAATTGTGACATCGCCCGGGTAGTCGGCAATCGAGGCAACCCCGTAAGCAATGAGTGCGACCGAAACCAGGAAAAGGAGGATTCGGATCATTCCGACCTCACTGCTTGCCGAGTGCGCGCGCCGTCTCGGCGGCAAATTGACGTGAGGCGGCAAGCGCAGCCTGACGCGCCTGTACCTTGACAATCCAATCTTGTGCCTGCGCGCGCACCGCACCATCAAGCTTGCCAAGATCAGCAAGCGCGCCGGAAATGTCTGCCTTCGCAGATTCGATTTCGAGGCGCGCTAGCACCGCAGAGGCGTCGTCACCAACCGGAGCACCCACGGGACGAATGCGAACGAGTTTCTCCGCATTGGCCTCGAGGCGCTCGAGGAAACTGCTCTTGGGTGCCTGCACACCAGAGATTTTCTGCATGGCCGGGATCAGTTCGTGCAATTCATGGCCGAGCGCAGCCGCCGATGGGACGCCATTTGCAGCAAAGGGGACCAGTGGCGCCAGCGTCTTGTCGTCGGCGCCAAGGGCTTTCGCTTCATCAAGTTCGATATTGAACGGCATTCCGCCCGCGACCGCGTCGCGCAACGCCGCCGCGCTCAGCGCAAGCCTCGCCGCGTTGTCGTTATTCGCCGTCTTTGTCGCCTGCTCGAGTACGCCGAGGCGTTTTTGCACGGTATCGACGTCAGCCTGGGATAGACTAGCCGATGCATTTTTCGCAAGGTCTCGTACATTGTCGCGCAATTCTGCCAAAGTTTTTTCGGTGGCAGCCACGCGGGCGGCAACATCGTCGGTCCGTCTATTGAGACCAGCCAGTGCAATGCCAAGTGATTTCATCGCATTGTCTGCCGCGGTTAGATGCTCCGATACTTTCGAATCACCTGGAATTTTGGCGGTCGCCGATTCAACCTTGCCAACACGTTCGTTCAGCGCGGTGATCGATTGAGAATCCGCACCGGACGCGTTGTCGTAGCGTGCCGGCACCAGCCCCAGGGACCAGAGAACAAAGAGCGTGATCATCATAATCGCCGCGCCTGCAAATCCCGCGGCGAACGGTTGCCAGCCGATCTGAGCGGCCGGCCAGACCCAACGGCCAGCCCCGGTCTCGTGAGCACCTGCGGACTGCTCCTGTGGGGAATCGGATTCGGGCACCGGATGGTCCGCCGCAACATGCGGGCCGTCAGATGAAACCTCGGACGCGGTCAAGTCGATGGTCGGTGCGGAACGTTTAGGGCGCCCCGCCGCAACGGCAGGGTCCGGTGTTGTGCGCTTATCGGACATGCGCGTTTCCTCGGCGAATCGGCTCAACCCCGCAGGCAGGAAATAACGCAAATGGCGTGGTCACGCCAATAATCAAGCCGGTGGTACCCGCAAAAGCTCAATAAGTGCGGCTTCGTCCGGGCGCGCGGCAATAGCGATTTGCCCGGCGCCGGCGAGAGGCTCGGCCACTTGCCTCGACAGGCAAAAATGGCGCACCGCCAGCGCTGGACGGGCGATATCGGCTTTCTTTGCGCCGGCGACGTAGTTCGCGGCACTGCGGCGGGAAAAATGCATGACAGCATCAATCGCTCCGGCCTTGAGCGCCTCGATCAGCGCCGGCGGAAACGATGTGGTAACGGCGCGGTAGACGATACGCATCTCGGCGGCGATTCCGCGCGTTGACAATTCAACGAGGAGATCGGCGGCACGATCCTCACCGGCCAGATAAAGCACCGGGGCTCTGGCGTCGGCCTGCCGTGCAACCAGCGTTCGCACCAGATCGCGCACATCGCCTCCTGCCGATGTGATGTCCTCAAAACCCGCTTCTCGCGCGGCCTCCGCACTGCGTCCGCCCACAGCGAATACCGGCAGCACCGTCAAATCATTGCGTGCAGGATTATCGGCAATTGCGTTCGGTGCATTCGCGCTTGTCACGATGACGGCGCCCCACTTGCCCGCAAGGTCAGCGGCGATCGATTCAATCCGCATGAGCGGCGCCACCAGCACCTCATGCCCCCGTGAACGCAGCGCGGCGGCCGTTCGCTCACCATCAGATTGCGGACGGGTAATAACGACGCGCATGGTTCAATCAAAAAATCCGGGACCCGCCCGGTGCTTGAGCTCGCGGCCGGCCTCGCTGCCGATCATGGTTGCATCTTTGCGGCTTCCGGTGCCGGTAACGTCATGCGCGGCGGTGCCGTCGGGTCTCGCGATCAATCCGCGAAAGTGGACGGCATCGCCTGCGACGGTCGCATGCCCGGCGATCGGCGTCTTGCAGGAGCCATCGAGCGCGGCAAGGAAAGCCCGTTCGCAGGCAACTGCCGTCGAGGTGTCGGGGTGATCAATGCGTCCGACAATGCCGGCCATGCGCGCGTCATCCTCGCGCGTTTCGACACCGATAGCCCCTTGCCCGACGGCCGGTAAAAACTCGTCAACGCTCATGACATTGGTGGCATGCGCGACCAGCCCAAGTCGCTTCAATCCGGCGAGGGCAAGGAGGGTAGCATCGACTTCGCCAGCCTCGAGCTTGCGCAGCCGTGTTTCCACGTTGCCACGTAGCGGCACGACGTGCAGATCGGGTCGCGCGCGCTTGGCGATCGCTTGTCGGCGCAGCGATGCGGTGCCCAGGCTGGCACCGCGCGGCAATTCGCCGAGCGAATGCGCCTTTCGGCTGATGAAGACATCCCGCGGATCCTCGCGTTCCAGACATGCCGCGAGCGCCAAGCCCTTGGGCAGCACCGTCGGCATATCCTTTGACGAATGCACAGCGAGATCAATGCGCCCGTCCAGCAAAGCTTCCTCGATCTCTTTGGTGAACAGCCCTTTGCCGCCCTCTTCCGCCAGCGAACGATCCTGGATCAAGTCGCCGGTCGTCCGGATGACGACGAGTTCAATGCCGTCCTCCTTCACCCCCATTGCCGCCGCCAGACGCGACCGCACCGTGCGCGCCTGTACCAACGCGAGCGGGCTGCCGCGCGTGCCGATACGCAGGGACGCTACGGATTGCGCCATGTAACCTCGCGATGCTAGGCCGGACCGGGGGTCGGCGTCGCGGTCAGGACTAGCTATTATTTCCGCCGCCGTCACCTCGCCCCAAGGCAGCCCCAAGGCAGCCCCAAGGCAGCCCAAGGCGGGCACACGGCCAGATGAGGGACCGATGATCGTCCTGGGCATCGAGACGACCTGCGATGAGACCGCGGCCGCGGTGGTGGAACGCTTTCAGGATGGCCGCGGCAATATCCTCTCGAATGTTGTGCTATCGCAAGTCAACGAGCACGCGGCATTCGGCGGTGTGGTACCGGAAATCGCGGCGCGCGCTCATGTCGAAGCACTTGATGCCATCATTGCCAGTGCCATGGCGCAGTCCGGCTGCCATTTTGATGCAATCGACGGCATCGCGGCGGCCGCGGGACCGGGACTGATCGGCGGCGTGATCGTTGGCCTCACTACCGCCAAGGCGATCGCGCTGGTCCAGGACAAACCGCTGATCGCCGTGAATCATCTGGAAGCGCATGCGTTGACCGCGCGCCTGACCGACAACACCGCCTTCCCCTATTGTCTGTTCCTCGCCTCCGGTGGCCATACCCAGATTCTCGCCGTGCGCGGCGTCGGTGATTATGTCCGACTTGGCACAACGCAGGACGACGCTATTGGCGAGGCCTTCGACAAGACTGCGAAGCTGCTTGGCCTTGGCTATCCTGGAGGACCGCAGGTGGAAAAAGTGGCCAGTCGCGGCAACTCGGCGCGCTTCATGCTCCCGCGCCCGATGCATGGGCGCAAGGATGCCGATTTCTCACTTTCCGGTTTAAAGACCGCATTACGGCTGGAAGCGGAAAAAATTGCGCCGCTCAGCGAGGAGGATGTCTGCGACCTCTGCGCAAGTTTCCAGCAGGCGATCGTCGACGTTGTGTTCGACAGGTTGCGCGCCGGCCTGTTGCTTTTTCGTGCGCGCTTCGGAACACCGACAGCACTCGTTGCGGCTGGCGGTGTCGCCGCAAACCAGGCGATCCGCAAGGTTCTCACACGCCTGGCCTTCGAGGTGGGTGCGACTTGGGTGGTTCCACCATCCGAATTATGCACTGACAACGGTGCGATGATCGCCTGGGCGGGCTGCGAACGACTGGCGCTCGGTCTCACCGATGGGCTCGATGCCGCGCCGCGGGCACGGTGGCCGCTCGACGAAATCGCTGCCGCCGAGGGCGCGCAGCGGCGCACAGCTGCGTACAAATGAGCTGACCGGCGGGCGATGGTATGACGATACAACGCATTGCGGTGCTCGGCGGCGGCGCCTGGGGAACGGCGCTGGCGCTCACTTGTGCGCGCGCCGGCCGTAACGTGACGCTGTGGGAGTTTGAGCCCGACAATGCCGTGAACCTCGAACAGAAACGCGAAAGCCGTTTCTTGCCGGGCGTGCGGCTCGATCAATCGATCAAGGTAACGCGCGATATTAACGAGACCGCGAATCATGATGCGATTCTTATTGTAGTACCGGCACAAGCCATGCGTTCGGTAGTCACATCGCTGGCGCCGTCGGTCACGAAACACATTCCGTTGATTGCCTGCGCCAAGGGCATCGAGCACGGCACGCACAAATTCATGACCGAGATCATCGCCGAATGTGCGCCCCAAGCACTGCCGGCAATCCTGTCCGGGCCAAGTTTCGCCGCCGATGTCGCCCGCGGACTGCCGACAGCGGTTACCATCGCGGCGACCGACGGAAAGATTGCGCTTGATCTGGCGCACGCACTAAACGCCGGCACTTTCCGGCCTTACCATTCGACAGACGTGCGCGGCGTCGAGCTCGGTGGCGCCACCAAAAATGTTCTCGCCATTGCGGCGGGTATCGTCACCGGAAAAGGGCTGGGCGCCAGTGCTTCAGCGGCACTCACCACTCGCGGTTTTGCCGAACTCGTGAGATTCGGCAACGCCTGCGGCGCAAAGACTGAAACCATGATGGGCCTGTCTGGTCTTGGCGATCTTATTCTCACCTGCGGGACGCCACAGTCGCGCAACTTCTCCTGCGGCGTTGCACTTGGCAGAGGCGAGAAGCCGGACAGGGCCGCCCATGGCAAACTTGCAGAAGGTGTGTTTACAGCGCCGGTGTTACTGGAAATCGCCCGCAACAAGAATGTGGAGATGCCTATCTCGGCTGCGGTCGCCGCGGTGCTGTTGGGGGAAACCAGCGTCGATGAAGCGATCGAGTCACTGCTCACGCGTCCACTCAAATCGGAATAACACCATGGCTTATTGGTTGCTCAAGACAGAACCCGATGATTATTCCTGGAACGACCAGGTTAAACGTGGCGCCAAAGGGGAGACCTGGACCGGCGTGCGAAATTTCACTGCGCGCCGGCATCTCAAGGAGATGAAAAAAGGCGACGAATTCTTCTTCTATCATACCGGCGAAGAGAAGCAGATCGTCGGAATCGGCGAAATAATCCGCGATGCAGTTGCCGATCCGACCGCAAAAAAGGGTGAACCCTGGTTAGCGGTGCAGACCGTCGCCGGCAAACCGTTTGCAAAACCGGTGACGCTCGCCACCATCAAGGCCGAGCCGAAGCTGAAAGATATGGCTCTCGTAAAATATGGACGTCTGTCGGTCCAGCCAGTCACTGAAGCGGAGTGGAAGCTGGTTTGCAAAATGGGTGGGCTGAAATAGGGAGGTGGGCGATGAATTTCACGCATGCCAACATGGTTTCAATTCTTGTAGCCGCGATAGCCGCCTGGATCTTCGGCGGCGCCTACTATACGGCGCTCAGCAAGCCCTGGCTCGCGGCGCAGGGCAAAACCCTCGAACAATGCAAGGCTGAGCAAGACGCCAAATCCGGAATGGCGAAAGGCGCCCCCTTTGTTGTGGTTTTCATCAGCGAGATCATCATCGCATGGGTGCTTTACGGCATCCTGCTGCACATGAACGCGTTCACGGTGCGTGCCGGCATCATCTCAGCTGCTTTTTGCTGGTTCGGCTTTGTGCTGACCACGATCGCGACCAACAATGCATTCGGCGGCCGTCGTGTCATGCTCACGGTGATCGATGGCGTCGCCTGGCTCGGCGCCTTTTTGATTATCGGCGCCATAGTCGGCGGCTGGGGCCCTTAACGGGCTAAACCTCTCCAAAAGTAGGGCAATCGGCGCCTTGTCGGTCGTGTAAACACCGTCGCATAATGGGAAATAGAGACGAAACGAAGAAACGCCCTCCGCGTAATGGGTGGGTGGGGAGGAAGTGTCGATGTCCGAAAAAACCTATGACGTGCCGGTCGACTGGCGTAAGCGCGCCTACGCGGATGATGCCAAGTACAAGGAGATGTACGCGCGTTCGATCAAGGACCCGAACGGCTTCTGGGCCGAACAGGCCAAGCGTCTCGATTGGATCAAGCCCTTCACCAAGGTGAAAAATACCACCTACGATCCGCACAACGTTTCGATCAAATGGTTCGAAGACGGCACGCTCAATGTTTGTCACAACTGCGTCGATCGCCACCTCGCCAAACGCGGAGATCAGACCGCCATCCTCTGGGAAGGGGACGATCCGAAGGACGACAGAAAGCTTACCTACAAGCAGCTGCATGCCGAGGTGTGCCGGTTCGCCAATGTGCTGAAGGCGCGTGGCGTAAAGAAAGGCGACCGCGTCACCATTTATATGCCGATGATTCCCGAGGCGGCGATCTCAATGCTCGCATGCGCGCGCATCGGTGCCGTTCACTCGGTGGTTTTCGGCGGCTTTTCACCCGATTCTCTCGCCGGCCGCATTGAGGATTGCAAGTCGAGTGTTATCGTCACCGCCGATGAAGGCCTCCGCGGCGGCCGCAAGGTCCCGCTGAAGGCAAACGTGGACGCGGCCTGTGACAAGGCTGGCGGAGTGGCAACGGTGATCGTTGTCAAACGGACGAACGCGCCTGTCGACATGAAGTCCGGACGCGACATCTATTACGACGACATCGCGAAGACCGTTTCTGCCGACTGTCCTTGCACGGAGATGAACGCGGAGGATCCCTTGTTCATCCTCTACACGTCGGGCTCGACGGGCAAACCGAAGGGCGTTCTACACACTTCGGCGGGATACCTGGTCTATACCTCGATCACGCACCACTACGTGTTCGACTATCACGATGGCGATATCTACTGGTGCACCGCCGACGTCGGCTGGGTTACCGGCCACAGCTACATCGTCTATGGCCCGCTATCGAATGGCGCCATCTCGATGATGTTTGAAGGCGTCCCCAACTACCCGACCTCCTCGCGATTCTGGGAAGTGTGCGACAAGCACAAGGTCAACGTCATTTACACTGCGCCCACCGCGATCCGCGCCCTGATGCAGGGTGGCGACGATCCGGTAAAGAAGACCTCGCGCAAGTCGCTGCGCCTGCTCGGCACCGTGGGAGAGCCGATCAATCCGGAGGCATGGGAGTGGTATTACCATGTGGTCGGCGATGATCGATGCCCGATTGTCGATACCTGGTGGCAGACCGAGACTGGCGGCATCCTGATCACGCCGCTACCGGGTGCGACTAAGCTCAAGCCGGGCTCGGCGACTCGCCCATTCTTTGGCGTCCAGCCGGAAATTGTCGACGCCGAGGGCAAAGTGCAGAATGGTGCGACCAGCGGCAATCTGTGCATCGCCGATTCCTGGCCGGGCCAGATGCGCACCGTCTATGGCGACCATCAGCGCTTCATCGATACGTACTTCAAAACCTACCCCGGCAAGTATTTCACCGGTGACGGCTGCCGACGCGACGAGGATGGCTATTACTGGATCACCGGACGCGTTGACGACGTTATCAACGTCGCCGGTCACCGGCTCGGCACCGCCGAAGTTGAGAGCGCGTTGGTGGCGCATCCGAAAGTGTCGGAAGCCGCCGTCGTCGGCTACCCGCACGACATCAAGGGGCAGGGCATATACGCTTACGTGACCTTGATGGCGGGCGAAAAGCCGAGCGAGGATCTGCGCAAGGAACTGGTCGGCTGGGTGCGCAAGGAAATCGGGCCGATCGCCTCGCCCGACCTGATTCAGTTCGCGCCCGGTCTGCCGAAGACACGCTCGGGCAAGATCATGCGGAGAATCCTTCGCAAGATCGCGGAGGACGAATTTGGTAATCTTGGCGACACCTCGACATTGGCCGATCCGGCCGTGGTCGACGATCTGGTCAACAACCGGCAGAACAAGCGAACCGCAAAAGCGGGAGCCTGAGTCTTTTTCGTTCCAATGCTGGGGCCGCAGCAGGTTCGTACTGCCGCGCCCCTGCTGCCTGGATGTCTGGAAACCCGCTCGTCCGATGCCTAAAGCTGTGTGTTACTGGCATTTTTCCCGGAAGTTTCGCGACGTGGACACAATTTAGCGGCAACTATCCGGGTATGGCGCGTCCGCGCACTTCTCCCCAGCCGGAAGTTCCCGGCCTCGCCGCTCGAAGAATTGCCGCCGATATTCTCGACGGCGTTCTGCGGCGAAGAATTGCGCTCGACGAGCTGCTCTCGGGCAAAAATGCCCACCCGGGCCTGTCAGCGCTGGCCGATCGGGACCGTGCCCTGACACGACGGCTGGCAGCGACCGTATTGCGGCGGCTTGGCACCCTGCGTCACCTGGTCAGCGGCTTTCTCGAAAAAGGCTTCCCTTCCGACGCACCTCGGGCTGAAACGATTCTGTTGCTGGGCGCAGCACAGATTCTTTGGCTCGAAGTCCCTGACCATGCCGCGGTGGATCTGTCGGTGCGCCTGGCGCAAGCCGACCGACGTGCCGCGCGTTATGCAGGTCTTATCAACGCCGTCCTGCGCCGCGTCGCGCAAAATGGTGCAGTCCTCACCGACAGCGTTTCGCGAGACACGCCGGAATGGCTGCTCAAGCGCTGGAAGAAGATTTATGGAGCCGAAACCGCCCGGGCAATCGCCGCCGCCAACGGGCACGAACCCGCCCTCGATATTACGGTTAAGCGGGACGCCGGATCCTGGGCTGAACGGCTGCGTGGTCGCGTATTGCCCACGGCAACTGTCCGCACTTTGGCGCACGGCGCTATCTCATTGCTGCCCGGATTTTCCGAAGGTGCCTGGTGGGTGCAGGATGCCGCTGCAGCCCTGCCGACGCGGCTTTTCGGCGACGTGACCGGGATGAATGTCGCCGATCTCTGCGCGGCGCCGGGCGGCAAAACTTCACAGCTCGCATTTGCGGGCGCCCAGGTCACCGCCGTTGATCGCTCTCCCGCGCGACTCAACCGCCTGCGCGAGAACCTCACACGCCTTTCGCTCAAGGCCGAGATTGTCGCGGCTGATGCACTGGAGTGGCAAGCCGCGCCCTTCGACGCGGTATTGCTCGACGCGCCCTGCTCGTCCACCGGCACCATTCGCCGTCATCCCGACATACCATGGCTCAAGAGCGAGGCCGATCTCCCGGTGCTGACATCGTTGCAGCAGCGGCTTCTTGATCGCGCAGTTGACTTGCTCAAACCGGGCGCGACCCTTGTCTATTGCGTCTGCTCCCTCGAGCCCGAAGAGGGCGAGGACCAGATCGAGTCTCTGCTCGCGCGTGACCCCGGGATTGCGCGCAAACCAATCACGCCGCAGGACGTGTTCGGTCACGGTGAATTTGTCACTTCCAATGGTGACTTGCGCACGCTTCCACTCCATCTGCCCGATCCGGATCCACGCTGGGGCGGTCTCGACGGCTTTTATGCTGCCCGCCTCACCCGAAAACCGGCCTAGTCCGCGTTTCGGACTGGCATATTGGCCCTGTCCCCACCCTTCGCTATCGTGCGACTCAGGCGTACGGATGGGGATGAGCGGCAGGGGACGAGCGCTTTGATCATGCGGGTTTCGATGGCGGAGCGAGCCAGGCTCTCCGTGCTCATCGGGCGCCGTGCAGTGCGCAGTCTGACCAGCCGTGTCAGCGCGCATCCGCTGGTCCGTTGGCGCTTTGCCTCGACCACGACCGACAGGTTGGTCATTGCGCCACAGGACTTGCGCACCGCTGACGCCACGCGCGCCAGTGAAATCTATGCCGGCCGTTTTGCCTTCGCCGGAAAGGTCGTCATCTGCGATCGCAGATCGCCATTTGAGATGACCCCACCATCGGAGGAATGGGCCGCCACGTTGCTCGGGTTCGTCTGGCTGCGCCATTTGCGCGCCGCCGATTCCGCCATTACCCGCGCCAATGCCCGTTCCCTCATCGACGATTGGATCAACACCCAAGGTGGCTGGCACTCCATCGGCTGGCGCCCGGATATTCTCTCGCGCCGCGTAATCTGCTGGCTCAGCCAGGCGCCGTTCGTGTTGCAGGATGCCGATGCGCGCTTTTATCGTCGTTTCATCCGCAGTCTGTCGCGGCAGGTGCGCTATCTGCGTCACGCTTTAAACGAGTCGCGCGACGGCCTGCCTCGCCTGCAAGCGGTGATCGCACTCAACTATGCGACGCTATGCATGCAGGGCCAGTCTGGACACCTGCGGGCGAATGTGCGCCGCCTGATCGACGAACTTCGCGAACAGATTTTGCCTGATGGCGGCCATGTCAGCCGCAATCCCGGAGCGTTGATTGAATTGCTGGCCGATCTGTTGCCGCTGCGGCAATTATTTTCGGCGCGGCAATTGCAGTCCCCCCAGGCCCTCAACAATGCGATCGATCGCATCATGCCGATGTTGAGGTTCTTCAGACATGGCGACGGAAATTTTGCACAGTTCAATGGCATGGGGCCGACACCGGTCGATCTGCTTGCAACCGTGCTCGCTTATGACGACGCGCGCGGCACACCGGTGTCGAATGCCCCGCACTCGGGCTACCAGCGGTTCGATGCGGGACAAACCGCGCTTTTGATGGACACGGGCCGGCCGCCGCCGGTTGTCCTAAGCCAGGAAGCGCACGCGGGCTGCCTGTCGTTCGAGCTTTCCTGGAAACAGCACAGGCTGGTGATCAATTGCGGCTTACCCGCTGTCAATAAAGAGAATTGGCGGCAGGTTGCGCGCGCAACCTCGGCGCATTCAACCGTCACCCTCAACGATCGATCTTCGTGCCGCTTCCTCGAATCGAGCACGGTTCGGCGCCTATTTGGCGGCACCCCGATCATTGCCGGCCCACGCGAGGTGCACATCGAGAGGGAGCCCGGCGACGTGTCTTTGCGCGCGTCACATGACGGCTATGCCAGCGACTGCAACGTCATACATACCCGTTCCATCCGGCTTAGCTTCGACGGACGTACTCTCGACGGCGAGGACGCATTCACGCCCTCGGACGGCCAGGAATTTCACGAAAGTGCCACCGACGAATTCGCCATCCGTTTCCATCTGCATCCCGCGATCAAGGCGAGCCGCCTGGCGGATGGCCGCGGCGTCATGCTGTTGCTGCATGACCGCGAGCTATGGACCTTTGCGACCATGGCCGAATCCGTAGACCTTGAGGAAAGTGTGTATCTGGCCGGATCAGATGGGCCGCGCCGCACAGTGCAAATCGTCATTTATGGTCGTGTTGGCCAACAGGCCGCGGTGCGCTGGAGCTTCCGTCACGCACCGCCGGCAGCGCCCGGCTCGCGACCCGACCGCCCCCACGAACCGGAACTACCGCTCTGAGTCGATGTTTGTGGATGCCGCAGCGAGGGACTGCATTCGCCCGCTCCATATGCTAGCTCGTGCGCTATGAATAGCCACCCGCGTCGCATCACGCGCGCCCTGCTGTCGGTGTCCGATAAGGCCGGGCTGGTCGCATTCGCGTCAGAGCTTGCCCGCTACGGGGTGGAACTCGTCTCGACCGGTGGCACCGCCAAAGCACTGATTGGTGCCGGCCTCAAAGTCATCGATGTCGCCGAACTCACCGGCTCTCCTGAAATGATGGACGGCCGGGTCAAGACACTCCATCCGAAAGTGCATGGCGGACTGCTGGCGATCCGCAGCAACAAAGAGCATCTTGCGGCAATGGAAAAGCACCACATCAAACCGATCGATCTGCTGGTGGTGAATCTCTATCCATTCGAGGCTACGGTCGCGAAAGGCGCCTCGTTCGACGACTGCGTCGAAAACATCGACATCGGCGGTCCCGCCATGATCCGCGCGGCCGCCAAGAATCACGGCGATGTGACCGTAATTGTCGAAGCTGCCGACTACGACACGGTGCTTGGCGAAATGGCCCAGCACGGCGGGATGGTATCCCTCGAGTTGCGGAAAAAACTGGCGGCGAAAGCTTATGCGCGCACCGCCGCCTACGATGCGGCAATTTCCAATTGGTTCGCCGAAACTCTCCACGACGAAGCGCCGGACTATCGCGCTTTTGGCGGGAGATTGGTTGAGGCCTTGCGTTATGGCGAAAACCCGCATCAGAGCGCCGCATTCTATCGTTCGCCCGGGCAACGCTTCGGCGTCGTCACTGCGCGGCAATTGCAGGGAAAACAGCTATCCTACAACAACATCAATGATACCGACGCGGCATACGAGTGCGTTGGCGAATTTGACCCGCGCCACTCTGCTGCCTGCGTGATCGTCAAACACGCCAATCCCTGCGGAGTGGCCGAAGCCGGCTCCCTGCTCGACGCCTATCGCAAGGCGCTGGCGTGCGATTCGACTTCGGCGTTCGGGGGAATCGTGGCGCTCAACCGCAAGCTGGATGCCGAGGCGGCAAAGGCAATCACCGAGATTTTCACCGAGGTGATCATCGCGCCGGAGGCGACCGAGGAGGCAATCAAGATCGTCGCGGCAAAGAAAAATCTCCGGCTGCTGGTCGCCGGTGGCCTGCCCGATCCGCGCGCGGCTGGCCTGACCGTAAAAACGGTTGCCGGCGGATTGCTGGTGCAGTCGCGCGACAATGCGGTGGTGGACGAAATGCAACTCAAGACCGTCACCAAGCGCTCGCCGACCGCGAGCGAAATTGCCGACCTGCGGTTCGCGTTCCGGGTCGCCAAGCACGTGAAATCGAACACCATCGTCTATGCGAAGAATCTCGCTACGGTCGGCATCGGCGCCGGCCAGATGAGCCGGATTGATGCGGCGCGCATTGCCGCACGCAAAGCCGAAGACGCCGCGAAGGAGCTAAAGCTGCCGGCTCCGTTGACGAAAGGTTCCGTTGTCGCGTCCGACGCGTTTTTTCCGTTCCCCGACGGGCTTTTGGTCGCGATCGAAGCCGGCGCAACCGCGGTGATCCAGCCGGGCGGCTCGATCAACGATCAGAAAGTGATCGACGCCGCCGACGCCCATAACATTGCCATGGTGTTCACCGGCACGCGGCATTTCAGGCATTGAATTGCATATAAGGGGGCGCGCCGGCTCACCTTGCCTCCACGGGGGTTACTCCCGCGCCAGGTCGCCCAGCAAACTTGCCGCCACCGATAGTTTCGACAGCGTGAGCCCTGAACCGGCAATTTCGTGAATGGCCGAACGAATGCGCTCGACTTCCGCCTGTCTTGGGCGGATCCATTCTTCCACCGCGCCGGCGCCGGCGTGGCCGTTTCCAACCATGGCGGCAGTCAGCCGGCGTTCGGCGTCACCGATGGAATCAAGCGCACGGTCGAGCGCGAGCCGGTCGAAATAGTCCGACACCACAATATTCGGCACGGCGCTCGCGACGCGGTCGAGCTGGAAAAAAGCTTCGGTCGCGAAATAGGTCGCGGTCACTTCGCTCACCGGCTTGCCGGCGCGATCCGCCACCAGTGCGATATCGGGCGCCGCCTTGAGAATTGGGAGGCTGCCGATACGGCGCGCCAGGGCTTCTGGCACGCCGGCTTTGGCAAGTTCGGCGACCCGTGCATCGCGCGCATTGGCAGCCGGTTTGGACAGGGCACTGTCGAGCGCCGCGGCGACCTGTGCAATGCCGTCGCGGTAGTGGCCAATTATCTTTTCCAGGCCTTGGGTGAGATTGACGTTGCGCAGGAACCAGACCAGCCGGTCGAGCAGCAGATCCTGCACGGCCGCATAAAGATCCAGTTGAACCTTGCCGGAAATCCTGTTGTCGAGCGCATCGATTTCACCGTTGAGTTCGATCAAATCGTAGCTGTTGCGGACTGCGGCAAAGGCGGCGGCGATTGCCGATGACGGTGCGCCAG
This sequence comes from Pseudolabrys sp., assembly GCA_035626335.1. GTDB lineage: Bacteria > Pseudomonadota > Alphaproteobacteria > Rhizobiales > Xanthobacteraceae > Pseudolabrys. The sequence goes on from DASPNW010000034.1 coordinate 95,413, forward strand.
TTTGATCGGCGATGCGCACAATCAGTGTCGCACCGCCGCGATTGATCATCGAATTCGTCAGCTGGGTCGCGATGATCTCGCGCCGAAGCCGGTGTGCGTGCAAGGCATCTTCATAGTCCCTGGACATTTCCTTGGGAAAGTAACGCTCGAGTTCGCGCCCCAGATAAGGATCGTCAGGTACCGTGCTGTCGAGCAGCTCGGCATAAAGCGATAGTTTGGCGTAGGCGAGCAACACCGCAAGTTCGGGCCGCACCAGCGTCATGTTGCGTTTGCGCCGTTCCGCGATCGCGATCTCGTCGGGCAGGAACTCCACCGTGCGGTCGAGCTCGCCGCGCTGCTCCAGGGTTTGCATCAGACGCTGCTGGAACCCGAGGTCCTCGAGGCCGCGCCGTTGTGCCAATGAGAGCGCAAGTGTCTGCTGGTAATTGTTGCGCAAGACCAGCCGTGCCACTTCATCGGTCATCTTGGCGAGCAGGGCGTTGCGCGCGTCCATCGTCAGGGTGCCGGCACGGACAGGCTGGCTGAGCGCAATCTTGATATTCACCTCAAGGTCAGACGTGTTGACGCCCGCGGAGTTGTCGATCGCGTCGGTGTTGAGCCGGACACCGCGCTGCGCCGCTTCGACGCGCCCGCGCTGAGTCATGCCTAGATTGGCGCCCTCACCTATGACTCTGCAGTTGAGATCGGCACCGGTGATACGAATGGCATCATTCGCACGGTCGCCGGCCGCATCGTCACTTTCGTTCGAAGCGCGGACATAAGTGCCGATGCCGCCAAAAAACAAAAGGTCGACCTGCGCCTTCAGGATGGCCTTCATCAGGTCCTGAGGCGTCACGGATTCGCCGACACCGAGAAGCTTGCGTGCCTCCTCGCTCAGCCGGATTTCTTTTGACGATCGGGAAAAAACGCCACCTCCCTTTGAGATCAGCGCCTTGTCGTAATCCTGCCAGCTCGAGCGCGGCAAGGCGAACATCCTCTTGCGCTCGGCGAAGCTTGCTTTTGGATCGGGGTCTGGATCGATGAAAATATCGCGATGATCGAAAGCAGCAAGGAGCCGGATCGTATCCTCGCGCAACATGCCGTTTCCGAAGACATCGCCCGACATGTCGCCAACCCCGACCACATTGAATGGCGTCTTACCGATATCGACATCCATCTCGCGGAAATGTCGCTTGACTGCTTCCCACGCTCCGCGCGCGGTGATGCCCATGGCCTTGTGGTCGTAGCCGGCCGATCCTCCGGACGCGAACGCGTCGCCCAGCCAGTAGTCGTGCGCGACCGAAATCCCGTTTGCGATGTCGGAGAAAGTGGCCGTGCCCTTGTCGGCGGCGACCACGAGATAGGGGTCGTCGCCTTCGTGACGCACGACATTGCGCGGCGGGATTATTGCGCCATCGGGGCCGATATTGTCGGTGATGTCGAGCAGCGTTGAGATGAACAGTTTATAGGTGGCGACACCTTCAGCCTGCACCACATCGCGCGCGGCGCCCTTCGGCATCAGTTTCGGCACGAACCCGCCTTTGGCGCCGACCGGCACAATTACCGCATTCTTGACCTGCTGGGCCTTTACCAGTCCGAGAATTTCGGTACGGAAATCCTGAGGGCGATCGGACCAGCGGATGCCGCCACGCGCCACCTTGCCGAAGCGCATGTGCACGCCTTCCACGCGCGGCGAGTACACAAAGATCTCGTACAGCGGGCGCGGCAACGGCAAGTCGGCGAGCGTGCGGCTCTCGAACTTGACCGAGATCAGCGGCTTGAGCTGGCCGTCCTTGTCGGTCTGAAAGAAGTTCGTGCGGATCGCGGATTGCACGGCATTGACGAAGCGGCGCAGGATGCGGTCCTCATCCAGACTCTCCACCTTCTGCAATTCTTCTTCAATGCGCGCAACAGTCGCGTCCTGCTTCTCGCTCCGGCCTGCATCCGCACGCGGATCAAAGCGGGCATGAAACAGTTCGACGATGTTGGACGCAATGCCAGCGTGCTTCACCAGCGTGGCCCACATATAGTCCTGTGAATAGGGCACGCGAATCTGCCGCAGAAACCGCGAAAACGCCCGGATCAGCGCGACATCGCGCCAGGCCACACCTCCTTGCAAGGTGAGCGCGTTGTAGCCGTCATTTTCGGCCACACCTCGCATCACCATGAGAAAGGCCGATTCGAGTCGCGCTTTGCCGGTGTCGAGGTCGATCGGACCGCCGTCAGCGCGTTCAAGCAGCATGTCGTGGAACCAGACACCAGCACCGCCTTGCGGTTCGATGTCATAGGTCCGCTCATCCACAACACGAAAGCCCATGTTTTCCAGGACGGGCACACGCTCGGAAAGCGGCAGTGGCCGAGCAAAACTCCAGATTTTCAGACCGACCGTGCGTTGTTCTTCCTCAAGCCGGTGATGAAAGTCGACACCCAGCGGCCGTTGCTCCGAAAGACCTTCGATCAAGCGAATGTCGCCGGCCGCGATCGCAGGAGCATAAGCCTCATGGAAACCTTCAGAGAAGGCGTTCCGATACCGATTGAACAGTTCGCGCACCTTCTCCGGCGGATTGACCAGCGCCAAGGCCTGAATCAATCCATCGCTCCAGGTGCGGATGATCGCGGCAACTTCGTGTTCAAGCGTCGCGCGCGGTATGGCCGGTGTCGTGCCGCCGGAACGGCCGATGATGAAATGCACTCGGACCAGCGGTCCTTCGTCCGGAAAATACGGGTAGAACGCCGAGACTCGTCCGATGAAAGCGCTCGCCAGGTACGCTCCGATCTTGGCGCGAATCTCGCTGTCGTATCGTTCACGCGGAACGAACACGAGGACGGATACAAACCGGTCGAAACGGTCGCGGCGCGAAAGCACACGCACGCGCGGCCGCTCATCGAGCTGGAGGATCGCAACCGCAAAACGATAAAGCGTATCCTCGTCGATCTGGAATAATTCGTCGCGCGGATAGTGTTCCAGCACGTTCGCCAGCGCCTTGCCCGAATGGCTGCCTGAATCGAAGCCGGCACGCTGTTCCACCGCGGCGATCTTGCGGCGCAGATACGGAATGCTGTGCGCGGAACGCGTATAAGCCGTGGAGGTGAACAGTCCAATGATGCGATGTTCGCCAACGAGATTGCCGGACGCATCGAAACGCTTCACACCGATATAGTCGAGATAGGTCCGCCGATGGACACGGGAATGAATGTTGGCCTTGGCAATGATGAGCAGCCGCGGCTCCTTCAGAAAGGCCATGATTTCCGGCGTAATTTCCAGGAGTTCGCTTCCGCGCTTGAGCACGCGCAGCTCGCGCGTGCGCATGATGCCGAGTGCGCTCTTGAAATCAGGTTCGAGTTGTTGTCCGTCGACCGAATAGTCGCGCACGCCCAGGAAGGTGAAATTGTCAGCCAGCAGCCATTGCAGGAACTGAATTGCTTCGGCGATCTCATCGACCCGCAACGGTGGCGGATTGGCCTGTAGATCGGCGACAATGCCGTTCACGCGAGCGAGCATGGCGCGCCAGTCCTGCACCGCCAGCCGTACTTCGCCGAGCACAGTCTCCAACGCGCTTGTCAGCTCGTCACGCGCCCTTTCATCCGCGTCCGGCGCAAGATGAATGTGGATAAAACTCTCCCGCTTTCCGTCAGCGATGTCGGGACTGTCGATCGCAACCAGCTTGCTGCCATTGCGCCGCACGCCGAACACAGGATGCGCGACCAGACGCACGTCGAAATGACGATCTGAAATCTCGCCCGTCACCGAGTCCACGAGAAACGGCATATCGTCGTTGACGATCTCGATCACGGCGACCGACTTGCGATCGCCCGAGGCAGCGAGCGGCATAGTCTCGCAGCGGATTTTCGGCGCACCCGGCGCCCGCTCGGCGATGAAATCGTAGGCTCGCTCCGCCAATGCAGCGATGTCTTCGGCACCGTAACGCACGAGATCCTCTGGCACGGACCGGCCGTAGAGCTGCGCAACGAACGCGCCCGGGATGTCCCGCCGCCGACGGGCCAGGGCGGCGCCTGCCTGCTCGATCAGAGCGCGGGTGGCGTCTTCTTCCTCACTGACGGGAGCCTTAACCGGCATGGGACCTCGTGCTTCTGGCGGGAATCAGTCGAGGCGACTGGGGAGTTTTCACATTCTGTGTCGGCGCGTCGAGAGCAACACACCATTTGGTGACGGGTCGGTGACAAACGTCCACAAAGTTGCACGCCCGGCTCTTAACTCTCTGAAGCGATAGATGAAATAGTGATTGGCAATGCGTTTCGCAGGTTCCCGGAACACGGTAGTCTGATTTGAGGGCGAGCAGTGAAATAACCAGGGGACCGGTAATGCCGAAGGCCGATAAATCAGCCAAAAATGCCGCTAAAACGGCGATTGCAAAACCGAGCAAGGGCCAGCCGGTGCTGCGCGCCATCAAGGGCGGCAAAACCGCGCCCACTAATAATAAAACGCCGGCCGGCAAACCCCTCGCAGCAAAGGCGATATCGGCAAAGCCGGCATCCGCAGTTGCGGACGATGTCCCGGTTAGCGGGCTCAACCTCGAAGTGGCAAAGCTATCGCCGGCTATGGCCGCCTATTTCAGGAAGTGCCAGGAGAAGCTCGGTTTCGTGCCGAACGTGCTCCTCGCCTACGCCTTCGACATGGCGAAGCTTGAGCCATTTGTCGCCATGTATAACGAGTTGATGTTGGGCGACTCGGGCCTCTCCAAGCTCGAGCGCGAGATGATCGCGGTCGCAGTCTCCTCGCAAAATCGCTGTTACTATTGTCTGACAGCGCACGGTGCGGCGGTCCGCCAATATTCCGGCAACCCGCTGCTCGGCGAGCATCTTGTGATGAATTATCGCGTGGCACGGCTGAACAAACGCCAGCGCGCCATGCTCGACTTCGCAGTCAAACTCACGGCCTCGCCGGGGAGCGTCGAGGAAGGTGACCGGGAGCGGCTACGCCGTGTCGGCTTCACAGATCGCGATATCTGGGACATCTCGGCTGTGGTCGGGTTCTTCAATATGTCAAACCGCGTGGCATCTGCCACCGACATGCGGCCCAACACCACGTATCACGGCCAGGCACGCTAGATCCCATCCTTACGCAAAAAAGCGTCGCGGTCTGCTTATTGCAGCAAAAACGGGAACCCAGCTTGGGCCATATTTCCCGTGCTAGGTGGGGCTGGGTCTCCGCCTTCGCGGGGACAGGCGGACGAGTGCGAATGACCCGGATTTTTCTTGCCTGCGTGGCGTTCTTTTTCACCGTCACCGTTTCAGCTCAGGTAGCGCCGGAGACGCGCGCACCGGCGATTCCTCCGGCACAAACGATCCTTGCCAGCAACGGCGTGGTGGTCGCCCAGGAACAGCGCGCGGCGCGCATAGGCGTCGAGATCCTCGATCGCGGCGGCAATGCCGTCGACGCCGCGGTCGCGGTCGGTTTCGCGCTCGCGGTGACTTATCCGCGCGCCGGCAATATCGGCGGAGGCGGTTTCATGGTGATCCACCTCGCCAGGGACAATCGAGACGTTACCGTCGACTACCGGGAAACCGCGCCGGCGGCGGCAAGCGCGACCATGTTTCTTGACGCGCAAGGCAATGCAGATCCCGCGAAATCGCGCGACAGCGCGCTTTCAATCGGCGTGCCCGGCACGGTTGCCGGCCTTGCGCTCGCGCACGAAAAGTTTGGTTCAGGCAAACTAACGCTCGCCGACCTGATTGAGCCGGCGATCACCCTCGCCCGCAATGGCGTCGAGGTCTTGGATGATACCGCCGACAGTCTGCCTCTGGCGCAACAACGCATCGCGCGCTGGAATTCGAGTGCTCCGGTTTTTCTCAATAGCGACGGCTCCGTGCTGTCGCCCGGCCAGGATCTGTTACAGCCCGATCTCGCCGCCACGCTAAACACCATCGCAAGCACCGGGCCGAAGGGATTTTACGAGGGTCAAGTTGCGGAAAAGATCGTCGCGGCCGTGCGCAAGGCCGGCGGCATCATGACCATTGACGATCTGAAAAATTACAAAGCCATCCTGCGTGAGCCGGTGCGCGGCAGCTATCGAGGCTACGACATCGTCTCCATGCCGCCGCCATCATCGGGTGGCGTGCATCTCATCGAGATGCTCAACATCCTGGAAGGGTACGATCTCGGCAAGCTCACCCGCGAGGAATCGCTCCATAACATGATCGAAACGATGAAGCGGGCCTATGCCGACCGCGCCGTCTTCATGGGCGACCCCGACGCCGTGCAAATCCCGGTGACCGGTCTGATTTCGAAAGCATACGCGAAATCGCTGCGCGCGCAGATCGGCGTGCGATCAACCCCGTCAGTCGAAGTTCGCGCAGGCGCCCCGGCCGATTTCGAAGGCCGCAACACCACGCATTTCTCGGTCATCGATCGCGACGGCAACGCCGTATCGAACACCTATACGCTGAATTTTTCATATGGGCTTGGTCTCGTTGCCGAAGGCACTGGCGTTCTGCTCAACAACGAACTTGACGATTTCACCTCCAAGCCGGGAACAGCGAACGCCTATGGCCTCGTGGGTTTCAACGCCAATCTGCCCGGCCCCGGCAAGCGCCCGTTGTCTTCGATGACCCCGACGATCGTGCTGAAAGACGGCAAACCGGTTCTGATCACGGGATCGCCCGGCGGCAGCCGTATCATAACCGCAGTGCTACAGGTGATCGTGAACACAATCGACTTCCAAATGCCGATCGGCAAGGCGGTCAGTGCCCCGCGCCTGCATCAACAATGGCAACCGGATCAGGTCTACGTCGAACCGGGATTCGCGCCCGAAGTGCTCGATGCCTTGGTCAAACGCGGCCACCAGATAGGAGCAACACCACTGGGGACTTCGGCGAATTCCATTGAAGTCACCGCGGACGGATACGTTGGCGCCGCCGATCGGCGTACGCGCGGCTCGCTGGCCGCGGGGTTTTAAGGCCTAGTTATTGATTACCAGGCCGAGCTTCTTGATCACGGCCAGCCACTTGCCTTCTTCGCGCTGGATGTTCTGCGCATAGCCCGCAGGTGTACTGGCGAGCGGATCACCGCCGGCGTCGAGCAGGCGCTTCTTCATGTCATCCGAGGTAACAATCGTGCGCAGCTCCTTGTTCAACCGGTCGATAATCGCCTGCGGTGTGCCGGCCGGTGCAACGAGCCCGTAATATTGCACAATCTCCAATCCCGGCAGGCCAGACTCGGCGATGGTCGGAACATTGGGGATCGCGGCCATGCGCGTCGGAGAGCCGACGGCAATAGCGCGCAGTGCGCCGGCCTGGATATTGCCGATCGCGGGCGGCAGCGTATTGAAGGCGAGCATGACATGGCCGCCGACGAGATCGTTGGTGAGCGGCCCGGTCCCTTTATAGGTGACGATCGTGATGTTAGTGCCCGTCATCGCCTTGAACTGTTCGGCGCCGAAATAATTCAGCGTCGGTGCCGGCGGCGTGCCGACTGTAACCTTGTCGCCGTCTTTTTTGGCGAGCGCGATCACCTCGGACAAAGATTTCACAGGCACGGAAGGATTGGACATGATGACGATCGGCACCGAGGCGATCAATCCGATCGGTGCAAAGTCCTTTGCCATGTCATAACCCGGATTCTCGGGAAGGCCGGCTCCGGTCACCAACAGTAGCAATGTGTAACCGTCCGGCTGTGCTCTGGCGACGTCGCGCGTCCCGATCACCGATCCGGCGCCCGGACGGTTCACAACGATCACCTGCTGGCCGAGGGCATCCGTAAGTTTTTGCGCGACAACCCGGCCAACCGTGTCAACGCCACCGCCGGCGGGGAACGCCACGACCAATGAAATGGTGCGGGAGGGGTAATCTTCGGCGGTCGCGAGCCGCGGCACGGCAAGTATTGCGGCAAGCGCAATGGCACCTGCTGCCAAGCCAACAAAAGTACGCATGCCTTCCCTCCCAAATCGTTTTTATTGTCCGTCGCGACATGATTGTGCGCACCTCGAGCAGCTTTGCCAACCGGCAATGCGGGCTTCTATTGCCGCGTCCCGATCTGCTAGGCTTTAATCTGACACTGGCGTCATCTAGGAACGCCACAATAAGAAAATTCCGGGCGTCCGCCTTTGCGGAAAGGGAACGCTGCAATGCAGGTGGTGTACAACCCCTGGCTTGTCTTGCTTTCGGTTGTGATGGCGATCCAGGGCGCCTATGTCGGCTTCGGCCTGGCGGTGCAGATCGCCGATGCCGCTGGCATACGAAGGCGTTTGCTGCTTGCCGGCGCCGCCTTTTCGTTAGCCGTCTCCATATGGACAATGCATTTCGTCGGGATGTTGGCCGCCCGGTTGCCGTTTGCGGCGGACTATTTAGTTTTCCCGACGCTGCTGTCATTCCTCGCCTGTGTGATCGTGGTTGGGATCGCCGTCTTCGCGATCAGCTCGGGTCCTTTCACGTTAACGCGCTTGACTTTGTCAGCTACGCTGATGGGGACCGGCATCTTTTCAATGCACTACATTGGCATGACCGCGCTGCACGCGAGTGCTCACATGATTCACGCGCCGGCTTATGTGGTGGCAAGCCTGGTTATCGCCATTGCTACATCCGCATTGGCGCTCTGGCTGGCAACCGGGCGAGGCGGGCGTCCACCGCTGATACTATCCGCGATCGTTTTCGGCATTGCCGTTTCTGGAATGCATTACACCGCGATGGCGGGCATGACCGTGTTCCCGCACACGACCGCAGTGTCGGCGGCACCAACCCTTTCAACCGATCTGCTCGCCATTGTCGTCGCCATCGTCGCCTTCTGCGTATCCGGCATGTTTCTTTTGTTTTTGGTGCCGGATCGCGCACGCGACGAAACCATACGGATGCAGGACATCGGCCAGGCTTCGATGCTCGCGGGCGCTACTGGATTAGCGACAGCTCAGCTCGCCTCATCGTCTGCCGAATTCGGGCGCGGCACTTATGGGCCGCTTGGGGGCGCCGGTGCGCCGCCTCCGCGCGTGGCGCGTCATCTGCCGATAGAGCGCGACGGCGCCACGCAGTTCATTGCGGTCGAGGAGGTCGTCGCCGTGCATGCCAACGCGCACTACACCTATATCTTCAACGGTAACGCCAAATTATTTTGCCCGCTGGCGATCGGCGATGTGGAATCGCGGCTCGACAAATCAAGGTTCATTCGGGTCCACCGCAGCCACATTGTCAATATCGAGCGCGTGGTCGGATATAAGCGATCCGGCGATAGCGAGACGGTCGAAATGATCGCCAGTGGGCAGTATTCGGTTCCCGTCAGCCGAAGCCGTATCGGTTGGCTGAAATCGCGCATCGGCGCGAAGGCTGGGTAGCCCGCGCCAGAATTCATATATTGCGCCGCAAAACTTTTCTCTTTGTCGCTACCTATTACTTTGCGTCAGCAGAGCTGACGCAATTCATGCGTCATAGCCGCAATTCGTGCGCGGCGTCCCCCGCTGGTGCGCGTGCCATCCGTTTCGTGCATCGAACATTGCCGCCGGGCACACAGCTCGCCAACCTCCCCGGCAATCACATGGATAGGGCTGCCCGCCAGGAAACCGCGATTTCGGCCGTAAGCCGACAGGTTCGGGCGCCCGGGAGGGACACCTATGATACCTGGCGCTTTCGCCTATCATCGCCCGTCGTCCGTCAAGGAAGCAGTCGGCCTGCTCTCCCAGTTCGGTGACGACGCCCGCGCCATCGCCGGCGGCCACAGTCTCATTCCCATGATGAAGCTCCGGCTCGCTGCGCCCGGCCATCTGGTCGATCTTGCCGGCGTTGCCGATCTCAAGGGGATTCGCGAGGACAGCCGCGATATCGTTATCGGTGCAACCACGACGCAGCACGAGTTGATCGGCTCGGATTTGCTGGCGAAGAAAATCCCTATTCTGCGCGAGACCTCGCTGCTGATCGCCGATCCGCAGGTGCGCTATGTCGGCACGCTTGGCGGCAATGTCGCCAATGGCGATCCCGGCAACGACATGCCGGCGGTGATGATGTGCCTCAATGCGACCTATCACGCCGTCGGAAAATCCGGCGAGCGTCGCATAGCAGCGCGCGAATTCTACCAAGGTGCTTATTTCACCGCGCTGGAGCCAGGCGAGATCGTGACCGCAATTCGTATTCCCGTGCCGGCGGCGGGTCACGGCCACGCTTATGAAAAACTCAAGCGCAAGATCGGCGATTACGCGACCGCCGCCGCGGCGGTCGTGCTGACCATGAGCGGCGGCAAGGTGGCGAGCTGCTCGATCGGCCTGACCAACGTGGCGGAGACGCCGCTCTGGGCCGAGGAAGCGGCCAGGATCCTGACCGGCTCGACGCTCGATGCCGCGTCCGTGAAAAAGGCAGTAGCAGCCGCCGAAGCAATCACCTCGCCGGCATCCGACGCGCGCGGGCCTGCGACCTATCGCACTAAGATGGCGGGCGTGATGCTTGCCCGCGCCCTCGCCAACGCCAAAGCGCGCGCCGGCGCCTGATTTTTCCGGGAGACGACAATGGCTAAATCCCAGGTTTCCATGACCGTGAACGGCAAAAAGGTGGAGGAGCTGGTCGAGCCGCGCACGCTGCTCATCCACTTCCTGCGCGAGCAATTAAGATTGACCGGTCCGCATATTGGTTGCGACACCAGTCACTGCGGCGCCTGTACGGTCGATCTCGACGGCAAGTCGGTGAAGTCCTGCACCGTATTCGCGGTGCAGGCGAACGGCGCCGACATCCGCACCATTGAAGGCATGGCCAATGCCGACGGCACGCTGCACGCGCTGCAGGAAGGCTTCCGCGAAATGCATGGCCTGCAATGCGGCTTCTGTACGCCGGGCATGATCGTCCGCGCGTACCGGATGCTGCAGGAAAACAGCAATCCGACCGAGGAGGAAATCCGCTTCGGCATTTCGGGCAACCTGTGCCGCTGCACCGGCTATCAGAACATCGTCAAAGCCATTCAATATGCCGCCGCCAAGCTCAGCGGCGTGCCGTTTCAGGAGGCCGCAGAATGAGCGACCAGACCCCCACCTCCGCCGAGCGCGCCGAAAAGCTTCAGGGCATGGGCTGCAAGCGCAAGCGCGTCGAGGATGTCCGCTTCGTCCAGGGCAAAGGCACCTATATCGACGATCTCAAGCTGCCCGGCATGCTCTATGGCGATTTCACTCGCTCATCGCATGCGCACGCGCGCGTGAAGAAGATCGACACCACCAAGGCCGCCGCCGTGCCTGGCGTCGTTGCCGTCATCACCGCGGAGACACTCAAGACAGTCAACCTCGCCTGGATGCCGACGCTCGCCGGCGACGTGCAAATGGTGCTGGCCGACGGCAAGGTTCTGTTTCAGAATCAGGAAATCGCATTTGTCATCGCCGAAGATCGCTATACCGCGGCGGATGCGGCGGAGCTCGTTGAAGTCGAATACGAGGCGCTGCCCGTCAACGTCGATCCGCTTAAAGCGATGGCGAAGGATGCGCCAGTGATCCGCGAGGACATCAAGGACAAGACCGAAGGCGCCCACGGCAAGCGTAATCATTACAACCACGTCTTCAACTGGCAGGCCGGCAACAAAGCTGCGACCGATGCCGCTTTTGCGAAAGCCGATGTGACGATCAACGAGTTTATCGTTTATCCGCGCGTGCACCCGTGCCCGCTGGAAACCTGCCAGTGCGTGGCTTCCTTTGACAAAGTCACCAGCGAACTAACGTTATACGGCACGTTCCAGGCGCCGCATGTCATCCGTACCGTGGGGTCGCTGATCTCGAAGATTCCCGAGCACAAGATTCACGTTATTGCGCCCGATATCGGCGGCGGTTTCGGCAACAAAGTGGGTGCCTATTCCGGCTACATCTGCTCGATCGTTGCTTCAATCGTCACTGGACGCCCGGTGAAATGGACGGAAGACCGCATCGAGAACCTGTCCACCACGGCATTCGCGCGCGACTTCCACATGCAAACCGAGATTGCCTGCACCAAAGACGGCAAGGTAACTGGTTTGCGCTGCTACACCATCGCCGATCACGGCGCATTCGACGCCTGCGCCAACGCGAGCAAGTGGCCGGCCGGCCTCTTCAGCATTATCACCGGGTCATACGATTTCCCGGCCGCGCATGTCTCGGTCGACGGCGTCTACACCAACAAGGCGCCGGGTGGCGTTGCTTATCGTTGTTCGTTCCGCGTCACGGAAGCCGCCTATGCCATCGAGCGCGCCATGGACATCATGGCGCAAAAACTCAAGATGGACCCGGTCGAATTCCGCATGAAGAACCTGATCCGGCGCGAGCAATTCCCATACACGTCGGCAACGGGCTGGCAATATGACTCCGGCGACTATCACACCGCGATGACCAAGGCGGTGGAGACGGTCAACTACAAGAAGTTGCGCGAGGAACAGAAGGCCAGGCAGGCCGCATTCAAGCGCGGCGAGACGCGCGAGCTGATGGGAATCGGCGTTGCGTTCTTTACCGAGATCGTCGGTGCCGGCCCTTCGCGCAATTGCGACATCCTCGGCATCGCGATGTTCGATTCGGCCGAAATCCGCATCCACCCCACCGGCACCGGCATTTGCAGGCTCGGAACGAAGTCGCAGGGTCAGGGCCATGAGACGACCTACGCACAAATCATCGCGACCGAGCTTGGTCTGCCCGCCGACAGTATCTCCGTCGAGGAGGGCAACACCGATACCGCGCCTTATGGTCTCGGCACCTACGGCTCGCGTTCGACGCCGGTTTCCGGCGCAGCGACCGCGATGGCCTGCCGCAAGATCAAGGCTAAAGCGCAGATGATTGCGGCCTACATGCTCGAGGTGCACGACGACGATCTTGAATGGGACGTGGACCGCTTCCGCGTGAAAGGCAACCCCGAGCGCTTCAAGACCATGACCGAGCTTGCATGGGCGGCTTACCACGAAGTGCCGCCCGGCATGGAGCCTGGGCTGGAGGCAGTGAACTATTACGATCCGCCGAACTTCACCTTCCCGTTCGGCGCCTACATCTGCGTCGTCGACGTGGATGTCGATACCGGGACGACAAAAATCCGGCGCTTCTACGCGCTCGATGATTGCGGGACGCGCATTAATCCAATGATCATCGAGGGTCAGGTTCATGGCGGCTTGACTGAAGCGTTCGGCATCGCGATGGGCCAGGAGATTCATTACGACGACGACGGCAACGTTACGACCGCTTCGCTCATGGACTATTTCTTGCCGACCGCGGTCGAAACGCCGCACTGGGAGACCGACTGGACGACCACGCCCTCCCCGCACCATCCCATCGGCGCCAAGGGTGTCGGAGAGAGCCCGAATGTCGGCGGCGTGCCTTGCTTCTCCAACGCCGTGAACGATGCCTTTGGATTCCTGGGCTCGACCCACATCCAGATGCCGCACGACAATTGGCGAACCTGGACGGCGGCGGACAAGCTCGGCCTGCATCAGTGAGGCCGTGTCCCAGGCGATTTTGCGGCGCTGGTGCGAACCTGTCGCCGCATGCTTACATCACCCTCAGTCATGACATTGAACCGCAACGATATTTCTGATCGTTTGGCCGCCGTCGGCTACATTGCCGATCGCGATATCGCGACCGCGCTTTGGCTGATGGAGTACCTGAAGCGCCCGCTGCTGCTCGAGGGCGAGGCCGGCGTCGGCAAAACCGAGGTTGCGAAATCTCTTGCCGCTGTGCACGGGACCGAGCTGATCCGGCTGCAATGCTACGAAGGGCTCGACCAGAATGCCGCGCTCTACGAGTGGAACTATCAGCGCCAGTTGCTCGCCATCAAGACGCGCGAAGCCACGGGCGAAGATGCACAAAAAATCGAAGAGCACATTTTCTCGGAACGCTATTTGCTCGAACGGCCGCTGCTCGCCGCCATCCGTCGCGACACGCCGCCGGTCCTACTCATCGACGAGGTGGACCGGGCCGACGCGGAATTTGAGGCATTCCTGCTCGAACTGCTTTCCGATTTTCAGGTCAGCATCCCCGAGCTTGGCACCGTCAAGGCGACCGCGATCCCACGCGTGGTTTTGACATCGAACGGCACGCGCGAATTGTCCGATGCCTTGCGCCGGCGCTGCCTCTATCATTACGTCGATTTCCCCGATGTCGATCGCGAGGCGAAAATAATTCTCACAAGAACGCCGGGCGTCGACACAGAACTCGCCTTGCAGATCGCGCGGATGGTCGCGGCGATACGCAAGGAAGATCTGCGCAAGGTCCCTGGTGTGGCGGAAACGCTCGATTGGGCCGCAACGCTGGCGGGCCTGGGGGTGCACGATCTACGGCAGGAACCCGAGGCCGTCTACGAGACGATGATTTGCCTGCTCAAAACGCACGAAGACCGCTCCCGGCTTACGCGCGAAGTGAGCGAACGGCTCCTTGGAAAGGTTGCATAAGGACGCGCAATGATCGCCGCCAAAGTCACCCGTTCCGAAGAACCCGTTGGCCGCGCGATGCGCGAAAAACTGGCCGGCTTTGCGCACACCCTGCGCGACAATGGCTTCAGGGTCGGACTCGCAGAAACGCATGATGCGCTCGCCATCCTGACGCACCCGCTTTCGTCTCGTCCTTCGCAGATGAAGTCGGCGTTCCGGGCACTCTTCTGCGCCACGCATTCCGACTGGGAGCGGTTCGAGGAAATTTTCGACGCGTATTGGCACGGCGCCGGCATGCGCCAGGTTAAATCGCTGTCAGGAGTGGCGGCGCAAAGCCAGACGCCGCCGCGGCCGCGCGCGGATACGCCTCCCTCACACGGAAATTTTGGCCAGCCGGACCGTGTTGAGCGCCGCAACGAAGGCGACGGTGAAAATGCCGCCGATGGCCGCGGACGGCGGGAGGGAGCGTCACGCTCGGAAAATTTGTCGGTGGTTGATTTCCGTCATATTACCGACCCCGCCGACATGGCGCAGGCGCTCGCGCTTGCCGAACGTCTGGCGCGCGTCATGCGCGCGCGACTGGTCCGCCGCCAGCAGATTCGCCGGCGCGGACAGCGACTTGATTTGCGCCGCACGATTCACCGAAGTGTTTCGCATGGCGGCACGCCGGTGGATCTCGCCTGGCGCCGTCGCAAGATCAAGCCGCTGCGCCTCGTGGTCTTGCTTGATGCCTCCGGCTCGATGGATCTCTACACGGCCGTCTTCGTCCGTTTCCTGCATGGCGTTGTCGATGCCTTCCGCGAGGCCGAGGCGTTTGTCTTTCACACGCGGCTCGCGCATGTATCGCCCTCGCTACGCGATCGCGACGTCACACGCGCTGTCGACAAGCTTTCCTTGATGGCCCAGGGGATCGGCGGCGGCACGCGGATCGGCGAAAGTCTTGCCACCTTCAATCGCTGGCACGCGCGCCGCGTCATCAATTCGCGAACAGCAGTGATGATTGTCTCGGACGGCTACGATACCGGCGAGCCCGAACAGCTCGGCGAGGAGATGCGGCGCTTGCGACGCCGGTGCCGGCGCATCGTCTGGCTCAATCCGCTGATGGGCTGGCAAGACTATAGCCCGCAGGCGCGCGGCATGCAGGCGGCACTCCCCTACGTCGATCTGTTCGCTCCAGCGCATAATCTTGAGAGCCTGGCGGCGCTTGAGCCATATCTCGCGCATATATGACGCCCATGAAAAAGGCACCCGACATTCTCGGCATCATTTCGAGTCGCAAGGCGACGGGCGAACCGTTCGTGCTTGCCACGGTGGTGCGCACGGTTGCGACGACCGCGGCCAAGGCAGGCGCCAAGGCTGTGATCTTGCCGGACGGAACGATAACCGAGGGCTGGATCGGCGGTGGCTGCGCCCGCGCGGCGGTCATCAAGGCGGCGAAGGATGCGTTGGCCGACGGCCGCTCCCGGCTCGTCTCGGTGGAACCGCCTGATGAGTTGGACAGGCACGGTCACAAGGCCGGCGAGGAGAAAGGCGGCGTGCGCTTTGCCAAGAACATGTGCCCGAGCCAGGGCACCATGGACATTTTCGTCGAGCCGGTCTTGCCGCACCCTCAAGTCGTGATTTGCGGATCGAGCCCGGTGGCGATCGCGATCGCCGACCTGGCACGGCGGTCCGGATTTGCCGTGACCATCTGTGCGCCCGCAGCCGAACAAGCTGGCTTCGCCGACGCCGATCGTCGCATCGAGAGTTTTTCGCTGCCGGTCAAAGAGGCAGCGGCGCGTTATGTCGTGGTTTCGACGCAAGGGCGCGGCGACGAGGCGGCACTCGCAGCGGCGCTGGCCGCCGATATCGATTACATCGCCTTTATTGGCAGCCGCAAAAAAGCCGAGGCGCTCAAGACCGCGCTTGCCGCGCGCGGCGTCGCCGCCGAACGGTTGGCCAAGCTGAAGGCGCCCGCTGGGCTCGATCTCGGCGCGATCACGCCC
>DASPNW010000035.1:0-74910 GCA_035626335.1 Pseudolabrys sp.
GCTGACGGCGGACAAGCACGGTGTGCGAAATCCCCCGCAAAGCGCGGCCGATGCCGGAAGGAGAACGCCGTGATGGCGCGCCGGGAGGCGCCCGCGTTTCTCGAGAGGGAGCGCGGCACTCAAGAACAATGGTTGCGCCACCTGGCGCGCCATCCCCCTCGCATTTGCGGGGGCCACGAAAAAGGGACCACGGCGTACCCGGCGCCGCAAAGAACACGGGTGATGCCGCGCGGCCTCACCTGTATCCAATTTGCAACACGCCGAGAACATTTAAGCATACAGGCCGATCGTCCCCGTTGGCGCCGCGATTCGGCCATACCATTCAATCAGATCGAGGCCCGCTTTGAGGCGGGGTTACGCCTCGAAGATGCCGGCGGGCCACCCGGCAGTGAAACCGGGCCGGGCGACAGGATCATGGACGCCAAGACCAGTTTGAAGTCGAAATTGCCGAGCCGGCACGCCACCGAGGGGCCGGATCGTGCGCCACATCGCTCCTTTTATTACGCGATGGGCCTGACCACCGAGCAGATCCACCAACCTTTCGTCGGCGTCGCCACCTGCTGGAACGAAGCGGCCCCCTGCAATATCGCGCTGATGCGCCAGGCCCAGGCGGTCAAGAAGGGCGTCGCCAGCGTTGGCGCCACGCCACGCGAATTCTGCACCATCACCGTGACCGACGGTATCGCGATGGGGCATGCCGGCATGAAATCCTCGCTGCCATCGCGCGAGGTGATCGCGGATTCGGTCGAACTGACCGTGCGCGGGCATTCCTATGACGCGCTGATCGGCGTCGCCGGCTGCGACAAGTCACAACCCGGCATGATGATGGCGATGTGCCGTCTCAACGTCCCATCGATCTACATCTATGGCGGTTCGATCCTGCCCGGAAAATTCAAGGGCAAGGAAGTCACCGTTCAGGACGTCTACGAGGCGGTCGGCCGGCATTCGGTCGGGCAAATGTCCAGCGAAGATCTCGACACTCTGGAGAAAAATGCCTGTCCGTCGGCGGGTGCCTGCGGCGCGCAGTTCACCGCCAACACCATGGCGACGGTATCGGAAGCTATCGGCCTCGCATTGCCATATTCATCCGGCGCGCCCGCTCCTTACGAGATGCGCGACAAGTTCTGCATGCTCGCGGGCGAGATGATCATGGATTTGATCGTCAAGAATATTCGTCCCCGCGACATAGTGACCCGCAAGGCGCTTGAGAATGCCGCCGCCGTGGTCGCCGCGACCGGCGGTTCCACCAATGCCGCGCTGCATCTGCCGGCGATCGCAAACGAATGCGGTATCGAATTCACGCTTTTCGATGTCGCGGAAATCTTCAAAAAGACTCCTTATGTCGCAGATTTGAAACCAGGTGGCCGCTATGTCGCCAAGGACATGTTCGAAGCTGGCGGCGTGCCTCTGTTGATGAAAACCCTTCTCGATCACGGCTACCTCCACGGCGATTGCTTGACGGTAACCGGGCGCACGATCGCCGAAAATATGAAGAACGTGAAATGGAATCCCGACCAGGACGTCGTGCGTCCTGCGGACAAGCCGCTGTCGCCGACAGGCGGCGTCGTCGGGCTCAAGGGCAATCTCGCACCCGAAGGCGCGATCGTGAAGGTCGCCGGCATGAAGACGCTGAAGTTCAGCGGTCCGGCGCGCTGCTTCGATGGCGAAGAAGCCTGCTTTGATGCGGTGAAGCACCGTAAATACAAAGAGGGCGATGTGCTGGTGATCCGCTACGAGGGACCGCGCGGCGGCCCCGGCATGCGCGAGATGCTGTCTACAACGGCCGCTCTTTACGGCCAGGGCGCCGGCGAAAAGGTCGCGCTGATCACCGACGGGCGCTTCTCCGGCGCCACCCGCGGCTTCTGCGTCGGTCATGTCGGCCCGGAAGCAGCCATCGGCGGACCGATCGGCCTGCTCCGCGACGGTGACATCATCGAAATCGACGCGGTGAAAGGCACACTCGACGTCAAGCTTTCCGCCGACGAACTCGCCAAGCGCAAGAGCCAATGGAAACCGCGCGAGAGCGAATTCGGATCCGGCTATTTGTGGAAATACGCGCAGCAGGTCGGTCCCGCCGTCAATGGCGCGGTGACGCATCCCGGCGGCGCGGCCGAGAAAGAGTGCTATGCCGACATTTGAGCGTCTGTTGCGGGCATTGCTGATCGGCGGTCTGCTGGCCGCCGCTCCCGCGCATGCGCTCGACGGCAGCAGGACCGACGGCAGCGTGGGTCCGCCGCCGATGTCGCCGGTGGAAGCGTTCCGGTCCGGCGCGAACTGGCTCAAGGCCGGCGAGACCGTCAAGGCGGTTAACTCGCTCGAATATGCCGCCGAGAAAGGCCACGCGCTCGCGCAGTGGAAGCTCGGCCGCATGTATGCCGAAGGCGACGGCGTCGCGCAGAACGATCTCAAGGCTTTCGAATATTTCCGCCGTATCGCCGACAGCCATGCCGACGACAATCCGGATACGCCGCAGGCGCGTTTCGTCGCGAATGCATTTGTCGCGCTGGGTCACTATTACCTTGAGGGCATCCCGAAAACCGATATCAAGCGCGATCCGCAGCGCGCGCGCGAAATGTTCGCCTATGCTGCGTCGTATTTCCGCGATCCCGATGCACAATATTTTCTGGCGCGGCTCTATCTTAACGGCACGGGCGCTCCGCAAGATTCGCGCACGGCCGCGCGTTGGCTCGGTCTTTCGGCGCAGAAAGGCCAGTGCGAGGCGCAGGCCGTGCTCGGCGCCATGTTGTTCGAGGGCGATCACGTGCCGCGCCAAGCTGCACGCGGGCTGATGTGGCTGGCGCTGGCGAAAGATAGCGCGCGCGCCGACCAGGCCTGGATCACCAAGCTCTATGACAGCGCCATGCAGCAGGCGAGCGAAGATGAGCGCGCACTTGCGGCCGTCTATCTCCGCCACTGGCTGGAGACGCGGCGCGAATAATCAGCGCCCCTCAATATCCAGATCGACATATACCGGCACATGATCCGACGGCTTGTCCCAGCCGCGGACATGGCGGTCGATACCGGCTTCGATCAATTGGTCGGTGGCCTGCGGCGACAGCAGCAGATGATCGATGCGGATGCCGTCATCCTTGGCCCAGGCGCCGGCCTGATAATCCCAGAAGGTGTAGAGGTCGGATGCATCGCTCACCGCACGTATCGCGTCGGTCAATCCGAGGTTGACCAGGGTGCGGAATTTCTCCCGCGTTTGCGGCAGGAACAGCGCGTCGTTCTTCCACGCCTCTGGCCGCCGCGCGTCGATCGCCGCCGGAATGACGTTGAAATCGCCGGCCAAAAGCATCGGCTCTTCCAGTTTAAGTCGTTCATGTGAGAAATTAATGAGCCGGGTCATCCAATTGAGTTTGTATGCATATTTGTCGGTGGCGGGCGGATTCCCATTGGGCAGATAAAGACTGACGACGCGCAAAACCCCGCTCTTTGTCGAAACGATTGCCTCCAGAAAGCGGGCCTGGACGTCGCCATCGTCGCCGATCAACCCGGGCGCAACCTCGTCAAACGGCAGCTTCGACAGCAGGGCCACGCCGTTGAAGGTCTTCTGGCCATGCACCGCGACGTTGTAGCCGAGCGCTTCCAGCGGCTCGCGCGGGAAAGCCTCATCCGTGCATTTGATCTCTTGCAGACAGACGATGTCGGGTTGTCGCTCCTTGAGCCACGCCTGCAGGTTGTCCATGCGCTGGCGGATTGAATTGACGTTCCAGGTCGCTATTCGCATGGTTTTTTGGGGGTCCGGGCCGGCGGATAATGCAGCATTCACCGTATTTACCCGCAAGCGCAGGTATATGCACGGTTAAGCGTTTATATGCTAGGAAAGCGGCCAACGCGGCCCCAAACTGATGAGAAACAAAGCCATTCCGCGGATTAGGGAGCGTCCGGGCAGGCGCGCATAAGTCCGGACCGAAAAGTGCCGATGATCAAGCGAAAATGGCTCATTGGTGGCGCAGTTGTCGCCCTGATTGGCGTTGTCGTGCTCGTGCGTGGGTTCTGGACCAGCGACGGCGCCGCGCGTTCGGCTGCCGCGCGAGCGGTGCCGGTCGAGACCGCGACGGCGGAACGCAAGACGATGCCGGTGCGCCTGAGCGCGCTTGGCAATGTGACGCCGGTGGCCAGCGTGGCGATCAAGACGCAGGTCGATACGACCATCACCGAAGTCGATTTCCGCGACGGCGCTTCGGTGCAAAAGGGCGAACTTCTGTTCACGCTTGACTGCCGGCAGATCGAAGCCGACATGAAGCGGGTCCAGGCGATTATCGACGGCGCCCAATCCACGCTCGAACAGGCGCAACGGGACGTCGAACGCTACACCGATCTTGCCGCCAGAAACGCGACGCCGATCGTCACGCTC
This sequence comes from Pseudolabrys sp., assembly GCA_035626335.1. Classification (GTDB taxonomy): domain Bacteria; phylum Pseudomonadota; class Alphaproteobacteria; order Rhizobiales; family Xanthobacteraceae; genus Pseudolabrys. The sequence goes on from DASPNW010000035.1 coordinate 4,361, forward strand.
AATAACGCGCAGACGGCCGTCAACGTGTCGCGCGCGACGGCGGAATCGAACCGCGCGCAGCTCGAAAACCTGAAGGTCCAGCTCAGTTTCTGCACAATCCGTGCGCCGATTTCCGGGCGCATCAGCATGGCCAATGTGAAGGTCGGGAATTTCGTACGTCAGGCCGACACCTCGCCGATGGCGACTATCAATCAAATGGTGCCTGTCTATGTGACCTTCACGGTGCCGCAGAAAAATCTTCCCGACATCCGCAAGGCTATCGCCGCCGAGACCGCCACCGTGGACGCGATCATTCCGGGCGAAGACAAGCGCGCCGCCGGCCAGGTGACCATGATCGAGAACACTGTCGATCCTGCGACTGGTATGGCGACGGTGCGAGCGACCATGCCGAACAAGGATGAACTGCTTTGGCCGGGGACGCTGGTCACCACCGATATGACGCTGCGCAGCGAGGAGGGGGTGGTCGTGCCCTCGAACGCGGTGCAGGTCAGCCAGACCGGCACGTTCGTTTTTGTCGTCAAAGACGGCGTCGCTCAGGTCCAGGAAGTAAAGGTCGATCGCCAGGTCGGGACCGAAACCGTGATCGCTTCCGGTCTTAACGGCGGCGAGACCGTCGTGACCGAAGGACAGCTGCTGTTGTCGAGCGGTACTCGCGTCAACATACGCCCTCCCAAGGTCGCGGGCAGCTGATCCATGAATATTTCGGAAATCTGCATTCGCCGGCCGGTGCTGACGACGCTGATGACGGCGTCGTTGATCGTTTTCGGCGTGTTCGCCTATCGGCTGCTGCCGGTGGCGGCCCTCCCAGCGGTTGACTTTCCGACCATTCAGATCACCGCGCAATTTCCCGGCGCCAGTCCCGAAACGATGGCATCGTCCGTCGCTTCCCCGATCGAAAGGCAGCTGTCGACGATTTCGGGCATTTCGTCGATGAACTCGTCGTCCTCGCTCGGATTGGCGCAGATCACGATCCAGTTCGATCTTGGCCGCAATATCGACGGCGCAGCGCTCGATGTGCAGACCGCGCTGGCGACCGCGGCGCGCCTGTTGCCGATCGAAATGACGATACCGCCGTCATTCCGCAAGGTGAATCCAGGCGACTTTCCGGTTCTCTATGTGAGCTTGCGGTCCGACACGGTGCCGCTGTCGACGGTCGATGACTATGCCGAGACCGTTCTGGCGCCGCAGATTTCGCAATTGCCCGGCGTTGCACAGGTGCTGGTCTACGGTGCGCAGAAATTCGCCGTTCGGGTCCAGGTCAATCCGACCGAGGCGGCGGCCCGGAACATCGCGCTCGAGGACGTGCGCAGCGTCGTTGCCAAGGCGAATTCGAGCACGCCGGTCGGCGTTTTGACCGGACCAAAACAAAGCGTCACTCTGGCCGCCACCAGCGCGATGCCGCACGCGGCCGACTACCGCGATGTTGTCGTGGCCTATCGCAACGGCGCCCCGATCAAGCTTAGCCAGATCGCTCGCGTGGTCGACAGCGTCGAGAACGACAAGATCGCCACCTGGTTCAATGACGCGCGGGCTATCGTGCTTGCGATCCAGCGCCAGCCCGATGCAAACACCGTCCAGGTCGTCGACCTCGTGCGCCAAAGCCTGCCGGCAATGCGCGCGCAAGTGCCGCCGTCGATCCAGATGGAGCCATTGTTCGACCGCTCCTTGTCCATTCGGGCGGCGGTCACCGACGTGCAGGAAACGCTGGCGATTGCGGTCACGCTCGTCATCATGGTGATCTTCCTGTTCCTGCGAAAAGTCTCGGCCACCATCATTCCGGCGCTGGCGGTGCCGGTGTCTCTGGTCGGCACATTCGCCGCGATGTATGCGTTCGGCTTCTCCATCAACAACATGACGTTGCTCGCGCTCACGCTGTCGGTCGGCTTCGTGGTCGACGATGCCATCGTGATGCTGGAAAACATCGTGCGACACATCGAAGGCGGCATGCGTCCGTTCGAGGCAGCGCTGAAGGGTTCGCGCGAAATCGGCTTCACCATCGTGTCGATTACCTTCTCGCTGATCGCGGTGTTCATACCGGTGCTGCTCATGGGCGGCATGGTCGGCCGCGTATTCCGCGAATTCGCGGTGTCCATCGCGGTTGCGATTGTTGTTTCCGGCTTTGTGTCGCTGACGCTGACGCCGATGCTGTGCGCGCGCGTGCTCGGCAGTCATCACGCCGAAGGCGAGAAGCAGTTTTTCCTCCTGCGCATGTTCGAGAAGCTTTTTGAAGCGATGCTCAGCACCTATCAGTGGACGCTCGATCGGGTGATTGCCTACAAGTCGATCATGCTGATGGTGACGATCGGCACCTTCTTCGCGACCATCGTGCTTTATGTCATCGTGCCCAAGGGCTTTTTTCCGACGGAAGATACCGGTTACGTTATCGGCATTACCGAGGGTGCGACCGATATTTCGTTCCCGGCGATCTCGCAGCTCCAGCGCAAGGTGGCCGAGATCGTTCGCGCGGATCCCGCCGTTGCCTACGTGAATTCGACGGTCGGCACGGGCGGGCCCAATTCGGTCGGCAACAGCGGCCGCATGCTTGTGGCGTTAAAGCCGCGCGCCGAGCGCGACAATCTCCAGACAATCCTGGCGCGCCTGCGCCGGACCGCCAACGTCGTGCCGGGTCTTGCGATCTATTTCCAGCCGATCCAGAACATCAATCTCGGCGGCAAACTGGCCAAAAGCCAGTATCAGTACACATTGCAATCCAATGACACAGACACGCTCTACCGGCTGGCGCCTTTGCTGCGCGATAAAATTTCCAAAATCGACGGTCTGCTGGACGTCACGACCGATCTCTACGTCACCAATCCGCAAGTTACCATCGATGTCGACCGCGAAAAGTCGGCGGTCTATGGGCTGACGGTCGATCAAATTCGCCAGGAGCTCTACAACGCATTCGGTGTGCGGCAGGTCGCCACCATCTACAGTCCGGTGAACTACTATCAGGTGATTCTCGAAACCCAGCCCGAGTTTCAGGTCGGCCCGGATGATCTGGCGCGCGTCTACCTGAAGACGACAAACGGAACCACGGTGCCGCTCTCTGCGGTAACGCGTTTCGTGCGGACCGTCGGGCCGCTGCAGGTCAATCACCAGGGCCAGCAGCCAGCGGTGACAATTTCGTTCAATCTCGCGCCCGGCTTCTCGCTCGGTCAGGCGGTGGATGCCATCCAGAAACTCGAGCGCGACGAGCGGTTGCCGGCGACGATCACCACGGGCTTCCAGGGCACGGCGCAGGTGTTCCAGGATTCATTGCGCGGGCAGGGGATATTGATCCTCGCCGCGATTTTCGCCGCTTATGTGGTTCTCGGCATTCTCTATGAAAGTTTCATCCATCCGATCACGATCATTTCGGGCCTGCCGTCCGCCGGCATCGGCGCGATCCTGACGCTGATGCTGTTCCGCATGGATCTATCGGTGATCGCGATGATCGGCATTGTGATGCTGGTCGGCATCGTCAAGAAGAACGCGATCATGATGATCGATTTCGCAATCGAGCGCCGCCGCGTCGGATTGTCCGCCGAGGCGGCCATTCGCGAAGCCGCGATCCTGCGTTTCCGGCCGATTATGATGACGACTTTCGCGGCGATCTTCGGCACCTTGCCCATCGCGCTCGGCACCGGCGCCGGCGCCGAACTGCGCCAGCCGCTCGGCGTTGCGGTGGTCGGCGGCCTGGTGCTCTCGCAGCTCCTCACGCTCTACATCACGCCGGTGATCTACCTCTACCTCGACCGCTTCGACCGGCTGATCAAGCGCCGGCTCGAACCGCAGCTGGAGGAAGTCAAGGAAGCTCCGCCGGCGGTTGCCGCGGAATAATCGGTCAGAGCGTGAAGCTGGTGCCGCAACCGCAAGACGCTTTCGCCTGCGGGTTCTTCACCTTGAATGAGGCGCCGATCAAATCGTCGACGAAATCGATCTCAGATCCGGCCATGTAGTTGACGGAGACCGGATCAATGAGGACAACCGCGCCATCGCGGCTGATCACAACGTCGTCGGCCGCCTTGTCGCGGTCGATACCGAATTTGTACTGAAAACCGGAACAACCGCCGCCTTCCACGCTCACACGCAACATGGTGCCGGTCGGCTCACCTTTGAGGATTTCGCCGATCCTTTTGGCCGCGCGCTCGCTGACCGTGATGCTGCTCATTGCCTGCCTGTTCCGGCCATTCTATTGGCAGAACGCCCAACGGATAGTTAAGTGCGCGGACCAGTGAGGTCAATGCAGGCAATGGCGGTCGAAACAGGGCGCGAGCGGGCGGTTTATGCCACCAATCCGGCGCAAAGCCGGGGCCGCCGTTTTGACGAGCCGGCGAGCCCGACCCGCAATGCCTTTCGCCGCGATTGCGACAGGATTATCCACTCGGCCGCATTCCGGCGCCTGGCGCATAAGACACAGGTATTCGTCTATCACGAAGGTGATCATTACCGTACGCGCCTCACCCACACGCTCGAGGTTGCGCAGGTGGCCCGCTCGATCGCGCGTGCCCTCGGTCTGGATGAAGACCTCGCCGAAGCACTCGCGCTCGCTCACGATCTCGGGCATCCGCCCTTCGGGCATGCCGGCGAACGCGCGCTCGACGAATGCCTCGCCGGTTGCGGAGGCTTTGACCACAATGCTCAGGCATTGCGTATCGTAACGGACCTCGAGCACCGCTATGCCGCCTTTGACGGCCTCAACCTGAGCTGGGAAACGCTCGAGGGATTGGTCAAGCACAATGGTCCGCTGCTGGGTCGAGACGGCGCACCGGCTGGACGTTATGCCAAGCAGGGCGTGCCGGCGCCGATCCTGGCCTATTCGAAGATCCAGGACCTGGAGCTTGCGACATATGCCGGCGCGGAAGCGCAGGTGGCGGCTCTGTCCGACGACATCGCCTACGATGCCCACGACATCGACGATGGGCTGCGCGCCGATCTGTTCACGCTCGACGACATTGCCGAAGTCCCCTTAATTGGAAACATCCTGAGCGTTATAGACGCGCAATATCCCGGACTTGAACCAACCCGGCGCGCGCATGAAACCGTGCGTTCGCTGATTACCCGCATGATCGAAGACGTGATTGCCGAGACCGCGCGTCGCGTCGCGCTGCTGAAGCCACGCTCCGTTTCCGAGGTGCGGGAAGCACCGCGGCCGGTCGTGGGATTTTCGCCCGCAATGGAAAAGGCCGATCGCGACATCAAGGGGTTCTTGTATCCGCGCATGTATCGCCATGATCGCGTGGTGTGGGTGATGGCGAACGCCGAACGAATCGTGCGCGGTTTGTTTGGGCATTACCTGCAGACGCCCGGCGATCTGCCGACCGTCTGGGGTGAGAGCATCGGTGCAACCGATCCGGCGATGCGCGTTCGCCGCATTGCCGATTACATCGCAGGGATGACGGACCGGTACGCGCTTATCGAGCACGCGAAATATTTCCACGAGACGCCGGAGTTGCGATGAGCGCGGCCACTTCTCTATGCAGAGGATGAAATGTCTCAGGCGGCAATGGATGGGGCCACACATATTGGCGAAGAGGTCGATCTTCTGATCGCAGGCGGAGGTCCGGCGGGGATGACCGCGGCACTGGTCGCCTCGCTCGAAGGCCTCGACGTACTCTTATGCGAAAAGTCGGACCAGGTCGGCGGCACCGGATCGACTTCGGCGGGTACGCTCTGGATCCCGGGCAACAGCCAGAGCAAGGCAGCCGGCTTCAACGATTGCGGCGAGCAGGCCGATCTCTACCTGAATGCGCTGATCGGAGAGACGACAAACCGCGAGCTCAGAAATGCCTACCTGCGAACCGGGCCGACGGCGATCGACTATCTGTGCGCCCGATCCGACGTGCAGTTTCTTCCGTGCGGACCGCACCCGGATTATCGCAGCAATATGCCGGGCGCTGCCGTTGCGGGTCGTGCGATAGTTCCCGAGCCATTCGACGGACGGCTGCTTGGCGCGGAATTCCGACGCATTCGTCCGCCGGTGCCGGAGTTCATGCTGTTCGGCGGCATGATGGTCGGCAAAGTCGACATTTCCCGCCTGATCGGCCGCTTCGATTCAATCGGCAACTTCATTTATTCTGTGAAACTGTTCGCGCGCTACCTCCGCGACCGGTCGAAATATCCCCGCGGCACCCGCCTCATGATGGGCAACGCGCTTGTCGCGCGTCTGTTTTACAGTTTGCGCAAACGCAAGGTGCCAATCCTGTTCGACGCATCAATTGTCGAACTCACCGGCGACCGGCACGGCGTCAAAGGCGCGCAACTGAAGGTCGGGGGCAGGGACCTTTCCGTCAAAGCCCGCAAGGGCGTCGTACTTGCGACCGGGGGTTACGCCCACAACAAACGGTTCCGCGAGGCGTTCATGCCGCGGCCGGTGCCCGAGCATTCCATGAGCTGCGAGGGAAATAGCGGCGACGGTATCGAGCTCGGTCAGCGGTTCGGCGCCACGATCACACCTCGGCAATGTACCAGCGGGCTTTGGACGCCGGTGTCAATCGTGCCGCGGGCCGATGGAACAAAAGGTCTGTTTCCACATCTTGTGCTCGATCGCGCGAAACCCGGCTTGATCGCAGTGAATTCAGCCGGACGCCGATTCGTCAACGAAGCGGCGTCGTACCACGACTTCGTGCTGGCGATGTTCGAGAGCAACAAGACCGCGCCGTCGATTCCGGCCTGGCTCGTCTGCGACCACGCCTTTCTCGGAAAATACGGCCTCGGTGTCGTTTATCCAGGGCACCGCAATCCCGGGAAATTCGTCGACAGTGGTTATCTCGTTCGTGCGCACACGCTCGAGGAACTCGCCGGCAAGATTGGGATAGATCTGGTGCAATTGCGCAGCACGGTGTCACGTTACAATGGCTTTGCAGAGACCGGTGTCGATACCGATTTTGGCAAGGGCGAAGTCGAGCTCAACCGTTTCAACGGCGATGCGCTTCACAAGCCAAATCCTTGCATCGGGCCGGTGGCCACTCCGCCGTTCTACGCGCTCGCGGTCTGGCCAGCCGACATCGCGGTCAGCACCGGGCTTGCGACAGACGCCGACGCGCGTGTTCTCGGCGGTGACGGAACGCCCATTCCCGGTCTCTATGCTTGCGGCAATGACATGGCTTCGGTCATGGCGGGGAGCTATCCCGGCCCTGGCACCACGCTCGGACCGGCCATTGTGTTCGCCTACCGTGCGGCGATGCACGCCAAAGGCGCCCAACTATAGAGGCTTGCGTCAATTCCAATATCATCATCATATTTTGTGGAGAGTTCTCATGGCGCGTCTGGCGGGCAAAGTTGCATTCATCACTGGCGGCGGCGGCGGAATTGGCCGGGCGACCGCCGAACGCTTTGCCGAGGAGGGCGCAAAAGTCGTCATCGCCGAGATCGATGCGGAACGTGGCGAGGCCGCCGCCGTGTCGGCCCGTACCCGCGCCAGGAATTCCGGCGGCGATGCCCATTTCATACACTGCGACATCCGCGAGCGGACGAACGTAACGGCAGCCCTGGCGGAAACCGTTGAGCGCTTCGGCGGCCTCCATGTTCTTCATAACAACGCCGGCGGGTCATCGCCGCAGGACGGGCCGGTGACAGACGTATCTGAGGATGAATTCTGGCGGGTCATCACGCTCGATCTCTACGGCACGTTCCTGTGCTCAAAGCTTGGCATTCCGTACATGATCAAGTCCGGCGGCGGCTCGATCATCAACATGTCGTCCATCGTCGCGCTGCGCGCACTGCCGGGGCGCGATTGCTATACCTCCGCCAAGGGGGCCGTCGCTGCGTTGACCCGATCAATGGCGGTGGAATATGCGGCCGACAAGATCAGGGTCAATGCTATCGCGCCCGGCGTCGTGCTCACCGAGCGGGTGAAAAAGCTGCTGCAAGGGTCAAAGGACATCGAGAAGCTGGCCGCGACGCATTTGCATGGGCTGGGCCTGCCGATCCACATGGCCGACATGGCCGTCTATCTGGCCTCCGACGAAGCGGCGATCACCACCGGACAGATATTGTCGGTCGATAGTGGCGCGACGATCAGGTAGATCGCGTGCCCCGAATCACGTCTCGCAATCCCGTTCGAGCGCATGAAGTATTTTGACTAAATCCGCGAACTACGTTAGCCGCAGCCCACCATGCCGAGCCCATCCAAGCCCCAGCGCCTGTTCGCCGATATGCTCGTGCGCGTATGCGGGGCAACTGCTGGCGTGCTCGGGCCCGGCGCTGACATCTCACGCGTCGTGGTCGAGCCGCCGCGCGATCCAAGCCATGGTGACATGGCAACGAATGCCGCGATGGTGCTGGCGAAGGACGCCGGTAAAAAGCCGCGCGAGCTGGCAGAAAGCATTGCCGCGAAGTTACGCACTGACGACAAGGTGGCATCGGTTGCCATCGCCGGTCCCGGCTTTATCAATCTCACGCTCAAACCGCATGTATGGGTCGACGAGTTGCACCTCGTGCTTGAGGCCGGCACGGACTACGGAAGCAGCGACATCGGCAAGAACGAAAAGGTCAACGTCGAGTATGTCTCTGCCAATCCGACCGGGCCGATGCATGTTGGCCACGGCCGTGGCGCAGTGTTCGGCGATGCGCTCGCCAATTTGCTTGCCTTTGCCGGCTTCGACGTCACGCGCGAATATTACATCAACGACGCGGGCGCTCAGGTCGATGTACTGGCGCGCTCGGCTTTTCTTCGTTATCGCGAAGCGCTCGGCGAAAGCATCACTATTCCCGACGGCCTGTACCCCGGTGACTATCTCAAAGTCGTCGGCGAGAAAATCGCGGCCGAGCATGGGTCGTCATTGAAGGGCAAGCCGGAAGTCGAGTGGCTTCCGGTTGTACGCGCCAAGGCAGTTTCCATGATGTTGGACGGGATCCGTGATGATCTCGCCGCGCTCAACATCAATTTTGATGTGTATTTCTCCGAGCGTTCGCTGATCGAGGGCAAACGCGACGAAGTGGGAGCTGCCATTGAAAGCCTGCGCAAGAATGGCGAGGTCTATGAAGGCCGGCTGCCGCCGCCCAAGGGCGGCAATCTTGAGGATTGGGAGGATCGCGAGCAGACGCTGTTTAGATCCACGGATTTCGGTGATGACGTCGATCGCCCGCTGAAGAAGTCGGATGGCGGCTACACGTATTTTGCATCGGACATCGCCTATCATCGCTCGAAGGTGGCGCGCGGTTTTCTCAATTTGATCGACGTCTGGGGGGCCGACCATGGCGGTTATGTCAAGCGCATGCAGGCCGCCGTAAAGGCCGTGAGCGGCGGCAAGGCCTCGCTCGACGTCAAGCTTGTGCAATTGGTGCGTCTCCTGCGCGCAGGCGAGCCGGTGAAGATGTCGAAACGGGCGGGCGAGTTCGTCACCCTGCGCGAGGTCGTCGACGAAGTCGGGCGCGATGCCGTTCGTTTCGACATGCTGTACCGCAAGAACGACGCCGTGCTCGACTTCGACCTTGCCAAGGTGATCGAACATTCGCGCGACAACCCGGTTTTCTATGTTCAATATGGCCACGCGCGCGGGCAGTCCGTATTCCGCAACGCGCGGGAAATCGTGCCGGATCTGCCGAAGGACCGCTCGGCACGCGCGGCGTACCTCGGGCAGGCCCCGCTCGAGCGCCTCGGCGATGCCGGGGAGGTTTCATTACTGCGTCGGATCGCGCTTTATCCACGCGTCGTCGAGGCCGCCGCGGTTGCTCATGAACCGCACCGAATTGCGTTCTATCTATATGAATTAGCTAGTGAATTTCATGCGCATTGGACGCGCGGAAATGACTTGCCTCATTTACGCTTCATTATCCAGAATGATCCACAAACGACGAAGGCCCGGCTCGCCTTGGTAGAGGGGATCGTTACCGTTCTCGGCGCGGGTTTGGCGCTGCTCGGGGTTAGCGCGCCGGATGAAATGCGATAGAGCTCGTCCGCCGCTTGGCGTGCATCGCCGGCAATCATAAGCGTAAAGCTAAGGGCGAGCTCAGTAACTGGGGACCGAATGGCGGAAGACCGATTCCAAAGACCCTATCGTGCAAGTGAACCGCCTGTGCGCACGCCGGGCAAAAACACCGGCAGTGATCCGCTTGCGGAGCTTGCACGGCTTATCGGGCAGACCGATCCATTCGGCGAATATGGACGCGATTCCGCGCGCCGCGCACATGCGCCGCAACCTGCCGAGCGATCGGATTGGGGCAGGGAACCATACGTTCCCCATTCCGGGGCCGACCCGCGTTCGCCGCAGCGACTGGATCATGACCAGCAATTGCAGCACCGTTTGGATGGTGATGAAGAATACTACTCCGCGCGGCCTGCCGACCAATACCCGCGCCAAACATACGGCGGCACACCACCCGCCGCCGATGACGATCTTTATCACGCTGACCACGAGGGACGCGATTATCAGTCGGGCCAAACCGACTATCAGCATGACGCCTACGCGCAAGGCGCGGCTCAGTTCCCCGAGGAGGAATACTACGAAGATGAGCCACCTCCTCGGCGGCGGCTCGGCGTTATTGCGATCGCAGGCGTGTGCGCCCTGGCGGTGATTGGGACCGCGGGCGCGTACGGTTATCGCGCTCTGTTCGGCTCATCCGCCTCGACTCAGCCGCCGCCCGTCATCAAGGCTGATACAGGGCCGAACAAGATTGTGCCCGCGACAATCGGGAAGGATGCGCAATCAAATAAGCTGATCACCGAGCGTGTGAACGAACGCGGTCAAAGCGAAAAGCTGGTTTCACGCGAGGAACAACCCGTACCAAGTGCGGCTGTTGGAGCATCGCAAATGGCTCCCCAATCGACCTTGGGCAGCGGCGTGGTCGGAAGTGAGCCAAAGAAGGTCCGTACTATCGCAATCCACCCAGATCAATCGATCGTAGCCGACGCCACACCGTCATCGCCGGTGCCGCTAGCAGCGCCTGCACGCCCCGCGGCCGCTGCGGCGAGAACTCCGCCACCGTCTGCCCCTCCTACGCAACCCGCACCACCGGCCCGGGTGGCCGATAACGCGAGCGCTGATGCAGAACAGGATTCAGCGTCGGCCCCGGCTGCTCGTTCAGCGGCGCCGAGTCGCCAGGCTGCCCCGGCCAGCGGCAGTTCGCCGTTATCGCTCAGTCCTGATGCTGCACCGGCCCGCGCGGCGGCGAGAGCGCCTGCTCCCGCCGCGCCGGCTCCGGCCCGCACCGCGGCGGTCGCCGCACCGGCACAAATGGCGCCAGCACCCGCTCCGGCGGCTAGCGGCAATGCCGGCGGGCCCGGCAGCTATGTGCAAGTTTCATCGCAGCGAAGCGAAGCGGAGGCGCAAGCTGCGTTCCGATCCCTGCAGGCCAAGTACCCCGACCAGCTCGGTGGGCGTCAGCCGATGATTTACAAGGTAGACCTGGGTTCAAAGGGAACTTACTACCGGGCCATGGTCGGCCCGTTCACCAATGCGAGCGAGGCGGGCGACCTGTGCTCAAGCCTCAAGGCGGCCGGCGGCCAGTGCCTCATTCAGAAGAATTAGCAGGCTAAACTTGACCCTCGCAGACGCCGCGGGCTAATCCGCGCCAATGGCGCGCGCGTTTATCACCGGATTGGCGGGTTTCAGCATATCCCCGGTAGAACGTGCGTTTTTTCGTGAGGCTCAGCCTTGGGGGTTGATCATCTTCAAGCGAAACGTGAGTACGTCTGTTCAAGTAACTGAACTTGTTGATTCATTCCGTGAAATCGTCGGATGGAATGCGCCGGTTCTTGTCGATCAGGAGGGTGGTCGCGTCCAGCGGCTGCAGCCTCCACACTGGCCGGCTTATCCGCCAGGGCGGCGCTACGGCGAACTGTACGACCGCGAACCCGCTTCCGGCATTGCTGCAGCGCGGCTGGCCGGTCATTTGATTGCCGCCGATCTTAGGCCCCTTGGTATCGATGTCGATTGCCTACCTCTTGCTGACGTTCCGCTAGAAAGTGCTGACCCCGTGATCGGTGACCGTGCCTATGGCGAGGGACCGGGCAAAGTTGCCGCGATCGCTAGAGCAATAGCAGAAGGGCTCCAGGCCGGTGGCGTGCTTCCTGTATTAAAACACCTGCCAGGCCACGGCCGGGCAACCGCTGACAGCCATCATAAGTTACCGGTGGTCGATGCCGACCGGGTCACACTAGAAGCGACCGATTTTGCTGCTTTCCGCCCACTGGCAGACTTACCACTCGGCATGACCGCACATGTTGTGTTTAGCGCCATCGACCCAGTCGCGCCTGCTACGACTTCGGTCACAATAGTGAGGCAAGTGATTCGCGGCTTTATCGGATTCGAAGGATTACTGATGAGCGATGATATCTCGATGAAAGCCTTGTCCGGCAGCATTGCCGAACGGAGCCGCGCTGCGCTGGCGGCTGGCTGCGATGTCGTGCTTCATTGCAACGGCGACTTGCGCGAGATGACCGCGGTCGCTGGAGAAGCGCCCGCTCTTTCCGGCGATGCTGCAAAGCGGGCCACCGAAGCCCTCGCTGGACGAACCGCACCCGAGGAATTCGACACTGAAGCTGCACGCGGTGTGTTCGCAGAGATTATAGCCGACGTGTCGCAACGAAAGACGGCATCATGAGCGGTGAGGAATTCGATACAACGCTGGGCTCCGAGCGCGGCACGACTGAGCCGACGATGATCGTGGACGTCGAAGGTTTTGAGGGCCCGCTTGATCTGTTGCTAATGCTTGCTCGGCAGCAAAAAGTTGATCTGGCGAAGATTTCGATACTTGCGCTCGCCGACCAGTATCTGTCGTTTATAGAGGCGGCGCGGCAATTGCGACTAGAGCTTGCCGCCGACTATCTCGTCATGGCTGCCTGGCTCGCTTATCTGAAATCGCGACTCCTCCTGCCTGATGTGGCGCCTGGCGAAGGTCCCAGCGCGGAGGAAATGGCACTCGCTTTGGCCAATCGTCTACGCCGACTTGAGGCAATTCGTGACGTTGCGATGCGGATGATGGACCGGCCGCAGCTTAATCGCGATGTTTTTGCTCGCGGATTGCCCGAGCCGATCGACGAGATCAAGCAACCAGAATGGTCGGCGACGCTTTACGATCTGTTGTCAGCCTACGCGACGCAACGCTCGCGCAGCGCGCTGTCGAGGGTGCGCTTTAAACAACGCACAGTATGGTCACTGGCCGAGGCGCGCGCCGCGCTCGAGCGCCTGATCGGACAGTCAACGGACTGGTCGCGCATCGATCAGTTCCTAATAAGTTATGTGGTAGAACCGGCATTGGTGGCGACCGTATTTGCGTCTTCGTTTGCCTCGGCACTCGAACTGGTGCGCGAGGGGCTTGCTGAAATTCACCAGAAAGAGTCATTCGCGCCGATTTACATGCGCAAGCGCGTCGGCGTGATTGGAAATGCAACGACGCATGACGCGCAAGAAAACGCATAAGGAGAAGGCGCCCATGCCGAACGTGGCCAAGAAGCTCGTGGTGGTGCAAAACAACGAACGGGCGGCGGAGCCCGCACCGGCAGTACGCCCGGAAGAATTGCGGCTGCTCGAGGCCCTGCTGTTTGCCGCCGGCCAACCGCTGGACGAAGCAATGTTAGCGCGCAGGCTTCCCAACGGCGTCAACGTGAAGCACGCACTGGCACAGCTCAAGGACGAATACGCCTCACGTGGCGTCAATCTTGTGCGCGTCGGCAAGAAATGGACGTTTCGCACCGCGACCGATCTGTCCTGGCTGCTGACAAGGCAGATTGTCGAGACGCGCAAGCTTTCGCGCGCGGCAGTCGAAACCCTCGCGATCATCGCATATCACCAGCCGGTGACCCGCGCCGAGATCGAGGAAATTCGTGGTGTCGTGACGGCGGCCGGCACTGTGGATGTTCTACTCAAGACCGGCTGGATTCGCCCGCGCGGCCGGCGCAAAGCGCCGGGCCGACCGGTTACCTATGGAACAACAGAGGCCTTCCTGTCACATTTCGGCCTAGAGGAGGTTGGTGACTTGCCGGGTCTTGACGAACTCAAAGGCGCCGGGTTGATCGAGGGCAATTTGCCTCCAGGATTTGCTGTTCCGCTTCCTTCCGATGATTTGACATTACGTGACGACGAGGAACCGTTGGAGCCCGGCGATCTCGATCTTGGTCTGGCGCCGCCGTCGTCGCGTTCCGAGAAGTAACGGCGCATGATTTTAAGGTAAATTCTGCGGTTTCAATGACATCGCCGCTCTTTGACCGAGCCCGAGGTCCTTGTTTTTGCCGCCTGCGAGGCCTAGTTTCTCACTCAAATCATGGCGGGACGAGCCGAAAAAGCCCGTCGCTGCGGAGGATTAGCCGATGGGTTCCCTGAGTATATGGCACTGGATCATCGTCCTTTTGGTAGTGATGGTTCTGTTCGGAGGCCGTGGAAAAATTTCATCGCTGATGGGCGACTTCGCCCAAGGCATCAAGGCCTTCAAGAAGGGCATGTCCGAAGACGAGAAGTCAGCGGACGCAAAGAGCGAGCCGGTTAAGACGATCGAAGCTGGCGGCGCGTCAAAGACTGAAGCCGAGCGGCGCGCCGAGGGCGTGCGCTCCTGATTGCTGCGTCGGCGCAGAAGGGTGAGATGACTGGCACGGCTGTCATAAACGACGCCGGTGCTTTGGCGCTCCGGAGTTGACTAATCCATGTTCGACATCGGTTGGGGCGAACTCGTCGTCATCGGCATTGTCGCGCTGATCGCGATCGGGCCGAAAGAGTTGCCGACCGTGTTGCGTACGCTCGGTCAGTACATGGCTAAAATCCGGCGCATGGCTTCGGAATTCCAAGGTCAGTTTCAGGAGGCCTTGCGCGAAGCCGAGATGGCCGATCTGAAAAAGCAGGCCGAGGATCTCAAGACTTCGGTCAACGATCTTACTAATTTCAATCCGCTGGCCAATACCCAGAAGGAGATTGAGCAAGCCTTCGAGGTGCCCGCACCTGGGAAAGCAATTGAAGCGATTGCCGACGGACCGACCGCGACGCCTTCAGCTCTGCCTGAACCGGCTCATCAGATGGACCCAAACGTGCCGCTGCCGGAGGCGCCTTCGCCCGTCAGCGGGAAAGATTTTGTCACTCCAGAGGTGCCACCGCCTAAACAGGCCGGGGGCAGCGCATGACGCACGAGGATATCGAGGCGACCAAGGCGCCGTTGATGGAGCACCTGATCGAGCTGCGGTCGCGGCTCATCAAGGCACTCATTGCGTTCGGTGTGATGTTCGCAATTTGCTTCGTATTCGCCAAGGACATCTACAATGTTCTGGTGTGGCCGTTCGTTTGGATCGCCGGGCCGGAGAATTCCAAGTTCATTTATACTGCGTTGCTCGAATATTTCGTCACCCAGCTCAAGCTGGCGATGTTCGGCGCGGCATTCCTGTCGTTCCCAATCGTGGCAACGCAAATCTATATGTTTGTCGCGCCCGGGCTTTACCGCAATGAACGCAAGGCGTTTCTTCCGTATCTGATAGCGACACCAATTTTCTTCGCCCTCGGTGCGATGGTCGTCTATTTCGTGGTGCTGCCGATGCTGGTGCGCTTCTCGCTGCACATGCAGCAGCCGGGATCAAGCACGGACGCCTCAATCGCGTTGATGCCGAAGGTCGGAGAATATCTTTCGCTGATGATGGCGTTGGTATTGGCCTTCGGCGTGGCCTTCCAGCTGCCTGTGATCCTAACGCTGCTCGGCCGGATCGGGCTGATCACTTCGGACCAGCTTAAGGCCAAGCGGCGCTATTTCATCGTGGGCGCCTTTGTACTGGCCGCGGTTCTGACGCCGCCCGATGTCATCAGCCAGATGTCGCTCGCGGTGCCGCTGCTCGTTCTTTACGAGGGCTCGATCTGGTCGGTACGTGTCGTGGAAAAGAGGGCGCAAGCGGAGGAAGTCGCCAAGGCGAAAGCCGAGGCCGCGTCTGCCAGCGCCAAACCGGCCGAGTAAGCTTTCCCGTCATTCCGGGGCGTCCTGCCAGCCGGCTTTAATAACGTGCGGATTCCGATTAAGAAGCCCGGCCATGTACGACATCAAATGGATTCGCGAGCATCCGGACGTCTTTGACCGGGGCCTCAAACGCCGAGGGCTGGATCCGCTGTCCAAAAAGCTCATTGCGCTCGATGAGAAGCGGCGCGCGGCTATCACGAAATTCGAGCAAGCGCAGGCGCGCCGGAATGCCGCCTCCAAAGAAATTGGCGACGCCAGAAAGGCAAAGGATGAGGGTAAGGCCGGCAAACTGATGGCCGAGGTGGCGGAACTCAAAACGTTGCTGCCAGTAATGGAGGCGGAGCAGAAGACGCTCGGCGCCGAGCTCGACGGAGAGCTAGCACAAATTCCGAACACGCCCCTCGACGACGTGCCGGACGGCGCTGACGCCAGCGGCAATGTCGAGCATCATGTAGCCGGTAAGAAGCGCGACCATACATTTAAGCCCAGACAGCATTTCGAGTTGGGCGAAGCGCTCGGCATGATGGATTTCGAGCTGGCAGCTAAATTATCCGGCGCGCGCTTTGTTGTTTTGCAGAGCGGGCTGGCGCGGCTCGAACGCGCACTGGGGCAATTCATGCTCGATGTACACACAAGCAAAGAGCACGGATATACCGAGGTCAATCCGCCGATCTTGGTGCACGACGATGTAATGTTCGGGACAGCACAACTTCCGAAGTTCGCTGACGATCAATTTAGAACGACAAACGACCTTTGGCTGATTCCGACCGCCGAAGTGCCGCTAACCAATCTTGTGCGCGAATCGATCGTCGAGGCCACGCAACTGCCAATGCGGCTGACCGCCTGCACGCCATGCTTCCGCGCGGAAGCAGGCGCAGCAGGTAAGGATACCCGCGGTATGATCCGCCAGCATCAGTTCACCAAAGTCGAACTAGTTTCGATCACCGCACCGGAAAAATCGAAAGACGAACACGAGCGTATGCTCGCGTGCGCCGAGGAGGTGCTCAAAAAGCTTGATCTGCACTATCGCGTGGTTACGCTTTGTACCGGGGACATGGGCTTTGCGGCGCAAAAGACCTACGACATCGAAGTCTGGCTGCCGGGCCAAAACACGTATCGCGAAATTTCCTCCTGTTCGAACTGCGGCGAATTTCAGGCACGTAGGATGAATGCGCGCTACCGCGCCAAGGATGGTGTGCGTCATGTGCATACGCTCAACGGCTCTGGTGTCGCGGTAGGCCGCGCGCTCATCGCGGTGATGGAAACGTATCAGCAGGAAAATGGCTCCATTACAGTGCCATCGGCGCTCGCACCTTATATGGGTGGCATAGCGAACATCGAACGGGTGTAATGCGTATCCTCATAACCAATGATGACGGCGTCCATTCGCCGGGGCTTGCCACCTGCGAGAAAATTGCGCGCGCGCTTTCCGACGAGGTATGGATTGTGGCGCCGGAAACCGACCAATCCGGCGTGTCGCATTCGCTGTCGCTGAATGATCCATTACGCATGCGTGAAATCGGCGAGCGGCATTTCGCGATCAAGGGCACCCCCACCGATTGCGTCATCATGGGCGTGCGCCACTTAATGAAAGAAAAGCCGGATCTTGTGCTTTCCGGCGTCAACCGCGGCCGCAATTGTGCGGAAGACGTCACTTATTCCGGGACGGTCGCCGGTGCGATGGAAGGTGCTGTGCTCGGAATTCCATCCTTCGCGCTTTCGCAGGCGTATGCATTCACCACCAAACACCATCCTTATTGGGACACAGCTATCAAATTCGCGCCCGACCTTATCAAGCGTGTCTTGGAAGCCAGTATGCCGCGCGATGTGCTGGTCAATATTAATTTTCCAGATTGCACACCTGACGAAGTTGCCGGCGTGTCCGTTACCGTGCAGGGCAAGCGTGATCAAGAACTTTTGCGCATCGACGCGCGCCAAGACGGGCGGGGCAATCCTTATTACTGGATTGCGTTCGGCCGCGGCGGCATAGTCGGTGCGGCACCGGGAAGCGATTTGGCGGCGTTGACCGAAAAACGTATCTCGGTCACGCCGCTGCGGCTCGATCTTACTGATGAGCCGTTTATGACTAAGTTGGCTGAGGTGTTGGGCTAGAGATCAGCTCAGCGAGCGTGCGCTTGAGTTGTTCTGCCTGAAACGGTTTTTGCAGTGCGGGGCGGCCGCGATAGGGCTCCGGCAGGCTGCGTTCGCCATAACCGGTCACAAAAACAAAAGGCAGCGCACGCTTGGCCAAGATATCGGCAATCGGATAAATTTCCTGGCCATCCAGATTGACGTCGAGAATGGCAGCGTTGAATTCGCCGTCGGTCGCGATTTCGCGCGCCTCAGCAATTGTGCCGACGGCGGCGGCCACCGCGTAGCCGAGTTCTTCCAGCATGTCTTCAAGCAACATGCGGATCAAATATTCATCCTCAACCACGAGAATGCGTGGTGTCCCTGCCGAGGCATTTGTCATTGTTGTCTCCCGCCCTACAACTCGACATGGTCCACAGAGTTCCAGCTTAGCTCAAGTGCGGGCAAACATGCTAATAACGGCCGTAAAGGGGCCAAAAACGTGTCAAAAAAGTCGCGCGAAAAACAGGACGACGATCGCATGGAATTCCTGCTGACCTTGCGTCGGCGCGGCATCGCCGACAAGGCAGTGCTACACGCGATGGATGAGGTGCCGCGCGAGCGTTTTGTCGAGACGACCTTTGCGGAAGGCGCGTATGCTGATCAGGCGCTGCCGATCGCCTGCGGGCAGACCATCAGCCAACCCTACGTCGTCGCCTACATGACCGAACAGCTTGGTGTGCGCATGCACCATCGCGTGCTGGAGGTGGGTACGGGATCCGGCTATCAGGCCGCGGTGTTGTCGCGGCTCGCTCGTGACGTGGTGAGCATCGAGCGCTACCGCACGCTGGCCGATCGAGCGCGGGCGCGTTTGAAAGAACTCGGATACGACAATGTCGAGGTCGTGATCGGGGATGGTTTTGCGGGCGTGCCGGGCAGGGCGCCTTATGATCGCATAATCTTGACAGCAGCGACGGAGACGCTGCCGCAAACGCTTCTCGATCAGCTTGCCGTTAATGGTGTGATGATCCTGCCGCTCGGCTCCCATGACGGGTCACAACATATTATCAAGCTTACCAAAACGGAAACGGGGATTCGGCGCGAAGACCTTATTCCTGTGCGTTTTGTACCGATGGTGCCTGGCCAGGCGCGGGAATTGTAGCGTTGCGCGGGGGTTTTTCCGACAACGCTTCCGACTTATCGCGGTCCCACGACAACTTGCCACTCTTTGTCCGGCCGAAGCGTTTGTGTCAGCGCTTTCATTCTTAAAGCCTTGTTTACTCGCGACTGCTTTATTTCAAACTCTACATTTGTTGCGTACGAGTGAGTAACCACATGTTGCGTTCCAAGGTGGAGATCCGCCTGCGTGTTTGGCCGCGCGTCGCAGTTCTCGCGCTGGTTGGTACCGCCGCCGCAGGCTGTTCGGATTCGGCGCGCTTCACTTCCAGCTCTTACGACACCGATCGTCCGGCCCCGCCGCAAAATTTGGCCAGCTCAGTCTCGGCGCCTCCCGCATCTGCTCGCATCGAAGCGCAGTCGCTGCCGGCGGTAACCCAGCCAGGCTCAGCCATGCCCGCGGCTTACGCCGCGCCTTACCCCGCCACCTATAGGCCAAGCGGCCAAAATTCCGACGACATTACCGGATCAGCCGTGCGTGCTCCGTCTGGCCATTGGACCTGGGACGGCGGTTCGGCTGTTACCGTCGGGTACGGGGAAACAATCGACACGATCGCACGCAGGCATAACGTGCCCGCGGCTGCACTCATGCAGACCAACGGCATCCGCGATGCGAGTCAGATCAGGCCGGGCCAGCGCTTGGTCATTCCGCGCTATGGTTCGACCAGTACGCAAACAGCAGCTAAACGTGGCTCTACCAACACACCGGCGATCGGCAGCATTCATATTGTGAAGTCCGGTGACACACTTATGAGCATTTCACGCCATAGCGGTGTGACAGTCGCAGAACTGGCGCGGGCAAATCACCTTCAATCCTCCGCGAAGCTCAGCGTCGGCGACCGCTTGACAATTCCCGCGAGCAGCCACGCGGTGGCAGCAGCACCGCGAGTCGCAGGGCCGCAAGCCGCGCAGCCCCGTGCGGCTCCAATGCAGAGGGTTGCGAGCGCGGCACCCGTACAAAATGCGCAGGTTGCCAAGGCAGATCCGCAGACGACCGAAACTGTAGTGAAGGTTGCCGAACCGAGCGGCGGTATGCCGTCTTTCCGTTGGCCAGTTCGTGGCCGCGTCATTGCGGGATTCGGTAGCAAACCAAACGGTGCGCAGAACGACGGGATCAATCTGGCGGTACCGGAAGGCACGCCAATCAAGGCGGCCGATGACGGTGTGGTCGCTTATGCCGGCAATGAGCTCAAGGGCTATGGCAATCTGGTGTTAATCCGGCACTCGAATGGATTTGTGTCCGCCTATGCTCATGCGAGTGAGTTAATGGTCAAGCGCGGCGACGCGATCAAACGAGGGCAGGTAATCGCCCACGCGGGGCAGACCGGCAACGTAAGCTCGCCGCAATTACATTTCGAGATCCGGAAGGGTTCGACACCCGTCGATCCAACGCAGTACCTCGGCGGCGCTTAGTATCGCCGTTCGACCGAGGTGAGGCGCGGGGATCCGGATGCCCATCTTTGCGGGCATGAGCGGCTGGCTGTCAGCCCTTTATCGTAACACCGACCCGTCCGGCCAGATCCTGTACAAACTGCCAGGCTACACGGCCCGAGCGGGAGCCGCGCGTGGTCGACCACTCGAGCGCTTCGCGGTGGAGTGATTCGGCTCGCGCCGGAATTTTGTAGTGTGCGACATAGCCGTCGACCATTGCTAAATATTCATCCTGGCTGCAGCGGTGAAAGCCGAGCCATAACCCGAACCGGTCGGATAGGGAGACCTTCTCCTCGACCGTTTCGCCCGGATTGATCGCAGTCGAGCGCTCATTCTCCATCATGTCACGCGACATGAGATGCCGGCGGTTCGACGTCGCATAGAAAATAACATTGTCCGGCCGGCCTTCGATGCCGCCTTCAAGTACTGCTTTAAGAGACTTGTAGGTAGTGTCTTCAGCATCAAAAGAAAGATCGTCACAGAACACGATAAACCGATGTGGCGAGCCACGGGTGAGCGTCATCAGCGCCGGCAAGCCGTCAATATCCTCGCGGTGGATCTCGATCAACTTAAGAGGCGTGCTTTTTGTATTCCGCGCGAGGGCGGCATTAACGCCGGCATGCGCGGCCTTCACCAGCGAAGACTTCCCCATGCCGCGCGCCCCCCACAACAGCGCATTATTTGCTGGCAAGCCTTTTGCGAAACGTTCAGTGTTTTCCAGGAGGACATCGCGGACGCGATCGATGCCTTTGAGTAGCGACATCTCGACGCGGTTCACATGCGGAACGGGCACTAGCCGGCCGTCAGGGTGCCAAACAAACGCATCGGCAGTGCCGAGATCGGGCAGGATCGGACGTGGTGGTGCCAGGCGCTCGAGCGCCGAGGCGATGCGTTCGAATACGTCCGTCTGGTCTATTGACTGAGGGCCGGCTTTCAATTTCGGCGAGGGGCGTCGCGATGATCTCGACTTCTGTTTGGCCATCTGTGTTTTTCCGCAAATCGCGCTGCTCTTAGCGGGGCAGCGTTGCTTCCGCAAGCGGCCCCACTCGGAAATGGCCGAAAATTGCGGGTTTTGGAGGGTGACACAGCGTTGCAATTGGACGGGCGGCCGGTATAGTCCGCGCGAAATTCAAACACCAGCCGGGCCCTGGGAAACTACGCAAGGAACAAGCCTCGATGTTCATAACGCCTGCGTTTGCACAAGGATCGCTATTTGGTGGTGGTGCAGGCGGCGATGGTGGCATGTTGATGTCGCTGCTGCCGTTCGCGTTGATTTTCATCATCATGTATTTCCTGATCCTGCGGCCGCAGCAAAAGCGGGTGAAACAGCACCAGGAAATGGTCAAGAACGTGCGGCGAGGCGATACGGTCATTACCAATGGGGGCCTTATTGGCAAGGTTACCAAGGTGATCGACGACGACCAGATCGAAATCGAGATTGCGGACGACGTGCGCATTCGCCAAATGCGACAGATGGTCAGCGACGTTCGTGCCAAGGGTGAACCTGTCAAGGAAGAGGCTGCGGCTGGTTGAGTGCCGGCGGCCTTAGCCTTTAAGCCGCAAGTCGGGACGTCATGCTTTATTTCACGCGGTGGAAGGCTACGGCGATTATTCTAACGGCATTGATCGTTTGCCTGTTCGCCGTTCCGAATTTTCTGCCCGATAAGATGGTTCAGAGCTGGCCAAAATGGGCACAGCGACATGTGGTACTGGGCCTCGACCTGCAGGGCGGATCGCATATTCTCCTCGAAGTCGACACGAATGCGGTCCGCAAGGAAAAACTCGAATCAATGCGCGATGACGTCCGTCGCGTTCTGCGCGACGCGCGCGTCGGCTATACCGGCCTCGTGGTGCGCGGCAACAGCGTGGAAGTACGTATTCGTGAGGGCAGCGATTTCGATAAGGCAGCTGAGAAACTACGGGAACTGTCGCAGCCGCTAGGCGGAATTCTTGGTAGCAGCACTGGCCAGCGGACTCTCGACGTAACGACTGAGGCCGGCGGCCTGGTGCGGCTAACGCTCACCGAGCCTGCCATCGTGGAACGGGTTCGCCAGTCTGTCGAGCAATCGATTCAGATTATTGAACGACGCGTCAATGAGCTCGGCACTGTCGAACCTCTGATCCAGCGCCAGGGTGTCGATCGAATCCTGGTGCAGGTTCCGGGACTGCAGGATCCAACGCGGTTGAAAGAATTGCTCGGCAAGACAGCTAAGCTCGATTTCCGCATGGTTGACGTCTCGATTCCAGCCGAACAGGCCGCACAAGGACGCGTGCCGCCTGATAGCGAAATCCTCTACAGCACCTCGCAGCCAAAGATTCCATATTTGGTGGAAAAACGCATTCTTGTTTCCGGCGGCGATCTTACTGATGCCCAGCCAGGTTTCGACCAGCGTACCAACGAACCAATCGTGTCGTTTAGGTTCAATACCTCAGGCGCGCGTAAATTTGCGCAAGTCACCCAAGAGAATGTCGGTAAACCATTTGCTATTGTTCTTGACAACCAGGTGATCTCGGCACCTGTCATTCGCGAACCAATCCTGGGTGGCTCTGGCCAGATTTCCGGAAGCTTCACTGTCGAGAGTGCCAACGATCTCGCGATACTCTTGCGGGCCGGCGCCTTGCCGGCGCCTCTTACCATCATTGAAGAGCGCACTGTCGGTCCGGGTCTTGGCCAGGATTCCATCGCCAAAGGTAAGGTTTCGTCCTATGTCGGTGCGGCGATGGTGGTCGCCTTCATGCTGGTTACGTACGGACTATTCGGACTGTTCGCGAACATTGCTGTCGCGATCAACGTTGCAATGATCTTCGGCGTATTGTCGTTCCTCAATGCCACGCTAACGTTACCGGGCATCGCGGGCATCGTGCTCACGGTCGGCATTGCCGTCGATTCCAACGTGCTAATTTACGAGCGCATCCGCGAAGAGGTGCGGGGCGGCCGAACCCCGATCAATGCCATCGATGCCGGGTTTTCTCGCGCGCTTGCCACGATTCTGGATTCGAACATCACTACATTCATTGCCGCCGCGGTGCTGTTTTATATCGGGACAGGTCCAGTCCGAGGTTTTGCCGTTACGCTCGGCATCGGAATTATCACGACTGTTTTCACTGCCTTCACACTGACCCGCCTTATCGTCGCATATTGGGTACGCTGGCGGCGCCCGCAACGCGTGCCGATTTAGGAGCCCGTGCCGTGCGCCTGCTTCGTATAGTCCCCGACGATACTAAATTCGATTTCATGCGATTCCGGCGAATCAGCTTTCCGGTATCGGCATTGCTGTCGATAATCGCTATCTCACTTTATTTCTTCCATGGGCTGAATTTCGGCATCGACTTCAAAGGCGGCACGCTCATCGAGGTTCAGTCCAAGGCGGGGGCTGCCGATCTCGCACAGATGCGCGCCACACTGGGAACCTTGGGTCTTGGCGAAGTGCAGTTGCAGCAATTCGGCGCGCCGAACGACGTGCTCATTCGCATTGCCGAACAGCCGGGCGGTGAGGTGGCCCAACAGCAGGCTGTTACCAAGGTCCGTGGCGCGCTTGGCGATGCAGTCGAATATCGGCGCGTTGAGGTGGTCGGACCGCGCGTTTCGGGCGAATTGCTTTCCTACGGCGTTATCGGCTTGATGCTCGCGATTTTCGCAATTCTGATTTATTTGTGGTTCCGATTCGAGTGGCAGTTCGCGCTGGGCGCCATGATTGCGAACGTCCACGACATTGTGCTCACCATTGGTTTCATGTCGATCACGCAAATCGACTTTGATCTGACCAGCATCGCCGCGCTGCTCACCATCCTCGGGTATTCGCTTAACGATACGGTCGTTATCTACGATCGAATTCGGGAAATGCTACGCAGGTACCGCAAACTACCGATGCCCGATTTGCTTAATGCTTCGGTCAATCAAACGCTCTCGCGTTCGGTGATAACACACGTCACCGTATCACTCGCCTTGCTGGCCCTGCTGTTGTTTGGCGGGCAGGCGATTCATAGTTTTACTGCGACCATGATGTTCGGCGTCGTTCTTGTCGGCACTTACACATCTGTGTTCATAGCGTCGCCGATTCTGATTTATCTCGGCGTCGGAACGGGCCGTGATTCACTGAGCGCACCGGATCGGGAAAAGTAGATGACGTTCGGCCACGGCGCCGACCCACCGCATTTGCCGCGCCCGGCCCTAATCGACGCGTACGGCGATGGCGGCTTCCGCTTTGCTGGCATGTCGCACCGTGGCTCGTTACTGTGTTTTCCCGACGGCGTGTGGGCTTGGCCTATCAATGATGTTCGTGAGCTGACGGAGGACGCGCTTTTGGCGGTCTTCGCTCGCGCAGATAGTCTTGATTTTTTCTTGATCGGTGCCGGACGCGAACCCTGGGTGTTGCCTGCCGGTCTGCGCCAGCGCTTCCATGACGTATCGTTATCCGTCGATACTATGGCGACCGGCGCTGCCGTACGGACCTATAATATCTTGTTGGCGGAAAACCGCCGTGCCGGAGCGGGACTAATCGCAGTTGCGTAAGACCGCCCGCTAGTTTGGTCGAATGGAAGCTCATTTCAAATATTGTGCCGCACTGGTCAGAGAAAACGATCGCGACCGTTATGTTGCGACACTATTCGCTCCCACCGATAAACGGAATGCACTATTCGCCCTCTATGCTTTCAATGCAGAAATTGCGCGCGTGCGCGATGTTGCGCGTGAACCCGTGGCGGGGGAAATCCGGCTCCAATGGTGGCGAGAAGCGGTCCTGGGCGAACGCGTCGGCGAAGCTGCCGCAAATCCTGTCGCGCTGGCGCTGCGCGAGACGCAGTTGCGTTACGATTTAGCCAGTCAGTCATTGGTTAACGTGATCGAGGCGCATCGCTTCGACATTTACAATGCACCCATCTCGAGTATCGACGATTTTCAGTCCTACGCGGTAAGAACCGTTGGCGCGATCTTCGAATTGGCCGTTGGCATTTTAGCCGATCACAAAGTCACCGCGACCCCTAAATTGGTAATAGAAGCGGGGGTCGCACAAACGATTGCAGGCGTACTGGCGCGGCTGCCACTCCATGCGGTCCGTCGACAGTTGTATATTCCGTTGGAAATCCTTGGGCAGTATCGAGCCGAGCCTGATGATATTTTTGCGATGCGTGCGACACCTGAGGTGAGGGCCGCGCTCGCCGACCTTCGCTTGCGTTGCCGTCGTCAGCTGGCGCACATCGGGACCGCCGAAGTCTCGCCAACTGTCCAGCCCGCCTTCTTGTCGATAGCGCCGCTGTGGCAATGGTTACGCGATATGGAGCGGCTTGACTATGACCCGTTTCGTCCCCCGCAGGTCGCGCCTTGGCGGCGGCAATGGCGTATCTGGCGCGCGGCAAAATCTTTCCGGCGAGTCGGGGGCTAACCGATTATTCAGCCGCCACTGCGGGGAGTGCGCTCGCGATCCATCTGTCGAGATCTGCAAGCGCGCGGCGTGTAATGGCGCCTTTGCGCGCGAGCGCCTTGGCCGTGCTGCGCCCCAGCTTGCTATGGCGATCGAATACCGGAACCTCATCTAGTGGTGGAAACAATCCAAAATTGACATTCATCGGTTGGAATGAAGACGGCCCGGCGTCGATGGTTTCGATATGGCCGCCTGTAATATACGCGAGCAACGCGCCGTGTGCTGTAGTTAGCGGCGGCGGCACGATCTTTTCGCTTCGTCGGACCGCAGCTGCAAAGCGTCCCGCGAGCAAACCAACGGCGGCTGATTCCACGTAGCCCTCGCAACCAGTGATCTGACCGGCAAAACGCCAAAGTGGATTCGGTTTGAACCGTAGCGTCTCATCGAGGAGCTTGGGCGAGTTCAGGAATGTGTTGCGATGCAGTCCGCCAAGGCGGGCAAAATCCGCGTTTTCCAGTCCGGGGATGCTTCGAAAGACACGAATCTGTTCGGCGTGCTTCAGTTTGGTCTGGAAGCCGACCATGTTGAAAAGCGTGCCTAATTTGTTGTCCTGGCGTAACTGCACCACGGCATAGGGCTTTGAGCCCGGCTTGTGCGGATTGGTCAGACCGAACGGTTTCATCGACCCGTGCCTTAACGTCTCCACGCCGCGCTCAGCCATCACCTCGATCGGGAGACAGCCATCAAAATAAGGTGTGGGGGTTTCCCAGTCATGAAAGGCGGTCTTCTCGCCGGCAAGTAGGGCGGCGACAAACGTCTCGTATTCTTCGCGTGACAGCGGACAGTTGATGTAGTCGGCACCCGAGCCGCCGGGGCCGGCTTTGTCGTAGCGCGACTGAAACCATGCTTGGGTAAGGTCGATGCTATCTCGATGTACGATTGGAGCAATTGCGTCGAAAAAGGCGAGTTGGCGTTCGCCACTCAGGCTCACGATCGAGGCGGCGAGATCTGGTGAGGTTAGCGGTCCGGTCGCGATGATAACGTTGTCCCAATCATCTGGCGGCAGCGCAACTTCTCCCCGCTCGTGCGTAACCAATGGATGAGCGGTCAGCGCCTGAGATACCGTGGCGGAAAAGCCCTCGCGATCAACCGCCAGGGCGCTGCCGGCCGGTACCTGATTTCTATCCGCGGCGCACATTATCAGCGAGCCGAGTCGGCGCATTTCTTCGTGCAGGAGACCGACTGCGTTGTGTTCACGATCATCAGAGCGGAACGAATTTGAGCAGACCAGCTCTGCGTAGCCGTTAGTTTTGTGCGCAGGTGTGTTGCGCAGCGGTCGCATTTCGTGCAGTACGACCGGCACATCAGCCTGGGCCAGTTGCCAGGCTGCCTCCGACCCCGCGAGCCCGCCACCAACCACGTGCACGACTTGTAACTTCCTCGATGTCATTTCAAAATCAATAGGCTAGCGGATGACGATCTGCAACGATGGTAATGTGTTCCGTATGCGTTTGAATGTCGTGGTCCTTGCGGGCTGTATCGCTTTTGCGGCCAATATTTCACTAACGAGCGCGGCAACGATGCCTAACGTCGTCGACGAAGCCTATAGCGGGTTCTGGGTCGCGCCGCCTACGCCAAGCATTGTTTTTGTTTGTCACGGGTTCGGGTGTAAGTACCGGGCCGAAGTGGACCTGACTGCCAGTGACCGCGCGAAACTTGCGCAAATATTGGCCGCCGGCCGCTCGTCAGCGGCGGCAGAGCGCAATGCGGTTGCAGCTGCCGGGGCATGGTTCGACAGGCGTGTCGGCCCCGCCGCTGGCACGGAAAACCACGTGGCGCGCGCGGGCGCCAAATATATGTTTGATGTGCATCAATTCGATTGCATCGATTCAAGCCGTAATACCACTACTTTGCTCCTGGTGCTCGACCAACTCCAATTGTTGCGATACCACGACGTCGAAGCGCCGGAGGCACGCGGCTTCTTTCTCGATGGGCGACCGCCGCACGCCACGGCCGTTCTCGCTGAGAAGGCGAACGGTAAAAAATGGTCGGTCGATTCCTGGACGGTCGGGTACGGTGAGAATCTGGAGGTCATGCCTCTGGAGCAGTGGAAGTCGCTCAACTAGCAATCGTGTACGATGCTGCAAAAATCGAAACGCCCGCGAATTTGCGCGGGCGTTTCGATTCAAATCAATGAGACGCCCGATTAGCGGTGCGCGGCGTTCCAGGCAATCCGCGGAATATCGGAGCGGCTAATGCCGATGTCGGAAAGCTCGCGGTCGCCCAGGCGCGACAACTCGTTGATGCTTTGATTGTAGCGCTTCCATTCCTGGATGAAGCGGACGAGTGCGGCAAACATGGTGTCCTTCTTTCCCATAAGATCCGGCGCATGCCGGCCAGTGACTGCAAACTAGAAAATAGGGTTCCCCCGCTGCTTGAAAAGCAACAATGTTGCGCTGCAGCTAGGCGAAAAATGCATAACTAAAACAAGCCAAATTCAAGCGAAAAACGAGAATTAGTGCCTCTTTTTAAGATTTCGGTAAGAGAATTTTTGTTGCCCTGCGAAAAGGTGAAGTTCAAGACCGAAATAGCCGTGGTTCGTGTAGATTGCCAACTTGTCTCAGGAGAAGTCTCCCATGAATTCGCATATCTGGCGCGCCCTGGTTATCGTCGCGGTTCTGGGCCCCATTGGCGCCGTGTCCGGCGCTTGGGCCGCCGAAGTCAAGGTACTAACCGCCGGTGCCTTCAAGCAGGTCGTTCTGGCGCTCGCAGCCGATTTTGAGAAGCAGACGGGCAACAAAGTGACCGTCGACAACGATACCGCCGGAGGCTTGAAGAAGCGGATCGACGGTGGGGAGGCCTTCGACGTTGCTGTCATCACGCCCGGCGTTATCGACGAACTTGCAGGCGCGGGCAAAATCGCGAGTGGCAGTCGTGTCGATCTCGCCACGGTGGGAGTTGGGGTGGTCGTGAAAGAGGGGGCGCCAAAACCTGATGTGAGTACGGTTGAGGCCTTTAAGAATGCGCTTCTGGCAGCCAAATCGGTTGCCTATATCGATCCAGCAAGCGGCGGTTCAAGCGGGGTCTACATCGACAAGTTGCTGGAGCGGCTTGGCATCGCCGATAAAGTTCGCCCGAAGGCGAAGCTGAAGAAGGGCGGTTACGTCGCCGAACTGGTTGTCAACGGGGAAGCCGAGCTTGGCCTGCACCAAATAAGCGAAATTGTGCCGGTGAAGGGCGCCGCACTCGTCGGACCGCTGCCAAAAGAAATCCAGAACACCACGACCTATGCGGCCGCTCTGAGCAATTCGCCGCAAAACAAAGATGCGGCGCAAGCGTTGATTAAGATGTTCTCCGGTCCGGCCGCCGCCGCCGTGCTAAAAACCAAAGGTATGGAGCCGGCGAACTAGGACCCCGCGTTTTGGCATTGGCAGCAGACGCGCGCCCGCTCGATCGCCGGATTGTCATAACCGCGCTGGGTATTGCCCAAATCCTGGCTTGGGGGACTTCTTTCTATTTTCCGGCGGTCTTCGCCGAGCCGATTGTCGCAGAAACAGGCTGGTCGCTCGGTTTTGTTGTTGCCGGTACGTCAATCGGCCTGCTGACCGCAGGTCTCATCTCGCCGCAGGTCGGTCGCATCATCGCTACGCACGGCGGACGGCCGGTCCTGCTCGCGAGCTCCCTATTTTATGCGGCAGGCCTGGCAGGCGTTGGTCTCTCACACGCGTTGCCGATCTACCTGCTGGCCTGGGTGTTGATTGGGATCGGTATGGGCACAGGCCTCTATGACGCGGTGTTTGCCGCGCTCGGCCGCATGTATGGCAGTGAGGCACGCGGACCAATCACCAATTTGACGCTGTTCGGCGGCTTTGCCAGCACAATCTGTTGGCCGTTAAGCGCTTTCATGATCGATCATGTGGGGTGGCGCAGTGCGTGTTTCATCTATGCGGCCCTGCATCTGTTCGTGATGCTGCCTCTGCAGATGAGTGTGGTGCGCGCACCGGACAAAGCGAGGTCCCATCAAAACGAAAAAGAAGATTTTGAGGGCGCATCGCCCATCGACAACGAGACGGTGATTTTTGCCTTGCTGGCTGTGGTGCTGTCTATCGCGGCCGGCATCGGCTCGATCGTGGTGGTGCACTTATTGATCTTTCTGCAGGCGAGGGGCGCCGACTTCGCTTTTGCCGTGACCCTCGGGGCCGTTTTTGGACCCGCACAAGTCGGAGCGCGCGTGGTCGAGCGTCTTTTCGGCAGCCGTTATCACCCGATATGGACAATGATCGCCTCCTGCACGCTCATGGCAATCGGCTTGTTGCTGTTGCTGTGCGCGGTGCCCGCGCTCCTGCTTGTGATCTTGCTCTATGGCGCGGGTTACGGAATTTCGTGGATCGGGCGCGGGACCTTGCCGCTTGCACTGTTCGGGCCGGTGCGATTTCCGGGGTTGATGGGCAAACTCGCGTTTCCAAGCTTGATCGTTCAGGCTTTTGCCCCTTCAGTCGGCGCCTTGTTGATCGAGACGCGCGGCTCAGATGCAACTATCGGTGCATTAACATTGCTTGCGCTGATCAATGTGGTGCTGATCGGGGCGCTTTGGTGGTTGTGCCGGAAGCCGTCCATTGCTGCATGACAATCGTCGCGTCAGAAATGGAAGCTGTGCAGTAAAAGAGACGTAAAACTCTTGCGACGGGTATTTGGCAACCGAAACCGAAAGCGTCGCTCACGTTAGGATGTTTAGGATGCATTTATCGACGGAAGCTTCTAATGCAGATTTTTCTTGTTCCGACGGTCATCAACAGAGTGATCGTTTATCTGCTGCTGGACGATCTCGGGAAGCTGGGCCACGTTTGGCGAGAGATCGATGAAGCAAGGGCCAACGAACAAGCGATCGTCGACGACATTCTTAGCGGGCAGTATGAACGTCCACTGCGCGTGGTGGCATTCGAGACAGAAGAGGGCTGGTCGTGCGACGTGACTAAAGAGATTGCTGCGAAGTTGCTCGACGCCGGCACGCAAGGACGTTCGCTAGGAGCTAAGGCGTGGGAATTCATAGAGCGGGTTACCGCGGGCGCGAGCGTGAGTTGAATTGCGCAATCGGCCTCGGTGCGAGGGAGGTGTAAAATTACCCCTCGCGTAATAGTGCAGCGTGGATAACTGCAATTTTGTCACAAAGTGAACGCATCGCCGCCCCTCTGGTAAAATCGAATTGAAACGGCAAAGGGGGAGTAACGATGCCGCGTTCCACTCGTCTACCGAGCCGTTTTCCGATGGGTACGAAATACGTGCTTGAAGCGTGCGGGCCCGTCGTCCTGCGGTATATCGAATTCCCAAACGGTCGTAGAATTAAGCTGGCAACGCGTGAAGTGTTGCCCTGCACCTGCGCCGAACGACAGACTACCATTGCTCCCGAGCATAATGCCGATGCGTTTGCCGTTCCGACATCCCCGCGAATTTTAGTGTAGTTGTCGCACGGCCTGCTAGAAGGCCTATGATAGCGATGTGCGGGGCACCACCGTCGCCCGGGCAGACCCACTATTCCCCCAAGCGGCTTTCCGGAATGATATTGGCCTATAATGGCCGCCAGACAGGCGACCGGAGGCGCTCGTGGCCGATACCCAAATCCGCTTCGATGATGGGGCCGCCTATGAACGGATGATGGGAAATTGGAGCCAGCGGGTAGGCACGATCTTTCTTGATTGGCTCGCGGCGCCGGCAGGCCTGAAATGGGTCGACGTCGGTTGCGGCAATGGTTCTTTCACCGAGCTGATCGTGGACCGGTGCCGACCGGCGGAGGTTCAGGGGATTGATCCGTCCGAGGGCCAACTCGCCTTTGCGCGAACACGACCCGCCGCGCGTTTAGCAAAGTTTGGACGCGGTGATGCCATGGCGCCTCCATTTTCGGCGGGCACCTTCGACGTGGCGACGATGGCGCTCGTGATCTTTTTCGTTCCCGACCCCGCCAAAGGGGTCGCCGAGATGGTTCGGGTGGTTCGCCCGGGCGGAACGGTGGCCGCGTATGCTTGGGATATGTTGGGCGGAGGATTTCCTTTGGAGCCTATTCGGGTCGAAATGCGCGCGATGGGATTTCCACCTCTAAGCCCTCCGAGTGTCGAGGCGTCTCGAGCTGAAATCCTGCGGGGTCTGTGGACGGAGGCGGGTCTCGATGCAATCGAGACCCGAGAAATTTCAGTGCAGCGTACATTTACCGACTTCGACGATCTTTGGACAACTAGCCTTTTGGGATCGAACATCGGTCCGATTATCGCTGCGATGCCTGCTGCTGATGTTGAATTGCTCAAAGGGCGGGTCCGCGCTCAACTTTCACCAGATACAGCGGGACGAATCACCTGCGGCGCCCGAGCCAACGCCATAAAGGGTCGCGTTCCAAAATAAGTGCTGGCCAATCATAACCAGCGGCAAAGGGTGAGGCAGACAATTGAAGCAATTAGAATTGCGACTTCTGTACTTCGAGGACCTCGCAGTTGGGATGACCGAGACGCTGAAAAAGGTCATCGATGCGACAGACGTTGTTGGTTTTGCCGAGGTGACTGGCGACCGCAATCCGATCCACCTCTCCGAACACTTCGCCGCCAGAACCCCGTTCGGAACGCGCATCGCGCATGGACTTTACACCGCGAGCCTGATTTCGGCGGTCCTTGGCACGCGGTTGCCCGGTCCGGGCGCGGTATACATCTCGCAGACCCTGAATTTCCGGGCGCCGGTGAAAATCGGCGATACCGTCGACGTAACGGTGGCTGTATCTGAACTGATACCGGAAAAGTTTCGTGCCCGTTTGGCTTGCACATGCTCGGTCGGTGACGAAATCGTTCTGGACGGAGAGGCTTGGGTGAAAGTGCCTTCGAAAAATTCTGGCGGCCGCCCGCTCCCACGAATCTGATCAACAATCCAATGGCTTCGCCGCGCGGATTGCGAGGAACCCGCGATGAAATCTTGCGCTCGATCGAGATAGGCACGGAAATTGCGAGGGAACGTCCGAAGGGTTGCGAATCGCTCGCAGCTCACTACGGAGACTCTGCCATGCCGATACCGCTTCCGCCGAAAGCTCGAACCAAGGTCGAGCGCGTTCGTGAAGCAGTTACCGCGTTCGACTGGCTCGGCCTGTGGGCGTTGTCGCTCGGCTTTTGTGCAATTGTGCTCGCGGCGACCGCTGATTTTATGGGCGCTGATATGATCGGTGCCGGATTCATTCTGGTCGGCGCCGCGGCCATCATTGCTCTGATCCTTTATGCGGGCGCGGGGCGCGACGAGAAAACCTGACGCTCGCGGCCAAAAAAGCTATATGGGGCGCGCCATCTGCAAGGCGCGCTCCCATCAAGACGCGACGATCGTTACAGGCCCGGTTTTAAGCCGAACACGCAGCGCCGCGATCCGTCGGGCCGCCGGCATATCGTGACTTGGCCGTCAGGCGGTGCGACCGGCATTGCTTCATCGAACGGCACCAGTTCGCCGTCGATCATCCAGCCGCTCGCTGTCGACGATGTGCGCACATAACTTTTGCAGTCGTAGTCGCCGCAGCACCACTCACCAGCGGAATTCTTGAAAGCACCACGATTGACCCAGCTGTCATGCGCAGCCGCGGTCGTGGCAAAGAGCAGGGCAGGCACGAAGACGAGCAGTAAGCGAAACAGATTTCGCGACATCGGTGGCCTCCATAAAATCCCCCGGCGCAGCGTTACTGTGGCGTCCCTACTTGCTCCTCCGCTCCACGATGGTCAGCTCGTCGGATTTGCTCCGTTGCGGCGACCTTGTTTGCACGCAAGCATTTGATTGATTGTGACGAATCAAGCCAACCCAAAAAGGCTAGCACGGCCAAATGTTTTATTTGTGTAAATTGTGCGGCGCGGTATCCGTCATGCGTCTGGCCGGATTGAGTAAAATGCATGGATGAGTTCCATTTCTAGGGAAACAACGCGCGCAATGAGAGCGTCCTGGGAGCTTTGGCGGGACCGGCGTGGCCGTCTGTCGGCTTTGCGAATCGCCACGCTCGCGCTCTTGCTGCTACCGCTCGTGAAGGCGGCTTTGCAGGCAAACGAGATTGCGCACGGTGCGCGTCCGCTCAACGAGTTGATCCACCGCGCCGGCTTTTGGGCGCTGGTATTTCTTGGCGTCACGCTGGCGGTGACACCGTTCCGGCGCGTGCTGCGTTACGGAAACCTGATCGATGTCCGCCGCATGCTCGGCGTTGGCACCTTTTGTTATATCGCCGCGCATCTGACGCTGTTTTTTGCCGATCAAGGCTACAATGCAGGCAAGCTCATCCACGAAATCAGCCATCGCGTTTACCTGATTGTGGGCGCGGTCGCGTGGCTTGGCCTTGCCGCGCTCGCAGCCACCTCGACCGATGGCATGATGCGGCGGCTCGGGGGAGTGCGCTGGCGGCGCTTGCACCAAATCATCTACGCCATCGCACTGCTCGCACTCATCCACTATTTCCAGCAGACCAAGGCCGATGTGACGGTGCCGACTTTTGCCGCCAGCCTGTTTCTCTGGCTGATGGCCTATCGCGTGCTCGCCTGGTGGCAGGGCCGCGGCGACCTGTCGACGTTGAGCCTGCTTGCGCTGGCTGTTGTCGTATCCATTCTGACGTTTATCGGCGAGGCTGTTGGAATCGCGGTCGCATTTCATGTCTCGCCGCTTGTCGTACTCGGTACGATCTTTGATTTCGATGCCGGCATCAGGCCGGGCTGGCAGGTTCTTGCGGCAGGCCTCGCTGTGGTCTTGGTCGATGCGGTCATGGCGCGATGGAAAGACCGCGCCGTGCGGCCCCGCGCGGTCGCGGCCGGTTAAGTCCGTCACTAGCGCACGCCGCCTTTCTTTTGCACCGGCCCGGTCAGCGCCTCGAAGCGCTTGCGCAGGTCGGCGACCTTTTTCGTATCACTCATAAACGCTGGGTAGTTGTTGGCGAGCTTGAGCGAGAACAGTGGCGGCAAACCGGCCGGCGGCGGGACATCCCTGCGTGGTGACCAGGTGTCGAGCTTGCTTTGCTGCTCTTTTTCCAGGAACCAGCTCAAGAAAAGGCGCGCTGCGTTCGGATGCGGCGAATCCTTGAACGTGGCGGCCGTCTGCGCCCAAACCGGCGTCGGGTCGACTGTCGAAAACGAAATCTCGACCGGCTTGCCGGCGCGTTGTTCGCGTAACGAGAGGTTCGGATTTGAATCGAGCGACACCGTGTATTCACCCGATGCAAGCCCGCGCGAAACGCCAAGATGGCCCTGGATGAACTGGGCGCCATTGGCCATGTATTTTTTCATCCAATCCCATCCGTATTGATCGACGAGCGTATAAAAAAGATAGAGGGTGATGTCGTCGTCATGCGGATAGCAGGACACCATCTTGCCCTTGAATTCGGCTTTCAGAAAATCTTTAGCGGATTTCGGCGCGTCGGCCGGCTTCACCATGTCCTTGTTGTAGGCATAGGACACGGACGTCACGAATACGCCGACATAGTCGCCGTCCTTGTCCTTGAATGATTTATCGATCGCATCCCAGGCGGGCGGCTTGAAGCGCGCGAGCACGCCCTCTTTTTTCCAGCGGATGAAATCCTGCACAGTTTGCAGAATGGCAAGATCGGCGTCGAGCGTTTTGCTCTTGAGTTGCTGGTTGATCTTCTCGTCATGCACATTGCTGAAGCCGGAGTGCACCGTGACCTTGATGCCCGGATATTTTGCTTCGAAAGCACGCGCCGGCACGTCGTAAAGCGAGGTCGGGCCGCCGCCATAAATGATGAGCTCTTTTTCAGCTTTCGCCTTCTCGTATAGGTCCTGGGTGCTCTGCGCGCGCGCGGAACCGACAATGAAAATCGCGCCGATGGACAGAATCGCGACGTGATAAAGCGCGCGCATCATGGAATTCCCCCCGTTGAATTATTGCCGCGTTGATTGGCCAAAAGCGTAACGCGGGACGGGCGGGGTAGTAAATCGGCGTTCAGATCTTTCGGCTGTCGTAGGCCCAATGCAGCAGCGCCTGCCGCTGACGGCGCCGGCAGAGCAGATCGCCGGGCTCGCAATGTTTCTGGACCTGGCGAACGTGCCGCCGGATCGCCTTCCAGCGCGTGATCTGCCTGCGGTCTTCGTCGGGCACACGCCGGCCCATGTAATAGCGGCAGTACCACTGGAACCAGCCGCGCGGATCGTCGGGGTGGATCCAGCCTTTGCGCCTCCACTCCGAGAGCGGCTGGCTGGCATCGACGCCGAAGAAATTGCATGCGCGATTGCGTCCCCGCGGCGACAGCTTTGCGCCGGCAAACCAGCTCTTGGGAAATTCGCGCCGGCAGTCCGTCATGTACTTGCCGCCGAAGACGCCGAGCCTGAGCATTTGCGCCGGCGTCAATTGCGGCTTGAACTCCGGATCGAATGCGCGGCCGACCGCCACGCTCAGCACATAGCGGTAGCCCTTCTGCATCTTGTCGTTGACGGTAACGGTCCGCTTGCGCACCCGCGCAATTAACTAGGCCTGCTTGCGTTCCGCAACCCGCACCGTGGTGATATCCGCAGGACGTTTTTGCCACAGTGGCCTGAGATGGCCGGCCGCCTTGATCAGCGGGTCGACCAGTTCGCCTTTCACCGAATGCGCGTTCGGATGGTCGCCAAATCCGAAGGTGAGGGGCTCGCGCTCCTTCTGCGGCACGTAGAGCGTGCCGAACATCCAGTCCCACAGGGCCAGACATGAACCGAAGTTCTTGTCGAAGTGCTTGGGATTGGACGAGTGATGCACCTGATGATGCGCCGGGCTTACGAAGATACGCCCGAGCACGCCGCGGAACGAAATCCACACATGCGAGTGCTGAAGATGCACATAGGCATGAATGAACAGCACCAGGATGATGTTGGTATCCGTCAGCGCGTATTGATAGGCGGTCTCGCCGAACATGTAATTGCCGAAGCCGTTGGCGACCGCCGCCGAGAACGCGAGAATGTTCGTGAAGACAAAGGTGTAAACCGGATGCACGCGGAAATTCGTAAGCGGGGTCAGCACTTCCGCGTTGTGGTGCACCTTGTGGAATTCCCACAGCAGCGGAACCTTGTGGCTGAGCCAGTGATTGAACCAGTAGCCGAGCTCGTAAGCGAGAAACAACATTACGGTGATGACGGAGCGCGTGACGTAGGCCGGCAACGCCGACGGCGATAACGGCCCGAACAATGCGACCAATCCCGAAATAATGCCGTTTGAAACGAACTGGTAGGACAGCACGGCCCAGCCGAACATCACGCTGTACACAAAGACATTGAAGAACAGATAGCCGATGTCGGCTTCGTTCGAGCGGCTGCGCAGAATGCGCCTGGGAAACAATGCGCGCAGGATGGTTCGTACGCGCACGCGGCGGCCGCGCTTTACGCGCTGCCACACAAAGAACAGCGTGGCGATCAGCAGCGCAGCGGCGAGCGATGTGAGCGAAAAATGCGAGCCGAGCGAAAACAGCAGCCTGCCGAGCTGACTGAAGATAAACGTGATACCGGCCGAGAAATCCAACGCGGTCTCCTGTCGCGACAGGGCCCAATGTCTTACTGAAGGGTAAAGATTGAGTTAGGCCGGTAATGGGAATCTCCCGGGCCGCGCCGGTGCCGCTGCCGGGCGTAGCGTCGTCTCTGTTCAAAATGGAGCGTCCTACAGGCGCAAATCCGCGTATTCCGGGTGCCGCTCGACATAGGCCTTCGCAAACGGGCAGACGGGGACAATCTTGAGGCCCTGGGTGCGGGCGATGTCGAGCACGCCGCGGATCAGCGCCGAGCCGATACCATGTCCTTCAAGTTCCTTCGGCACCTCGGTATGGAGAATGGTGAGGACGTTGCCGGCGCGTTTATAATTCGAATACGCGATACGCCCATCGGCGTCGAGTTCGAAGCGCTGGCGCCCGGCGTTGTCGCGAACGTTACTGGCCATGTCACGGTCTCTGCACAATCATGATCTAATCGTAGTTCGGTTCCCGCCCACAATTTTACAAGGTGCCTTAATGCCCAATCTCACGCTGTATCATGCGTCGCCCTCGCGCTCTTCGATCATTCTCTGGATGCTGGAAGAAATCGGCCAACCCTACGACATCAAGCTTATTAAGCTGAGCGCAGGCGATAACCTCAAGCCCGACTATCTCGCCATCAATCCGATGGGCAAGGTCCCTGCGCTCAAGCATGGCGACACTGTCATTACCGAAGTGGCTGCGATCTGTACTTATCTGGCTGACGAATTCCCCGCCAAAAAACTGAATGTGCCTGTCGGCACCCCGCGGCGCGGCGAATACCTCAAATGGCTGTTCTTCGGGCCGAGCGTGATCGAGCCGGCGATGACCGACCGCGCCTTTCCGCGCAAGGAAGATCCGCGCGCCGCCACGCTTGGCTGGCGTGACTTCGATACGGTGCTCGACATTGTCAGCAGGGCGTTGGCGAAGGGCCCGTATCTGATGGGCGAACAATTCACCGCCGCCGACGTCGTCATCGGTTCGGGGCTGCGCTATGGAATGATGTTCAAGCTGATCCCGGAGCGGAAGGAATTTACCGATTACGTCGCGCGCACCGTGGCGCGGCCGGCGGCGCAACGCGCCGAGGCAAAGGATAAGGAGCTGGGTGCGAAAGCGGCTTAGTGTCTCGCGCGCGGCTAGGGATTGCCGATCTGTCGCATCGCCGTCCGGTAACGGACAAGCGATGCGACCAGTCCCCAGACAATCAGAATAGCGGCCGGCCAGAACGTGAAGAATGAAAGCAGGCCGGGGCCGATCGGATTGGGATTGGGGTCGCTCAGCAGCCCGAGCGAGGCGGCAGCGACGATCGCAAGCAGCGGGCCGGTGCCGAGAACAAGCAGCGCCAGCCCGATCCAGAACAAGCGGCTGAGCGTAAATCGCGGGGGCGAATCCATTTCGGCAAAGGTTAGCTCTCATCGGTGAGTTTGTCGTCAACTTGCTGTCATCAACGCGAAGACAGTTTTCCGGCGGGCTTGTCCGGGGCCTGACAAAGCGTAAACCGCTCACGATGCCTTGCGCAGGCGTTCGCCGCCGCCGTGCAGGTCGTTGAGAATGGCAAGCGCGCGCGCCATGGAAAATTCGCGCGTCGTCTTGCTGAATGCGGCGCCGGCGTCCGGCATCATGTAGGCGTGCTTGATCCCGGGAAAAATGTGCAGCTCCACATTGCTCATGCGTGGCGGCACCGCGCGGAATGCATCGAGCACTTCCGGCGGCGCCTGATTGTCTTCGTCGCCCCAGATGATGCAGACGGGCGCGGTCACGCCATCAAGCTCGCCGATATAATCCTGGAGCCGCGTGCCGTGGCATGAAATGCCGGCCGCGTAGCCGAGCCGTTTCGGCCCGAGAATCGCGTAGGGCCCGCCGTAGCAGAAACCCATGACGGCGGCACGGCCGTTGAATTGCGCCAGGCCTTGCAGTTCGGCCAGCGTGTCGGCGATGTCGGCCTCGCCGGTCTTTATTTTTTCGGCGCGCGGCTGGCCGCGTTGCGTTGTCCGCTCGCCATCGGCGCGGGTGAGGGGACCGGGAATCGTGCGCCAGAACAGGTCGGGTGCCGCGGCGATGAAACCATGCGACGCGAATTCGTCGGCGAGATCGCGCAGATCCTTGTCGACGCCATGGATGGCGCTTGCGAGCACCACCGCCGGCACCGGGCCGTCCGCTTGCGGCATCGCAAGGTAGCAATCGAAATCGCTGCCCGCGCGCCCGTGAATCTGGATGGTTTTGTCCGGCATTCGTTTCTCCCATGCGGTTAATGCAGCTTCGCCCTCCGGGACGCCGCCCGTGGCGGCTCCCCGGGACGAGGCGGAAGCAGGCGCTCTGAATGTTACTTCAATGTTATTTCTTGGCCGATGTCTTTGTATTGTTGCGCGGATCGTCGGCCGGATTGACGTAAGTGATGGCGAACGGCCCCATGCCATGGATCTGGATGAGTGTTGGCCCGGTCGACCAGCCATAATGCTGCATGCCTTTTTGCGCAACGAAGAAGCCGCCGGCGCGCACGGCCTCTCCTTTTTTGGTGTCGAACTTGTCGCCCATCGCAATGTGGAAGGTGCCCGACAGGACGGTGACGTTCTCGTCGGTCGGGTGCGTGTGCGGCGGAATCTTGTAGCCCGACGGCACCTTGGCGCGCACGACGTATGGACCGTCCTTGCTGGGGTCGCCGGCCACCACGGCGACTTGCGCTCCGGGCGGCAGGCCCGGCGGCGCCGGACCCCATTTCAACGCGTTGGGTTGAACGGCGACGTGGTCGTCCATCGCCAATGCGGCGGCGGGCAGTGCGGCGAGCAGAATCGCCGCGATGGCGGTCGTTCTCATGGTCGTGCTCCTCGTATCGTGCCGGGCCCCATTCGGCAAAGCATGGTAGCGCCATGCGCGGTCCAAAAGAAAGTGAGGTAGGTCACCGAACGGTCGCAAGAGGGCGGAAGCCGTTCTTCTTCATTTCCGGCTGCGCCAGAGCCTCGGTCTCTCGTATCGATTCACGGATTTTTTCGTTCCATTCTTCGTAGGCTCCGACCGCCCACGGCTCGCGGGCGCGCACCTGCTCGTAGGACAGGCCATCCATGTGGCCCCTCGCCAGCGCATCGATCCCGTTGCGGACATCGTCCGGCACAAGCGGTCCGAAACGACCCATGCAGATATCTGGATCGCATGAGCACCAACGTGCGCGGCGGCACGCGGTTTTCGTGCAGAGGTGCGGGAATCCGAGCATCGCTGTTCGAAAGAGTTGCAGTGCGAAGTGCGCGCGATCTCCAGCGGCGGGGGTGTGGGGTTCGTATATTTTATTTTCGGTCATTCGATTTCCTTGTTTCTGGCATGCGTCATTGTTCTCGCGGCGCGGGTGCGCCCGAGTTTTGCGATGGTGACCTCTCCTCCCAAAAAGGAAGAGAGGGGGCGGCGCGCCGGGTGGCGCGACAATCCTTATGTGCACGCCTCCTTGCGAAGGCGTGGCGCCCTCCGGCGCGCCGTCCGGCGTTCTCCTTCGGCGTCGGCCGCGCTTTGCGGGGGTCGCCTGGTGTCCACCTTTGTCTTCGCCGGCCGCCCCTTGCGGGTGGCGGCACCGTCGAAGGCTCGGGCGGGCCAGACGGCCGCCGTCAGCCATGCTCCTGGCGGGCAGCTCATATTGGCCGCCGGGCGGAGCTCCGACGCCGCCCGGGTGCGTGGCCTGCTCGCCACGCCCGCGGGCGCCGGTCCGCTCCACACGAGCCGGCGCAACCGGTTCGCGTCCCTCATGGGAACGGACAACTATAGGGATATTATCCTATAGGAATATTGTCAAGAGGCGGGTTGTTGGAAAAGATGGCGCGAGAAACAAAACCGATGCGCCGTCAGCACAGAAAAAAACAAAGACATCCGCGCAGCGTGCTGTTGAAGACGCTGTCGATTATTTCGCAGGCGGCGGCCATCATCGCCACGATGGTCGCCATCGTCGACACGCTGCACCGGTGGTGACGCAGCGCCACCAGATTTCATCCCCGCTCTT
This sequence comes from Pseudolabrys sp., assembly GCA_035626335.1. Taxonomy (GTDB): domain Bacteria; phylum Pseudomonadota; class Alphaproteobacteria; order Rhizobiales; family Xanthobacteraceae; genus Pseudolabrys. The sequence continues at coordinate 45,693 of DASPNW010000035.1, forward strand.
GAGAAAATCCACCGGTGAGGTGGTCCGTCCCGCGGCAATGTCCGCTTCCGTTACAAAGCGGACATGGACTGGCCTGACTCCCGACCCCTTCCGGTGTCGACTCCGAGCCGTTACGATGTCGGAGAGTGTTGGGACGGAGAATTAAGCGGAGGGGGCTATGAACGATCTCAAGACTTTTCTTGCCAACCCGTTCGTTACGCTTGTCTTGATCATTGCGATTGGTGCAATCATCGGCTGGATTTACGAGGAACGGACACACTCACCTCACGGATACATCACGAGCGCGCTGGTTGGTGTGGCCGGCGCGTACACCGGATTTCATTTGGCGGCACTGGTGAGGCTGGCGAGTTATGCCGCCACTATACGATTGCTCGCCGCCGCAGCCGGGGCACTGATCGTCCTGTGGGCTTGGAGAAACTTTCATCTTCACCCAAAACGCGCGCGCAAGCGTAGATGAGCTCCAGCCAGGCAAGATGATGTCTGCTTTTTAGGGTAAGGCAGACTCACGCTCCCATTAACATCATCGGAGAACCCGATGAGCGGTTTCAAATGGAACCTGACAAGCTTGATCGGCGTCATCGCCGGCGTTGCATTGGGCTTGCCGAATATGGTGGTCGCCCAGTCGCAAACCACGGCCAGTCAAGTCGATCAGCCAAATCGGGTTGTCGTCGAATACGTTGCGCCGAAAAGTCCCGATCTCCAGGACCTCTACGAAGTCTTGAAGATCCGTGGCGCCCTTGAGAGGATTCAGAGGGTCCTAGGCCCGCTTCGGCTGCCCGAGGAGCTGACAATCAAAACAGCCGAGTGCGGCAAGATAAATGCGTGGTACCGGCGAGATGATTCCAAACCTACAGTCACAATCTGTTACGAGCTTCTCAAGCACATATTGGAATCCTTGCCAAAGGAAACGACGAGCGTCGGGATTACGCCGGATGACGCAAAAATAGGACAGGTTCTCTGGCTCACCTTGCATGAGGTTGGGCACGCAACGTTTGATATTTTTGGCGTGCCGATATTTGGACACGAGGAAGATGCTGCCGATAACTTTGCAACATACATCATGCTGCAATTTTCGGAATCGCGGCGGTTAATAGGAGGTGCCGCCTGGGCATGGTGGTCGTATATGGAAGACTACAAGAGAAATCCCGTGGTGCAGGTGCGCTTAGCGGGCTTTGCTGGCAATCACGGTTTGCCCCAAGAGCGCTTTTATAATCTTTTGTGCATGGCGTTCGGTGCCAATCCGGTTCTGTTCGCGGATCTGACGCAAGATGGCTATTTGCCGCCGGCGCGAGCACCGAGCTGCCAATATGAATACCGGACCATGGCCAATGCGTTCGATAAGGAAATCGGCCCGCATATCGACAGGGAGTTGGCAAAGCAGGTCATAGAAGCAAATTGGCTCCGCGGCCCGGTGCTGAAAGCCGACCCTCAAAAGTAGTGCCGCGAGCCAGTCACGCCACCTGATGTCCGCTTTCTCGGGCAACCTTAGGCGCAATGAAATAGGCGCGGGTCGGTCGGTGTTATATCGATAACTGATCCATGCGCGCAGGACGACAGAGACGCCGTATGCTAACCGGTAAAATAAAAGCCCTTTGCGTGGCCGTCGGAGTGGCGGCCCTGATGGCTGCGCCGGCGCAAGCCGGTAAAGCCAGCAAGAAGAAGACGTCAGCCCCTCGAGCATATACTTCGCAAAACGGGGCGCCGATCTACGGGTGGGCCGGCCAATACCGCGGCACAGATCCCGATCCGAACATACGGTTTCAGTTGATGCGGGACCAAAACTTGCGCTGATAGACGGCCCCGGCGCGAGGCCGGGTGATTTGCGTCAATGACCCAAAGCGGTGATCGCATTTGTCACCGTCTTGACGCCCTGAAAACGCGGCGCGACACTCCGGCAACAAATAAAATATGTGCGGAGCCGCTGCGGGCACCGACATAGCTTCCCCGGGAGGGACCGATGGCGAAACGTAGCAACTCGCCCGACACAGGCCGTCGTAATTTCCTCAAAGGGGCGACGCTTGCTGGCGCTGCGGCTCTGACGACGCCGGTTGCCGCCAGCACGCAACCATCCGGCCCACCCAAGGGAAGCGGCAAGGCCGCGGTGCCCGGGCCGAGGCTTGCGGCTGTCGAGATTATGCCGCCATCGAAAGACCCTGTCAGCCAGACGACCAGCGGCGGCGATTTTATGGTCGATGTGTTCAAGACGCTCGACATCGACTACCTGGCGATGAATTGCGCGTCGAGCTTCCGCGGTTTGCACGAGGCGGTGCTCAATCACGGCGGCAATACCAAACCAGAGATCCTCACGTGCCCGCACGAGGAAATTGCCGTTCACATGGCGCAGGGTTACGCCAAGATCGAGGGCAAGCCGATGGCCATGATTTGCCACGGCGTGGTTGGCCTGCAGCATGCCACCATGGCGATATACAATGCCTGGTGCGATCGCGTTCCGGTGATCGTCATGGGCGGCAATATCATCGAAGCCAACAAGCGTGGACCGGGCGCCGAATGGGTGCACTCGGCAATCGATCCCGGGGCGATCGCGCGGGATTTTGTAAAGTGGGATGACCAGCCCACCTCGCTACAGCATTTCGCTGAATCCGCTGTGCGCGCCTACAAGGTTGCGACCACGCCGCCGATGGCGCCCGTCATGCTGTCGCTCGATGCCGAATTGCAGGAAAATCCGATCGCCGACGCGGAAACGCTCAAGATCCCGAAACTCTCAAAAGTGATTCCGCCTCAGGGAGACTCCGCGGCGCTTGCGGAACTCGCAAAAATGCTGGTTGCCGCGGACAATCCCGTGATCATTGTCGATCGCCTGGCGCGCACGCCGGCCGGCATGGCGCGATTGGTCGAGTTGGCCGAGACGCTGCAATGCGCGGTCATCGATAATGTCGGCCGCATGAATTTTCCCTCGCGGCACCCGCTCAACATGTCGTTCCGCCGCGCCATCATCGGTCAGGCCGATGTGATCGTGGCGATGGAGGTGAATGAGTTATGGGGTACGTTGAACGCCTTTAGCGACCGCATCGTGCGCACGTCGAAGCATAATTACAAGAACGGCGCAAAAATCGTGACGCTTGGCAGCCGCGACCTTTACATGAAATCCAATTATCAGGATTTGGGGCGTTACCAGGAGATTGATCTCACCATCGCGGGCGACGCCGAAGCAAGCCTGCCGACCTTGATCGAGCATGTAAAGCGATTGGCCGACGATGGCCGGAAATCGGCGTTCGAGGCACGTGGAAAGAAGCTCGCGGCGGCCAAAATTGCCGCAGTCGAACAGGCGAAGTCCGATGCGACTATCGGATGGGATGCCAGTCCAATCACGACCGCGCGGATGTGTGCCGAGGTCTATGGTCAGATCAAAGACGAAGACTGGTCGCTGGTCGGCACTGCGATCCGGCTCACCTGGCCGCATCGGCTTTGGAATTTCAATAAGCCTTACCAATGGAACGGAGTCTCGGGTGGTGCCGGCGTCGGCTACAATCTGCCCGCGTCATTGGGGGCCGCGCTCGCCAACAAAAAACATGGGCGCCTGACGATCGCCTTCGGCGGCGACGGCGACTTTCTGTTCGCACCAGGTACGCTCTGGACCGCCGCGCATCATCGCATTCCGATGCTTTACATCGTGCACAATAACCGTGCCTATCATCAGGAATACATGTATTTGCAAGCCATGGCCGCCCGCCATGGCCGCGGCATTACCAATACCGCGACCGGCATCACCATCACGGATCCGAACGTTGATTACGCGACCATCGCACGCGGCTTCGGCGTCCATGGCGAAGGGCCGATCACCGATCCGAAAGATCTCGCCCCCGCGCTCAAGCGCGCGATCGCGGTGGTCAAATCGGGTCAGCCCGCGCTGATCGACGTCGTGACCGATCCGCGCTGAGGAATATGGCGATGACACATGTCACGAGGCGGATCGGCAAATTCATTGCGGTCGCGATTGTTGCGGCCGGATGTTCAGCGGGCGGGTTTCACGCGGCGGCGCAGGCGGAAGAGATGTCTGGCGACGCCGTCAAGGGAAAGAATCTTTATCTCGCCGTTGGATGTTTCATGTGCCACGGGCGTGCAGGGCAGGGCGGTGCCATGAACTATCCGGCACCACCGATTGCAAAAGTCGAGATGCCGGCGGAAGCCTTCGTGGCCTTCCTGCGCGACGCGCCGAACGACATGCCGGCCTATTCGGCGGCTGTGTTGTCGGACAAGGACGCCACCGACATTCATGCATTTTTGCAGTCGCTACCGGGGCGCAAGCCGGCTAAAGATTTTCCGCTTTTGAACCAATGAGTATCGACTGTCTGCTTCTCGCGTCGGACCGATCCGACTGCTTGCGGCAACAAGTGCCGTTCATATCCGCGTTTTCCCCTTAGCGGGCGCGGCGAGTTGAACCGCTCATGCCCGCTTTTAAGGGCAAAACGAGCCATTTTTGTTCGTCTGATGGCGGCCAAACCCCTGTCGGCGCGCTTATGTGACGGCTGTCACATAAAGGAGCTTTGCCTGCGGCGGTGTGATCTATCGCACAGCCAGGCCGAATTGGCGGCACGATGCTGGGGTATGGAGGGGCGAAGCCCTTCCTTTACGATTGTCGCGGAGAAACGCGTGATGACAGAGGCAATGACAGAGGCAACAGTGTTGATGGTGTTGGCTTTCTTGGGCATGCGTGTGCTCTATGGCAGCTGGCCATGGGAAGGTCATAAGACATGGTACGCGACGCGGCGGCTGTCGGTGCCGGTCGAGCCGGACGAAGAGGGCATATCGTTAAGTCCGGAACAGATTGCCGATGCGGCGGCGTCCGCAGCCTCAAAGACAAACTCCCAGCCGGACACCGCGACGGTTCCACCTGTCGAGCCGGAGGAAGGCGAGACAGACGGCGATCTCTCTGCGCGAGTAGGCCGGTTGCATCTCGCTATGTCTGCGTGATGCAAGACGGGCATTGACCAGCACTGGGCGAAAAACGGACGGGCTGATCTTTTCAAACCGGAGAGCAATGGTCTCACCGGCATGGTGCGGGCGATACGAGGCGTGCGACCTAAAAAACTCGCATTGATTACGGTGGCGGGTACGGTTGGCAATTCCAAACTATGCGGGTACCCCGCACCACGGTCGTCCGCCAGCAGCTGCTATAGGTGGGCCCGGAGCCAGGGTAATTGTAGTATCCGCTTGGCACTCCGCTCTGCTGACCACTGCTGATACCGCTTTGCCGGCCACTGCGGGTACCGCTTTGCACCTGAGCGAGCGCATAAGAAGGCACCGCTACAATTAGGACGATACAGATCCATTGGCGCAGCATAGGGACTGGCTCCACCAACACAAATAAACGGACAGTGTGTCTTTACCGTGGACTCCAACCGCTCATGGCTGCGCCTTCGGGAAAGCGGGTTCCGCCGCTAACGCTCGTGCGTATCTCAGAAGCTTGGCGGCTGTTTTGACGGAATTGAACCTGATCTCGGCCAACTAACACAGGCCATTGCTAAAAATATCTTGCTCCGGAGGCGTTTTTTGCCGGGTCCGGTTTAACGCCATGCCCATTTTCCAACGGTAGATTGAGGAAAATTGGCTCGGTCGGCACCATGAATACCGCAGACAAATATTCAAAAATAGCCGCAGAACTTTACCAGAAGGCGGGCACTGAAGAAGGCCCCTACACCAGATCCGAGCTGGAAATGGCGGCCCAGATTTACGTCGTGCTTGCCGAGCGGGCGGATCAAACCAAGTCTAAGCTCGACGCTTTGGCCGAAAGTGACGCCAGGGGCCTGCAGCAACAAATCGCGAAAACTTTCGCGGGATCTTAGAGATCTAATACGATCATTGTCGGCCCAAGAAGCTCGGCTCGCAGGCGCGGCGGCCATTCGCATCATCGTCACAGCACAGCGGATCTATCGAGATCGATACGGAGGGGTTAAAGCAGGCATCGCTTGTTGCGACGCATATGTCTGTTTTTGACCCAAAGCAGACAGGAGAACTCTATTGTTTCTGACGGTTGTACCGAATGAATTCCCTCCAGGTACCATCGGCGCGCATCCGATTACATTTCGATTCGCAGCTAGCGTTGCAGGTCAGATCCCATCGCGCCGTGACGCCGTAAACACATGCTTTTTTCGCGCACCACTCGTAACACGACATCTTATATTGTTTCTCGGCGAGCGCGGGAAACGCGCCCACGATCAGACCAGTCACGAAGGTCAGCAGGAATATTCGCGGCATGTTCACCCCCTATCCAAAAACATTTTACCAGTTGGATGAGGAAAAATGCAGGCCCGGGGGTGCGCGGTAGCTGTCCTCTTTCGATGGCAGAGCAGACGTAATTTGTTGCAGTGCAAATGTCTGCTTGTGACCCAAAGCGAACGGGTCCCTCTTCATGACAATTGGTTTGGCTGCTACGATGCTCGACGCAACACCATAAAAGGGCGTCGTCGATTTAACCTATGCAGCAATCCACTTTGGGGGAAACCAATGTACAAAATCGTGCTGACCGCTACTGCGATGGCCATATTGGCCATGGCCTATCCTTCTTCGGCATTTGCACAAAAGTCTGCGCAAGCGTGTTTTGAAAAGTGCTCGAAGAAATGTGAGATGGCAAACCGCAGAGCCAACTGCATGACTGTTTGCCAAGCAAATTGCCAGAGTGGCGCGAAATAATATCGCCAACCGTTGACGACCCTTGCGCCAAAACCTTCGCTTTTGCGGTCGCAATAGAGGGTAAAGCGGACATAGGCTTTTGCACTGCACATTTCTGCTTTTGACCCAAAGCGGACATGCGGGGCGATTGCTAATGCGCTAGTATTTCACGGGGGGTGAATGAGCTTCCAAAAAGGGAGTTCCCGCAATGTGTGACTACAGCATCCAAAATGTCAGGTCGCGACCGGCAAGAGTTGGCGACAAACTAAATACACGTGATTTTGGTACCATCACGCGCGGGTTCGCTGCGGTGGAAAATGTTGAAGTTGCGGTTTGCGTTCTTCAAGGGACGGAGCTTGCGTTTTCCAAGGCCGTGACACTTACGGATCCTTTCATTCTAGGGCCGAAGGTGACGAAACTAAATTATGCGACAGCTATCTTTCGGGAAGTCAACAAGAATGAACCCTTCAAGCACCATGATGCGCTCGAATTTCCAGATGGACGCATAGTTCTCCTGACACGACTAAGTGAGGGTCAGGAGGCAACGGTGCTTCAACTGCCAGCGCAGCCGATAGCTGTGGCCGGGGCCGATGCTCAGAGGCATATCGCCTATGCAGATTGATATCCGTCGTCGGTAACGGGCGAATACGCGTTGGGCTTTCTGACGCACTAAATCAAATGTCCGCTTCTGGCCCAAAGCGGACATTGATGCTCCGCAGAGTGCTGATCTGAGACTTGTCTTGCATTTCAAGGCGAGAGAGTTCCCGACTTCGAACGAGAAGACTGCATGACCACGCCATCGGGAAACGAAGTCTGCCGCCCGTTTCTGCCGACTAAAGATCTTGCGCATAGCTGCGCGTTTTATGAGGCGCTGGGCTTTAAAAAAGTTTTTCTGGGTGACGTAGCAATATTTGCCGTTGGCGCGACCTCTTTCATACTTCAACGCTATTACGAAGAGACTTGGGCCAAGAACACCATGATGCAAGTCTTGGTCGATAACCTTGACGATTGGTGGGGGCACGTCATGTCTCTGGACCTTCCAAAGACATTTGATGTCGCCCCACCAAAGGCACCCGAAATGCAGCCTTGGGGGCTCCGGGTGGCCTACATCTACGATCCTGCAGGCGTACTATGGCATATTGCTGAGCGCCGCCCCGGCCACCCCGCCGACTAAGCTGAGTTCAACAAAAGATGACATCGCCAAGCCGCCGAGGTCGTCTCACTGGTGTCCGCTCATGGTCGAAAGCGGACACCACCGCCTATTTCGCTCAACGACTAATGGCCGGAGGGGAGGCGTTAGGAGACCTATTGCCAACTCGTTCGAGCATTCGATCGGCAATGGCCAGCTTGCATGCATTCGACAGCTGGGCGCGATGCTCTCTCATGCAGTCACGGATACGCCCGCCACCCGGCTGGACGGACCCGCACAGTGCTTTCAGGTCGTTTCTGCAGGCTTCGTGAAGCGGGCCTGGTTCAGCCGATGCAAGGCCGGAAAGAAAGGCAACGAACGCGATAGCAAATACGGATTAAGAGAGCATGGCTTCTGTCTCCACAAAGACTGTGGGCATCATCGCTTTCGCAGCTTAAGCATTGGTTCGTCAGGCAACTAAAATTGCGACGGCATGACGAATCGCGTGGACTGTCCGCCGTGCCGCCGCGAATATGCGCTTTACGGGGATTTTAGGCGCGGAATGGATTTTCATATGCCCAGTTGAGGCAAGCTGAACGACATGACGAAATTGTAATCTGTCGCCCATCTTTTCTTCACCATCGATCGTGCAGGATCGCGGCATCGTCGCAAGACGAGGGGGAAAAACGGAGCAGAGAGCTATGGCTCTCGACTCGCGCGCGCAGGCCGCCGTTGCGCTGAACCGCTTTGGCTTCACGCCCAAAGCAGGCGTGCCAACGGATCCGCGCGCCGCGCTTGTGTCAGACCTTGCCAATCCGTCCGCAGGACAAATTGCCAATAAAGATTTGCTGAGCGTGGGCGAGGCCGCGCGCGCGGCGTTTGCGTTCAGGCAGGAGCGCAAGGCGAAACAGCTGGAAAAAGCCGTAAGCACTCAGGCCGACATGGCGCGCAACCCCAGCAAGACTGACATGGCGAAGCCCGATGCGAAATCCGGCGCGGCGCAGGCTCCAGGCGTTCCGCAGCAAATTTATCTGCGAGAGGCCAAAGCTCGCCTTGATGCCGCTCTGTCGGCAGAAACCGGCTTCGTCGAAAAACTTGTCTGGTTCTGGTCGAACCACTTCTGCGTTTCGGCCGACAAAGGCCCAGTGCGTGCGCTGTGCGGCGCCTTCGAGCGTGAGGCGATCCGGCCGCACGTACGAGGCAAATTTGCCGACCTGCTGCTGGCAGTCGAGACGCACCCGGCAATGCTGCTCTATCTCGACAATGCGCAATCGATCGGTCCGAACTCTTTCGCCGGGCAGCGTCGCGGCAAAGGCATTAACGAGAATCTCGCGCGCGAGATCATGGAATTGCATACCGTCGGTGTACGGTCCGGCTACAGCCAGGCTGATGTCACCAATTTTGCCAAAGTCATCACGGGTTGGAGCATCGTTCCACCGAGGTTGGAGCGTGGCGGCGAGTTCATGTTCAATGACCGACTGCATGAACCGGGAACCGAGCGCATCATGGGTCAAGACTATGGCGACGGCGGCTTCGAGCAGGGCCGGGCGGTGTTACTGGCCTTGGCACGAAGGCCGGCGACCGCAAAACATGTCGCCGTCAAGCTTGCTCGGCACTTTGTCGCGGACGAGCCGCCGTCCGCGTTGGTCGAAAAGCTCGCCAAGCGTTTTCACGATACCGACGGTGACTTGATGGAGGTATCGAAGACGCTCGTGACGGCATCGGAAGCCTGGGACGTTCCGCCAAGCAAGATACGCCGTCCATCCGAATGGCTGGTCAATTCACTGCGCGCGCTCAACCTTACGCCGCCCGACGTCCGGCCCTTTTTGCAGGCGCAGAATCTGCTCGGTGAGCCGCTGTGGCGACCGCCGGCACCCAACGGATTTTCGGACGATAGCGCGCCCTGGATGGACGGGCTGGCTCAGCGGCTCGACATTGCAAACAACCTGTCGCGTCGGGTCGGTGAATTCATCGATCCGGATATGGTTGCTGACCGTGCGCTTGGCCCGCTTTTGTCAAAAGAGACCAAGCAGACCGTGGCTCTTGCGGAAAGCCGGCCGCAGGCCATTGCGTTGTTGCTGATGGCGCCCGAATTCCAGCGCAGGTGATGTCATGAAGCGACCTCGTTTGGCTACACGCCGTGAAATGTTGCTGACGTCAGGCGCGTTGTTTGCCTGGGCCTACATGCCGCGACTTGCGAAGGCCGAAGGTCGCGATCCACGATTCCTGGTCATCGTTTTGCGCGGCGCGCTTGATGGGCTCGCCACTGTCGCGCCGACAGGCGACCCGAACTGGGTGCGGTTGCGCGGCAATGACGCATTGCTGACAGGCGGAGAAACCGGCGCTCTGCCGCTGGATAATTTCTTTGCTCTCAATCCGGCAATGCCGAACCTGTATCGAATGTACAAAGCCGGGCAGGCAACCATTATCCACGCAGTAGCGTCTCCCTATCGCGAACGTTCGCACTTCGACGGTCAGGACGTTCTGGAGAGCGGGTTGACAAAGCCGGGCGGCGATACTGGTTGGCTCAATCGCGCGCTGATTGGACTAAAGGCCGGTGACCGTGTCGCCGGTAAGAATGCGTTTGCGGTCGGCCCGATAACGCCTCTGATTGCACGGGGCTCCGCGCCAGTTTTGTCATGGACACCTTCGCGTCTGCCGCCGACTGGAAACGACACCTTGAGCCGCCTACTCGATCTTTACCGTCATACTGATCCGGTTCTTGCGCGGGCTCTGGAGGAGCGAATTGCATTGGCGGAAATCGCCAGCACCGGCATGGAGGCGAATCGACCCGGCCCGAATCCCGCGAGGCCTCTGCTTGCCTACTTCGACGAAGCCGCCTCCGGTGCAGCGCGTCTCATGGCGCGCGCCGATGGGCCTCGAGTCGGTGCGCTTGCCTTCGATGGCTGGGACACACATGCCAACGAAGGCGCCATGCATGGTCGTCTATCGATATTGCTCGGTGCGCTCGATGGTGCACTGGCGGCGGTCGAAAGCGGAATGGGCGAGGCATGGAAGGAGACCGTAGTTGCGGTCGTCACCGAGTTTGGCCGTACTGCCAGGATCAACGGTACCGAAGGCACCGACCACGGAACCGCCACGGTCGCACTGCTTGCGGGCGGCGCGCTAAAGGGAGGACGCGTGATTGCGGATTGGCCGGGTGTGGCCGATGCTGCGCTTTATCAAGGCCGCGACCTCAAACCCACGACCGATCTGCGTGCAGTCATGAAAGGCATCCTGCGCGACCACCTGCGTGCCGATGAACGGGTGCTGGCGCAGCAGGTGTTTCCTGGCAGCGAGACTGTAAGATCGCTCGATGGACTAATAATCCGAGCATGAAATCCGCCGCAAAGCGCATTCTGAGGAACCATCACTCACGCTTGGAATATTTGGTCCGCTTTCGGCGGTAAAGCGGACATGGCCCAGTGCAGTGCACATGGCCGCTTCGACCCAAAGCGGACATGGGCGAGTTACGTAATCAGTGTCGCTATTGAGGACAAAGCGGACATACGGTTTTGCGCCGCATATGTCTGCTTTTGACCCAAAGCGGACATTGAGCGCCGCCTGAGGCCGACCCCTTCCCGAGTACCGGTATAGGTTGCTACCGTTACGTGTCTCAGTCTTGGGGTGAGCAATGAAGCGCCGCAAGTTCATCGCACTTCTGGGCGTCGCTGCGATGACTTGGCCGCTGGCGGCGGGCGCCCAAGAACCCAAAAAAATCCCGCATCTTTGCTTCCTGACGTTTGACCCAGGCACGTTGCAGTCGTCCCCACGGTTTGGCGTTTTTTTCAATAGCCTGCGTGATCTGGGTTATGTCGACGGTCAAACAATCGTCATCCATTATTTATCCGCTGAAGGGAAAGACGATCGATTTCCCGCTCTTGCTTCAGAATGTTTGCGACTCAAAGCGGACGTTATCGCCGTGAGTACGACCCCCGCGGCTCAAGCCGCGAAGAGAGCAACCCGCACGGTTCCAATTGTCATGATTGCGCTTGGCGATCCGGTCGGGACCGGCCTCGTAGAAAGCATGACCCGACCGGGGGGAAACGTTACCGGTATGTCCCAAATGGTTCCCGAGCTTAGCGTGAAACGTCTTGAACTGCTCAAAGAGGCGGTTCCGAAAATCTCCCGGGTGCTCGTGTTGTCGTACCTCTCCGATCCGATTGCGCCATTGCAGGTAGCAGCTCTGGACAAAGCTGCACCCTCGCTCGGAGTGACACTATTTGTCCGGGATATCCGTTCCAGCGCGGATATTGCGCCAGCATTCGATGCTGGAGTGAGTGAACACGTCGACGGCGTCATCATGACGGCCGAGAGCGTCCTTGTTGTTCACGGCGCTCAGATTAGTGAGTTTGCCGCGCGACTCAGACTACCGGCGGTTTATCCTTATGTAGTTCAAGCCAAGGCTGGCGGCTTGATGGCCTATGAGGCGACCAGCCCCGAGCTGCATAAGAATGCCGCTCTACATGTCGATAAAATCTTGAAAGGTGCCAAGCCATCCGACTTGCCTGTTCAGCAACCGACGAAGCTGAGTCTCGTCATCAACCTTAAAGCGGCCAAAGCGCTTGGCCTTGCCATGCCACAGTCGTTACTCGCCCGCGCCGACGAGGTGATCGAATAAAGCCGACGTCCGCTATTGGCCCAAAGCCGACATGGGCGAGTTACGCAATCAATGTCGCTGTTGGGGGTAAAGCGGACATGGCTCAGTGCAGTGCACCTGGCCGCTTCTGACCCAAATCGGACATGCGGAACAGCGACGCGCAATATGCGACGTCTTCTTTTTTACGGCGCGGTTACACACGTATCGCCGACCGCTAGCGCCAAGTTCTGATAAGCTTTGAAAACTGGCGTCGTCCTTAACCTCATAGCGGAGGGTTACGTGCGCCGGCGAGACTTCATCAAAGCTATTGCTGTTTCGGTCGCATGGCCGCTCGCGGCAAGCGCGCAGCAGCCCAAGGAAATGCGCCGGATTGGCATCCTCATGAACCGGGCCGCCAACGATCCGGAAGGTCACGCTCGGCTCACGCTGTTCAGACAGGCCTTGCAGCAATTGGGCTGGAGCGAAGATCGCAACATACGGATCGAAGTCTGTTGGGGCGAGGATAAGGTCGATCTCGAACGAAAATGCGCGGCAGAATTAGTCGCGCTCGCGCCGGACGTGGTCATTGCCAGCGGCACCATGAGCGTGGCGGCGTTGCAAGAGCTTAGCAATACGATACTGATCGTGTTCGCGGCGGTCGGAGATCCGGTCGGTGCCGGCTTCGTCGAGTCCCTGGCGCACCCAGGCGGTAATACGACCGGCTTCATGCTCTATGAGTACAGTTTTTACGGAAAGATGCTTGAACTCCTTAGGGAGATTGCACCGGGCGTGAAGCGGGTCGCCGTGCTCCGCAATCCGACCAATCCGTCCCAGCTCGCCGCGTTCGGTGCCGTACGAGGCGCAGCGCAGGTACTCGGTGTGGAGGTGGTTCCTGTCGACACACGTGATGCCGGTCAGATCGAGCGCGGCGTCGCGGCTTTTGCCCGCTCGCCGAATGGTGGCCTAATCATCATGCCCGGTGCTTCGGCGTCGGCTCATGGCACTTTGATTGTCGCGCTCGCGGCGCGGTACAAGTTGCCCGCAATCTATTCGCTCCGCTACAACGCGACCGGCGGTGGCCTGATTTCCTACGGGCCCGATTACGACGAGCCGTTTCGGCCCGCAGCCAGCTATGTCGACCGCATTTTCAAGGGCGAAAAGCCTGCCGACCTTCCGGTTCAGGCGCCTACAAAGTACGAGCTGGTGATCAACCTCAAGACCGCCAAGACGCTTGGCCTCGCCGTGCCGCCAACACTGCTCTCCCGTGCCAACGAGGTGATCGAATAAAGCCGACGATGTCCGCTACTGGCCCAAAGCGGACATGCGGTGCGTCCTCTTTAACCGGTTATCTTGAACCGATACGATGTCTGCTCTGAACCTCGGAGCCGACGATGAAACGGCGCGAGTTCGTCACTATTCTCTGCGGTGCTGCAGTCACCTGGCCGCTTGCAGCTCGGGCACAGCAGGCGCCGCGCGTGCGCCGGGTCGGTGTAGTGATACCCTTCCCGGACGATCGTGAGCCCCGGGTGAAGGACTATTTGTCGGCTTTCAAGCGACGTCTTCATGAACTTGGTTGGGACGAAGGCCGCAATATTCTGTTTAACTACCGTTTTACGGGCCAAGCGCCCGAACGCATCCATGCCGGCACCGAGGAGCTGATCGCAATCAAGCCAGACATCATTGTCGTCTGGGCCAATCCAGCGGCTGCGATAGTGCAAAAAGCGACGCAGACAATCCCGATCGTTTTTGTCAGCGTCTCCGATCCGGTTGGGGGCGGCTTTATTACAAACTTGGCGCGTCCGGGCGCAAATATCACTGGCTTCCAAAACTTCGAGACTGCCATCGGCGGAAAATGGCTGCAGGTGCTCAAAGAGATCGCGCCCGGTATGCGCCGCGTGGCATTCGTTTACAATCCAGATATTTCCGCCCATGTCGCCTTCGTGCACGCCGCTGAAATTGCCTCAACATCACTCGGAGTGACGTTGACACCGGTTGGCTTGCGCAATGCGGTAGAGATCGAACCCGCACTGCGAGCCTTCGCGAAGGAACCAGACAGCGGCATTATCGTGGCCCCAAGCCCCTTCAACACAACCAATCAGAAGCTCATCATTGCACTTAGCTCTGAATTACGTTTGCCGGCTATCTACCCGTTCCGTTATTTCGCCGAGAATGGAGGCTTGGCTTCCTATGGTTTCGATACTGTCGAACAACATCGGAATGCCGCCTCATATGTTGACCGGATCCTCAAGGGGGAAAAGCCGGGCGACCTACCTGTGCAGGCGCCGACGAAATATGACCTTGTGATCAATCTCAAGACAGCGAAAGCGTTGGGTCTCAGTATCTCGCTACAACTCCAGCAGCAGGCTGATGGAGTGATCGAATAGCGGCTATGTCCGCTCTTGGCCCAGAGCAGACATGACCTGGTGGACCGCACATGTCCACTTTCGGGAGCAAAGCGGACATTCCGTTTTGCGCTGCAAATGTCCGCTTTTGACACCCGCAACATCGTCCGGGGCTTCGCAACAGAATCCAACTCATCCAGTCTTGTCGGCGGGGCTCCTGTTGATGTTAGCTTATCCGCTCTGTCGCGTTTGGCAGCGTCAGCTTCAATCTCGGGGGGTGCCATGCTCAGCAAGCAAGAAGAACCAAGTCCGCTAATCCCAGCGTTGAAACCCTTTTATGACCGCGTCATTCCGCTGTCCTGGGTGGTCGTGCGCTTTGCGGTCGGGTGGAATCTTCTCGTCCATGCCTATTTCAGCATCGGGCGCGGGCCGCTGGCATTGGCTCCGGTTTTCGAGAAGATGGGATTTGTTCCGGGCAATATCTTTGCCGGTACGACGTTTGTGGTCGAGCTTCTGGGCGGTATAGGAATCTTGCTCGGGTTATTCACGCGCTTTTTTGCTGCGGCAGTGGCAATCGAGATGCTTGTCATCTTCCTCGTTTACTGGAATGCCGGCTTCTCCTGGCTCAAGGGCGGTTACGAATACGTGCTGATGTGGGGTCTCGTGTCGTTCGCGATTGCGCTGCGGGGCGGCGGACCATATTCGCTTGATCGAATGCTGGGCCGGGAGCTCTAGTTTCTGCCCGCGCCCAAGAGGCGGTTGCCACCTGCGCGCAGTTCCTTCGACACCGCCAACCGCAAGCCACGGGTGACAAAATGCGTATATGCCGCTTCAACGACAACCGCCTTGGGTTGGTACGTGGCGATCTCGTGGTCGACGTTACGCCGGCGCTCGACCTTTTACCGTCGTATCGCTGGCCGCTGCCCTACGGCGATCCGCTGATCGCGCATCTCGACACGGTTTGCCGCCGTGCCCGGAAGATCGCCGCAAGCCGTCCGACGCTGCCGCTCGCCGAGGTTACGCTGCTTAGCCCTGTCGCCAATCCCAGCAAGATTATCGCCGCGCCGGTGAACTACCTGAAGCACGCCGATGAGGCGCGCGCCGACAAAGCGATAAATTTTGGCGCCGATATCAAGACCATCGATCACTACGGCTTGTTCCTGAAATCGAATACGTCGGTGATCGGCGCGGGCGAACGCGTCAAGTTGCCGAAGATCGACCGGCGCATGGACCACGAAGTCGAAGTGGCTGCAGTCATCGGCCGCGAGTGCTACCATGTCGCGCGCGAGCAGGCGCTCGACATGATCTGCGGCTATACCATCGCGCTCGATATGTCAGTGCGCGGTCCGGAGGATCGCAGTTGGCGCAAATCCTACGATACGTTCAGCGTGCTCGGCCCTTGGCTGACCACATCGGACGAGATCGGCGACAGCGGCGAGCTTGACTTGTCGCTGATGGTGAATGACGAGCCACGCCAGAGCTCAAACACCCGCGCGCTGATCTTCGATATCCCAAAACTGGTCGCCTATGCCTCGCAAGCCTATCGGCTGTATCCAGGCGACGTGATCATGACTGGAACGCCGGAGGGCGTCGGGCCGGTGGCGTCGGGCGATGTGATGACCTGTATGGTCGAAAATATCGGCAGCATGCGCATCACGGTGAACTGAGCACCGGCGGCAATAGACATCGCAACAGCGCGATTGTCCGTAAGAAAGCAATTCACTTTACGAACACGACCCGCGTGCCGACAGAGACACGGCCGTACAGGTCCATGATGTCCCTGTTGTGCATGCGGATGCAGCCCGCGGATACCAAGCCGCCGATCGAGGCGGGGTTGTTGGTGCCGTGGATGGCGAGTTCGTTGTCGGCAAGCACCAGCGCCGCCGCGCCCATCGGATTTCGCGGCGAACCAGATTCGATATAGAAGTCCGGCGAGCGCTTGCCGCGCAGCGATTCAGGCGGCTTCCACGCCGGCTTAATGTGTTTGCTGGCGATGCGCGTGTTGCCGTACCATTGCTGGCCGGAGCGGCCGACGCCGACCGGGTATTTGAGCGCCTGATCCTTGCCGGTGATGAGATAGAGGCTGCGTTCGCCGCTCTGGATCACGATGGTGCCTGGCTTCGCATCGCCGCTGTATTGGACCTTTTCGGACGCGGCGCGCACGGGCAAGGCCGCGAAGACAACGCCGGCGGAGGCGAAAACGAAAAGACGAAGGAGGCGAGGCAGCATGGCGGTGTCCTGCTTGAACGATTCGGCAGGAAAATAACCTGATTCAGCCGCGCGCGCCTGCCAAGGCTGCCGGTTTCGTTAATGGGCCGGCGCCGCGTTTTTTTGCCTGTCAGGAAATAATCAAGCGTATCTCAAGAGCAAATCAAGCTGCTGGCAAATTCTTTCAGGGCGCGGTTTGATATCCGGTCGAATGAACGACTTGATGCGAATGTTATACGGGAGACGCAACCATGTCTGATGCGAATCGCCTGCTTTTTCTCCGTATCGCCCTGATCGTCATCGGTCTGACGTTCATATTTGGCATATATACATTGGGCATCGTGTGGCCTTCGGGCTGGACATGGGGCCACGGACATTCCCACTATCTGCTGATGATTATCGGCGTGTACGCGACGCTTGGCGTATTTCTGCTCATTGCGTCGCGAGATCCCTACGCACACAAGAGCATTATCTGGTTTACCATCTGGTCGAGCGTGGTTCACGGCGCGATCATGGGCGTTCAGTCCTTCAATGATCCAGCCGAACGCGGCCATTTGATAGCGGATGTGCCGGCGCTATTCCTTGTGGCAATCGTTCTTGCGGCATTGATGCCCCGGACTGCACAAGTGAGCGCGGCCGGTTAGCGCTTAGCGGACATCGCCCGCTTCCGTTTGACCTCTTCCAGAGTCCCGGTGGGGATTGTTACGATGTCATGTCCAACCCTCGGGGGCGGCACGACGCGAAGGTCTAAACCGTGCGTGATGACGCAGCGCCATGGAAGAAGTAGCCCATCTCGTTGCAGGCCTGGAAGGCTTCGTTCGCCACTATGGCGCATTTGCGGTCATGCTGATTCTGGCGATCGAGGCTATCGGTGCGCCGGTCCCCGGTGAGTCGTTATTGATTTTTGCATCAGTGTTGGCCGGCCGCGGAGAGATGTCTTTGCCGTCTCTCTTAATCTTGGCGTGGGTCGGCTCTGTGCTGGGCGACAATTTAGGATTTTTGGTCGGCAGAAAGCTCGGACGAGGGACCATTTTGCGCTACGGCGCAAAGGTCGGTCTCAGCGGCGAACGTTTCAGCGGGATCGAGCATGTCTATGTCCGTTACGGCTCTGCGACAGTAATGTTCGCCCGTTTTTTTAGCATTCTGCGCCAGCTCAACGGGATCGTGGCGGGAATATTGGGAATGTCCTGGTGGCGTTTTGTACTGCTCGATGCGGTGGGGGCGGCGCTCTGGGTAACGGTTTGGGTGTTCGCCCCTGCCTATTTCAGCGAGCATCTGGCCTTCATTATCAGAATGGCGCATCACACCAAGGTGGTCGCGAGTTTCCTGCTCGCAGCTACTCTCATTCTTGTCCTTGGCCTTTTTATCCGACATCGACGTGCGCAAACGAGGTGACCGAATAGCGGATTGATGTCCGCTATTGGCCCAGAGCGGACATTGGCCGCCTGGCGCGGCAATCCTTTCCACGGCACCCAAGTCTGATAAGCTTGTGAACCCGCAGAAAGGGGAGCGTTCATGAATTTCAAGTTGATTGTCGCAGTTTTGGTAATCGCCACCGTGCCGGTGTGCGCGCGGGCTCAGGCGTCTAACCCGCCGAAATCTCCGAAAGCTGCACCGGCTGCGCCAGCGACCAAAGTGGCGGCTGCGCAAAAACTTGTCAAAACTATCAGCAGCGACAAGGCGAAGACGCAGACCTACTGCGATATCGGTAAGCTCGGTGACCAGATCGAGGAGGCCGAGCAGAAAAAAGACCTGAAGAGAATCGATGAGCTGAATCAGAAAATGGAAGAACTGGCGACGAAACTTGGTCCCGATTACGTAGCGTTAATGGGCGGGCTTCAGGATATCGACCCGAATTCGAAAGACGGTCAGGATATTAGTCTGGCGCTCGAGGGGCTCGACAAGCTTTGTGCGAAGTAGCAGCGGGGAGGCCCCGAGCGGACTCTAAGGAGTGTAACGCTTCAGATTGTGATCTCAATTAGTTTGATGATCTCGTATCCCAAAAAACACATCCAGGCCGTGGTGAGACCCAATCCAAGAGCGATTGCTGCTTGCGGCCAAATTCGTCGAAAGAACGGCGCGCGCGGGCACTTTGTAGGCGTAGCTTGACGAGCGATTTCGCTCATCGCTATTTCCTAGCGCCCCCGCCCAACAAGAATGTTACCACAGACCGCTTTCGCAACTTGCACTAAATCAAAACGCCAAGGCATAAATTCTGTCTCAACTGACTTGTTAATACTCTTTATTTTCAATTCTCAGGCGCTTACGTCCGCGGCCGCCCTTAACCTTGTTTGATCACGATATCGATCGAATTAATGGCCGCTGAATCGCCTTCGCAGATAGAATTTCTAATCAGGCGATGGTCCGTTCCCCATTCGAGCCTTCGCTTAGCGGGGTCGTCGGGGGCCACCCCAATCACCGGCGGCCCCGCGCCCATTCAAATTGAGCGGTCAAAGTTATGATCAAGCTGGCACGCGTATTCCTCGTTTTGATTCTGGCTGGATACGCCTCAACCGGCTATTCGTTTCCGCAGGACCGCCCGTTGGTTTCCGAAAAGCAATCCTCATCTGGCTCCGCCGCTATCCTTAAAGACGCGACTGACCAGAAAATTGGGCTAATGATTTGCACGTCGGAAATCTGCAAAAGCAGTTGTTCGCGGTCGAATCAAGCGCGGCCAAAATGGTGCGTGCTTTATGACGATCCGGACAATGCCAGGTGAAGCCTGTCGAGCCGCACGTCCCGACTTCTCATTTGGCTAGCGCGTCAGGAACGGTATTTCAGACGCTGCACGCGTTCTTGGTGCGACTCGTTCCCGCCACCTTCCTGTTTAAATGGCGAAGCGCGCCAAACGAACCAAGCCAGCGCGATTAGTGATGGCATAAGCGCCATCAAATATCCAAAGAGGAAAATATTTATCATTCATACCTCCATCGCCCCCGGCAGATAAATATCAGCGGAAGCGACCGGTGGCTTTGAGGCGAAGTTTATTTTCCCTTGAGATTTCCTTGAGATCAGGCTCTCTTTTCGGTAACTCGGCGAAGTCCGATAAGCGCGTGACAATCGGTTGTGGCCTGCGCCTGATTGGCGACACGAAATGTCCGCGAATGACCTGAAGCGGACATCATCTTTCTTGGAAGCTTAAGGCGATCATGCGGTATGCTTGGCTGGAAACAATCGGTCGAAGGTGAAAAATGATCCGGATAGCAATGCTATGCACCTTCGCAATTTTTGGGGCAAACGCGGCCACCGCCCAAAACATCTTTGGAGCAGGAACCATTACCTGTGACGACTGGTCAGAATTCCGCAATCAAAATCTCAAAGATAACCAGTATCAAGCGCAGGCCTGGATCGACGGATTTATTTCGGGATCAAACCTGTCGAGGCCGAATGGACCCGATATTCTCGTCTCAAGAACAGGCGACGAGATGTATGCGTGGATTGATAATTACTGCAAGGCAAAACCGCGGGACAGGCTCGTGGCAGCCGCTTGGGCGCTCGTGAAGGAATTGCAATCAAAAGCGAAGTGAAAGGCGACGTGCGCGCTCGCGTGTCGTCTTGAGCCTCGGGGCAGCGAATGAGGCGGCGTGCGGCGGGTGGTGACGCGCGGCTATAGCGCGGAGCGGATGGCCCGGAGCAGCTCGAAGCGCATTGCGTCGCTGTTGCTCCGCAGCGAGATCACAAAGCGTACTTGTCCGTGCGTGGAAGTGCCGGTGTAGCCCGCCAGTGTACGGACACCTTCGAGCGATCCGGTCTTATTCGTGCCGCCGTCGTGGCCGTGGAGCAGGTCGGCGTGGGGTGCAAAAAGGGCCAGCACCTTGGCAAGGCCGCGCGCGGTGAAGCGGTTGCCGCGGCTGATGCCCGAGCCTTCCTCGAGATGGATGGCGTCGGCGAGGCCGTGCGCGGCGAGTATCTCGTGCGCGACCTGCAGCGATTTTTCGAGACTGACGGGGCCGCCCAGGCGGTGTCCGCCGATTTCGAGAAAGACCTGGTTGGCAATGTAGTTGTTCGAGGCGCGGAGCAGTTCAACGAGGATCTCCGAAAGGGTGCGCGACTGGCGGTGAACATAGACAGGCTCCAGACCCTGGCGCACGGGTCCGGTTGAAATCGGGCCCTTTACGCTGCCGCCCGACTGCGCGATGAACGCGGCGATCAGCTCGCCGGCATATTGCAGGCTCACCGCAGGGTCTTGGCTGAGGCTGATGCGGCCGCGGCCCTTCGGGCCCCGCGCCCGGAACTGTTTGATTGCCAGCGGAGTGATCGGGGTTTGCTTTTCGGCGGAGACGACGCTGTTGGCGCTGCGTTCGGCGTAAATCGTATTGAAGTTCACAGCCAGGGCGGAGTTCAGGGCATCGTAGGATTCCTTGCTGGCCTCGATGCCCGGAATGCGGAGATCAGCGGGGTAGTAGCTCGCGTCGAGCACGATGCCGGCGAGCGGCTGCTTGCCGACCGCGGCGACCAGCTGGGGCGCGAGCAAAGCGAGCTCTTCGGAGATCAGGAAGGGGTCTCCGCCGCCGCGCACGTACAGCACCCGGTTGTTGTCCAGGTAGAAGCGGGTCTGGAAGCGGTAGTCACTGCCCAGGACCTCCAGCGCCAGCCAGGCGGTTACGATCTTGGTGACCGAGGCGGGGACGAAAGGCTGGTCAGCGTTCTGGGCCACCAACTCTTTGCCATCAGCGTCCACGACCAGCACCAGGCCCGATGAAGCGAGCGCCGCAATGTTCTCCTTGGCGCCGGCCAGGACGGGAGCGGGCGGCAGAAGCAGGGCAAGAAGCAGCAGGCGAGACCACATGACGATTCCGGTTCGTGCGAATGCCGATGTCCGCTCTTGGTCCAGAGTAGACATGGGATAGTGCAGGGCAAAGTGCGCTATCGGGGGTAAAATGGACATGGCTCTTTTGCAATGCATATGTCCGATTTTTGCCCTTGGCCGACATCGCTCGTTGCACCGAACATGTCCGCTATTGGCCTCCAGCAGACATACGTAGCGGCGCATTCGTTCTTGCCGAATACGGCGACGGTATTTCGGTATCCCGGCATTCGAGAGATGGAAATATCTGCCAAATCTTTGGCTGGAAATAGCAAGACGGCGATGACCGATTTGCCCTAAGCGAACAATCAAAACTCCGAGCCGACGCGCGGAAGCGCGTTCGCGTCCTGGGTTAACGGAGATCTCCGGCGCGGAAATCGTTTCGCGTAGCGCCGCACACCACTTACCAATCCGCCGGACATCCGGCGGATTTTTTTAGAGAGCAAAGCGGTGGAAGCCGAAGAACACGACGCCGGATTACGACCGATGTTCATCTGCGCCGGATGCGGCGATGAATTGATCCTGACCTCGAGCGGTCACCAATTCTGCGCCAATAGGCGGTGCAAAGAGGGGTTCGACGTCAGGCCAGATTGGCGAATGGCGGCGCTCCGCGCAATTTAAGATCGCCGTCGGAAGCCGTTTGCTCGCGCGTGTGGCCCTTCAGCGGGCATGCGGCTTCGTGCCGTCGAATGCGCTCTTTCCGTCATTATTGGAGGTAAAGCAGACACCGCGTGTTGCGGCGTCGATGTCTGTTTTGGCTCGAAGCGGACATCCCCGCACAGCATTCCCAAGCCATCGATGCGGCTGTGTGGCGCCATGCCCAATCGATTGAGCAATGTAGCGCCACAAAGATCGCCCAAGCTAGAATTAAGCGACCGCAACGCCGCGCAATCGTAACATGAAAGGATTTACCACATGTCTGACGATCCAAAGTGGGATGGCCTCGATCGCCGCCATTTCATAACCGCTGCCATCGGGGCGTCAGCTGCGCTCGCGGCGAACACCGATCCTGCGAACGCGCAAGCGGCTGCCGCATCGCGAGGAACGGTCTACACGGGCGACGTGATCGACGGAAAAAAGGTCATCAGCGCGCTTAACGTCGATGATCTGGAGCCCGGTAAGAAGAGCCTGTTCTTTTTTCAAGGCGTGGAGACGACCACCGGTCAGCGTTGGTACGTGTCGACAATGGTCGCGAAGGGGATGAGACCGGGCAAACGCGTCGCACTCGTCAGCGGTGTGCATGGCGACGAGATCAGCCCGGTCCGCATGATACAGACTGTCATGGACACGCTTAATCCGGTTGAAATGTCGGGCGCGGTATTGGCCGTTCTCGATGTGTCACGCCCGGCTATGGAAGGCATGGCGCGTAGATGGCCGAACTTGGGGAGAGGCGCCGACTTGATCGATCTCAATCGCGAGTGGCCGGGCAACGAAAATGGCCTGACGGCTCCATCTCGACACGCCGGAATGCTATTCAACAGGCTCATCAAGCCCAATGCCGATTACGCCATCGACTTTCATACTTCGACGACCGGCATTGACATGACTGCGCTCCATATTGCGCGCATGGACCTGCCCGAAGTACGCGCGATGGCGGAGCTGTTTCCGATTGATCAGATCTTCGACAATCCGGCCTACCCAGGCACACTCGCCAACGCGTGCATAGACGCCGGCATTCCTGCATTCACCCCGGAAATCGGCGCGGCGCGCATTCTGGATCACGACATGATTCCCTTGTTCGTGGAAGGGACCATGAACGTGCTCAAGCACCATAGGATCATCGCCGGACCGATGGGCCGCACCGGCAAGGACTCCGGTCTCTTTATCGGCAACAGCGGTCACGGCGTGCTCGCGACCCGCGGTGGCTTCGTTGAGTTTCTCATCAAACTGAACGACAAAGTCACGGCCGGACAAAAGATCGCGGTCCAGCGCAATGCATTCGGTGAGGTGGTCGCGGAGTATTCGAGCGGCGTTGACGGCAAGGTTGCGGCCTTTCGCACGGACGCAACGTCAGAGCCCGGCAATATGCTTTTGACCGTCCTTTATAACCGGCCCACGCCTGATGGCATCGACCCAATGCCTGAGTGATGTCCCGCTATCGGCCCATAGCAGATATTACGGGGCGTGACGGTTTGCGGCAGTCCGTTTTTGCGGTCGCTATTGGGGTTAAAGCGGACGCCGCCCGTTGTGGCCCAAATGTCTGTTTTGACCCAAAGCGGACGCGCGTTGACCCTGACGGTATCGGCTGGCGCGCCAATGAATGACTTTTCCTTCAATAAAGCTACGAGATGCCTCCGAGCGGCGGGCCGTTTGCAATAAACGGCTCGCCGCTATCGCATTGTCGTAGACATTCCGGTGCTCTCTTAGGAAAGCATGCATCGTGACGAGGTGCTATCGTCGCGGCTACCATCGGACGTGGAGGAAGCTATGCCGGAAGTCGTACCTACGGCCAAACATGATCTCAGCGACCGGACGAAATACGACGCCCTCATGGAGGTCGTCAGGAGCAGGATCACGACCCGCGCTTTCGACCCGAGCCATATCATCCCCAGCGAGCACTACGAGATGATCCTTGAGGCGGCGCGTCACGCGCCCTCCGGGGCCAACGCTCAGCCCTGGCACTTCGTCGTCGTCACCAACCAGAATCTGAAGAACAGGATCATGGAGTACTTCCGGGAAGAGCAGGTCGTCCGGGCCAAGCTGAAAATGAAATTTCCGACACCCGACTATCGTGGGCTCGCCACGGCGCCGGGGCTTATCGTCGTCGCCAGTGATTTCCGCTGGGTCAAGGCGTTCCCGGTTCTGAACGACGGCTCCGAGCTCGACAGGATGTACAAGGAGAACGCCGAACGGATCTTGCTGCAGAGCGTGGCGGCCGCCACGATGTCGGCACACCTCGCCGCCACCGCGCTCGGCTACAACGTCTGGTGGGTGACCGCCATAGGCCAGGAAAAGGCGCAGCGCGCGATGAAGCCCTTGCTCGGCATTCCCGACGAGCTGTCGGTGCTCGACATCATGTGCTTCGGGCCGCCGGCCAAGCCCCCGTACAAGCGCTGGAAGAAGAGCCTGAGCGACATCACCAACTGGAACCAGTTCGACAAAGCGCACTACATGACCGACGCACAGATCGACGCCTGGGTGGCGGAGACCCGTCACAAGGTCATGTACAGAGACGCTCAGAACGTCGACTAGCGGGGCGTCCGGAGCGGCAAATGAGGCGGCGTGAATTTCTTGCATTTTTAACGGGGCTCACAACGTGGCCTTTTGCGGCGCATGCTGAGCAACCGGCAATCCCGATTGTAGGCTTCCTGAGCAGTTTGTCGGCCGCGGCTCTCGTTGGTCCAATTGCCGCTTTTCGAAATGGGCTCCAGAGTGCCGGGTACACCGAAGGCAAAAACGTCGAGATCGATTTTCGTTGGGCCGATGGCCACTACGATCGGCTTCCGGCGCTGGCGGCTGATTTGGTATCGCGCCGCGCGGCGGTCATTGTGACGGTCGGCGGAGACCCGCCCGCATCCGCGGCAAAAGCGTCATCGACAACGATCCCTATCGTGTTCATGGTTGGTCGAGACCCGGTTGAACTCGGACTGGTGAAAAGCCTGAACCGGCCAGGCGGCAACGCAACAGGCATAAATCTGCAGGTGGCCGAACTGGAATCAAAGCGGATCGAGCTAATGCGCCAGCTCGCTCCAACGGGCAGAAATTTGGCCGTCCTTGTGAATCCGAAAAACGCTGATGCCAATGTGCAAATAAAGGCTGTCCAGTTGGCGGCTCACACCCTCAATGAGCAGATCAAGATTTACAACGTCAGCAACGAAGTTGAGCTCGCAAACGCATTCACGGCCTTTAGAAAAGATGACATCAAGGGGTTCATTCTTGTTGCCGACCCGTTTTTCGTAAATCGGCGAGACCAGATCATATCGTCCGCGGCGCAGGGCCGGGTGGCCGGTGTCTACTTTCTTCGCGAGTTTGCGGAATCGGGTGGGCTCGCAAGCTATGGCAGTGATCTCGCGGAAGCGTACCGCCAGGCTGGTATTTACGCCGGGAAAATACTCGGCGGGACCAAACCCGATAACCTGCCTGTGGTGCAGCCGACCAAATTCGATCTGGTGATCAACCTGAAGACCGCGAGGGCACTCGGCTTCACTGTGCCCGCTTCTCTACTCGCCATCGCTGATCAGGTGATCGAATAAGTCCGGCCCGCGCCGACGAAATGATCGAATAGGCGAGGGGTCTCCCGTTTTCGCGGGCAACGCGGCAGGTCAATGCCCGCTTCGAAACGGGTGAGCAGTCCCTGTGTTATTTCTCGGGCTTCACCACATAGAAGCCTGCGACTGCAACGACCGCGACGACTATAAAGAGCATGACGCCTGTGATCATGTCCACGTTGTGTCTCCCCGTTACATGCCCACTTACGATTGCCGGCGCTGTCGGCACGTCAATTACGGATGTGTACGTAATGTAAGAAACATCAGCCCGGTTCCCGTGACGAACGAGCGAACGTCCCCGCCGACCATGGGCTTGTTGCGGCGCACGCACATGTCGGCTTGTGACTCAAAGCGACATTCGTTGGGGTAAGTCCCAAGCCTCGTCCGCGGCTTCCGAGGGGATGAACCATCGGCTAGCTTAGGCGCAGGTCAATGTATCCGGGGTCGACCATGAAAAGATCGGGCATTTGTTTTGCCGCGGTGGCGGCGCTGCTGGTTTTTGCTTCGACGAGCTTCGCGCAGAGCAAGTCTGGCGTCGATAAGCTCTACATCCTCAATTGCGGCGAAGGGGTAGCAGGCGACATCTCTCGCTGGTCGCCCGGAGTCAATGTCGGCAAATCGATGGATTTCGTCGACAATTGTTATCTCATTCATCACGCGCAAGGTTGGCTGCTCTGGGACACCGGGATAACTGACGCAGTGGCCGCCATGCCCGATGGTCTGGCGCCTGCCGATCCGCGCATGACCCACTGGCGGCGGCCGAAGACACTTGCCTCGCAACTTGAATCGCTGGGGGTTAAGCCGGCCGACATCAAGTATGTCGCCATATCGCATACCCATCCCGACCACATCGGCAATGTAGAGCTGTTTCCGCAGGCGATGCTATTGGTGCAAAAAGTCGAATATGAGTGGCCGAATCCGCTCGGCGTCGGGCGCTTCAAGGCGGAACACCCGGTGACCAAGCTGGAAGGAGACTACGACGTATTCAGTGACGGCAGCGTGACAATCATTTCGACACCGGGTCACACGCCCGGCCACCAATCGTTGCTGGTGAAATTGCCAAACACCGGTGCTCTCGTGCTCTCGGGCGATGCCGTTCACTTCAAGAGCAACTGGGAAAATCGTGGCGTACCTTCAGGCAATACGGACAAGGACAAGACACTGGCCTCGATGCAGCGCATATCCGACCTGCTGGTCAAGGAAAAGGCGCAGCTCTGGATCAATCATGACAAGGCGCAACGCGATACCTTAAAGATGGCGCCCGCGTACTATGATTGAGAGCACAATTGAATTTGTCCTAAGCAATTTGCCGGCCATCTTATTCGTGGCCGCTTTCGTGTTCGCGGGAGTTACAAAAAGCCCGACTTATTTTCCTGCTCGGCTTCTGGGATGGCTGCTTCTTTCGGCGGGTATCGCGTACACGTGGGCGGGCTTCTTCCACATCGTACATCCGCATATTGCGGCTGCGAGCATTGGTTGGCAGGTCAGCCCTTTCCAGTTTGAGATCGGCGTAGCGGACGCCTCTATTGGTATCGTCGCGATTGTTTCGTTCTGGCGCTCGCTGGATTTCAAGGGACCCGTTGTCGGCTACCTCAGTCTTTTTTCGATCGGCGTTGCCTACGGGCATTTCCACGAGGCGATTAGTGCGGGGAATACCTCGAAAAATAACTTCGGGCTATTGCTCATCATCACACTGGTCCATGCCGCGCTCTTGCCGGTGCTGTACGTGTTGGCACGCAGGAAGAGTGTCTAATTATTCCTTGGCTTAGGGTCATGCCGACTGCCGGCCGTAAAGCGGGTGCAGTGGTGTCCGCTATTGGCCGTTAGCCGACATGGGCTTGTGCGCTGCACGCGTCTGCTTTCGACCCATAGCGGACATTAGGCAAGATTTCATGTTGAGGTAGCGAAGCCGATTGCGACCCCTATTAAAGGACTCCATTGAGCCGTTACGATGCCCAGTCTGAGTCGGAGGCGAGGATGAGGCGGCGGGAATTTCTCGGTGTTTTGGTCGGTGCGGCGGCATCTCCGCTGGCGGCGCGCGCGCAGTCAAAAGCCACTCTCCCGGCGGGCACTACGAGGCAGGATGACTTTGCTGGCAAACTCGATTCCCTTTTGCAACAGGTCGAGCAGCTCGACGCTCCGGTAGCCGCAATTCAGCGCGCCGTTGCGATCTCACGGCAGCCGATTTTCTCCAAAAAAGACGTGTTCGCGGTCTTCGACATCTCGCAGCCGTCGGCGAACAAGAGATTCTACCTTTTGGATTTCACATCAGGCCAGGTCACCGCCCACTTCGCGGCGCATGGAAGAAGCAATGGGCCCCACGCGAGAGCCACCAAATTCAAAGGCTTTCAGCGGGACCTGAACATGGTCCCGCTGGGCCCGCTCAAGACCTTGCCCGCGCCTCCCGAGGTGACGGACCATTACCGGACAATCGTGGATCGCTACGACAAAACCGTTTATCGAAACATGATCGTTGGCGTACTCGAGGGCGTGGCCCCGTACAATCGTTACATCAACCACACGCCGCCGTATAAATGGGTCATCCACCCGAACTGGTACACGACGGCTGCTTATCGCGCCAAGAATAACGGCATGCTGGGGCGGAGCCTCGGCTGCATCACCGTCGATCCGGCAGAAAACAACAAAATCATCACGCGGCTTCAGGGAGCACTCATCTACGTGACGGTCGGAGATGCCCCTATAGAACAATATTTGTAATAGCTTCAGCGCCACGCGATGTCCGCTTGTGACCCAAAGCGGACATGGATGGCCTTAACCTCGCAAGACAATCTGCTAAGTTTGACAATTGGCGTAGGCTTCCGGGGTGGGTTTGTGCGCAGGCGAGATTTCATTAAATCTGTTGCTGGTTCAGCAATCGCCTGTCCGATCGCTGCATGGGCGCAAGCGACGATACCGGTGGTCGGATTCCTAAGTGGCAGATCGCTGAATTCCGATGGGCATCTGGTGAAGGCCTTTCGTGAGGGTCTGAACGAAGCCGGCTACATAGATGGCCAGAACGTTTCGATCGAATATCGGTGGGCCGATGAACAATTCGACCGGCTGCCGGAACTGGCAATAGATTTGGTTCGCCATAGTGTGTCCGTGCTTTTCGCCGGTGCCGTTGACGTAAAGATAAAAGCATTAAAAGCAGGAATTTCGATCCCGATAGTATTTGCCACTGGGGGCGACCTAGTCGAACTCGGCGTCGTTGCCAGCGTGAGCCGACCGGGCGGCAACGCCACTGGGGTAAGCGTGATTGCAGCTCGGCTCTGGCCAAAGCAATTAGAACTCCTTCGCAAGCTGGTGGGTTCGCCA
>DASPNW010000036.1:0-121682 GCA_035626335.1 Pseudolabrys sp.
CCCAGCTCAACGGCATTGGCACCACCAACCTTGACGCGCTCAGCGTCGCCAAGCTGAGCACGGCGCAGGTCGGGGGCCTGACCACCACCACGTTCGGTAAACTCACCGCCGCGCAGGTCTCAACCCTGACCGCCGCCGAGATCGCAGCCTTGTCGGTTGCTCAGCTCGGCCAGTTGACGACAACGGAGATCAGCGCACTTACCAGTACTCAGGTCGGCGGGTTGACGAGTACACAAATCAACGGCTTGACGACGCCTAAATTTGATGCGCTTACCAGCACCACGGGTATTCCGTCGATTAGCGTGGCTGCGATCGGCGGTCTGACAACGACCGAGATCAGCTCGTTGACAACGACGCAGGGCAATGCATTCACAACGACGCAGATCGCGGCAATGACGATCGCCCAGTTGGATGCCTTGGTAACCCTCGTCGGATAGTGAGTTGGTTCGTCAAACCTGCCTTGGGCCCGCCCTTTGGGCCCCGGGCAGCCCGAACCAGGACGTACTGTAGCGTAGCGTATCGCGCTTCCTGAAACGGCTCGTGGCCGAATCGCGTTCGCAACATCAACGCTTATAGGACGTCGTCATGCAGCCCGAATTGGTCGACTTCAAAGCCGCGACGGATTTCTTTAAAGAGTCGGTCCAACGGGCAATAAGCCACCAGCTATCGATCGCAGATCTGATTAGCTGCGCGACACGGCTGGATTCTTGCGGGCAGAAACAGTTTGTTGCCGAACTATACAAAGCCTGGATTGCGCACAATTCCGACGACAACCTCCTGCACGCGGCGTATTTCAATTTTGCCGTTGTGCTTGCCGATCTTGGCGATCGGGCGGGCGCCATAAACGCCCTGCAAGAGTGCATCCGGCTCAAACCGGACTTCTATCCAAGTTACATAAATCTTGGCCGTGTTTTTGAGGACAGCGGGCAACCCGGTGCAGCTGTAACGCAGTGGCTCAAGCTTGTTCAGAATCTTGCCGTCGTTAACGGTGAAACTGTCGCTCACAAAATCTCGGCGCTGGAACAGATTGCCCGTGTTTTGGAGAGCGCGAACAATGATGCTCCCGCCGAGGACGCCCTGAGGCAAAGTCTGGATATCAATCCGCATCAGACCAAAGTCGTGCAGCATTGGATTTCATTGCGCCAGCGACAGTGCAAATGGCCCGTAATTGCCGAGTGGGATCGCGTGAGCCGAAAAGATCTTTTGACCGGAATATCGTCGCTGTCCCTTCAATGCCTCGCCGACGACCCCGTGTTCCAGTTGGCGAAAGCGTATCACTACGGAAAATCCGTGACGGATATGCCGAAGGTCACGGCGCGTACGCCGGCGGGGGCGCGCGATCCCGACAAACTGCGAATAGGCTACGTGTCGTCCGATTTGCGCGAGCACGCCGTTGGCTTCGCGATGACCGACGTCATCGAGCAACACAACCGCGAAAAGTTTGAAATCTTCGCCTACTATTGCGGCGTCAGTCGCACCGACGCGACACAGCAGAGAATCAAGAGTTCCGTCGATCAGTGGGCTGACATCAATGGTTTAGATGACGACCGGGCGGCAGCAAAAATCGTCGCGGACGGAATCGACATACTCATCGACTTGAATGGATATACGAAGGACGCCCGCACCGGTGTATTTGCCCGAAAGCCAGCACCCATTGCGGTGAACTGGTTCGGCTTTCCTGGCACGATGGGGACGCCTTATCACCACTACATCATTGCCGATTCCAAGATTGTCCCACCCGAGCACGAAATTTATTTTTCCGAGAAAGTGCTGCGATTGCCGTGCTATCAGCCGAATGATCGCAAGCGCCTCGTAGCCGAGCGGCGCCCCTTGCGCGCCGAGGTAGGCCTTCCCGACGACAAATTTGTCTTTTGCTCGTTTAATGGCATGCACAAGACGACCGCGCGCACCTTCCGGCGCTGGATGATGATCCTGGGCAGTGTCCCAGACAGTGTACTTTGGCTGCTCAGTGCCACTGACGAAGCCGACGGGCGGGTGCGCGAAACCGCGGCTGCCTCCGGAATTGCGCCGGACCGCATTGTGTTCGCCAAGAAACTGCCGAACGCGGAGCATCTCGCGCGCTACCCGCTCGCTGATCTGTTTCTCGACAGCAGTCCTTATGGGGCCCACACCACGGCCGCCGACTCTCTCTGGATGGGCGTTCCAATCGTCACGTTCGCCGGAAGAACGTTTGCCTCCAGGGTGTGTGCAAGTGTTGTCCACGCGGCTGGATTGGGCGAACTCGATTGTCCCACACCTGAAGCCTGTGTGGCGAAGGCAATTGAACTCGCGCACAACCCCGAACAGCTCGCCGCAATGAAGGCAAAGCTTGTCGCAGGGCGGGATAGCTGTCTGCTGTTTGATACGCCGCGACTTGTCCGCGACCTTGAAGACCTGTACCGGCAGATGTGGAGCGACTTCAGACGTGGCGCGTTGCCTGTGCCGGATTTGCACAATCTGGATGTTTATCACGAGATCGGTATGGGCCTTGATCTGGAAAACATCGAAACGCTGTCCGACGACTCCTATATTTCGCTTTATCGGGAAAAGCTCGAGGCGTGGCACAATTCGTATCCGATCCGCCCGGACAGCCGCCTGTGGCTCGAGCCCGGGAAGGAAAACCACCTTCGCTTGGGCCGCCTGGCTGTCGCCTAGGGCGGTTCAATCCGTACCGCGGTCATGGCGGGGACCGCCCTCGCATCAACGTGATAGATTGGTGATGACAAGTTGAATGGCGTTTATTTGGAATAGCTATATCTGGTGGGTACCGGCCGTTGGTGTGTAGATGCGCAAATGGAGGGCCGATGAGATGATGAACCGGCGCGCTTTACTGACTGGCGGTGCAGCGGTTTCAATGTTCGCCTTTACCGGTCGATCTGGCATGGCAGGACCTATGACCACCACAGAAACCACCGACTATCGCAAACTTTCCGACATGGATTGGCGTCAGCGACTTACGGCAGACCAATACATGATACTGCGTCAACACGGCACCGAGCGTGCCGGGAGCAGCCCGCTCAACAAAGAGAAGCGCAAGGGAACATTCGCTTGCGCCGGCTGCGACCTTCCGCTGTTTTCGTCAGATACAAAGTTTGAGAGTGGCACCGGTTGGCCCAGCTTTTACCAGCCGCTGAGCAACGCGGTGGAGACGACGACCGATCGTTCGTTTTTTATGACGCGCACCGAAGTCCACTGCGCACGCTGTGCCGGTCACCTCGGCCACGTGTTTGACGACGGACCACCGCCAACGGGATTGCGTTATTGCATGAACGGCGTGGCGATGAAGTTCCTGCCGCAAGCCGCTTCTGCCTCCTGATCGGTCGGCAAAATCTGCCGCGTTGGCGGCAGAAAGAACCATAAGCGGCGGCCCGGTGAGGCTGCCATTTCCTTATAAGCCATTGATAAAGCTTATTTAATTCTGTGGCACAGCGCTTGCCACCGTCTATTGGCGAATTTGTTTTTGAAGCCCCAGCCGGGGCGACGTGTGTCTCGTTTGTGGAGATGAAGTCATGGGTTTGTTCGACGCTCTTACGACTGCAGTGAGTGGTTTGCAGGCGCAATCCTTCGCGATGCAAAACATATCCGGCAACATCGCGAACTCTCAAACGACGGCCTACAAAGGGATCGACACCAGTTTCGAGGATCTCATCCCGGGAGATTCCGTGCCGACGCGCCAAATCGCCGGCGGCGTGATCGCAAATTCCCGCGCTACGAACAACGTTCAGGGAACCATTCAGAGCACGACGTCGACTACAGATATGGCGATCAACGGCAATGGTTACTTTGTCGTGCAGGCGCCGACGGGTTCCAACGGCAATCAGCCGTTGTTTGGAGGCATCGACAGCTATACACGCCGCGGCGACTTCCAGTTGGACGCAAATGGTTATCTGGTCAATGGCGCCGGTTATTTCCTTGAAGGCATTCCAATCGATCCCACGACGGGCAACCCGGTTGGCAGTGTCGCCGCTCCCTTGCAATTCCAGGGAAATTTTTTGCCTGCCAGCGCAACCAGTCAGGTGAATTACGGGATAAACCTCCCGTCAAATCCGGCCACAAACGCATTTACCGCCACGACTCCGAACTCCGAACTTCTCAATCCCACAGACTTCGGCACCGATCCGACAGTTGCCGGAACAGGAACGGTCGTTGGAAGTGACGTATCTACTTTCGTCAATGAGTCGATCGATGGTGGCTCTGTAACAATTTACGACCCAATTGGTACGCCAGTTAACCTTCAAATGAGATGGGCCAAGACCGACAGCGTCGCTGCCGGCGGCACGGATACCTGGCAGCTGTTCTATCAGACAGACTCAACGGCAACCGGGGCGCAGGTTGCCTGGCAAAATGCTGGGACCAATTTCACATTCGATGCAACCGGGCAATTAAACCCACCGGTCACCAATATTGCGCTTAACGGTGTGACGATCAACGGTACGGCGCTCGGCAATCTTACGATAAACAGTCCGACAGGCGGCATCACGCAATTCGCCAACGTGAGTGGCGTTGCGACCGTCAACAACTTGCAGCAGAACGGCTATGCGGCCGGTCAGTTGAACTCGATCGCAGTGAGCGATTCAGGCAATATCATTGGTACGTTCTCCAACGGGCAAAACGTTGCGCTCGCGCAAGTTCCCTTGGTCCATTTCAACAGCCCCAACAATCTCAAGGCTCTCGATGGCGGTGCCTATCAATTGACGAATGAATCCGGTCCCGCGATTGCAGGTTCGTCGGGCAAGATCATTGGGCAGTCGCTCGAAGCTTCAAATACCGATATCGCGACTGAGTTCACGAAATTGATCGTGACGCAACAAGCCTATTCAGCGAACACAAAGGTAATCACGACCGCGAACCAGATGTCGCAAGACCTATTGAATGTGATTCGATAGTAGCCCGTGAGCGTCGGCGACGACCGCAGAATGAGTGAGATCAGCAAATGAGTCTGACTCAAGCGCTCAATTCTGCCCTCTCGGGCCTGCAGGTCACTCAAGCCAATATTGCGATGGTGGCGGGCAATGTCGCCAATGCCGACACACCCGGCTATACGCGGAAAGTCGTCAATCAGATTGCAACCGGCGCGAACACAAGCGTCGGCGTTCGCGTCAGCGACATCCAACGCGAGATTGACCTGTATGTGCAGCGGCAGCTGCGCGTCGAGAACGCCGGCGCTTCTTATGCCGATACGCGCGCGGATATGTATTCGCAGCTGCAAAATCTCTACGGCCAGCCCGGCTCCGATACCTCGCTGGAGGCTGTCTACAACAGTTTCACGTCCTCGCTACAGGCACTTTCGAGCAGCCCGGACGATTCAGGTGCGCGCAGTGCTGTCGTCAGCAGTGCACAATTATTGACGCAACAGCTCAATCAGATGAGTGCCAATGTCCAAGCGCTCCGTGCGGACGCAGAGCTTGGAATCTCCGACGCGGTGAACAAGGCTAATGAGGCGATGAGCCAAATTGCCGCGCTCAATCAACAGATCGCCGGCTCAACGCCGGGCGACAGTGCCACCGCGACCCTCATGGATCAACGCGACTCGTATATCGATCAGCTCTCGCAACTGATGGATATCAACGCCGTTCAGGGAGACAGTGGACAGGTCAGTATTTTTACCAATTCGGGCATCCAGCTCGTTGGCGCGCAAGCGGGGCAACTGAGCTTTGACGCCGTAGGTACCATCACGCCATCCTCGCAGTGGAGCGCGAATCCCGCGCAGCGAGGGGTCGGAACGATTACGCTCATTCCTCCAAGCGGTGCGCCGATCGACCTGATCCAAGATCACGCAATCCGGTCCGGGACGATCGCGGCCTACCTGTCGATGCGCGACCAGGATCTGGTTCAGGCACAAAATCAGCTCGACTCGCTTGCAGCCGGCATGGCCTCGGCGCTTTCGGACAAGACAACAGCGGGCACGCCAGTCTCTCCATCGCCGCAAAGCGGCTTCGACATCGATATCGGCAACCTGTCAGCCGGCAACACGGTTACGATCAACTACACTGACACACTGACAAATACGCCGCATACCATGACACTGATGCGGGTCGACGATCCGTCGGCTTTGCCGCTGTCCAACACCGCGACTGCGACCGCAAACGATACAGTGGTCGGCATCGATTTTTCGGGCGGAATGGGTTCGGTAATTGCGCAGATCAACGCTGCGCTTACCGGAACGGGAATGACCGCGTCGAATCCCGCTGGGAACACGCTTGAAGTTCTCGACGACGGGGCTGGCAATACAGTCGATGTGAATTCGGTCTCCTCAACCGCGACGGTCACGACGCTGGCGGGCGGCAGCGCAGAGTTTCCGCTGTTTACCGACGGGTCGAGTCCGTACACGGGGGCGATCACTTCCCGCGGTTCGCAAAGCGTCGGTTTGGCGGAGCGGATCGCCGTGAATCCTGCGGTCGCTGCTGATCCGTCCTCTCTGGTCATCTTTCAATCCGGTACCGCCGCGGGCGACAGCACACGACCTGATTTTATTTATCAGCAATTGACTGGTGCCTCACTGACGTTCTCGCCCAACACCGGCATCGGCACCGCCACGGCTCCATTCACTGGATCACTCAGCACCTATCTGCGCCAGGTCATAAGCCAGCAAGGCGAGGCGGCCACATCGGCTACCAATCTTAAGCAGGGACAGGATGTGGTGCTCAATACCTTGCAGCAAAAATTCAACGATACTTCCGGTGTCAATGTCGACCAAGAGATGGCCAACTTGCTCACACTGCAGAATTCCTACTCTGCCAACGCGCGCGTTCTTTCGGCGGTGAAGGATATGTTTGATACCCTGATCAATATGTGAGGAAGGCATGAGTGTCTCATCGATCGGAGCTCAGTCGCAGCTCGCAATCCAGCAGCTGACGCAGATGCGCGCGCAGTTTGACGATTTACAACGTCAACTGAGCACCGGCCTGAAATCATCAACGTATGCCGGCCTCGGTATCAATCGTGGCGTTACGGTAAGTTTGAATGCTCAGCTGTCGGCGATTGGCGGGTTTGACAATACGATCGACAACGTCATGACGCGCGTAAACCTTATGAACACTGCGCTCGGTAATATGTCCGACATCACCAGCACAGTGAAGAGCGCGATGGTACAAGCTAACGGCGTCAGCGGTGACAGTAGCGGCGCCGCGGTAGCGCAGCAAACGGCGCAATCCTCCCTCGATGAATTGCTCGGATTGCTGAACACCCAGGCCGGCGATCGCTATCTGTTTTCGGGCCGCGCCACGGATCAGCCGGCGGTAGAGACCCTCGACCACATTCTCAATGGCGACGGTACGCGTGCCGGCCTCAAGCAACTCATTGCCGAACGCAACCAGGCGGATCTTGGCGCCGATGGGCTAGGCCGACTGGTTATAAGTTCGCCGTCCCCGACGTCCGTATCGCTGGCGGAGGATTCGACATCGCCGTTCGGCTTTAAACTGGCATCCATCACAACGAACGTCGCCGGCGCTACCGTGTCTGCGCCGAGCGGCTCACCTGCCTCGATGGGAATTGACTTCTCCGCCGTTCCAAATCCCGGCGATACAGTCACTATGCGCTTCAATTTGCCGGACGGCACAAATGAGAACCTGACGCTCACGGCCACGACGGCTTCGCCACCCGGAGCGAATCAGTTCACCATCGGCGCTGATCCGACAGAAACCGCTGCCAATTTTCAGACCGCGCTGACGACAGCGGTTGGACAGCTTGCCAGCACGTCGTTGACAGCGGCGTCTGCCGTTGCGGCGTCAAGCAATTTCTTCAATGCCGACGCCAGCAACCCGCCGCAACGCGTGGGCGGTTCGCCGCCGTTCTATGCCGCGACGGGAATGGTCGCCGGGACAGCCGCCAATACAGTGATCTGGTATACAGGCGAGACCGGCACCGATTCTGCACGTTCTACTGCTACGGCTCAAATCGATCCATCGCTCTCGGTCTCGTATGGTGCCCGCGCCAATGAGGATGCCATACGCACACTGGTGCAGAATGTTGCGACCCTTGCTGCTGTAACAGTCTCGCCAAGCAATCCGAATGCGGTCGCCTTGAGTAGCGCGCTGGATCAGCGTTTGACCGTCAATTTGAGTGCATCCGGCACCCAATCAATTGCTGACATCGAAACGGACCTCGCGACGGCTCAGACTTCGATGCAGGCGGCAAAGACGCGGCATCAGCAAACGACCGCTACTTTGAGCGATTTCCTGCAGCAGATCGATGGCGTATCGAACGAAGATGTCAGCGCGCAACTGCTTACGCTCCAGACACGCATGCAGGCAACGATGCAGGTAACCTCGATGCTGTTCCAGACCAGCCTTGTAAATTACATCAAATAAGCCAGAAGACACTTCTGCGGCAAAAAAAGAACCGCGGTCTTTTCCGCGGTTCTTTTTTCAGATCTGATGTTTTGGCTCAGGTGCGGCCAAGCAATCCCGCGGCGAGTTCACGATTGATATTTATTAGCGAACCGACACTTTCGGGCTTCGGGTCAGCTAGAATTTCTAGAGTATGATTAAAAACGAATAGCCCCAAGTTCGCGACGTTTTGCCGGATGCCTGGCGGCAGCGGGTTGTCGGGGCTTGTCGCTGAGCTCATGAAAATCGACCAAAGTCGGCGATTATAAACAAGAGCTGCGTCCAGCTCAGGCCACTTGGCGTCCCAGCCATCAAGGATGGCTTGCAGCCGGGCAGCCGCGGTCAGAAGTAGATCTGCTTCAACCTCACGCGGTTTTGAGGTTTGCTTGGCGACCGCGCCGTAGGTTTGCGCCGCGTGTTGCATGATCAATAAGCTCCTTTTCGTAAGCAATGAGGGCCTTGGCGCTCTTGAGCGCCTTGTACATTTCACCAGCTAGGATGTGATTGCTGACCGCCGAGATATGTGGCCACGCGCTCGGCGCGGACTGCACGAGATCGCGCATCAATATGAAGTAGGTTTCATGGTGAAGCCGAGGGTCGCGCGCGGTATACATCAACTGGACAACGAGATAGATCCGCTTGGCGGGAGTATTCGCCTGCTGCGTGGTCATGATGTCTTTTTCGCGCAGGATCGGCGCATCGCCTTCGATGAGCAATCTTGTGCGCTGGCTGCCGTTAGTTACCAGAGAATCGCCGAGGATGAAGCGTTCACCGGCTTTAAGTTCGACTTTGAGACCCATTTGATGCCGCTCCTTGGCCGCCTAGTTAGCCTGGCGCGGCGGTAAATGCGTCGTCGTTATCATGTCAGCTGGATGCGCCTATTGGAATAACTTCAACACGTTCTGGTCGGCCTGCGATGCGAGTGACAACGCAGTGGTCGACAGCTGCTGCCGGGTCTGCAAGGCGAGCAAATTCGCGCCTTCTTCGTTGCTGTCGGCAAGCGTGAGACTATCTGAGCCTGATTGGAGCGTATTGACCATCGCCTTCGTGAAGTCCTGGCGGATCTGCACGGTCGACAAATTGGAACTCAATGACTGGGCCTGTGATCGCAATGTCGTCAGCGCAGTCTTCAGATTATCGCTCGCAGCCTGTATGTCGGCGGTGCCTGCCCAGGCGTTCTGTGAAGCGCTGATCGCCAGATCGCCGGCAGTGGTATCGTTAAAGGCCGACACGACCACATTCGACGTGGCGTCGGGGTTCATCGTGATCGTAAGATCATTGCCGCCAAGCAGATTGATCCCATTGAAACCGGAATCAGCGGCGAGCTGGTCGATCTGCGTCAGCAACGAGTCGAATTGGCTCGCCAACGTCGCGCGTACGGTCGTATCTGCAGTCTGCTGCGCTTGGCTGGTAAGCGCCTGCATCGACTGCACCAGCTTGGTTATTGCTGAAATGCCGTTGTTGGCGGCTTGAATTGTATTGATGCCGTTGGACATCGCGTCGAGCAGCGAATTGAGGTCGTTGGCGCGCACAGACAGGCCTTGAGCGGTGAAAAAGTTGATCGGATTGTCCAGCGCCGAGTTGACCTTTTTGCCGGTGGCAAGGCGGGTTTGCGTCTGCGTGATCAGGTCCGATGTCTGCTGCAATTGCAGAAGATTGGAGCGAACACCTGGAGAAAGTACAATGTCACTCATGGCAAACTCCTTGCCTGCATATGGCCAAATCGCTTAGCGCCGATAATGAAACGTTAGGGTTGATAGACAGTTAAAACTGAAAATTAAGAATTGGTTAACCACGATTGCGAAGCGAACAAAAAAACGGCGGCCCGAAAGCCGCCGTTTTATTTCGCTTGGATTTCGACTTATTGGAACAACTTCAACACGTTCTGGTCGGCCTGCGAAGCAAGTGACAACGCAGTGGTCGACAGCTGCTGCCGGGTTTGCAAGGCAAGCAGGTTCGCGCCTTCCTCGTTCGAGTCGGCGAGAGTGAGGTCCGAAGAGCCTGTCTGCAGCGTGTTGATTGTCGCCTTCGTGAAATCCTGGCGGATCTGCACCGTCGACAAGTTCGCGCTGAGGGTCTGGGATTCCGACCGGAGAGAAGTGAGCGCCGTCGTTAGAAGGGCCGACGAAGCATTGATGTCGGTGGTGGTGGCCCAGGCGTTATGGGCGCTTACGGCGCTATCGATGCCGAGGCCCGTTTGCGCGTTCGTGTAGTCGACGCCGACGACGCTGGTGGTCGAGTTACCCGTTTCGTCGAGGGTGACTGTCAGGGTATTTCCGGCGAGCAGATTGACGCCGTTGAAACCTGAGTCCCCAGCGAGTTGCCCGATCTGGGTCGCGAGCGCGTCGAACTGCGAGGCCAAAGTCGCCCGCACCGTGGTGTCGGTCGTCTGGTTGGCCTGGCTGGCGAGCGATTGTGCCGATTGCACCAGCTTGGTGATTGCCGTGATGCCATTGTTCGCCGCCTGAATTGTATTGATGGCGTTGGACATGGAATCCAGCAACCCGCTGAGGTCGTTGGCACGATTGTCGAGACCCTGGGCGGTGAAAAAGTTGATCGCGTTATCGAGAGCCGAATTGACCTTTTTACCGGTCGCGAGCCGCGTCTGTGTTTGCGTGATCAGGTCCGAAGTCTGCTGCAACTGCAGCAGGTTCGACCGCACGCCTGCGGATAGAACGATGTCAGACATCTTACGTACCTTTCTGGTCTAATTGCCTTACTGGCGTTACACATGTGTGATCCAGTGGATCGGGAAATTCATCGCACAATCCCGCCAACGGCCCG
The DNA here is from genome assembly GCA_035626335.1 of Pseudolabrys sp. GTDB lineage: Bacteria > Pseudomonadota > Alphaproteobacteria > Rhizobiales > Xanthobacteraceae > Pseudolabrys. Next base: position 11,112 of record DASPNW010000036.1, read on the forward strand.
TAAAGGTTCATGGTTAATGAGTTATCGCCGGGTTACGGCCGTGGTCGAGATTCAACCGAGCGCGAAAACGAGCGGCTTAGGATCGGCCGGACCCAACACACGTGGTTAGCAAGTCGCTAACATTGAGAATCTGTTAATTTTTTCGCTGTATTATTTTCGTGGTCCAAATTGCGTTGTCAGTATGACTATCCTCAGTGCGTCGCTCAACCAAGCCAGCCTGTTTCTGAACGCGGACTCCGCCTCAAACTGGCTGAACGACGCGCTCACTTCCATCCAAAATCAGGGGAATGAGGGTGGCCTTCTGGGCATGCTGGAGAATTCCGGCGGTGATGGAAGCATCAGCTCGTTTCTCAGCTCTAGTGCCAATACCGCAAATCAATTCGCGCTGATTTCGCAAAACAGCGTCACAAATATGTCCAGCCTCGTTGCGCAGATAGCCGCGCAGAGTGCGCAGCAAACCAGTGCCCAACAGCTTCAGGACTCGATGGACGCCTTGTCGGCAACGCAACAAGCGGTTCAGCCGACAAATGTGCTCGATCCAACGATCTTCTTCTCGGACGGATCGACGCTCGATACCAACAGCAACATCCTGACGATGGCGGATGGCACACAAATCGATACGACGACCGGGACAAAAGTCGTCGATACGTCGTCGTTGATCCAGATGGCGAACGGCGCCTATCTCGACACGGCTAACAATATTCTGACCATGTCGGATGGCACCCAGATCGATACGGTGACCGGTTTGAAAGTCTCGACGACGGCATAGGTCTTCCGAAAAAAGCTATCGGGTAGAAACTCTACAGCGTCCGGCTGACCGCCAGGGGAGGACTTGCCTTGCTGCTCGGCGGTTGCACGCGGCCAGAAGCACCATATGTCGATGGCGCTTGTTTCCGAGCAAGCTCGCCGGACACGCCACGTATAATCCCTTCCGACACGGCATGTGCGGTTGCCAGTACGGTCAGGTTGGTTCGCAGCAAGTTTTGGAAAGTGTCATGCCGTCGGCGCAGACGATCGAGCGCCTCGGGCGCCAATTGGGCAATGGCATTCCTGGCCGCCTTGACGTGCGCGCTTTCGGAGGCATAGAGACGGGCATACTCGGTTTTGGTCCCGCCAAGGCTCATTGCGTCGCGAAGCCGTCCGGCGCGCACGCGTGCTGTCTCTTCGGCGACGGCTTGCTCAAGTTGATCCATCGTTTTTTCCAAGCTTGCGAGTGCCTTCTCGGCCTCGTTCGCGTTGGTAATGGCTGGCCTCGCGTTGGATGAATTCATGAATTGGCCTCTTGTCGCGCCATCAGCGTCCGATAGACCTGATCGGCGATTCCTATCCCGCCTGATTTTGCGAATGATTTGGCATATTCGTCGGTGAGCATTGAACGCCAGACGCCAACAGCGCCGCTGCCGCCAAACGGGCCTTCGCCGCTGATGCCGGTAAACATGTGCTGAAACATTGAGTTTAGAAACACGGCTTCGAAATCCTGTGCCGCCGCGCGTGCCTTCGTTTGTTTCATTAAATTGATCTTGCCTGGCTCCTTGCTGTTCGCGAGGAGGTCGAGCGGGTTTAGGCCCGGACTGGGGAGGGCGAATGCGCTTGCCATCACATCACCTCGATATCCGCCTGAATTGCGCCTGACGCCTTGATCGCCTGCAAGATCGCGATCATGTCGCGCGGGCCGATGCCCAATGCATTGAGGCCATCGACCAGCTGCTGCAACGAGACGCCTTCTCTGACCACTGCGAGTTTCTTGCCGTCTTCTTGCACACCGATGCGGGTGCGCGGGACGACTTTGGTCGTGCCGCCGCGTGTAAACGGCAACGGCTGGCTTACTTCCGGCGTTTCGCTGATGGTGACTGTCAGATTGCCCTGAGCCACCGCCACCATCGAAACCCGCACATCTCGACCCATGACGATGATGCCGGACCGTTCGTCAATGATGATCTTGGCGCCAAGGTCCGGTTCAATCTGGAGCTGTTCAACTTCGGTCAGAAGTGAGATCACGTTGCCGCGGTATTGTTGGGGAATGGTGATCCCAACCGTCGAGGGATCCAATGGTTCGGCTGTCGGTGCCCCGATGTAATCGTTGATCGCGGCCGCGATGCGCTTGGCAGTCGTGAAATCGGGATTGCGCAAAGCCATCCGTAGCTGGCTTAAGCGGTTCAGGGTGAACTCGATCTCACGCTCGATCAGCGCGCCGTTGGCGATGCGACCGACGGTCGGAACACCACGCGTGATCTTGGCGGCGTCGCCTTCAGCCTGGAAGCCGCCGATCGCCAATGATCCCTGCGCTACTGCGTATACATTGCCGTCGGCGCCGAGCAGCGGTGTTACCAACAGAGTGCCGCCCTGGAGGCTCTTTGCATCGCCCATGGCGGAAACCGTCACGTCGATGCGAGTTCCCTGCGTGCCGAAGGCGGGCAGGTTGCTCGTCACCATAACCGCGGCGACGTTACCTGTTCTGATTGTCTGGCCGCGGATGTTGACCCCGAGCCGCTCCAGCATCGCGGTGAGCGACTGCTTCGTGAATGGGATATTGTTGAGAGTGTCGCCGGTGCCGTTTAATCCGACCACCAAGCCGTAACCGATCAGCTGGTTTTGGCGCACGCCCTCAATATTTGCGAGGTCCTTGATGCGCGAAGTCGCCCCGGCAGTCACCGGGACAGACAGGGCCAAAATCACCGCCAAGCATGCGGCTTGCAACGTCCTCGTCATCACTGCTCCCCAATGTGACGTTTGACTGCAAACACTTATGCGAACGGCGTGCCAATGCCGGCGCACCACCCAAGACTCTGACCGTGCTACGATTTTCCTGCAGGCGATCAACCGGGCTCGATGCGGCGACAGGGCATCAATGCTCCTCGACGGCAATTTTTGCCGGCTCATTTACCGAGGATTAACCATACCGGCTCAGGCTCAAGGTATTCGGGAACCGATGCATCTTTCGGTGGGGAACAATCGTCATGCGCATCTACGGGCCGAATGGAGCCGCTCTTGCGGCTACGCCAACAGCAGCTCGCCGAACCGCGGGCGGATCCTTCACTGTCAGTGAAGAGGAAGCGCCAAGAAATTCCACACCCGCCGGGTCATTGCGTGCGGTTTCGACCGTCGACGCATTGATCGCGCTGCAAGGGGTTGAAGACCCGACGGAACGGAAGAAGAGAGCGGTCGCCAAGGGCCGCAACGCGCTCGACGTGCTCGATGCGCTCAAACTCGGATTGCTGGATGGGAGCATCGATCAGTCGACGCTCGGGCGCCTGAAGGTCGCCGCTGACGGCCTTGCTGATGCGTCAGGCGATGCAGGGCTCGATGTGGTATTAGGCGAGATTAACCTGCGCGTCGCAGTAGAGCTCGCCAAAGCAGGGGCGCGCTAGCCCAAGCCCAGCCCGCATGGATGTCGTAAATCGTCCGAAGTCATTGAACTGTCATTAATATTTGACATTTCGCGCGGCCTCATTCCCGTATTGTCCGCCGCTAGGGGGACGTATATAAGCCTGCCGCGCGAGGGAGCGAAGCACGCACCCAAGAACATAAGAAACAGGGAGTAGGTGGGATGCTGGCCAAGACCAAGAATTATCGGCCGACCGACAAAGAGCCGTTCATGAACGAGCGCCAGCGCGAGTATTTTCGCGCGAAACTGCTCGCTTGGCGGGAAGATATACTCAAGGAAGCCAAGGAAACACTGCAGCATCTCCAGGAAGAGAACCAGAATCACCCCGACCTTGCCGATCGTGCCTCGTCTGAAACTGACCGGGCAATCGAGCTGCGGGCGCGCGATCGGCAGCGGAAGCTGATCGCCAAGATCGACGAAGCACTCACACGCATCGATGACGGCACCTATGGCTATTGCGAGGAGACCGGCGAGCCGATCTCACTGCGCCGGCTGGAAGCCCGCCCGATTGCGACATTGTCTGTTGAAGCGCAGGAACGGCACGAACGACGCGAGCGCGTTTATCGCGACGACTGAACATACGACATTCAGATTGTCGGAGTAATCATGCCCGGTTTTTAGCCGGGCATTGTTGTTTGCTTTGCAAAAGTTCGCGGCCTCCGACCGGGGAGCAGCCGGAGGCCGCGTCGTTAACGCCGTCTAACGCTCGCGCGATGCGAAAACGGCGCGGGAGCTACAAACTTACGCCACTCACTAGAACGGCAAGAACACGTCAAACAACTGCTCGCCGTAGCGGTTTTGCTGAATGTCGGTGATCTGCCCGCGGCCACCATAGGCAATACGCGCCTGCGCGATCTTCGTTGAATCGATGGTGTTGTCGCTCTCGATATCCTCCGGGCGCACAATGCCCGCAACAATCAATTCGCGTATCTCGAAGTTGACGCGGATTTCCTGCTTGCCTTCGATGACGAGATTGCCATTGGGAAGTACCTGCGTGACCACGCCTGCGACATTGGTGCGTATATTTTCCGTTCGATCGACCGAACCCTTCCCATCGCTATTGGTCGCTGAATCGGCCGTGAAGATGCGCGTCGGTACAGGAGTGTTCATGATCGGCACCTTAGGCTTGCCAAAGAAGTTGGCGATCCCGGAATCTTCCGTCATGGTTCGATTGCGCTTCGTTTCGTTTTCGATATTGGCATTGTCGGTGATATTGACCTTCACAGTGAGAATATCGCCGATTTGGTGCGCACGCTGATCCTTGAAGAACGCGCGCGAGCCATTGCGCCAAAGCGAATTTGGATTGTATGCAGCCGGTTGCGCCGCCGGCATAGGCATCTGGACCGGTTTGTAGCCCGGTCGCGTGGTGGGGTTGTCGACGGAGGCCAACGGCGGTTGTTGTCCGACCGATTTAAGTCGGTCGATGTAAGCGCAACCGTTAAGAAGAGCACTGGCGAGCGCGGCGAGAACCGCGTGACGCATAACCATGACGACTTTCATGACTTTGCTTTCACTAAAAGACCACGGGACTGCATGAACATGTGGAACTCAGGATTTAGCGTGCAGCGGCATCGGCACCCTCTCTCGATCCATTGTTCGACGCGATACGGGGTGAGCCATTGCTTACGAGCACGCGGCCCGGGCCAATGATGGTGCCCTGCACCGAGCGCTTCGATTGCTCGTTAAGGACAGTGATGACGTCACCTTCGACACCACCATCACCAGCCTTTCCGCGCACCGTGACCATGATGCCCGGCACCTCATAAACCAGGGTCACGGTTTCATTGCGCTGAACCAGGTCCGGCTTCATCAGGTCGACGAGGCGAAGCGGTCGGCCCGGCTGCAAGCCGTTGCGCGCAGCGAAGTTAACCGCCTGGTCTCGCCTTGTGATGACGTCGCGGCCGACTTCAGCACGCGGTCGCCGATCCATCACGACGTCCGCCTCCTTGAGAACGCCGCCGCGATCGACGGCTCGTGTTACGGTCGCAACCTCTACCGTCGCGACCGCACGGCCGGAGAGCCGCGCCGTTGTTCGTTTGCCTCCGCTTGCTGGAATTTCGAGCATCGTGTCGAAACGCCCACTGCGTGCATCGAAATCAATATGTGTGACGCGTGGTGTGCCCAGTGAGGAGGGCTCCACGTACATGGCCTGCATGTCACGCGTGAAATTCACGACGATGTCCTTCGTCGGACCGAGATCGAATCGTGCTGACAATGCCCGGGCGATCGCGTCTTCGACATCCTTGGCCGGAATGGTTCGGCTTGCGCGCGTAACCACCACGTCACGTATGCCCCCAGTGGCCACGCCGATAAGCGCATGACTGCGGACCGCCTCAAGCACGGCGTCGGCCGAAATCGTACCCGTGCAGCCGAGGTCGGGTGAACGGAATATGGGCACTGAAGCGACGATACCGGCGTTTTCGATGAGATCGCCGATCCGCACAATGTCGCCACTGACGATTGCATCGGGTTTTAGCGCGGGCTGCGCAGCCTCTTCCGCTTTGGCGATGACGCCAACTACGGTGAGCGCTACGAACGCGACAAGAACTGAGCGGATCATGGCAAGACCTCAGCGCATCAGGTTGGACGTCGTCGAGAGCATTTGATCGGCCGCGGTAATGACCTTTGCGTTCATCTCGTAAGCGCGTTGCGCGGCAATAAGGTCAGATATTTCGGTGACCGCTTCGACGTTGGCTTGCTCGAGATAACCTTGCTGCAGGTTGCCGAAGCCTTCGGTCGCGGGGTTGCCATTTTGCGGTGCCCCGGAAGCAGGAGTTTCCAGATAAAGGTTGTCGCCCATGCTTTGTAGACCCGCCTTGTTGACGAAGATCGCCAGTTCAAGTTGGCCTACCTGGCTAGGCGTATTCGATCCGGGAACTGTTACGAGCACCTGGCCCTGTGTGTTGACGGTAACCGCCGTTGCGTTCTGCGGAATGGTGATCCCGGGCTGCACAAGATTGCCTTGCGATGTTACGAGCCGGCCTTGCGCGTCGAGCTCGAACGACCCGTCCCGCGTGTAGGCGGTGCGTCCATCGGGCAGAAGAATTTTGAAAAAACCTTCGCCACGAATGGCGAGATCGAAGTCCTTGCTGGTCTGGGTCAACTCGCCCTGGCTCATCAATCGCGGTGTGCCGGCGGTCTTCACGCCGGATCCCATTTCGATACCGGCGGGAAGAATATTACCCTGTGAGGACGTCTGGGTGCCGACGCGGGTAACTTGTTCGTATAGGAGATCCTGAAATTCCGCGCGCTGGCGTTTGTAGCCAGTGGTCCGCATATTGGCGATATTGTTGGAGATGACCTGAACGTTGAGTTCTTGGGCCATCATCCCGGTCGCCGCGGTGTGGAGCGCTCGCATAAACTAATCTCCCGTTACCGGCATTCAGCTTGGAACATCGGCAAGTTTTTCAATCGCTGTACGTTGCAGATCGGCTTGTTGCGAAAGCAAGTTGGCGATCTGCGTGTAACTGCGCGTCACTTCAATCATGCGTGTCATTTCCATGACCGAGCGCACATTGGATTTTTCGATCGTGCCTTGCACCAGGCGAGAGGTCTTGTCGGGTTGCGGTGTGACGTTTGCCGGCGCCTTGAAGGTGCTGCCGCCATCTTTAAGCAAGCGGCCGGGCTGATCGAAGCGGACCACGCGCAGTTGGCCACGTTGCGATTCAGTCGCGGTCGTATTTCCTTCGCCAACGCTGATGGTGCCGTCCTGGCTGATGGTGATATTGCGGTCTTTGGGTTGAAACGTGATCGGTCCGGATTCGCCCAGCACTTGATAGCCCTCGCTGGTAACGAGTTCGCCGTTGTTATTGATTTGCATCGCCCCGTTGCGTGTGTAGCGCTCGCCGGCCGGCGTCTGTACGGCGAGAAATCCGCGGCCATCGATAGCGACGTCGAGTGGATTGCCCGTGCGTTCGAGCGGCCCCTGACTGTGGTCGATCCAGGTCGCGCGGTCCTGGACAAAGCTTATGGGCCGGTCGGTGGCCAGGAAATTTTCGGCGCGGGCAGTCGGACTGATGAATTGCTCAAATACCGCGCCATCGGTCTTGAAACCCGTGGTGTTCAGGTTCGCGATGTTGTTGGCAATCACGTCCAGTTCGCGCCCGAGCGCGACCTGGGCTGACAGTCCGACCAGAAGTGCATTCTGCATCGGTAACTCCCCTTTCGGTCGGGCAAGGCGGCCCTCCCGAGGCCGGTCTTGTCCGCTTGCGATGCCACGGGCTCTCCCAAGCCCTTGGCTGCAGGGAGGATTGCAGGCGTCGTGCCAACTCAAAAAACGTAAATATTCCAATCGGATAATTGCATAGCGGGCCGCCTTTGCGCGGGGCAAAAACAACCGTTTCGGTCGCCAACCCGGCAAAAGATTCCGGCCGGCGGGGAGCAGGAAAGTATCTGTTAACCATACCGACCTACCTTCAAATTCAAGGGGCGCGTGGGATCGCGCAGCCGCGGTGTTTCGCCAAAACGACGTCGCATGCCGTCCCGCCCAAACGTCGTGAATCGGGGTCACCTATGGCAGCCAAGGCGAAGCAGGCGGACGTCGAAGAAGAAGAAGACGACAAGCCAGAAAGTGAAAACGAGCAGCCGGCGGGAAAATCAAGATTTGCCTTTTTGAAGTTCAAGCTGCCATCGATGAAATGGATGATCATCGGTGGAGCAGGGCTTCTGGTGCTCATCGGCGGCGGCGGTGGCGCCTACTTTTTCTTAAAGGGCTCCGACCACAAGGAAACTCATGCCGCCGTCAAGCCTGCGACGTTCGTCGATTTACCCGATGTATTGGTCAACCTGTCGAGTACGGGCGCCGATCGCACGCAGTATCTCAAGGTCAAGATCGTGCTTGAACTCCCGGACGCGACCCTGGTGCCGCAAATTCAGCCGCTGATGCCCCGGGTCATGGATGCCTTTCAAACCTACCTGCGAGAGTTGCGCCCGACTGACCTCGACGGTTCTGCCGGCCTTTATCGTCTGAAGGAAGAATTAACGCGCAGGGTCAACGCCGCAGTCGCGCCCAACCGGATCACGGCCGTTCTGTTTAAGGAGATCGTCGTTCAATGACGATTCCATAAAATAAGATTGGCGGCTCGAACCAATGGCGACAAAAGACCAAATCGATCAAGATGCACTGGCCGCCGAATGGGGCCTAGCGTTGGAATCGGATTCGAGCGCGGCTCCTGCCAGCGCGGAGTCTCCTGCCGCTGCCGGCACCGACGACGCTGCCGCGCAATGGGCGTCAATGGTCGACGATTCCGGCGGCCTGCAATCTGCCAAGGGCGGTGCAGAACGCATACTTAATCAGGAAGAAATCGACAGCCTTCTCGGTTTTAGTCTCGCCGATATCTCGCTCAACGACAATTCCGGCATCCGCGCCATCATCGACTCGGCGATGGTGTCCTACGAGCGGTTGCCGATGCTGGAAATCGTCTTCGATCGCCTTGTGCGGTTGATGACGACCAGTCTGCGCAATTTTACATCCGACAACGTGGAAGTCTCGCTCGACCGTATTACATCCGTGCGCTTCGGCGACTATCTCAATTCAATTCCGTTGCCGGCGATTCTCGCGGTCTTCAAGGCGGAGGAGTGGGACAACTTCGGTTTGGCGACCGTCAATTCCAGCCTCATCTATTCGATTATCGACGTGCTGCTCGGCGGCCGACGCGGACAGAGCACGATCCGCGTTGAGGGCCGGCCCTACACCACGATTGAAACGAATCTGGTCAAGCGGATGATCGAGGTCGTGCTGGCCGACGCCGAACTCGCTTTCAAGCCGCTGTCGCCGGTCAAATTCAACATCGATCGACTGGAAACCAATCCGCGGTTTGCTGCCATCTCGCGCCCGGCCAATGCCGCGATCTTGGTGCGTTTGCGCATCGACATGGAAGATCGCGGCGGCACCATCGAATTGCTGTTGCCCTACGCCACGATCGAACCGATCCGCGCGGTCTTGCTGCAAATGTTCATGGGCGAGAAATTTGGCCGCGACCCGATCTGGGAAGGCCATCTCGCCACGGAAATCGGCCAGGCTCTTATTGGCGTCGACGCGGTTCTCTACGAGGCGCGGTTACCGTTGCGGCGGATGATGGGCCTCAATGTTGGCGACACGCTGATGCTCGAGATCAAGCCGGACGCGATGGTGACGGTACGTTGCGGCGACATCCCTCTGACCGAAGGCCGCATGGGACGGGTCGGCGATCGGGTTGCGGTCCGTGTCGCAAAGCCACTTCGCAAGCCGCGCACCACCTTCGCGATGTTCGAAAAAGCCGACGAGGCAACAACCACCACTCCATTGGAGGTACCGTGAGCTCACATTACGGTGTTCTGGTCGAGACCATGGTCTCGGTCCTGCTGCTACTCACGATTCTGTATTGCGTTCGTCTCAATAAACAACTTCGTCTGCTCAAAGCTGACGAGCAATCGTTGCGCGCGACCATTTCGGAACTCGTGACTGCCACTGAAATCGCCGACCGCGCAATCGGCGGCCTGAAGTCGACGATGCAGCATGGTGAGCAAGCCTTGAGTGAGCGGCTGGAGCGCGGCGAAGTCCTTTGCGCCCAACTCGATTTAAATCTGACTGCGGGTAATCAACTATTGGCCCGGCTGATGCGCATCGCCGGCGTTTCGCAGCCGCCGCCTGAGTCACCCGCGATCCAGAACGCCAATGCGGTCGCCGCCGCAGCCCAGGCGTTCGCCGATCGCACACGGTCCCGGTTGAGCGGCCAGGCGGCATGACCCGCTGGGCGCGAGACGTGCGGATGATTCCGATCGTGCTGTTTGCCACGGTCAGCCTGCTCGCGCTCAAGGTCTCGGGTCTGGTGTTCGATGGTGGCTATACGTTAGCCGAGCGAATCCAGTCGCGTTACAGCACGGACTTGCAGGTCACCTCTCCGGAAAGTGTGCCTGAATATCCGCGGGTCGTTGTCACCGACAAGATAACTTCCGGGCGCAAGCAACCCTGGGCGCAGGAGATGTTCAATTTCAGTGCGCCCGCCAACGGCGATATTACCGGCTCAACCGCTGCCACTGAGGGAAACCCGAGCGAGCCGGCGCTTAAAGTCAGCGACAAGCCGCCGGAAGCGCCCAAGCTCGAGGTCGCCGGCGCGGCGATCCCCCTCGAACCTGGCCGCATCGCGTCCGCCGGCGAGCGGGCGGTCCTTGAGCGCCTGCAAACCCGGCGGCAAGAACTCGATACGCGCAATCGCGAACTTGAAATGCGCGAAAGTCTGATCAAGGCCGCCGAGAAACGATTGGAAGACAAGGTCACCGAACTCAAGGATACGGAGAGCCGCGTCAACACCGCGATGGGAACTCGCGACAAGATAGAGACTGACCGCTTCAAGAGTATCGTCTCCATGTACGAGAACATGAAGCCGAAAGACGCCGCACGCATCTTCGATCGACTCGACATGAAAATCCTGGTCGACGTCTCAACCCAGATCAATCCGCGCAAGATGTCGGATATTCTCGGGCAAATGTCTCCGGAATCAGCTGAGCGGCTTACTGTCGAACTTGCCAATCGAGCGACCCCACAGCCCAAAACGCCAAATGCCGACCAGTTGCCGAAGATCGAAGGCAAGCCCAGCGAGAACTGACGCGCACGCTATAAGCTGAAGTGTGCGAAGGCTTTGAGCTTCTCGAGATTTTGCATAACCGGAAATGAGATCCAGGCGCGATCGCGCAGATGGGGAACCCGGCGAATATCCATCGCCCGCGCAAGTTTGCGGATGTAGAACAGCTCTTCCTTGGACTGCACGCTGAAGCCATCGAATTGCCGCTGACCGTCGCGCAGGTCGTTATCCGATATCGCCTCCTCGAAGCGGACCTTCCATGCAGAGTCCTGCGGCGATACATCAAGCCCGGCACCTTCGCCGAATGGCACTTTCGTCCGGTCCCGGATGACTGCTGGCAGCGTGTCGGGATAGAGATTGTATAAATCGCGCAGCGGTGCCTTGCCGCGAGGCAAGCCGTCGACGACGCGCACCAGCGAGTCCGCATCCACATTGAGCGCGTATTTGACGACCGAAGGATCGAGAAACGGCTCGCGCGTTTCCACCTGATGGCGCATAGAACAGCGGTCGACGCGTTGCAAGCTCACGCGATGCATCAGATCGAGACATTCGTCGCGAACCGGCCGGCCGTCGGTATCGCCCTGATGGAAAGCGATTTCGAGGGGAGGGTAGCCGCAGAACAACTCGTCGGCACCTTCTCCGCACAGTGCGACGCGAAAACCGTCGCGATGCATGTGTTCCGCGGCAAACAGCGAACAGACCGCGCCGCGGACCAGATTGGGCTCGAAAGATTCCGTGACTTCGACTACGTGATCGATCAGCGAAAAAACCTCTTCACTGTCCGGCGCGAATGGCACCAGCCGCAAGTCGAAACCGGTCCGGTCGGCGTATTCTGCCGCATAACGAAAGTCCGGGGCAGTTTCCCCCCCGACAAAATAGCCGGGCGCTTCGGGCCGGACTTGCCGTGCATAGTGGGCAATTAGCGTACTGTCGATACCGCCGCTGAAGAGGGTGGCCACCGGCAGATCCGGTGGCAACCTGATCTGCACCGCCTCCGACAACACACGATCGAGCACGTGAGGGTCGTGATGCACCGGTACATCGGCACGCGGATGGACCGGCGATTTGTAGCGTGCGCAGGTTTTACGCGACAGCGCATAGCCCGGTGGCAGCAGCATCACATCTCCCACCGGCACCGTTCCGAGCAGCGGACGCATCTCGGAGCAAAACAGGTAGCTGCTGCCGGATTGAATGATATAGAGGGGCTTGACCCCGAATGGGTCGCGTGCGGCGAGAAATTCCCCGTTGGCCAAATCGACTGCAACAAAGGCGTACATGCCGACTAGGCGCTCGAGCGCCCTGTAACCCCACACTTGCAGGGAATTGGCCAGAACCTCGGTATCGGATTCGGTTTTAAATTCGACGCCGAGGTCAACAAGCTCCTTCCTCAACGCCACGTGATTGTAGATTTCGCCGTTGAAGGAAACTGCCAGGCGGGAATTGAATGAAATCTGCGGCTGGATTGCATGCTCCGCATCGATGATGCGCAGCCGGCGCGTGCCCATTGCGATGTCTTTGCGGAGGCAAACAACGGGATCGGTTATGTCCCCGCGATGCAGGATACCGTCGACCAGGCGGCGAACTGTGATTTCGGCCTCGGGCCAGCCGATCGCAACCGCAATTCCGCACATCGCGCGCCCCTGTTTTTGGCAAACCTTGCGGCTCGTTCAGACAGGGTTAACCATACGGAGCCAAGCGTGAAGTTTGGCTTAACCCGCAGCCACTGCGATCTGCGAGATGAGACTCGACGCGCGGTCGATGCAGGTCGCGCTAACATCCTTAACGCCACATTAAACGCCCGTCCTTAGGCTGCTGCGACCGGCATGTTCGCCGGCTGGAACGGCCTTATGACGGCTTTGCCACTCAGGCTGAAGTGGATGTTTGCGCGCGACCTGATGCGCTCGCGACTTAAGTCCGCATGGCATGGTGTCCTTGTATTTATGATGGCCCTTGCGCTACTTGCGCTCGGGCCTGCCCGTGCAGCCCACGCTGACGATCCCATCAAAGGTGAAGTCAAAGCCGTCTCGGACGGTGGCTACTTGCGTCTGATGTTCCAGTTCGACGAGGCGATCGAGGCGACGACCCGAGTCTCTGGAGCGATCATCGTCATCAGTTTCAATAAGCCGGTGGCGGTTTCGGTCGAACGGCTCAACGTCAACGCACCCGAATATATCAGTGCCGCGCGCCGCGATCCGGATGGCAGTGCGATCCGGATCGCGCTGACGCGCAAGGTGAAGTTAAACACGATCGCTGCGGCCGAACGGCTCTATGTCGACGTCCTGCCCGAAAATTGGAAAGGCCCGATGCCGGGTCTGCCACAAGAGGTGATCGACGAACTTGTGCGGCGCGCGCGCGACGCGGAGCGCCAATTGCATCAGCAGCGAGCCGCCGACAGACAAAAGAAGCCGCCAGTGGTCCGGGTGAAGGTTGCCAACCAGCCGACCTTCGTCCGTTACGTGTTCACGATGCCCGGCACGGTCAATGTTGTGCCCGAGCGCGCCGATGGCAGGTTGACGCTCAATTTTGATCAGCAGGTCGCCTGGGATCTCGCCGATGCCAAGGCATCGCTGCCGCCGACGCTGAAAGCGATAGAAGCCGAGGTCGATTTCGATTCAGTTGCCGTTGTGTTCACTCTGAACGGTTCGCCGGACGTCCGCGCCTTCCGCGAAGACCGAAACATCGTGGTTGATATCGGCCTCGATGGGGCCAAGCCAAAACAAACGGAGGAGGGCGGCGCTGCAAAGCAAGCGCCGAAATCCGACGGCGCGCCCGCGGTCTCGCCACCCGAAACCATGCCGCCGAAAGATTCTTCGGCGGACATGCTGCCAAAAATTTCTGCGTCGCCGAAAACGGACCAGGCCGCGGCGCCTCCGGGTCCCGCACCTCCGCCCGCGCCAGTGCTGCCGCCGGAGCCCGTAAAGGAAGCTGAGCAGCCAAAGACGGCGCCCGCGCCAGCCCCGCCCAAGAAGACCGAGCAATCGCAGTCCACGTTACCGCCGCCAAAGGAGGCCGAACAGCCACAGCCTAAGCCAACCACGGCTGCAGCTGCGCCAGAGAAGCCTCAAGCGTCGCCTGCGCCAGCGCCAACGGCTCCCGCCGCGGCGGCGACCCCCGACCCGCCGGCGCCGGTTGTGGAGACGCCACCACCGGCCGTCCCGCCTGCACCTCCTCCGGCTCCGTCAAGTCCGAAGAAGATTTCTTCCGGCTCCGCTGCCAGCGACGATTCGCTGCGGCCGAAAGCCAATCCAAATGCAGTTGTCGTTGTCAACGCGCAACAGTCGGGCGACAAGCTGCGTATCGAATTGCCGTTCGCCGCGCCGACCCCGGCCGCGGTCTTTCAACGCGCCGAGACGCTTTGGCTCGTATTCGATAGCTCCGCTCAGATCGATCTGACGGCACTCCAGGCCGATGGTGACAACGGCGTGCGAGAGATTTTATCCGAGCGCAGCGACGATGGCGCCGTGATCGTACGTATCAAGCTCGCACGGCCGCGCATGGCCAGCCTTGAATCCGACGGGCCCGGCTGGATCGTCAACATCGCCGACACAGCGACGGCGCAAACGCGTCCGCTTGCGATCGCGCGTAGCGTCGTTGGAAAGAATCGCGCAAGCATCGCTGTTCCCTTCGAAGCCGCGAGCGTCGTTCATAACGTCAAGGATCCGGATGTCGATGACCGTCTGATGGTGATAACCGCGCTTGGACCGGCGCGCGGATTTCTCAAGGTGCAGGACTTTGTCGAGCTGCGTGCGCTACCGTCCGTGCATGGTGTGGTTATTCAGCCAATTGCCGATGACATCACAGCAGAGCTCGGCGTCGACAAAATCACCATTGGCCGCCCGGCAGGCCTGACATTATCGGCGACAGCAATCGGACAGCAACAGGTTGCCGTCAGTTTTCGCGCCTTTACCTTCGATACCCAGGTTTGGGGCTTCGACCGCGACGCGCCATTCAATGTCCGCCAATCCGAGTTGATCGGACTTGCCGCGTCCGCTCCGGTGAGCAAGCGAAGGCAAGCGCGGCTCAATCTCGCGCGCTTTTATCTGGCGAAAGACATGGCGCCGGAGGCCAAGGCTGTTCTGAATGTTGCGCTGGCTGATCAGCGCGCATCCGACGACATCACCGGCAGCGTCCTCACAGCCGTCGCCGACGTGATGCTTGATCGCCCCGAGGATGCGCTGAAGGAGCTCTCCAAGCCACAGGTTGGCAATCAACAGGATGCGCCGATTTGGCGTGCGATCGCTCTGGCGCGTCAGGGCCGATGGGCGGAAGCACAAGATATATTCAGGAACGTTACCGCCGCGATCGGTGCGCTGCCGATCGAGTTGCAGCGAATGGCGATGAAGGAGGCGCTGCGCTCGGCCATCGAGTTGCGCGACTTCAACAATGCCACCCGCCTCGTGAATGATTTCGAAACAGTCGGTGTGACGCCGGATCTCGAACCGACCATCAATGTATTGCTTGGCCGTCTTTACGAAGGCCTGGGTCGCACCGAAGATGCCCTCGCAAGCTATCGCGCCGCGGCGATGGCGAACGATCGCCGTGCCGCCGCGCAGGGCCGATTGCGTGAGATCGTTCTCGCCTTTGCGACGGGAGGGATGGGACGCAAGGACATCATCAACGACATCGAAACGCTGACCACCGTGTGGCGTGGCGACGAAACCGAGACCGAAGGTCTCAAGGTGCTCGCGCATCTCTACACCGAGGATAGTCGTTATCGCGACGCCTTCCATACGATGCGCACCGCGCTGCTCGCCCATCCTAATTCCGACATGACGCGCAAGATTCAGGACGAAGCTGCGATCACCTTCGAGAATCTCTTCCTGGGCGGAAAAGGCGATGCCCTGGCGCCCGTTGAGGCGCTCGGCCTGTTTTACGATTTCCGCGAACTGACGCCGATAGGGCGGCGCGGCGATGAGATGATACGCCGGCTCTCCGACCGCCTCGTTGGGGTCGATCTGCTCGACCAGGCGGCGGAGTTGCTTCAGCACCAGGTCGACCATCGCCTGCAAGGTGCCGCGCGTGCGCAGGTCGCGGCGCGACTCGCGGTGGTCTATCTGATGAACCGCAAGCCTGATCGGGCGCTCGCCACGCTGCAGTCGACCCGAGTCACCGATTTGTCGAACGACTTGCGCGATCAGCGTCTGCTGCTTGAAGCACGGGCCATGTCCAATCTTGGCCGTCATGATCTGGCTCTTGAATTGATCGCCAATATCAACAGCCGCGAAGCGTCGCGGCTGAGATCGGATATCTTGTGGGCAGCGAAGCGCTGGCGGGAGGCGGGCGAGCAGATCGAATTGCTCTATGGGGATCGCTGGCGCCTATTCGCGCCTTTGGATGATAGCGAGAGATCCGACATCCTGCGCGCCGCGATCGGCTACGCAATCGGCGACGAATCGATCGGTCTGGGACGCTTGCGCGAAAAATACGAAGCCAAGTTCGCAGACGGTCCCGATCGCCGCGCGTTCAATGTGGTGACCGCGCCGACCGGCCCCAACGGCGTCGAGTTCCAGGACATCGCCAAGAAGGTTGCGAGCGTCGATACGCTCGACGCCTTCCTGCGCGATCTGCGCACGCGCTATCCGGACGCAGCCGCGGTTTCGCCGGGTAGTGCGGCGGGTGATGGTGCCGCCGCGGCGCCGGCGGCACCAGTCGCGAACGCTACGCCCGATACGGCCGGCAAAGCCGGATCTGCAACATCCGACGCGGGTTCATCGCCACGACCGCCCAAACCGGCCACCGGTCCGGCCGACAAGGAGCCGACCGGCTCGATCAGACCTCTGCCAAAGGCACGCGCCCGTGCGCGCTGACCGCGGCAACACGAGGACGATCCGCAAGCGCCTCGCGGTCATGTTTGCGGGGCTCGCAAGCCTGCTGGTTGTCGGCTGTGCCGGAAACTCTTTCGATTGCGCCATTGGTGAAGCCCACACCGATTGCGCTCCGGGTACACCAGGGGCCGAAAGAAGGTTGCAGCAGGAACAGGAGGCAAAGACCTTCAGCGCAATCGACGATGCCCGATGCCGGTCGCTCGCGAACGATTCACAGGGCTATTACGAGTGCCGCCACAAGGCAGAAGAAAGACGCAAATTGTTCTAGTGCCACGACCCATCAAAGCGTCCACCGCACTCAACTAGCGTAAATTGCCCCAAGGGTCGGTCTTCTTTGTTGAATCCGGAATCGATTTGAGTGCCGCGTCATAGGCTTTCTCGTCGACCTTCTTTTTTGGCTTTTCGGCCTGCTTCTGTGGGCCGCGTTGATGCTTGATGGCTTCTGTCATCATGTCTTGCGCACCGGCGGGTGTGCCCAAAGCGACGACTGCTACCGCTACCATGAATATTCTGAACCTGGTCATAGGGCTTTCCCTCGATTGCCGTGCCGCCTTGGCGCGGTTTCTTAGCCGGAATTTCTGACTTTGCTGTGGCAAACGGAACCGATCATCTAGTTGCCGCCGGGCATCGGCGGCATAGGGACCATCTGTTTGAGCAATTTGTTGATTTCTTCATTTGACAGATTTTTCGCGGGCGCACGGCTCATATCACTCGGCCTGTCACCGAAATGCACGAGGGCCGGCACAAACAGCACCGCCACAAGCAGAAGCCATTGTGCTGCCAGAAACGGCGCCAGCGCGCGGACAAACGGACGGAAAGGGGCGGGGTCCTTGGCGGCGCCGCGGACCATCATCAGCGCATAACCGAAAGGCGGCAGCAGGAAGCTCGATTGCAATGTCAGCAGAAGCAACACCGAGACCCAACGCGCGTCCGCCACGCGCACGAGCAGTGATGGAATTACAATCGGCACGATCACGAAAATGATTTCAAAAGCGTCGAGTACAAAGGCGCAAAGGCCGATCACACCCAGAACGATTGCGACAACAAAAATATCATTGCCGGGGATAGCGTTGACGAGATTGTTCACCAGCCGATCGGTACCGAGGAGCCGCAGTACCAATGTGAAAGTGGTTGCCGCAAGCAGCAAGGAAAATAATGCACCGGTAATGGAAATCGCGTCGTGGAACAGGTCGCGCAGGATGCGTGCATTTACCCGGCCAGTCAGCAGACCGGCTGCAAGCAACGAGAAACCACCCATGGCCGCGGCTTCCACCGCATAAAAATATCCGGTGGCAACGCCGCCAAGCAGCAGCACAAGCGCGGCCAGCGAAAAGACGGCGAGCACCGCCTGACCGGTCGTCAGCTTGTCGGGCCTGATCGCCTTGGTTGCGGTCCGCCCGACGACCCATGCCAGCACGACGCAAAGCAAAAGAAAAATTGCCGCCGGCAGCAATGCGGCATGGAAGACGTCCTGCGTGTTGATAACGCGGTCGGTGCGGCCGGTTTGCGTTACCGCGATGGTATGGGCTGAAAGCATGGCATCGCTGAGCAAGATCAACACCAACGATGGGGGAATAAGCACGCCGAGCGTGCTGGCAACCGCGATCACGGCGTCACGTGTCGCTGCCGGTATGCCCTCGGCACTCAATCGCGGGGAGATCACTCGCGATAATCCCAGCACGCTGGCCCCCACTGAGCCGTTCATTGGGCCGAGCAGGGCGCCGAGCAGCATTCCTGATACGAGCGGCGCGGAAGGGCTCCGCGGCAAGGCTGCACTGCTTGCTCGATAGAGCGCATCGGCGAGGGGCAATTGATTGAGCAGTAAACCCATTGTGACGTAGAGGGGCAGCGCTTGCAGAAGGTCATTTTCGAACAGGTTGATGAGCCGTCCCGGCAACGCTCCGAGCAGGGGGGGCGGTATTGTCCCGGTCATCAGGCCGAAAACGGCGCCAATCGACGCTGCGATGATCAGAACAAAAGCGGCGGGAAGGCCGGTGCCAATGATGCCGGCGCCGACAAGCAGAAGCAGCGCAAGACCGCTCCATTCCATCAAGCGCTGTCCCGCGGTAGGGGGCGTGCAATTTCAAGGAGCGCTTGCGCGAGGACTAACAGCGCCATGATCCACAACGCCAGTTTAACGACGAAGTAGCCCGGGTTGGCGGTGTCGGGGAATGTCTCGTGCATTTGCAACGACGAAATCACGTTCGACCTGCTTGCAATCAGGATGAATAGCGCCCACGGAATGAGCCCGATCAGCGCACCGATTTTCTTGATGCAATGCCGGATCTCCGGCGAATAATGCCGCGCCACAGCATCCGCAGCCAAATGTGTGCCGGCGCGCGTTGCCGCCGTTACGCTGACCGCCACAAACAACGCGAAGAGAATTTGCCCGAGATCATTGGCTTCGCGGGAATAGGCACGAAAAAAATCGCGCAGCGGCCATTGCAGGAACAACAGGACGACCAGCGGCAGCGCCAGCCATTGTGCACCTGCAATGGCCCCCGCGACGAGTTGATCGAGCCGGCCCAACCAGCGCATGTCTCGTCCTTTGTCGCAATTCAGACCCGCAGCACGCCGGCATTATTGGCCTTAGTCCGCAATGCTGGCAACGCCGTTCAGCTGATGGCTTTGATCAAGTCTCGCGTAAAATATTCTCGATCCGACGATCTGGAATGAGCCAGATAACAGCAACCAAAACGTAGGCGAAGATGGACAGCCACGGATTGACAAAAGCAAGGGCAATTCCGGCAATGTAAAGCACGGGTGATAATTTGCCTTTCACGTCGTTGCCGAGTGCGTTGGCGAGCATCGAATGGGCGCCTTGTCTTCGTACGATCGCCTTCTGCAACAGGTAGTAAGCGATAGCTGGCATCAATAGCACCATGCCGTACACCGCGGTCGGTACGGGGGCCAAAAGGTTTTCGCCCATCCAAGCTGTCGCGGCAGGAATGAGAGAGAGCCAGAACAGCAGATGGGAATTTGCCCAGAGAATTACGCCGTCGACTCGCGTGACTGTGTGAAGAAGATGGTGATGGTTGTTCCAATAAATCGCCAGGTAAATGAAGCTCAAAACGTAACTGATGAAATTCGGGAGTACGCCAACAAGGGTCGACCAACTTGCGCCATGCGGCACTTTCAGCTCGAGGACCATGATCGTGATGATGATGGCAATGACACCATCACTGAATGCGGCAAGACGATCTTTTCCCATTCCCTAACTCCGCGGCAAAATGCAACTGAACAAGCATTTTAATACAAAAATACATTCCTCGCCGGAATGGCGCTCTGGCCGTCGGCAAGTTGATTGGGTGGTCCAGGAAAGTTGTTTGTCGCCGCGTGAAGGGCGCGGCCTGAGCTAACCCTTACCCTCGAACTTGAACGACACCTTGACCTTTGCCCGATACGCTTCGACTTTTCCATTCTTGAGCTGCATGTCCTGCTCCACGACCTCCGCAACGCGAAGGTCTCGCAACGATTTAGCAGCCCTGTCGACCGCAGCCTTGGCGGCCTTCTCCCACGATTCCGTACTGGTGCCGACCAGTTCAATGACTTTGTAGACGGACTCAGCCATTTCTTCCTCCTGCGTTTCGAGCGGCGTTGATGGTCAGGTCTTTTGACAAGCCTACTGCGAAGCCGCCACGCGTAGGTTGTGTCGATCATACAACTTCTTGTGACCTTTACGCTGAGGCCGACGCGCGTTCCTATCGAGATTGACCGTTGAGAACCGAGGATTCTCCGCCATGGCACGAAACATTTTGGTGTGGTTGCTGAGCTTTAGCGCCGGTTTTGTCGATACCGCGGGGTTTCTCGGCCTCCAGGGACTGTTTACCGCGCACGTAACCGGAAATTTTGTAACACTGGGGGCCGCCTTGGTGTTTGGTACCCAAGGAATAATTGCAAAGCTAATTGCCTTGCCGGAATTCCTGGCGGTCATCGTGTTGGTACGATTGATCGGAACAGGGCTGACGACACGTCGTATTGTGACGTCGAGACTTGTGCTCGCCGCCGAAGTCGCATTCCTCCTCGCCTTCTTTCTGCTGGCCGTAAGGTTCGGGCCTTTCCCGGACAGCGATTCTCCAATGGCGCTGGTGACGGGCTTCACAGGCGTCGCCGCGATGGCAATTCAGAACGCGATCCAGCGAATTCACTATTCCGGTTTTCCGCCCACCACGATCATGACCGGCAACACGACGCAGGCGGCGCTCGATGCCGTTGATCTCATAAATGGGGCGACCCGAAAGCAAAGCGCAGCCATTCGGGCGCGCCTGGCCAGTATTCTGAGTAACATTTTTTATTTCGCTGTTGGTTGCGCGGCAGCGGCAGGCCTCTACCTTTGGATCGGATTCTGGAGCCTTGCGGTGCCGGTTGTTGCCGTTGCGATAGCGATAGTGCTGCACAAGGAAAAGTGAAGTCAGCCAATTCAGTGCCCCACGACTAGGGCAGGCAGCCACAGCGACAGCGCTGGTATGTAGGTAACCAGCATCAGCACCGCGAACATGACGGCGTAGAACGGCCAGATCTTTCGCATCACCTCTTCGATTGTCACCTTTCCGACCGCGCAGCCGACGAAAAGGATCGCTCCGACCGGCGGGTGACACAGGCCGATGCCGAGATTGAGCATCATGATCATGCCGAAATGCACCGGATCGACGCCGAAGTTGATCATCACCGGCAAAAGGATCGGCGTGCAGATCAGAATAGACGGCGCCATGTCCACGAGCGTGCCGAGGATGAGCAGCAATATATTGATCAGAAATAGGATGACGTATTTGTTGTCTGAGATGGTCAGAAAGAACGCAGTGATCTTTGCCGGCATCTGCGTAAGCGCCATCACGTAGCCGACGCTCGACGCGCAGGCGATGAGGGTCATCACCATCGCAACAGTGCGTAAGGTGCGATGAACCAGCGCAGGCAGGTCGCGCCATTTGTAATCGCGATAGATGAACATGGTGACAAAGAAGGCCCATACGCAGGCCACCGCGCCGGCCTCGATTGCCGTAAATACGCCGCCGAGGATGCCGCCAAGAATGATGACGAGCGTGATGAGGCCCCACGCGGCGTCGATCGTGATCTTGACCGCGTCGCGCAAGGGAACTGCGGTGCCCTTCGGGTGCCCGTCGCGATAGGCGATCACCAGGCAAAGCACCATGATTGCGAAGCCAAGCAGCAGACCCGGAATCACACCCGCCATGAACAGGCTGATGATCGAAATCGTGCCGCCGGTCGCCAGCGAATAGATCACCGCATTGTGGCTCGGGGGCACCAGCAACGCCTGCACCGATGCCGTGATCGTCACGTTGGTTGCAAACACTCGCGGGAAACCGCTCTTTTCCATCTGCGGGATCATGACCGAGCCGATCGCCGAGGTGTCGGCGACAGCCGAGCCGGAAATGCCGCTCAGGAAGGTGGTGGCGAGCACGTTAACGACCGACAGTCCGCCACGGACCCGCGTGAAACCCACCAGCACGTCGGCGAACGCGACCATGCGCCGCGCCATGCCGCCTTCCGCCATGATCGCGCCGGCGAGGACGAAAAATGGAATCGTCAGCATCGCGACTTTGCTCACGCCATCGGAAATCTTCAGCATCACCGCCTCAAGCGGGATGCCGATCCACAGACAGCCGGCAATAGCCGCGAGCGCCAGCGAATAGGCGATCGGTACTCCGATGAAAAAGCAGAAGAACATCGTGAACAGAAGAACGGCGATGTCCATTGCGGTTTTCCCAGGAGATTCCTATCAGTGATGACTCGCCGGCGCCGGCGGGGCTCCGCAAAAAATTCGCTCAATGACGAAAAGGAAAAGGACCACACCACCAAGTGGGATCGGCAGATAGGTGACGCCGACCGACAATTCCGGAAAGTCTGCGATGGAATTGTGCCAGGTCGCGATTACGAGCTTGGCGCCCCAAACCGTCATGAAGAACGACATCGCGACCATTGCGAGTTCGGCAAGCGCGTCGAAAAAGCGCTGCCAGAATGGGGGCATAAGCTTGACGAAGAACGACACGTTCATATGGAAGCGCAGGCGATAACAAGCCGCCGCTCCAAAAAATGTCAGCCAGATTGTGAGCAGAACGGCAGTCGGTTCAGGCCATGATGCGGCACTGTTGAGAATGTAACGAGTGTACACGCCCCAGGGGATCACGGCCGATATCAGTACCAGCGCCGTGCCGGCTATCAGGACGCAGACGAGATAGAGCGCGTCCATCGCCTTGCGGAAATGATGCGCCATGATCCCCCCAATTGCAGTGGACAACAGCTCGACTATTTCACCTCCTGGATGCGCTTCACGGTCGCTTCGTATTTGGGACCGTATTTGTCCCACACTGGCTTGACCGCATCCTGGAAGGCTTTCTTGTCAGCATCCGAGACCTGGATGATCTGGATGCCGGACGCCTTGGCCTTGTCCATCGCCTGTTGCTCGTAGACTTCCCATAGCTTGCGCTCTTCCAGCTGGGCTTCCCTGGAGAATTTCATCAGCAACGCCTGGTCCTCCTTGGACATCGCATCCCAGGCTTTTTTCGAGAAGACCACCATTTCCGGCACGATCAGATGCTCGTCGACGGTGTAGTACTTGGCGACCTGGTAATGATTGTCGAACACGAAGCTCGGCGGATTGTTCTCAGCTCCGTCGACCACCCCGGTTTGCAGCGCGCTGAACACCTGGTCATAGCCCATGGCGACACCGTTGCCGCCCATTGAGTTCGCCATTTCGACAAACATGGGGTTGCCCATGACGCGGACCTTCATGCCTTTCAGGTCAGCCATGGTCCTGATTGGTTTTTTAGTGTTGTAAAAGTTGCGGGCGCCGGCATCCATCCAGCACAGGCCGACGAGGCCCTTGCCGCTATTGGTGACCTTGTCGAGCAATTCCTGACCGATCGGCCCATCGATGACGTGCTGCATGTGGCTCGTGTTGCGGAACACGTAAGGCAGATTGAATACATTGAGATCATCAATCACCGGGCCAAGCGCACCAACCGAAACCCGCGCAATGGCGATGGCGCCGATCTGCGCCTGCTCGATCGCCTCCTTTTCACCGCCGAGCTGCATCGACGGATACATCTGGACGCTGTAGCGGCCGTTGGTGGCCGCCTCGAGTTTCTTGCCAAGGTTCTCAACCGCCACCACGGTCGGATAACCGGCCGGGTGCACGTCTGATGCCTTGAAAACGGTTTTTTGTTGCGCGGCGGCGGGGCCGCCCGCGAGCATCGTCATGGCCAGGATCGTGGTGGCGAGGACGGAAACGAAAGTCTTCATATTGGCGGTCCTCCCGGTTTATGATTGTTGGGCGTACTATAACCGGGAAATTTAAAATGCATATCCTGATCACCGGCGCCGCCGGCGACATCGGAACGCGACTGCGTAAATTGCTCAAAGGTGCCTATCCGTTCGTCCGCCTGAGCGACGTCCGCAGCCCCACAGACCTGCGTTCGGATGAGGAATTCATCGTGGCCGACCTCGCCGATTACGAGAAGGTGAAGAAGATCACCGAGGGTATCGACGGCATCGTTCACCTCGGCGGCCATTCGGTCGAAGGCTCGTGGGATACGATCCACAAATCCAATATCGTCGGCTGCTACAATTTGTTCGAGGCTGCGTATCGCTCCGGCGTCAAGCGCGTGGTGTTCGCGTCATCCAATCACGCGGTCGGCTTTTATCCGCGCGAGCGGAAAATTGGTGTGGATGTGACCGTGCGTCCAGATAGCCGCTATGGCGTGAGCAAGGCTTTCGGCGAGGCGGTGGGTGCGCTCTATGCCGACAAGCACGGACTCCGTGTGACGTGCATCCGCATCGGCAATGTGAACGATAAACCGATCGACCAGCGGCGGCTCTCGATCTGGATCAAGCCGGAAGATCTGGCCCAGCTTGTGCGCATCGGTCTTGAGCATCCCGATATCCGTTTCGAGATCTTCTACGGGTCGTCCAACAACGAAGCCGGATGGTGGGACAACAGCAATGCCCGGCGCTTCGGTTACCACCCGGAATTCCGCTCGGAAGACTTCCGTGCCGAAGCGATGGCGGCGCAGGCAAAGCTTCCCCCTGACCCGATTGGCGACCGTTTTCAGGGCGGATCATTCTGCTCGGACGAATATGACGCCCGCCGCGAGCGGTGAGGGCGTCCCCGACGACATAAGTCAGCATCGACGACCCTTGGCCGCGTGGGCTTCCTCCCGTATCCTCCGGGCTAACAAAAACGCGCCGATACCGGCCGGCGGATAACCCTCGGGAGAACGTCCATGGCCCTTTCCCTTCGCGCGCTTGCCTGCGCCTTTGCTCTGTCGGCCGCCTTCGGCGGGGCTGCCAGGACCGAAGTCAGCGAGATCACCGTCGCGCAACAATACGGCGTGAGTTTCCTCCCGCTGATGATGATGGAGAAGAACAAACTTATCGAAAAGCACGCGGCGGCCGCCGGTCTTGCCGGGGTCACGGTATCATGGGCCAAGGTCGCCGGTCCCGCGGCGATGAACGACGGGCTGATTTCGGGTGCGCTTCATTTCGCCTCGCAGGGCGCGCCTTCGCTGATCACGCTGTGGGACAAGACCAACGGGCAGATCAAGGGTGTGTCGGCGATGACGACATATCCGCTCTATCTCGTGACGCGCAATCCTGCGGTGAAAAGCATCAAGGATTTCAGCGATCAGGATAAGATCGCGGTACCTTCGGTGAAGATTTCGACGCAGGCGATCATGCTGCAAATGGCGGCGAGCGCAGCGTTCGGCCAGGACAACTACACCAAGCTCGACCCGTTCACGGTTTCACTATCGCATCCCGATGCCACGCTTGCTTTCATCAACAATACCGCAGGCGTGAACGCGCACTTTTCGTCCTCGCCATTTTACGAGCAGGAAAAAAAGGTGCCCGGTGCGCACCTCATCACCACGAGCTATGACATTCTCGGCGGGCCCGCGACGGCGTTGGTGATCACGACCAGCAGCAAATTCCGCGAGGCCAATCCGAAGGCTTACCGTGCCTTCATCGATGCGACGAAAGAAGCGATCGACACGATCAACAAGGACAAGATCGCCGCGTCGAAGCTTTATCTCGAAGCTGCGCATGACACTAAGAATTCCGTCGACGACATCAACGCCATGATCAGCGACAAGGATTACGCGTTCACGCTTGAGCCGCAAAAGGTCTTTGCGACTGCGCAGTTCATGGCCAAGATCGGTTCAATCAAGAAGACGCCGGCTTCGATCAACGATCTGTTCTTCGGTGATATTCCAGGAATGAAGGGCGACTGACCCTTCGCAAGCCGCCCTATGGCCAAAGGAAACGGTACATTCCGGATAGGGACGGGCGCGGGTTTTTCCGCGGATCGCCTCGACCCTGCTGTGGACCTGGCAAAGCGTGGCGACCTCAACGTGATGGTGCTCGAATGCCTGGGCGAACGCACCGTCGCCTTCGCGCATCGCGACCGCATGGCCGACCCGCGCCGCGGCTACAACACTCTTCTTGAACGCCGGATGCGCGCCTTGCTGCCGGCGTGCCGCCAAGCGGGAACGGTGATCGTCACAAATATGGGTGCCGCCAATCCGCGCGCGGCCACCGAGCGCACCCGCGACGTTGCGCGCGCGCTTGGCCTGTCCGGGCTGAAGATCGCTTGCATCGAAGGCGACGACGTCAGCGGACGTCTTGGCGACGATCAGCCATTCATGGACGAACCGGGGACGTTGGCCGACATCGGCCGTCCGGTGGTCGGGATGAATGCCTATCTCGGCGCCGATGCGATCATCCCCGCGCTCGAAGCGGGTGCCGATGTGGTGATCGGCGGGCGGCTGGCTGACCCGTCAATGTTTCTCGCGCCGCTGATGCATCATTACGGCTGGCAGAATTCCGATCTGGCGGCGCTCGGCGCCGGCACCTTGGTCGGACACCTGATGGAATGCGGGATGCAGATCACGGGCGGCTATTACGCCGATCCCGGCGCGAAGGACGTGCCTGATCTCGCGCAGTGCGGGTATCCGATCGCGGAGGTCGCTGCCGACGGAACCGCTGTCATCACCAAATTGCCAGGCACCGGCGGGTGCGTGGACGAGGCCACCGTAAAGGAACAACTTCTCTATGAGGTTCACGATCCGGCGGCCTACTTGACGCCGGATGTTACCGCCGATTTCAGCCGCGTGAAACTCAAGGAACTGGGCCACGATCGCGTTCACATCAGCGATGCCGGCGGCCGAGCGCGGCCGGAAAAACTTAAAGTCACCGTTGGTTTTGATGCGGGCGTTCTTGCCGAAGCGGGCGTGAGTTATGCCGGCCCTGCCGCCGGCGCCCGCGGCCGGCTCGCAGCGGACATTGTCGATGCGCGGCTGAAGGAAAAGCACAAGATCAAATCGCCACTTCGGGTCGATCTGATCGGAGCAGGGTCGCTTTTCGCAACGGCTGGAAAGACGCGAAACGATAGTGAGGATGTCAGGCTGCACGTCGCGCTGCGCACGACAAACCGCGACGAGGCCGAACTCATGCTTTGGGAAGTTGAATCGCTTCTGTGCTGCGGTCCGGCTGGCGGTGGCGGCTATCGTGGTGTCATTACGCCCGCGGTCGAAACAAAATCCATTCTGGTCGACCGCGACCTCGTGAAACCTACATTCGAGATTTTTGTGACGTGAACGTCCGCGGACGCAACGAGCGGCTTATTGTTCGCGACATTGCGCATGCGCGTGCCGGCGACAAAGGCAATACGTCGAATATTAATATCTGGGTCTATGACCCTGAGGATTTCGAGCTGCTCAAGCGTACCGTGACACCGGAACGAGTAAAGGCAGAATTTCCGAAGCTTATACGGGGCAATGTGACGCGCTACGTTATCGAGCATCTGCACGGGCTCAATCTGGTCATGTCCGAGGCGCTTGAAGGCGGCGTGAATGCTTCTCTCAATCTCGACTCGCACGGGAAATCCTGGAGTTATCTTATTCTCGGGCTGGCGCTCGATAGTGGCGACAGCCGCCCGGGACGCTGACGATGGCCCACGGTGAAAATTTACCCGTCGTTGAGGTTAGCAGCGTCACGCTCCAATATAAAACCAGCGACCATCTGGTCACCGCCACTTACCGGGTGGATTTTAACGTGCTCCGATCGGACCGTTTCGTGGTGCTGGGGCCGTCCGGTTGCGGGAAGTCGACGCTGCTGAAAGCTATCGGTGGGTACATGCACCCCACCGAAGGCAGCATCCATGTAAACGGCCGCAACGTCACTAGGCCCGGGCCCGATCGCATGATGGTGTTTCAGGAATTCGATCAGCTGCTGCCGTGGAAAACCGTGTTGCAAAATGTGATGTTTCCGCTCGTCACCAGCGGCAAATATGAGCGGCCCGCCGCCCGCGAAAAAGCCTTCGATCTCATCAAGAAAGTTAATCTCGCCAAATTCGCGGATAGTTACCCGCACACTCTGTCTGGAGGCATGAAGCAGCGCGTCGCTATCGCGCGCGGAATGGCGATGGAGCCAGACGTCCTGCTGATGGACGAACCATTCGCGGCGCTCGACGCGCTGACGCGAGGGCGCATGCAGGATGAGCTGCTGGCGCTATGGGACGAGATCAAATTCACGGTGATCTTCGTGACCCATTCGATCCCCGAGGCGATAAAAATCGGAAATCGCATTTTGTTGCTAACGCCGCATCCCGGCCAGGTCAAAGCCGAGATCAATAGTGTGCCGCGAGGTAACATCGAGACTGCGGCAAGCGTTGAACTCGGCCATAAAATTCACGCTATGTTGTTCGCCGACGAGATCAAGGACGCGCGTCATGACTGATGTCACCTTCCGGCCCGAAATCTATCGCGAGCCGGTGAGTCAGGAAGAATTTGGGGTCGTCGAAAAGCCGCTCACGCCATTCGAGCGGCTTTATAATCAGAACTGGCTGCGCAAGCTTTTTGTACTCATTGTCATCGCCGTGTGCTGGGAGCTTTACGCGCGCTGGCTCGACAACGAATTGCTCGTGCCTACCTTCGGTGCAACGGTTCGGGCCCTCATGCATGGCGTCGCTTCGGGCGTGATTCTGACCCGTGCGGCGCTTTCGATCAAAGTGCTGCTGATGGGGTTTGGCGCGGGCGTTTTGATCGCGGCGATTCTGACTTTTCTTGCCATCAATACAAGACTTGGAAACGACTTCCTCGAGACAATGACTGCGATGTTCAATCCGTTACCGGCCATCGCACTGTTGCCGCTTGCCTTAATCTGGTTCGGGTTGGGTACGGGAAGCTTGGTTTTTGTACTCATTCACTCCGTATTGTGGGCAGTCGCGCTCAACACGCACGCCGGTTTTCGCAGCGTGTCCACCACGCATCGCATGGTCGGACAGAATTACGGATTGCGCGGCATCCGCTTTGTGACGAAGATTCTCATTCCCGCGGCGTTTCCGAGCATCCTCGCCGGTCTCAAGATCGGCTGGGCCTTTGCTTGGCGCACGTTGATCGCGGCGGAACTGGTCTTCGGCACGACGTCAGGGCAGGGCGGACTGGGGTGGTACATATTTGAAGCGAAAAATCAGCTTGACATCCCCGAGGTCTTTGCCGGGTTGCTCTCGATTATCCTCATCGGTCTTTTTATCGAAAATGTCGTCTTCCGGTTGATCGAAGCCAGGACTATCGGCCGCTGGGGGATGCAGAACTAACCCCTGTATCCGCCGCAATTTCGCTTCCACGGAGACTGGGCTAAGCTTGCCGGCAAGGACCAACTGATCGGAACCGCCGATGGCGGCAACCGCAAGGGGGAACGACTATGGCTCGGCGAAACAGCGTCATCGTGAGCGCTTTTGTGGCGTTCATAATTATCGTCATCATGAGTGGCAGTCCCGCCGGGACGCTCCGCGCACAGGATTGTCCGCGCGGCGATCTCGACAAGGCCTATTGCGACCGCGACGGCGACCTGGTGGCCGATACGCCCGCGCAGACTATCAATCCCTCGACGCTGATCTTCGCCTATACGCCGGTCGAAGACCCGGCGGTCTACACCAAGGTGTGGGACGGCTTCATCAAGCACATGGAAAAGGTCACCGGCAAAAAGGTCGTGTTTTTCCCCGTGCAGTCGAACGCGGCCGAGATCGAGGCGATGCGCTCCGGCCGTCTGCATATCGCGGGTTTTAATACCGGATCCAATCCGATCGCCGTAAATTGCGCGGGTTTCGTGCCCTTCGCCATCATGGCGGGCAAGGACGGCACTTTCGGCTACGAAATGGAAATCATCGTGCCCGCCGACAGCACGATCAAGACGCCCGCCGATATCAAAGGCAAGAAGCTCGCCTTCACTTCGCCAACCTCGAATTCCGGATTCAAGGCGCCCTCGGCGCTGCTCGAATCAGAATTCAATCTGATTGCAAAGCGCGACTACGAGCCGGTGTTCTCCGGCAAGCACGACAACTCGATCCTCGGCGTCGCCAACAAGGACTACGACGCGGCCGCGATCGCCAATGAAGTGATGTTCCGCATGTTCGAGCGCAATGTCGTGGACAAAGCCAAGATTCGGACGATTTACAAATCCGAAACCTTCCCGACCACCGGCTATGGCCTGGCCCACAATCTCGATCCGGCGCTCCAGGCAAAGATCAAAGAGGCCTTCTTCACGTTTCCGTGGGAAGGCTCCGCGCTCCAGGCCGAGTTCAAGGGTCAGGACAAGTTCGTTCCCATCACCTACAAAAAGGACTGGAGCGTCATCCGCAAGATCGACGCAGCGAGCGGCGTGAAATATTCCTGCAAGTAGCGGTGCGCGGCCGTGAGGGAGCTTGAATGCTGCGCATCAAAGGCCTGACCAAGCGCTATCGTACGGGCGATCTCGCGCTTAAGGGCATTGATATCGATGTGCCCGACGGGCAGGTCATGGCGCTGATCGGTCCTTCGGGCGCCGGCAAATCCACGGTCATCCGTTGCATCAATCGGCTGGTCGAACCGACCGCGGGTTCGATCACACTCAACGATGTCGACATTGCCAGGCTTGGCAGCACCGAACTGCGTCGCATGCGCCGGCGCATGGGCATGATCTTCCAGGAATACGCGCTGGTCGAACGGCTCTCGGTGATGGAGAACGTGCTCACCGGCCGGCTCGGCTATGTCGGCTTTTGGCAAAGCTGGTTCCGGCGTTTTCCGCAATCCGATATTGATGAGGCTTTCCGTCTGCTCGCGCGTGTCGGCCTCGATCATATGGCAGACAAACGCGCCGACGAACTTTCCGGCGGGCAGCGCCAGCGTGTCGGTATCTGCCGCGCGTTGATCCAAAATCCCGAACTGCTGCTGGTCGATGAGCCGACCGCCTCGCTTGACCCGAAAACGTCGCGGCAGATCATGCGGCTGATCAAGGAGCTTTGCAGCGAACGCAAGCTGTCGGCGATCATCAACATTCACGACGTGATGTTGGCGCAGATGTTCGCCGAGCGCATTGTGGGCCTGCGTCTCGGCGAGATCGTCTATGACGGCCCGCCCGACAAGTTGACGCCTGCGGTGCTCACCTCGATCTACGGCGAGGAGGACTGGTCAGCCACGATTCGCAAGGTCGACGAAGAAGCGCCGGACGACGAAACGGGAAATGTCGTGCCGCTTGTTCCACGCCCTGATCGCGACCGTCTGGCGGGGCTGAACTGATGTCACTTGCCGTGGCCGCGCCGCGTCGCTGGAAAAAGCCGCCGCTGATCAAATCGGCCTGGCTGCGTTGGACGCTCGCCATCGGCGCTGCGGTCTATCTGGCGCTGGTATTTCAGACGACACCGGTGAACTGGACGCGCGTATGGGAAGGGTTGCCGCGCGGGGCCGCGTTTCTGTCGGCGTTTT
The DNA here is from genome assembly GCA_035626335.1 of Pseudolabrys sp. Classification (GTDB taxonomy): domain Bacteria; phylum Pseudomonadota; class Alphaproteobacteria; order Rhizobiales; family Xanthobacteraceae; genus Pseudolabrys. The sequence goes on from DASPNW010000036.1 coordinate 42,640, forward strand.
TCCCACCGGATTTCGTCACGCGCTGGGATGAAATTGCCGAAGGCATCGCGGAAAGTATGTGGATGACGGTCGTATCGACCGTGGTCGGTATCGCTTTGTCAGTCCCGGTCGGCATAGGTGCGGCGAAAAACATAGCACCGGCGCCGGTCTATTATTTTTGCCGGGCCGTGCTCGCGGTGTCGCGCAGCTTCCAGGAAATCATTCTGGCGATCTTTTTCGTCAAGCTGTTCGGTTTCGGCCCCTTTGCCGGCTTTGTGACGCTCTCCTTCGCCACGATCGGTTTCTACGGCAAGCTGCTCGCCGAGGACATCGAGGACATGGACGCGGGGCAGGCGGAAGCGGTGCGGGCATCCGGCGCGAGCTGGCTGCAATGGATCAACTACGGCGTACAGCCTCAGGTGATGCCGCGCATGATCGGGCTCGGCCTCTACCGTTTCGACATCAATTTCCGTGAATCCGCAGTGATCGGAATTGTCGGCGGTGGCGGCATCGGCGCAACGCTCAACACGGCATTTGATCGATACGAATTCGATTCCGCCGCCGCCATCATCATCGTGATCATCGCCATCGTCATGCTGTGCGAGTACGCGTCCGGTTACTTGCGGCGGTGGGTGCAATGATGACAACGATCCCGGCACGCGGACGGACCTGGCGCCGCCGCGACCGACGCACGGAATTGCTGATCTGGCTCGCGTGGCTGCTCGCCATTGCCCTGTTCGTGGGCTGTTTCCAGCTCATTTCCGACAAGACCATCTGGGCCTTCGTATGGGACGCACCAACCCAGGCCGGCGATCTGGCCGTGCGCATGGTGCCGCCGGATTGGCTCTATATCCGTACGCTCGGCCGGCCGATCTGGGACACCATCAACATCGCCACCATAGGCACACTGATCGCCATCCTGTTCTCGATCCCGGTCGCTTATTGCGCTGCACGCAACACCACGCCAAGCGTGAGCATTGTGCGGCCCGTTGCACTGTTCATCATCGTATCGTCGCGCTCGATCAATGCGCTGATCTGGGCGCTGATGCTGGTCACCATCATCGGACCCGGCGTGTTCTCCGGGATCATTGCGATAGCGCTACGCTCGATCGGCTTCTGCGCCAAGCTGCTCTATGAGGCGATCGAGGAGATCGACGAAGGGCAGGTCGAGGCCGTACGCTCAACAGGCGCCTCCGGTGCGCAGGTGACGACCTACGGCATCGTGCCGCAGGTGCTGCCCGCGTTCGCCGGCATCTCGGTTTTCCGTTGGGACATCAATATCCGCGAGTCGACCGTGCTCGGACTTGTGGGCGCCGGCGGTATCGGGCTCGAGCTCAATGCCGCGATCACGCAGCTTTACTGGACACAGGTGTCGTTGATCCTGCTCGTCATCATCGGCACCGTGATCGTCAGCGAATGGGTCTCGGCGAAGATCCGGCACGCGATCATTTGAAATCTAGGCACTCTTCGGCAAGGCGAGGTCGGCGGAATGAAGTGCTTTGCTGGAGCCGATGCCCATGCGCTTTATGATCGACATTGCCTCGACCATCGTGATCGCTAATGGCCGCACGCGTTCGGTCGGAAGGTACATCACGTTGCCCGACATCGGCGTCGGCGCTTGTGGCAGAAACACAGCGACCCAGCCGTCGTGAAGCTGTTCAAGCAAATAGCCGATCTGCCATCCCTCCTCGATGCTGACGAGAACCGGCTTGAGGTCTTCGGACTTCTCGACCTGGGCAAGGCCTTCGGCCATGGTTTTGACAAGTCGGTATTGGGGAAGACCACCAAAAAAAGAATTCTCCGACCAGCGCATGATGCTTTTGCCAGTCATGGTGCGGGCGATAAGACCGGCTGCAATCGAAATAACGATGAGTATCGTCGCGGCAAGTAGTTCTTCTGCCGCGGGGCCGAGCACGGCGTCGAGTGTCAGGGCCTTCGCAATCGGGTGTGCGACCTTTGCGGCGATGCGCATGGCATGCGTGAGAAGAAGGATGACCAGGATCAGCGGCAAGAGAAACAACAATCCTCCCGCGATCGTCGCTTTCAGAAATTCGGGAAGGGATGCATGCGTCTGCTGTTCTGCAATAGCCATTTCACGCCTCCGTGTCGGGGCAATCGTTACGGCAATCTTCAGTTCGATTGATGAAGTATAGCGACAGGTTGCGCTGAGCGTCTAACCGCCGTAGCTCTGGATCAGCGAGCCCGCGACGAGGCTCCAGCCGTCCACCAGCACGAAGAAAATCAGTTTGAATGGCAGCGACACCACGACCGGCGGCAGCATCATCATGCCCATCGACATCAGGACCGAGGCCACGACGAGATCGATGATGAGGAAAGGCAAAAACAGCAGGAAGCCGATTTCGAACGCGCGCTTGAGTTCGGAAATCATGAAAGCCGGCACCAATACGCGCAGTGACAGATCCTCAGGCTTGGCCGGCTCGGCGTCCTTGGCCATATCCGAGAACAGCTTGAGGTCCTTTTCGCGCACATTCTTCTGCATGAAGGCGCGCAACGGCTGCGAGCCGCGCTCGAAGGCCTGCTCGGCGGTGATTTCATTGGCGACGAGCGGTTTGATGCCGGTGTCGTAGGCGCGTTGCAGCGCAGGACCCATGACAAATGCGGTCAGGAACAGAGCCAGCGAGACGATAACGGTATTGGGCGGAGCTGTTGCGGTGCCAAGCGCGGTGCGCAGCAGCGAGAGCACCACCACGATGCGTGTGAACGACGTCATCATGACAAGGATCGACGGCGCCAGCGACAGTACCGTGAGCAGCGCGATCATCTGGATCACGCGCTCGGTCAGCCCGTTACCCTGTCCGAAGTTGACGCTGATATCCTGAGCGGCAGCTGGTGCCGTTGCGAGGAGGATCCCTGCTACCCCGACCACCACCGTCACAAGACGGACACGGCGGTCGGAAGCGGCTATCAGGATTTTGATGCCGGACGGCCTAACAAGCTGGCCATCTCCTCTTCAAGATTTTCATAGAGCTGCTTGCCGGGTGTCGCCGCCGGTTCGCGCGGTTCGGCCTTCATGTCGAATTTTGGCTCAGCCTTGGGCTCGAACTTCGACTCCGGTCGCGTTTCGAACTTCGGTTCGACACGCGCCTTGAATTCGCGCACTTGTGCACGTGCCGTCGCATTGACCGTTGGTCCGTTGATGTGTCCTGCCAGCGGTTCGACAACCGGCGGCCGGACTTCGGGAGCCGGCGCGGGCGCCGGTGCCCGGCGCAACGCGGCTTCGAGCTGTTGCGCCATCTCGGCAAGATTATGATCGGCCTGCGTTGGCGAAGGCGGCTCCACCGGTGTGGGAATGCGCGCGGCCGGTTCGCTTCGGGGGATCGGCGGTGGAGCATGATCGGCAGTACCCAGGCGCGACGACAGCTCGGCGGCAAGACCGGTGAAGTTGTCCGTTGGGCGTGGGCGCGCGCCCGGTTCTGGCGGAAGCCAAGGCTCTTCTGTTGCGGTAGATCGGTAGGGGCGGGGTGCCGGCGCGGAAGCCTGCTCGGTCGCGGGCTGCAACGGCCAACCATTGTCCATAGTCGCGGATGGGCGTGCGGCGACAGCCGGTTCGGCCGGCGTCGCACGCGCGGGTTCGCGCGCGACTTCACGCGCGGCCACCGCGCGCACGATGTTGGGTTCCACCACAAGATCGGTGGGTCCGCCGATCATCAAGAGGTGCTCGATGTTGTCGCGGCGGATTAACACCAGGCGGCGGCGTCCATCGACGGTCGCCGCATCGATGACGGCCAGTCGCGGCTGACGTCCGCGCGCGGCAGTTCCAAGTCGGTTTGCACCAAAGCGCCGCACCAGCCACGCGGTCAATCCGATCAGCGCGAGCACGATCAAGAACGCGATAAAGAACCGGGCAGCCAGCGGCATCTCCGAGCCGAATAGGGTCTCGAACATCAATGGGCTCCGTTCTTCATGCTGTTACTCACCGGATTGAGAATCGCCCGAATAGTTAATTCGGGTAGGTACAATTTGCCGCCCTGAATACTAACAGAGCATTAATAAATAAAGTGGCATTTTGCAGTCGGGCCCGATTTTCACGCCATTTACGCCAGTAATGTCGGCCGGGCAACGCGTTCCCTGCTTGTTTTTTACCGGCCATTAACCATACGCCCGGCAAAGTCTGCCTACCGGGCGGGGCGCATTGGGGGAGCTGGCCATGGCCATTGGCGACATTCCGATCCTGTCGATGCTCCGAACGCGCCTCGATTGGGCGCAGGCACGGCAGCGGGTTCTGGCAGAAAACGTAGCGAATTCCGACACCCCCAAGTTTCGAGCGCACGATCTCGCGCCGCTGAAGCTGGATGACGCGCCGCTTGCTGCGCCGGGCGGTATCACCACCGTTTCGCTGACGCGAACGGCGGAAGGCCATATCGAGGGCGTCGGCTTAAGCCAATCGCCTTACCGAAACAGCAACTCGCCCACCTTCGAGGTGCGCCCGACCGGCAACGCGGTGAACCTCGAGGAAGAAATGATGAAGGTTGCTGCCAACCAGATGGATTTTCAAACCGCGACGGCGCTGTACACGCGCAGTGTCAATCTCATCAAGACCGCGCTCGGCAAGCGCTGAGCGGCCAGGAGATTAATTAAGGCGATCGCGAGGAGGGCAACGGTGGATTTCATCAAAACGCTGACGATCGCAGCCTCCGGCTTGCGCGCACAGGCCGGCCGCATGCGCATCATTTCGGAAAATATCGCCAATGCCGATTCAACCCCGCAAAGTCCCGGCGCCGACCCTTACCGGCGCAAGATCCCGACTTTTCGCAGCGAACTTGATCGTACGATCGACACTCAATTGGTCGGACTCGGCAAGGTGCAGACCGACAGTTCCGCCTTTCGCCTGAAATATGAACCTGGTCACCCCGCGGCGGACGCCAGCGGCAACGTCAAATACCCCAACGTCAATCCGTTGATCGAAATGACCGACATGCGCGACGCGCAAAGATCTTACGAAGCCAACATCAACGTGATCAGCGCCACGCGGCGCATGATCCAGCGCACCATCGACATCCTCAAAGCCTGAAAGGTGTAAATTCTCATGGCCACACCGCTCGCCGCCGCCAGTGCCTATGCCAATGTCGCGCGCATTGCATCCGATGTCAGTTCGCTCGCGCTTGGCCGCCAGCCGGCCGGCGAGGCCACTGGCGACACAAGTTTTGCCTCCGTGCTCAAGGAGGCGATCGGCTCAGTCGCCGAAATGGGCCGCAAATCCGACGCGCAAACGCGTGCGGCGGCTAACGGAAAAGGCAATATCGTCGACGTTGTTACCGCGGTCTCTGAAACCGAGGTGGCCATCGATGCCGTCGTTGCCGTGCGCGACCGTGTCATCGCCGCCTACGAAGACATCATGAAGATGCCGATCTAGCTCCGTTGCCAGCAGAAAGTTGAAGCTATGACCGGCCCTGAGGTTCTCGATGTTTCCCGCGACGCGATCTTCACACTGATCGTTGTCTCCAGCCCGGTGATGCTGGTTGGACTTGCTGTCGGCGTCGCGATCTCGCTTCTTCAGGCTCTGACGCAAATCCAGGAAATGACCATCGCTTTCGTGCCGAAGATCTTGGCGATCTTCATTTCATTGCTGATTGCGCTGCCATTCATGGCCGAGAGAATGCACGCCGAAATGTTGCGGATCGTGGCACGCATCATTAGCGGCTAGGCGCGCGACGATGCGGGTCGACATCTCATTTCTGCCGGCGCTGGCGACGGCATTTCTGCTCACTTTTGCGCGCGTGGGCACCATGGTCATGCTGCTGCCGGGGGTGGGCGAACTGAGCGTGCCGACACGCGTGCGCCTGACCATCGCGCTGGTGCTGACGGCAATCCTCCTGCCTGCGCACCAGAAGGCCTATGTCGTCGATCTCAAGACGTTCGGACCGGTACTGGTACTGCTATTCCAGGAGCTGATTGTCGGTGCTGTGCTGGGCCTGACCGCGCGATTGGCAATTTCCGCGCTCCAGGTCACCGGATCCGTCGTCGCTCAGCAGCTCGGCCTTGGGTTTGTCACCGCTGTTGATCCGACCCAGAACCAGCAAGGCCTTCTAGTCGGGAATTTCCTGACAGTGCTTGGCGTCGCGCTGGTGTTTGCCACTGACCTGCATCATCTGGTGATCGTGGCACTGAACGACAGCTACATGATCTTCCAACCGGGCGAGCTGCCTTTGCTGGGAGATGCCGCGCAACACGTCACGCGCATCATCGCCACCGCGTTCCGCATCGGCATCCAGCTTTCCGCACCGTTCCTCGTGTTCGGATTGCTTTTCAATCTCGGGCTCGGCGTTTTGTCTCGGCTGATGCCGCAAATGCAGGTCTTCTTCATTGGTCTGCCGCTGTCGATCCTGCTCGGGTTGCTCCTTTTGCTGCTAGTGATCGGCGCGATGATGGGCACTTTTGTTGATTATCTCCAAGGCGTTCTCGCCGATCTTGCACACAGTGCTTGAACCGGGGCGGATATGGCCGACGATTTCAACGGTGCTGATAAAACAGAAGAACCGACGCAAAAGCGTCTTGAAGAGGCCCTCAAACGCGGCGACGTGGTCAAAAGTCAGGAGGTCAACACCTGGTTCGTCATTGCGGGCGCAGCGCTTGTGTTGATGGCCTTCTCGGGCGCGATGAGCAGGGACCTGACGACGACCATGCGCGGGCTCATCGCCAACTCATATGACATCAGCGTTGACGGTCCGGCGCTGCCGCGTCTGTTTCAGAAGATCGGCGGCGAGATGATCGCGGCCATGGCCCTTCCTTCTGTCGTGCTGATAATCGCCGCGCTTGGCGGCAATATCATCCAGCACCGCTTAGTGTGGTCGTACGAAGTGCTGATGCCGAAGCTGTCGCGGATTTCGCCGGCGGCGGGTCTCAAGCGGATATTCTCCAAACAGGCGCTCGCCAATTTGGCCAAGGGGCTGGTCAAGCTGGTGCTGATCGGCAGCGTGCTCACCGCACTGATGTGGCCGGAACGCGGCCGGCTCGAGGCACTGACGCATAGCGATGCGTCACTGATCGTCCCGCTATCGCAGACGCTGGCGCTCAAGCTGATGGGAGCGGTGGTCGCGATCCTCGCAGTGATGGCCGCAGCCGATTACCTCTTCCAGTACAGGCAGTGGTACGACCGGCAGAAAATGTCGCTGCGCGAAATGAAAGAAGAATTCAGACAGACCGAAGGCGACCCGGCGATCAAAGGCAGGATGAAACAGGTGCGGCAGTTCCGCATGCGCCGCCGAATGATTGCCGCGGTCCCGAAGGCCGCCGTGGTCATCACCAACCCGACGCATTACGCGATCGCCCTGGAGTACGAGCGAGGGATGGATGCGCCGGTCTGCGTTGCCAAAGGTGTCGATGCCCTTGCGCTGAAAATCAGGGAGGTCGCGGGCGAACACTCCGTTCCGATCGTGGAAAATCCGCCACTCGCGCGGGCCCTGCATGCTACCGTCGAGATCGACCAGCAGATTCCGCCCGAGCACTACAAGGCGGTCGCCGAGGTGATCGGCTATGTCATGCGGCTGCGCCGGATGGCGTCGGCCAGGCGCTGACAGGGCAATTATCCAGAGGCCGGGATTCCGCCAAGGCTGGCACTTGCGCCAATAGGGCGCCTTAAGGCACTCAAGGGCTATGGCAAGTCAGGATCCGGCAGCGCTGACCCGGGTGCGGTACGAGCGCAAGGCTTTCGACAAGAGCCAAAACGCGCCCCGCGGCGGCTCGATCACTCTCGTACTGGTGGTTGCGGCTGTCCTGATCGCAGCCGCCGGCGGCCTGGTCTATATCGGCCATGAGTACGTGGAAGCTTATGTCCTGACCTTGCTGGCGGTGCTTGGAACCGTCGGCGTATTCGCGCTGTTCGCGGCAGCTTCCGGCATCATGAGATTTGCCGGCAAGGACCAAGGCAATCCGCTACTCAAGGCAGTCGTCGACGGTGCCTTCGACGGTATCGTGGTGACCGACCGCGCGGGCCGCGTGTTTTATGCCAACGCCGCCTATCTCGACCTGATCGGCGCAACCGGCACCAACGATGTCAGGCCGATAGAGCGCGTATTTATCGGTGACCCCGATGTGTCGGAGTCCATTTACCGTCTGCTCAAGGCCGCGCGGGAAGGCCGCCGGCTACAGGAAGAGGTTCGGGTCACGGGCGCGGCCGGCGAGGGCGCTCGCTGGCTGCGGCTGCGCGTGCGTGCCCTCGGCGAGAGTAGGCGCGACGCGCGCATGACGGTGTGGTCGATCGCCGATGTCACACGCGATCGCGAGCGTCAGGAGAATGTGTTTCAGGAATTGCAATACGCCATCGATTATCTGGACCATGCACCAGCCGGCTTCTTTTCCGTCGATGCTGGCGGGGACATTATCTACCTGAACGCAACGCTCGCGGCGTGGCTCGATCACGATCTCGCTCAAGTTGGTGCAGGTTCGCTGAAGCTCGGCGACATCATCGCTGGCGAAGGGGCGGCGTTGCTCACGACCCTGAATGCCGCGGCCGGCGAGGTGAAGACCGAAGTCTTCGACCTCGATCTCAAGAACCGCGGCGGCAAGCCCGTGCCGGTGCGTCTGTTCCACAAAATTGCATTCGGCGCCGACGGAACGCCGGGCGCTTCGCGGACCCTCGTGCTCAACCGCGCAAAAGGTGAGGGCAGTGATCCGCAGCGCGCTGCTGAAGTACGCTTCATGCGGTTTTTCCAGAACACCCCGATGGCAATCGCCACTGTGGACAGAACGGGTGGGATCGCCCGGAGCAATGCGCGGTTTGCCGCGATGTTCGAGGGGCTGCTCAAAAACGAAGACCGCTCGATTCTGTCGGTGGTGATGGACCGCGACAAGCCGGTGCTTGAAGCCGCGATCCGCAAAGCGGCGGAAGGGCAAAGCGATATCGCGCCGGTTGAAGCTGCGTTGACCGGAAACGCGGAGCGTTGGGCCAATTTTTTCGTACTGGCGGTCGAAGAGGAAGATCGCGACGGCGAAGCCGCAATCGTCTATGCGCTTGAAACCACAGCGCAGCGCACGCTCGAAAATCGCGTTCAACAACAGCAGAAAATGGAATCGGTCGGCCAGCTCGCCGGCGGCATTGCACACGATTTCAACAACGTGCTCTCCGCCATCATGATGGCAACCGACTTCCTGCTCAACGCGCACAAGCCGACCGACCCGTCCTTCCGTGACATCATGCAGATCAAGCAGAACGCCAACCGCGCGGCAGCGCTGGTGCGGCAACTGCTGGCATTTTCGCGCAAACAGACGCTGCGGCCGCAGGTTCTCGATCTCGGCGAAACGCTGAGCGATCTTGGAATGCTGCTCAAACGGCTCATCGGCGAAAACGTGACGCTTGAAACCGTTCACGGGCGCGACTTGTGGCCGGTGAAAGTCGACATTTCGCAATTCGAGCAGGTGATCGTGAATCTGGCAGTCAACGCCCGCGATGCGATGCCGGAAGGCGGCAAGTTAACTTTGCGCACGGCCAATGTTTCGGCCGAGGAGTGCGCGAAATTTGCATACAAAGGCATGCCCAATGCCGACTACGTACTGGTTGAGGTCGGCGACACAGGGAGCGGTATCCCGCCGGAGATTATCGAGAAGATCTTCGAGCCGTTTTTCACCACAAAGGAAGTCGGCAAGGGCACGGGTCTTGGCCTTTCGACGGTTTACGGAATTGTGAAGCAGACCGGCGGGTTCGTTTACGCCGACTCCGAGCCGGGCCGGACGTCGTTCCGAATCTTCCTTCCACGTCACATTCCGGGGGCTGATGAAGTCCTTGCGAATATTCCGGCAGCGGAAGCGCCGGCGATCGCGAGCGCGCTCGCAGCCGCGGACACAATGGCGCGTGCCGCCACTGCCGATCTGACCGGGCAGGGCACGATTCTGCTCGTTGAAGATGAGGAAGGCTTGCGCGCGCTCAATGCACGCGGGCTGACTTCACGCGGCTACACCGTGCTGGAAGCGGGCAACGGTGTTGAAGCGATCGAGGCCTTCGACAAGCACGGCCATGTCGACCTCGTCGTATCGGATGTGGTGATGCCGGAAATGGACGGACCGACGTTGCTCAAGGAGTTGCGACACCGCGACCCGGGTGTGAAAATTATTTTCGTGTCCGGCTATGCCGAGGAAGCCTTCAGCAAGAACTTGCCCAGCCAGGAACAATACGCGTTCCTGGCCAAGCCGTTTACGCTTAAGCAACTGGTTGCCGAAGTGAAGAAAACTCTGGTGCAATAGTCGCGTCTAGACGCGACCGGTTAGCGCCAGGATCAACACGACGATCAACACCACACCGAGGATGCCGGACGGGCCGTAACCCCAGCCGGAGCTGTAGCCCCAGCGCGGGAATGCACCGACTAGGGCCAGGATCAGCAGAATGATGAGTATGGTACCGAGCATTGTTGCGCCCCATTAGTCGCTGCTGCGGCGGGATGCCGCCATTTGCAGAGTTCCCCGAAACAACGATTTTATCGTTGCTTGGTTCCACGCGCTCAGTTGCACGACTGGGCAAGGCGCGTCTTGTCGAACACGCTCAGTTGCAATCGGCAGGAAACATTGCCGGTATTAAACTGTGGTCGAGGCGCTTGAAAAAAATCCCGCTCGCGCGCCACAGAGGCGCTGATTTCGATATCGGCGTCATTGCTCGCGAGGGCCGCCGCTTGATCGGCCGATCGATCAAGATCGTCAACCGGGGCGAACTTTGCGGTCGCCGCTACTGTCAGGGTCAGAAATATCGCAACAGCCAAAATGCTCTTCATCGGCCAGCCTCCATACGGAGGAGGAAATTACCGGCGAAGCGGCCTGTTCCATGTGACTTATGATATTTCCGTGATGTTTGGGCTTGCTTCACCGCGACCTTGTGGCGCTGGCTCGACCCCTTACAAATCGTTCGTCGCGTACATACTCTCCCTGCGCCGATTAGCCGGGGGAACGTCATGAAACGCCAACGCTTTTTGCTAGCCATTGCTGCGATTGCGGCAGCGCTTGTGCTTGTGACCGCCGACGCGCACGCCCGCGCCGGTGGCGGTTTCTCCGGTGGCAGCCGAGGAATGCGCACGTTCTCGGCGCCGCCGGCCACGCAAACCGCGCCGAATGCCGCCGCACCGATGCAGCGTACGCTGACGCAACCCGGAGCTGCCGGCACCGTCGGACAAGCCGCGCCGCGTCCCGGTCTGTTTGGCGGTGGCCTGCTTGGCGGTCTTGCCGGCGGGTTCCTTGGCGCCGGTTTATTTGGCCTGCTGTTCGGACATGGGTTCTTCGGCGGCATGGGTGGCTTCGCCTCGATGCTCGGCCTGATCCTGCAAATCGCACTAATCGTGATTGTGGGGCGGATGCTATTCGCCTGGTGGCAACGCCGACACGAGCCCGCCTATGCGACAGCGCATCCGGCGACCGGTCATTCCTTCAGCGGCCTTGGTGGAATGTTTGCCGCGAATGCGCCCACCGGCGAACCCCTCACCATTGGCAAGTCTGATTATGATGCGTTCGAGCACATGCTCGATGAAATCCAGACAGCCTATTCGGCTGAGGATCTCAATGCGCTGCGCGCGAAAGTGACACCGGAGATGTTGTCCTATTTCTCAGAACAACTCGCCGAGAACGCAAGCCGTGGTCTGGTGAACAAGGTCACCAACGTGAGACTCGAGCAGGGTGACCTGGCTGAAGCTTGGCGCGAAGGCGGAGTTGACTATGCGACCGTCGCTATGCGCTTTGCGCTCACCGACAGCATGATCGAGCGCGCAAGCGGTCGCACCGTTGAAGGCGGCGAGCCAAGCGAGGTCGTCGAATTGTGGACCTTCATGCGCGCGAGTGGCGGCAACTGGATACTTTCTGCGATCCAGCAAACGTAGGCCGCGATCAGGCGCTGCTTTCGGCGGGCTCGACTTCTTTCGCTGCAACATCGGCGCCGGATTTCGATGCCTTTGTTGCTTTGATTCGATCGTCGAGCCAGGTCTCGAATTTCACGCCGAGCTCACGTGGTTTACGCCATATGACCCGGCAACGGCGCCGCGCCGAGCCGTTTTCCGCAAAGAATAAGACAAAGTTGTCGGGAATTGCTTCGGAATCCGGAATGTTGATGCGCGCGCCGATATGCGAAATATCGAACACGGCGCAGTCGCAACGCTCGCCACCCTCGAGCGACAGCCATGCTTCGAATCGCATGCGGTGGCGCCTGGCTTTTCGCTTATCTCCGCGCATATCGCCCCATCACGGCCACATTTGGTTGGCGCGGCCTCGTTTTCACGATCCGTTAAGACTGGATATCCGTACGATGTTAGCGAGTTGCGATTACGAATTCATAAAACGTTATCTGAGAGCGGCGATCGGCGGCTGACCCGTTGACGTTTCAGCGAAATTTGTCTATGTCGCCGCCCGCAACCTGGTTTTCGGCCTAACTTGCTGCCACGCTCCCGGTTTTGGGCTACGCCTCAAGTGAACTCCCAAAAACTTGGCTTGTGACCGCCAACGCGATGGCCGCGCGGGCGTTCAACAGGAAGCGTGAAAGGAAACACTTGATGCCTGTCGGAACTGTGAAATTTTTCAATACGCAAAAGGGCTTCGGCTTCATTCAGCCGGACGATGGTTCGAAGGATGTGTTCGTGCACATCACCGCGGTAGAGCGTGCCGGTATGCGCTCTCTGATGGAGGGCCAAAAGGTCAGCTTCGAAATCGTAACTGAGCGGGGCAAGCAGGCCGCCGGCAATTTGCAGCCGGCCTGATATTCCTCAATCATATGCCTTGAGTTGAAGCCCGGCGGTAACGCCGGGCTTTTTTGCATGCATTACTTTTAAAGTACTGCTTTTAAAGTATTGCATTCGATACGGCGCTCGCAGGACACTGCCGCGACAGGGGAGAAAAACGATATGGATATTATTGCTTGCGGATCGCGGCCCTCGCGCCGCATGGGCGCACCGAGCTTCACCGGAACGGTATGGCAGGATCCGGTTATTCAGGCGCCGGATCCGGCCCGCATTCGATCGGCTTGGGTGCGGTTCGAGCCAGGTGCGCGGACCGCTTGGCATACGCATCCCCTCGGTCAGACGCTTTTTATCACCTCAGGTATCGGCCGGGTGCAAACCTGGGGCGGGCCGGTGCGCGACGTTCGCGCCGGCGACACCGTCTGGATTCCTCCGGACGAAAAACACTGGCATGGCGCGACCGCTGAACACGGTATGGAACATATCGCCATGCAGGAAGCTCAGGGCGGCGAACACGTGACCTGGCTCGAACCGGTGACCGACGCACAATATTCCGCCAAATCGGGCTGAGCCGGCCCGAGACATCAACGAAGCGTGAGCGCCGGAATAGCGCCCCATATTTGGTGTTCTGCTTTCCCGATGGCGGGCAACAGCCCTTGCCAATGTCGGGAGGTAATAAAATGACGGTCGTTCGGATTGGCGCGCCGCTCGCGGCATGCCTTGCATTTTTGTGTGCGGTTCCTGCGCATGCGCAACAAGCCAATATGAGTTTCTTCGTCACAAGCGTTGGCCCCGGCAAGGGTGCAGATCTCGGCGGGATCGCCGGTGCTGACGCCCATTGCCAGCGGCTCGCGTCGTCGGCGGGCGCGGGCGCAAAAACCTGGCACGCCTATCTGTCCAGCCAAGGCGCGGGCGCCGTGAATGCCCGCGACCGCATCGGCAAAGGTCCCTGGAGCAACGCCAAAGGTCTTGTCGTCGCGACCAGCGTCGATGATTTGCACAGCGCCAATAACAAGCTCAACAAACAGAACAATCTTTCTGAAAAGGGCGACGTGATCAACGGGCGCGGCGACACGCCAAACCGGCACGACATTCTGACCGGCTCGACTGTGGACGGCAAAGCCTTTCCGGATGACAAGGACATGACTTGCAAGAACTACACGAGCAGCACACAGGGTTCGGTGATGCTCGGCCACAACGACCGCCAGGGTCTGCGTGACGATGACGCATCACGATCGTGGAACTCCTCACACCCGTCGCGCGGGTCTGATGGCGGCTGCTCGCAGGCCGATCTGCGTTCAACCGGCGGGGATGGGCTGCTGTACTGCTTTGCAGTGAACTAGCCGGCCATAAGGACCCCCTTGAAGTCGCTCCTGGGCGCGAGCCAAGCTCGCGCCCTTTGCATTTTGTGCTCTCAGTTGAGGTGACCCCATGCGGTATGAATTGTTCTACTGGCCGGAAATTCAGGGGCGCGGCGAATTTGTGCGGCTCGCGCTTGAAGATGCCGGCGCCGCTTACGACGATGTGGCGCGGAAGTCCGGGGGGATGGACCGCATGATATCCATGATGAACGGCGTGCGCGACAAACATCCGCCATTCGCGCCGCCGTTCCTGAGGGCGGGCAAACTGGTGATCGCGCAGGTCGCCAATATTTTATTCTACCTGGGTCCGCGGCTAAAACTTGGCCCGCGGGAGGAGGCAGGCCGCCTCTGGTTGCACCAGCTCCAGCTTACGGTCACCGACTTCGTCAAGGAGATCCACGACACGCACCATCCGGTGGGCTCGGGCCTTTACTATGAGGACCAGAAGCCGGAGGCGAAACGCTACTCCGATAATTTTATCGACGAGCGCGCGCCCCAATATCTGGATTACTTCGAAACGGTATTGAAGAAGAGCGGTGGCCCATATTTGGCCGGCCGCAAGGCAACTTATGTCGATCTTTCGATGTTCCAGTTGATCGAAGGCCTTCGGTACGCTTTTCCTCGGGCGATGAAAGACATTGAGCGGAAAGTGCCGGGCCTTGTCGCCGTGCGTGACAAGGTTGCGGCGCGGCGGGGCATCAAGGGCTATCTCGTATCGCCGCGGCGGATTGCGTTCAACGAAATGGGAATTTTCCGCCACTATCCTGAACTGGATCGATAAGCGTTGGGCATACGGGGGCGGCACAATGGAAATGGCAGAAGCGGGATATCTCTACACGATAGCCATACTCGGCATGACCTTCATCGGATTTTCCGCCATCGTGATGCTGCTGCGCCAGGCGATCGGCCTAAAATTGCGACCGTTCGACGCATTGTTTGCGCATGTCTACATGGAGTTTGGCTTGATCATCAGCGTGGGCGCGATGTTGCCGCCTCTCGTCAGATTTTGGGACGCTGGTCCGAGCATGGTCTGGCAGATTTCGAGCGCTTTGGTGGGTGTCCCGCTTCTGTTGTTTGGACTGACTTATCCCGCGCGCCGGCGGGCAGCGTCCGGTGAAAGCACTCCACTCTACGTCCGGATCAATGTCTCCATTGTTATATTGATCAGCATCGCTTTCCTCGTGAACGCATGCGGCTTATCGCAAGGGCGAGGAGCTGCGGTGTTTCTCAGCGCTCTCACCGCATTCATGATTTTCGCCGTCGGCAGCTGGCTTCGAGCGCTCAATCTGATTTTGCTCAGGAAAGCACAATCGCGGCGCTAGCCACGCGCTTCCAGGGTCTTTCCACCTGCTGTCACAGGCTTTGCCGATACGAGCGTGAAGGCGATGACGCAAGGCGCAGTCCCTGTGTTCACCCAATTATGAATGGTGCCGCGCTGCACCAGCACATCGCCGGCCTTGAGGTGCACCTTGCCGATGTCGAGCTCCATATCGATCTCGCCTGACATGACAACGGCATAGTCAATCGAGTCGGTGCGGTGGTTGCGCGGCGCTACGCCCGGGCCGAAGCTGACAATGCGGAATACCGTTCCGTTGGATATCGTTGTGCCGATCTTCTTGCCGGAAGGGTCCGTGTTGCCGTCGTTGTTGATCGGGAAGTCTTCGGTGGACCAGATCACGCTATAGAGCGCGCCGGGCCGTTGCGTAGCTACATTCTTGACGGTCTCATCGATCAAGACCTTGGCGCGGCCCTGATCGTCATGTCCGGTAATGACGCGGCGGATATTCAGGCTCATCAATTGACTCCCTTGTTACTTTACTCGACTGCAACCGGCTTTTTGGATGTTTCGTGCCAGAGCAGAAACAGACCGGAACCGACGACAATCGCGGAGCCGGCAAGCAGCGCAAGTGTCGGCACATCGCCCCAGAATATAAAACCGAGGGCGGCCGACCAGACCAGCATAAAATAGTAGAACGGCCCGACGGCGGATGGCGGCGCCAGCGACAGTGCCCGCGTCCACCAGTATTGTCCGATCGCATTGATGACGCCATTGCCGAGCATCGCGGCCGCATCAGTCGACGTGGGCCAGGCAAAAAAGAATGGCAGGGCGAGCCCAAAAAAGAGTGTCAGAAAAATCATCTGATACATGGTCAGCGTTTCAGCGGACTCTGTTGTCGTCATGCCGCGCACGGCGGCCGTGACGCTGCCGAACAGCACCGCATTGGCCAGCGCGTACATTGCGCCGAGCCGGAAACTGTCGGCGCCCGGTGCGGCCACCAGCAACACGCCGAGAAATCCTGTGGCAAGCGCACCGGCGCGGGCCAACCCGACCTTTTCGCCCAGCCACAGCGCGGCAAACAATGTTGCGAAAAGCGGCGAGGAAAAATTGATGGCGACAGCGCCGGCCAGCGGCATCAATCCGAACGCAACAATGATCAGGCTCTGCGCGGTAGCCTGCGTGACGCTGCGTCCGAAATGGTCGCGCAGCCGGCGCGTGCGTAAAACCATGAGGCCGGTGCGCGGCAAGATCAACACGGCGCAGGTGACCAGCGACGCGACAGCACGGAAGAACAGGACTTCGACGAAGGAATATTCGGCGACCTGCCATTTCGAAAGCGCGCTGGAGACCGCGAACATGATGGTCGCGCCGAGCATGAACAAGATGCCAAGCGGGATCCGGTCGGCGCGCAAGCGCGCGCGCTGGTCAAGGCTGTCGGCGGTCAAGGGAGGCCCCGGCGAAGTTCCGGCATTTGGCTAGCACGGTTGAAAAGGGGTGGGCAGAGGCGGAAAGGAATGGCGGGCTTGCGCTTTCGCTAGCGCCGCCGGCTGCGGGCACGCCGGGTGGCCCGCCTTTTCTTCAACGCGCGCGCTTCCCGTTGTTTGCGCGCACGGCGCCGGCGGCAGCGGCGGCATTGGCAGCGTGAGCGGCCAATGACGTATTTGAGGTAGTCATTGCCGTAATCGTAGGTGATTTCCTCGTCCGGCTTGATATTGCGCAGCGCGCGGATGAACACCCGGCCGCCATAGGTGTAGGTTTCTGCGTTCGGATTGCAGGAATGGTTGGCATAGCGTGCGATATTGTTGCGCGGCGATCCATCGATAGTGATCTGTTTGTTGATTTCATAGAGATAGCGGTTGCCGCGCCGTTCGAGCCGGCCGGCTTCCTCGGCATTCACGCGCGGCCCTCTGTATTCCGCAATTTTTAGACGCTTCTTGATCGGCCCGGTGGCAAACAGGCCAAGGCCGGTGATCGAACGGCCAACGCGGAACGATCTTCGGGGCATTGCAAGAACTGAAGGTGAGAACTGAATGAACGACGAGAGGAGGCGTTGCGGATGACAGATGAAACGCTCCTCGTCAATCGGCCGTTTGCTTCCGGCCGCAATGCCTGCGCTATCGGCAATCTCGGATTTCTAATGAACGTATTGGCCGGCCCAGGAGAGCAGCGCGCTGAATTGATCCGGGTAGACAACGAAATAAACAATGAGCGCCACTGGTGCCAGCATGAACATAAGATCTCGCATGGGTTTCCCCTCGCGCTGACATATTGCCGGGCGTTCTTTCCAAATGAATCACCTGATTGCGTCTATAACGCAGGCATAAAAAAAATAGCGTGAGCACATAAAATGATTTCAATTTCTCGATTATAGCGACGGTTCGGGCCGGTCCAGGTAATTAGATGCCGGATTTCAGGGGGTCGGTCCGGTGATACCAGGGACATCCGGGAACCTGTGTTTTCTGGGTCACGGTCGCAAAGATTCGGGCGCGCAGAGCGACAAAGCTGTTGCGCAGCTTCCGCACGGGCGTAACCCTGAAACCCGAGTTTGGGGACGGACCGACGGTGACGGCGAGACCGGCGTTCTCAGTGGCTCTCGTGGCAAGCTGACTGACAACGTTGTGCGCGCCGGATGAACGACAAATCTACCAGCTCCGAACGGTCGCTGGGGCATAACTGAGGCCGCCTGGGGTTGGCGGCCTCTCTGTTTCACGGCGGCCTAAAGCTCAAATCCCGTACATCATGATTGCAACGGTGAAGGCAACGACACCGGCCCAGTTGAGCAGTGTCGGTACGCTGACCAGCAGGCCGGCGAGGCCAAGCCGGTGATTCTTGAGCGCGAGGGCCGCTCCCGCGAACGCCGAGGCGGGAAATAGGAAGTAGTGTGAGAATTCCTCCAGGCCGCCAAAGTTGAGGCCCAGCGTGAGGCCGTGGATTGCGATGGAGGGCAGGCCGTCGAGCAACCAGCCCACAAGTACGAGCAAAGCCAGCGCCAGGATGGCGCGGCGAAGATTGCCCATTCCGGCAAACACCAAGGCCGCGCCGGCGATCAGCGGCGCCAGCGCGAGCTTGATGCTGGCGAGCGTTTGCGCGAAGCGCAGAAGCGCGGTGGGGTGCTGATGGTCGGTGAAGATATTCTCCACGCCTGACAGCGCGTCAAGAAATTCGAGTGCGGCGATCAGAACAAGGCCCGCGCGCAGCCAGCGATGCGACGGCGGCGCCGAGTCCGTGGTTGCGATGATGGTCATCGATAGCCCCGGGGCTGCGTGAGCACTATATGCCAAAACAGTCGCCGTCGGTTTTCCTGCTCGCTTATGCCTTCCCCTTCGGGAAGGATAACATAGGGCAATCGAGGTTAGGCACAGCGAATGGAGTAACGCGCTCTCATGGCATCATCATCGGTCGCGAAGCGCTGGCCCGAACTGCCCTATGCGGCGTGGAAGGACACGCGTGAAACACTGCATTTGTGGATGCAAGTGGCCGGCAAGGTTCGGTTGGCGCTGACGCCGTGGCTCAATCACTCATGGCACGTCGCGCTCTACGTCACCACGCGCGGCCTCACCACATCGCCGATCCCGTGGCGCGGCGGCAGTTTCCAGATTGATTTCGACTTTATCGATCACGTGCTGTGGCTGAGGACGAGTGAAGGGCATTTCCGTCAGATCATGCTCAAGCCGACAAGCGTGGCGGAGTTCTACGAAGACATGATGATCGCGCTGCGCGAACTGGGCGTCGATGTTCGTATTCCGACCATGCCGAACGAGATCGCGGGTTGCATTCCCTTCGATCAGGATACGCTGCACGCGGCCTATGACGCCGGCTACGCCAACCGCTTCTGGCGCGTGCTGCTCTCCGCCAGCGAGGTCTTCGCCCATTTCCGCACCGGATTTCTCGGCAAGACCAGCCCCGTGCATTTCTTCTGGGGCAGCTTCGATCTGGCGGTGACGCGATTTTCCGGCCGCCCGGCGCCGCGCCATCCCGGTGGCGTGCCGCATTTGCCCAATTCCGTCGTACAGGAGGCTTACTCGCACGAGGTGTCGAGCGCCGGTTTCTGGCCGGGGGGCGGCGGGCCAATCGACTATGCCGCGTTCTACTCCTACGCCTATCCGGCGCCTGACGGCTTCGACGCCGCGATCGTGAAGCCGAAGGACGCGTCCTTCAGCAAGGAGTTGGGCGAGTTTCTGCTGCCCTACGATGCTGTTCGCTCGGCGCGTGATCCGGACGCAGCCTTGATGGATTTCTTGCAGAGCACCTATGATGCGGCGGCTCGTCTGGCGAAATGGGATCGCGCGGCGCTCGAGTGCGGATTGGGTGAAAAGGGCAGGGTGAGGCCGATCTAGGCCTCCTTCCGTCATTGCCGGGCTTGACCCGGCAATCCATGATGCGCGTCTCTGAGCTATCGTAGAAATTTTGTCCGTGCACTTGATCATGGATGCGCGGGGTCAAGCCCGCGCATGACGCCGAAGGTATGGCAGGACGTGAATGCTGCCGCACGATGGCCACGCCAAAGCCGATGCTATCGCTCTACGCAGATTATTCTGATAATTCTCTCTTGCAGGAAACGAGTTCCACACCCATGAACGCCCCCCTCACGCCTCACGCCACACCGCCTTATCACCACACGCCCCTGTTTCCGCTGGGCCCGGACAAGACGCCCTATCGCAAGCTTGAGATCGGCGGCGTCAAGGTCGAGAAGGTGATGGGCAAAGACATGCTGGTGGTGAGCCACGAGGCGTTGCGCGCGCTCAGCGAGGCGGCGTTCACCGATATCAATCACCTGCTGCGCCCGGCGCACCTGAAGCAGTTGCGCAAGATTCTCGACGACCCCGAAGCTTCCGAGAACGACAAGTTCGTCGCCTACGATTTCCTCAAGAACGCGAACATAGCGGCGGGCGGCGTGCTGCCAATGTGCCAGGATACCGGCACCGCGATCATCATGGGCAAGAAGGGCCGCATGGTCTTCACCGCGGGCGATGA
The DNA here is from genome assembly GCA_035626335.1 of Pseudolabrys sp. Taxonomy (GTDB): domain Bacteria; phylum Pseudomonadota; class Alphaproteobacteria; order Rhizobiales; family Xanthobacteraceae; genus Pseudolabrys. The sequence goes on from DASPNW010000036.1 coordinate 62,892, forward strand.
CGAGGCCGCCCTCGCCGAGGGCGCGCGCGATGCGTACCTCAAGCGCAATTTGCGCTATTCGCAGCTCGCGCCGATTTCCATGTTCGAGGAAAGGAACACCAAATCGAACATGCCGGCGCAAGTCGAGATCTACGCCGAGGGCGAGGACGCCTACAAGCTTCTGTTCGTCGCCAAAGGCGGCGGCTCGGCCAACAAGGCGTTCCTGTTCCAGGCGACGCCGTCGATCTTGACGCACGATCGCATGCTGGCATTTCTGAAGGAAAAGGTGCTCACGCTCGGCACCGCGGCGTGCCCGCCTTATCACCTGGCGATTGTCATTGGCGGGACGAGCGCCGAGCTGACGATGAAAACGGTGAAACTCGCCTCGACAAAGTATCTTGACGAATTGCCGACCAGGGGCAGCGAAAACGGCCATGCCTTCCGCGATCTCGAAATGGAGAAGGAAGTGCTGGCGATGACTCAGTCGACCGGCGTCGGTGCGCAATTCGGCGGCAAATATTTCTGCCACGATGTGCGTGTGATCCGCCTGCCGCGCCATGGCGCGTCGCTGCCGATCGGACTTGGCGTATCATGCGCCGCCGACCGGCAGGCGCTTGGCAAGATCACCCGCGATGGCGTGTTCCTCGAAGAGCTCGAGCATCATCCGGCGCAATATCTTCCCGAGGTCGATCAGGAAAAACTGGGCGGACAGGTGGTGAAGGTGGATTTGCGCCGTCCGATGAAAGAAATTTTGGCGCAGCTTTCCACGTATCCGGTGAAGACTCGGCTCTCGCTCACCGGTCCCATGATCGTCGCGCGCGATCTCGCGCACGCGAAATTGCGCGAGCGGCTGGAAAGCGGGAAGGGCTTGCCCGACTATTTCAAAAACCATCCGATCTACTATGCGGGACCGGCGAAGACGCCCGCGGGTTACGCGTCCGGTTCGTTCGGCCCGACCACGGCCGGACGGATGGATAGCTACATCGACCAGTTCCAGGCCGCCGGCGCATCGATGATCTCGCTGGCCAAGGGTAACCGCTCCGCGCAGGTACGCGATGCGTGCAAAAAGCACGGTGGCTTTTATCTGGCCTCGATCGGCGGCAGCGCGGCGAACCTCGCCGAACACTGCATCAAGAAGGTCGAGGTGCACGAATACCCCGAGCTCGGCATGGAAGCGATCTGGAAGATCGAGGTCGAGAATTTTCCCGCCTTCATCGTCATCGATGACAAGGGCAATGACTTCTTCAAGGAATTGAATTTGGGCTGACGCGCTTCGTCACGCGTTCACGATCAAGCGCCGCGCTAAAAGATTCCGGCCCGCTCAGCCGATCGCTGCGACCGTCACCATCAGCAGAGAGATGCCGACATATTTTGCGGTTTGCGTGACGTCGGGCAACTGATCGGCAAAACCGACCATCCACAACAATGCCGCGACTGCGATCAGGGAATATCGCACCGCCGGAATCGCGGTGCACTTCTTCAGTTGTGCCAAGGCCTTGCGCATAACACGCTCCGTTAACCGCGTCCCCGGCCCCGCGGTCATAACGCCACTGTACTGCGATGCAATATAGCCTATTGCGGCGCAATAAGGCAAATCTGACGAACGCCAGGATCATACGGACAACGCGCTGGATGGAGTTGGTTTCCGTGCGCGCAGCGAAAGACTGGCGATCAACAAGAAGGCCGCGTCAACCGGGCGGCCATTGCGCGCGCGTTTGTAGGCTCAGCAGTGCGCGCATCGGCGGCGCCCATAGGCACAGACACGACAGTGCCACAGCCAGCACCAGTGGCCGGCGTATTCTTAACCGGTGTGTCCAGTGAGCAGCCAAAACCGCTGCGGAAAAAGCCGAATCTGCATCACCTTTTTGTCCGTGTCGGCCGCGGCTTGCGCTTGAGCGGGATAATCGTTGCGCTTCCGCCGGCGCTTCTTCGCAGCGCTTCCTTGAGACTGCCCGGGCGGCCGTGCTTTTTCAAAAGGTCATTGAACGCTTCGTCGGCGAGCTCCTGAAATGACTTCATGCTTTCGGACCCAAGCAACCGGAGCTGTTGCCAGGTCTCCTCGTGAAGCTGTACGCGCTTTCCGATCATCGTCGTTTCCCAAATGAATTCAGTCGCGCTCAAACCATGCGATAGAATGGGCCATACCCAGGCAAGAACTCAAACACTGCTTCGATTTGTGGCTGCTGCGGGCGGGAATGGTGTTGCTGGTATCGAATTACCTACAAGAACATATTGCGAACGGAGAACAAATAGTGTACATTGCTTGCCTTCAGTCGATTCCGACGGTGCGGGGGGCCCGCGTTGTCGGGGGGTCGAATCCCGGCCATAAGGAGCGCGACATCATGAGTCAGCCTGCACTGCGTCTCGTCGAAGGATCTTCCATGGATAAGTCGAAAGCCCTGTCAGCTGCGCTGAGCCAGATCGAGCGCCAGTTCGGCAAGGGCTCGGTCATGAAGCTCGGCAAGAACGACAAAGCCATGGATATCGAAGCCATTTCCTCGGGTTCGCTTGGGCTCGATATCGCGCTCGGTATCGGCGGTTTGCCACGCGGCCGGGTGGTGGAAATCTACGGGCCGGAATCCTCCGGCAAGACCACCCTGGCGCTGCACACCATTGCGGAAGCCCAGAAAAAGGGCGGCATCTGCGCCTTTGTCGATGCCGAACACGCACTCGATCCGATTTATGCCCGCAAGCTCGGCGTCAATGTCGATGAACTGCTGATCTCCCAGCCGGATGCCGGCGAGCAGGCGCTGGAAATCGCCGATACGCTGGTCCGCTCCGGCGCCATCGACGTCCTGGTGGTCGACTCCGTGGCCGCGCTCGTTCCGCGCTCCGAACTCGAAGGCGAAATGGGCGATGTGCAGCCGGGCAGCCAGGCGCGGCTGATGAGCCAGGCGCTGCGCAAGCTCACCGCCTCGATCTCGCGATCGCGCACGATGGTGGTTTTCATCAACCAGATCCGCATGAAAATTGGCGTGATGTATGGCTCGCCGGAGACGACCTCGGGCGGAAACGCGCTGAAATTCTATGCCTCGGTGCGCCTCGACATCCGCCGCATCGGCGCCATCAAGGAACGAGACGAGGTGATCGGCAATCAGACCCGCGTGAAGGTGGTCAAGAACAAGCTGGCGCCGCCGTTCAAGCAGGTCGAGTTCGACATCATGTATGGCGAGGGTGTTTCCAAGACAGGCGAATTGATCGACCTCGGTGTCAAAGCCAATGTCGTCGAGAAGTCCGGCGCCTGGTTCTCCTATGACAGCCAGCGCATCGGGCAGGGCCGCGAGAACGCCAAGCAGTTCCTCAAGGAAAACCCCGACGTTGCCGCCAAGATCGAAGCCGCCGTGCGCCAGAACGCAGGCCTGATTGCGGAAGCAATCATGGCGGGTGAGGGCGAAGACAAGGACGACAACGAGGACGCGGCGGAGGCTTGAAAGGATGACGGGCTGCCGGGCGGCGTTGTTGCGACGCTGCCGTCCGGAGCTGGTTTTCGCGAAGAGGGCGTAGCCTTCACAAGCGAAGAGCCGGCGCAGGAGCGGCCAGAACCGCTACCTGTCCTGCCCACGCCGACCAAGCCTGTCGAAATCAAAGACCTTGCCGAGCCGATCGCAGAGCCAAAGGCCGCTAAACCGAGGAAGGCCGGAGCTGCGAAAGGCAAAGCCAAGAGCGCCAGCAAGACGGCGATAGAAACTGCGGACACCGAGAGCAGCGCTAAGAGCAACAACAAGAGCAAAGAACCGAAGGCCGCGGCCGCGAGGGCCAAGGAATCCAAGGAATCGAAGGGATCCAAGATGAAGAGCTCAAAGCGCAAGGAAAAGGCGGCCCGGTAGCGGTTTGAAAGTTAGTAAGGCGAGGCGGCGGCGCCCGAGTTTTCCGCTGCACCATTAGGTGACGCGTATCACTCAGTGATGCGTTAGGCATTCGCCCCCGTCGGCACCCGGCTGCGTAAAGCGGCCGCAACCGAGGACGGGGGCGAAGGCGTTCTGGCGAGGACCGCCTCCCGGACGCGGCCTTCCTAGACTTAGGCAACCCCCGCCGCTAAAAGCTGACTTGAAAACATCAAGCCAAAATGGGGATTTAGACCCCGGCGGGCAGGGGATCTAACGGCATTTCAAGATGAGCGGCGTCAACGATATCCGCAAAGGCTTTCTCGATTTCTTCGCCCGCAACGAGCACCAGGTCGTGGCGTCCTCGCCACTGGTTCCGCGCAACGACCCCACCTTGATGTTTACCAATGCCGGCATGGTGCAGTTCAAGAACGTATTCACTGGTCTGGAAAAGCGGCCCTATTCTCGCGCGGTGACCGCGCAAAAATGCGTGCGCGCCGGCGGCAAACACAATGACCTCGATAATGTCGGCTATACCACGCGCCATCACACCTTCTTCGAGATGCTCGGCAATTTCTCCTTCGGCGATTACTTCAAGGAGCGCGCGATCGAACTGGCCTGGACGCTGGTCACCAAAGAGTATGCGCTCCCCAAGGACAAGCTTTTGATCACCGTCTATGTCGACGATGACGACGCGTTCAAGCTTTGGAAAAAGATCGCCGGGCTCCCCGACAGCAAGATCCTGCGGATTGCGGGGTCGGACAATTTCTGGGCCATGGGTGACACCGGCCCGTGCGGCCCCTGCTCCGAAATCTTCTACGACCACGGCTCGCACATTCCCGGCGGGCCGCCCGGTTCGGCCGACTCCGAGGGCGATCGTTTCGTCGAGATCTGGAACCTCGTGTTCATGCAGTATGAGCAACTCGAGGGAGGAAAACGGATCGATCTGCCGCGGCCATCCATCGATACCGGAATGGGACTCGAGCGCATCGCCGCGGTCTTGCAGGGGACCCACGACAACTATGCGATCGATCTCTTTGCCACGCTCATCCGCGTCATAGCGGATTTGACCGGTGTCGATGCCGAAGGGCCGCAGAAGGCCTCGCATCGCGTGATCGCCGACCATCTGCGTGCGTCGGCGTTTTTGATCGCAGATGGCGTCCTGCCGTCGAACGAAGGCCGCGGCTATGTGCTCCGCCGCATCATGCGGCGGGCGATGCGCCACGCCGAATTGCTCGGCGCAAGAGAGCCACTGATGTGGCGGCTGGTGCCGGCGCTCACCCGCGAAATGGGCCAGGCCTATCCCGAACTGTTGCGCGCCGAGGCGCTCATCACCGAAACGCTCAAGCTCGAGGAGACGCGCTTTCGCCGTACGCTCGAGCGCGGGCTCGCCATCCTCGACGAAAAGAGCAAAGGCCTCAAGAAGGGCGCCATGTTCGACGGCGAAACAGCCTTCACGCTTTATGATACTTACGGTTTCCCTCTGGATCTGACGCAGGATGCGCTGCGCACACGTGGCATTAGTGTCGATCTCGCCAGTTTTGAAGACGCCATGGAGCGCCAGCGCGAGAAAGCACGCGCCTCCTGGGCGGGCTCGGGCGATGCCGCGCAGGAGACAGTCTGGTTTGCGCTGCGCGAGAAGGTCGGCGCGACGGAATTCCTCGGCTACGAAACGGAGAGCGCCGAAGGTGTTGTTGCAGCTCTCGTGAAAGACGGTAAGGACGTTTCCGAACTGAAAAAGGGCGAAAGCGGCGTGGTGATCATGAACCAGACGCCGTTTTATGCCGAAAGTGGCGGCCAGGTCGGAGACACCGGCGAGATGCGGCGCGAGGGTGTGCGGCTGACGGTCAGCGATACGCAAAAAAAGGCCGGTGACCTGTTCGCGCATCTCGTCAAGGTGGAGCAGGGCACTGTGAAAGTCGGCGATCCGCTGCTGCTTGATGTTGATCACACCCGCCGCGGCGCTATCCGCCAGAACCATTCCGCCACGCACCTGCTGCACGAGGCGCTTCGGCAAGTGCTGGGCGATCATGTTGCGCAGAAGGGCTCGCTGGTCGCGCCCGAACGGCTGCGTTTCGACTTCTCCCATCCCAAACCAATGACTGCCGAGGAGATCGAGCGGGTCGAAGATATCGCTAACGACCTCGTCCTTCAGAACTCGCCGGTCACCACCCGGCTCATGGCGGTCGACGATGCGATCGCCTCCGGCGCACGCGCGCTGTTCGGGGAGAAATACGGGGATGAGGTCCGCGTTGTGGCGATGGGGAATGGGACCGGCAACACGATGGGCTGGTCGGTCGAGTTGTGCGGCGGTACCCATGTGCGCCGCACGGGCGACATCGGCCTCATTTCTCTGGCCGGCGAGGCCGGGGTGGCAGCCGGCGTGCGCCGGATCGAGGCCCTGACCGGAAAAGCCGCCCGAAAGGCCGCTAACAAACAACTTCAAGTCGTTAAAGCAGCGGCCGCAGAGCTTAAAGTTCCACTTGAAGAGATGCCTGGACGCGTCGGAGCCCTCTTGGATGAACGCAAGAAACTCGAACGCGAGCTTTCGGACGCGAAAAAGAAGCTGGCCATGGGCGGCGGGGGCAAGGCGGCCGGCGAGGCGACCGATGTGCGGGAGGTCAATGGCGTGAAGCTCCTGGCGCGCGCCGTTTCGGGGATCGAACTTAAGGATCTGCGCAGCCTTGCCGATGAGGGCAAACGCCAGGTTGGCTCGGGCGTCGTTGCTATCGTCGCCACCGCCGAGGATGGCAAGGCCGGGATTGTGGTTGGCGTCACGGACGACCTGACCAAACGTTTCAATGCCGTCGACCTTGTCAAAAAGGGCGCCGAAGTGCTCGGTGGCAAGGGCGGTGGCGGTCGCCCGGACATGGCGCAGGCTGGCGGACCAGACGGCTCCAAAGCAGAAGATGCACTGAAAGCGATCGAGGCTGCGCTCGGGGGCTGAAAACGCCATCCAGCGCGTCCTGAAAGGACCAACGCGGCATGGCACGCAACTTGCGCCGGCGTGTTTATCACGTGCTCGAACAGGGCCCGGTTGGCGATCGCGTCAGCAAGGCGGTCGACCGGTTCCTTGTGGCTTTGATCCTCGTCAACCTGATCGCTGTCGCGCTTGAATCAATTCCGAAATATGAGGCGCGTTACGCGACGACCTTCGCACTGATTGAGTTTTTCTCTCTCATCGTGTTCACGATCGAGTATGCTTTGCGGCTCTGGTCTGCAGTCGAGCACGGGCCGCATCAACATTTGCATCCCATGCGGGCGCGCCTGAAGTACGCGCTCAGCCCCGCCGGCATCATCGATCTCATCGCGGTCCTGCCGTTCTGGTTTGCCATGGTCTTGCCGGGCGATCTGCGCGTGGTGCTGGTCTTCCGGATGGTGCGTTTCTTCAAGTTTGCTCGCTATTCGCCGGCCATGCGCTCGTTGCTGGACGTGCTCTATAATGAGCGCCGTGCGCTGTTTGGTTGCCTCGTCATTGCGCTTGGCAGCGCCCTTGTTGCGGCCTCCCTGATGCACTTGGCGGAAGGCGACGTCCAGCCTGAAAAGCTCGGCACGATTCCCGATGCCTTTTGGTGGGCGATCGTGACGATCGGCACGATCGGGTATGGCGATGTGGTCCCGGTGACCCCGCTGGGCAAGCTGATTGCAACCGGGACGATCTTCACCGGGCTGGTAATGATGGCGCTGCCGGTCGGCATCATCGCCACTGCATTCGCGGAGCAGATCCAGCGCCGGGATTTCATAGTCACCTGGGGCATGATTTCCCGCGTTCCGTTGTTCGCCGAGCTCGATGCCACGGAAATTTCCGACATCATGGAATTGCTCCGGGCCCAAGTGATCGAGGCCGGCGAAGTGATCATGCGCGCCGGCGATTCCGCGCGGTCGATGTATTTCATCGCCGCCGGCGAGGTCGCGATCGAGATCAAGGGTAGAAAGGAGCCGGTGCGGCTCGGGGTCGGCCAGTTCTTCGGCGAAGTGGCGGTCCTGCGCCGGACCCGGCGCACTGCGACGGTCACGGCGGTCACCCGCACCAACCTGTTAGGGCTCGACGCTCACGATTTGCACGCGCTGATGCAGCGCGACCGGCGCATTGCCGAGCGCATCAAGGACGTGGTGGAAAAACGGGTCGGCAAGCGGGTCGTGCCCAAGCGCGAAATCGCGGCCGAGAAAGAAAGCAAACAGCCTTAGGCGAGCGCCGAATTCAGCCGCCCATCGCCGTTTTCAGATTGGCGTCCACTTTGTCGAGAAAGGCGGTGGTGGAAAGCCACTTTTGGTCGGCGCCGACCAGAAGCGCCAGATCCTTGGTCATGAACCCTGCTTCGACCGTGTCGACGCACACCTTTTCGAGCGTCTTCGAGAATTTTGCCAGCGCGTCGTTCTTGTCGAGCTTGGCGCGGTGGGCGAGGCCGCGGGTCCAGGCAAAGATCGATGCGACGGAATTGGTCGAAGTTTCCCGTCCCTTCTGGTGTTCGCGGAAATGGCGCGTGACGGTGCCGTGGGCGGCTTCCGACTCGACGATCTTGCCGTCCGGAGTCATCAAAACCGATGTCATCAGACCGAGCGACCCGAAACCCTGCGCCACGATGTCAGACTGCACGTCGCCATCGTAGTTCTTGCAGGCCCAGACATAGCCACCCGACCATTTGAGTGCGGCGGCGACCATGTCGTCGATCAAGCGGTGTTCATAGGTGATTTTCTTCTTGTCGAACTCGGCCTTAAATTCCTTGTCGAAGATTTCCTGGAAGAGGTCCTTGAAGCGGCCGTCGTAGACCTTGAGGATCGTGTTCTTGGTCGACAGGTAGACCGGATAGCCGCGGGAGAGCCCGTAGTTAAACGAGGCGCGCGCGAAATCGCGGATCGAGTCGTCGAGGTTGTACATCGCCAGCGCGACGCCCGAGCCGGGGAATTCGAATACCTCGTGTTCGACCTTTTTGCCGTCGGGGGTAACGTAACTGAGCGTCAGCTTGGCCTTTTCGGGCACGCGGATATCGGTCGCGCGATACTGGTCGCCATAGGCGTGACGGCCGATCACGATCGGCTGCGTCCAGCCCGGCACCAGGCGCGGCACATTCTTGCAAATGATTGGCTCACGGAAGATCACGCCGCCAATGATGTTGCGGATGGTGCCGTTTGGCGAACGCCACATTTTCTTGAGGTTGAATTCCTTCACGCGGGCTTCGTCCGGCGTGATGGTGGCGCATTTCACCGCGACGCCGACTTCCTTGGTCTTGTTGGCGGCATCGATGGTGATCTGATCGTCGGTCTCGTCGCGCTTCTGGACGCTGAGGTCGTAATAAAGAAGGTTGATGTCGAGATAAGGATGGATCAGCTTGTCCTTGATCAGCTGCCAGATAATGCGCGTCATCTCATCGCCGTCCATTTCGACGACGGGATTTGCCACCTTGATCTTCGCCATTGCGGGTAGAACCTTTTGAAAGTTGCGCGGACGGGGAGGAAAATGCTTCCGGCACGCGCCCTATAGCACCCAAAATCGAGCGGTGAAAGCCGACAATTCCGGCATTCTTTCCTACAGCGAACGGGGCGGCTATACCGCGCATGGAGGATTGCATGCCCGGTGCCGGCACCGACAAAACCAAGCGCTGGATTGAAACGCCGGCGCCAATCGTCGTTCTGGTCGAGCCGCAACTTGGCGAGAATATCGGCGCGGCAGCCCGCGCCATGGCCAATTTCGGGCTCTCCCGCCTGCGGCTGGTCAAACCGCAGCAGGGCTGGCCCAACGAAAAGGCGCGCGTCATGGCGGCGGGCGCCGACCGGGTCCTCGACAGTGCGGCGCTTTACGGCAGCCTCGAAGAGGCGATCGGCGATTGCAGCTTTGTTCTAGCCACCACCGCGCGCAATCACGATCAGGCAAAGCCGGTGGTATCGGCGGCCGCCGCCGCATCGGAAATGGTGACGCGGGTGGCGGCGGGTGAAAGCGTCGCTATTGTCTTCGGCCGCGAGCGCATCGGGCTCGAAAATCATGAGGTGTCGCTTGCCGACCGCATTGTGACCTTGCCCGTCAATCCGGCTTTCGCGTCGCTCAATCTGGCCCAGGCAGTTGTGATTATTGCATACGAATGGTTCAAACGCGCGGGCGGCGGCGAATTGCCGTTCGCTATGCCGGAAAAATCACCGCCCGCGCCCAAGCAGCAACTCGATGCGTTCTTTTCCGACCTCGAGCGCGAACTGGAGCGGGTCGAGTTCTTCCGGCCCGAAGAGAAGCGCGGCACCATGAGCGTGAACTTGCGCAATATTTTTCAACGGATGGCGCCGACGCAGCAGGATATCCGTACGCTGCACGGCGTCATCAACGCGATCGTGCAGGGGCGCAAGGGCCCGGCACGGGGCGGGATACTCGATTCAGCGCAATCTCAGCAACTGCGCGATCTGCTGGCCGAGCACGGTGGCGGCCGTGTGCCGGGCGAACGCGGCCCGGTGCGGGGTTTGGCCCGCCTTCTGCGCCGCAACCCCACCGAGGCAGAACGCGCGTTATGGCAGGCGCTGGTCAACGACCGCCGTTTTGCCGGCCGCGGCTTCAAGCGGCAGGTGCCGATCGGGCCGCATATGACCGACTTCGTTTCGTTCCCGTTGAAATGCGTCATCGATCTCGTGCCGGCGCATGAAATCGCCGAGGCGGCGCGCGCGCGCGCCGAACGACGCACGTACCTCACGCAGCGGGGTTATCGCGTATGCGAGATCAATGCGGCCGAGGTCGAGAGGGACGTGGCGGGTGCGCTGGACGCATTGGCTGATGTGATCCAGTGACGCGGAGGCGGCCCTCAGCCTCCCTTTAGCGCCTTGAGTTGCGCTGCGGTCGCTTCGCGCACAGTCGTCTGGTCATTTCCTGCGATGATAAGACGAAAGCCACGTTTGGCCATGGCCAGTGCGCTCTTGGTATCGCGGCAATAGATAGCGGGGATTTTGCCGGCCTTTTTTGCCGCAGCGCAGATCTTGTCAATCGCCTGTTCGACCGTCGGCGCCTGCACGTCTTGCGCCGTGCCGCCGCTGAGCGTGATGGCAAGATCATAGGGGCCGATGAACAGCGCATCGATGCCTGGTGTCGCCGCAATCGCGTCGACATTGCCGAGCGCAGTTGCGGTTTCGATCATCGCGAAGGTAAGCGTCCCTTCGTTCGCCTCACGCATATAATCGGTCGCCGTGGCGCCGGGGCTTTGCAGCGCGATCGCGCGCAGCGGACCCCAGCTGCGCTCGCCGAGCGGCGGATATTTCGCAGCGGCCGCGAATTTGCGGGCATCGGCGGCGTTATTGACCATCGGTGCGATGACCGCCTCGGCACCAAAATCGAGCGCGCGTGAAGCCAATGCGAAATCATCAAGCGGCACCCGCACCACCGGCGTCGATCCGGCATGGTTGAGCGAACCGACGCCAACGATGAGCGAGGCGGTATCCCATAGTCCGTGCTGGGCATCGAGCACGACGGCGGCAAAACCTTCGCGCGCGATCGTCTCGGCGACGAGAGGGGAGTTGAGCATGCACCAGGCGCCGTAAACCGTTTCGCCCGCGCGCAAGCGCTTGGCGAGAGCGAAAGCAGGCACCTCAGCCGCTCTTCTTGATCTGCGCGACAGCTTCCGTTAGCAGCTCGGTCATCCGCGACCGGATTTGCTGTTCGGTAACGCCTTTCGGCTGCAAATCCTTGATCACCTTGTGCACAACGTCCTTGTCGCCGGCCTCAAAATCGGCGAGCACGACCTCCTTGGCATAAGCCTCGGCGTCGGCACCGCTTTTCCCGAGAATCCCGGCCGCCCACAGCCCGAGCATCTTGTTGCGGCGGGCCATTGCTTTGAAGCGGAGTTCCTCGTCATGCGCGAATTGCTTTTCGAAGCCTTCTTCGCGCTTGTCGAATGTTGTGGTCATGCCACCCTCGTTACCGGCGATCTTTACATCGCATAGGTGCTATTTGTTCGCGCCTTGCATATCGCCGCAGCAGCGTCAAGGCAACATCGGGCGGGTCTTTTGCGGCGAAATTACGGAGTGGAAAACGTGCCGCAGGCGCGATTGTGCTGCCCCGACCGATCGGCTAGGTTGAATCGGTGCCCGGCCCGCTGGCGCGGCCAGCGCTTTCAGTCCGGTCCCGCAGCCGCGGATCTTGCAAAGTTGTTCAACTAGGAGCCACGGCAACCCGATGGACTTTCACAAACCACGGTATACGCCCATGAGCCGCCGTCGCCGCATTTACGAGGGCAAGGCGAAAGTCCTCTATGAAGGCCCCGAGCCAGGAACGCTGATTCAGCATTTCAAGGACGATGCAACCGCCTTCAACGCCAAGAAGCACGAAGTGATCGAGGGTAAGGGCGTCCTCAACAACCGAATCTCAGAATATGTGTTTCAGCACCTCAACGACATCGGGGTGCCGACGCACTTCATCCGCCGTCTCAATATGCGCGAGCAGTTGATTCGCGAGGTGGAGATCATTCCGCTCGAAGTTGTGGTGCGCAATGTCGCCGCAGGCTCATTGGCACAGCGCCTGGGCATCGAGGAGGGCACGCAGCTGCCGCGCTCGATCATCGAGTTCTATTACAAGAACGACAAGCTCAACGATCCGATGGTGTCGGAAGAGCACATCACCGCTTTCGGCTGGGCTTCTCCCCAGGAGATCGACGACATCATGGCGCTTGCCATCCGTGTCAACGATTTCCTTTCGGGGCTTTTCCTCGGCGTCGGCATTCGTCTGGTCGACTTCAAGATGGAAACCGGCCGGTTGTGGGAAAACGACGTCATGCGCATCGTTGTTGCTGACGAGATTTCCCCCGACAGCTGCCGGCTGTGGGACATCAAGACCAACGACAAGCTCGACAAGGACCGCTTCCGCCGCGATCTCGGCGGGCTGGTCGAAGCCTATACCGAAGTGGCCAAGCGCCTCGGCATCATGAGCGAGGGCGAGCGCCCGCAGGGCACCGGACCTGTGCTGGTGAAGGGCTGACAACACATCGAAGAGTTGTTAATGGCCGGACCTAGTCCGGCCATTTTATTTTGGCCGGCGCACACCATCTCCGCTCGTTCCCATCCGCCTTTTGCAGACCAGTGGTGCAGATCCGTTGGCGACCTGCCTTGAAAAGAGGCGCAGGTGCGATGACCTGTGTAGTGTTCGCCCGCACGGTTGAGGCGGCCTGTCGCGGGTGCTAGGTCAGGGCGTCGAGACCCGGAATCGACTGAAAAACCAAATGAAAGCGCGCGTCACTGTCACATTGAAATCCGGCATCCTCGACCCCCAGGGCAAGGCAATTGAGGGCGCGCTGCGCTCGCTCGGAATTGTCGGGGTTTCCGCCGTTCGCCAAGGCAAGGTCTTCGATATCGAGATCGATGGCGCCGACCGCGCCAAGGCCGAGGCGCTGCTCAAGCACGCGGCCGACAAGCTCTTGGCCAATACCGTGATCGAGAATTACCGCGTGGAAATTTTGGGATGAAAGCCGCCGTCCTCGTCTTCCCCGGCATCAATCGTGAGCGCGACATGGCGCGCACGCTTCGCATGATCTCGGGGCGTGACCCCGCCATTATCTGGCACACCGAAACGGAACTTCCTTCCAGCACCGATCTGGTCGTGATTCCAGGTGGGTTCTCCTACGGAGATTATCTGCGCTGCGGCGCAATCGCCGCGCGCAGCCCTGTCATGGACGCGGTGCGCGCTTACGCCGCCGGAGGTGGGCTGGTCCTCGCCGTGTGCAATGGCTTTCAGATCGCCTGCGAGGCAGGGCTTCTTCCCGGCGTGCTCATGCGCAATGCGCGGCTCAAGTTCATATGCCGCGACATTTTCCTCAAAGTCGAACGCTCCGATACGCCATTCACCCGCGGCTACAATGCGGGCCAGGTGGTCCGCGTTCCGACCGCGCATGGCGAAGGCAATTACACTGCGGACGCCGAGACAATCGCCCGGCTGGAAGGCGAGGGGCGGGTGATCTTCCGTTATGTCGGGCCCGACGGAGCGCGCGACCCGGCTTTCAATGTCAACGGTTCGACCAACGCGATCGCCGGCATCATCAACGATTATGGCAATGTCCTCGGCATGATGCCTCACCCGGAAAACCACGTTGAAGCCGCGATCGGCCCGACCGACGGACGCGGCTTGTTTGCGGGGCTGGTCGAGGCGCTCGACCGGGCGGCATAATCTGTGGTCCGCAACGAACCTCACATGACGCCCGAGCTGATCGCCGAGCACGGCCTCAAGGCGGACGAATACGACCGCATCCTGAAACTGATCGGGCGCGAGCCCTCGCTTACCGAACTCGGTATATTTTCGGCGATGTGGAACGAGCACTGCTCGTATAAATCGTCCAAGGTCCATCTCCGCACGCTGCCGACCAAAGGTCCTTGGGTGATCCAGGGCCCAGGCGAGAATGCCGGCGTCATCGACATTGGTAATGGGCTCGCTTGTGTGTTCAAGATGGAGAGCCACAATCACCCGAGCTACATCGAGCCCTATCAGGGCGCGGCGACCGGCGTCGGCGGCATCTTGCGCGATGTTTTCACGATGGGCGCCCGACCTATAGCGTGTCTGAACGCCCTATCGTTTGGCGCGCCGTCGCATCCGAAGACGCGGCACCTGGTGTCAGGCGTCGTGGCCGGAATTGGCGGCTATGGCAATTCGTTCGGCGTGCCGACGGTCGGCGGCTCGGTGCGTTTTCATTCGCGTTATGACGGCAATTGTCTGGTCAACGCGATGGCAGTTGGCATCGTGCGCAAGGACCAAATCTTCTACGCCGCCGCTTCGGGCGTCGGCATGCCAATCGTCTATCTCGGCTCCAAGACTGGGCGCGATGGCATCCATGGTGCCTCGATGGCGTCCGCGGAATTTGATGAAGATTCCGAAGGCAAGCGCCCAACCGTGCAAGTCGGCGATCCATTTTCGGAGAAACTGCTGCTCGAGGCATGCCTTGAGATCATGCAGAAAGGCTGCGTCATCGCCATCCAGGATATGGGCGCCGCGGGTCTGACCTGTTCGGCCGTGGAGATGGGAGCCAAGGGCGATCTGGGCGTCACGCTCGATCTCGATAAGGTGCCCTGCCGCGAGGAAGGCATGAGCGCCTACGAGATGATGCTGTCGGAAAGCCAGGAACGCATGCTCATGGTGCTCAGGCCCGAGAAGGAAAAGGAAGCCGAAGCCATCTTCCGTAAGTGGGGGCTCGATTTCGCGGTAGTGGGGGAGACCACACCGTCAAAACGTTTCGTCGTGCGCCACGGCGGCGATGTGATGGCTGACTTGCCGATCAAGGAACTCGGCGACCAGGCGCCGGAATATAAACGGCCTTTCGTCTACGGCGTAAAACCGAAAGAGATCGACGCCGAGAGCGTGCAGGCGCCGGTCGGTATTGTTGCAGCCCTGGAGAAACTGTTGGCGACGCCGGATCTCTGCTCCAAACGATGGGTGTGGGAACAGTACGATCACGTCATTCTCGGTAACACGGTGCAACGGCCGGGTGGCGATGCCGCGGTGGTGCGCATCGAGGACGGTCCGAAAGGTCTTGCGCTGGCCACTGATGTGACGCCTCGCTATTGCGAGGCCGATCCGTTCGAGGGCGGTAAGCAGGCCGTGGCGGAGTGCTGGCGTAATCTCACGGCGGTCGGCGCCAGACCGCTTGCCATCACGGACAATTTGAATTTCGGCAATCCCGAACGGCCGGAGATCATGGGCCAGTTCGTGGGTTGCATCCGCGGCATCGCGGAAGCCTGCAAGGCGCTCGATTTCCCGGTCGTATCCGGCAACGTGTCGCTCTACAACGAGACCAACAGCCGTGCGATTTTGCCGACGCCATCGATCGGAGGCGTCGGTCTCATCGATGATTTCAAAAAATCGGCAACGCTCGCATTTAAGCAAGCGGGTGAAACCATTCTATTGGTCGGTGAAACGACGGGCTGGCTCGGCCAGTCGATGTATCTGCGCGAAGTGTGCGGCCGGGAGGAGGGCGCCCCGCCGCCCGTCGATCTCACGGAGGAGCGTGAGAATGGCGATTTCGTGCGCGCGCTAATCCTCGACGGCGTGGCGACTGCGGCGCATGACCTGTCTGATGGCGGCCTGCTGGTGGGTCTCGCCGAAATGGCACTTGCATCCGGAATCGGTGCGAATCTATCCGCAGCGCCGTCTGATATCCCCGCCCACGCCCACTGGTTTGGCGAGGACCAGGCGCGCTACATCGTCACCGTGCAGACCCCGCACGTGGATGCCGTGCTCGCCCGCGCGAAGGCCGCGAACGTACCGGTTTGGACAATGGGCAAGACCGGTGGCGACACATTGACGCTTGCTGGGGAGAGTCCCATCCTAGTCACGATTCTGCGCGAACGTTTCGAGGCGTGGCTGCCGACCTACATGGCCGGCGAGCTGTGAACGATCTGCGAGGGTCCGTCCGATGCCTATGGACGCCGGTGAAATCGAGCGGCTGATCAAGGCGCACATCCCGGATGCGCAGGTGACGATCCGCGACCTTGCCGGTGATGGCGATCATTACGCCGCAACCGTCATATCGGCTTCGTTCAAGGGCAAATCGCGGGTGCAGCAACATCAGCTCGTCTACGACGCGCTCAAAGGCCAGATGGGCGGCGTGCTGCATGCGCTTGCCCTGCAGACCGGCACGCCTTGATGGATTCCAGGCACGGCGTTCGCATTCTCTCGCCCGAGGGTGCAATCGCGCCGACCGGAACATGGAGCGTCGGCGCGCGCGCAGGCGCCTTCGTATTCGTCGCGGGCATGCGGGGCATCAATCCGGTGAATAGCCGTCTGGTGGAAGGCGATGAAGCGCGCATCCGACAGAGTTTCATGAACATGAAAATGATCGCGGAATCAGAGGGCGCCGGTCTCCATGATTGCGTTCGTCTGACGGTGTTCGTGACCGATATGATTCGGTTGCGTCCGCTCGTAAACAAGGTGCAGGAAGAGCTTTGGGGCGGTGCTCCTTATCCGCCACGCACCATTGTCGAGGTCGCCAAACTCAATCAGGACGACGTTTTTGAGGTGGAAGGCACGTTTTACTCGCCAAAAAGTCAATGAATCTTGTATTGGGCCTTGGGTTGGCGCGGGTTTCTGAGATACATATATCGGTGACAAGGCGGCGCGTCGCCAAACAGGATGAGACTCATGGGCATCGAGCAATTCATCGACAATGAAGTGAAGGCAAACGATGTGGTGCTGTTCATGAAGGGCACACCGCAATTTCCGCAATGTGGGTTCTCGGGCCAGGTCGTGCAGATCCTCGACCATTTGGGGGTCGCCTACAAAGGGATCAACGTGCTCGAATCCGACGAAATCCGGAACGGCATCAAGACTTATTCGAACTGGCCGACAATTCCACAGCTCTATGTGAAAGGCGAGTTCGTCGGTGGCTGCGACATCATCCGCGAGATGTTCCAGGCCGGCGAATTGCAACAGACCCTGAAAGATAAAGGCGTCGCCGTTCAGCAAACCGCCTGACGCGACGCGCGCGTGGCGAAATTCTTTCTTTTCCTTGCGACAACCGCTGACCTTGCCATCGCCGCGCTACTCGTAGGCATGTCCGGGTTTTTGTTCGGCGGCGGCCCCGAAAGCATGCATGCCGGAACGCTGGCACTGGCGGGCTATATCGTCGCCATCATCGGTTGTCTGGCAGCTCCTGTCGTGGGGTTTGTTTTCGACAAACGGGGCAAAATTGGACTTGGTCAGGCAGTAGCCTGGGTGCCGGTCGCCGGTGCCGTCACCGCGCTCGGGATCCCTGCGCCCTACTAAGCTGCCGGAACAAATCGGTAACCTCCGTCCTTGCGCTCGACCGTTCCGAGGCCCGGGTAGGGCAGGTGAAACCCAATCAGTTTCGAACGGTCGGTTGCCAGCCGGTCGAGCAACGAGCGGCGCGTTGCTATCGCTTGATCCGGCACATGATCCGCGATCGGCTTCCATTCCGGATGCTGAAAGGAGATGAGCGGATGGGTGAGGGCGTCGCCAGCTATGATCAGTCCGTCGCCGCCGGCGAGTTCAAGCGACACATGACCTTGCGTGTGGCCGGGCGTATCGACAATCCGTAGGCCGGAGACGACGTCGTCTCCGGCTTGCACCATTTTGAGCCTGTCCTTGATCGCCGCGTAATTGCGGCGCGCGCCGGTGACAAACCCCGCGCGTTCCGCAGGGAGTCCGCGCGTCGCGTTGTCGCCAGTCCAGAAATTCCACTCGGCGCCGGCCACATAAAAAGTGGCATTCGGGATCATCAGTTCGTCGAGTTCATCGACCGCACCCCAGAGGTGATCGGGATGCCCGTGCGTGAAAATCACCTTGCTGATCTTCGCCCTGTCGACACCGGCCACTCTGAGATTATCCCACAATTTGCCGGCGGTAGGCATGAACCGGTCACCCGAGCCCATATCAACGAGGATGAGCTCGCTCGCCGAGCGGATCAGAGTCACATTGGTCGGCGAGTCATATTGCTCTCCGGTTTGCCTCGCCGCCTGGAGCAGCGCGTCACGCTCGGCGGCTGGTGCGTCGGGCGCCAGAAAACTTGTCGGCAATACTAGGTGGCCGTCGCTGACGATCGTAAGTTCAAAGCCTCCATGCTTGAACGCATAAGGCGATGCCGCAAAAGCAGGCAGGGCGCGCACGAGAACACCCGCGGCGGAGGCGGCAAGAAGCCCGCGACGGTCAAGGTTCAGCATCGATGAAGCCGGCGTGGTAGAGGCTGACCCGCGTTCTACGCCAATGCCGCGTGCGCCGCTACCTACGGCGAGTACTGGTTGCCCGGCTGCAGTTTTCGACTAACGCGAGCGGTTCAGGCGGTTCATGATCAGGTAGATGACGCCGAGAACCAGCGCCAGTCCGATCAAGCTTTGCGTGGGTACCCCACTCGCGAACTTCGTAACGTTGTCGGCCACCGACACCACGAACACCCCGGAACCCTGTCCGAGGATGAGGTAGATCAACATGATCGCAAGGATAGCGACGAAACCAAGCTCGACGCATTCCCACAAGATCTGTTTTGCGGTGGCCATGTTGGCCATGAATTTGCGCATGGCAAAACCTCTTGATGACACACAGCCTAGAGGTGGGGGGCGTGGCCCCCCACCCTGATTGCGTCAGCAAAACTGATCAGGCTAGCGCACGCCGCGTCAGGCCATTTTCCGGTTCGAGAACAGCCAGAGGACGATCCCGAGAGTGATCAGACCGACGAGACCGTTCCCGCCCATGTCTTTCACCCAGCCCATGATGTTCGCTGTCACGGCGCCGAAGAACGGCAGATTGGCGCCGACAAGTAGCGAGAGCACAATCGCCAATGCCAGCAGCATCAGAGCTAATTCCGTCAACGCCCCGACCCACTCTTTGATCGTATCGATCCCTTTCATTGCGGAGTCTCCCTAGGCATGTCCTCCTGATTCGAGGACAGCGTTTGTTCTTAGCGCTTTTCGCCTACTAAATGTAGAGAATTGTCGCAATGCAGCCACAAAATAAGCTGTGCACGATCTTTTTAAGCGGGGATAACTCGCCAAACCTGCCAGATTTGGCACAGCCCAAAGAACCGAGATTTTGGGTTTTCTAGCTCTCCTGGCCGGCGCGATTGCGCCGGTCAGGGCAGATGGGTCCGCTGGGCGTCAGCGGGAGTAATATTCGACCACCAGATGCGGTTCCATCTGGACCGCATAAGGCACGTCCGTGATGACAGGAATGCGCGTCAGCTTGGCGGTCAGCTTCGATGCATCAACGTCAATGTAGTCCGGCACATCGCGCTCGGCCAAAGCCTGAGCCTCCATCACCAGCGCAAGCTGCTTGGACTTCTCCTTGACCTCGACGACGTCGCCGACCTTTACGCGGAAGCTCGCGACCGTCACGCGCTTGCCGTTCACACGGATATGGCCGTGGCTGATGAATTGCCGCGCGGCAAAAACCGTCGGCACGAACTTGGCGCGGAAGATAAGTGCATCCAACCGCCGCTCCAGCAGGCCGATCATATGCGCACCGCTGTCGCCTTTCAGCCGGCGGGCCTCCTGGTAAATTCCGCGGAATTGACGCTCGGAAATATTGCCGTAGTAACCCCGCAGTTTTTGCTTGGCTTTGAGTTGAACGCCGTAATCGGACAGCTTGCTTTTCCGGCGTTGGCCATGCTGGCCAGGCCCATATTCACGGCGGTTCACCGGGCTTTTCGGGCGGCCCCAGATGTTTTCGCCCATCCGGCGGTCGATCTTGTACTTGGATTCCATACGCTTAGTCATTCGCGTCCTCGATTGTGTTGCTGTTGCTGAGGATCGCGCCCTCCTCTGTCCCGGCAGGGCCGGGACCGACAGGCAGAGCCTCGTAAGCGTAAGGCCTTGCCGCAGGTCGCGAAACGCCCGGCGGACACTGAAATCCGTCGGGCGCGCGGGTTTTAGGGGTGAACCGGATGGGTGTCAAATCCGACGCAAGTATAACAAGTTAGCGCTGAGATCGTTGGTCGCATGATCCCGCCTTGCCGAAGCGCCACGGCGACACCACCTTAGAGGCTTCAGGCCGGGCCCCTCTGGCAGCCACGTGGCTGCGATGTCGGACTGATCAAGATCGGGGCCCAAATGAGCCGAATATTCCCGCCGGACCCAGTTGATATCTGCCGTCGTCTACGGCTTGTCTCCGTGATTGCGCCGGAGCGATGCCGATGAGCGATCTGTTCGTCCTTTCCTATGACGCGATGGCCGCGCTCCTCCAGGTAATCATGATCGACCTGGTGCTGGCCGGCGATAATGCGGTGGTGATTGGACTGGCAGCCGCGGGTTTGCCTGTCGAGCAAAGAGGGCGGGCGATTCTCGTCGGTATTGCGGCCGCGACGCTGCTGCGTCTGGCGTTTGCGGCGGTCGCCGTGGAATTGCTGGAGATCGTCGGTCTGCTTCTCGCCGGTGGGATATTACTCCTCTGGGTATGCTGGAAAATGTGGCGGGAGCTGCGCGGGCCCGGCGCAGAAGACACCGAAGTGGCGCTGACCAAAGGGGATGCGCGCGTACCGCGCAAGACTTTCGCGCAGGCGGCCCGACAGATCGTGGTGGCCGACATCTCCATGTCGCTTGATAACGTGCTCGCGGTGGCGGGCGCCGCGCGCGACCACCCTGCGGCATTGGTCTTCGGACTGGGACTTTCAATTGTGCTGATGGGTGTCGCCGCCGGATTTATCGCCCGGCTGCTCAATCGCCACCGCTGGATTGCCTATGTGGGCCTGGCAATCATTCTTTACGTCGCAATCGACATGATCTGGCGCGGGTTCTGGGAAGTGCAGCCGCATTTGTTCGGCTAAAATCCATAGGCCTTCAGCGCCGCGGCGAGTTTAGTCGACGGCTTGCGTCCCGATGTGAACACGATTTGCGGTGGTGAGGGTGCATCGGCCGATTGGCGCTCACGCATCAAATCGACAACACGGCGCGCGATTGCAGGCGCCGGATCGAGCCACGTGACAGGCCAAGGTGCGCCGGCGCGAAATCTCTCGAGCAGCAGCGGGTAGTGGGTGCAGGCAAGCACAATCGTGTCGGTGCGTCGTCCGTCCTTTTCGACAAAGCAGCCGGCGATCTCCGTCGCTATCGTGTCGTCGGGGGAGGATGGACCTGCAAGCTCAGCCTCGGCATAAGCGGCAAGCTTCGGTGAACCAACGAGATGCACGTCGCAACCGGATGCAAACTCGCGGATAAGCGCGCGCGTGTACTCGCGTCCGACTGTTGCCTGTGTGCCGAGGACAGAAACCAGTTTGGACGTCGACTGTGCGCAGGCCGGTTTGATCGCCGGCACCGTGCCGACAAAGGGCACCGAGAAGCGCGCCCGCAACCGATCGAGAGCCAGCGTAGACGCTGTGTTGCAGGCCACCACCACGAGATCCGGCTTGTGTTCAGCGATCGCTTGACCGAGCACATCGATCACTCGCGTAACCAGCATTTCTTCAACCAGATTGCCGTAGGGGAATCCTGCGTCATCCGCCAAATAAAGGAAGCGCGCGTCCGGGCGCGCCGCCTTTACCTCACGGAACACCGTGAGGCCGCCGAGCCCTGAATCAAAAACAAGAATGGTGGGAGCTTCCGGCATCGCGTGACGGCGGCTTACTTGCTCCCAAAAACCCGCTTAAAGATGGTGTCGACAGACTTAAAGTGATGGTCGAGGTTGAAGTTGGCCTCGAGCTCTTTCTCCGAAAGCTTTGCGCGTACATCCTTATCCGCTTTGAGCAGTGACAGGAAGTCGCCTTCGCCGTCCCAAACCTTCATGGCGCTACGCTGCACCAGGCGATAGGCGTCGTCGCGCGCCATGCCCTTTTGCGTCAGCGCTATCAGCACGCGCTGCGAGTGAATGAGCCCGCCGAGCCTGTCGAGGTTCTTCTGCATGGCGGCCGGGTACACGATCAGCTTGTCAATGATGGATGCGAGTCTCGCCAGGACAAAATCCAGCGTGACAGTGGCGTCGGGCCCGATCATGCGTTCCACCGAAGAATGGGAAATATCGCGCTCGTGCCAGAGCGCGACGTCCTCCATCGCGGGCAGGGCATAGGCGCGCACCATGCGCGCGAGTCCAGTAACGTTTTCCGACAGCACCGGATTGCGCTTGTGAGGCATTGCCGAGGAGCCTTTTTGCTTCTCGGAGAAAAACTCTTCTGCTTCCAGCACTTCCGTGCGTTGGAGATGGCGGATTTCGGTGGCGAGCCGCTCGATTGAGGAAGCAATTACGCCAAGCGTTGCGAAATACATGGCATGGCGATCGCGGGGAATAATCTGGGTCGATATGGGCTCGACGCTTAAACCCATCGCCTTGGCTACGTGCGCTTCGACAAAGGGATCGACCTGCGCGAAGGTACCGACCGCACCGGAAATCGCGCAAGTGGCAACCTCCTTACGGGCGGTCACAAGCCGTTCGCGCGCACGCGCGAACTCCGCATAGGCATAAGTGAGCTTGAGACCAAATGTTGTTGGTTCAGCATGTATACCGTGCGAGCGGCCCACCGTCGGCGTCATCTTGTGTTCGAATGCGCGGCGCTTGAGAGCGGCAAGCAGCGCATCGACGTCGGCGATAAGGATGTCGGCGGCGCGCACCAGCTGGACGTTGAGGCACGTGTCCAGCACATCCGATGATGTCATGCCGGCATGCACGTAGCGTGCTTCCGGACCAACGATCTCGGAAAGATGAGTGAGAAATGCAATGACGTCGTGTTTGACCTCGGCCTCGATCGCATCGATGCGGGCGACGTCAAATTTGGCTGCCTTCCCCTTGTCCCAGATTTTTTTTGCCGCCTCTTTTGGAATAATCCCAAGTTCGGCCATGGCGTCCGCCGCATGAGCCTCGATTTCGAACCAAATGCGAAATTTCGTTTCCGGGGACCAGACCGCCGTCATTTCCGGGCGGGAATAACGCGCGATTGTCACGCCGCTTCCCCTCGCGCCAGTGCCGCCGCATTGCGGATCGCGGCGATATTGCCTTTGTAGTTGCCGCCCTTGAACACGGCGGAGCCGGCAACAAGCACATTGGCGCCCGCCTGCACGACACGGGCGGTATTTTCCGGGGTGATGCCGCCGTCGATCTCGATGTCGATTGGCCGCGCACCCGCCAGGGTGCGCACCTCGCGCAATTTGTCGAGCGCTGCCGGGATGAATGCCTGGCCGCCGAAGCCGGGATTGACTGACATGACAAGTATGAGATCGACCATGTCAATGACATGTTCAATACTTGAGACCGGTGTTGCCGGGTTCATTGTGACACCGGCCTTCTTGCCGAGCGTGCGAATGGCCTGCAACGACCGATGCACATGTGGGCCGGCCTCGACGTGGACGGTGATGATATCAGCCCCGGCCTTGGCAAAGGCCTCAAGATAGGGATCACAGGGCGCGATCATCAAATGAACATCGAGGGTTTTCCTGGTGAGCGGGCGAAGCGCCTGCACCACGGCGGGGCCGATCGAAATGTTGGGAACGAAGTGGCCATCCATCACGTCGACATGGATCCAGTCGGCGCCGGCAGCCTCGATCGCACGGATTTCGTCGCCCAACTTGGCAAAGTCAGCCGACAAAATGGATGGCGCGATCAAGAGCGGACGGGGCATTGCTAGCCTCCAGATGCGTTCGGGTAACACGGAGCAGGCCGGGGGGCAACGCGTGGCGCCCACGCCGGCAGTCGGCAATTAACTTCAATCATGTCGGCAAAATTTGCCCTGCACGGCGTCACATTAACCAGTTCCGGAATCGGGAAGTTGTGGACAATCGCAAGAGTGGCGCAGGCTTTTTAGTTCGCCGGATCCTGGCGCGGCTCTTGCGTTGAACCGTTCGGGTGCGACGACTCGCCGTTGTCAGCGGCGTGTTGAGGAGTATCGTGTCATGTCCATGTCAATAAGCGCATCCTCCAATGCGCTGTCTTACCTCCAGCAATTGTTGCAGTACGGTACCAGTGGACTGGGAGCTACGAGTAACGACCCGCTCCTGACGCTGGATCCGACGACTACGGGATCGGATAGTTCGAGCCAGCAATCGGGTACGTCTCCCATCTGGTCCGGTTCCGCATCAACTTTCGAACCAGGCACTTTGGCGGCTCTTATCTCGTTGCAAGGCCAATCAGCCAACGGCGTGGTGGGCCAATCACCGTCCGATCTTTTTTCCAAACTCGATACGGACGGCGACGGGCAGATCAGCAAAACGGAATTCGAGCAGGCACTCGGCGCGGTTGGAGTCGATACGCAAAGCGCCGACGCCTTGTTCGGAAAGCTGGATGCCAACGGCGATGGCAGCATAACTCCGAGCGAGCTCAACAAGGCGCACGGCCGTGGCCATCACCACCATCCCCATGCCGATAGCTCGGCGGAGGGCAGCGACCCGCAGCAGGGCGGTCTGTCGTCGCTGCTCAGCTCGTCGGACATCACCGGTGCCACGACCCAGACGGCTACCAATCCGGATGGGTCGACCACCACGACCATCTCTTATGCCGATGGCACCTCGGTGAGCATGACGACGCCGGCCGCGCCCCAGAATGGTGCGCCGTCAAACAGCGACTCGACAAACAACGGATCGGGTGGGTCTGACGGTTCAAGCAACAATAACAACAACCTGATCGAGCAGTTGATCCAGCTACAGTCGCAATTGGTAACGCAGGCTGCGTCCGCGCTTTCGACGTTTGCCTGAATCTACGCGCTTTGCTGAAGCCGCCTTGCCAGCGGCTTCAGCAAATGCGGTAACAAATAAATGGGAAATTGCGCGACCGCGAAATAGAGCCACGCAATGTCGGGCACCGCAAAGCCGGTAGCCGCCAGCATCAAGCCGATATTGCGGTTACCGGCGATCAGACCAATGGCGAAGGCGCGGGCTCGTCCAACTCGCAGAAATACCAAAACCGTGAGCGCGATCATGCCCAGTGCGAGCGCGAAAGCGAGCGCGGTCAGCTCAATCACGAGCAGGGGGTTGTCGCGGAAATGGTCGGCGACACCGTCCATCGCAGCTACGGCGAACATGAACATCGCAAGCACGCTCAGACCATCGATCCGCTCGCGCTGCGCCTCGATAAAGGATCGTCCAGTCACGAACCGGATAATAGCGGCGGCGATGGCGCAACCTGCGATAATCAAGAACAGCCTGATGCCGAAACCAAACGGCGAGGGGAGAGCGGTGCCGAGAAAGGCATAAGTAAACAAGCTGGCGGTCAGCGGCGTGATTGCGGTCGACACAATCAGACTCGCAAGTGTGAGTGCGACATCCAGTCCCAATAGCGCTGCAAGAGCGGGCGACGACATAAGGCCGGGCGCGGACATCTGGAGCACCAGCATGAAATAAAGACCCGGCATGCGTTGGTTGAGTCCGAAGATCATGAACGTAAGCCCAAGGGCTACCGGGACCACCAGCATTGCCCACGCAGTTGCCGCACCAATCAGTCCAGGCCGGGTAAAATGATGGAACAATTCGTCAGGATCGACCCGCAGAAAAGCCAGCATGAGCATAACCACGATCGCCTCGCCGAGATAAGGTTTGCAGACCGCGGCGAGACCGGGGACGGAAAGTCCGACAAAGATCGATGCCGCCGCCACCAGGGTGCCGTGACGGCCAACAAGAGAGAGTGCGGCCGCGAGGACGCCAGCGAACTTCATTGCGGAAAACTCCGGCCGCAGGTGGGTACCCGGGTTTGATAGCCCCATTGGGTCCCGCGTTCCATATATAAGGGCTCATGCAAGCAGGAGATCGAACGTGGCACGCACCGACGCGATGGTTCTAGGCGCCGGCATTGTCGGCACATCGGTAGCGTTACATCTCGCCAAACGCGGGATGAGCGTTGCAATGGTCGACCGCGCCGGCATCGGCGAACAGACCTCTTATGGGAACGCCGGCGTCATTGAAGGCAACACGATATTTCCGCCGGCGTTTCCTTCCGATGCTGGCCGGCTGCTGCGTGTGGCGTTGAAGCACGCGACCGAGGCGAACTATCATCTGTCATTTTTGCCCCGCATATTGCCGTGGCTGTTGGCGTTTCGTGCTGCCTCGCAGCCGAACCGGTTGGTTGAAACCGCGCATTTGATTCGTCCACTTTTTTCTCGCGCGGTCACCGAGCACGAAGCGCTGATGCAGGAAGCCGGCGCGACCCACTACCTTCGTAAGACCGGCTGGCTCAAAGTTTATCGCGGCGACAAAAGCTTCAGAACTCTGAGGGCTGAATTCGACCTCGCCAAGGAATTTGGATTGCCGCTCCAGGCGCTCGATCAGGCCGGTGCGCAGGCACTGGAACCATCGCTCAATCCGGTATTCGCACATGGTGTGTTCTGGCCGGAGGCAGCGAGCGTGAGCAATCCACTCGGGGTAACACGTGCGTATGCCGCGCGCTTCACTACACTCGGCGGTATCATTCTCTCGGGCGATGCGCGGTCGCTGCACAGGAACGGCCATCGTTGGCGGGTTGAGACTAACGAAGGTGCTCTCGACGCAACGGAATGCGTGATTGCGCTCGGGCCATGGGCTCCAGATACGCTCAAAAATCTGGGACTGACCCTGCCGCTCGCGGTCAAGCGTGGTTACCACCGCCATTTTCGTGCAGAGGGCAATGCCGGCCTGTCACGGCCTGTTCTGGACGCTGATGTCGGCTATCTGGTCACACCCATGGAACAAGGCATACGCATAACTACCGGTGTTGAATTCGCCGCGCGCGACGCGCCGCCATCTCCAGTCCAATTCAACCGCATCATGCCAAGGGCACGTGAACTGTTTCCGCTTGGCGAGACTGTGGATGGAAAGACCTGGCTGGGTAGCCGCCCCTGTTTTGCAGATTCGCGTCCGGTGATTGGTCGTGCGCCCCGAGGCGCCGGATTGTGGCTGGCGATTGGCCACGCGCACTGGGGACTCACACTGGGACCCGCCACGGGACGGATGATCGCCGAAATGATGTCGGGTGAGCAGCCGTTCTGCGATCCAAGTCCCTATCGTGCTGAACGATTTGGTTAAGATACTGCCGTAAGTTCACGAAAATCATAGCGATCACGAATGTAACCGTTGAAGAAAGTGTCTTTCGAGAACGCTGACTGAAACGAGGCGGCAACCTCGGAAGGAACATCGACGTATTCAAAGACGCGGCCGGTCACGAAGCTGAGGGTTAACCGCTCAGTCGCTTTGTCATATTCGATGTTCGTAATCCATGGCATGCGACGACAACGCGCAGGCCACTGTTGAGTTCAACCTCGCGCGAATCGATCACGCCAACTCGGCAGCGCGCCGGGAAACGGAAGAGCGGTCGCTTCATAGACACCGCGTGCGATCGCGCGTGCCATCACGTTGGCAGCCACCATGCCCAGTCCAGCCAGACCATAATACGGATCTTCAAGGGGCTTGGAACCGGTGGCCGCTGCGAAGATGACATCGCCGTCGAGCGGCGTGTGAACCGGATAGATAGCGCGCGCAAGACCATCTTGCGCCATGATCGCGAGGCGGTTGCATTGCGCCTTGGTCAGTTTCGCGTCGGTCGCGATTACGGCGATCGTAGTATTCTCGGCCGGGCCGCCTTTAGCGCGCAGCGCAAGATCGCCGGGTGAAATTTTCGCCGGCCATTTGCGTCCACCGAATTCGTTGCTTTGTTCGAATGGGGCCGCCCAAAAATACGGGCCGTCGCCAATCACCGTTGTGCCGACGGCATTGACCACCACCAGCGCGCCGACGGTGATACCTTCAGGTGTCAGCGCAGACGCAGAGCCAATGCCGCCTTTCAGTGTGGCCGTGGTGGCACCAAGGCCGGCGCCAAAGCTGCCGAGCGCGAAGTCGATCGAGGCGCTTTTTGCCGCCTCGTAGCCGAGCTCGCGATAGGGCGGGTAGCGCCCCCAGTTTTTGTCGCCGCCGTTGAGCAAATCGAACATGATCGCCGCAGGAATGATCGGCACCACTGCATCGCGAATGTGGAAACCGCGGCCTTGCTCGCGCATATAGGCTTGCACCCCGGACGCCGCGTCGAGGCCGAAGGCGGATCCGCCCGAGAGGGTGAAGGCGTCGATTCCTTCTACCGTCTGCGCCGGATCCAGCAGCGCGGTCTCGCGCGTCCCGGGTCCGCCGCCGCGTACGTCCACGCTGGCGGTCACGGCATTGTCGAAAACGACCGCTGTGACGCCGGAGCCAAGTTTGACGTCTCCAGCGTGGCCCACGCGGATGCCGACAATGTCGGTGATCAGATTGCGCGCCATAATGTCTCCCGGCGACAACCTTATCACGTCCGTTCACGTTCCGGCGAAACCGTCGTATGGCGCTTGCAAGCGAACGCATTGCATCGCATCTAGAGGCCCCATGAATGGCGAAGTAACCTACCTGGCCGCTTTGATCGCGGGGCTGGTCAGTTTCCTGTCTCCCTGTGTGCTGCCTTTAGTGCCGCCATATCTCATATTTTTGGCGGGCACTTCGCTCGAACGCTTTGCAGACGAGGAATCTGAACCACGGGTCAAGCGCGAAACGGTAGCCGCGGCGGCGCTGTTTGTACTTGGGTTTTCCACTGTCTTCGTGGCGCTCGGTGCAAGCGCCAGCGTTATCGGCGCCCTCATTCGCGCGTATTCAGGGCCGCTCGCGACAATCGCGGGAATTATCATCATCATCATGGGCCTGCATTTTCTCGGCGTGACGCCCATTGCGTTTCTGCACCGGCAGAAACGGCTCGACGTTGCCAAGCCAGTCGGCCTTTGGGGTGCCTATGTGATCGGGCTTGCATTCGCTTTCGGTTGGACGCCATGCATCGGGCCGATTCTTGCCGCAATTCTCGCGGTGGCTGCGTCCGAGCAGACCGTGGCTAAGGGAGCAAGCCTGCTTGCGGTCTATTCGCTCGGTCTCGGGATTCCCTTCATTATTGCGGCCTTCGCAATCGAACCCTTCGCGGCATTTCTGTCGCGCTTTCGCAACTATCTCCACCGTGTCGAGCAGGCCATGGGAGCTTTGTTGGTATTGACGGGGATCGCCTTTCTGACCGGCAGCGTCAATCAGATGAGCGTATGGTTGCTCGAAACATTCCCTGCGCTTGGCAAGATCGGCTGAGAAAGAAAGCCCGCCACTAGGGCGGGCTTTCGCATCGCGGATGTGATCGTTTACTTGACTTTGCTGCAATCAGAGCTGGGGCATTCGACGTAGGTGATTTTCCCGCTTGGATCCTTCTTCCAGATGTACATCACATAGTCGAGCTTCGTGATATCGCCCTTCTTGTCGTACGAGATATCGCCGAGCACAGTCTTGAACTGCATCCCGGAGTGCATTTTTTCTGCGATCTTCTTGGGGTCGAGGGACTTGGCAGCTTCCGCGGCCTGCTTGATGATCTGCACCCCCGCGTAGCTATACAAAGTGTAGGCTTCTGGTTCGAATTTCTTGGCGCGGAATTCCTCCACGACCTTCTTGGCGTCTGGCTTGTTGCGCGGATCCGGGCCGTAGGTCATTAACGTGCCTTCGACTCCGGGTCCGCCGACCGAGGCGAATTCGTCGGAGGTAATGCCGTCACCGCCCATCAGCGGGGCCTTGACGCCCTGGTCGCGCATCTGCCGTACGATCAAGCCACCTTCGGTATAAAGCCCGCCCCAATAAATGAGGTCGGCGCCGGACTGCTTTATCTTGGATACCAGCGCCGAAAAATCCTTCTCGCCGGTGTTCACGCCCTCATAGAGCACTTCCTTCATTCCGGCCTTGTTGATCGTCTTCTTGGTTTCGTCCGCGAGACCTTTGCCATAGGTCGTCTTGTCATGAACGATGGCGATTTTCTTGTCCTTGAAATGTTTCACGATGTATTCGCCGGCAACCTGTCCTTGCTGGTCGTCACGGCCGCAGACGCGGAAGATGTTCCACATCTTACGCTCGGTGACGGTCGGGTTGGTCGATGCCGGCGTAATCTGGAGAACGCCGTTTTCCTGATAGACTTCGGACGACGGGATCGTCACGCCTGAATTGTAGTGGCCAATGACAAACTTGACTCCGTCGGCGGAAAATTTGTTGGCGACCGAAACACCCTGTTTCGGATCGGATACGTCGTCTCCGTAGGAGACGCTGATCTTCTGGCCGAGGATGCCGCCGGCCGCGTTAATGTCGGCTGCCGCCTGGTCGACACCGTTTTTCATTTGCGCACCGGTCGCCGCGCTCGGCCCGGTAATCGGCCCGCCCACGCCGAATTTGACCTGAGCCACGGCAGTGCCTGCGGTAGCCACCGCAATGCTCAAGGCGAAGCCAAAAGTCGTGATCGTTTTCATTTCTCGTTCCCCTCCAACTGGAGCCGGTATTTTTTATTGGTGCCGATACTACGTCAGGGCATTTTGCGACGCCAGCGCATCGGCCCGTCGCGCTCGTTGAGCCAGCGATATTGCGTGATCATTTGTGATGCACGTGCAGCCCTAAACCCCAGGAAACCAAAGACGACGCAAAATGTGCTGTCGATCAGATAATAATGGAGCGACAGAAGGGTGCCGCCGTAAAGACTGAAGTGAATAAAACGAACCGCACCGCCCAGGATGAAGCCATATGCGACAACCTGCCACCATGGTCGCCAGGTCGCCGCTATGGCGCGGCCGGCCAATGCCGCCGCGCCACCGCCCAGGATAATCGTCACCAGCAGGAATACGCCGAATGAGCCTTCCTCATAAAGCAGGTCCGGAATCGAGAAAGCGGTCGAAATTTGGTTCAATGGCGGCCTCCTTCGAGATAGGCCGACTTGATTTCTGGATGCTCCAGCAATTCGTGCCCGGTCCCTGAAAGCGTGATCCGGCCATTGACCATGACGTAGCCCCGGTGGGCGAGCTTGAGCGCGTGATAGGCATTTTGCTCGACGAGAAAAACCGAAAGGCCGCTTTCCGCATTGAGAGTCTTAATAGCGTCGAAGATCTGCCGCACGATCAGCGGCGCAAGACCCAACGATGGCTCATCAAGCAGCAGCAGACGCGGCTGTGCCATCAAAGCGCGGGCGATTGCCAGCATTTGCTGTTCGCCACCCGACAGCGTTCCACCACGCTGGCCGATACGCTGGCTTAGCCGCGGGAACAGCGCAAGCACGCGATCGAGGTCGCGGGCGAACTCAGAGGGTTCCGCGGTGATCGACCCCATCTGCAGATTTTCGAGAACCGTCATGCGAGAAAAAATGCGGCGGCCTTCTGGCGCCTGTGCGAGCTTGAGCCGCGCGATTTCGTGCGTCGGCAGTCGGGTGATATCGTGACCGGCAAACTCAATCGTACCCTCGCGCGCACGCGGATTACCGCAGACAGTCATCATCAGTGTCGATTTTCCAGCGCCATTCGCGCCGATCAACGTGACGATTTCTCCCTCGTTGACCTCAAGATCGACGCCCTTCAACGCCATCACACGGCCGTAGAAGGTTTTGACACCGCGCACAGTGAGGAGCCGCGTGGTCACAGCCCGACCTCTGCCTCGACGTCGGCGACGTCCTTGTCGGGCACTCCAAGATAGGCCGCGATGACTTTTGGGTTGTCGCGGATCGTCGCTGGTGCACCGTCAGCGATCTTTACGCCGTAATCCAGCACCACCACGTGATCAGAAATCTCCATCACTACCGACATGTCATGCTCGATCAACAGGAGCGATATGCCATGCTGTTCGCGGATGGCGAGAAGAAGCTCGTTAAGCTCCGCGCTTTCGCGCGGATTGAGGCCGGCCGCCGGTTCGTCGAGGCACAGGAGTACCGGCTCGGTACACATGGCGCGCGCAATTTCAAGACGCCGCTGCGCGCCGTATGGCAAATCACCGGCAGCGTCGTCGGCGCGCGCCGTCAGCCCGATGCGATCGAGCCACGTTCTCGCGCGTTCAATCGCTGCGCGTTCGGCGGCCGCATAGGAGGGAAATCCGAGAACACCGAGGAGCGTGTAGCCCGATGCGAGCATGAGCCGGTTGTGCTGGGCAACCAGCAAGTTCTCCAGAACAGTCATGCCCGGAAACAGACGGATGTTCTGGAAGGTTCGCGCAACGCGCGCCTGTTGGGTGACCAGGTATTCCGGCATCCGCTCGAGCAAGTAGAGCGCACCGGCGTCGGTGCTAATCTTTCGCTCGCCGCCATTGGTGAGCGCTTCGAGCCAGTCCCACGCGAGAGCATCGCCGTGGCGAAGCGCGATTCGGCCCTCGCTCGGCCTGTAAAAGCCGGTGATGCAGTTGAAGACCGTTGTCTTGCCGGCCCCGTTCGGCCCGATGAGCGCGGTGATGTCGCCTTGGCGGGCAGTGAATGACAGGTCGTCGACCGCGACGAGCCCGCCGAAACGCATGGTCAGATGCTCGACCTGCAACAGAATGTTCTCGCCGATCGCCATCAGCCGTGGCCTTCCTTGACGAGGTTGGCGCCAATGACCTTGCGCTCTTTCAGGATGACCGATGGTTCGCGCGTCGCAATCAGACCGCGCGGGCGCCAGATCATGATCAACACCATCGCAAGCCCGAACAGGAGCATTCGGTATTGGGTCGGATCGAAAGTGGAGCCGAAAATCAGCTTGAGGAAATCGAGCTCGCGCATAATTTCGGTGCCGCCGATCATTATAATAGCGGCGACCGCGCCCCCGATCTGACTGCCCATACCGCCAAGCACGACGATAGAAAGAATCGTGGCGGACTCCAGGAATGTAAATGATTCCGGTGAGATAAAGCCTTGGCGTGCTGCGAAGAACGAGCCGGCAAAACCTGCGAACATCGCGCCCATCGCGAAGGCGGTGAGCTTGGTATTGGTGGTGTTAATGCCGAGCGAACGGCAGGCGATTTCATCCTCACGCAGTGCTTCCCAGGCCCGACCGACCGGCAAGCGACGCAGGCGCATGGTGACAAAAGCCGTGAGCAAGGCAAGCGCGAGGATAAGATAGTAAAGAAAAATCGTGCGGTAGATTGGCGAAAATTCGAGGCCGAATACCGCGGCGAATCCGTTCTCGTCGGCATTAAACGGGATACCGAAAAAGGTTGGACGCGGGATACCGGTAATACCGGCGTAGCCGTTGGTCAGATCGACCCAGTTTATAAGCACTATGCGGACTATTTCGCCAAAGGCGAGCGTGACGATTGCAAGATAGTCGCCGCGCAGACGCAGCACCGGGAAGCCGAGCAGAATTCCCCAGAATGAAGCAAGGACGCCAGCGAGCGGCAGCAGCAACCAAAAAGAAAACCCGAATGTCTTGGCGAGCAGAGCATAGGAATACGCGCCGACTGCGTAAAAGGCGACATAGCCGAGGTCGAGCAGCCCCGCGAGACCGACAACGATATTCAGGCCCCAACCGAGCATGACGTAAATCAGGACCTGGATCCCGAAATTGTCGATCCATTTTACGGCGCGTCCAAATCCCGCAGTCGCGATGACTATCACCGGATATGCAACAACGAATCCAATTGCGAATGGGACGAACCATTTGCCCAGTTGCTTCCGCCAAGCAGGAGCCGAGGTTGAGCGCAGAAGCGCTCGCTGTTTGAGCCGGGGTTCGATCGCAAGCGCATAGGCGAGGCGGCCGAGGCCGACAGCGGCAACGATGGCGAATAACAGAGGCCAACGCGTGACAAGGATGAGATCGTTGCGAACATTGGTAATGGTCTGAAAGCCGATCAGAGGCAGAAACAGACCGAATGCAAGCAGTGCCGTAATGCCCGCGTCCCTTAACGCGCGTGCCGTATTGGCGCGCATGTCCGGGACGTCATCCGCCATATCAGACCTTTTCGACATCCGGACGGCCAAATAGGCCTTGCGGCAAGAAGATCAAAGTGATTGCCAGAACAGAAAAGGCCGCAACGTCTTTGTAATCGATCGAAAAATATGCAGACCACATTGTCTCAATAAGTCCGAT
Organism: Pseudolabrys sp.; assembly: GCA_035626335.1. GTDB lineage: Bacteria > Pseudomonadota > Alphaproteobacteria > Rhizobiales > Xanthobacteraceae > Pseudolabrys. The sequence goes on from DASPNW010000036.1 coordinate 96,868, forward strand.
CAGAATGCCGCCGATAACCGCCCCGGGCAGCGAACCGATGCCGCCCAGCACGGCGGCGGTGAAGGCCTTAACGCCGGGAACAAAGCCGTCGGAAAAACTGACGACCCCGTAATACATGAGGTACATCGTTCCGGCGACAGCGGCGAGGGCAGCTGCAATGACGAACGTTATCGAGATCGTGCGGTCGACATCGACGCCGACTAGCGCCGCCATTTTTTGATCCTGTTCGCAAGCGCGCTGCGCGCGGCCGAGCCTGGTCTTGGTGACCAAATACCAGAAACAAACGAGCAGCACCGCGGTGACCGCCCAAATGATGAGCTGTTTGAACGAGAGCGTTACAGGGTAGTTGTTTTTCGTGAACAGTACGAAATCGCCTTGCACCATCGGAGGAATTGATTTGTTGCGCGGGCCTTGCGTCACCTGCACGAAGTTTGACAGGAAGATTGACATGCCGATTGCGGAAATCAGTGGCGCTAGCCGGAATGAGCCGCGCAATGGTCGGTAGGCGAGTCGTTCGATCGTCCAATTGACCAGTGAAGTAAACAGCATCGCAACGATCAGCACGAGGAAAAGCGCGAGTGCGATCGAGGCAATACCGAGAAAACTTGTCAGCAGGAGAAAAGCGACCAAGGCTATGAACGCCGACACCATGAACACATCGCCATGAGCGAAGTTCACCATGCCGATAATGCCGAACACCATGGTGTAGCCGATGGCAATCAGACCGTAGATCGAGCCGAGCGTGATGCCGTTAATCAGCTGCTGGAGGAAGACTTCCATCGCGTCCCCTGCGCCTTCCCGAGGTCGTCCGGCCGACGACCAATTGCCCCGATACTAGAGGCTTAACAGGGCATAGCGGGAGCGGCAACGCCGCGGCAACGGAGTGTTATTAAGTGGATTGTCGTCAAGGGACGGCTGCCGTCGTCCGGCCCAAGACCTCGGCCGGACTTCGGCCGGCGCAGGGCACGGATGTTCGTCATGCAAAAATTGCACTGCGCAACGAGCCCGGACGGCGATGCCAGGACTCGTTGCGTAGTGCTGCGTTAGTGCAAGCCGCCAAATATCCAGATCAGCACCAGAATAGGAATCGGGATCCCAAGTAGCCATAGTAATAAATAGCGTCCCATCGTCGGTTCCTCCTTTTAAGGGGAACACGGCGAACACACATCAGGTTCCAGGGACATTTTGTTACAAGATTGAACATGTTGCCGGACCGGAACCAATGCGGCGCGTGAGCATTGTTATTCGGGGCGCATGCGATCGATAAGGCGCCTCAAACCAATGTTGGAGAGGAAAGTAAAATGAACCAGAATCCGAACCAGAAGCCCGGCCAGCAGCAGCAAGGTGGTCAACAGCAGGGTGGCCAGCAGGGTGGCGGGCAACAGAAGCCCGGCCAGCAGCAGCAGGGCGGCCATCAAGGTGGCCAGCAGAACCAGCAGGGTCAGCAGAACCGCTGACGCGTGTTGCAAAGCACGATCCGGAAAGCCTCGCCTGGCGGCGAGGCTTTTCACTTTAGGGCGCGGGCGATATTGGCGTTCGGACTCAAGCTCTAATATGCTTGACATATGGGCACCGTGTCGGCGTTGCCGCTATTTCATCTTTACGGCGATCCGCCGGACGATTCCGCTTTTGATTTCATCCATATTGAAACTATCGCATCGCGCTCGTCGATCCACGATTGGACAATTCGCGCGCACCGTCACCGTAATCTTTTTCAGGTGTTGCTTATCGAGAAGGGCGGCGGCGAGCTGAGCTTCGAGGCTTCGACGGCACGCTTTTCCGCACCGGCCATGATCCTTGTGCCGGCGACGACGGCGCACGGTTTTCGCTTCACTCCCAAGGTCACCGATGGCTGGGTCCTGAGCTTCACCGAGGACGTCGCCGACGCGCTGGGCGATCAGTCGGGCGAGGCGTTGGCGCGGCTCAAAGCAGTGGCGGCCGAACCGCTGCTACCTCTTGCCAATGCTGGTGAGGCTAGGCGCCTGTCTGCGCTGTGCACCGATTTATATGAAGAGGGATCACTCGCGCGCGAAGGCTATCGTTTGGCGATGCGCGGCCTCCTCGCCCTGATCGCGATCGAAGTGGTGCGACTTGGAGTTAGCCGAGCGCGCAGCGGTACCGTAACGTTGTCGCGCGCCGATGCGCGTGTCGACGAATTGCGGCGGCTCGTCGATGAACACTTCCGTAAGGAACGTGTGGTCAGTTTTTACGCCGGGAAGTTGGCGATGACGCCAGACCGGCTCAACGATCACGTTAAACGGGCAACCGGAGTAACGGCAGGCCATCTCATCCGGCAGCGTGTCCTGACCGAAGCGAAACGCCAGCTCGTATTTACCAACCAGGCGATCCACGAGATCGCCTACGATCTCGCCTTCTCGGATCCATCACACTTCACCCGGTTTTTCCGCATGCAGACCGGGATGACGCCGCAGGCATTTCGAGACGGGCGCGGCGGCTAGTTTTTTCATTGCGCGAGCTTTTTGTATCGATTTTGCCTGTTCCAGCGGGCTTTGCCGTGCCGCGTGGTTAATCGGCCAAGGTTAAGAGGCCCGCGGGTAAGGTAAAATTTCGGTTTCTTTTGAACTTCGTATTTGGAGGGCTTACGCACGTTTGCTCGAGTGAGGACGAGGAGGAAGCCGTGCAAAGACTTTCCAATGCCACAGGGGCTTTGATAATCGCGATTGCCCTCTACTTTACGATTTTCTGGGGATACGACGGGTTGCGCACTCTTTCCTCGCCGAGCTATGGCCTCGACGAAGTCTGGCGCTCACAGTTCATATTCGCGATTGGCAGCATATTCGGTCTGGGGCCGACGGGGCTGATCAAGCTTGCTGCGTTTTTCGGGATGCTCAAACTCGCGGTCGCGGGTATCTGCGCCATCCACATTGTGGACAGGATCATATCCATGATGAAGCACGGCCGCGCAAATTCGGATGTTCTGGAAGGCGCGCTTATTCTTGTGGTGGTGATTAGCATCGCCTCGGTTGGTCCGGCCTCCTGGGCGAATAGCACCGATCTTCTGCGCGAGCATACGCTTCAGCTTCTGTTCGCCGCTTTTGCAGCCGGGCTTGGCATCTTTGAACGCCACAATGCGCGGCGTGCCGAAAATGCCGAGGCCAAGCCTGCGATCGGATCGTCAGAGAAAACCTGAACGCAGTCGTTCGCGCTCAACCACTTTGGCAACTGGGCGCGTCTTTATTTTGGCCGCGCTTCGTGGAGGCCGCGATCTGGCGGCTCCAGTTTTCCAGAACGCCTATCTTTGACTGCTTGCACCAGCGCGCGGGCGGCATTGCGGACGTCGTCTTGAAAGTCAGTGTCTCGATCGAGGTCGTCATGGCTGGTCGCATAGGGTGTGAGATATCCGACGTAGCGATCAATCAGCGACAAATGGCCCGACGGAATCATTCCGATATCACTCATCCAGTCGGCAAGGATGCGTCGCAAGTTCTCGACCCCGGCGGCGTCGCCATGCACGACGACTGAGAACACGCGCCCTGCCAAGTGTCGCGGGTAGGGCCAACCTTTAAGCTCGAGCTCTTTGGCCTCGCGGGCGTTTTTGCCGTGCGTCGTGGTCGGATCCGGATTGCCGCCGTCGGCGCAGACCAAGCGATCGATCATCAACTTGAGCGAAGAAGGCGATTGATACCAATTTACCGGACACACGATCATCACACCGTGGGCCGCGACCCATTTGGGATATATCTCGGCCATCCAATCGCCGGTCTGTCCCAGCGCATGATTGGGATAGCAGCTACATGGCCAGTGACAGAGTGGTTGTGCGGTGGAGACACAAGCCTTGCAGGGGTAGATCACCCGACCGTACTCCGACGTCAGCCGCGATAGATCGAGTACTTCGGCCTCGAAGCCGCGTGTCTTCTCGATCACGTCTTTGGCCATCATAACCAGCCGGTATGTCTTCGACATTTCTCCGGGGCAGGTCTGGTCGCTGCGCGACGAACCATTGACGATCAGTATGCGCGAGATTGTCTTTCGGTTTTTCTGCCGCCGTTCGGCGGTCTGGATGTCAGCGCGAGTCGTGAGCCACTCAACAGAGATTTCATAATTTGGATCGGCAAAGCCGGGTCCGGCTTTTCTTAAACGCGGGCTCTTGTGGTACTCGTCATAGGTGATCCACGCGGTTTCAGCGATCTTGTCGATCTCACCCTGGAGCGGTTCGAAATCGGGATCGTAATACCTTGCAAGAAATCGTCGCTTGAACTCCGCCTTGTCGAGCCTAACGCTCGGCATTCCCCTACGCACCTTTACCGCGGCCATGGATCACCCCTTTGGATGGGTCATGGCTAGCATTGAAGCCCGTTCAACCCGAAATGACGAGGGCGTCAGCCACGCGTGAGTACTATTTGGCCTTGGCAACCTCGGCCATCACTTCGGCGGCCTCCTTGAACGCGTGGTTGGCGGCCGGTACACCGCAGTAAATGGCCTGTTGCAAGATGATCTCCTTGATGTCGTCCGGCGTGAATCCGCCCTCGGCGAGCGCCGCGCGCACGTGCATCCGAAACTCCTCCCATTTGTCGAGAGCGAGCATGGTGCCGATCACCAGAATGCGTCGCGTTCGCTCGTCATAATGCGGACGCGTCCAGATCTCGCCCCACGCAGTGCGAGTAATGAAATCCTGGAATTCCTCGTTGAACGGGGTCTTTTTCGCATTGGCGCGGTCGACCCATGCGTTGCCAAGCACCTTGCGGCGCCTGGCCATCCCGTGCTCGTGGCGTTCCTTGTCGTCCATGACCACTCGCCCCTTACTGCAGGAAGTTGAGCACAGCTTCCGTGTAGACTTTCGGCTGTTCCATATTGGAAATATGCGCCGCCTCAACGCTCACCAACTTTGCGCCTTTGATCTGTTGCTGAATTGCTTCGCCGGCTGATGGCGGCGTGGCGACATCCTGGCTTCCGACGATCACCAGGGTCGGAGCCTTGATGCCCGGATTGCTGGCTCGAAAATCCATGGCGGCGATCGCCTGACAACAGGCGACATAGCCGGGAACCTTGGTCGTCACGAAGATGTCCCGCATGCGATCGATGGTCTCGGGCGCCCGCTTACGGAAGCCTTCCGTGAACCAACGCTGCATATTGGTGTCGACCATTGCGGCCAACCCTTTCTCGCTTACGAATTTGATGCGGTCGTTCCAGGGTCCTTTGTCCGGATAGTAGGAATTGGTGTTGGAGAGCACGAGCTTTTCGACCCGATCTGGTGCATTGGCCCCAAGCCATTGTCCGACCATGCCGCCCATCGAGAGGCCGCACCAATTGGTCTTGCGTATTTTGAGAGCGTCGAGCACCGAAAGCACATCGCGCCCGAAGCGCTCCATGGAATAGGGGCCATTTGGTGAACCCGATTGACCATGGCCGCGGCGGTCGTAGCGCACCAGCCGGAAATGTTTTGAGAATTCCGGAGCCTGATCGTCCCACATATGAAGGTTGGTGCCGAGCGAGTTCGACAGCATCAGCACGGGTGCGCCATCGCGACCTTCGATCTCCACGTGAATTGGGCAGCCGTCATCGGCATTGATCATGGGCATGAAAATCCTCTCCTAAGATATTCTGATTGTTGGACGTAGCGTGGCCGACACCCATAATGCCCCAGGCGCCGGCTGCAAAGCTCTTTTCAGACCTGTTTCAAAGGATTAAGTCGGATCGGCTGATATCGTGGTTTAGCAGTCGCAAGGAGATGCCCCGATGGCAATGACAATGACGGGTGAAGTTCAGCTTTCAGCAAGCCGCGAAGTGGTGTGGGCGAAGCTCAACGACGCGGACGTGCTCAAAGCCTGCATCCCCGGCTGCGAAGAGCTTAACAAGACCTCCGATACCGAATTTCAGGCTGTCGCGACCACCAAGATCGGTCCCGTGAAGGCGCGGTTCAAAGGCAAGGTCCACTTGACCGATCTCGACCCGCCCAACGGCTACAAAATTTCCGGCGAAGGAGATGGCGGCGTGGCCGGCTTTGCCAAGGGTGGGGCGACCGTCGCCCTTACCGAAAAAGATGGTGGCACGCTGCTCACTTACAACGTAGAGGCGCAGATCGGCGGCAAGCTTGCCCAACTGGGCCAGCGCCTGGTCAATGGCGCAGCCAAGAAGGTAGCCGATGACTTCTTTCAGAAGTTTGCCACGACCGTCGCAGCCCCTTAAGGGGCTTACCACTCCGGTTTGAAATCGTTTTCGCCTTTTGAATCCCTTGACCGCGCCCTCGATCGGGGTTCAGACTTATTCACGTTCCAAAGTGAAATCGGGCAAAAATCGGCCCGATTCCGCGGGCGAACCACCAGCGTCCGGGGGGACGATGGTGAAAAGAGGGCCTTTGGCCCCAGATTGGGAGGAAGGACATGCCTGCCGTGTCCATGACGGTGAACGGCAAAGCCGTCACCGGTGACGTCGAAGCTCGCACGCTGCTGGTGCAATTCCTGCGTGAAAATCTGCGGCTCACGGGTACCCATGTCGGCTGCGACACCTCGCAGTGCGGGGCCTGTGTCGTTCATATCGACGGCATTGCCGCAAAGTCGTGCACCACGCTGGCTTTGCAATGTGAGGGCGCCAAAATCACCACTATCGAGGGACTGGCGGAACCGAATAGTCCTCTCCATCCGATGCAAGAGGCGTTCCGCGACAATCATGGTCTGCAGTGCGGATTCTGCACGCCGGGAATGATCATGGCAGCGCTCGACATCGTGCGCCGGCATGGCAACGATCTCGACGAACACACCATCCGTGAGCAGCTCGACGGCAATATCTGCCGCTGCACCGGCTACCACAATATTGTCAAAGCTATTGCGGCTGGCGCGAAGGCAATGGCGAAAGGCGGCGCGCGTCAGGCCGCCGAATAGCGTCACAAAAATCAACGGGAGAAGACCGCATGAGCGCGACGGGCATCGGCGCGGCGGTGCGCCGGAAAGAAGACCTCCGCTTTATCACGGGCAAGGGTCGATACACCGATGACGTCGTTCGGCCGGGCGAGACCCGCGCGGTATTCGTCCGCTCGCCGCACGCGCACGCGAAAATCAAAAGCATCGATGTTTCCTCCGCCAGGAAATTGCCGGGCGTGGTCGAGGTTCTCACCGGCAAAGAGCTTGCAACGGACAAGATCGGCAATTTGATCTGCGGCTGGATGATCCATTCGAAAGACGGCACACCGATGAAAATGGCACCGCATCCGGCGCTGGCTGCCGACAAAGTGTGCCATGTCGGCGATGCGGTCGCTGTCGTGATCGCCGAGACCCAGGCGCAGGCGCGTGATGCCGCCGAGAAGGTGAAGGTCGAGTACGAGACTCTGTCGGCGGTCACTGATCCGGGAAAGGCGAAATCGGGTCTGCAAATTCACGAGGTTGCGCCGAAAAACACGATCTACGAATGGTCGCTCGGCGACGCCAAGGCAGTAGAGGCCGCATTTGCCGCCGCCAAACATGTTACTCAGCTCGATATTGTTAACAACCGCCTGGCGCCGAACGCAATCGAGCCTCGCGTTGCGCTTGCGGAATATGATCCCGGCACTGATCAGCTCACGCTCTGGAATACCACGCAGAATCCGCACGTTTCGCGGTTGGTGATCGCCGCGTTCGTCGGTATGGCGCCGGAACACAAACTGCGCGTCATTGCTCCCGATGTCGGTGGCGGATTCGGATCAAAGATTTTCATTTATCCGGAGGAGGTCGTCTGTCTGTGGGCGGCGCGCAAACTTGGCCGGCCGGTGAAGTGGACAGCGGACCGATCAGAGTCATTCATCACCGATGCGCACGGCCGCGATCATGTCACGCACGCAGAACTGGCGCTTGATGCCGACGGCAAAATTATGGCCATGCGTGTCAAGACGATCGCCAATCTCGGTGCCTATATGTCGACTTTCTCGTCGTCGGTACCAACCTATCTTTACGCCACACTGCTATCTGGCCAATACGACATCCCGCAGATCTATTGCGAGGTCGACGCGGTTTATACGAACACCGTGCCGGTCGACGCCTATCGCGGCGCTGGACGGCCAGAAGCGACCTTCGTGGTCGAGCGGCTGGTCGAGGTCGCTGCGCGGCAAATGGACATCGATCCTGCCGATCTGCGTAAACGCAATTTCATCAAGTCGTTCCCGCACCAGACTCCGGTGATCATGGCGTACGATGCGGGTGACTATAATGCCTCGCTCAAGAAGGCGCTGGAGCTCGCCGACGTGAGGGGCTTTAACAAACGCAAGCGTGAGGCCGCGCGAAACGGCAAATTGCGTGGGCTTGGTTACTCAACTTACATCGAGGCTTGCGGTATCGCGCCGTCCCAGGCGGTCGGATCGCTCGGCTGCGGTGTGGGACTGTGGGAGAGCGCGGAAGTGCGCGTCAACCCGACTGGCAGCGTGGAAGTGCTTACCGGCACGCATGCGCACGGGCAGGGGCATGAGACGACCTTCGCGCAGCTTGTTTCGGAGCGGCTGGGCATACCGTTCGAGAGTGTTTCGATCGTGCATGGCGATACCGATAAAGTGCAGTTCGGCATGGGAACGTATGGCTCGCGTTCGGGCGCCGTCGGCATGTCCGCCATCGTCAAAGCTCTCGACAAGATCGAAGCCAAAGCGAAGAAGGTCGCCGCGCACATGCTGGAAGCGGCGGAAGGCGATATTGAATTCAAGGACGGAAAATTTATCGTCGCCGGCACGGACAAGTCGGCGGCCTGGGGCGACGTTTCGCTCAACGCTTACATCGCGCACAAGTTTGCCGGCCAGGAGCTCGAGCCGGGATTGAAAGAGACAAGTTTCTACGATCCAACCAACTTCACGTTTCCGGCTGGTTGTCACATCTGCGAGGTCGAGGTCGACCGCGACACTGGGAAAACCGAGATCGTCAACTGGACCGCCATCGATGACTTCGGCACGGTCATCAACCCCATGATCGTCGAAGGCCAGGTGCACGGCGGCATCGCGCAGGGCATCGGCCAGGCACTGCTGGAAGGCGTGGTCTACGACAAGGACGGCCAGCTCGTGACAGGGTCGCTCATGGACTACTGCATGCCACACGCTCATGACCTGCCATCGTTTCAGGTCGGGTTGACCGAGACGAAGTCGCCGTCCAATCCGCTCGGTATCAAGGGTTGCGGTGAGGCGGGAGCGATCGCGGCTCCCGCGGCGGTGATCAATGCAATTACCGATGCAATTGGCACGGAAGAACTGGCAATGCCCGCTACCGCGCAAACAGTCTGGGCAGCACTCAAACGCGGGCAACCGCGTCAGGCCGCGTAATCAGGAGAGACGCCGATGTACAATTTCACTTTCCATCGTCCGACAACTGTCCGCCAGGCGGCTGGCCTGCTGGCGCGCAATCCGGAGGCCAAACTATTGGCCGGAGGGCACTCACTTTTGCCGGTCATGAAATTGCGCCTGGCCAACCCGTCGGCTCTGGTTGATCTCTCGCTGGTTGAGGGCCTGAGCGGAGTCGAACAGAAGGGACGTTCAATCATGATCGGCGCCATGACGCGCCACGCCGATGCGGCCAAGTCTCCAGTGCTGCAACAGGTCCTGCCGGGGCTTGCTTCGGTGCCTGCATCGATCGGCGATCCGCAGGTCCGCAATCGTGGGACGATCGGCGGCTCGATTGCCAACAACGATCCGAATGCCGACTATCCTGCGGCATGCCTCGGTCTCGGCGCGACCGTCATCACCAACAAACGGCGCATCGCGGCCGACGATTTTTTCACCGGCATGTTTTCGACTGCGCTCGAGGAAGGGGAGATCATTACCAAGGTCAGCTTCCCGATCGCCAAGAAGGCGGCCTATGAGAAATTCAAACATCCGGCTTCAGGATTTGCTTTGGTCGGCGTGTTTGTGTCCAAGCGCGGCGCCGACATTCGCGTGGCCGTGACTGGCGCCGGCTCCAACGGCGTATTCCGGGTCAAGTCCTTCGAAGAGGCACTCAAGAAGCGTTTCGCGGCGAAGTCACTTGAAGGCATGTCCATCCCGGCAACCGGCATGAACAGCGATATTCACGCGAGCCCCGAATATCGCGCCCATCTTGTGGGCGTTCTGGCGCGCCGAGCGCTGGCGAAAGCGACGGCATAATTTCCGGCAGGCGGGAACAATCAAGGCGGCAACCGCGTTTCCCAGCGAAGGTTTTGATTCGCCCGGATGGTTGCCGTGCAGCAATTCATGCCACTTCTCATCGTCGTATTGATCGCGGCCTCTTTGGCCTATGTGCGCCTGACCATTTAGTCACGCCGCAACGCACACAAACTTATTTCAAGCCGGCGCGCGATCGAGCTCCGCGAGGAGATCATGCAGATCGAGCGGGTGGGTGAACATCTGCAAGGAGCCGTCCGGCTTCTTCGGCCATTTCTCTTTCGGGCGATCCCAATAGAGCTCGACGCCGTTGTCGTCAGGGTCGCGCAGATAGAGCGCCTCGGAGACGCCGTGATCGCTGGCGCCTTCGAGCGGAATTTTGGCAACGATCAGCCGGCGCAGTGCGTCAGCCAGAAGCCGGCGCGTCGGATAAAGAATGGCAGTATGGTAAAGACCGGTGGTGCCGGGAGCGGGCGGTGAGCCGCCGCGGCTCTCCCAGGTGTTCAAGCCCAGATGGTGATGATAGCCGCCAGCCGAAATGAAGGCTGCGCCCGGTCGGCTGGTGGTGAGTGTAAAACCCAGCACCCCGCAATAGAAATCGAGCGCCCTCTGCAGGTCGGCTACCTTCAGGTGGACATGGCCGATACGCACCCCCGGATCGATCGTGGGCATTCGCAGAGCGTCTTTCTCAAGGGTTTCGGGCTTCGTCATTGGTTTATCCTGGCTGTTGGGGCCTTCGATCCCCACATGTAAGACGGGCGCGTGGTAGGATAAAGTCCCCACATGGCAGATAAGACCCCTCCGAATTCGATCGATTCAACCCTCGATCTGCTGGCCGAGGCCGACTACATCGCCGATCGCTCGCTGGCAACGGTGCTTTATCTCGCGTTGCGCATGGGCCGGCCGCTATTCGTCGAGGGCGAGGCGGGGGTCGGCAAGACTGAAATCGCCAAGGTGCTCGCCGCGACCCTCGGACGTCGGCTGATCCGACTGCAATGTTACGAAGGGCTGGACGTTTCCGCGGCGGTTTACGAGTGGAACTACGGCGCCCAAATGATTGCCATTCGTCTGGCGGAAGCCGAAGGCGAGGGTGATCGCGCGCGGATCGAGCACGACGTGTTTTCCGAGCGTTTCCTGATCAAACGCCCGCTGTTGCAGGCACTCGAACCCGATCCGGCAGGACCACCGGTGCTGTTGATCGACGAAATCGACCGCACTGACGAAGCATTTGAAGCGTTTCTTTTGGAGGTGCTCGCCGACTTCCAGGTTACCATACCGGAACTCGGCACTGTGAAGGCGCCGCATCCGCCGATCGTTGTCGTCACCTCCAATCGCACGCGCGAAGTGCATGACGCGCTCAAACGGCGTTGCCTTTATCACTGGGTCGGCTATCCGAATGCCGAGCGCGAACTCAAGATTCTTCGCGCCAAAGTGCCCGGAATTGCGAAGAAGTTGTCGGAGCAAATCGTCGCTTTCGTGCAAGCGTTGCGCAAGGAGGATCTGTTCAAATCGCCGGGCGTGGCCGAAACGCTCGATTGGGCGGGCGCACTCACCGAGCTTGATGCGATCGCGCTCGATCCGGCAACCGTATCTGACACACTCGGTGTTCTCCTCAAATATCAAGATGACATTGCCCGGATCGATGGCACCAAAGTCAAGGCGCTGCTCGACGAGGTGAAGTCGGAGCTAAGGGCGGCGGAGTAACGTCATGGCCACGTCCCAAGGCCACCTCGCGGAAAATGTCCTGTACTTTGCCCGCGCGTTGCGGGCGGCCGGAATTCCTGTGGGTCCCGGCGCGGTGCTTGACGCACTTGAAGCACTCGGCGTCGCCCGCGTCGGCACGCGCGATGATTTTTACTGGACCCTCCATGCGGTGTTCGTAAAGCGGCACGAACACACGGTTCTGTTCGATCAGGCATTCCGGATTTTCTTTCGCAAGCGCGGCTACATCGAAAAATTGATTGCGTCGATGTTGCCCGAGACTTTGCCCGGTGCGCCGAAAGCTCCGCCGCCGGGGGCGCAGCGTATTCAGGAGGCCTTGTTCTCTGGACTCGACGAACGCAGGCAAGACAAGTCCGAATTGGAAATTGACGCGAGGCTGACCATTTCCGATCAAGAAATTCTGCAGAGGAAGGACTTCGCTCAGATGACCGCGGCAGAAATTGCCGCAGCGAAAGAAGCCATCGCACGTCTGGCGTTGCCGCTCGACAAGGTGCGCACGCGTCGGCTGACGCCCGACCGGCACGGCCATCTCATCGACGTACGCCGGACGTTACGAGCCAGCATGAAGGCCGGTGGTGCCGTGATTGATCTGAAATATCTCGGTCCGCGCGTGAAAGAACCGCCCATTGTGGCGCTTTTGGATATTTCAGGCTCGATGAGCGAGTACACCCGGCTGTTTCTGCATTTCCTGCACGCGGTCACTGACGCGCGCAAACGGGTGACCACATTTCTATTTGGTACAAGGCTGACCAATGTTACGCGTGCCATCCGCCAACGCGATCCGGACGAGGCGCTTGCCGCCTGTTCGGCCAACGTGAGCGACTGGTCGGGTGGCACGCGCATCGCTTCTTCGCTGCACGCTTTCAACAAGCAGTGGGCACGCCGTGTGCTCACGCAAGGCGCAGTCGTCTTGCTGATTACGGACGGGCTTGAACGCGATGCCGACGATACGCTCGCCTTCGAGATCGATCGCCTTCATCGGTCATGCCGGCGCCTGATATGGCTCAATCCGCTGCTTCGTTTTCATGGCTTTGAAGCCCGCGCCAAAGGCGTGCAAACGATACTGCGCCATGTTGACGAATTGCGGCCGATACACAATCTGGAGTCCATGGCCGGGCTTGTACGTGCGCTGTCAGGCGCAGCGGCCAAGGGTTACGATCCCAAAGATATGCTAAGGCAAGTGGCCTGAAGGAGAGGTTCCATGCTGGCTCGGGACGAAGACATTCTCAAAGCCGCTGAAGAGTGGCGGAAATCGGGGCGCGGCGTCGCGCTTGCGACAGTGGTCGAGACATGGGGTTCGGCGCCGCGGCCGGTCGGCTCCAATCTGGTTATCGACAATGAAGGCAATTTCCTTGGGTCGGTTTCGGGCGGCTGCGTCGAGGGCGCTGTTGTCACCGAAGCGATTGATGTGATCGACAGTGGCATGCCGAAGATGCTGGAATTTGGCGTTGCCGATGAGACCGCGTGGAAAGTGGGTCTATCCTGCGGCGGGACCATTCGTGTCTACGTTGAGAAGGTGAGCTAGGTGAATCTCGACATCCTTCATACGCTGAACGCCGAACGCGCCGCGCGCCGCGCGGCGGTGCTCGTCACGGACGTGACCAGCGGCGCGCAACGGCTTGTAAAAGCGGCCAATGCGGCAAAAGATCCCTTGAAGGATATTTTGGCAAAACGCTTGCGCATGGCCAAAAGCGGTATGGAGGAGACGCCGCAAGGCCGCTTTTTTCTTACCGTCTATGTGCCGTCGCCACGGCTCGTCATCACCGGCGCGGTGCATATCAGCCAGACGCTGGCGCCAATCGGACAACTGCTTGGCTATGACGTGACCATTGTCGACCCGCGGACGGCCTTTGCCTCGATTGAACGGTTTCCCGATGTGAAAGTTATCGCGGAGTGGCCGGATGTGGCGTTGCCGCCGCTCGGCATCGACCATTACACGGCGTTTGTTGCACTCACGCACGATCCGAAGATCGACGATCCCGCGCTAAAGCACGCTTTGGCGCGCGATTGTTTTTATGTCGGGGCACTTGGCTCGAAAAAAACCCATGCCAAGCGGGTCGAGAGGTTGAAGCAGGCGGGCTTGAGCGATTCTGACATTGCGCGCATCCATGCACCGATTGGGCTCGACATCAGCGCCGTGTCGCCGGCGGAAATTGCGGTTGCTATCATGGGAGAAATTACCGCACGGTTGCGGCAAAGCGACGAGAGGAAGTCGGTGGCGGCATGAAATTTGGTCCGGTTTCGCCTCAGGAGGCGCTCGGCTCGACTGCCGTGCATTCGATCCGCAAGGGCGATCTTGTTCTCAAGAAAGGTACGGTGATTGGTCCCGCCGAGGTTGCGGCGCTCAAGAACGCCGGTGTCTCGGAAGTTGTCGTATCGCGACTTGAGCCCGGCGATGTCACCGAAGATGAAGCAGCCGCCGAAATCGCCCGGGCGGTCGGGGGCAAGGGTGTGCGGTTCGACCGCGCCTTCACCGGTCGTTGCAATCTGTTCGCGGAGACAGCGGGAATCCTGGTTATCGACAAAGGTGCCGTCGATAGGCTCAATCGGATCGACGAAGCTGTGACGCTTGCCACGCTTGCAGAATTCAAACCGGTCGTTGAAGGCGAAATGGTCGCAACGGTGAAGATCATTCCATTCGCCGTGGCGTCCGCGCCGCGTGATGCCGCGGTCAAGGAAGCGGCGAAGGCAAAGCCGGTCATTCGCATAGCGCCCTACAAGATCCGCAAGATCGGCGTCGTCTCGACGTTGCTGCCGGGTCTTGCGCCAAAGGTCGTTGAGAAGACCCTCAAGGTCATGGCCGACCGCATTGCGCCCACCGGCGCGTCGATTATCGCGGAACGCCGCGTGCCGCACGATCAGGCATCACTCGCCAAAGCGATTGACGAATTGCTCAACAGTGGTGCGGAGCTCGTGGTCGTGTTTGGTGCATCTGCGATTGCCGACCGCCGCGACGTTATTCCGGCGGCGCTCGAATCGGTCGGCGGCGAGATTGAGCATTTCGGCATGCCGGTCGATCCCGGCAATCTGATGCTTGTTGGCAAGGCGCGCGGTGTTGCAGTGTTGGGTGCGCCTGGCTGCGCGCGCAGCCCCAAGGAAAACGGTTTTGACTGGGTGCTGATGCGGCTTCTTGCCGGCCTTCCGGTTGGACGTGAGGACATCACCGGCATGGGCGTCGGTGGCTTGCTGATGGAAATCGTCACGCGCCCGCAGCCGAGGGCAAAGCCGGTCGAAGAGGAGGGCAAGCGCGTCGCAGCAATCTTACTCGCGGCCGGCCGCTCGACCCGAATGGGCGCGATCAACAAACTGATCGTTCAAATTGGCGGTAAACCACTTGTTCGCATCGCAGCAGAACAGGCGCTGGCCTCGCAGGCAGGACCGGTGATCGTCGTCACCGGCCATCAGCGGGAGAAAGTTGAGAATGCGCTCAAGGGTCTCAACGTGCGTTTTGTGCACAACCAGGATTATGCCGAAGGTCTCGGTACGTCGTTGCGAGTCGGCATTGGTGCGGTGCCGGAAGGCGCTGATGGCGCAATTGTTTGTCTCGGCGACATGCCGCAGGTTGATGCGCCGCTCATTGACACCCTGCTCGATGCGTTCGATCCGGAGAGCGGCGCCTTTATTGTCGTACCGACGATTGACGGACACCGCGGCAATCCGGTTGTGTGGGCGCGACGCTTCTTCCCCGACCTCATGGCGATCGGCGGCGATTTTGGCGCGCGTTACTTGATCGGCAATTATGCCGAAGCGGTCGTCGAAGTGCCGGTTGCCGGCGAGGCCGCGCTCACCGACGTCGACACCCCCGAGTCGCTTTCCGCCGTCAAGGCCGAAATCGAGCGCGCCTGAGATTCGAATCATTGATCGCGCCCCCCGACTCGCGCCTATCTGGCGAGAACGCTGGGGCAGGGAAGGATGATGGCGAGCATCTATGCGCCTATCATGCGTGCGCTTGTGGTCGTGGCCCTAGTTCTGGCGACCGTGACGTTGATGTTCGTTGCCGTCAGCACCGTGCGGGCTGCCACCCCACCAATTGCGACGTTCTACGTAAACACCTGAAATATCTCCAGAAATTATAGGCTTGCAGCGCGACCGCGTTTGCGCTAAATATGACTGACCAGTCAGTCATATTGGTGCGGAGATGTTGCGACAAAGGTCAACAACACGGCGAGTCACGCGGCGTAAACGCGCGGTGGAAGCCGCCCGAGCGGCGGGGGTGCCAGCAAGCGGCTCCCGCAAGGCTCGCAGCACCGAACGGCGCGGCGCAATTTTGTCGGCGGCCCTCGACGAATTCTCTACGCGTGGTTTCGAGGCCGCCCGGCTCGATGACGTGGCGCGGCGCGCCGGTATCGCGAAGGGAACAATCTATCTCTACTTCCGCGACAAGGAGAGCCTGTTTCAGGAACTCATCCGCTCAATGCTCACGCCGCTTGTTGGAACAATCGAGGCGATGGGTGAAGCAGACGTTCCCCTGTCCGTGATGGCCGAACGTATTGTCGATTTATTTGTTCGCGAGGTCTACGAGACGAGACGAAAGGACGTAATACGCCTCATGATTACCGAAGGCAGGCGTTTTCCAAAGCTTGCCGAGTTCTACTACCGCGAAGTGCTGTCGCGCGTCATTGCCGCGGTACGATCGCTTCTGCGTCGCGCCGCCGCACGTGGCGAAATCCCGGAAAGCCTCGTGGAGTTCCCGCAGATCATTGCGGCGCCAGGCCTGATCGCAATTATCTGGAGCGGACTGTTCGAACGGTTTGAGCCGCTCGACGTTCGCAGAATGATGAAAACCCATGTCGAGTTGCTGTTTGCGCCGAGGAGAGCAACATGAGAACAAAAATCATCGGTTCACTGATGATCGTGCTCTCAGCGCTCACACTCAGCGGCTGTAACAACAACAACGATCTCATGTTGCAGGGTTGGGTCGAAGCCGAGTTGATTTTTGTGTCGCCTGACGAGCAGGGGCGGGTAGAAATGCTGAAGGTGCGCGAGGGCGATCACGTGCAGAAAGGCGATGTCCTGTTCACGGTGGATGACGATCTGCAAAAGGCCGACGTGGTCGTGAGGAATACTGCTGTCGTGAATGCGCAGCAAAGCTTCGATCGTGCCAAGGAACTATTGAAATCCGCGGCGGGTACTCAAAAGGCGTTCGATGATGCCGAGGCGGCGCTACGCCAGGCGAAGGCCAACCTCGAATGGTCGCAGACCCGGCTTACACGCCGGAATGCCTACAGCCCCGGATCAGGCACGATCGAGCAGATTTATTATCGCCCCGGCGAAACTGTGCCTGCTGGGCGGCCGGTCCTCGCGCTGCTTCCACCCGGCAATCTCAAGCTCCGGTTTTTTGCACCACAGGCGGTGTTGCCGCAAATCAAGTATGGAGAAACTGTGCAGGTCAGCTGCGATGGATGCGAGAAGGGTCTGACTGCCAAAGTGAGCTTTATCGCGCGCAGTGCCGAGTACACGCCGCCGGTGATCTATAGCCAAGATGAGCGCGCAAAGCTCGTTTTCCTGATCGAGGCGCGGCCGGATAATCCGGAAAAATTCCGTGTCGGACAGCCAGTCACCGTCACGGTGCCCCGAGAGGCCCCTAAATGAACGGGCATGACATCGTTATCGATGTCCACGGCCTGACCAAGAAGTTCAACGGCCGGGCGGTGGTGCGCAATCTGTCGATGCAGGTGAGGCGCGGCACGATCTATGGCTTTCTTGGCCCGAACGGTTCCGGCAAAACAACAACCATCCGCATGCTGTGCGGTCTGCTCACTCCGGATGAGGGTACCGGAACCTGCCTCGGCTACGACATCCGCACGCAAACCGACAAGATCAAGCGCCAGGTCGGCTACATGACCCAGCGTTTCAGCCTCTATCAGTACCTCTCGGTGCGCGAGAACCTTGAATTCATCGGGCGTGTCTATGGTATCGACCATCCGGTCGCGGCCGCGCGCGCCGCGGTCGAGCGGCTTGGCCTCACCGGTCGGGAAGAGCAGCTTGCATCGGAACTTTCCGGTGGATGGAAGCAGCGCCTGGCGCTCGGCGCTTGTACGCTGCCAAGTCCGCAATTGCTGTTGCTCGACGAGCCCACCGCCGGCGTTGATCCCAAAGCGCGACGCGAATTCTGGAACGAAATTCATGCCCTCGCGGCCGACGGGCTGACCGTGCTGGTGTCCACGCATTACATGGACGAGGCCGAGCGCTGTCACGAGATTGCTTATATCGCATATGGTGAATTGCTGGCGCGCGGCACCGTCGACGAAGTAATCGCCTCCTCGCATCTGACAACTTATGTGGTGAGCTCGGCGAATGGTGACGGACTTGCTGAATTATCGAACGAGCTTACCGGCAAGCCCGGAATCGACATGGTGGCGCCTTTCGGCACCAGCCTGCACGTGTCCGGCCGCGGCGCTGCCGCACTTGAGGCGGCCATTGCGCCCTATCGCCAGCGAAAGGATCTTGAGTGGACTCGGTCCGAGCCGTCACTTGAGGATGTGTTCATCGATCTGATGGGCAAGGCGCAGGATAATTTCCAATGACACATCTGCTTCCTGCTCGGGCACCACGACGTTCCGGTGACGGCTTTTGGCGCAAGACTTGGGCCATGCTGGTGAAGGAATTCATCCAGCTGAGGCGCGACCGCGTTTCCTTCGTCATGATCATCATGATCCCGCTCATGCAGTTACTGCTGTTCGGCTACGCAATCAACACCACGCCGCGCAATTTGCCCACGGCCGTGTTGATGCAGGAGACCAGCGATCTGTCGCGCTCGATCCTCGCAGCTCTCGAAAACACGAATTATTTTCGTGTTACGGAGCTGCCGCACAGCGAAGCGGAGGTCGACGAATTGCTGGCCTCCGGAAAAGTGCTGTTCGCGGTCGAGATTCCTGCGAATTTTGAACGCTCGGTGCGCCGTGGTGACAAGCCGGCAATGTTGGTGATTGCGGATGCCACCGATCCCGTCGCTTCAGGCACCGCGCTCGGCGCGCTTAACGAGGTGCTGCAGACGTCCCTGATGCACGACCGCGACGTTCCGGACAAACCTGAGATGCCGTTCGAGATCCGGAGCCACGCGCGCTACAATCCGGCCGCGTTGACCCAGCTCAATATTGTCCCCGGCCTGGTCGGCACGATTCTCACCATGACCATGCTGATTTTCACCGCGCTGTCGGTAACGCGGGAAATCGAGCGGGGCACGATGGAAAGCCTGCTGTCGATGCCGATTACGCCGTTCGAAATCATGCTGGGCAAGATCGTGCCGTACATCCTGGTCGGCTTTGTACAAGCGTCTTTGATCATCGGCATTGGCGTCACTTTGTTCGCCGTGCCGGTGCTCGGCAATCTCGCCGTTCTTGCCGCGTTGAGCACGCTGTTCATCGCAACCAATCTGTCGATCGGTTACACGTTCTCAACAGTCGCCCAGAACCAGCTGCAGGCGATGCAGATGTCGATGATGTTCTTCCTGCCCAATATTTTGCTGTCCGGTTTCATGTTTCCGTTCGCCGGCATGCCGGTCTGGGCTCAGTATGTTGGCGAGACGCTTCCACTGACGCATTTCCTGCGCATCGTGCGCTCGATCATGCTTAAGGGTTCGAATTTGTCGGACCTGCGATACGATGCGATCGCCCTGTTTGTTTTGATGCTCGTGGCCATGGCTATCGCCATAACAAGGTTCCGCCGCACGCTCGACTAAAGCCGTTTTAGAATGTCGAGCCGTAGATACGGACTAACACGGCCCCGCGAGTCGTCGGCCCAACCCGCCGCGGCCGACCATTCGACATCATCGGTCTTCATGCTGGTGAAGTGCGCACCCAGGCGAAATTGGCGGTAACCGACGGAACCGAAATATTGCATTTCTGGACCGACATAGACGCCACCGAGCATGTCTTCGAATACACGCCAGCCGAAGCCGATGCGTGCCGAATTGCCCGTTGCAATCGTGGAGAGCGAGATATCGGCGACGACCACGGTATCAGGCGTCGGTTCGTACCAGAGTTCCGCCCCGGCCCTCATGCCAAATGAATGTCCACGCAGCCGGTTGGCAGGGTCATCCGGCGTGAGGCGATGGATTTGAAACTCGGGCCCGAAAAAAAACTTGAATTCAGCCTCGCCACGTTTGATCCGCCAACCGGGCAGCACTTGCCCAAGCCACTCCACGCCAATGATACGGTCGCCGAGATTTTCTGCGTCGTAGCGATAGACGCCACCCGAAAGCAGAACTTTCAGAAGCAGGCCGTCTTGCTCAAACCCTCCCGGCGCGAAGACAAATCCGCCATAGGCAAAGGCGCCATTGCGCCAGAGATCGCGACCGGAGAACAACATGAGGTGCGCGTAGTCGTCGTCACCAGCCTGCGCGCGACCAGTCACTCCCCAAACACAATAAAGGACGAAGGCCGCGGCGGTTATCACCGCCGCGCAAACGCGCCTCCCGGAACCCATCCAGGCTCAGCCCTTGAACAGCCTCTAAAATTGCAGGACGACGATCCCACAACTAAAGCGCGATTGCGTCCCCCAAGCGGGGGAGGGTTGCGGCAGTCGCCGGGGACATCGGCTATCAATGGGTATATGCATCTCCTGACTCGTCCACGGCCAACGGAAATCCGATGACTGCCGCGTCTGCCAGCCGCATCGCTGAGGAAAAAGCCCGCCAGCGATCAATCGCCTTTCTGAATTGGGCACACGCGCTCGATCATTTTGTGCTGCTGATTTACCCGACTGTCGTGATCGGGCTTCAGGTTATCTACCAGCGCTCCTACAGTGAATTAATCGCGCTCTCGAGCACGGCGTTCGTTGCCTTTGGCGTATTTTCTTTGCCGGCCGGCTGGCTCGCCGATCGCTGGAGCCGCCGCAACATGATGGCCGCGTTCTACATTGGCTGCGGTCTCTCGCTGGCTGGCGCGGGCTTCGCACCCAATCTTGCCGCGCTCGCAGTGGCTATGTTCGCGCTTGGCATGTTTGCGTCGATCTATCATCCGGTTGGCATGGCGATGCTGATCGAGGCATCAAATGCACGCGGCCGTACACTTGCGTTCAATGGCGTATGCGGGAACCTCGGTGTTTCGCTCGCTGCCGGGGTTAGTGCGGCGCTTGCCACGTGGTTTGGTTGGCGCGCCGCTTTTTTCGCGCCGGCCGTGGTTCTGGTCGTCACAGGGATAGTTTACCTCTGGCTCACGCCGGACGACCGTCATCACGCCAAGACGCGCGAGTCGAAGCCGGCCGTGCGGCTGACGCCGCGTCTCGCGGTTGCCCTGTTTGGACTGTTTATCGTGATCGCCTTGAGCGCGGGCCTGACCTTCAACGTGCTCACTATCGCGCTGCCAAAAATCGTCGACGAACGTCTGTCACGTGACCTGCCGTTGGTTCTCGTCGGCAGTATCGCAACCGCGGTGCTCGTTTGTGGAGCGCTTGCGCAGCTCACGGTTGGGCGTGTGGTAGAACGGATTCCGCCACACGTGATATTCGCGATCGTCACAGGTATCGGCTTTCTCGGCAATCTGTGGGCGGCCTATGCCAGCGGTTTTGCGCTTCTGATTGCACTGGCAATCGCGATTGCCGCGATCTATGGCCAGGTCACAGTCAACGACATGATCATGGCCCGTTACACCGCCGACGCATGGCGCGGCCGCGTTTACGCGGTGCGTTATTTTCTGCTGTTTGTCAGCGCCGGCGCGGCGATCGGCATGATCTCGCTGCTCCACGAGAGCGGAGGTTTTGCGCTTGTCCTTGGTGTCAATGCGGTCATCGCGCTGTTGCTGTTCATCACGACAGTCGCATTGGTAGCGATGATTATCAGCGTTGAGGGCAAGCAGCGCTCGCCGCAGCCGGCCGAGTAAATCAAAACAGCGACGGGATCAGGTCATCGACCTTGACCCGCGTGCAGGGGCTTGGCTTTTTCGTAGCCTATCGTGAACAGCAAACGCGCTTTGGCTGCCTTCGATTTTGCTTTCATTTCAGTCTTTCGATCAGTGCCATGGCCGCGGCCGGCGCCCGCACCTTCGCTTCGTGGATAAAATAAATGAAAACATCCCGCGTCTGTTTTTTCGCAGGTGTTTTCGTCACGCGCGGCAGGTCCTTCGGCTCGCTACCTTGCGCCCACGCCTTCGCGCGCGCGGCCCAAGCATCAAGCGCTTTCGGCGGATAGCCGGCCTTGAGCTTTTCGTCGCCTTTCTGCAACCGCGCATAAACAAAACCGCCACAAACGTCCGCGATGGCCGGATAAGTTTCGTGCTCGGCGAAAACGACAGGTATGTCGAATTCCCGCAGCAGGGCCACGAAAGCATCCGTCTTGAAGCTGTCGTGGCGGACTTCAACCACGTGACGCAACGTATGCCCGTCGAAAGTTTTCGGGAGGAGTTCCAGGAAGCCGCGGAAATCGGCTTCGTCGAACTTCTTGTAGGGCGTGAATTGCCAGAGCAGGGGACCGAGACGGGAGCCGAGTTCTGTTACGCCGGACTCGAGGAAGCGCTTGATCGAATCGCCGGCCTCCTTGAGCACACGCCGGTTGACTGCATAGCGCGGGCCTTTGAGCGAAAAAACAAATCCATCGGGGACCTCGGAGGCCCATTTGCGGAAGGTCGCGGGGGTCTGGGTTCGATAGAACGTGCCGTTGATTTCGATCGAGGTCAGGTGTTCGGCGGCATAGGAGAGTTCCCGCGCGTGTGGCAGGCCTTTGGGATAGAAAACGCCGCGCCACGGCTCGTAGGTCCAACCTCCGATTCCGCTGTAAATGCTGGCGTGCCGCGTCGTCATGATGCTGTCATGTCAAGCGTATAATATGTTTTGCGAGTGGCGAAGTGTATTGTGATCGCCACGACGGCCACTACGACGAGGCGACGCCGGATGAACGCGCGCCTTCTCGTTTGTGGTCGTTACTTTTTCAGTTGCATCCCTGTTTAAGCAAAAGGCCCGGGATTTCCCCCGGGCCTTCGCATTCGTGTTGTGTGGACTGATTAGAAGTCCATGCCGCCCATGCCGCCGCCGCCCGGCATTGCCGGAGCCGCGTTCTGCTTCTTCGGAATCTCGGCGACCATGGCCTCGGTGGTGATCAGCAGGCCGGCCACGGAGGCTGCGCCCTGGATCGCCGAGCGCACGACCTTGGTCGGGTCGATCACGCCCTTGGTGACGAGGTTGCCGTATTCGCCGGCCTGCGCATCGTAGCCGTACGAATACTGGTCCTTCTCCATGATCTTGCCGACGACGACGGAGCCATCCGCCCCGGCATTGACCGCAATCTGGCGGGCCGGTGTCTGGATCGCCTTGCGCACGATCTCAACGCCGTGCTTCTGGTCCTCGTTTTCGGGGCGAAGGCGCTTGAGTGCCTCGACCGAACGCAGCAGGGCGACACCGCCGCCCGGCAGGATGCCTTCCTCGACAGCGGCGCGGGTCGCATGCAGCGCGTCATCGACGCGATCCTTGCGCTCCTTCACCTCGACCTCGGTGGCGCCACCGACGCGGATCACCGCGACACCGCCCGCGAGCTTTGCAAGCCGTTCTTGCAGCTTCTCGCGGTCGTAGTCGGAAGTGGTCTCCTCGATCTGCGCCTTGATTTGCGCCACGCGTGCCTCGATGTCGGCTTTCTTGCCGGCGCCGTGCACGATGGTGGTGTTCTCCTTGTCGATCATCACCTTCTTGGCGCGGCCGAGCATGGAGATCGTGACGTTCTCGAGCTTGATGCCGAGATCTTCACTGATCGCCTGGCCGCCGGTCAGGATGGCAATATCCTGCAGCATCGCCTTGCGGCGATCGCCGAAGCCCGGCGCCTTCACCGCGGCTACTTTCAGGCCGCCGCGCAGCTTGTTGACGACGAGCGTGGCAAGCGCCTCGCCCTCGACGTCCTCGGCCACGATGAGCAGCGGCTTGCCGGTCTGTACCACTGACTCGAGCAGCGGCAACAACTCCTGCAGGCCCGACAATTTCTTTTCGTAAATGAGGATGTAGGGATCCTCCATCTCAGTGCGCATCTTGTCGGCATTGGTGATGAAGTAGGGCGAGATATAGCCGCGATCGAACTGCATGCCTTCGACCACATCGAGTTCGGTCTCGAGAGACTTTGCCTCTTCGACCGTGATGACACCCTCGTTGCCAACCTTTTGCATGGCCTTGGCGAGGAAGTCGCCGATCTCGCGATCGCCATTGGCCGAAATGGTGCCGACCTGGGCGATCTCTTCGTTGGAGGTGACCTTCTTGGTGTTCTTCTGGAGGTCAGCGACAATGGCCTCGACCGCAAGGTCGACGCCGCGCTTAAGGTCCATTGGGTTCATGCCCGCGGCCACCGCCTTGGAACCTTCGCGAACGATTGCCGCAGCCAACACGGTCGCGGTGGTGGTGCCATCGCCGGCCGTATCGGAGGTCCGGGATGCCACCTCGCGCACCATCTGTGCGCCCATATTCTCGAACTTGTCTTCGAGCTCGATTTCCTTCGCGACCGTGACACCGTCCTTGGTGATACGCGGGGCGCCGAATGACTTATCGAGCACGACGTTGCGGCCCTTGGGGCCGAGCGTCACCTTCACCGCATTGGCGAGAATATCGACGCCGCGCAGCATACGGTCGCGGGCATCGACAGAAAATTTGACGTCTTTAGCAGCCATTGTTTTGTTTCCTTCGGGTTTCGGTCCTCATCCTGCGAAGCCGCGTGTGAGCGCGGTGTCGACATGGATGAGCTGTTTAATCGTTGTCCCTCGTCCTTCGAGACGCGCCCTGCGGGCGCTCCTTTGGACAAGGCGGCTCAGGCGGCCTTCTTCTTGGCGGCGCTGCCGCCTTCGATCACGCCCATGATGTCGGACTCCTTCATGATCAGGAGATCCTGGCCGTCGATCTTTACTTCGGTGCCCGACCACTTGCCGAACAGCACGGTGTCGCCAACCTTCAGATCGATCGGGATCAGCTTGCCGTTCTCGTCGCGGCCACCCGGGCCGACGGCGATGATTTCGCCCTGCGAGGGCTTCTCTTTGGCGGTGTCGGGAATGATGATGCCGCCGGCGGTCTTTTCCTCGGCATCGATGCGCTTGACGACGACGCGGTCGTGAAGCGGACGGAACTTCATGGCAGTCCTCCTAAATTATTG
>DASPNW010000037.1:0-50195 GCA_035626335.1 Pseudolabrys sp.
TGGAGGTCGCGAGTTTCCGCCTGGAGTCATTAAGCTTTGGAAACAGAGGCTGGGCCGAGTGAACTGAGAACGTCAAACCGACGGGAGTTGTGGCACATGAATACACTTAAAATTGGAGCGATTTCGACAAGCAGATTTAAATCTGACGCGCCCATTCCTTCCACGCGATACCAAGATCGACCAGACGAAATTGATGGGCCGATGAAATCGACTGTGGTGAAACGATCCATCGTCATTGGTGGACACAAAACCAGCGTCAGCCTCGAGGATGCCTTCTGGGATCACCTCAAGGAAATCGCGCACGCGCAAAAATGGACATTGTCGAAATTGGTCGCGGAGATCGACGAGGGGCGCCAGAACGGCAATCTGTCCTCGGCCATCCGCCTATACGTGCTTGAAGCAATGGTGCGCGAGCGCAAACCGCAAACGGCAATCCGGCCGCCGGGTTCTTGAGGCCGACCGGCGCTGGCGCTCAGTATGCCTTTTTGACGGGTCTTTGATCCGCTCCTGGACCTATGGTTCAGGCCGAGCGGAGCGCGTTGGCTGAGTGAATCATGTCCGGCGTCTCCTTTACGCTGACCAGCATCACCTTGCCTTCGCCACTCCGGCCACCGACAAAGCAAACGGCCGTGTGATCTTTAAACGGATGGAGATACGCGACAACATCCATGTTTACATCGATTGGATAGCCGTCGGTGCCGGTTAGGCGTTTCCAATGTGCCATGTCGAACCTCTCGAATCCGTATATCGCTGGCAATGAATTAGCATTATCTCCAGGGTCTGGCAGAGCTTTCTCTCTATTGTCTGCAGGCCCATTTTGCGCTGAGCCATACCGTAAAAATGTGCGAACAATGCGGCCTGCCAGGGCGATCCCCTAAACCCTGTTGCCGGTGCGGTTCTTGCGGGTGGCGTCAGAAGCGGTGGCCGTGCTAAATCCGCTCGTTGAAAAACGTTATTATCGACGGGGAGGGAAGTTCCATGATCAACGATGGACAGAACGAGCAGCATCCTTTCCACGCCGTAGCCGGATTTCGTACGTCTGTTCCTCCGGATCGCCCGGACATTCTGTTGCTTGAACTAAAGACAATAGATGCAGGCATAATACGTCTTTCAATGACAAAAGAGTCGGCTGTTTTATTCGGCCAGGAAGTTGGAAATGCCGCGACCAAATAGCGGACCGCTTGGCCCGGAGTGGCCACCATGCTTTGATGGCCGTCCGCTGCATTAGGTTTGCTGGGCTTACGAACCGAAAGGCTTCAATGCGATGAGCGACACCATCGGGCTCGAACAAACAGACGATATTTTTGGCTACCGCGTTTCCGACGAAGTGCTTGAGATAGCGGGCGGCGCGAGCAACGAGATGGCGGTCCGATACACGCTCTATGCGTGCACATCAGTGGATTGTGCTCTGGTGCCCCTGTAAAAAACTTTGCGAACGCAGCGGCGGCATCATGCCGGCCGCGACCGCTCTTTCCTTGACGCTTGTTTGCATTTTTAGCCGGTGGTCGAGCGGCCCAAGCTAGCCGACGCAAATGTGTGGCCCGGGCACCTACGAAGACCGGGGCAGCGCGCGAAGATGTAGCCGCCACGCCGAATGAAATGGCTCCATTCGGGTGGAGACGGCGGTGCCTATTGCGACTGAGAGATCGTGCCAGTTATGTCGTGCGAGGCTGCTTGAGTGTGCCTGCTCTCGCGCGCGAACAGGAAGGAGCCGATGACGAGACCGCCCAGGAATACCCCGACCAGCGCTAGAGCAATGAGACTTGGAGGTTCTGGATTAACTCCCCATAGCTGCTTGTCGAGCAGCGCCTTATCGTTACGATTCATCGGCAACACTCTTTTACGCGGGTTACTGCGCCCGAGGTTCGGACAATCTTCTTAACAAGGCGTGAAGTCCTCGTGGAGATCAAGGTAATTCAACACCGCGAGCTGACACAACTTATGCGTTAATCTGCGGTTATTGACCAGAACGGAGATCTTGCAATGCGTCCTCCAATCCGTGTCACCAGTGTCACCACAGCTACGCAAATCGGCCCGCCCAACGAGTCCTGGCTGCTGAATTTGTTGGAGGGAATAGTTACGGAGCTGGATTTTAATAGCGCTGCGATCGGCGCGGTCCTCGACACGCACTACTCGGCACAAGGCGTCACTCTCGAATCCGTTGATTCCTTCGGGGTCCCTATGGGAAGCGTCTTTGCAGCAACCGGTCCTGCGCGCCCTGGCCCGGGCGGCACCATCGTTTCTGACCCCGACCCGGACGATCCACGCGGGCCCAACTCCCATACAATTGGCATTTTTCAAAACGGAAAGGGCGGCTTCAACGATACCCAGGGCGGGGTCCGCGCGACGTTCCAGCATCCGCAGCAATTTGTAGCGATTGATGCTCGGCCCGTTTTTTACACCGGCGAACACGCTGAGGTCGAAGCCGACTCGGTCCCATATCTATTGATATTCGGAGTGCCTCCCAAGTTTACGAAGCCTCACCAAAAGCAGCTGCCACTGGCCAAGATAAATTTTCCGCTTGCCACCACAGACACGAATTTTGAATCGTGGCAGACAATCTCTTTTCTCTCTACGAGCGCCAATATCGGCTTCATTGAGTTCTCATGCCACTACAAGGGGACCAACGCCGATGTTTACTCGTATTTTGATCTCCTTCGCTTCGCCCATCATCTGCCGCTAAGCGAGATAGATGAGGTCGGGTAGGCGAAACGCCCGTTCGTCTGGCGGGCTTCGCTTCGGCGCGAGCTAATTTGACGGGCCGCGTTGTGCGACTTGGCGGACGTAATCGTGCGAGCTCGATTTCAAGCGCGGCGGGCTGGTCTGTGCCATCACGCGGCGGCCCCTTCTTTTTTTCGAGCCGTCGTCACGATAGCCATGAGATCGGCATTATTTCGCCACGACTCTTATCAAGAGTGGGAAGGGCCAATAGGGGACTAGAGGCCCTTCCCGGGGGGCGATTTCAGGTTTGCAGGCGCTCACACTGTGATCGTCTCCCGGTTTTAGGCTACCACCGGTGCATGCCATTTCTGGAGACCCGATCTCACACTTGTGAACAGTGTTTTCGACTATGAGACCACGCCGTCCCACTCGCTTCAGGCCAGATGGCTGGCCTCCAAAACAAAACCCCAGAATTCGAATGGCCCAAAATTTAAGCATAAGTCATTCCGTCTGGGAGATGGTCACGTCGCAACGATTGATTATTCCCATTGTGACTGCCTTCGCGCTCGGCATCTCGCCTTGTCCAAAGGGCGCCGCAGCCGACAGCGTCCCAAGTTGGGATGTAACCGCTAGTTGTCGTGGGGCAGCCTCGGCCGGATACATCGAACAGACCAGCGAGAGATTGAAAAGCTGTCTTGAAAGCGAACAGCGCACACGCGAGGAACTCAACAAAAACTGGTCGACGTTCCCGGCGGCCGATCGCATCAAATGCGTAAAGTCGCTCACGTTCGGGCCAACCTATACCGAGCTTGCGACCTGCCTTGAGATGAAACGCGACGTGAAAAACCTCGGTGGCGCGAAGCCGGCCGATGCGGCGCCGAAGCGCTAGCGCAGGCTAAGACTTCGAAAGTATTGGCGACCCCGGCTGGATTCGAACCAGCGACCCTCAGCTTAGAAGGCTGATGCTCTATCCGGCTGAGCTACGGGGTCGGCGCCACACGGTTTAGCTGGAGGCGGTCACTGGTGCAAAGACGCAATGCCAAGGATGCACTGGCAGCGCGAGAAACCAGTTTCGGTGAGGCAAACCCAGCCGATTCGGTGACAAAGGCGGGCGAAACTGGAGGCCAATGGTCCGGCATTTTTCGCTGTAAAATTAAAGTCTTACATTAGCTTGTTTGCTCATGTTAATTCTGAGGATAACGAGCGACCCTTCTGATCATCGTACCAATTTCAGGAACTGCGCGGCATGCTCGGCTGCGGGCACCGTGCCGACGCCGCCACGCGCTCGACACCTTCAGGAACTGAAATCATGCTCGCCGCCATCCGCGACTTCCGGAGGTTCTTTCCCATGTTTCGTGCCGTTCGCGCCGGCCTTGCCGCCGCGTTCCTGACCGCTGCCCTCGCGCACGCGCTGGCGGCCGAAAAACCTTTCACGCAAGGCGCGCTCGACGACGCGGCAATCAAGCTCGAAGCACAGATAAAAAGCGATGCCGGCGCGGTGACCAAGCCAGCCACAACATTGCGCCGGGACGCCGATGCTGCCTTTCAAAAGAATGACTTTCGTTCAGGCATGCTAGTTCTCGGCCAGCTTGTAACGGTTGCGCCGGATGACGCATCGGGCTGGCTGCGCCTCGCGCGCACCATTCTTCAGATCAAGCCGCGCGATGATCGCGAGAAGACGTTGCTGCTCGATCGCGCCTCGACGGCCGCCTATATCGCGTACCAGCGGGCAGGAGATCGCAATCTCGAAGCCGATAGCCTGTCGGTTCTTGGCCAGATGCTTGCCGACCGCCAGCAGTGGCGGGGAGCGCTCGACGCATTGCGTTCGTCACTCGATTTGCGCGAGACCGCCGAATTGCGCAGCCAATACGAAAAAATGCGGGCCGAACACGGTTTCCGCCTGCTCGATTTTACGGTCGATTCCGACTCGATATCGCCGCGGGCCTGTTTTCAGTTTTCTGAGGAATTGCCGAGCCGCCGCACCGATTTTTCTCCGTTTGTCGCAGTCGCCGGGATGGATCGGCCGGCAATTTCGGCGGCGGAGAAGCAGCTGTGCGTTGAGGGACTCAAGCATGGCGAGCGCTATTCGGTCACTCTTCGCGCCGGGCTTCCATCTGTTGTCAAGGAGACGCTCGCGAAGTCGGCCGAATTCACGATCTTCGTTCGTGATCGCAAACCGTTTGTTCGCTTTTCCGGCAGGGCCTATGTGCTGCCCCGCGCCGGTCAGCGCGGCATTCCGGTGCTCAGCGTCAACACCAAAGCGGTGGCGCTGTCGATTTACCGGATCGGCGACCGCAATCTCGTCGATACCCTCCTGGGCTATGATTTCCAGCGCAACTTGAGCCGCTACCAGGCAGAGCGCCTGGCCAACGAGCGTGGAGTAAAGATCTGGGGCGGTGAACTCGCCGTCGAGTCCAAGCTCAACACGGAAGTGACTACCGCCTTTCCACTTGATCAGGCGCTCAAGGATCTTGGCCCCGGCGTCTACGCCATGACTGCCGAGCCGAAGGATGTCGTTTCCAATGAATATGGCCAGCAGGCGACGCAGTGGTTCATCGTTTCCGATCTCGGTCTGAGCGCCTATACCGCGCATGACGGCATAGACGTCTTTATCCATTCGTTGGCGAGCGCCGAACCGCGCGGCAGCGTCGAGGTGCGGCTGGTTGCCCGCAACAACGAAGTGCTTGCGGTTCGTCAGACCGACCGCAACGGGTTCATCCATTTCGAGGCTGGCCTTGCGCGGGGCGAGGGAGGCCTTGCGCCGGCGGCAATCGTTGCGAGCGAGAAGAACGACTATGCGTTTTTGAGCCTTAAATCGCCTGCATTTGATCTGTCCGACCGGGGTGTTGGCGGACGGCCGGTGCCGGCTGGGTTGGATGCTTTCGTCTATACCGAACGCGGCGTCTACCGCACGGGAGAAACAGTCGCGGTGACTGCGTTGCTGCGTGATGCACGCGGCATCGCGGCACCGAACGTTCCATTGACGCTGGTGATCGCGCGTCCCGACGGCGTCGAATACCGCCGCGCGCTCGTCGCCGACCAGGGTCTCGGCGGGCGATCCATGATCGTGCCGATCGTCGCTTCGGCATCGGCCGGCACCTGGCGGATTGTGGCTTACACCGATCCCAAGCGGCCGCCCGTGGGCGAAACCACGTTCATGGTCGAGGACTATGTGGCCGATCGCATTGAATTTTCACTGACGTCGGCTGCGAAGGGGATTTCCCCCGCCGCGCCCGCGCAGCTCAGTGTCGACGGCCATTTCCTCTATGGCGCGCCGGCATCGAATCTTGAGCTCTCGGGCGAGGCTACAATCGCCGCCGCCAAGGAGCTTCCGGGCTTTCCCGGTTATACTTTTGGCTTCTTCGATGACGAGGTCACAGCCGTCCGGCAGGAACTCGACGACTTGCCAGGCACGGACGCCACCGGCAAGGCGACATTCCCGGTTAGGCTCGACAAGGTGCCCGCCAGCGGCCGTCCGCTGGAAGCGCAGATCACGGTGAGAATGACCGAATCCGGCGGTCGGGCGGTCGAACGCAAGCTGACGCTGCCGGTGACCCCCGAAGCTGCGATGCTTGGCATAAAGCCGATGTTCTCCGGCCGCTCGCTCGCCGACGGCGCCAATGCCGAGTTCGACGTGGTCATGGTTGCGCCAGACGGCAAGACTCTGGCGCGAACCGGCCTGCATTATGATTTGCTCAAGGTCGAGAGCAGCTATCAGTGGTACCGGCAAAACGGCCAATGGGAGTTTGAGCCGGTCAAGCGCACAGAGCGCGTGGCCAGCGGCACGGTCGACGTTCGCACCGAAAAGCCGGGTCGCGTGTCGGTACCGGTGAAGTGGGGCCGCTATCGATTGGAGATTTCGACCGGCGAGGCGAATGGTCCGGTCACTTCGATCGGTTTTGATGCCGGCTTCTACGCAGAGTCGAGCGCGGACACGCCGGACCTGCTCGAGGCAGCGCTGGACAAACCGGAATACAAGCCGGGCGAGACGATGAATGTGGCGGTGACCGCGCGCACGGCCGGTCGCGTGACAGTCAACGTATTTACTGACCGGCTCGTTGCCAGCCAATCGCAGGATGTGAAAGCGGGGATTGCGCGTATCAGCCTGAGCGTCGGCCGGGATTGGGGCACCGGTGCCTACATGGTTGCCACCTTGCGCCGTCCGCTTGACGCGCCGGCGCAACGCATGCCTGGCCGCGCCATCGGCGTGCAATGGTTCTCGATCGACAAGGCCTCGCATACGCTGGCGCCGGAAATGAAATTGCCGGTAACGATGCGGCCGAACTCAACGCTGACGGTGCCGATCAAGGTTGGCGGTCTTGTTTCCGGCGAAGAGGCCCGCGTCGTTGTCGCCGCCGTCGATGTCGGCATTCTTAATCTCACCAATTACAAACCGCCCGCACCGGATGACTATTACCTCGGCCAGCGCCGGCTCACGGCCGAGATCCGCGATCTTTACGGCCAATTGATCGACGGCATGCAGGGTGTGCGTGGACAAATCCGCTCTGGCGGCGATGCGGGCGGTTCAGAGCTGTCCGGCTCGCCTCCGACACAGGCGCCGCTTGCACTTTACTCCGGCATTGTCACCGTCGGCCGCGACGGCGCCGCGCAGGTGCAGTTCGATATTCCCGCTTTTGCCGGCACCGTCCGTGTAATGGCCGTGGCGTGGAGCAAAGATAAAGTCGGCAAGGCGTTCGGTGACGTGATCGTGCGCGATCCGGTCGTGTTGACCGCGACGCTCCCTCGTTTCCTGCGCACCGGCGACAAAGGCGCAATACAGCTCGAGTTGGACAACGTCGAAGGCGCCGCCGGCGACTACAAAATGACAGTCGTTGCCGATGGTGCTGTCAAGCTCGATGGCGACGGACCGCAAGCGCTCAAGCTTGCCACCAAACAACGCGATCGCATTTCACTTCCTGCGGGAGCGTCCGGTGCCGGACCGAGCAGGGTGACCGTCAAGGTGAGCGGGCCGGATAATTTCGCCCTCGAGCGTAGCTATCCGCTTGACGTTCGACCGGCAACGCAAATCCTGACACGCCGCAGCGTGCGCATGCTCGCCAAAGGTGAAACCCTCACATTGTCGAAGGATCTTTTCGCGGATTTCGTACCGGGTACGGGGCGCGCCGGATTGTCGGTTGCCGTGTCGGCGTCTCTCGACGCCGCCACGCTGCTCAATGCGCTCGATCGCTATCCCTTCGGCTGCTCCGAACAGATCGCCAGCCGCGCCATGGCGATGCTCTATGTCAACGAGCTGGCCGCGCAGGCGAGGCTGGCTCCAGACGGCGAGATCGATCAACGCATCAAGGATGCCATCCCGCGCCTGCTGGCACGCCAGGACTCAAACGGTTCATTTGGTCTGTGGTCGGTCGGCGGCGAAGATCCCTGGCTCGATGCCTATGTCACGGATTTCCTGACCCGGGCACGCGAGCGCGGTTTTGATGTGCCGGCCGCCGCGTACACGCTCGCGATCGATCGTCTGCGCAACTATGTCGCCACAGCGCCGGAGCCCAACAAGAATGGCGGCCGTGAATTGGCTTACGCGCTCTACGTATTGGCGCGCAATGGCGCGGCGCCGATCGGTGATTTGCGTTACGTCGCTGAAGTCAAGCTGTCCGAAGTCGCGACGCCGATTGCAAAAGCGCAGATTGCTGCGGCGCTGGCTATGGCCGGCGACAAGACGCGCGCCGACGCCGTCTATCTTGCGGCGCTGGACGCCATATCGCCCCAGCCCAAGCTTGATCTCGGCCGCGCCGATTTCGGTTCGGCGCTACGCGATGCCGCCGCGCTGGTGACGCTGGCCTCGGAAGGGCGCGCCCCGCAAAAGACAATCGACGATGCGGTGTTGCGGATCGATAGCGCGCGCGCATTGAGCGCGAGCACGTCAACCCAGGAAGATGCATGGCTCGTGCTCGCCGCCCGCGCGCTCGTCAAGCAAGTCAACGCAATTTCTCTCGGCATCAATGGAGACACGCACCGGGGCGCGCTTTATCGCAGTCTCGGGGTGAATGATCTTGCGGCGCCGATTGCGGTGGCAAACCATGGCGAGGGCAATGTGCAGGCCGTGGTGTCGGTGAGTGGTTCGCCACTCACACCGGAACCCGCCGCCGAACAGGGGTTCAAGATCGAGCGGACCTATCACACGTTCGATGGCGAAAAGGTCGATCCAAGCAAGGCCAAACAAAATCAGCGCTTCGTGGTGGTGCTCAAGATGACCGAACCGCAGCCGCAATTTGGCCGCGTGATCGTCGCCGACTATCTGCCCGCCGGATTTGAAATTGACAATCCGCGTCTGGTGTCATCGGGAGAAACGGGAACGCTCGCCTGGATTGCCGACGCCGAAGAGCCGGCCAATACCGAATTTCGCGACGACCGGTTCACGGCTGCTTTCAATCGAAAGGAGGATTCGTCGCCGGTATTTTCCGTCGCCTATGTGGTGCGCGCCGTTTCGCCCGGACAATACGTGTTGCCGCAGGCGAAGGTCGAGGACATGTACCGGCCCGACCGGTTCGGCCGCACCGGGACCGGCGCAATCGAGATCACCCCAAAATGACGCGGTGGCGCAGGATTTTTGCGAGTGCCGGGGGCGTGGCCGCCGCGGCGGCGGTGATCTGTGCCTCCCTGGTTTATTCGCTGGGCCCTGCGCCGCTCGGCAAGGACCTTGAATATTCGCATGTCGTTCTCGACCGAGAGGGGCGCCTTTTGCGTGCCTACGCGACCGCAGAAGGCCGCTGGCGGCTTCCGGTCACGGAGGACGAGGTTGATCCGCGCTTCCTGAAGCTTCTTTTCGCATATGAAGACAAGCGCTTTCGCAATCACCGCGGAGTCGACCCGCAGTCGCTCGGGCGTGCAGCGATTCAATTTGCTGCCAGCGGGCATATCGTTTCGGGCGGTTCGACGATCACGATGCAGGTGGCGCGCCTGCTGGAGCCGCGGCAGCAGCGCAGCCTGAGCGCAAAACTACGGCAGATCGTGCGGGCGCTCGAACTTGAGCATGCGCTGGGCAAGCATGAAATCCTGGGGCTGTATTTGACGCTCGCGCCCTACGGCGGAAACCTCGAAGGGATACGCGCGGCCGCCCTGGCGTATTTCGGCAAGGAGCCGCGTAAGCTGTCTCTGGCCGAGGCTGCGCTGTTGGTGGCATTGCCGCAGTCACCGGAACTGCGCCGTCCGGATCGTTTTCCCGACGCCGCACGAGCCGCGCGCGATCGCGTGCTCGATCGTGTCGCGGCAGCCGGCCTTGTGCCGCCCGATGAAATCGCGCGGGCGAAGTCTCAACCGGTCCCGCGCGAGCGCAAGCAATTACCCATGTTCGCGCCGCATGCCGCCGACCAGGTCGTATCGACAGAGCCGGATCGACGCGTGCACCGACTTACCATCGATCTCGTTTTGCAGAAGACGTTGCAGGAACTTGCGCATGAACGCGCGCAGACGCTCGGACCTGACATGTCGGTCGCCATTCTTGCGGTCGACAATGCGAGCGGTGAGGTGAGGGCGCGTATCGCCTCCGCCGACTATTTCGACGCGCGCCGTGCCGGGCAGGTCGACATGACGCAGGCACTGCGATCGCCTGGCTCGACCTTGAAGCCGTTCATATACGGACTTGCATTCGAAGATGGCCTCATCCATCCGGAGACGCTGATCGACGACAAACCAAGCCGCTACGGCAATTACACGCCGGAAAACTTCGACCTCACCTTCCAGGGTACGGTCACCGTGCGGCGGGCGCTGCAAATGTCGCTCAATGTTCCGGCAATCGCCGTGTTGGGCAAAGTCGGCGTCGACCGCCTGAGCGCGCGCCTGTCGCAAACCGGCGCGGCACTGGTGCTGCCGAAAGGCGAAGCGCCCGGTTTGGCGATGGGCCTCGGCGGGGTCGGTGTTCGCCTGTCGGATCTGGTCATGCTTTATACGGGCCTGGCTCGGCTTGGCAGTGCATTGCCGCTGACGGAACAGCTTGGCGGTCCGCCTCAAAATGCACGCCGGCTGCTCGATCCGGTGGCCGCCTGGTATGTCGGCAATATCCTCATCGGTGCTCCGCCGCCTGAGAATGCACCGCAGGGACGCATTGCCTTCAAGACCGGCACCTCTTACGGCTACCGCGATGCATGGGCCATCGGGTTTGATGGGCGAATGACGATTGGCGTATGGGTCGGCCGCGCCGATGGCGCGCCCGTCCCGGGGCTGGTCGGCCGTGCCTCCGCGGCCCCGATCCTGTTCGATGCTTTCGCGCGTTCGGGATTGACGGCCGCCTCGTTGCCGCGTTCGCCCAAGGGAGCGATTTTCGCCGCGAGCAACAAGTTACCGCCTCCATTGCAAAGATTTGTCGCCGGTGGCCCGAATGACGCGACGGAGCCGCCGCGCATCATGTTCCCGCCTGATGGGGCACGCTTGGACATCGCCGCCGGCGATCAGTCCGACCCGGTCGCACTCAAGATTACCGGCGGTCGCGGGCCGCTCACTGTCATGGTGAATGGCGTGCCCCTGGCCGCGCCGAATGGCCGCGGCACTTTGTTCTTCCAGCCCGATGGTCCCGGCTTTGCGCGCGTGACAGTCATGGACGCGCGCGGCGCGAGCGACAGTGTCACCATACGGGTGCAATAGCGTGCGAATGACAGGACAGCGTCGAAAGACTATTGTCCGGCAAAACTGCGGCTTCAAGGCACTATAGAGTGAGCATCACCACTGACGAGGCCAGGCCTTCGGTCGCTCCGGCGCGCGGGCTTGCCGCTGCGCTGGATTTTGCCATGGGTTCGCATCGCCGGGCGGCGATGCTGCTTGTGGCATTCTCGCTCATCGCGTTCCTCCCGGGATTTTTCCAGATACCGCCTGTTGACCGCGACGAAGCGCGCTTCGCGCAGGCGACCAAGCAGATGCTGGAAACCCGCGAATTTGTCGACATTCGCTTTCAAGACGAGGTTCGCTACAAGAAACCGGTCGGCATTTATTGGCTGCAAGCGGCAGCGGTGAGGGCCGGAGAAGCGCTCGGCGTGCCGCAGGCGCGCACAACCATCTGGCTTTATCGGTTGCCGTCGCTATTCGGTGCGATCTTTGGCGTTTTGTTGACCTATTGGGCCGCGCTTGCCTTCGTTGCGCGCCGCGCCGCGGTTGTGGCCGCGTTGATGATGGCCAGCTCGATTTTGCTCGGCGTCGAAGCGCGTCTTGCAACAACCGATGCCATGCTCTTGCTTGCTTCGGTCGCCGCGATGGGCGCGATGGCCCGCGTATATCTCGCAAGTCGCGAGGTGCTCGATAAAAAGATTGGCTGGGCCGAGCCGGCGATCTTCTGGACGGCGCTTGCCGGCGGCGTGCTGCTGAAAGGTCCCGTGATCCTGATGTTGGCCGGGCTCACGGCAATTGTGCTCTCGGTCGTCGATCGTTCGGCGCGCTGGTTGTGGTCGCTCCGCCCATTCATCGGTCTTGCCTGGCTGGTCTTCCTCGTATCTCCGTGGTTCGCGGCAATTGTTGCAAAATCCGGCGCCCGCTTTTTCGTTGATGCGCTCGGCCACGACATGCTCGATAAGGTGGCCAGCGGACAGGAAGCACACGGTGCACCGCCTGGGTACTACTTTCTGCTGTTCTGGGTGACATTCTGGCCCGGCTCCGTATTGGCCGGAATGGCCGCGGTGATGGTTTGGAAAGCGCGTCGCGAGCCGAACGCGCGGTTTTTGCTCGCATGGCTGATCCCGTCATGGCTTGTATTCGAGGCGGTGATGACCAAGCTGCCGCACTACGTGCTGCCGCTTTATCCTGCCATCGCCATCCTGATCGCCGGCACTCTTGAGCCGGATGGCTTGTCGAAGGCGCGTTGGATGACGCGCGGCACGGTCGGGTGGTTCCTGCTGCCGGCCGCCGTCGCGATCGCAACGCTGGTCGCGTTTATCGTATTCGGCCGCGATCTTGGTCTCGTGGCGTGGCCGTTTTCGGCGGTCGCGGTGATCTTCGGGTTGTTTGCGTGGTGGCTCTACGAAGTGGATGGCGCCGAACGCTCGCTGTTGCGCGGAATGGTGGCCTCTGTGTTCGTTGCGATCACCGTCTATGCGATCACGTTTCCCATGTTGCCGTCGCTGTTTCCCAGCGCCATGATCGCCGATGAAATAAACGCGACCGACTGCCGGCAGCCGCGCGTCGCGTCGACGTTTGCTTTTCAGGAGCCGAGCGTGGTGTTCCTGCTCGGAACCGACACGAGATTCACCGACGGGGTAGGGGCGGCCGATTTTCTGCGCTCAGGATCATGTCATTTCGCTCTTATCGATGCTCGCAGCGAGCGCAGCTTCGTGCAGCGCGCGGAATCGGTCGCATTGCGGTACTCGCTTCTTCAGCGCGTGGAGGGCTACAATATCAGCATCGGAAAGCCGGTATCACTCACCGTCTTTCGTTCGCAGGCGAGCCCATGAGCGTGGCCAACGGATTCAATCGCATGGAAGGCGTGGCGATCTCGGCATTGCGGCGCTGCGCGGGCAATTTGACGACGGTTGGCGCCTTGCTGGTCCGGCCCGCGCGCACGCACGCGCGGCTGTGGCCGCTTGCTCCGCGCGAAACGGCCATCGCGGTCGGTGTTTCGGTCGCTGTGTTCGCGTTTTTGATGGTGACGCTTGATGCCGCGGCCATCCGCGGCGCCCGCCATTTGCCGGAGTGGATCCATGCGGTTTTCCGCGAGATTACAGAGTTCGGTAAGTCCGGGTGGTTTCTTTGGCCACTCGGATTGCTCTTTGTCGCGCTCGCCGCGTTGCCACCGATCCTGACGCCGTACTCCCAGCGCGTTCTGGCCGCGGTCATGGTGCGTGCCGGTTTTCTGTTCGCCGCGATAGCCGTGCCCAGCCTTTTTGTGACGATCATCAAGCGCGTGATCGGCCGTGCGCGGCCGATGGTGGGCGGCAGTCTCGATCCGTTTCTGTTCAGTCCGTTCCAGGGGACAGCGGCCTATGCCGGTTTGCCCTCCGGTCACGCCACCACCGCATGCGCCGTGCTGGTGGCCTTCGGAACGCTGTGGCCGCGTGCCCGTACGGCGCTGCTGGTCTACGCATTGCTGATTGTTGCAAGCCGCATTGTGGTGATCGCGCACTATCCAAGCGATGTTTTTGCCGGCGCGCTGGTCGGGATCGCGGGCGCCGTCTTGGTCCGGCGCTATTTCGCGCAGCGCCACCTCGGTTTTGCGATCGAGGCCGACGGCTCTACCCATCAATATCCAGGCCCCTCGCCGAGGCGTATCAAAGCGGTTGCCCGCGAGCTTCTGGCCCCATAAGACTTCGCGCCATGAATACGATCGATCCGGCGGTGTCCGTGGTGGTGCCGGTGCGCAATGAGGCCGGCAATATCGCCCCGCTCGTGGCGGAAATCGCCGGCGCGCTCGACGGGCAATGGCGCTTTGAGGTCGTCTACGTCAATGATGGTTCGAATGACGGCACCGATGCTGAACTTAAACGGCTGATGGCGCAGCATGCGTGGCTGCGCCGTGTTCGTCACGAGCAGCCTTGCGGGCAGTCGGCGGCGGTACGCACCGGCGTTGCCGCGGCGCGCGCCCCCATTGTGGTGACGCTCGACGGCGACGGGCAGAACGATCCCGCGTTCATCCCGGCGCTCATTCGCGCCCTGGAAGCGGGGAAACCGCGGATCGGTCTGATCGCCGGCCAACGCGTCGGCCGCAAAGCGAGCGGATTCAAAAAATTCCAATCGAGAATTGCCAATACAGTGCGGAGCGCGGTGCTCCGCGATGGCACCCGCGATACGGGCTGCGGTTTGAAAGCGTTCCCTCGCGAGTTGTTCCTGAGCCTTCCGTATTTTGATGGGTTGCACCGATTTCTTCCCGCGCTCGTTCGGCGCGAAGGCTACGCCATCGGCTACGTCGACGTGGTCGATCGGCCGCGGGCGCACGGCGTGTCGAACTACGGGATGTGGGACCGGCTATGGATCGGCATCCTCGATCTTGCCGGCGTGTGGTGGCTGATCCGCCGCAAAAAACGAATACCGACAATTTCGGAGGAGTAGCGCGTGGACAAGATCGCGCGCAACTGAAAGGACACCGAATGCTGATCGATATCGCAAATTCCGTCGGCGGCTACCTGCATGATGTATTCATCGGCACCGCAGATTGGGGAATTTTGGTCGGCTATTTCGCGCAGGCGATGTTTGCCATGCGCTTTGTCGTGCAGTGGATTGCATCCGAGCGCGCAGGCAAGAGTGTTGTGCCGACTGCCTTCTGGGTTTTCTCCATCGGCGGCGGAATCATGCTGCTCGGCTACGCCCTCTACCGGAAAGATCCCGTCTTCATCATTGGGCAGGCCTTCGGCGTATTCGTGTATTTGCGCAATCTTCAGTTCGTCATGCGCAGTGGTGGCACCACGGCGGCGGCGTGACCGCGGAGGCTTACCGGGTTTTCGCAGCGGCCAGCGCGCCAAACCCGCGTTCGAGGTCGGCAATGAGATCCCCCGGATCCTCCAGCCCGATATGAAAGCGGATGGCGGGACCGCCCGGCGCCCATTTGGTGGCGGTGCGATATTCCGTGCAATCGAACAGGATCGCCAGGCTTTCGAAGCCGCCCCAGGAATAGCCCAGACCAAAAAGCGACAGCTCGTTGAGAAAAGCGTGCACTGATTGTTCGCTGGCTGGTTTGAGAATGATGCTGAACAAACCGCAGGCGCCGGTGAAATCCCGTTTCCAGATGCTGTGTCCCGGATCGCCTTCGAGCGCCGGGTGCATCACACGCAGAACTTCCGGCCGCTGTTCGAGCCAGCGCGCCACGCGCAGGCCCGATTTGAAATGGCGTTCGAGCCTTACGCCGAGGGTCCGCAAGCCGCGCAGCGCGAGATACATGTCATCGGGGCCGACGCACAGCCCCATCGAATAAACCGTGTCTTTGAGCGCCGGCAACGTAGCCGCGTTCGCCGAAACGCAGCCGAACATAATGTCGGAGTGCCCGCCGATATATTTGGTGCCCGCTTGAATTTGCATGTCGACGCCTTTCTCGAAGGCGCGAAAATAGAGCGGCGTGGCCCAGGTATTATCCATCAGCACAACCGCTCCTTTGTCATGGGCGATTTTTGCGATGGCAGGGATGTCCTGCATCTCGAAGCTTTGCGAACCCGGAGCCTCGACGAACACCGCACGCGTGTTGGGTTTGAGTAGCTTTGCGATGGCAGGACCGATCACAGGATCGTAATAAGTCGTCTCGACGCCCAGGCGTTTGAATACGCCGTTGCAGAAGTTGCGGGTGGGGCGGTAGACGCTGTCGGGAACCAGAACGTGATCGCCCGAACCGGCGGTCGCGAGCAACGCGACCGCAATGGCTGCGAGTCCGGACGGAAGCAACGCCACCCCCGCGCAGGACTCCCCGTCGAGTTCGCGCAAGGCGTTCTCCAGGGCTTCTGAAGTGGGCGTGCCGCGGCGGCCGTAATTGTAGCGGGCGCGATGGGCAACCTGGTCTTCGGCGGTAGGGTAGAGCAGGGTCGATGCGTGATAGACGGGTGGATTGACGAAGCCATAGTAAGCTTCCGGATCGCGGCCGGACGTAACCAGCCGGGTGTCGGGTTTTATCGGGCCTTTGAGCTTCTTCTTCATGCGAACGAACGACCTTGTTTGGGACAGTAGCCGCGTAATACCGTCGCAGAACCATATACGTCCGCCTGGGACGCGAGCGTCAACCCCTTGACCCGGCAAGCCGATCGTTCTGAGATGCCCCGCGCTAAGGGGGCCTCGGGTGGGGAACGGCTAGAAACTTGCTATTGGCATCGTCGGACCAGGAGCCGGCGGTGGAAATATTTGGTCAGTCTCGTGGGCCGCGCCCGAAATAGTTTTAAAGGAACCGTCACATGAAGCGATTTGCAACCATTCTCGCGCTGATCGTCGCCGTTTCTGCGCAGAGCGTCTCCGCTCAAACGCTGAAAGCGGTCAAGGACCGCGGCATGCTCAATTGCGGTGCCAACGGAACGCTCGCAGGGTTCGGGCTTCCCGATGCTCAGGGAAAATGGACCGGATTGGACGTCGACTTTTGCAGGGCGATCGCCGCCGCGATTCTGAACGACGCCGAGAAGGTCAAGTTCGTACCGTTGTCGGCGAAGGACCGTTTCACGGCCCTCCAGTCAGGTGAGGTGGATGTGCTGGTGCGCAACACGACATGGACGTCGTCGCGTGATACCTCGCTCGGCCTCAACTTCACCGGGGTCAACTACTATGACGGCCAGGGCTTCATGGTGCGCAAGTCGCTCAAGGTGAATTCGGCGCTCGAACTCAATGGTGCGGCCATCTGCGTGCAGCAGGGCACCACCACCGAGCTCAATCTCGCGGACTTTTTTGGCGCGCACAAGATGCAGCTCAAGACCGTGACCTTCGCCACCGCCAATGAGGCGGTGAAGGCGTACGACGCCGGCCGGTGCGATGCCTATACGACTGACGCCTCGGCTCTTTATGCGGAAAGGCTGAGGGTCACCGGTCCAAACGATCACATCATCCTTCCGGAAATCATTTCCAAAGAGCCGCTCGGTCCCGCCGTGCGTCACGGTGACGACCAATGGTTTGACATCGTCAAGTGGACATTGTTCGCGATGCTCAACGCCGAGGAGTTGAACATTTCCTCGAAGACCCTTGACGAAGCCTTGAAGTCGACCAATCCGGAAATCATGCGCTTCGTCGGGACCGAGGGGAGTTATGGCGAACAGCTCGGCCTGACCAAGGACTGGGCGGTCCGCATTGTCAAACTTGTCGGCAATTACGGCGAGTCCTTCGAGCGAAATGTTGGCCAGGGTTCGCCGCTGAAGATCGAACGCGGTTTGAACAAATTATGGAGCAAGGGCGGCATACAATACGCGCCGCCTATTCGCTGACGGCAAACCGACGCGCGCGCATGCGGGCGGGAAGCGCGCGGCGATTTCGCCGGGCGGGAGCTGCCGCGCGGCGGGCCGGACGAGGGGCAAATGTCGAGTGAGCTTTCCGCGCGGCCGCGGCCGGCGCAGGTCGTATTCTACAACGATCCGAAAGTTCGCAGCGTTGCCTACCAGCTCGTGCTGTGCGCCATTGTCATCTTTCTTGTTTATGGTGCCGCCAGCAACGCGATTGAAAATCTCGCGCGGTCCCATATCGCATCCGGATTCGGCTTCTGGAAGGAGACGGCCGGCTTCGACATCAGCCAGACTCTGATCGCCTATTCGCCGCGGGGGTCGACCTACGGTCGCGCCTTCTGGGTCGGATTGCTCAATACGTTGCTGGTGGCCGGCCTGGGCATCATTTTCGCGACCATTCTCGGCTTCGTGATCGGCATATCGCGGCTCTCGCGCAACTGGCTGCTGGCGAAAGTTGCAGGGGGATACGTCGAGACAATCAGAAATCTCCCGCTGCTGCTCCAGTTGCTGTTCTGGTACAACGCCGTGCTTAAGGCGCTGCCCGATATTCGCGAGAGCATCGTCATTCCGGGCGGTGCGTTCCTCAACAATCGCGGCATTTTTCTGCCGTTGCCTGTTTCCAAAAGCGGGTTCGGCTTGGTCGAGATTGCCTTGCTTGCGGGCATCCTCGGGGCCATCGGGTTCTATCTTGGGGCGCGAAAGCGGCAGGAGCGGACGGGGCAGCAAGCTCCGGTTCTTTGGGTGGCGCTTGCGCTGGTGCTTGGTCTTCCGCTCGTCGTGTTTGCGCTCACGGGATTTCCGCTTGGTTTTGAATTTCCGCAAGCCGGACGTTTCAACATCACCGGCGGCGTCGAGGTGCTGCCGGAATTTCTGGCGCTGCTTTTTGGCCTTTCGATCTACACCGCCGCATTTATCGCGGAGGTCGTGCGAGCCGGCATCCTGGCAGTATCGCGCGGCCAGAGCGAGGCGGCTTATTCGCTCGGGCTTCGACCGGGGCCGACGCTGCGTCTGGTCGTCATACCGCAGGCGATGCGGGTGATTATCCCGCCGCTGACCAGCCAGTATCTCAACCTGACCAAGAATTCGTCGCTGGCGGTGGCGATCGGCTACCCGGACCTTGTGCAGGTATTCACCGGTACCGTGCTCAACCAGACCGGTCAGGCGGTGGAGGTCGTCGCCATCACGATGCTCGTCTATCTCGTCATCAGTCTCGTCACCTCGCTGCTGATGAACATCTATAACAGCCGAATGGCCTTGGCTGAGCGGTGAGGGGCTTCCCATGACCATGGCCGAAGGCGACCTCGCCGTTACCGAAATAGCGTTTGTCCGCCAGACCAGCATCGCGCCGCGGCCGCCGCCGGCAGCAATGACGGGGGCGGTCGGCTGGCTGCGTCAAAACCTTTTGTCGACCCCGTTCAATATCGCGCTCACCATCGTGATCGGATTGCTGCTTGCCTGGGCGATTCCGGAGCTGGTCAGATTTTTGCTGATCGATGCAGTGTGGAGCGGCACTGACCGCGAGGCGTGCCTTGAGTCCGTGCAGCACCGTGAAATCGGCGCCTGTTGGCCCTTCGTCTGGGAACGGTTGCCTTATTTCATTTACGGTTCCTACCCGATACCCCAGCGTTGGCGCGTCGACGTTTTCTTCGCGATGCTGGCGTTCGGGATTGTTTGGTTGTTGTGGCTCAATGCGCCGCGGCGCGATCTTGGCGCCATTTACTTCTTCGTGATCTTGCCCGTCGCGTCATTCATCCTGCTGACCGGCTGGGCGGCAATCGGCCTGCAGCCCGTTGACACGGTGCTGTGGGGCGGCGTGCTGGTGACCATCGTGGTCGCCTCGGTCGGCATCGTTGTTTCGTTACCGCTGGGGATACTTCTGGCCCTCGGCAGGCGATCGCATATGCCGGCGGTGCGATTGCTGTCGGTTATCTTTATCGAGTTCGTGCGCGGCGTTCCGCTGGTGACTGTCTTGTTCATGGCGGGAGTGATGTTGCCGCTCTTCGTTCCGGAGCAACTCTCGCCCGATAAGTTGGTGCGCGCACTCATCGGCATTGCCATTTTTGCATCCGCCTATATGGCGGAGGTTGTGCGCGCGGGGCTGCAAGCCATGCCAAAAGGCCAATACGAGGGCGCGATGGCCGTGGGCCTGCGCTATTGGCAAACGATGCGGCTGGTCATATTGCCGCAAGCCCTGAAGGTGACGATCCCGAACATCGTCAACACCTACATCGGACTGTTCAAAGATACGACGCTGGTCTTCATCGTCGGCATATTCGATCTCCTGCGCACGATCGAAGTGGCCCGTATCGATCCCAAATGGGCGACGCCC
Source organism: Pseudolabrys sp. (assembly GCA_035626335.1). GTDB lineage: Bacteria > Pseudomonadota > Alphaproteobacteria > Rhizobiales > Xanthobacteraceae > Pseudolabrys. The sequence goes on from DASPNW010000037.1 coordinate 19,819, forward strand.
GTCACCAGCACGACCGGTTATGCGGTCGCTGCTATCTTCTATCTGATTTTCTGCTACGGGATGTCGCGATATGCCCGTGCCATGGAGGCGCGGCTCGCCAAAAGCGACCGTCGTTAAGGACCGTTCATGAACGTCGCGGCAAATCACGGGTCATTGCTCAAGCCGGCCAAGCTCAATACGGCAGTGGCCGTCGAGATGGACGACGTGAACAAATGGTACGGCGATTTCCACGTCCTGCGCGACATCAATCTCAAAGTCATGGGCGGAGAGCGCATTGTCATTTGTGGCCCGTCAGGATCGGGTAAATCGACCATGATCCGCTGCATCAACCGTCTGGAAGAACATCAGTCGGGCCGCATTTTCATCGACGGCGTCGAGCTGACGGCGGACCTGAAGAAAATCGACGAGGTGCGGCGCGAAGTCGGCATGGTTTTCCAGCACTTCAATCTTTTTCCGCATCTGACCGTTATGGATAACTGCACGCTGGCCCTGATCTGGGTCCGCAAGATGCCAAAGAAAGAGGCGGAGGAAATCGCCTTGCATTACCTGGAACGGGTCAAGATCCCCGAACAGGCCAACAAATATCCGGGCCAGTTATCCGGCGGCCAGCAGCAACGTGTCGCCATCGCGCGCGCCTTGTGCATGAACCCGAAGATCATGCTGTTCGACGAACCGACGTCGGCGCTCGACCCCGAAATGGTCAAGGAAGTTCTCGACACCATGGTAGAGCTCGCCCACGACGGGATGACGATGCTCGTTGTAACCCACGAAATGGGTTTTGCCCGCCAGGTGGCGAGCCGCATCGTGTTCATGGACGAAGGCCAGATTGTCGAAGCCAATGTGCCGGAAGAATTTTTCGCCCATCCGCAGCATGAGCGCACGAAGCTGTTTTTGAGTCAGATTTTGCGCTGATCCCTCAGTCCTTGACGACTTCCAGGTCGGGCCGCGAACCCCATTCGGCCCACGAGCCGTCGTAGATGCGCCCTGGCTTCTTTCCAAGGGCGTCGAGCCCAAGGGTCAGGATCGCCGCGGTAACGCCGGAGCCGCAGCTCGTGATGACGGGGCTATCGGGATCAACGCCGCCTTTTTTGAACGCTTGCGCGATACGGTCTGGTGAAGCGAGGCGGCCGTTCTCGATGATCTCGGTGTAAGGCACATTCAACGCACCAGGCATGTGGCCGGAACGAAGGCCGGCGCGGGGCTCTTTTTCGCGCCCGGCAAAACGCCCGGCCGAGCGGGCGTCGACGACCTGGGCGCTTTGATTGTTGAGAGCCATCTGCACGTCGGTGAGCATGGCCACCGCGCCCGTGTCCATGCTTGCATTGAATGTACGTTTTTGATTTTTGACTTCGCCCGCTTCGGTCGGACGCCCTTCCTTCTTCCAGGCCGGCAGGCCGCCGTCGAGAATGAAGACATCGCGCGCGCCGAAGATGCGGAACGTCCACCAGACCCGCGCTGCGGAGAAAAGTCCGACGCCATCATAGACGACGATGGTGTCCTTTTCGGAAATGCCGAGGTCGCCGGCCGCCCGGCCGAATTGATCCGGCCCGGGCAGCATGTGTGGCAAGTCGGTGGAATCATCCGCCACCGCATCGATGTCGAAAAATACCGCACCTGGAATATGCGCAGCCAGGTATTCAGCTTTCGCGTCGCGATTCTGCGCCGGAAGGTAATAGGAACCGTCAACGACAATAACATCCTTATTTCTGAGCTGGCTTGCGAGCCATTCGGTCGACTTGAGCCAGCGGCTCGCGGGTTTTGCTGCGTTCATGGGCGTGGCCATCAAAGGGTGTCAATGCGCACCATTGCCCAATCGTTCCTTGGAGGCAACTACGCGAGCGCGAGCCGCACCCGGCGGTTTTGCTTGCCCTTCTTTTCGATCTGCGTGACGCGCACAGCGCCGATTTCTCCCGTGGCGCGGACATGGGTCCCGCCGCAGGGCTGCAAATCGAGCCCTGCAATTTCAATCAGCCGCACGCGCCCGGTGCCCATCGGTGGCTTGACCGACATGGTTTTGACCAGGCCGGGGTTTGCGTCGAGTTCAGCGTCGGTGATCCACCGGCTGCTCACCGACGCATTCGAAGCAATCATCTCGGTGACCTTTGCGGTGATCGTATCCTTGTCGAGTCCTGCTTCCGGAATATCGAAATCGAGGCGGCTTTCGCTGTCGCCGACCGAACCGCCGGTCACCGCGTAGGGCAGCACCGCGGACAGGAGATGCAGCGCGGTATGCATGCGCATCCGGGCGTAGCGTTTATCCCAGTCGATCGACGCGGTGACGGCATCGCCCACTTTGACTTCCGGAGCGCCCGCGGCCGGTACGTGGGCAATCTCGCTCTTGGCGGCATCGGTATAGATCGCCGTCTCGATTGGAAGGCGTACGCCGTCGTTCGTTGTCAGCTCCCCGATGTCGCCCGGCTGGCCACCTGAAGTCGCGTAAAAAACCGTACGGTCGAGCACGATCCCACCCTGTTGGGTAAGCGCAACAACGCGCGCGTCGCAGCTCTTGCGATACGAGTCGTCGCGGAACAGACACTCCGTCGGCATCGTTACGTCTTTTCGAATGGTGGCTTGATATCCGATTTGCGCTCAAGCCAATCGGGAACGGGCAACTTCTTCGAGCGCAGGAAATCCGGATTGAAAAGTTTCGACTGGTAGCGCGTCCCATAGTCGGCGAGGATCGTCACGATCGTCTTGCCTGGGCCGAGGTCCTTTGCCAACCGGATCGCACCCGCAATGTTGATGCCGGAGGAACCGCCGAGGCACAGGCCCTCGTGTTCGAGCAGATCGAAGATGAGGGGCAGCGCCTCCTCATCGGGAATGAGATAGGCCTTGTCGACTTTTATGTCTTCGATGATCGGTGTCACGCGGCCAAGCCCGATGCCTTCGGTTATCGAGCCGCCTTCGGTTGCCTTGGCGTGGCCGTCCTTGAACAGATGATACATCGCTGCGCCGCGCGGATCGGCGACACCGATTGCAATGCCTCTATTTTTTTCGCGCAGAAAAGTCGAGGCGCCGGCAATCGTACCGCCGGTGCCGATGGCGCAAATGAAGCCGTCGACTCTTCCGTCGCACTCTTCCCAAATTTCGGGACCGGTCGAGACGTAGTGGGCCTTGCGGTTGTCGAGATTGTTCCACTGGTCGGCAAAGATGACACCGTTCTTCTCGGTCTTCTTCAATTGCTCCGCGAGACGCCGTCCGACATGCTGATAGTTGTTCGGATTGGAATAAGGGGCAGCGGGGACCTCCAAAAGCTCGGCCCCGCACAGCCGCAGCATGTCCTTTTTTTCCTGGCTCTGGGTGTTGGGCATGACTATCAGCGTGCGATAACCGCGGGCATTGGCAACCAGCGCCAGGCCGATCCCGGTGTTTCCGGCCGTCGATTCCACCACCAACCCGCCGGGGCGCAATTCGCCGCGTTTCTCGGCTTCGAGGATCATTTGGCGGCCGGCGCGATCCTTGACCGAACCGCCCGGATTCATGAATTCCGCCTTGCCAAGGATGGTGCAGCCGGTCGCCTCGGAGGCGCGCCGAAGTTTGATGAGCGGTGTGTGACCGATGGCTTCGACGATACCGTTGCGGATGTGCATGCCCGGTCCCAAAGGCTGGCGAGGGATATTTGAACCTAGTGGAGGGCCAATTGCCCCACAAGACCGGCGGACTCCCCCGATCGGGCGGCCATTGCGGCCAAATTTTCCGCCGGTTTAGAGCGATTGGAACAGTTTCGGAAACGTCTTCGAAACCATAACAGTGCAATGGATGGTGCGGGAATAAAGGCATTCATTAGTTGTTTCAGGCGCCCGGTCTATTCGTGGCGACCGGGGACCAGCAGCCAGACCAAGGTCCCCGGAAGATTTTGACCATCGACCGATGACCCTCGACGTCCACACTCTCTTTTTGGTGACGATTTACGTAGAAGCCATCCTCGGCTTGCTGTTGCTTTTTGTGTGGGCGCAGAATTTGGCGCTCCGCGCTGTCTGCTGGTGGGGCTTTGCCCATTTGATCCGGCTTGCGTCGATCGGGTTATTCGGAATGTACGGCGAGGTGCCTGACCTGATCAGCATCGATCTGGCCAATGCGCTGCTCTTCACGGCATTCGCAGTGACCTGGACGGGCGCGCGCGTTTTCGACGGACGTCCCGTCGAACCGGTCTATCTGGTGACGGGCGCCGTGCTTTGGCTGCTGGTCTGCCGTCTTCCGTTGCTTGCTGACGACATCAATCTGCGTTCGCTAATCGCCTCGGCAATTATCTCCGCTTACAGTTGGCTGACGGCTTACGAATTCTGGCGTGGCCGGGACGAGCCATTGGTTTCGCGCTGGCCCGCCATCATGATGCTGTTCGCTCAAGGGGCGCTATTCTTGCTGCGTACGCCACTGGTCGCGTTGCTGCCCGGCTCGGCCAGCGACGCGGTCTTTGGCAGCGTCTGGATGACTGTTTTGAGTTTCGAGGCTCTGCTGTTCACCATTTCAAGCGCCTTTATCCTGCTTGCGATGGCGAAGGAACGAACGGAACTGCGGCACCGCACCGCCGCCATGGTCGATCCGCTGACGGGCATCTCAAATCGGCGTGCGTTTTTGCAGGATGCCTCGCTGCTCGCCAAACGCCACATCGGCAATCCTCGGCCCATCGCCGTTCTTGCGATCGACCTCGATCACTTCAAGTCGATCAACGATCGCTTCGGTCATGCGGTCGGCGACCGCGTGCTGAAAATCTTCGCGGATGCCGCACGGAAGTCGATGCGCGGATCAGATCTGGTCGGGCGGTTGGGCGGCGAGGAATTCGCCGCAATTCTGACCGAGACCAGCCGCGAGAAAGCGATTGAAGTGGCCGAACGGATTCGCGAAAGCTTTGCGCAAATGGCGCAAGACGTGGATGGCCTTCCGATCTGCGCGACCGTAAGCGTTGGGCTGGTTCATTGCCAGGAGCGAACGCTCGACATCCCAGACCTCCTGAGCCAGGCCGACCATGCCCTGTATTGTGCCAAGGAACGTGGCCGCAACCGTGTCGAAATCGCGTCGCCCGACACGCCTGAGCGCAGGGAGCAGGCAACAGTCTCCACCACCTCGGCCGCTGCCACCGCGAAAAGTGCCGCCTGAGCACCGCGCATAGCGCGCTGCGACTCCAATCCCGATTGACCTGCGACTAAAAACTGGTCCAGTTTAGGCACGAGTGGGCCAAACTGCTGGCTCATCGATTGGTGGGATTCCAAACAAATTCAATAGTCTAGGAGGACGAGATGCGTATGATTGGCTGGCTTGGGTTAGCCGCCCTGGCTTTCACGGTGGGCGGTGCGGCCCGGGCTGAGACCGTCAAGATTGGCGTCGTGCTGCCTTTCAGCGGTGCAAATGCGGACCTTGGTCATCAGGTCGACAAGGCATTTGATCTTTACGTCAAACTGCACGCTAAAGACATCGCGCCGAACACAGTCGAATTGATCAAGCGCGACGAAGGTCCGCCGACTGGCGCGAATGCCAAGACGGTCGCCACGGAGCTCATTACCAACGACAAAGTGAACATCCTGGCGGGCTTCGTATTCTCGCCGTCGGCGATTGCCCTGGCGCCGGTGGTGACGCAAGCCAAAGTGCCCATGATTATCGCCAATGCCGGCACCGCCTGGATCACCAACCTGTCGCCTTACATCGCGCGACTTTCGTTCAGCATGTGGCATCACGCCTATCCGATGGGCGCTTACGCCTTCAACAAGATCGGCTGCAAGACTGCCGCGCTGGCCTACACCGATTTCCCGCCAGGCAAGGATTCGACCGAGGCGTTCAAGACCGGCTTCGAAAAGGCCGGCGGCAAAATTACTGACTCAATTCCGATGGGCAGCCCGGTGCAGGTGCCGGACTTCACGCCATTCTTCCAGAAGATCAAGGATGCCAAGCCGGACTGCATGTACGTGTTCATCCCGTCGGGCGCGCATGCGGCTGGCGTAATGAAGACCTATGGCGAGCTCGGCATGCGCAAGGCCGGCGTTAAGCTCATCGGTCCGATGGACCTCGTCCCCGACAACAAGTTGCAGGACATGGGCGACGCCGCCATCGGCACCATCGTGATGGGCAACTATGCGGTCGATCTCGATAACGCCGACAACAAGGCCTTCAACAAGGCCTGGCATGAAGCCTACGGCAAGGACTCCTATCCGGACTTCATGTCGGCGGCCGGCTGGGACACCATGCACGCGATCTTCGATGTGATCAAAAAGCTTAACGGCAAAGTCGATGACGGCTCCAAGGTCATCGACGCAATGAAAGGTTGGTCCGCGAACGGTCCGCGCGGCCACGTCAGCATCGACGCCGCGACCCGCGACATTGTCCAGGACGAAAACGCCATGGAGGTCGTTCGCAAGCCGGATGGCAAGCTTGGAATGAAAGTTCTGGGCACCACCAAAGCGGTTAAAGACGAATGCAAGGAGCAGAAAATCGGCCGCTGCGGTTCATAAGCATTCAACTCTGTTTGACAGCAATCGGTGCCGCCGCGCATAAAGGCGCGGCGGCTTTTTCTTCAACACGAGGTGGGGCTCGTGCCGCATGTCGCGATCGTAGCCGTAAGCATTCTCTTCGACGGCCTGGCTTACGCCATGTTCCTGTTCATCACCTCCGTTGGCCTTTCGGTCACGATGGGGCTGATGGGCTTCGTGAACCTGGCGCATGGCGCCTTCGCCATGGCAGGCGGCTATGCCGTCGTTACGCTCACGCGCACGCTCGGGGTCGGTTTTGTCCCTTCGCTTGTGATCGCTGCGGTTTTGGTCGGCGCGGTCAGCATCGTATTCGAGCGCGTGCTCTATCGCCGTCTCTATAAATCGACCGACCTAGAACAAGTGCTGCTCACCATCGGGCTGGCGTTCATGGCGATCGCCACGGCGACCTATTTTTATGGACCCATCCCGAAGTCGGTGCCGCTGCCGGACTGGTTGCAAGGCGACGTCAATCTCGGGTTTCGATATTTTCCGAGCTATCGCGCCTTTCTGATCGTGCTGGGCGCGGCGCTCATTGCGGTCCTTTGGTACGGCTTCGAACGTACCAATATTGGCGCCAAAATCCGCGCGGCGGTCGACAACCGGCGCATGGCGGAATCGGTCGGCATCAATGTCGACCGGCTTTTTACGCTCACCTTTGCGGTGGGGTCGGGGCTTGCCGCGCTTGGCGGCGGTCTCGCTATTCAGCTGTTCGGGCTCTCGCCGAGTTTTGCCGTGCTCTATCTTGTGCTGTTCCTCATTGTTGTCGCCGTTGGCGGTCTGGGCAGCCTGAAGGGCACGTTGCTCGCCGCGCTGGTGCTCGGTGTTTTCGATACCGCCGGAAAATACCTGCTCGCCGACGCGGGCGGGTTTTTCATCTATGCCGTCACCGTCGTCGTCCTCTTGATCAAGCCGGCAGGTTTCTATGGCCGCGAGTGACACCATCACCACGGCTCAACGGACCTCGACACGCGAGCGCGCGGCGGATTATCTGCTCGGGCGCCACCGTTTCCGCGCCGCGGAGGCCTTGCCATGGCTGATCGCGATCGCCGTCTATTTCATTTTTCCCGATCGCTTGACCTTCGGCAGCCAGGTGCTGGTCATGGTCATGTTCGCGCTCTCACTCGACCTGATCCTTGGCTATGCGGGGATCGTGACGCTTGGTCATGCCGCCTTCTTTGGCGTCGGCGCCTATACGGTCGGGCTGGCCGCGGCGCGTCTGCAATGGACCGAGCCGATCAGCGGATTGTTCGCCGCTGCGATCGCCGCCGGCATTGTCGGATTTATCACCGGATGGTTTCTGTTGCGCTATCGCGGCCTCACGCTGCTGATGCTGACGCTTGCAACCGCCATCATGTTGCAGGAGACCGGCAATCTGCGCTCGGATATTTCCGGCGGCTATGACGGACTTCCGGGGCTGACCTTCAAGCCGCTTCTGGGTGTGTTTGACTACGATCTCTACGGGCATACGTACTATCTCTACGCGCTCGCCGTGCTGGCCGTCGTTTTCTATTTTGTCCGCCGGATCGTCTATTCCCCGTTCGGACAGGCGTTGACCGGCATCCGGGAAAACGTGCGGCGCATGCATGCCATCGGCTCGCCGGTGCATTGGCGGCTGGTGACTGTCTACACCATCGCCGCGGCGGTTGCGGGCGTCGCAGGTGCGTTGTTCACGCAGACCAATGCCTACGTCACATTGACGGTGTTCGATTTCGACAATTCCGCGAAGGTGATGGTGATGCTGATCCTCGGCGGAACGGGGAGGCTGTACGGCGCCTTCGTCGGCGCGACCGTCTACATGGTGCTTGAGGACTACTTCTCGAAGTTAAGCCCGACGTTCTGGCAGTTCGGCATCGGGCTGGTGCTGGTGCTGGCGGTGCTGTTCGCGCGCCGCGGCCTTCTTGGGATTTTCGAGAGCATGGGCCGGTACATATCCGAGAGGAAAAAATCGTGACGGCCGCGCTGCAGGTCGAGGGGTTGAACCGAAGCTTCGGCGCGCTGCCGGTCACGCGCGACGTCAATCTTGCGCTCGAGCGCGGAGCGCGCCGCGCGCTGATCGGCCCCAATGGGGCGGGCAAGACCACGCTGGTCAATTTGATTACCGGTGCGCTCAGGCCGCACTCCGGCCGCGTGCTGCTTGACGGCCAGGATATCACCGGATTGAGCCAAGCCGATCGCGCGCGCCGCGGGCTCGCGCGCACCTTTCAGATCAATCAGCTTTTCCGTGGGCTCACGGTGCTTGAAAATCTCTGCATGACGATCGGCGAGCGCGACGGCCATTGCAACAATCTCTGGCGGTCGGCCGGCTCCAGGCGTGTCGTGATCGATGAGGCGCTGGACCATCTTGATTCCCTGCGGCTGACCGATGACGCGCTCAAACTGGTGCGCGAGCTTCCCTATGGCCGTCAGCGGCTGGTGGAAATCGCAATTGCGCTTGCGCAAAAGCCACGCGTTCTCCTGCTCGATGAACCAGCGGCTGGCGTGCCGTCGTCGGAGAGTCATCTCATTCTCGACGTGGTGGCCGCGCTTGATCCCGATATCGCCGTGCTGATTATCGAGCACGATATGGACGTGGTGTTCCGCTTTGCAAAGGAGATAACCGTGCTGGTGCAGGGCGCGGTGTTCACGCAAGGCACGCCGAATGAAATCATGAACAACGAGCAGGTGAGAGCCGTTTATCTCGGCCAGGAAAGTCACCGTGGAGGCCATCGTGGCTGAGCGGGCTCTTCAACTCGACAATGTCCGGGCCGGATACGGCGAGACCGTGGTGCTTGAAGATATCCGCCTCGCAATCGGCGCCAGCGAGACCGTATCGGTGATCGGCCGCAACGGTGTCGGCAAGACGACGTTGCTCGCAACAATCATGGGACATACTACGCTTCATGGCGGCCGGGTGTCGTTGCATGGCAAGGACATTTCGAGTCTGGCGACGTATCGACGAGTCACCGCCGGGCTCGGCTATGTGCCGCAGGAGCGCGAGATTTTTCCCTCGCTCACGCTGAGTGAAAATCTGGAAGTGGCGGCGCGCCCCGGACCGTGGACGCGGGAAACGGTGTTTGAACTGTTTCCGCGACTGGGCGAACGCGCCGACAATCGTGGCAACCAGCTATCCGGCGGCGAACAGCAGATGCTGGCGATCGGGCGCGCGCTGATCGGGAACCCGACCGTCTTGCTGATGGATGAACCATCGGAAGGGCTGGCGCCGGTCATCGTCGAAGAACTCGCGCGGGCCGTGAAGCGCCTCACCAAAGCGGGCGGGCTGGCAACAATCCTGGTCGAACAGAATTCCCGGCTTGCGCTCGATATAGCGCCGCGCGCGGTGGTGATGGACCGTGGCAGGATCGTTTACGACGGGCCGAGCGAGACCTTGCGCAATGATCCGGCGAAACTCGAACAGCTCATCGGGGTGGTGAAGGCCTGACTTTGCGAATCGGGTGCTTGGGACACGGAGCAGGGGGCAACAGCCCACACGTTGCGTTTAGCCGCGAGCTCGCCTAGCAAGCGCACATGAAGCGCAGCAGCAATCGCATCCTCTCCACTCATGTTGGCAGTCTGATCCGCCCGCAGCCCCTGCAGGAGTTTCTGCGCGCCCGGCAGAGCGGCAAGACCTACGATGAAAAGGCCTACCAAAAATGCCTGACCGAATCCGTTGCCACTGTCGTGGGTGAGCAGGCGCAGGCCGGCATTGACGTGGTCAGTGACGGCGAGTTCGGCAAATCGATCAGCTGGGCGCAATATGCATTGGAGCGGCTCTCCGGTTTTGAGCGCAGGCCGATCAGGCAGGAGGCCGCCAATCCTTTCAAACGCGGCGCCGACCGTACCAAATTTGCCGAATTCTACGCCGAGCTTGATGCCAAGGAGGCGGTAGCGACGACCACGGAAGCAATCTGCGTCGGGCCTATCAAATACACAGGCCAGGCCGAACTCCAGCGGGACATCGACAATTTCAAGTCCGCGCTGAAGACCACGAAAATCGAGGAGGCCTTCCTTCCTGTCGCAGCGCCCGCGAGTGTCATCCCTGACCGGAAAAACGAATACTACAAGAGCGACGAGGAGCTGCAGGGCGCCATCGCCGAGGCGATGCGCACTGAATACAAGATGATCGTCGACAGCGGTTTTCTGCTGCAGCTGGATGACGCGCGCAGCGCCGTCACCTTCGATCGCATGGTGCCGCCGGCAAGCTTTTCCGATTACCGGCGGTGGCTCGGAAGCCAAGTCGAAATCCTCAATCACGCCATTGCCGGCCTGCCGGCCGATCGAATTCGTTACCACGTGTGCTGGGGAAGCTGGCCCGGCCCGCACACCAGCGATGTGCCGCTCAAGGACATCGTCGACCTGATCCTGAAGGTGAGGGTCGGTGCTTATGTCATCGAGGGTGCAAATCCCCGCCACGAGCACGAGTGGCAGGTGTGGAAAGATGCCAGGCTGGGCACGGATCAGGTGCTCATTCCCGGCGTCATCAGCCACGCCACCAATGTGGTCGAGCACCCGGAACTCGTGGCCGAACGCATCGTGCGGCTGGCGCGGATTATCGGGCGCGAAAACATCATTGCCGGCACTGATTGCGGCTTTGCGCAGGGGCCATTCTATCGGCGCGTGCACCCGTCGGTGATGTGGGCAAAATTGGAGGCCCTGAGCCAGGGCGCCCGGCTTGCGAGCAAGGAACTCTGGCAATAGGCTGTCATCGTAATAGCGCAATCTGATTTGCGCCGGGAGCCTCGAGCCATGAACATCAGCGCGCAACACTCCGGCAAGCTTGCCATCCCGTTTGATCATCACCGCCTCGATCACCTGATGGACGAGGCCGGCATCGATCTCGTGATCGCGACATCCAAGCACAACGTGCAATATCTGCTCGGCGGCCACCGCGCCAATTTCTTCGATTATATGGATGCGACCGGCGTTACCCGCTATCTGCCGGTGTTCGTGTATCCCAAGGGCGCGCCGGAGAAGGCCGCCTATATCGGCCACCGCCTGGAGAAATTCCAGCGCGAGGTAAAGCCGATGTGGACACCGGAGACGCAAACCAATACCGCCGGCTCTGTCGACGCGATGCAGAAGGCCGTGGACTACATCCGCAAGGCCGGCCTGAAGACCAAACGCATCGCGGTCGAACTCGGTTTTCTGCCCTACGACGCGGCCGACGTGCTGCGCAAGGCATTTCCTGATGCCGATTGGGTGGACGCGTTATTTGTGCTCGAGCGGCAACGCGTGAAGAAATCTCCTGAAGAACTGAAATTGCTGAAATTCGCGTCCGAAGCGGTTATCGAATCCATGAAGGCGGTGATCGCCGCCGCCAAGCCCGGCGTCACCAAGGCCGAAATAGTGGAAGCGCTGCGGCGCGAGGAGACCAATCGCGGGCTGACCTTCGAATATTGCCTGATTACTGCCGGCACCAGCTTTAATCGCGCGCCCTCCGACCAGAAATGGGAGAAGGGCGAAGTGATGTCGATCGATTCCGGCGGCAACTATCACGGCTACATCGGCGATGTCTGCCGCATGGCGATCCAGGGCGAGCCGGATGCCGAACTCACCGACCTGTTGAACGAGATCGAGCAAATCCAGCGCGCGGCGATGAAACCGATACGAGCCGGCGCGATGGGCAAGGAGATCTACGCGGCGGCCGCACCCTTGGTCGCCAAATCCAGGCATCACAATCACATTGAGTTTCTCGCCCATGGGATGGGCCTGGTCAGCCACGAGGCGCCGCGGCTCACGGCGCGCGGCCCGGTCCCTTATCCGGCCGATGATGCCGACCGCCCGCTTGAGGCGGGTGCGGTGATCTCGGTCGAAACCACGCTGATGCATCCGACGCGCGGCTTCATCAAGCTCGAAGACACCGTGGTTGCCACCGATACCGGCCATGAAGTGTATGGCGAAGGTGCGCGCGGCTGGAACCGCGCTGGCGTTGCCGCGCGCTAGTGGGCGCCGGTCTGTTCGGCCAGTGTGCTGAGCGCCCGGGAAATTTGTACCGGATAAACGAAGCCGGCTTCGAGCTTTCGCAGCGGTCGCGGCAAACGCGCCAATTCGCGTGCCGCCCGCTCGCGGATCTGTGCCAGGGTCGGCGCGGGAACAACGCGCTTACCCCCGCGCATCACGGGCTCGATCAGCGTTTCGCCGGCCTGGGCATCACTCTCAAGCGATAAGATGTCCCCTTGCATGCCACCATCTGAACCGAAGCTGCGCCACACCTGCTTGCGTCCCGGCCACGTGACTTTGCCCTCGGAAAGCTTGCGCCGCGGCTTGCCGGCGTATTCCTGAAGCTTGTAGGCGCAATCGAGCGAGGGCGCGTCGATCGACGCGTCAAGATTGACGCCAATGCCATAACCATCGATCGGCACCTTTGCTGCCATCATCTTTTGCAGGACGTCTTCATTGATGCCACCGCTCACCAGAATGATCACATCCTTAAGTCCGCCGGCATCGAGGATACCGCGTACTTTTTTCGCCATTACGGCGAGATCGCCACTATCGATGCGAACGCCCCGAATAGCGATGCCGTCCGCTTTGAGCTTGGGCGCAAGCTTTACGACCTTATGGGCCCCGGCCTCGGTGTCGTAGGTATCAATGAGAAGGATGACGCCCTCCGGCCGCGCCCGCGCGAAATTCTCGAACGCGGTCATTTCGTCGTCATGCACCTGCACGAAAGAATGCGCCATGGTACCGACCACCGGAATTCCGTAGCGCTCGCCGCCAAGGACGTTGGCCGCGCCGGCAAAGCCCGCGATATAGCTGGCGCGAGCGGAGAACAATCCGGCCTCGGCGCCATGAGCGGTGCGCAGCCCGAAATCCGAGAGGATTTTTCCGGGCGCCGCCAGGACCATGCGCGCGGCTTTCGAGGCAATCATCGTCTGGAAATGCATGATGTTGATCAGCCGCGTTTCGACCAGCTGGGCCATCGGCAGCGGCGCGGTGACGCGGATCAACGGCTCGTTGGGAAAACAGGCCGTGCCTTCCGCAATTGCATGCACATCACCGGTAAAACGGAATTGAGCAAGGTAGTCGATGAGATTGCGACGAAAGCGCCGCGTGCCTTCGAGCCAGTCGATCTCCGAGGGCGAGAACCGCAATGTTTCAAGATAAACGAGGGTATCCTCAAGTCCGGCTGCGAGCAGAAAGCCGCGCCGCGTCGGCAGCCGCCGCACGAAGAACTCGAAAACCGCTTGTTTGTCCTCGCCGCGGTCCAGGTAAGCCTGGACCATGTTAAGTTCATAGAGATCGGTGGTGAGCGGACTGGTGGCAGGCGTCATGTGCGATGCTTAGCGCATTAGCAGCCCACGACGGAAGGCTTAAGCAAGTGGTAACTTCCGTATTGTAGCAGACCTCGCCAAAGACTTTTCATTATGCCGGCGCGGGGACGTACATGCGTAGAGGACTGGCAATCATAACCGTCGCCGTGCTCGCGAGCGTCGTTGCATTCAAGGCAATGATCGGCCCGAGCACGTTGGATGGGATAAAGTCGACAGTAGGCCAACGCTCTTTCTTCGGTCTCCACATCGCGCAGCCGACCTCGATGAAGAGCTTTCCGGCGGAGCCACCGCTGCCCTGATGGCGGGCCCCGACGCCTAACAAGCTAAAGTTCTATCCTGATTTTCAATCCATTCGGTGGGCGCAATTGCGCCCACCAGTCTGGCTTCGCAGCCAGGAATGCTCTGCCTTGCAGTAGGGGCAATGCGTTTGGGTGAAACCTGGTGAGCGGCACGCCCATGGTGCGGCCCACTGTGGAGGTCTCCCCTCAGGCCTTGGCGGTTTCCAGCAGCCAGCAGAACTGCGCCGCTGTGAAAAGCAGAGCCAGGAAAGCCAGTCCAAAAACTTCAAAGCCGAACATTGTTCTTCTCCTGCACGCTTCTTTCGCACGCGTCTTTTCTTTGATCGCAACCATAGACGCGTTGGTTCAAGCGGCTGTGCTTTTCGTCACAAAAAAGCGGATTTTGCCGGTCGCCTTTCGATCGCTGAGTCAAATCGTAGCGTTGAGAGGTATTTCGCCACTGATTTTCGACCGATTTTGCCCGACATAGCGACCCAAAACAGATTTGCGCCACGCGCCTTTTAGAAAATCGTGCAGTCCTCAAGGGAAAATCAAGGTCGGCTCAAGGACTGACCGGGGGTGTCCCGCTATAGCCGGGGGCAACGCTGCAGTCTCATTTGGGAAACCGACCGATGTCCACAAACTCACGCCACGCCGAAACCATCGCCCTTCACGCCGGCTGGCGCGCGGATCCCGCAACCGGTGCGGTTGCGGTGCCAATTTATCAAACGACGTCCTACCAATTTCGCGATACCGAGCACGCGAGCAATCTCTTCGCTCTGAAAGAGCTGGGGAATATTTACACGCGCATCATGAACCCGACCAATGATGTGCTGGAAAAGCGCGTTGCCGCCCTTGAAGGCGGTGTTGCCGCGCTGGCGCTTGCATCCGGTCAAGCCGCTTCGGCCTTCGCAATTCAAAACCTGGCGCGCGCCGGCGACAACATTGTGAGTTCGACCGACCTCTATGGAGGAACGTGGAATCTGTTCGCCCATACCCTCAAGGATCAGGGAATCGAGGTTCGCTTTGTCGATCCATTCGACCCGCAGAATTTCCGGCGCGCCACGGACGAAAGAACCCGCGCCTATTATGCCGAAAGCCTGCCAAATCCCAAACTGACCGTCTTTCCGATTGCGGAAGTAGCCGCGATCGGCCGCCCGCTTGGCATTCCGCTCATCGTCGACAATACGGCGACACCGGTTCTCACCAAGCCGTTTGAACACGGTGCCGCAGTCGTCGTTTACTCCACGACGAAATATCTCGGCGGACACGGAAACTCGATCGGCGGCCTGATCGTCGATGGCGGCAATTTCGATTGGGCGGCATTTCCGAAGCGCCAGCCGGCGCTCAATACACCGGATCCCAGCTATCACGGAGCGGTGTGGACGGAAGCGGTCAAACCGCTCGGTCCCATCGCCTATGCGATCAAGGCCCGTGTCACGCTGCTTCGCGACGTCGGGGCTTCGATGTCGCCGTTCAATGCCTTTCTCACCATTCAAGGCCTCGAGACCCTCCCGCTTCGCATGCAGGCGCACTGCAAGAACGCCCAGTCCGTTGTCGATTTCCTGCGGACACGAAAAGAAGTGACGCGAATCATCCATCCGTCGCAACAGCAGGGGGTTCATCGCGAGCGCGCGGATCGATATCTCAATGGCCGGTTTGGCGGTCTCGTTGGCTTCGAACTTGCCGGCGGCAAGGAAGCCGGCCGCAGATTTATCGATGCTCTGCAACTTCACTATCACGTCGCCAATATTGGCGATGCAAAAAGCCTGGCCATCCATCCGGCGACCACGACGCATTCGCAGCTGACCGCCGAAGAACAGTTCGCTACCGGCGTTTCAGACAGCTACGTGCGCCTGTCGGTCGGTATCGAACACATCGACGACATCGTCTCGGACATCAAACAGGGCCTTGAAGCGGCGGCCGTAAAGTCCAGGCGAGCGGCGTGATCGGGAGCAGGACATGACCATAGCCAGCATTGACGTCGGGGACATCAACCTAAAGTACTTCGATATCGGCACGGGCGAGCCGATCGTGCTCCTGCACTGCACCGGTGGATCGAGCCGGCAGTGGACCGAGCTAGCGGAGGCCCTTCGTACAAACTTCCGGGTGATCGCCCCGGACCTCTGCGGATACGGCGGTACGACCCATTGGCCAGGCACGGGCACGTTCAATCTGGCCGTCGAGGCCGACCTTGTTGCCGCGCTTATCGATACACTGAAACGGCCGGCGCATATCGTCGGTCACTCATTCGGCGGCGCGGTCGCACTGCAACTGGCATTGCGGCATCCCCAACATCTGAAAAGCCTGACGGTCATCGAACCGGCCGCATTCCACCTGCTGCGCGGTGGTGACGAAGTCGATGATCGCGCGCTCAGCCAGATTTCGGACGTCGCGACGACGATTGCCAATGCGGTGAACTGTGGCGACTACGTCGGGGCGATGCGCCGGTTTGTCGATTATTGGAGCGGCGAGGGGGCATGGGATGCGTTGCCAAATCCCCAACGCATCGCGCTTGCAACCCGTATCAACAAGGTGACGCTCGATTTCTGGGCGACGCTCAATGACCCGACGCGCCTGAGCGATATTGTCGACCTGCCGGTGCCGTCCATGGTCGTATTCGGCGGGCGCTCGCCCTTGCCCACGCGCCGGATTTGTTTTCATCTCGCGCGTAAATTGCCGGATGTGAGATTGCGCACGATTGCCGACGCCGGTCACATGCTCCCGATGACGCACTTCAAGGACATCTGCGAGCTCGTCGCGGCGCACAGCGTGGTCAGACAAAAATCCGTCCCGCGCCGAGGAATGGATCTCCATGAGCGAATGTACGCTTGAGCAGGAGCCGGTGATGTATATTTCATTTCTCTCATTCGTTGTCCGCGCGATCAAAAGTCTGTTGACGCGCATGATTGCCTCGGCTGGGCAGTTGCATGCGAGTCAAGCAATCATCGCGCACTACGCCGCGCGTCGCTGGTGCGATTCGACTGAACGGGCTTTGAACGAGGAGCTTATGGGACGGGGGAACTGGCTCGGAAATCGCTTTGAGTCAAAATGACTGCAAATGAGGTCGCGCGTATTTTTGTGCGCGGCTCCGGTTGTCGCGCGCCGCCGTCCGTCTGGGCGTGCCTGGGTAGCAAAGGAAAAGGGACCGCTGGTGTGGCTTGACAGCGGCCCCTTCTACGATCCGTCGAAATGGGGACCCCGACGTTTCGCACGGTGACGGTCGCCCAGCGGATTAGCTTTGGCTGTGCGATAGATCACACATGCGGCGGATCGCCACCCGCTGATGGTGGTAATTCGCCTTTTTGTGACGCGGAACACAGTGCCCGGAACCGCTGTCGGCCTTGGAGACATCGGTTTAGTTCCAGCAAAGGTCGATTTGCCCGCTTGAGACCGTCACTGCCGGACGTTTTATTTTGACGGCGCGAAAATGTTGCAATGGTGCACCTAGACCAGGTGCATATGGAGCGCCATCTCCGTAAACATTTGAATGGCAGCCTGTGTGTACCTGCCGCCGCAATAGGTCTCGTCCAACCAAAGCGCCAAGGCAGACAATAGAAAAAACCAGATAAATCCGCGCATCCGGCCAAGATCTCGTAAAATTCTTAATTAATCTGCCTCTGCTGCATCGAATTGTTTTTCAGGGCTCGAACGTTACGCCGATCTGCGTCTCCGTTCTCCATTGCGAACGACAGCGGCGACGCGCGCCTTCTATGACAACATCAAAGTTGCCGGGGAGACCGACGGTCGTCGATAGCCGCAAAGAAGCTCCGCTTTCCGAAGCATTCCTGACCGCACATTCGATCTTCGGCGTCTTGTCGCTGATAACAATAAACGCGCTCTTCAATATGCGCCTGCGGTAGGCGGCACGCTTTTCACTCATACAGCAGTTCCGCCACGAAGCTTGAATGTTGTGCCTCATCGAAAGACTGCGACTGTTGCGATAGCCGCACATAGCATGTGGCCAGACCTTCCCATTCGGCTTTCAGCGTGAGGCTTTCCTCATTGCTGGCTTTGGCGTGAAAACGTTCAGCCAGGTCGGCATAGTGCTCGGCTAGTGTCATCGGAGAGTATTCCAAACGCGCACGGCATTGTGATCGGATGACCATGCTTTTAATGGCGAGGGCTTTTTCCCACACTAAAAGTGTCGGCGTATTTCAGGACAAGTTGGTAAGCACATTTTAACGCGCGTTGTTTGTTCAACTTTCCAACAAGGCAACGGTGCCCAAGCCGCCGTCGGCGCAAATACTGACGATCGCGCGGGTGCCCTTGGGTTTGGCGGCAAGTTCTTTTACGGCCTGGCTCAAAATGCGCGCTCCGGTCGCCGCGAAGGGATGACCAAGTGCCACGCTGCCACCGTTCGGGTTCATACGATCGCGGGGGAAACTTCCGAATGTGTGTTCGACCCCGGCCTTCTCCCGAACAAAGTCCCTGTCTTCGAGACCCTTGATGTGGCAAAGCACCTGCGCCGAAAAAGCCTCGTGAATTTCCCACAATGCGATGTCGTTATAGGTCATGCCATGGCGGGCGAGCAGCCTTGGGATCGCAGAGACGGGCGCCATCAGCAGTCCTTCGGTGAAAATATCGACGGCCGCCATTTCGAAATCCACGAGTCGCACGCGCGGGAGGTCACCGGGCAGGCGTTCCAGGCCGCCGGCTGTGGCAACCCAGATGGCCGCTGCGCCGTCCGTTAGTGGCGAGCTGCTGCCGGCGGTGATGGTTCCCTTTCCGCTGGTGCGATCAAACACCGGTTTAAGCTTGGCGAGCTTTTCCATTGACGTATCGAGGCGGGGAAAATGGTCCTTCGATAGTCCGTCGAGCGGAATGATCAGATCATCAAAGAAACCGCGGTCCTGGGCGGCGACAGCGCTTTGATGACTTTGCAGCGCGAGCGCATCCTGTTCGGCGCGGCCGATATTCCAGGTTTTCGCCATATCCTCCGTGTGTTCACCCATGCTCCGGCCGGTGACGCGGTTCTTCACCTCGGGAACAAAAAGACGGATATCCGAGGGTCGCAGTTTCCGAAGGACCCCGATCCGCTGTGCCGCGCTTCGCGCCTGAAACATGCGGCGCAGCCAATCCGAAAAATTCTGCCCCAGGCCGATCTGCACGCGGCTCATGCTTTCGACACCGCCGACGAGGGCAAGCGAAGCCCGTCGTTCGTCCATCATTCCGGCGGCTTCGAAAACGCCAACCATGCTGGTGCTGCATTGCATGATCGTCGTGAACGTCGGGACATGTGGATCGAGCTTGCTTTCAAGCCAGACCTCGCGCGCAAGATTGCCGTAAGCGAGATTGACCACCACCGCGCCCCAGACCGCAAAATCGATAGATCCGGTCACGCGGGCCGCCATCGCCTGTACGACAGGCACCGATAACGATAATGAATCACGATGGGCGAACGGACCGTCGACGCCGGCAAACGGTGTGCGAACACCCGCGGCTAGCCAAATGTCCGGTTTATCCGCCTTTGTCATCCTCAAGCATCCGCGATCGGCACCTCGTCGACCTTGTGTCCATGCTGATCCACGATGCTGACAAACCAGCCGGTCCAGTTCCAGCCCGGCATGACCGCGCCATGTTTAAGATCGCGTGCGAGCGCCACCGCATCGTCGCGAGCGGCGGCATTGCCGGTCAGGTCAATGCCCTTGTGATTGTTCAGAACCTGCTTGCCATCGGTGAGATGGAAATAATAACGCGGCATGGTGGGTCTCGCGTGATATTTGAGGACATCACTCCTACCATTTCCAGTCCTTGGCCGTCCCGACAAAATCCGGGGGCTGCCATGAGATACAACCGAAGCCCACTTTGTGTCGCGGGCCGGTAACTCGTAGTAGATTGCGACGATCATGGCTGCGCCGACACAACCGATCATTCTCACGCGACACCCCCAGATGTTTCCGACTCTGGATCCGTCGGAAATCGAGCGCGTGCGCCGGTTCGGTACGGTGCGCTCCTACGGGGCAGGGGAAGCTCTGGTCGAAGTCGGCGATATCGGTCACGGCCTGACGATCATCCTGGCCGGTCATGTCGACATAACCCAGCACGACGAATCGGGCCGCCGTGCGCTCATCGTCACTCACGGTCCGGGAAATTTCATGGGCGAACTGGCTCAATTGGCGGGCCGGCCTGCCTTGGTCGACGGGCACGCGCAGGGGCCGGTCGAAGCCCTGATCATTCCACCGGACAGTCTCCGGGCGCTCCTCATATCGGAGGCGGAGCTCGGGGAAAGAATAATGCGCGCGCTTATTCTTCGTCGTGTCGGTCTGCTCGAAACCGGCGCTGGCGGACCGGTCATCGTCGGCCGCAATGAAAATGGCGATGTGCTTCGGCTTGTGGGGTTTCTTCGCCGCAACGGACACCCGCACCAAACGCTGAATCCGGAAACCGATCCCGAGGCAAAAGCGCTCATCGAACGCTTCCATGTCGATCCTGGCCAGTTGCCTATCGTTCTGTGTCCGGGCGGACAGATTCTGCGTAATCCGAGCGAAGTCGAACTTGCCCGTTGCATCGGCATGGTTGGGCCGATCGATCCAGATCGAGTTTATGACGTGGCCATTGTCGGCGCCGGCCCGGCCGGTCTCGCCACGGCGGTTTACGCGGCATCGGAAGGGCTTTCGGTGCTGGTGCTCGACTGCCGCGCGTTTGGTGGACAGGCTGGCGCCTCCGCGCGAATTGAGAACTACCTGGGCTTTCCGACCGGCATTGCCGGGATTGCCCTGATGGCGCGCGCCTACAATCAGGCGCAAAAGTTCGGAGCCGAAATGGCGATCCCCGATGAGGTGCTCAGCCTCGATGCCGCTTCCAAGCCCGGCGATGCACGATTCACATTGCGGCTGGCCTACAATGAACGCGCGACGGCACGCTCGATTGTTATTGCCAGCGGCGCAAGATATCGGCGCATCGCCGTAAGCAATCTTGAGGAATTCGAGGGGACGGGCGTTCACTACTGGGCGTCGCCGATCGAGACGCGGCTGTGCACCGGGCAGGAGGTCGTCGTCGTCGGCGCCGGGAACTCGGCGGGACAGGCGGTCGTTTATCTTGCGACCTACGTCAAAAAAGTGTGGCTGCTGGTGCGCGGACCAAGTTTGCAGGCAAGCATGTCGCGCTATCTGGTCGATCGAATTTCCGGGTTGGCAAATGTCGAAGTGGTGCTGCAGGCCGAGATCAGCGCGCTGGAAGGCCATGACCACATATTGGAGGCGGTCCACTGGCGGGGGCCGTCAGGAGAGATTGTACGGCGGCCCGTGCGCCACCTGTTTCTCTTCATCGGCGCAGAACCGAACACGGATTGGCTGGCGACTTCCGGCATAGCGCTGGACTCGAAGGGATTCGTTTTGACCGGCAGCGATGTTTCAGCCGATGGCGAAGCGCTCGAAACAAGCCAGCGCGGCGTTTTCGCCATTGGCGATGTCCGCTCCGGCTCGATCAAACGCGTCGCCTCGGCGGTCGGGGAGGGCGCACAAGTCGTGGCCACGTTGCATCGTTTTTTGGGTGAGGGGCACAGCTAGACAAAAGCTATCGCAGCCACGTGACGGCGGTCGGGCGCGCGGATACGAGCCCGACCGCGTCGCAAACTTACTTTTTCATATTGTCCTTGGACATTCCGTCATCTTTCTTCATCGAATCCTTGGACATGCTGTCTTTCGACATCGTGTCCTTCTTCATCGAATCCTTCGACATGCTGTCCTTGGACATACTGTCTTTGCTCATTGAGTCCGGCTTGCCCATGGTGTCCTTGGTCTGGGCAAAAGCGGCCGGCGCGCCGGCGAGCGAAAGCGACATCAGGCCCGCGAACAGGGCCGTGGCGATGCGAGAACGTGTCATTATTGGATACTCCTGAGGAGGTTGGACGGTGGGGACGTTCATCCCACCACCACTAATTCGGGCGAGCCGCGGCGCGGGTTACGTCATGACGCGAAAAATTGGTCGCAAGCAGGCGCCCGCCAAGGGCCCAATTTGCTCCGATGACCAGGGCAACCGCGAATAGGTGGACCGCGAGGTCGGTCGCCGCCGCGTCGAACGGATGAAAGAAGTTGAGCAATGTGGCGGCCGCCGCGGCGGAGGCGAGCCCGGCGACCAGCGCCGTCAGTTCCGGTTGCAGGGGGTAAGCGCGCCGCAACATTATGATGAGCAACGCCGACAATGGCACCGCCAGTCCGACGATGAAGACAAGGCAATCGCGTGCCTCACCCAGGTCGGCGACATGAGTCCCTGGCAGGAGCCATGTGCGCAGGCAACCGAGGCCGCTCGCGACGATCCACAATAGCGCTGCCGGAACGGGCAGCAGCGCCCATGCGCGGCGGGCGTCCGGCAGACTGAGCTGAAAGGCGGCGATGGCGGCCAAGATCGCGGTCAATGCCGCCCCTGTCGCCGCGAGCCACATGTCCGGCGCCGCGCTCAGCCGATGCCAGAGCGCCGAGACGTCTGCGATCGCGGTGAGCACGATCGCGGTCGCAGCCACGACCGCAAGCCAGGCAAACGCCCGCATATTCGGTGGCCTGAGCCGCTGCACCGGCGCAAGATCAGCGGCGAGGTCGCCTATCAGACGGTCGTTCGCGGAGTCGCGATTCGAGGATGTGTTCATGGCCTTAGTCCCAGCGCTCAATTTTATCGCGAAGCACTTTCAGCGCGCGATGCAGATTGACCTTGAGCGAGCCCGCGGTGCGTCGCGTGAGGGCGGCGGCGTCGGCGAGCGAACGCTCCTCCAGCACCAGATGCTGTACCGCCTCACGTTGGCGGGCGGGCAAACTCGCGATCGCGCGGGTGACGGTGCTGGTCGCGTCGGCGTGAGCAAGCCCCTGCGCCGGATCGGCAGCCTGATCGGCATGGCCCTCGAATGCGAGCGGCGCATGGACCTCGCGCAAATCCTGCCGGCGAACACGCCGAAGAAGATCGATCGCACGCCGGTCGGCGATGACACACAGCCACGCTGTGAACGACCGGCGAGGGTCATAGGTCTGCCGCGCCCGATGAATGGTCAACAACACGTCTTGCACCACGTCATCGACGTGATCGGCTGTAACGCCGCGGCGCCTTGCTACGGATTTGATGATCGGGATGCAGTCGCGCAGCAGCGCCTGGTAGGCGGCGCCATCTCCGGCTTGCGCCGCTGCCATCCAGGCCGACCGGCGCAAGTCCGCGCCGGCATCTTGCGTGTAGGTGGCGTTCATGCGGCGCTCGGGTCGCCCGTTCCACGAATAGGCCGTTACAATAACATTCTTGGAGGCGGGGCGGTGGGGAAAGGGCGCTAAATGAGTGCCACAGGAAGAAGATGCCATCACGTTATATTGACCTGTCGCGCTCATGCTCTCACCGGGCGGTGTGCACCGAGGCCGGTGCGGGCGCAAATGTGTGCCCAAGGTCTACTTCGATGGATGACCGCGAAAGGTTACGTCGCGCCGCGCCCGCCAATGAATTGTGCTGCGCGGGCGGCACAAAGAATTGCGCCAAACGATCCTCGACGCGATGAGTGACCGGGAGTAGTGTGCAATCGGGCCGGGGGTTCGGAGAAAATCGAATGATGGCCGAACCGAAACAGCAACCCCATTACAAAGATAAAGATCACAACAAGCGCGAGCGCAGGCGCGACGAGAAAGCGCTTGACGAAGCTCTTAAAAATACTTTTCCGGCATCCGACCCGGTTTCCATTGAGCAGCCAGCCACGCATGCGGAAAAGCAATAACTAATGCCGAGAGGGCCACGAGAGATATGGACCTCGGACAAGCGCAATATCATCAAGGAATGGCGTGCTTGGGCGGACAGGCATGCCGATATTGCCAGGGACGACAGCGCGCTCGGGGCGTTCTTTTTGCATCTGGAGAGGAATAGGGCGGAGCTTCTGGCGTTCTCGGCCGGCAACAAGTTTGAAACCGTCCACGGCTGGCTCGCCGAGGAAGGTTTGATAAAAAACTGAATTGCCGAGCAGCGATCGCCAAAGTGTTTGCAAAAATACGAGTCCACCCCGGAGGTTCGGTCGCGTCGACTCGTATACGATAAAAAGAGCCCCGGCAGGTTTGTCTGATTTGGCCCGGGGCTCCAGTGCGCTACGCAATACCAATGCGCCAGGACAGACTGGGCGCAATTGGTTACGGAAGGCTGAAGCGCGTCTTGGAGTGCGTTTCCCCAACAAAGCCTGTGTCCGCCATCACAAAAAAACGCATTGGCCCTGGCGCTGTGATCGACAACACAGCCAGGGCCAATGAACGGGACGATGTTACCTGCGCGAGACGCCGAACGTTTACCAAGTAGGGTTGGTCCCCTATTTCGGCCGATCGTGGGGGGATCGCTGCGAGCCACAACGCAGCGGTCCCTTTTTTTGAGTCGACGCACCGTTCCTACGCTGGCGGTGATCGGCGGCTAATCTGTGGCGACGGCATTCTCAAGGCTTGCCCCTCGGCAACAGCCCGCAGCTTTTTATGAAGAGAGGCCGCCCGTCGGCGGCCTCTCCATTACACCAGGTTTGTCAAGAATCAATCGCCGCCCTGGCTCTGGTCTCGCATGATCTGGAAACGAATGTTTGGATCGGGATCCGTACCGAGCGGCCGGCCATCCCACCCGATAATTGAATTGGTGGCATCCGGCTGGGTTTGTGACGCATAAGCATGCGACGCCTTTCCCTTGTGACTTGAGGTCGCAAGTGCCGGCGTAGCTATCACCGCGGCCGCGCCAACGGCCGCAAAAAGAAGTCTCATTGAGGTCATGAAGAATCTCTCGCTTGAGTACATCGCCCTCGCGCCGCAGTTAGTCGCGCCATCGCGCGCGCGGTATACCCAGTTCCGGTGACCCCACTTTCGCCGGCAAAGCGGGTGGTAACCAGATGAGGGCCAAATAATTGTCCGCTTTCTGTGACGCCGCTCACCAAGGTTTTGCGTGACCGGAGCAAAGTGCCAGCATCGACCACGGAGGTTGGCTATGACGCGACTGATTTTTACAGCTGCCGTTACCCTTGCTTCTCTGGCCTTCGGCCCACAGCCAGCGGCCGCCTACGAGGCTCCCTGGTGCGCGGTCATCAATACGGGTCTCGACGTTCATTGGGACTGCCAATACCAATCCATCGAGCAATGTTATCCGGCGGTGCTCGCCGGCAATCGCGGCTTTTGCAATCGGAATCCGTATTTCGTTGCGGCCACAACGGAGCGCAGGCCCGCAAAGAAGCGGCGCCCTCAGCAGTAGCAAACGCACCGGAAATGTCGTTAAACCATAGAGCGTTTGCGGCGGACAGATGTTGCCCGGGAGATTGCCATGCTCGATTGGCTCGGTTGGCTTGCTGATGCGCTGCTAAACGCCGGCGCCGATGTCGCGAGTGTGTTTGTCAGCAAGGACGCGCCTGGCTTCGTGCTGTTTCAGATGGCGATGGCCACGCTGGTGTTGGCCGCTGTTGTGTCTCTCATTGTCTATTGGCAAACGCTGGTTGAATATTGGCGGTCGTATCGGAGACCCCGCGCCTGAGCACCTGGAACTCCTCCGATCACGAATTGTGACCGCCGAGGTGCGCCATATTGTCCTGCAATATTTGACTCCCTAGCTGTTAGGTTCGCATGATCGATGCCAAAAATCCGGAAACATCGACGAGTCAAGGCCCGCCCCCACAAAACGTCCTAAAAGGAAAAGCGCCATGAACACCCCCCATCGAACCACGACGACAAAGTCCGCCGGCATTCCCGGTAACGGTACGCAAGTACTTCGTGAAGCCGCCGAAGCTGGCTCCGCGCAGGCCAAGGAAACGTTGCAGGAGATGAGCGCCGCCGCCGGAGACGCCATGAATTTGATGAAAGACAGCTACTCAACGGCCATCAGGCGTGCGCAAGACTACAACGCCAAACTCATTGAGTTCGCTCAAGCCAACGTGCAGGCGACCCTTGAGTTTGTCCAACAACTGTCGGGCGTGAAATCTCCCAGGGAGTTTTTCGAATTGTCGACCAGTCATTCGCGCAAGCAGTTCGAGACTCTCACCGAGCAGGTGCAGGAACTTGCCGGGCTGGCTCAAAAGGCGGCGTTGGCCACTGCCGAGCGCGTCGAGACAGACCTCACCAAGGCATCCGGCCGCCGTTCGTGAATTGATTGTCAAACGAGACGCTTTAAGCCCGGGTCTGTCGCTCGGGCTTAGTTTTTGAGGCCGGCGGCGGAAGAGGGGAAGGCCGCCCGTCACGAGCGGCCTTCTCATGGTGGGGAAATTATTTTGCCTTTGGGGCCGTGTCATCCTTGTCGACACTTGCGCCCGGCACCGAAGTGTTGTCCGAGTCGGGTGTTGCGGGTTTGGCGCCCACGGTCTTTCCCTCATGCTTGTGCGCATGAGAAGCCTTCATCGGACCCTTCACCTCTTGGTTGGTGGTTTGCTGGGCAAAAGCTGTCGGCGAAGCGGCGATGAGGGCCGTGATCAAAGCTCCAAGAATAACGAGCTTCATTGAGATCTCCTTAGTTGCGACATTGAGGCATCGGGCCCTGGATCGGCCCATCGAAATAAACTGCAATTGATTGCGTCTGTTCCAAGGTGGGGCTTCGGCAGTTGTGAGTGGCTGGGATGCAAAAATAGCGTTCTGGAAAAGCACCGGACGAAGCGAAAGAACGAAAAAAATTATGCGAGTGATGCTTTATCGTCCTCGCCTAGGACGAAAGTCTATCGAGGTTGAACTCGCGCAATTGTTACGCCTCTTGCCGATAATTTTACACGCTCGATACCGGCCTTCGCCAATTTGCTGCCTCGAAAAGTTTACAACGTGCGATTGGGCGACTGATCCCAGAGAGGCGTGCCGTGGATCTTGCCGTCTCAATTCTAGTCGTGACGTTCTTTGTCGGGTTCTTTCTTGGCTATGGAGTGCGCTCGGCCATCTCTCAGCAACGCCGGGCAAGAACCAGAAGGATCATCTAGAAAGAATCAGTTCTTGTGACGCTCGCGAACGGGCGCGACGTGGGGGCTCAATGGGAGCTTTGTCATGGCAAAATTCGAACGCCAACTCGTCAACGACATGAGGAAAGCACTCGACGATGTCATGACAAGGGTGCCTGCGAAATATTCGACGATAGCGGTCAAGGTATATCTTGCTGAGTGTATTCTCAGGGCCGCCGCTCAGGGGCATATCGACTATAACGAGCTGGTAACTTCGGCCGCGGACCAGATACAGGTCGCCATATCGTTGTTCTCCTGAGCACGTTTCGAAGGCGCCGCTATTGGCGCTTGGCGGCCGCTGACGCGTGGTGCTCGCCGGAACGCGGATGTGTTCAGGCTAGGCGGCGGCGCGCTTGGCAATGAGGACAACAATCGAGCACGCAAGAACGGCCCCGGCGACCCATAGCGCTTCGACAAATAGGAGTGGCGATGTAAACCACAACAAAACGAAGACGAGAATGGTCACAGGAAGAAGCAGGATACGCCACATTACACCCTCTCCCATTGCTGCATCCGCACTCTATGGGGGGCGCGGCGACAGGAGTGTGTTGGCCATCACAATAGCGCGTTTTGGCCTGGTAGCAGGTATATCGGTGCGCAATGCCCGATGGTTGTAAAGCTTGGGTGGGTGGTGTGTTTGCACCACCGCGTTTCGCAAAAGTTAACTATCGTAGCTCCCGGCTGGGCGGCGAGGGGGTCGCCATGACGATATTGAGTTTTGTTTCTGTGCTGTCAGTCGGCGTGAGCATTGGTTATGTGATCGCCGGTGTGCTCCACAGCGCACAATAGACAGCTCACCGCGGCACAATTTCGATTTGTTTTCCCCATACTTTTGAATTCTTCCTGCGCTGATAGTTGGTCGCGCGGCGGTTTGCTCATTCGCTTGGGGAGGTAACGGGATGGAGAACAGGAAAGCCATTGCGCAGACGGTCGCGGTGACCATGCGGTCGCTTGTCAAGCGGATCAACCGCAAGATTGCCACGGACCGCGAGATACTGAAGGTCTCGCGCGATGCGACCCTGCAGCGGCAACTTGGAGAGTTTTATGTTTTGGAGCTCCGGTTTAATGGTGTCGTGCGCAAGGATGTCGATCCGGAAGAGTTTGGCCGCGAGCTCGGCGTATTGCAGCCATGGGAGGGTTTGAAGCATTAAATCGCGCCGCTGCTCATTCGCGATTTCTGGCAATAAGAAAGAGCCGCAGCGGTGTGGCGGACGCTGCGGCTCTTTTGTTGCCTCACGGCTACTCGACCAAAGGTTAGGGAGCTGTGCCCGAATAGCCGCAGGTTAGTTTGCGTCCGTCGCCGCTCTTTGTCGATGCGACAACTTCTGCACTGACGAAGATTTAACGCGCGCAATCCAACTATTTATTCCAGGATGTCGTGCTGCACGGCGAACCGTCGAAGAGTGGACTGAAAGTTCGTAGAAGTTTTTGCGGCTTTTTACGGCCGGTGCCGCATGGACCAACGCGGATCCGGGCCTGCCGCGCCTTCGCAGGCATCAGCCTCAACGCTGAAAATAGATACGCAATAGTCCTACAATGATCGCGGCGGTGACGAACAGGACGATTACGGGCAACGCGACCAGGAACGCGCCCAGCAGGAAAACAAGCATGATGGCCGACAAGAGGCCGGTAATCAAAATCACCAGAATGATGGCGAGCGGGGGAGTCTTCCCGATGCTGCGCGTGTCGACGACGACGCGCATTCGCGCCGTGCCCCGTTGCGCACCCGGTGGAATGATCTCTGGCTGCGGCTCCGGTCGTTCGTTTGTCATGCGTTCACGCGGCGTACTTCACACACATGCACAGTCGTAAATCAAAGGGGTGTCGTTCATCAACCGCCTACCGCCGACATTAGACTAACGGCGGAAGCGCACCCGATATATGGGTCCAGCGTCGAGATCGAGCTTATGGACTCCTCCTTCTAAGTTGCTGAAATCATTCGCTCGATAGACCCGGTTTGGAGGTATTCCATTCTGTCGACGCTGATCGCCGGTTTTTCAACTCACGCGCTTGTCATCGTCCGACTAGCATTTTGGCTGATAGTCTTTTCGACGGGCTGCAAATGCGGCCCGATGCGCGACTTACACTAATTTCGAACGGCATTGTCGGGGTATCGCCCTGCGTAGTGTCAAGGGAGTGAACTATGAAATGCACGATGATCGACAAGCTTAAACTATTTGGCTGTGCATTGCTTGCAGTGATCGCGCTGTCGAGCGCGCTTTGCCCCGCCAATGCACAGGCGCAAAAAAAGCCCAACATCCTTGTCATCATGGGCGACGATGTCGGCTGGTTCAACATCGGCGCCTATCATCAAGGCATCATGTCGGGAAAGACGCCTAATCTCGACAAGCTCGCGTCCGAAGGGATGCGGTTCACCGACTACTACGCCGAAGCAAGCTGTACGGCGGGTCGGGCAAACTTCATCACCGGAGAGCTGCCGATCCGGACTGGCCTGACGACGGTCGGCCAGGCGGGAGCGGATGTCGGCATTCCCGCGCAGGCGGTCACGCTGGCAACTGCGCTCAAGGCGCAGGGCTATGCCACCGGCCAGTTCGGCAAAAACCATCTCGGCGATCTCAATAAATTTTTGCCGACCGTACATGGCTTCGATGAATTCTTTGGTTATTTATACCACCTCGACGCGATGTCCGATCCGTACTGGTATTCGTTCCCTATCGACGAGAAGTTCTACAACACGTACGGCCCACGCAGCCTGATCCACAGCTACGCGACCGATCGGGATGACCCGACTGAAATGCCGCGGTGGGGCAAGATCGGCAAGCAACGGATTGTGGATGAAGGCCCGCTGCCTCCGTTCCCGAACATGTCCACCGTGGCGAACATGCACGACCTGCCTTTCCTCAAGGCAAAGTACGACATGACGACGTTCGATGAGGTTCTGGTGAAGGCATCGAACGATTTCATCGACAAGGCCAAGCGCGACAACAAGCCGTTCTTCGTCTGGCACAACACCACGCGCATGCATGTCTGGACGTTCCTGTCCGACAAGTACAAGGCGATGCAGAACAGCCAGACCAACTACGGTCTTGAAGAAGCCGGCATGGCGCAGTTGGACGACAGCGTCGGCGCCCTGCTTAAGCACATCGATGACATGGGCGAAACCAATAACACCATTGTCATCTTCACGACTGATAACGGCGCCGAGGTATTCACATGGCCGGATGGCGGCATGACGCCATTCAGGAACACCAAAGGCACCGTCGGTGAAGGCGGCTTCCGCGTACCGGCCATCATCCGCTGGCCAGGACAGGTCAAGCCTGGCACGGTCGAGAATGGGCTTATGTCAGGACTCGATTGGTTTCCCACCCTCATGGCTGCTGCGGGAAATCCAAACATCACGGAGCAGTTGCTAAAGGGTGTGCAGCTCGGTGATCGTAATTACAAGAACCATCTCGACGGCTACAACCAGATGGATCTCATCACCGGGAAAGGCCCGACCAAGCGCCACGAAATCTTCTATTTCGGCGGCGCGAACCTGGGC
>DASPNW010000038.1:0-12988 GCA_035626335.1 Pseudolabrys sp.
GCCACGGCGCGCGAGGTCGGGCAGGGCGGCAAGCGCGCTACGAACGTCGCCGTAATGGCTGACGAGGTCGTGGAAAGTGCGGGGGCCGATATTGTCGCTGCGGATGAGGCGCAGCCAGTCGAGCAGCTCCTCTTCGCTCACCCGTGTCGGCGCTTTCAACGTGTCACCCGCTCGCACTAGCCGCGGCAAGGACTACAACCGATTGTATGTGAATATAACTATAAGTTTAGTGCGACGCAGCGGTTTTTGTACCGATTTTGCCTTCGCTGCCATTGAGCAGGCGCGCGATGTTCGCACGATGCATGACCCACAACAGGACGGTGAGAAGCAAAAAGAGCGCGGCAACATTGGGCAGGCCAAAAAACCACAGGCCGATTGGTGTGAACGCGCTTGCGATCAGAGCAGCAAGCGAGGAGTAGCGCGTGGCCGCCGCGACGGCGAGCCAGGTCGCGCCAAAAAGTAAAGCTGCGGGCCAATATAGGCCGATAAGCACGCCAATATAGGTGGCAACACCTTTTCCGCCCTTGAATTTCAGCCAGACAGGAAAGAGGTGTCCGAGAAAAGCGCCCATACCTGCCGCGAGTGCCGCGTCGATGTTGTATCGCGCCGCCACGAGAACAGAGATCGTGCCCTTGAGCACGTCGCAGAGCAGCGTCGCCGCGGCCAGTCCCTTGCGGCCGGTCCGCAATACGTTTGTTGCGCCAATATTGCCGGAGCCGATGGCGCGAATATCCGGGCCTCCTGTGGCGCGCGTCAACAGCAGCCCGAATGGAACTGAGCCGAGCAAATAGCCAAAAGCAAAAGCGAGTGCGGCAGTCATACGTATTCGTAGACGGTTCGTCCGGAAACGATTGTGCGCACCACGCGGCCGGTGAGCCGCGCTTCATCGAACGGCGTATTCTTGCATTTTGATTTGAGTTCGTCCGGGTCGAGCACCCAGGGCAGTTCCGTATCGACCACAATGACGTCGGCGGGCGCGCCGCTTTTTAAGGTGCCCCCCGGCAGCCCCAGCAATTCCGCAGGCCGCGTGGACATTGCGCGCAACAGGGCCACCAAGTCGATCTCGCCGCCATGGACGAGACGCAGGCCGGCGGTGAGCATCGTTTCAAGCCCGATTGCGCCGGGCGCCGCTTCCGCGAAGGGGAGCCGTTTCGTTTCGACGTCCTGCGGATTGTGGTCCGACATGATCACGTCGATAAGTCCGCTGCCGACAGCTTCGACAAGCGCCTTGCGGTCATCTTCGGCGCGCAGCGGCGGCGCGACCTTCAGAAAGGTCCGATATGGCCCTATGTCATTCTCATTGAGCGTAATGTGATTGATTGACGCCGAGGCGGTGACATCGAGGCCCGCGTCTTTGGCGCGGCGCAGCTCCTCGATCGTGTCGATACAAGTCACCGAGGCCGCGTGATAGCGCCCACCCGACAAGGCAACGAGACGAATGTCGCGTTCGAGCATTACCGTTTCCGCTGCTTTTGGAATGCCGAGCAAGCCGAGGCGAGCAGCGAATTCGCCTTCATTCATCACGCCATCGCCGATGAGGTCCGGATCTTCCGTGTGATGCACGATCATGGCGTCGAAGTCGCAGGCGTAAGTCAACGCGCGCCGCATGACCTGCGCGTTGGTGACGCTTTTTGCCCCATCGGTGAAGGCAACGGCGCCGGCCGCCTTGAGCAAACCGATTTCCGTCATCTCCTTGCCTTCGAGCCCCTTGGTGATTGCCGCCATCGGATGCACATGCACGATCGCATTATCGCGAGCGCGGCGCAGAACGAAATCGACAGTCGCCGGGTTGTCGATCGCGGGCGAGGTGTCCGGTTGACAAATGATGGTCGTGACGCCGCCGGCCGCCGCCGCCTGGCTCGCGGATGCGAGCGTCTCGCGATTTGCTTCCCCCGGCTCTCCGATGAAAGCGCGCATGTCAACCAGGCCCGGCGCGATGAGCTTACCGCGGCAATCTACTACCTCGGTGCCTTCCGGCACGCCGGCGGCGCCGATACCTTTCTTGGTTTCTCGGATGACGCCCTCGGCGATTAGCAGATCGCCGAGAATGTCGAAGTCGCGTGACGGATCGACGATCCGCGCATTGGCGAGCAGGATCGGGCGTCGGTCGGACAACATCATGTTATGCGTTCGGTAAATTTCGTGAGAGCGCTTCGAGCACCGCCATGCGTACGGCGACACCCATCTCGACCTGCTCGCGGATCAGCGACTGCCCGCCATCGGCGACGATGGAGTCAATCTCGACGCCGCGATTCATCGGCCCCGGATGCATCACCATCGCGTCAGGTTTTGCGTAGGCGAGCTTTTTCTCGTCGAGCCCGTAGTAGTGGAAATATTCCGACATCGACGGCACGTAGGAACCGTTCATGCGCTCGCGTTGCAGCCGCAACATCATGACGATGTCGGCATCGGCGAGACCTTCGCGCATGTCGCGCGCAACCTCCACGCCAAAGCGCTCGATGCCGGGCGGCAGGAGAGTGGAGGGGGCAACGACGCGCACGCGTGCACCCATGGCATTGAGCAAAATGATGTTCGAGCGCGCGACGCGTGAATGCAGGATATCACCGCAGATTGCCACCAGGAGGCCATCGATGTGACCCTTGTTGCGGCGGATCGTGAGTGCGTCGAGGAGTGCTTGCGTCGGATGCTCGTGCGAACCGTCGCCGGCGTTGATCACCGAACAATCCACTTTGCGCGCCAGCAATTCGACCGCGCCGGACGCGTGATGACGCACGACGATGATGTCCGGATGCATGGCATTGAGCGTGATCGCCGTGTCGATCAGCGTCTCGCCCTTGCGCATCGAGGACGAACTGGTCGACATGTTCATGACGTCGGCACCAAGCCGTTTACCGGCCAGCTCGAATGAGGCCTGGGTTCGGGTCGAGACTTCAAAGAAAAGGTTGATCTGAGTTCGGCCGCGCAGCGACGTGCGCTTTTTCTCGACCTGGCGATTGAGTTCGACAAACTCCTCAGCCAAATCGAGGAGGCCGGAAATGTCTGCGTGCGAAAGCCCCTCTATCCCCAACAGATGACGCATGCTGAGGACGAAGGAGGGTTTCGGCGCAATGGTCATTAAAGCAAGACCTATATGCGCAACTTGTTCTCCCGGCAAGGGTATTGCCCCTCGATCCACAAGGCACTCACTCAGATCGTTAATGTTTTCGTTCAGCCAAATTTTCGTGATGGCCGGACCGTGTCTTGCAGGAACTGCCGTGGCTGTTCCCGTGTTGAGCTCCGATACGTCAAAAAGCCGGCACGAAAGGAGGCCTTGATGAATACAGCTTTCAAATACGCAACTGCGGCGACATTGGCAGGCGCGCTCGCGCTTGCGGCGTCGTCGCCGAGCGAGGCGTGGAACGGGCGCAATGCCGCTGCGATCGGCTTCGGTGTCGGCGCAGTAGCGGGCGCGGCGATCGCCAGTTCCGCCTATAACAACGGCTACTATGGATACTACGGTGATCCGGGTTACGCTTATGCACCAGGCTATGCCTACGGCTCCTACGCCTACGAGCCCTATGCCGATGCATATGCCTACCAACCGGCACCGCGATACGGTTATTACGGCGACCACTGGTCGCGTCAGCACAACACCAACAATTTCTCGATCGACTCGCAGCGCTAGGCCGCAGGGAGGTCGTGAAGCAGAAGCCGCTTTTCGGAGCGGCTTCTTTCTTTACAAACGCGACAAACGATCAAGCGCGCCCTGAAGAATGAAAGCGGCCGCATGCTGGTCGATGACCGCAGCACGTTTCTTGCGGCTGACATCGGCGGCGATCAATTCGCGCTCGACCGCGACCGTCGAGAGCCGTTCGTCCCAGAGAGCGATAGGCAATTCGGTAAGCCTGCTCAGGTTGCGGGCGAAGGCGCGAGTCGATTGGGCTCGTGGGCCCTCGCTGCCGTCCATGTTGACGGGCAGGCCGAGCACGAATCCGACCGCCGAACGTTCTGCGGCGAGTGCGAGGATCCGCCGCGCGTCGGCGGTGAACGTTTTCCGGGCAACAGTCTCAACGCCCGTTGCGAGCTTTCGATCGGGATCACTGGCGGCCACTCCGATCGTCTTAGTGCCGAGATCGAGTCCGATCAGCGTCCCGCGAGCGGGCAGATGCAAAGCGGCTTCGACGAGCGGCAGGATGACAGACATGTGCAAACGCTTTACGGCACCGTATCGGCCGGAAGCTGGCGCGCATAGTCCGCGATTTCGCCTGCGGTGGTGAACCATACGCGTTCGTCGGCGCGGCGCATGATGTGTCTGAGCGCCCGTGCCAGATGTCTGAAACGGTGCGGCCAGCCAACGATGTAGGCGTGCAGCGCTACTCCCATGACCAGCGGACGCTTCGTGCATTCCTCGTGCATGACCTCAAACGCATCCACGATCATGTCGGCGAATTCGGAGCCTTCGCGCTTGCGCGAGACAATCTGCGGGATGTCGTTAAGTTCCTGCGGATAAGGCACGGAAAGAATGCGGCCGCTGCGAGTTTTCATCCAGACTGGTTGATCGTCGTGACACCAGTCGAGGAGGTAGCTGTAGCCAGCCTCCTGCAAAAGATCCGGCGTCAACGGCGATTGTGAAATCCAGGGTCCAAGCCAACCGCGTGGGCGTTGCCCCGAATGTTTTTCGATGGTTGCGGTGGTTTCCTCGATCAGCAAGCGCTCCTTGTATTCGGTGAGATCTCCCTGGCGCTCGGAATTGCTGCGGCCGTGCCCGATCAATTCCGCGCCGGGAAATGCAGCGATCACTTGCGGAGCATGGCGGTACATTTCCGAATTGAGCAGAAGCGATGCCGGCAGATTTAGCTCGCCGAACAGCTCCGCCAGCCGAAAGATCCCGACGCGGTTGCCGTAATCGCGCCATGCGTAGTTGAGCACGTCCGGTTGTGGCCCGCCCGGTGCGAGCTCCGCACCAAGCCCTTCGCCGAACGAGAACCATTCGAGATTGAGGCCGACATAGATTGCGAGCCGCTTGCCGCCCGGCCAGTCGTAAACCGGACGCGCGGAGATAGGCGAGTAGGGATACCGGTCATGGGTGCGTGCGGACATGCGCAATCGTAGCCGGTTACAACGCGGCTTGCCTCTTCTTTTGCACACACGCAGCCTTCGCCAATGCGCTTATCCTCGGTAAACCCATCGCGAATTCTTGCCGGCGGCGGGACACGATAGTCTCGCGTCGAGCCCTCACTATGAGAGGATGCCATGTGGCCGGACCGACGTCTTCAGGACCTGTTCAAGATCGAACATCCGATATTGCTCGCGCCAATGGCGGGCGTGATGGATGCGGAGCTTGCGATTGCCGTTGCAAAAGCGGGCGGGCTCGGCGCGCTGCCGGCCGGCATGCTCAATGCGGACCAATTGCGCGCGCAGATGTCGCAATTTCGCGCTGCGACCGCCAACAAACCAGTCAATCTGAACTTCTTTGCGCACAAGCTGCCTGTGCCGAACAACGCGCGCGAGCACGCGTGGCGCGAAAAACTCAAACCTTACTATGCTGAATTCGGCATCGATCCGGCGGCACCGGCGCCTTCGGCAAGCCGCGCTCCTTTCGACGCGGCTATGTGTGAAGTTGTCGAAGACCTCAAGCCCGAGGTCGTGAGTTTCCACTACGGTCTGCCGGAAGCCGCATTGATCGAACGCGTGAAAGCTACGGGCTGCAAGTTGATCAGTTCCGCCACAACCGTGGCAGAGGCGCGCTTCCTCGAAGAAAATGGGTGTGACGCCGTGATCGCGCAGGGGCTCGAAGCTGGCGGACATCGCAGCATGTTTCTGAGCAATGACGTTGCGACGCAGATCGGATTGTTCGCACTGCTGCCGCAAATAGCCGATGCCGTGAAGGTGCCTGTTATCGCTACCGGAGGAATCGGAGACGCGCGCGCGATTGTGGCCGCCTTCGCACTCGGTGCGGCGGGTGTTCAGCTCGGCACGGCATTTCTCTTTAGTCCGGAAGCGAAGGCGCTGCCGCCGCACCGCGCGGCGTTGCGGGCGGCGCGCGACGACAGCACCGTGCTCACGAATGTTCTCAGCGGCCGCCCCGCGCGTGGTCTGATCAACCGTGCGATCCGCGAACTCGGTCCGATGAGCGGGATTGTGCCGGACTTTCCCTTGGCGAGCGGCGCGCTGGCGCCATTACATGCGAAGGCCCAGGCGCAAGGGTCGGGCGATTTCTCGCCGATGCTGGCGGGCCAGGCTGCTGCCCTCGGCCTTGAGTTGCCGGCGGGACAGTTGATCGAAGAATTCGTCTCCGGGTCGCGGCAACTGCTGCGACGCATGGCGAGATAGCGCTGGATATTGGGGGCGGTTGTCGCGACGAAAGCCTCTCTGCTATAGGCTGACAGAAGGGAAAGGCTCCTGGAAATTCCATGTCTGTCGACGCCGACACCGTCCGCCGCATTGCGCATCTTGCGCGCATTGCCGTAGCCGAGAATGAAATCGATCACCTCAAAGGTGAGCTCAACGCCATGCTCGCCTTTGTCGAGCAACTTTCGGCGGTCAAAGTCGACGCCGTTGAACCCATGACGTCGGTGACGCCAATGGCGATGAAGAAAAGGGTGGACGCGGTGACCGACGGCAACATCGCCGATGACATCGTCAAAAACGCCCCGATGAGCGAAGAGAACTTTTTTCTGGTGCCGAAGGTGGTGGAGTGATGTGCATCGCCTGCGAGCTCGGATACTGGTCGATGATCGACGCCCTTGAGGCAGAGCGGGCCGCGTCCAAGAAACGGGCGCGCATCGACGACAGTTTCGCCTGCGAAGCGTCGTCTGAACAGCCGAAGCAACCGACGGACGAGCCCGCGCCGTGAGTGAACTGACTTCGCTCACTTTGGCTGAGGCGCGCGACGGACTGAAGAAAAAAACATTCTCCGCCGTCGAATTGTCTGGCGCACATCTGGTGGCGATCGATAAGGCGCGCTCTCTCAATGCCTTCGTGCTGCAGACACCGGAGCGTGCGGCCGACATGGCCAAAGCATCCGATGCACGCATCGCGGCGGGCAAAGCCGGCCCGCTCGAAGGAATCCCGCTCGCCATCAAGGATATGTTCTGCACGGCAGGCGTTCGCTCGACGGCCTGCTCGCACATCCTCGATAATTTCGTGCCGACCTACGAGTCGACCGTTACGTCTCAGCTTTGGCGCGACGGCGCCGTGCTGCTCGGCAAAACCAATTGCGACGAGTTCGCCATGGGGTCTTCGAACGAGACCTCGTATTTCGGGCCTGTGCATTCACCTTGGCGGCGCAAGGGATCGAACACGCCGCTGACACCCGGCGGCTCGTCCGGAGGGTCGGCTGCGGCGGTGGCCGCGCATCTTTGTCTCGGAGCGACGGGTACAGACACCGGCGGCTCGATCCGCCAACCGGCCGCGTTCACCGGCACTGTCGGCATCAAGCCGACTTACGGCCGCTGTTCGCGCTGGGGAATTGTTGCCTTTGCGTCCTCGCTGGATCAGGCAGGGCCATTCGCGCGAAGGGTGCGTGATGCGGCCATCCTTTTGCGCTCGATGGCGGGCCCCGACGACAAGGATACGACGTGCGTCGATCGCGCGGTTCCGGATTACGAAACGGCGGTCGGCAAATCGGTGAAAGGTCTGCGCATCGGCATCCCCAAGGAATATCGCCTCGATGGCATGCCCGCTGAAATCGAAAAAATCTGGGGGCAGGGACGCGCCTGGCTGAAAGGCGCCGGCGCCGAACTCGTCGACGTTTCGCTTCCGCACACGAAATATGCCTTGCCGGCGTACTACATCGTGGCGCCCGCCGAGGCTTCATCCAATCTCGCGCGCTATGACGGCGTGCGTTACGGGCTGCGCGTTCCCGGCCGCGATATCATCGACATGTACGAGAAGACGCGCAGCGACGGCTTCGGGGCCGAAGTACGTCGGCGCGTGATGATCGGAACTTATGTTCTTTCCGCCGGCTACTACGACGCCTATTACCTGCGCGCGCAGAAAGTGCGCAGTTTGATCAAGAAAGACTTCGAGGATTGCTTCAAGACGGGCGTGCACGCCATGCTGACGCCGGCGACGCCGTCGGCGGCGTTCGGACTGGGCGAAAAGGGCGGGGCCGACCCGGTCGAGATGTATTTGAACGACGTGTTCACGGTGACCGTGAACATGGCCGGGCTGCCCGCCATCGCCGTGCCCGCCGGCCTCGATGCGCAGGGTCTGCCTTTGGGATTGCAGTTGATCGGCAGGCCGTTCGACGAAGAGACGTTGTTCTCGCTTGCCGCCGTGATCGAACAGGCAGCGGGACAATTCAGTCCTCAGCCGTGGTGGTGACGCTAATTTACTTATCAGCCGTCGAGACCGGGGGTAGGTCCTGATCTCCTTCAACGGTTTTCTTGCCGCCCAGTTCGCCGCCGCTGAGGATAAAAATCGCCGCGATTACCGCGACAACGCCGCCGATAATGATGCCGAATGTACCGTTGCTGTCTTTGTTCATGACGTTCTTTCCAACGTCTGTCGCGCAAGCCTGTTCCGGGTTCGCGGCCTACGCCGGGAATTCGCAAAAATCGTTGCAGAAATCGGGCCATTTCGTGAAATACGGGCTGCAGCTTTGGCAAGGCAGCTGTGCGAAAAATATGGGTGGCGTGGGTTCGGCGCACCTCGCCAGTGCTCATTTTGGCAGCAGGGGCCGCTCGTGATAATGACGCGCCGTGGAGTACGGATAGCAAGGTGGTATGGACGCTCATCCCGACGCTAAAAAATTTATAAAAGGCACGACTGGCGACTGGGAAGTTGTCGTCGGCATGGAAGTGCATGCGCAGGTGACGTCACAGTCAAAGCTGTTCTCCGGCGCGTCCACCGGATTCGGCGGCGCGCCCAACAGCCACGTTTCGTTGGTCGATGCCGCGATGCCGGGCATGTTGCCGGTGATCAACGAAGAATGTGTGCGGCAGGCAATCCGCACCGGGCTTGGTCTTAAGGCTAAAATCAATTTCAAATCGGTCTTCGACCGGAAGAATTATTTCTATCCCGATCTGCCGCAGGGCTACCAGATCAGCCAATACAAATCGCCGGTGGTCGGCGAGGGCGCAGTGACCGTCGATCTCGAAGGCGGCGACACTGTTACCATCGGCATTGAACGGCTGCATTTGGAGCAGGACGCCGGCAAGAGCCTGCACGACAGGTCGCCGACATATTCCTATGTCGATCTTAACCGGTCCGGCGTCGCGTTGATGGAGATTGTCTCAAAGCCCGACCTGCACTCGGCCGAGGAGGCGAAGGCTTTTATCACCAAGCTGCGCTCGATCCTGCGTTATCTCGGCACCTGCGACGGCGATATGGAAAAGGGAAACCTGCGCGCCGACGTCAATGTTTCAGTGCGGCGTCCGGGAGAGGCGCTTGGCACCCGTTGCGAAATAAAAAACATGAATTCGATAAGCTTTATCGGCGAAGCCATAGAACGCGAAGCCCGGCGTCAGATCGAGATCCTCGAAGAAGGGGGCTCCATCGAACAGGAGACGCGGCTTTACGATCCCGGCAAAAAACAGACGCGACCAATGCGCACCAAGGAGGAAGCGCACGACTATCGCTATTTTCCCGATCCCGACTTGCTGCCGCTGGAATTCGACGCAGTCTACGTCGAGCAGCTGAAGAAAAGTCTGCCCGAGTTGCCGGATGAGAAGAAGGCACGGTTCATGCGCGACTTTTCGTTGTCGGGCTACGACGCTGGCGTGCTGGTCGCTGAGCGGGAGACCGCAAATTATTTCGAAGCCGTGGCCAAGGGTCGAGACGCGAAGACGGCGGCGAACTGGGTGATCAACGAATTATTCGGACGGCTGAACAAGGAAGGCAAGGAGGTCGCGTCCTCGCCGGTATCAGCCGGCCAGCTTGGTGCGGTGCTTGACCTCATCGCGGACGGCACGATTTCCGGCAAGATCGCCAAGGATTTATTCGAAGTGATCTGGCAGGAAGGCGGCGATCCACGTGCCGTCGTCGAGCAGCGAGGCATGAAACAGGTCACCGACCTTGGTGCAATCGAGAAGGTCATCGACGAAATCATCGCCAAAAATCCGGACAAGGTCACCGATGCCAGGACAAATCCGAAAGCGATCGGGTGGTTTGTCGGTCAGGCGATGAAAGCATCCGGTGGCAAAGCGAGCCCGCAAGCAGTCAACGAGGTCCTCAAACGCAAACTTGGGCTGTGACGCGCGCGGGTGCGGCCTCTTTGCTTGCAACGTTTTCAAATTTGTTTCGAGAAGCAGCGCGCGTGCAAAACTTTTTGCATGTGGGGCGCCTGTCTCATCCATCTGAAGGACTCATTTGGTCGCAAGACGAGCGCGAATCACCCCGAATCACCGCACACCGATTCGTCCGTTTTTGACCGATTCCGGCTGTGCGCGGGCTTGTGCGCGGCCATCTGTGCAAAATTTTTTCGTTGCATCAACGCACGCGTTGTCAACAGCGCTACGGTGCAACACAACGCATGGTACGCAAAAAATTCGTCGCAGACTGAGTGCATAGCGAAATACCGCCGTTGCAAAAACCCTTATTTCATCGAACGTTTTTAAAGTTTTTCGACGCGCACGCAATCGTACGTCGCGTGTTGCGCATGCGCGCGATCAATTTCAATTTTGGTCGCGCGATTGCATCGCGTCGCGTCATGCTGCACTCGCGTACACACTTCCTTAAGCGCAACGCTGTTTTTTTCGCCGTGCTGTAGTAAATGGAATGCACAGTGCTCGTCGATTCGCGACGCGTACTGATGCGACACCCGCCATGATCCATGGCTAGGAGGGCAGCAATGGCTAGACGTAGGAAGAAGGCAGCGGCGAAAGCAGCGAAGAAGACAAAGCGCCGGAAGAGGAAGCTTTAGTCTGACGCTACTTCCCGATCTTCGACCTTACGTGTCGGAGATTGCGTCATACGGGCCGGTGCGCGTCATGGAGTGATTAGCGCAATGCGGTTGCCCTACGGCGCCCCGGTTCCGAATGACATACGAGGGCGTCGGCGAGATTGAGATCTCGCCGACGCCCTCGCTCTTTTCAGAATCCGCTTTGGCGTTTGTTGTGTGCGCGCGAAGTCTTTTGTTGCGTGCTAGTTGGCCGCCGACTTGAGGCGCTTGTTGCACGCGCTCCAGAACTTCGGCCAGGTTGTGTCCTTTTCAACTTTGTTGGCGGCCTTTGCCTCTTTCCATTCGACACCGCATTTTTTCTGCCGCTCGCGCGCGGCTAGTTGTCCGGCGCTCGGTTCTTTTTTCTGCTTGGCATTTTTGTCCGGCGCCTGCTGTTGTGCGGCGGCGGTCGAGATGAGTTGCGGTGTTGGTGCTGTCATCAGTCCAACAGCGAGCGCGGTGGCAAGCATGACTTTGTGCATGAGCTGACTTCCCATTATTTCCAAAAGGTGCGGGCGCCGTCGGCCGGAAAATTGGCCCTAGTCCGCACCTGTAAAAACAGGATAACCCGCATAGGTTGTATGCTCCATCCTGCAAACGTATGAGCTGTGTCGGTACAAATTGTGCGACGGTTGCGGATTGCAGTCGCCGCGCCTAGCTCTGTTCGGTTGTCGGGAAAAAGCGGGATTGGAGTACGACATGGCGCGAGCGAAGAAAAGGCGATCAGCTTCAAAGGCAGCCAGGACAAAAACGAAAAAGAGGAAATCGGCGAAACCCACGAAACCCATCGAGCTTTATTACTGGCCGACACCAAACGGCTTCAAAATATCCATCATGCTGGAAGAATGCGGGCTGCCTTACGTGATGAAGCCCGTGAACATCTCCAAGGGAGAACAATTCAATCCCGATTTCCTGGAGATTTCTCCCAACAACCGCATGCCGGCGATCATCGACCCGCAAGGACCGGGCGGGCGTCCAATATCCATCTTCGAGTCGGGCGCAATCCTGCAATACCTGGGGCGCAAGACCGGAAAATTCTATCCGGCCGACGAACGTGCACGTGTCGAGGTCGATCAGTGGCTGTTCTGGCAAATGGGTGGAGTCGGGCCGATGGCAGGCCAAGTGCACCACTTCAAGAATTACGCGTTGGAAACGCTGACCTACGCGATCAACCGGTACGTCAACGAGGTCAACCGGCTTTACGGCGTGATGAATATTCGCCTCAAGGACCGTCCGTTTATTGCCGGCAAATATTCTATCGCCGACATGGCCTTGGTCGGCTGGGTCAATGGCTGGGAGCGGCAGGGGCAGGACATCAACGAATTCCCCAACCTCAAGCGTTGGCTTGACGCCATGAAAGCCCGGCCTGCGGTCAAGCGTGGCATGACGCTCGGCCTCGAACTCCGTCAGGGCATCGACATGAAGGATCCGAACGTTCAGGCGGTGCTGTTCAATCAGCGCGCTCGCGCGAGTTGAGACTCGCTACTGGGCATAGGGAAGCGCCGCCGTCGTCATGCGCGGGTTTGACCAGCGCATCCATGAAGAGGTGCAGCGCGCGAAATCTTGTCGGCGCTGCCTTATGGATTGCATCAGAACTCGGACAGCCCGAGCTCTGTCCGGATTGAGCGCTGCAAGTCGGATAAATCCGACTTGCGGTGTCAAGCGCGGCAATGACAAAGCAGAGTATTAGAGCATTGCCGAAGATGGTGAGATCGTTTGGTGGTTAGTTACCGCTCAATGAATTCGGTTAGCGATCTCTCAATGCGGGGCGAAACAGGCCATTTGCGGCGGCAACGCGGCACTAAACGACGCGGTCCTGATCGGCGTTCATTTTCGATTCATTGCATCACTTAAACTGCCATTCAAATTTTATCCCGAAGATCGCGCCACTCGGATAGCTCCGGGCAACAGGGACTTGGCGTGTGCCGACAGGTCGCGTGACGCGCGCCGTCGGAAAAGGGGGAAGCTAAAATGACGAGCATGGAAATGGCGACAGGAGGCACTGAACCGGCAACTGCCGAGGATTGCTTCGGCCTTGGTATGGTCTATTCGGCGGGAGCGGGTGTAGCGATTGATCTGGTGCAAGCGCACAAGTGGTTCAACATTGCCGCCATGCGCGGCCACAAGGACGCTGCCCAGCTACGCCGCGAAATCTCCGAACAG
>DASPNW010000039.1:0-2036 GCA_035626335.1 Pseudolabrys sp.
CGCGAATAGCGATAGAAGGCCGCCGGCGGC
Source organism: Pseudolabrys sp. (assembly GCA_035626335.1). Taxonomy (GTDB): domain Bacteria; phylum Pseudomonadota; class Alphaproteobacteria; order Rhizobiales; family Xanthobacteraceae; genus Pseudolabrys. The sequence goes on from DASPNW010000039.1 coordinate 31, forward strand.
GCCGATCCAGACCAGGGTCGCTCGTCGCGAACTGCCACCCACAATCGTCCGGTCTTGGTCTTTCCGTGTCCCGGTGCCAAAACCTTCATCGGCGTATCGTCCGCGTGCAGCACCGGGCCGGCCCGGACATGTTGTCCGATCGCCTCGACCAAGGGGCGCAGCAGCGCCGCCGTGGTGCCGACCCAATCGGCCATGGTCGAACGGTCGAGGTCGACCCCTTCGCGCTCATAAATTCCCGTCTGGCGATGCAAAGGCAGTCCATCAGCGTATTTGCCGATGACCACGTGGGCGAGCAGCCCTGGCCCCGGTCGGCCGCGCTCGATCGGGAACGATGGCAGCGGCGCTTGCATGATGGTTTCGCAGAGACGGCAGCTCATGACGTCTCGGAGATGAACCGTGACCTTGAAGCTCGAGGGCACGTACTCCAGAACTTCGGTGCGATGCGTTCCGACCTTGCGCAGCACCGTACCGCCGCAGCAAGTGCAGTTCGACCCTGGCGGGTGAACGATCTCCTCGCGCGGCAGATGTGCTGGCAGCGGTTTACGGCCATGGGGCGTGTGACCGTTGCGCTTGTCGCGTCGCGGCGCTGCAGGCGACTTGGCGAGCTGTTCGGCTCGGGTACGGCCCTCGGCCACGCCTTCCTCAAGCTCTCCGAGGAGAAGCTCGAGTTGTTCGATTTCCTGGTCGAGCTTCTCCGAGGAACGGCCGTACCGCGATCGCCTGAGAACCGCCAATTGAGCCTTGAGATTTTCAATCTGAAGGGTCTTGGCGTAGAGTTCCGCGTCGCGAACGGCGATGACCCGTTCACGCTCGTTAAGCTGTTCCTCCTTCTCGGCAATGATGCGCTCGCGTTCCGCAATCGCAGCATCCTTCTCGGCAAGCTGCCGCCGCAGGAACTCGACTTTTTGGGAGTTGTCGGACCGCATGGTCTGCATCACAATCTGATTCGCCGACCTTGATCAAATGTTCTTTCACCAAACAAACGAATATTTAATCATCCGGCGAGCCGAGGCGCATCGGTTCGGATCGGTGCTCTCCAATCAATTCCCTCGCACAGCATCGACAATTGCGCCGGCGTCAACATCGCAGCGCCTTCCTGCGTTAGCGGCCACACAAAGCGGCCGCGCTCTAGCCGTTTTGAATACAGACACAGGCCGGTTCCGTCCCACCACAAGATCTTTATCCTATCAGCGCGTTTGCCGCGGAAGGCAAACAGATGCCCGGAATATGGGTCCTTTTTTATGACTTCCTGTACCATCATGGCTAGGCCATCGAAGCCACGGCGCATATCGGTCGCTCCACAAGCAACCCAGATCTGTGTCCCCATCGGCACCGGGATCATGATCCGCGCGCCTCCAGCGCATCGGCCAGCGGCGCCACCCGTGTCGGCGCGGTCCCTTCCGAAAGCCGCAAAATACGACCATTGCGCAAAACGACTTCAATGACGCGGTCACCATCGTGATCGCTTCTCATCAAAGGTCTCGCGCCGCTCCCGGCAGCAACCGCGACCAGCGCAAAGCGAGATTGAGCTTCAGGCGCCCTCGACAGACCTCCGGCTTTTGCTTGATGTCGCCAGCGGTAGATCAGATTTGGATTGAGACCATGCCGGTGCGCCACCTCAGTGACGCTCGCGTGAGGCGCCAGGCTCTCGCTAACAATCTTGAGCTTGTAAGCCGTTGTCCATCGACGCCGTCCTGAGACGGCTGTAGCCGCATCCGTCGCCATGTGCGCTCCTGAACTCATCCGTCGATGGGGCACACAATTTCACGTGGCGAAGGATCTTGCCAGGCGTGGCAGACCGTACGCTTACATGTCATTGGCTGTGGCGACGATTGGAATCGTCGTGGTTGCGCGCTGAGCTGCTTGAATGCCAAGCTCGCTAAATACGACCAACACACTAACTCGTTGAGCGACAAGCTCATCTATAAGCGTCGGAAACCGCTCGATGTGCCCCTCGGCATACCTGACGATCACGCGGCAATTGCGACCATCTTCCCAACCATGCT
>DASPNW010000040.1:0-19225 GCA_035626335.1 Pseudolabrys sp.
TTCGGCGAGAGCGGACATGACGTTGTGCGGTTGGCTCAAGAGCTAAAAAAGAGGGCGAAGATTTAGTGTGTTTGACTGAAAACCTGCTTTCGCTTGGGAGGCGCGGATGACCGGCGATGAATCGTCGAAAGTGCCCATCAGCAAAAGGATAACCGATGAACTCATCGAGTTCGCTGTCATTGCAGCCTATTTGTACATCTGCTTTACCGCGATTTTCTATTTCAAAGCCACGATTCTGAAGGACCAGGGCATTCCGTTTGCTCCATTTGGTTTCGCGGCGGTGAAGGCCCTCATCTGCGCCAAATTTGCGTCGATAGGGCATGCTCTTCATGTTGGCGAGCGGTTTAAGACCTTGCCGCTCATCTGGCCAACGCTGTACAGATCACTGGCCTTTTTTCTTTTGCTGCTGTTCCTCAACGCTCTCGAAGAGGTCGTCATGGGCCTTATCCATGGCCGGAAGACGACAGATTCCTTAGACGCAATGGGAGGCGGCAGTCTCGATCAGCTTGTTGCAACCAGCATCCTTGGGCTTTTAATATTAGTTCCGTTCTTTGCCTTTCGCGTGCTCGGTGAGGCGGTCGGCGAGCGAAATCTTGTTCGCGTGTTTTTCTACCCACGTAGCCAAAATTGATGTGTGAGCTTTGCAAACGATGAGCCCCCTAGCATTATCTTCCGTGATATTTTTGCTGGTGCTTGGCGGGATCTTTGTTGGCGCCGGCTTTCGTCGCGTATTGCCGGGACATCATCTCAGCAAGGAATCGCAGGACGTCGTGCGCCTTGGCGCCGGTCTCACCGCAACCATCGCCGCGCTTGTCCTTGGTTTATTGATTGCGGGCGCGAAAAGCTCGTTCGACACAAGGAATAGTCAGGTCAAGCAGCTTACTGCAAACGTCATTCTGCTCGACAATCTACTGGCGCAATACGGCCCGGAGGCCACGCCAGTCCGCAAGCTGTTACGGGGTGCAATAAACCCCATTGTTGACCGGATGTGGCACGAGAAAGTGACGACGGCGCCGTTCGCAACGACCAGTGAAGGTGAAAAACTTTATCAGGCAATTCATGGGCTGTCGCCTCAAAACGAAACGCAGCGATCGCTTCAGGCGCGCGCGGTTCAGGTTACCAGTGATTTGGTGCAAACACGCCTCTTGCTATTTGTAGAGGCTGATAATTCGATCCCAACACCTTTTCTCGCCATTCTCGTGTTCTGGCTTGTCATCATATTTTTGAGCTTCAGCTTGTTTGCAGACCTCAATGCGACAGCTTTGGCCTTTCTTTGCGTCTTTGGCCTGTCGGCATCGTGTGCAATCTATCTGATTTTGGAACTGAATGAACCGTTCAACGGTCTGATGAGGATTTCGGACGTTCCACTGCGGAATGCTCTTGCGCCACTGTAACTCCCGTTCGCTCGGCAAAGGTGTATGTTCGCCATGGGCCCTTAGCAGAGCGTGGGCGCCATATTCAAGAAGAACACAAGCAGACGCGTGCTTGTCGAGATGAATCACGCCGTAAACGATGTGAATGAACCAAGATAGGCCGAGATTTATATTGATTTTATTGACCCTCGGTCCAATCGCATGAAGACCAGTTTTTTTGTAAATTTTTCCCGCATCACGAACAAATGCGACGAGGCTTGGTTGGCTCGATGAGAGGACATAATTTCTTTGCGACGGTGCTGACTGGAGGGCGACCTAAATGCCATTGTCCGTAGAATTGCGCACTGTGAATCTAGGTACGCGTGCAGAAAGATTTAAAAATGGCAAGGAGCTCCGGCGAGGCGTTCCGCGAGAAACGCATGCTGATCTGAAGGACCTGGGCTCAAGAAGCGCTGTCGCGATCCTCGCCGAAAGTGACCCGGAACGTGTTCCGGAACTAGTTCCCGAACGCTACAAACGCATGACGGAGAATCCGTTCGCCTTTCTGCGTGGCGCCGCTGCAGTCATGGCGGCAGATCTGGCACATCAGCCGGTGGCCAGGATCAAGGTCCAGGCCGGTGGTGACAGCCACCTGATGAACTTCGGCGCGTTCGTTACGCCGGAAGATAACATCCTGTTTGACGCCAACGATTTCGACGAAACGCTCCCGGGTGTGGACTTCACTGTCGACCTGAAGCGTCTTGCGACGAGCGCCGCGGTCGCTTCATTGGCCAATGGAGGGACGAACAAACGGGCTCGTGCGCTTGCTGCAGCAACCGTCGCGGCATATCGGAAACATATGTTCAGCCTTCTTAAACTGTCGCCTTTGGAGATCTGGCACAGCCGGATAGATCTTGAAGAAGAACTCAAATCGATTGGTAACAGGGCTTTGCAGCGCAAATTGGCAACGGTCATCGGCAAGGCCCGCGGGGAAGGACTCGAAAAAGACGACAACTTTCCTCATTTAGTGAGCGGGAGCGAGTTACGAATTGCAGACAAACCACCGATCATTTTCCATCTCGATCCACATGCCAACGCCGCGCATAAGATCGATGCCGAGCGTGTCTTTGCGTTGTATCGCGAATGCTTGAGCATTGATCGACGTCACATTCTTGACCGGCATAAAATAATAGACCTGGTCTTTAAGGCGGTCGGCGTTGGATCCGTGGGAACATTCTGCTGTGTTGCGTTGCTGATGACAGGCGATAGCGAACCTCTCTTCCTTCAGCTTAAACAGGCACAGCGTTCCGTGCTGGAGCGGCTCGGTGGCGGTATCACTTACGAGGGACATCAAGGACGACGTGTTGTTGAAGGTCAGCAAATGATGCAGGCGGCCAGTGATATTTTTCTCGGTTACTCGCAAGATGATGACTCCGGCCGTCAGTTCTACGTTCGTACGCTGAAGAACCATAGGCTCGGGGGAATAAGCGAGATCAGTGAGGGGCAGGCACTTTCAGACTATGCACGGCTTTGTGGCCGTACCCTTGCGCGCGCCCACGCGCGGTCGGGGGATCCCGCCATGATCGCGGGTTACATGGGAAAAAGCGAAGTGATGGATGATGCTATCGCCTCATTTTCCATCGCATATGCAGGACAAACAGTTACCGATCATGCCGCCTTGGTCAAAACGGGGACAAAGCGGGACGTGAAAAAGGTAAATCTGGTTGCGGCATGATATCGCGGACCTGGGCGAGCGAATGACGTGATCGGTTGGATGTCCGCTTTGGCCCAAAGCGGAAACCAACTGTCCTCCGACCGACCCCTTTCAGTCTGCCCGTTTGACGCGGTACGATCGCTCTGTCCTGAGCTTCGGGGGGCACATGCGATGGCGGCACTGATGCCCTCATCTTTGCAAATGACGCTTACCCGACATCGCGCAAGCAGCGTAAGGGCGTTATTATTTCGCCATTCCCGGCCAAAAGTGCCCCGAAAGAAGAGTTCAACACATAGCCCGCGTTGACATTCAAAACCGTTCTCCAAATACTGAGCCCAATAATAGTAAGTAAGAAAACTGACTGCTGAAGCTCGGTATTCCAGGGAGGAATGCGATGAAGACTTCACGCCGAACACTTCTGAAAAATTCTGCTGCTGCCGCTGCCGCGCTCAGCTTTGACTGGCGCCGTGCTAGCGCGCAGGCAGAACCCGTCCGCATTGGCGTTATTTTTGACCACTCCGGTCCATTTGCAGCCGGGGGCTCGGTCGCCTGCGCCGTCGGCACGCAGATCGCAATTGACCTGTGCAACGAACGGGGCGGCGTGGCCGGCAAGTATAAGGTCGTTCCGGTAAATGCGGATTCGCAGAGCAAGGCCGATGTTGCGATCAACGAGGTCGAGCGCCTGATCAATCAGGAAAAGGTCGATATTATCAACGGTGTTTACGCGAGCGCCCACGCGGTGCCGCTCGCAGCCAAGGTCGAACAGCAGAAGAAAATTCTTTGGATCACAACTGCGGTTGCGACCGCGGTGTTCAAGGACAAGAACCTCAATTACGTGTTTCGGGCCCAGATTCACTCAGAGCAGTATGGTCAGGCGTTCGCGGGCTTCATTACCGAGCACGCGAAGGCGAAGCTTGGAGTCGAGCCAAGTACCGTGAAAGTAGCGCTCATCCACGAAGATGGACCGTATGGTGTTGGCGTAGCGGCAGCCGACGAAGAGTATTCCAAAAAAGCCGGGCTCAACATCGTCATGCGCGAAGGGTATTCGGCGTCTGCACCCGATCTTTCATCCCTGGTGACCAAACTCAAGCGCGCTGGGCCTGACGTGATCTCGCATGCCGGCTACAATCCTGACATTACCCTATTCCTGCGCCAGGCCCGCGAAAGTGGTTTGCATTTCAAGATGCTGATCGGTGCCGGCGCCGGTTATAGCCAACTCGATAAGCTGCGCGCGACTTTCGGCAAGGATATCGACAATTTCTGCAACATCGATCCGGTGCCTGCGCAACTTCTCGACCCCAGTAAGCTCGCACCGGGTATCGGCGACCTTATCAAGATCATGGTCGAGCGCTACAAGGTGAAGGCGAACGCCATCGACGTGCCGCCGCATTGTTCAATGGGTTTCAACCAGACCTGGATTCTGCTTAACAACGTGTTGCCGATCGCGAAAGAGAAATACGGCGGCTTCGACCCGGAGGCGGTACGCAAGGCTGCGCTCGACGTCGACATTCCGCCGGGCGGCACGATTCAGGGCTATGGCGTGAAGTTCTTCCCGCCTGGTACTCAGCTTTCCGGACAGAACGAGCGTTCGACGCCGGTCGTCATGCAGAATGCCGGCGAGCATATTTCGGTGGTGTACCCAACGAGCATCCGGACGCAGGAGCCCGTGCTGCCGCTCCCTAAGTCGTCGATTTACGCCATGTAATTGACGATGCTGACAGTCGAGGGGCTTTCCAAGCGCTTCGGAGGATTCCTGGCAGTCAATCAGGTGTCCTTCGAAGTGCGCGAGGGTGAAATTCTCGGCCTCATCGGCCCCAACGGTTCAGGAAAGAGCACGACCTTCAACTTGATTGCAGGAAACTTGCACCCAACGTCGGGCTCGATCCGCCTCGAAGGCAAGGAAATCGGTGGGTTGTCGGCGCACGCGATCTGTCATCAAGGGATCGCGCGCACGTTTCAGATTCCGCGACCCTTCCGCAAGCTTTCGCTGCTCGAAAACGTAATGCTGGCCGCCTATTACGGCGCAGCCGGCGCTTTGGAGCGCGGCGAAGCTCAGCACCGGGCCGAGGAAGCGCTTGAAATGGTTGGGCTGCCGTCCGACGCCTCCGCGCGAACCGGCGGACTTGGTGCTGCCGCGCTCAAAAAGCTTGAGCTCGCCCGCGCGCTTGCGACCAAGCCGCGCTTGCTGCTCGCCGACGAAAGCCTGGGCGGCCTCGACGCGACCGAAATGGAACGCGCCGCCGATCTGCTCGACACTATTCGCAGCCGCATGGGCATTACGATTGTCTGGGTCGAACACATAATGGGCGTGTTGATGCGAATAGTGGATCGCGTCATCGTACTTGATCATGGCGAAAAGATATTCGAAGGCGCACCCGCGCAAGCGGCGATCAATCCCCGCGTTATTGAGGTCTATCTCGGCAAGAAAAAAGCGTAAGTTCAATGCTCTCACTGGCCGCTGTTTCCGCCGGCTACGGATCCTTCCAGGCCCTGTTCGGCGTCTCGCTCGAGGTGCCGCAAGGCGAGGCCGTTGGCGTCATCGGGCCGAATGGCGCCGGCAAGACCACGCTGATGCGTGTCATTTCCGGTCTCATCCCGATGCGCAGTGGCACAATGACCCTCGACGGACGGCCAGTGGGCGGTCTGCCTGCTCATCGCATGGTCGAGCAGGGCATTGCCCACGTGCCGGAGAACAGGCGATTGTTTCCGAGGCTCAGCGTAGAGGATAATCTGCGCATCGGTGCGTTCGTTCCGCAGGCGCGGAAGCGCTGCGCCGAACGACTCGACTGGATCTACGGCCTCTTTCCAAGGCTGAAGGACCGTCGCGAACAAGCCGCTGGAACGCTTTCCGGCGGTGAGCAGCAGATGTGCGCTATTGGCCGCGCATTGATGTCTGAGCCAAAATTGCTGCTGATGGATGAACCTTCCGCCGGTCTCGCGCCGCTGGTCGTGGCGCAAGTCTTCGAGCTGGTGCAACGGATCCGAGCCGAAGGGCTGACGGTCCTCATCGTCGAGCAGAACGTCCAGCAGGTACTCGACGTCGTCGACCGCGCCTACCTCCTTGAAGTCGGCAGCATCAAGCTTGCGGGAACCTCGATGGAGTTCAAGGACAACGGCTTCATTCGCAAATCGTACATGGGGTTGTAGCGAAATGGATCCGTATCTGATCGAAGCAATTATCAACGGTGTACTGCTCGGAGGCGTACTAGCACTACTCGCGCTAGGCCTGAACCTGATTTTCGGCGTCATCGACGTGGTGTGGATCGCTTATGCCGACATCGTTATGTGCGGCATGTACGTGATCTATTTTCTCTACGCGGAATACGGGGTGCCACTGCCGTTGGCATGTCTCATCGCAATCCTGAGCATAGCCGCACTTGGCGTCGTCGTTCACCTGCTGATCATTGCGCCGGTTCTCAATTCGGCTCCGATCAATCAGCTTTTGGCGACTGGTGGCCTGTTATTTTTCCTGCAGAGTTTCGCGACCCTTCTGTTCGGGACCGACTTCCGTAATATTGGCGTTCGTCTCCCGGTCCTTGAGATCGCGACCATCTACGTCAGCTTCGCGCGGCTCATCGCCTTCGGCGTCGGCCTGATTGGCGCAGTCATGCTCTATCTATTTCTCAAGCGTACCTATATCGGCACGGCAATTCGTGCCATCGCCCAGGACCGCGAGATCGTTGGTCTCATGGGTGTCGATCAGCGCCGAATTTATTTGGTGACGTCAGCGATTGGCGGTGCGCTGGCCGGACTCGCCGCATGCCTGCTTGCCTTGCAATATGATGTGCATCCATACATCGGCAACACATTCGGCCCGGTCATTTTTATGATCTGTGTACTCGGCGGGCTCGGTAACATGATCGGCGGCTTCATTGCGTCCTTCATAATCAGTCAGATTATTTCGATCGGCGGCTACTATTCCAACACCGAGCTATCTTATGTGCTGGCATTCACATTCTTCATCGTGCTGATGTTTGTGCGGCCGCGGGGGATATTCGCGCGATGAGCGTATCACGGATAGCGGCCATTCTGGGTCTTGCGATACTAATTGCACTGCCGTCCGTGGTTCCACCGTATTTTCTGCACTTACTGATCCAGATTCTCATCTGGGCGTTCATTTACACAGCATGGGCACTGATGGGACGCTTTGGTTTTGTCTCATTCGGTCACGGTGCATTCGTGGGCGTGGGCGCCTATGTGCCGGCGTTGCTTTGGAGCTATTACAGCGTCACGCCATGGATCGGCATTCCGGTTGGCGTCGCGGTTTCGATTTTGCTTGCGGTCATTATCGGCTACCCGTGCTTTCGTCTCAAGGTCGTCGGTCACTATTTCGCGCTGGTTACGCTAGCGCTCAGCCAAGTCGTGCTGTTATCACTGGTGGCCGCGCGCGACATTACCGGCGGCTCGCTTGGATTCACGCAGAGGGCCGCCGGGCATTCCTGGTACGCGCTGCAATTTCCCGAAAAGAGCTATTTTTACGTTATTTCGGTGGTGCTGTGGCTGGTGGGGCTCTATGTTTGGCAGCGCATCGATCACGGCATCAGTCGCGAGGCCCTTCAGGCGATTTCTGAGGACGAAGATGCCGCCGCCGCAATCGGCATCAACGTGCTGCGTGAGAAACTTCGTGTGACTATCATTAGCGCCGCGCTGACCGCATTAGGCGGTGCAATCTACGGTCAGTATATGATGTATCTCAATCCCGAGACGGTGTCCGGCATCGCCGTGTCGCTGCAGATTGTTTTCGCCGTGATCGCGGGCGGTGCATATTCGATGCTGGGACCGACGGTCGGCTCGCTGCTGACGCTTTCGCTGACCGAAGGGCTGCGCGTCTGGTTCGGCACCAATTTCATCGGTGCCGCCAATACGATCTACGGCATCCTTCTCATTCTCTGTATCATCTTCATGCCGCAAGGCATCGTCGGCGCGCTCCAGGGAATAAGATTTCGCCAACCACGGAGAGAAGCGGCTCCGGCGGAGTGATCGCAAACATGATCAAAGCGCGATCCGCCGTCCCTCATCGGCCGACCAGTAACCGGCGTAGTTGACCTTGATGGTTTCGTAAGCCAATTCGAGATCCGCTAGCGGCTGGCGTCCTTGCGCAATGCATTCCATGAAATCTTGAATCTCCTGTAGATAGCCGCGCGTCCACTCTTCTTCCAGGCAGATGAACTGCCAACCTGTCTTTCGGTCAACTTTCTCGGTGATGTAGACGCCAGCCAGCTTATCTTCGTCAGTCAGATAGCTCATCAGGTGGTTGTTTGGCGTGATGTTGGCCAACAGCGACCCTCCATTAGTGTAGGCTTCGACGAGATTACGGACTCCGCCCATGATCATGTCGCCGGAAAACACCGTGGCTTTTGTGCCGTCGGAGAACGTGAGGTTCAGCGTTCCCCAGTCTTCGACATCAATAGGATTGGACTTGATGAAGGTCCGCTCTCGGTCAGAAAGGCAGGCTGCGACATTCCCTACATCGGCCGTCACGGACGAAACCGTTATCCGTTCGCTGCGTGCTTTTCCCTCTACCTGTTTGAGATAAAGTACTGTCGATAGCGGATGACATCCCATGCGGATCAGCGAACCGCCTCCGGTCATCGCCCATTGTGCGGCATGCGCGGCATGCGAGCCGCTATGGCTCTCCTCGGCTTTCATGAAGAGGATTTTGTCTTTCGTAGCGTTGAGAACCTCGACTATTTTCGTCACCGCCGGGGCGTAGATCCAGTCTTCTGCGTACATGAACAACCTGCCGCTGGCCTTGATAGTTGCGCAGGTCTTGTTCATTTCCTCCATGACGCGCTCATACATGAGGGCCTTCGGTACATGTTTGCCAATCGGTCCTTTGTCACCATCGCGCCCGAAATAGCCGGCAAACGGCTTTTCGCAGATGACGTGTTTTCCGGCCTGAACGGCGTCTGCAATCATCGTTGAATGCAACATAGGCGGCGTACAGATGTCGACTACGTCAATGTCCCGGTCAGCGATCAGCTCGCGAAAGCTTCGATGCGTCGTCGTAATGTGATGTTGCTTGGCAAAATCAACAACGTGGTTGCCTCGCGCGGCAACGGCTCTTACATCCGCGTCGATTCCATAGACACGCTTGTAAGCGTACATATGGAGGTGCGCGACAAACCCACATCCGACAAGGCCTATCCTCACTTTTGGCATCGTTGAACTCCCCATGGAAATATCGGCAATCTGATAGCGGCGCGCCGTTGCTCATTGCTTGCACTAGGGTACGGTTTGTTCGTGCATGACCCCACGGCAGTCCATCTCGTATTCGAGACCGGTTACCGGAGGTCGATTGAAATACCAAGTAAGGCCTGACCGGGCGGCGCCTCGACGGACGATCTCATCCGCCATGAATGGATAAAGATTGTGCACCGTGTAGACCTGGGTTGCCGTCGTGTCGGCCCAGCCGAAACCGAGCGCCAGCATCCGTTTTTCCATTTGACCGAGCACGAACACGGCCTTTTCTCGCATGGCCTCCACAGTGGTTTCGCCGCGGCGAACCGTGCGCTCGCGGTAGCTCGCATGACCTTCCATGGCCTCTCCGCTGCCTGAGATAACGAAGGAGCGCGCAGCTGCGGAATCCGGCAGGCTAAACGAGAAGGCGTGAAACGACGGCTCAGCCGGCGGTTGGATTTCGGGACACACATTGCTGCGTGCAACCGGATTGGCGGATCCGTCGAACAGATTCCATTTTGCCAGCGTGGCTACATACTGTTTGTTGAAATCCGCGAAGCCTTGCTCCGAAAACTGGGTTGGTGACCTCAATTCGCAAGCGCAGAGAGCCGTCGTCGGACGCTTGAGGTCTTTCAGGGTCGCTTCGATGCGGCGGAATCCTTCGAGCAACGGGACCGGCGACATGAAGCGTATGCGCATGATGCGATAGCCGGGAAGCGCAGCAACGCCGGCAGAATATTGGAAGACGCCATTGATGAAGCGATACCCGCCCGCGGAAAAATCACTCGTTTGCATGCTTTGCCCTTCGCTAAACTGGGAGGCGACGGTAAGGCAGCAGTCGGCGCAATAAAAGATTTAAAGGCCTCTCGCACGCGGGTTTGGCTGCGAATGTCCGCTACTGGCCCTTAGCGGACATGGACTCGTGCACTGCACACGTCCGCCTTTTGGGGTAACAGCAGACATGGCCGTCTGACCGTTTGCGAGAGTCCGCTTTCCGTGGGGGCAAAGCGGACATGCTTGTTGCAGCGCAAATCTCTGCTTTCGACCCAAAGCGGACGTTGGCTTTCGCGAGTTCTCACGTTGCCCCATGGTCCAACTCAACCACCACTTGAGGTTCTTGCTATCCTTCGCAAGACGTTGCTCGTTGTGCCGCATATATCCGCTTTCGGAGGTAAAGCGGACATGCCTTTCCGCACTGCAGATGTCCGCTATTGGCCCAAAGCAGATATTGCTATTTGCGCTGCAAATGTCCGCCACGATGAACAAGCTTAGAGGAGGAGACGATGCAGAGGACTATCCGCTTTGGTGCCATCGCAATGATCACTGTTACGACCCTAATTTCTGCTACCTTTGATGTCGCTCAGGCGCAAAAGGGCCGGGCTGCCGCGATAGCTTGCGGTAAGGAACTGCAAAAACAGTGCACCGGTGTATCGGTATTTGGAAACAACATGCTCGAATGCCTCAAAAGGGACCAGGACAAGCTTTCCAAAAGATGTGCTGCGTTGGCGAACAATGTTGCGCGCAGGTGTGATCGAGACGCGGCGCAGCGTTGCCAGGGCAATGTCGCAGGTCAAGGCAGTATTCTCGGATGCTTGACTACCGCCAGGCGCTCGGTTTCCGCGCGATGCAATGCGGCTCTCGATGCTGCTTATCTACGTCAGTAAAGTATTTAGACCGCGGTGAACACGCGAGCCGGCGGCATGTCCGCTTTTGGCCCAAAGCGGACATTGGCCTCTTCTAGAGGGAGCCTTCACCCGATACGATATGTCTGTCCTGAAGGTCGGGGCGGCGATGAAGCGACGCGAGTTCATCACGCTGGTTGGCGGAGCGGCGGCGAGTTGGCCCTTTGCGGCGCGTGCGCAGCAGCCGGCGATGCCGGTGATGGGATTCATCAATGCTGCTTCGCCCGAGCCTTACGCTCCCATGCTGTCCGCCCTTCTCAAGGGGCTCGGCGAAACGGGCTTTGTCGAAAACAAAAACCTTAGGATCGAATATCGATGGGGACAGGGTCAAATTGACCGGTTGCCTGCATTGGCGGCCGATCTTGTTCGTCGCGAAGTGGCGGTGATTGCCGCGACCGGCACGCCGGCTGCAATTGCTGCAAAGGCGGCGACCGCAACAATTCCCATCGTGTTCGAGATGGGCAACGACCCGGTCCAGCTCGGCCTTGTCGCCAGCCTTAACCGTCCGGGCGGCAATATCACCGGGGTAGCTCAATTGGCCACTGAGGTCGCGCCGAAGCGGCTTGAATTGCTGCACGAGATGGTTCCCAAAGCCAGGATCGTCGCGCTTCTGGCTGATCCTACCGATCGAGCCATCTTCGAAAATACGACACGCGGCGTGCAAGCGGCCGCCCGGAGTCTCGGCCTGGAAATTCATGTCCTGAGTGTCAGCAACGACAGTGATTTTGATGCAGCTTTTCCAAAACTGGTCGAATTGCACGCGGGCGGGCTGGTGATCAGCGGGGGGCAATTCTTCAACAGCAGAAGCAAGCAAATCGCCACGGCGGCGCTTCGATATGCGGTGCCGACGATTTCGCCCTATGTTGACCTCGCGGCGGCGAACGGCCTGATGAGCTACGGAACGAGCATCACCGATGCTTACCGCCTTGCCGGCGTCTACACCGGCCGGATACTCAAAGGCGAGAAGCCCGCGGACCTGCCGGTCCAGCAGGCAACGAAAGTCGAGCTGGTCATCAACCTCAGGGCTGCGAGGGCGCTCGGCATAACGGTACCGACATCATTGGTTGGACGCGCCGACGCGATCATCGAATAGGCCCGCCTTTGAATCAAAGCGGACATTGGCGAACCATCTCATAGAGGTGAATTGGCGACGGGTATGCTCAAATACGTGGTCGACCTTGGAGTCCCCGCAGGCATTTTCGTGTTGATGCTGATTGCAGGCACCGAAATGGCCGTTGGGGATTTTGCACGTTTGCTGAAACATCCGAGACCGGTTTTGATCGGGGCGTTCGGACAGTTGGTTGTATTGCCGCCGCTCAGCTTCCTGGTCGCCGTGACCAGCGGGCTCAACCTGACCGTCTCAACGGCAGTATTGCTGATCGCGCTGTGCCCAGGGGGTCCGATCTCAAACAATTATTGTTACCTTGCGCGTTGCAACGTTTCGCTTTCGGCAACGATCACGGCAATCGGTACGCTGCTCTGCCTTGCCTCTATTCCTTTGTGGCTGAACGTCATGTCCGGCTCGTCGGCGTTCGATTCAGCTTTGCTATATTTGTCGGCGTCAAAGATTATTGCCCAACTGATGGCGTTGATGATTTTGCCGATAGCCTTGGGAATGACCTTGGCGTGGGCAGGTCCTCAGCTCCTCGAGAACCGGAAGATCGGCCTCAGGCTGGCGTCGTTTGCCATCATCTTTGCGCTTCTTCTTGCGACCCTCTGGGCGGTACGGGATCAGGCGCTTACGCTGGCCCGCGACATCCTTCTTGCGGCCGCGTTTTTCATTCTCGGTGCGATGCTGCTCGGTCAGATGATGGGCTATGGGATGAAGCCCAAAGAGAGACCCGTTCTCGTCATCGAAAGTGCCGTGCGAAACATTGGTGTCGCATTCATTGTCGGCAGAGGCATCTTCGATGAACAGTCGTTCGCAAAATTCGTCGCCTTTCTGACGGGTTACTTCATCGTCGAGGTCGTTGTTATGATCCCCTACACTCAACTTGTCAGAGCGCGGCTGGCCGGCCGCCCCTGATCCGGCAAGTCGAGGGGCAGAGTGCGCTTCACCGCATAGCGGTCGAGAGCCGAAATATCGGAAATTTCGATAGCCCGATATCGCTGGCTGATCAGGCCAAGAGATTCAAACTCTTTGAGGACCGGAGCCAGAGCATTGCGGGTGAGGTGTACCATTTCTCCGAGCTCTGCATGGGAGACGTTGAGTGTCGCCCTGCCCTGAGAATTCTTATCACTCACGCTGGCAAGCCGTCGAAGCGCAATGGCCACGCGCGCGCGAGAATCCCTATCCGTCAAGCCAGCGATAATGCTCAATGCATGATCGAGATGGCCGATGCTGATCAGTGCAAGCCGCCGCCAAGTCTCTGGATCGGTCTTCGCAAGCCGATAAATCGATTGCTTGGAAAGCCGAAGCAGCCAACTTTCCTCTCGTGTCATCAACTCTGCGCGACGCGGCGTTTCCGAAATAAGCGCAGTATCCCCTACCCACCAGCCTGGCTTGGCAATGTGCACAAGAAATGGCGCGGATGCTTCGGGGGCCATGAATACGCTCAGCTCGCCTTCCACAAGACCCCAAATGTCGAGCGCGACGTCGCCAATGTTGTAAATGGTTGCTCCCGCGTGGAAATGCCGCAGCTCCGCCTCTGCCAGCACCTGGTCCTGAAAAGCGCGCGGTTGGCGAGAAAGCCAACCAAACCGGCGCATAATCAGGTGCGCTTTGTCTCGAAACATACCGACATCACGATTGCACAATTTTGTGCATTGTTGTCGCCTGCAATGATTTAGGCAAGCAGCGCACTCCCCTCTCCTTAACGTCAGATGAGGAAACATCATGGTACCGCGAACCCTATGGCTCCTGGGCTGCGCCACCGTACTGACGACGCTAACGCTCGTTGGTGGGCTTACGCCTGTCGCTGCCCAAACGCAGCAGAGACCCAACATTGTCGTCATCTGGGGAGACGACATTGGACAATCGAATGTCAGCGCCTATTCGCGCGGCATGATGGGCTATCAAACGCCCAACATCGATCGCCTTGCCGGCGAAGGCATGATGTTCACCGATTACTACGCCGAGCAAAGCTGTACGGCCGGTCGGGCCTCGTTTCTCACCGGCCAGTCGGGATTGCGAACCGGGATGACCAAGGTCGGTCTGCCCGGCGCAACGCTGGGCTTACAGAAGGAAGATCCGACGATTGCGGAGTTATTGAAACCGCTTGGCTACACGACGGGCCAATTCGGCAAAAACCATCTTGGTGACCGTAACGAGTTTCTGCCGACCGCGCATGGCTTCGACGAATTTTATGGCAACCTTTATCACCTGAATGCGGAAGAAGAGCCTGAGCTGCCGGACTACCCGAAAGACCCGGCATTCAAGGCCAAGTACGGTCCGCGCGGTGTGTTGGACTGCAAAGCTTCCAATAGGGACGATCCGACCGTCGACCCACGCTTCGGGAAAATCGGCAAGCAGGTGTGTCAGGACACCGGCCCGCTGACCAAGAAGCGGATGGAAACCATCGACGACGACATTGCCAACCGCGCCGCCGATTTCATCAAGCGGCAGGCGAGCGCGAATAAACCGTTCTTCGTTTGGGTCAACTTTACACACATGCATCTGCGTACCCATACGAAGCCGGAGAGCGTCGGCCAGGCCGGCCGTTGGCAGAGTCCGTATCACGACGCCATGATCGATCATGACAAGAATGTCGGCACGGTGCTCAAGTCGCTCGATGACCTTGGCATCGCGAACAACACTTTTGTCATGTACTCGACCGACAATGGCCCGCACATGAACACCTGGCCGGATGCGGGAATGACCCCCTTCCGCAGCGAGAAGAACACGAACTGGGAAGGCGCTTACCGCGTGCCGGCGATCCTGCGCTGGCCGGGCAAGATCAAGCCGGGCCTGGTATCAAATGAAATGGTCGCTCACCACGACATGTTACCGACCATTCTTGCCGTTGCCGGCGATGCACAGGTCAGCGACAAGTTACGGGCTGGCTACAAGATTGGTGACATGAACTACAAAGTGCATCTCGATGGCTTCAACCTCGTGCCTTACTTGACCGGTCAGGCCACCAAGAGTCCGCGAGAGTCATTCTTCTACATCAACGATGACCAGCAGGTGGTCGCACTGCGGTACGACAACTGGAAGGTCGTGTTCATGGAACAGCGGGCCAATGGACAGTTGCTGCTCTGGGCCAATCCCTTTACCAATTTGAGGGTCCCGAAAATCTTCAATCTGCGCACCGACCCTTATGAGAGGGCGGATGTTACGTCGAATACTTACTATGATTGGATTTTCGACCACGTCTTCCTTCTCGTGCCTGCGCAGGATTACGTGGGTCAGTTCCTGGCGACCTTCAGGGACTACCCGCAGCGGCAAAAGGCGGCCAGCTTCAACCTTGATGAAGTCATGGAGAAGCTGAAAGAGGCTAAGTAGGAAGTCCGTATTGCAATCGGCGGTCCGATAACCAGGTGTTGTCGGACCGCCGCTTTTAAGCGTGTGCTCGCTACTGACCTAAAGCGGACAAACAGAGACAGAACAGCGAGGGATGGCCCTGAAGGGCCAAGCCCCGTTTCGCTCGCTCGGTCCATGATCTAATATTACCTTAGCTCGCCTGGCAGGGCTCATGGTCTGCGCAGCTCTATTGTCTGGCTCAGGCCCATGTTCGTCGCACAAACTGCTGGCGATTCTGCTAGGGCTGGCATGAACCAAAAAATTTCGTTCGGAATGTGCGTCACGGTCGCAGCATCTCTGTTGACCGGTCTGCAGTGCGAGCCACGCGAGTGAGGAACGCGCGTATGTCGAATTGATAAGAGCTGCATTAGGGAATGTCCGCTATTAGCTCAAGGCCGATATCAACCGTTCCGCGCGAATACCTCGATTGTAGTAAAGTGGTTCTATGAAACGCATCCGTATCGTTCACAGAACCGAATACCTTTATAAGCAGCCGGTCACATTCGGTCCACATCGCGCCATGATGCGCCCGCGGGAGGGCCATGACATCCGGATCGTGACCGGACGCTTGGACATAGAGCCAAACGCCACCATCCGCTGGCTGCGTGATATCTACGGCAATTCCATCGCCGTTCTCACTTTTGCGCGGCCATCGAAGTGCTTGAGAATTGTGGCTGAGGCGGACGTTGAATATTTCACTGACAGCCCAGTCGAATGTCTGATTGATCCAACCGCACGCCTCTTTCCGTTTCAATATCCGCCTGAAGAGCAGGTCGAACTGATTCAGTATCGTCTTCCCAGTTACCCGTACGACGGCCCAAAGTTGTATGAGTGGTTGCAGGATTTGTATCGCCCTGGCCAACAGATCGAGACGTTCGCTCTTCTCGGCAAGCTAAATTCACACATCCATCAAGCATTCAAATATGCCCGTCGTGAGGAAGCTGGAGTTCAGGGGCCGTGCGAGACGCTCAGACTCGGTAGCGGCTCATGCCGGGACTTCGCGGTACTGATGATGGAAGCCGCGCGGCACTGGGGATTCGGAGCGCGCTTTGTCACCGGTTACATCCAGATGGGCGAAGGACAGCACGGTGCCACACATGCCTGGACTGAAGTCTACGTGCCAGGGGCGGGCTGGCGGGGTTTTGACCCTACTAATAACAAGATGGTCGGCGGCGAGCATATTTCTGTTGCGGTCGCACGCGAACAGGAGAAGGCGTGTCCACTATCGGGTCAATGGGAGGGGCCTGGCGACGCTTTCGATCGCATGGACGTGTCGGTGGAGGTGTTTCCGCTCTAGATTGCTTATGGCGAATGTCCGCTTTTGACCAAAAGCGGACATCACTGCATGTGGCCCTTCCGGAGTACTTGTCTACGTTGATACAATGTGCGGCTTGAGCCTCGGGGTGGCAATGCGAAGGCGCGATTTCATCAAAATAGTTGCCGGCTCAACGGCGTTGTGGCCAATCACCGCAAGCGCACAACAAAATGTTGGTCCGCGCCACATTGGCATTCTTCTGCCGGCAAATGCCAGCGATATGAAATTTCAGATCCAAGTCCAAGCGTTCGAGCAGGAACTGAAAAACTTTGGATGGCTGATTGGCCAAAACGTTGAAATCGAAGTGCGCTGGGCAACGGCCGACCCCGCCGAAATTCGTAGGAATGCCGCGGAGCTAGCGGCACTTAAGCCCGATGTGATCTTGGCGCACGGCTCGTCAGCCGTCGGGCCGATGCAACAGGCAACAAATACGATACCCATCGTGTTTCCCGTCTCAGGCGATCCGGTCGCGGCCGGGTTTGTTGAAAGTCTTGCGAGACCGGGCGGCAATATCACTGGCTTTGCATTGTTTGAATACAGTATCGGCGCAAAGTGGCTGGAATTACTTAAGCAAATGGTGCCTCGCTTGATGCAAGCGGCTGTCTTGCAACAACCCGGCTTACCAGGTGCGCTCGGCCAGTTTGGGGCTATTCAGAGCGCCGGCCCTACACTGGGTGTAGAGGTGAAGCCATTGAACGTGCGCGATGCCAACACGATTGAAACGGGCGTATCGTCGTTCGCGCGGGGACAAAACGGCGGCATGATCGTGGTTGGGGGGCCGTTGCCTCAACGCCATCGTGATTTGATCATAGCACTGACAGCCCGAAACAAGTTGCCGACGGTTTACTTTGAACGATCATTTGTAACAGCGGGCGGCCTCGTCTCCTATGGCGCCAATGAAACTGACCAATATCGCCGTACCGCGAACTATGTCGATCGTATTCTCAGAGGTGAGAAACCAGCCGACCTACCAGTACAGGCCCCGACAAAATATGAGCTGGTCATAAACCTAAAAACTGCGAAGGCGATCGGACTTGCAGTTTCGCCCGCATTGCTCGCCACCGCGGATGTGGTTCTGGAATAAACGCGCACATGTCCGCTTTTGGAGTAGGAGCGGATATAGGCCCCTTCAGGTAAACAGGTTGAGCAGGTACGCTCCCGTGTCCCTGGGGGTCAGGAATGAGGCGACGCGAGTTCATCACGCTTATCGGTACGACCGTGGCGGCGTGGCCGATAGCAACACACGCGCAACAGAGGAACGGTCCATCAAATACCATCCCACGGATAGGTTATCTTGCACCCTCGCTCAGCCCTGAGGCTTCCCGTCTCATTGAGGCCTTCCGGCAAGGGTTGCATGACATCGGTTATGTGGACGGCCAGAACATCGCGCTTGAGCTCCGATCTGCGGAGGGCAAATTCGATCGCTTCCCCGCGCTGGCTGCCGAGCTCGTCGCCCTCAAGGTAGACGTCATTGTGGCAGGGGCCACGCCCACTGTCCTCGTTCTGAAGCATGCGACTGCGACGATCCCCATTGTCTTTCCGATTCACACCGATCCCGTCGGTGCCGGAATTGTGGCCAGTCTCGCTAGGCCGGGCGGCAACGCCACCGGGCTGAGCTACTTTTCCCAAGACCTCACCGGGAAACGGTTGGAGCTTCTGAAGGAAGTCGTTCCGGGGGTGTCCCGAATAGCTGTCCTCTGGATTTCCCCAAATGCAGCTGCTCTGGTCCAGCTGAATTCAGTAGACGCCGCGGCACGGGCGCTGGGAGTCTCGGTTCAAGTCGTGGAATCACGAGGTGCCGAGGGTCTCGAGAGTGCATTCCAGACTGCAACGACGGAGCGCTGCGACGCGCTGCTGGTCATCGACGACCCTTTCAGCTTCATTCTACGTAAACGAATTGTAGAGCTCGCCGCAAAAAGCCAGCTACCGGCGATGTACGGGCCGAGAGAGTTCGCGGTCGATGGTGGCTTGATGGCCTATGGAGCAAACATCGAGGATATGTTCCGGCGAGCCGCCACTTACGTGGCCAAAGTCTTGCAAGGCGCGAAGCCCGCCGACCTACCCGTGCAGCAGCCCACGAGATTCAATCTGGCAATCAACCTTAAAACGGCGAAGGCACTTAACCTCACCGTCCCTCCGTCGCTCCTAACCACCGCTGACGAGGTGATTGAGTAAGTGTGGCGATGTCCGCTTTGGCCCGTAGCAGACATCCTAGGTTGCGTTGCACACGTCTGCTTTTAGGTGAAGACCGGACATGACCTCGGGCAGATGTCTGCTTTTGCGGCCGCTATTGGGGGTAAAGCTGACACGCTGTTTTGCGCTGCAAATGTCCGCTTTTGACCCAAAGCGGACATCGCACCTTCCGAGATTTATTGACTGATGCCGCCTGCGCCTGGCGCTTTGCCCTCGCCTGCGCCCGATGCAGTGTTGGGGTTGCCGCTTGAACCCGGCGCTTTGCCCTCGCCTGCGCCCGATGCAGTGTTGGGGTTGCCGCCTGAACCCGGCGCTTTGCCCTCGCCC